>NZ_SGWD01000014.1:0-568143 GCF_013337145.1 Enterobacter sp. JMULE2
GCTTTTACCTCGCCACCCGGCTTTCTTTTAGCGATTAAGCCAGTCAGCAACCTCGCCGTACGTCCCGCGATACACAATCTTCTCCGCTTTCTTCTCCAGCTGATAGCCGTACATCGGGTCGTAATAGTCCTTCAGCAGCGGCGCAAGCCAGCTGAAGTGCGCGTTCGTGCTGCCAGAGCGTTGCTGTTCCAACAGCGCGGAATCTAACAGCGCGGTGAATTCTGCATACCGCTGCAGCCCCAGACGGCGGCGAATGGCGAACAGGCCGTGATGCAGGTACTCGCTGTACGCCTTCCAGCCTGCCTCTTCACCGTAGGCAGCAGAAAAATCCGCCCACATATGGTCGAAATACTCTTCGCGCAGGCGCTCAAGGCGGACGTCAAACGGGTCTTCGACGACAACGATAGGGGCTTCAGCCATGCGATCGCGCAGGCACTCCGGCAGGTGGTTGGAGCCAATCATCCGGCCCTCGTCTTCCAGCACCCAGCGAGAGGCGTCTTTTTTCAACAGCTCAACCGCAAGATGGTTTTCAAAGCTGGCCTGGGAAAGCTGCGGCGTGAGCGTGCGGCCAAACGACGAACCGCGGTGGTGCGCCAGCCCTTCCAGATCGATGCCCTGCGCGTGCTGCTTCACCAGCAGGGTTTTACCGTTCCCGGTGCAGCCGCCGATAAGCACCATCGGCTTTTGTGACTGCTCGAGGGTCACCTGAATCGCCGTCTGACGCAGGGCCTTATAGCCGCCGCGGATCAGCGGGTAGTCGACACCCGCCTCTTTTAGCCAGGCCTGTGAGATATGCGAGCGTTGGCCGCCGCGCGCGCAGCAGAGATAGCCCTCCGGGTGGGCAAGGCTGGCCTCGCGCCAGGCGTTGATACGTGCCTCACGCGTCTCGCCGTTCACCAGGCTATGGCCGAGCGCCAGTGCGGCGTCCGGTCCCTGCCGTTTATAGCAGGTGCCGACGGCAGCGCGCTCGTCATCGTTCATTAAAGGCAGGTTAAACGCCGCAGGCATCGCGCCCTGGGCGAATTCGATCGGCGCGCGAACGTCGATTAAAGGGGTATCAGACGCGAGGATCGCGCGATAGTCCGTTCCATCGTTCATGGTTATTCCAGAAGAAAACTCAGCAGCAATGGGCGGGGATTGTACGCCGGGGAAGGGGAAGGTCAACTCCCCGGCGTAGATGTCTTACCTGAGCTTTGACTGTGCCCAGACAATTCCGCTCGCGTATTCCGGCGGCAGGAGAGGGATCATCGCTTCCAGCGTGGCGCTCAGGCGATCGGTATCACTGTCGTTCAGGTTCAGGTGACCGACCTTACGGCCTGCGCGAACCTCTTTGTCATACCAGTGCAGATGCACCAGCGGTAGCTTCAGCCAGTCGTAGTTCAGATCGGTGCCGATCAGGTTGATCATCACCGACGGGCTGTTCACCACCGGCTGCGGCAGCGGCAGGTCGGTGATCGCGCGCAGGTGCAGCTCGAACTGGCTGATGGACGCGCCGTTTTGCGTCCAGTGGCCGCTGTTGTGCACGCGCGGTGCCAGCTCGTTAATCAGCAGGCCGGACGGGGTGATAAAGCACTCCATCGCCATCACGCCGACATAGCCCAGTTCGTGCATGATGGCTGAGAGCATCTCTTCCGCCTGCGCCTGCTGGTCAGCATTGGCGTGCGGGAAGGCGACGCTGATGCGCAGAATGCCATCCTGATGCAGGTTATGCGTTAGCGGGTAAAAAACGGTGTGCCCGTCATGCCCGCGCGCGCCCACCAGGGACACTTCACCGCTGAAGTTAATGCCCTGCTCAACGATGCACTCGCCGTAGCAGTCGTCCGGCAGCTCGGCGGTGTCGTCTGCGCGTAAACGCCACTGGCCGCGGCCGTCGTAGCCGCCCACGCGACGCTTCACGATCGCCAGCTCGCCCAGCATCGCGAAGACGTCATTCCACTCGCTTTTATCGGACAGGAGCTGCCACGGTGCGGTTGCCAGGCCGAGTTTGTCGAACAGCTGCTTTTGCGTCAGACGGTCGGCGATGACAGGGAACACGTCGCGGTTAACGAAGGCGTTATGACGCGCCAGCTCGCGGGTCAGCGCGGTTTCCGGCCAACGTTCGATCTCGGCGGTGATCACGCTCTGGTGGAACGGTACGGCTTCAGGTTCAGCATCCAGCCCGACGGGCCAGACGGCAATACCCAGCGGCTCACCGGCCTGACGCAGCATGCGGCCTAACTGGCCGTTACCGAGAACGCAAACCTGCTTCATGCCGCACCCCGCGGGTCCGGGTTATCCAGCACCTCGTCGGTCTGGGCTTTACGCCATTCGGCCAGACGCTGGTGCAGGTCTTTATCGTGAGTCGCCAGGATTTGGGCTGCAAGCAGGGCTGCGTTTGCCGCACCCGCTTTGCCAATCGCCAGCGTGCCGACCGGAATACCGCGCGGCATCTGGACGATGGAGTAGAGGCTATCCACACCGCTTAACGCGGCGCTTTGTACCGGGACGCCCAGAACCGGCACCAGGGTTTTGGCGGCAATCATGCCTGGCAGATGTGCTGCGCCGCCCGCACCGGCAATAATCACCTCGTAACCGTTCTCTTCGGCGCTTTCGGCGAAGCTGAACAGTTTGTCCGGGGTACGGTGCGCGGAGACCACTTCGACGTGGTGCGGAACATTCAGGATGTCAAAGATTTCGGCGGCGAACTGCATGGTAGCCCAGTCGCTTTTGGACCCCATCACGATGGCGACACGCGCCGGATTATTGCGGGAAGACATGCGTCTTAAAACTCCTGTGGTGCGAAACACACTGCTTTCGAGGGCACAGAGAATAGCATGTTATACGGGCAAGGAAAACGGTTGCGTGGCTGAGAAATAAGCGAAGCGACGAGAAAAGGTTAAAACGGAAACGCGATCAGTTCGACACCTTCTGGGGTGACTTTGACCATCGATCCCTCAGTGTGCCAGGCACCTAATACCACGCGGTGGGCGGGTTCGCCGTTGGCGGTAAGGGAATGCACGTCAGGACGATGGGTATGGCCGTGGATAAGCCACTGGACGTGATGCTTCTCCATCACGTTCACGACCGCCTGCGGGTTCACGTCCATGATGGTCATGGATTTGCTGCTGTTGGCGGCCTTGCTGCCCGCGCGCATTCTTGCGGCGATGCGGTTGCGGATAAACAGCGGCAGGGCGAGGAATAGCGTCTGGATCCACGGTGTATGGACCTTAGCACGAAACGCCAGGTAGCCGGTATCATCGGTGCAGAGCGTGTCGCCGTGCATGATCAGGACGTTGCGGCCATACAGGTCGAGCACCTGCTCTTCCGGCAGCAGCGTCATGCCGCTTTCGCGGGCGTAGCGCTGGCCTATCAGGAAGTCACGGTTGCCGTCAATGAAGTAGCAGGGGACGCCGGAATCTACCAGCGCGCGAATGGCGGCTGCCATTTCACGGTGCAGCGGGTTAGGGTCGTCGTCGCCAATCCAGGCTTCAAAGAGGTCGCCCAGGATGTACAGCGCGTCGGCGCTTTTCGCTTCACCGCGTAAAAAACGCAGAAAACCGGCGGTGATCGCCGGTTCTTCCGTTTGCAGATGCAGATCCGCAATAAAGAGTGTCGCCACGAATTACTCGCTGACGGTCACGCTTGTAATCACAACGTCTTCTTTAGGAACGTCCTGGTGCATACCGCTGCGGCCAGTAGAGACGGCTTTGATCTTGTCAACCACGTCCATACCTTCAACCACTTCTGCGAATACGCAGTAGCCCCAACCCTGCAGGCTTTCGCCGGAGAAGTTCAGGAAGTCGTTGTCAGCCACGTTGATGAAGAACTGCGCGGTTGCAGAGTGTGGTGCCTGAGTACGGGCCATCGCCAGCGTACCGCGGGTGTTTTTCAGACCGTTGTTCGCTTCGTTTTTGATCGCTTCTTTGGTCTCTTTCTGGTTCATGCCAGGTTCAAAACCGCCGCCCTGGATCATAAAGCCGTTGATCACGCGGTGGAAAATGGTGTTGTTGTAGAAACCTTCGCGGCAGTAGTCCAGGAAGTTTTTAACTGTTTCAGGCGCTTTGTCATCAAAGGTCTTGATTACGATATCGCCATGATTAGTGTGGAAAGTAACCATTTTTGCATCCTGTTCCGTTATTGTGGTACGTCGACCCGCGTTCGGGTCATCTATAGGGGCTTGTTATAGCATAACCACAGGATGCGATCACCTTGCATTGTGTGCTGCTTCGGGTTTGAATTACGGGTAGAATACCCGGTTTTCGTCCACACACGTGTTTACATGGAATCTTCGATGTTAAAAATCTTTAATACAATGACGCGCCAAAAAGAGGAATTTAAACCTATCCATGCCGGGGAAGTCGGCATGTACGTGTGTGGTATTACGGTTTACGATCTCTGTCACATCGGCCATGGCCGTACCTTCGTCGCTTTCGACGTGGTGTCCCGCTACCTGCGCTTCCTGGGCTATACGCTGAAATATGTGCGTAACATCACCGATATCGACGACAAAATCATCAAGCGCGCTAATGAAAACGGCGAAAGCTTTGTGGCGCTGGTGGACCGTATGATCGTTGAAATGCACAAAGATTTCGACGCCTTAAACATTCTGCGTCCGGACAGCGAGCCGCGCGCGACCCACCATATCCACGAAATTATCGACATCACCGAAAAGCTGATCGCACGCGGTCACGCCTACGTTGCGGACAACGGTGACGTGATGTTCTCCGTGCCGACGGACCCAACCTACGGCGCGCTTTCCCGTCAGGATCTGGACCAGCTCCAGGCCGGCGCGCGCGTTGACGTGGTTGACGTGAAGCGTAACCCGATGGACTTCGTGCTGTGGAAAATGTCCAAAGAGGGTGAACCAAGCTGGCCATCCCCGTGGGGCGAAGGCCGTCCGGGCTGGCACATTGAATGTTCGGCAATGAACTGCAAACAGCTGGGCAAACATTTCGACATTCACGGCGGCGGTTCAGACCTGATGTTCCCGCACCACGAAAACGAAATCGCGCAGTCCACCTGCGCCCACGGCGGCGAGTACGTTAACTACTGGATGCACTCCGGGATGGTAATGGTTGACCGCGAGAAGATGTCGAAATCGCTGGGCAACTTCTTCACCGTGCGCGACGTGCTGAAGTACTACGACGCGGAAACCGTGCGCTACTTCCTGATGTCCGGCCACTATCGCAGCCAGCTGAACTACAGCGAAGAGAACCTGAAACAGGCGCGCTCGGCGCTGGAGCGTCTGTACACCGCGCTGCGCGGTACCGACAGGTCTGTTCCTGCGGCAGGCGGTGAGGCGTTCGAAGCACGCTTTGTTGAGGTGATGAACGACGACTTCAACACCCCGGAAGCCTATTCCGTGCTGTTCGACATGGCGCGCGAAGTGAACCGCCTGAAGTCAGAAGATATGGCCGCGGCGAATGCGCTGGCGTCCCATCTGCGTAAGCTCTCTTCCGTGCTCGGCCTGCTGGAGCAGGAGCCGGACGCGTTCCTGCAGAGCGGCGCGCAGGCGGACGACAGCGAAGTGGCGGAGATTGAAGCGCTGATTAAGGCGCGTCTGGAAGCGCGTCAGGCGAAAGACTGGGCGGCGGCCGATGCGGCGCGTAACCGTCTGACCGAGATGGGCATCATTCTGGAAGACGGCCCGCAGGGGACGACCTGGCGCCGTAAGTAAGTCTGTAACGCCCGGTGGCGCTTACGCTTACCGGGCCTACAAAATCACGATCGTAGGCCGGGTAAGGCGTAGCCGCCACCCGGCTTTCTTTTACCGCCGTCTCCACCACAACAATCCCATCAGCACGACTCCCGGCAGCCACACCCACAGCAGTTCCGAGATAATGACCTGATGCCCGTACGGCGTGGTGTAGCGCGACAGCGCAAACGGCGCGACCTTGATCACCTGCCACGGCGCAAAGAAACGTTCATCCGACCACGGCCACAGCCAGCCGACGCCTTTCCCGCCTGTCGTTATTGAATCCAGCAGGCTGTGCGACAGCAATGACACCGTTAAAAACAGCCAGCAGCGCGTCAGGCTGGCCCGGAACCATCGTCTGCCAATCAGCACGCAAAGTATTGGCACCACAAAGGCGAACAGCAGTGAGTGGGTAAAGCCGCGATGGCCAAAAATATTCCCGTAGGCGACGCCGAATTTGAACGCCAGCACGTCAGCGTCGGGCAGCATGGCGAGCACGATACCGGCAAACAGCAGGCGGGGAGGGATGACTTTAGTTCCCAGACCTAAGCCCAGGCAGAGCGGAACAGCAGCGTGCGTAATAACGGTAGGCATTGCGATTATCCATGGCAAATCATGGAAATATAGCAGCGAATTCGCGTTTACAAACCTGTGCTAAATTCTGATTTTACGCCGATTCGCGCGCGATAAGCTGTCCGGAGAGGGTAATGCGCTGGGTTTGCAAGTCCGGCTCTTTCAGCTTGCGGATTATCAGCCCCGCCGCCTGACGCCCGGTTTCGTCACTGGCCGAGGAGACGTAGGTGAATGACGGTGATGTGAGGTTAACGTGAAGCATATCTTCAAAACCGATCAGCGCCACCTGCTGAGTTAAGAACACATCTTTCCCCACGGTGCGACCCACCTGATGAATGCCGGAGATAGAGCCGATCATGGCATCCGGCGAATGGCAGAGCAGGGCGGTGATGGCGTTATTTTTTTCCAGCAGCTGGCGAGTCGCCATCGCGGCGGCCTGCGTGTCGTCGCTGCAGGCCGGTGAATAGTCATCGCGCCAGACCAGTCCGCTTTGCGTCATCGCGCTGCGAAAACCGAGCAGGCGCTGCTCGCGGATAAGGCAGCCCTCGCGTCCGCCAATATAGGCGATCGTGCGGTGTCCGCGCTCGATGAGATAGCGCGCGGCCAGGTTCGCCGCCTGGCGGTTGTCGCGCATCACCAGATTGCATTTTTCATCAATCAGAGACTGCGAGACCACTACCAGCGGAAGCGGACACTGGCGAATTTGCTCCGGCAGAGCAGAGGTGCGGGTGTCAGAAGCAAGATAAATGACGCCTGCGACACCCTGCTGCTTAAACGACAGCAGGGTCCGTTCCAGATGTTCCCGGTCGTTCAGCGGCTGACCGAGAAAAACCATGTATCCCTGCTTCTCCAGTTCCTGAACAATGCTTGCCATCACCTTGATGGAAAAGCTGTCGCTGAAGTCGCGCAGGATCAGGCCGATAAGATTGGAGGTGTTGGCGCGGAGGTTGGCAGCGGCGACGTTATGAACATAGCCCAGCGTATTGATGGCAGCGTTGACCTTCCCGATCGTTGCCTCTGAGATTTTCCCTTTCTGGCGTAGCACCAGCGAGACGGTTGAGACCGACACGCCCGCGTGCTTTGCGACATCAATAATGCTGACTTTCTTCAAAACCGCTCCCTGAAATTAACCGATAATCAGCCAGATAAGACACGTCTCTCAGCGTACAGGAGACGTGTCGTTCAGGCATCTTATTATTTGCCGATCATGGTGGACATGGTCTGGGCGATAAACTGTGCTCTGGCACCGAAAATCACCTGAATACCGTTATCGCCGACGAAGACCACGCCGCGCGCACCGAGTCCGTTAAGACCGTCTTTATCTACCGCGTCGCTTTTTGCCACTTCCAGACGCAGGCGGGTGATACAGGAGCCAACCGAATCGATATTCTGCGCGCCCCCCAGCAGGCTGATGATTTCGGTGGCAAGTTCGGAATCGGACTTGTCATTCGCACTGGCGGTCACTTCGGTACGGCCCGGCGTTTTCACGTCGAAACGGCGGATCACAAAGCGGAAGGTAAAGTAGTAAATCAGCCCCATTGGGATACCGATGATAACGGCGCTCAGGAAGTTGGTCTGGTAGCCGTTAAACGACGGCAGGATCCCGAAAGACAGGTAGTCGATAAAGCCTGCCGAGAACGACTTGGCGATGTGCGCATGCAGCAGGTACATGGTCATGTACGCCAGGCCCGCCATGATGGCGTTGAAGACGTACAGGATCGGCGCCACGAAGATAAAGGTGAACTCAACCGGTTCCGTAATACCCGTCAGGAAGCAGGTCAGCGCCGCAGAGAACAGAATACCGGCCGCGATTTTCTTATTCTTCGTGTGCGCTTCGTGGTACATCGCCAGGCACGCCGCGGGCAGCGCAAACAGCATCAGCGGGAACTCGCCCTGCATGAACTTACCGGCGTTCTGGTAGGTGTCGCTGCTGAAGGATTTCACCCCTTCTTCCAGCATCTTGAACCAGATGGTCTGGTCGCCGTGGATCACCTGGCCCGCCTGGGTGGTGTAATCCCCGAACGAATACCAGAAGGACGGATACCAGATGTGGTGCAGGCCGAGCGGGATCAGCGCGCGCTCCACCAGACCGAAGATAAAGGTCGAGGCCGCCTGGTTGTCGCCGTTCACCACCACGGAGAGGGCGTCGATACCGGCCTGGATATGCTGCCACACGTACGGCAGCAGCAGACCGAGCAGGAACGACAGTAACGCCGTCGCAATCGCCACAAAACGTTTACCGGAGAAGAAGCCGAGGAACTCCGGCAGCTGCATGGTGTGGAAGCGGTTATAGCACCAGGCCGCGAGAATACCGCAGATCAGGCCGCCGAAGACGCCCATCTGCAGCGTCGGGATGCCGACCACCATGGCGTATTTCCCGCCCTGAGAGGCCATTTCCGGCGTGATGCTTAGCACGGTGCTGATGGTGATATTGGTGACAAACACCGACACTGCCGCAGAGAGCGCCGCGATGCCGGACTCCGACGCCAGACCCACGGCAGAGCCGATGGCAAACAGCATCGGCAGGTTATCAAAGATAACCCCGCCTGCGTTCATCATCAGCGGCAGGTGGAACTTATCGCCGAAGGCCAGAAGCAGGCCCGCAGCGGGAAGCAGTGAAATTGGCAGCATTAAGGCGCGACCAATCATCGATAACTTAGACAGCGATTTAACAAACCCTGATATCAGACTCATGCTGATTTCCCCCGAGTAGCGCTTTTTTGGCGCTGTTATTGTAAGTAGAACGTTTTAGTAGAACGTTCTACTTATCGTGGGGAAAGAGTGAAAAACGCGCAACTGAAATCTCACCTTTCAACAGATGAAATAGTGATTATTTGAAGTTGATCGATAAATAACCGTGATGGGTGTGAGGGGATGGTGAGTGAAATTGCCGGGTGGCGGCTTCGCCTTACCCGGCCTACAAACGGAGAGAGTACGTAGGCCCGGTAAGCGCAGCGCCACCGGGCATCAAACGGCTCAGGCCGTAACGGTCACGCTCTGACCTTCAAAGCTCACGGTCTGACCCGCGACAATCTTGCAGCGCTTGCGGGTTTCCACCGCACCGTCGACTTTCACTCGCCCGTCGGCAATAACGATTTTGGCCTGCGCACCGCTTTCGCTCCAGCCTTCCAGCTTGAGCAGATCGCACAGCTCTACGTGCGGGTGTTTGCCTAATGAAAATGTGGCCATCTTATGCTTCCTCTACGTCGTGGTACTCTTCGCATGCCTGCAAAGTATTCTGAATCAGTGTTGCAACGGTCATCGGGCCCACGCCGCCCGGGACCGGCGTAATGTATGAGGCACGCGCCGCGGCATCTTCGTACACCACGTCGCCGACCACTTTGCCGCTTTCCAGACGGTTGATGCCCACGTCCACAACAATCGCACCCTCTTTAATCCACTCGCCCGGAATAAAGCCCGGCTTGCCGACCGCGACGATCAGCAGATCGGCATTTTCGACGTGGTGACGCAGGTTTTTGGTGAAGCGGTGGGTCACGGTGGTAGTGCAGCCCGCCAGCAGCAGCTCCATGCTCATCGGACGGCCCACGATGTTAGAGGCGCCAATCACCACGGCGTTCAGGCCGTAGGTGTCGATGTTATAGCGCTCCAGCAGCGTCACAATGCCGCGCGGCGTACACGGGCGCAGACGCGGCGCGCGCTGGCACAGGCGACCCACGTTGTACGGATGGAAACCGTCCACGTCTTTATCCGGTGCGATACGTTCCAGCACCTTCACGTTGTCGATGCCCGCAGGCAGCGGCAGCTGTACCAGAATGCCGTCGATCTCGTTATCGGCATTCAGGGTGTCAATAAGTTCCAGCAGTTCCGCTTCGCTGGTGGTTTCAGGCAAATCGTAAGAGCGGGAGACGAACCCCACCTCTTCACACGCTTTGCGTTTGCTGCCGACATAAATCTGCGATGCCGGGTTGCTGCCAACCAGCACAACGGCCAGCCCGGGGGCGCGTTTTCCGGCGGCTTTACGCGCCTTCACTTTTTCAGCGACCTCAGAGCGCACCTGCTGCGCAATCGTTTTACCGTCAATAATCTTTGCTGCCATCAGAGAGAAGATTCCGTCTGTAACGTTTGAAAGGGGGGATTGCCTATATTTTGTCAGAAGCGAGCGCCGCTGTCAGTCACCCTTTGCGAGATTTCATCACGGGGCCGCAAAACCTTGTGGAAGGTATGGTCAATTTCCTAGGTGGGAATAGGATGTGACCTGGTAAAATGGCAGTGTTTTGACATATTTTAAAATAGTTTCCTGAGCTACTTTGTCTCCTCCGAAATAAGCTTTCAATTAATCAATTGAACGTATTTCTTATTCCCGATTATCCGCGGGAAGGGTTATTTACATTTTAAAGGAATAGACATGAAACTCAGCAACATTGCTTCTACTGTTATTGCAACTTTGGCCCTGGTCGCGGGTGCCGCTCATGCAGAAGATACCACAACGCCTGTTTCCGTTAATGGCGGTACCGTGCATTTCAAAGGTGAATTAGTGAATGCTGCGTGTTCAGTAAATACTGATTCTTCCGAGCAGACGGTTAATCTCGGTCAGTACCGTACCGCGAAATTCACCAAAGTGGGTGACACCACCTCCAATATTCCGTTCACCATCGAACTGAACGATTGCGATCCGCTGGTTGCGAAAACCGCTGCGGTGGCATTCACCGGTCAGATCGACGCGACGGATAAAACCCTGCTGGCGGTCACCTCTGGCAACAACGACAACACCGCGAAAGGCGTGGGTATCGAGATCCTCGACAGCAAATCCAGCGTCCTGACCCCAGACGGTGCCACCTTCTCTGCCGCGCAGAGCCTGATTGAAGGTACTAACACCCTGAACTTCACCGCGCGCTATAAAGCCACTGCTGCGACCACCGAGCCAGGCCAGGCGAACGCTGACGCTACCTTCGTGATGAAATACGAGTAATGCCTGAGTACAGGGATGTGGTCGACCTCAGGGAGGAGGTCTTTTAATCGCTAATGCCGGGAACGAAGGATGACAAGGACTGGGATACTGTTTTTTGCCCTTGCGATTGCCTCAGCGGTAAACGCACATACCGTGGTAATCGACGGCGGCAAGGTTCACCTGAGAGGGGAACTGGTCAACGGCGGCTGCGCCGTGGCGCCTGATAGCCAGAATATGCGCGTGGATATGGGGCAGTACCGCACCAACTCATTTTCCGGCGTCGGCAGTTTTTCCACGGTAAACGTGCCTTTCACCGTACGGCTGCTCGACTGCAGCGTGGACGTTTCTCGTACCGTGGGGATCCAGTTTCAGGGCGCAACCCCTGCAGAAGATCCGCAGGTTTTCCTGGCGACATCGCGGCCAGGTGAAGCTCCTGTCAGCAGCGGCGTTGGTCTGGCGCTTTTCGACGAACAACAACGTCAGATTATCCCGAACGCCACGGCGGTCAGCTGGCTGCCCATTGATACCCGCGAGCTGGCGTTTCATTTCAGCGCTCGCTACCGGGCGATTTCCGAACACCTCGTGCCAGGCAATATTCAGTCGGATGTCTGGTTTACGTTGATTTATCCCTGACGCCTGCGAACACATTATTAAAGGTACGGTTGTGATGAACACCCTGATTAAACCCGGACTGTTTTTATCTTTTATTTTGATGATGGTTTCTGCCTGTGCAAATGCATCCGGCGGAATTGCGCTGGGCGCGACGCGCGTGATTTATCCGGCAGATGCAAAACAGACATCGCTGGCGATCACCAACAGTAACAAGCAGGAGCGTTATTTAATTAACGCGTGGATTGAAAACGCCAGCGGGCAAAAAGAAAAAACCTTTGCCGTCACGCCGCCGCTGTTTGTGAGCGAGCCGGACAGCGAAAACACACTGCGCATTATTTATGCCGGGCCGACCCTGCCCGCCGATCGCGAATCGCTTTTTTACATGAACGTGAAGGCAATTCCGTCAGTGAGTAAGGCGAAAACAGAGAACAATAACGTGCTGCAGCTGGCCATTCTGTCACGCATCAAGCTGTTTGTGCGCCCGGCTAACCTGTCGATGCCACCGGAAGAGGCGCTCTCCCAGCTGCGCTTTGAGCGCGTCGGGAACCACCTGAAGGTGAGCAATGCTTCGCCCTACTACGTCACGCTGGTCAACCTGAAGCTTGGCGGCCAGACGCTGGAAAACCTGATGGTCGCGCCGAAAAACTCCGCACAGCAGGTGCTGCCAACCGCAGCCAGCGGCACGCTCTCCTGGCAGAGCGTCAATGATTACGGCGCTATTACTCCGGCGCGTAGCGTCAATCTATGAGCAGAGTCAGGGCGATGAACACTCAATGGCGTTACTGCCCGGTTGCACTGGCATTGATGACAACGCTCTGGCCGCACGCCGGCTGGAGCGAAAGCTACTTCAACCCGGCTTTTTTGTCCGACGACGCCGCCAGCGTGGCGGATTTGTCGCGTTTTGAACAAGGACACCAGCAGGCGCCGGGCGTCTATCGCGTGGACATCTGGCGCAACGATGAGTTTATCGGCACGCAGGACGTGCGTTTTGAACAAGCCGAAAACACGCCACCCGTCGCGGGCGGGTTAGCGCCGTGCATTACGCGCGCGATGCTCGACCGTTTCGGCGTCAACATTGCGGCGTTCCCGGAACTGGCAAACGTGCAGGGGGAGACCTGCGTTCCGCTGACGACGGCTATTCCCGGCAGCGAAACGGCCTTCAACTTTGCGTCATTGCGCCTGAACGTGAGCCTGCCGCAGGTGGCCATGCAAAACAGCGCCCGGGGCTACATTCCGCCTGAACAGTGGGATGAAGGCATTCCCGCCGCCCTGTTGAATTACAGCTTTACCGGCAACCGCGGCAGCGATGACGACAGCTATTACCTGAACCTGCAGAGCGGGCTGAACTATGGTGCCTGGCGATTACGCAATAACGGCGCGTGGCGTTACACCCAAAGTAACGGTCAGCGTCACAGCAACTGGCAGAATATTGGCACCTGGGCTCAGCGCACCGTCATTCCGCTGAAAAGCGAGCTGGTGCTGGGCGACAGCAATACCGGTAACGATGTTTTCGACAGCGTCGGCTTTCGGGGCGGGCGGCTCTTTTCCTCCGACAGCATGTACCCGGACAGCATGCAGGGCTACGCGCCAACCGTACGCGGTATTGCCCGCACGCCAGCCAAGGTAGCGATCCGCCAGAACGGTTATGTCATTTACCAGAGCTATGTCCAGCCTGGGGCGTTTGCCATTACCGACCTTAACCCAACCTCATCAAGCGGCGATCTTGAGGTAACGGTAGAAGAGAAGGACGGTAGCCAGCAGCGTTACACCGTGCCTTACTCCACCGTGCCGTTGCTGCAGCGTGAAGGACGCTGGAAATATGACCTGGTGGCGGGGGATTACCGCAGCGGCAACAGCGAGCAGGACACGCCGTTCTTCGCTCAGGGAACGCTCATTACCGGCCTGGCCGACGGCTATACGCTGTACGGCGGCACGCAGCTGGCGTCACGCTATACCGCGATTGCCCTCGGGGCCGGGAAAAACCTCGGGGACTGGGGGGCGGTCTCGCTCGATCTCACCCATGCCCGCAGCCAGCTCGCGGATGACAGCCGCCATGAAGGGCAGTCCCTGCGCTTCCTCTACGCAAAATCCCTTAACGGCTTCGGCACCAACTTCCAGCTGCTGGGCTATCGCTACTCTACCAAAGGGTTCTACACCCTGGACGATGTGGCGTGGCGCTCAATGGAAGGCTACCAGTATGGCGAAGGTCAGGACGATGACGGCGTGCCGGACGTGCAGAGTTATCACAACCTGACGTGGAACAAAAAGGGGCGCTTCCAGCTCAACATTTCCCAGTCGCTGGGGGATTACGGCTCGGTTTACCTCTCCGGTAGCCAGCAGAGCTATTGGGGCACCAGCGAATCTAACGTCTGGTATCAGCTGGGCTATGCGGGTGGCGTGAAGGGGATCAACTACTCCGTCTCCTGGTCGTGGAACAAGGCCGTTGGGATCGACGGTACGGACCGGATTGCATCGTTTAACGTCTCCGTGCCGTTCAGCCTGTTTACCCGTCACGGCTATCGCCGCGATAGCGCCATCGACAGAGCCTACGCTACCGCTTCTGCCAGCCGTAACAGCGACGGCGATACCAGCTGGCAGACCGGCGTGAGCGGAACACTGCTCGAAGACCGCAACCTGAACTACAGCGTCACGCAGGGGCACGCCAGCAATAATGGTGCAAGCGGCAGCGCCAGCGCCAACTGGCAGGCGACCTACGGCACGCTGGGCGTGGGCTACAACTACGCCCGCGACCAGCACGATCTCAACTGGCAGCTTTCTGGCGGCGTGGTGGGGCATTCAGACGGGGTGACCTTCAGCCAGCCGCTGGGCGACACCAACGTGCTGATCAAAGCACCGGGGGCATCAGGCGTCAGTATTGAAAACCAGACCGGGGTGAAAACCGACTGGCGAGGCTATGCCGTGATGCCGTATGCCACCGTCTACCGCTACAACCGCGTGGCGTTGGACACCAATACCATGAGCAACAACACCGACATCGAAAATAACGTGAGCAGCGTGGTGCCGACCAAAGGGGCGCTGGTGCGCGCCAGCTTCGATACCCGTATTGGCGTGCGCGCCCTGCTGACCGTCACGCTCGGCGACCAGCCCGTGCCGTTTGGCGCGGTAGTGCGTGAAACGCAAAGCGGCGTCACCAGCATGGTGGGGGATGACGGGCAGATTTACCTCAGCGGGCTGCCGCTGGAAGGTGAGCTGCTCATCCAGTGGGGCGACGGAAAACAGTCCCAGTGCCGTGCAAGCTATCACTTACCACCGGAAAGCCTGAACCAGGCCATTACGCTGGCGGGGGCACGCTGTGAACGCTAACAGGAACCCAATCATGACCATTATCCGTAGCATAGTTGGCGCGGCAGTGTTGTGCAGCGCACTGCCCGCATGGGCCACGGTGTGCCAGAACTCCACCGGCGTGGCGAAGGATATTTCCTACGATCTCTCCAACGTGTTTAACAGCGCTAACAACAGGCCGGGGGAGATTGTCACCCTGGCGCAAAAATCTGGACTGGTGGGGGTGAATGCCATTTGTCCCCGCGGGACAACCGGTAAATCCACCATGCGCAGCTATGTCACCGACTTGCCCATTACCACGGTGATCGACAGCTATAAATATGTGAAGCTGAATGAGTACCTCGACGGCGCCATGCAGATCCACGATGACTTTGCGGGCACGTTCTACCCTCCCGCGAATTATATTCAGATGGGGCAGCACCCCAACGTACCGAATAACAAGGCTTTTCCGGTAACCGATTCCAAGCTGGTTTTCCGTCTGAGGGTAACGCGGCGCTTTATCAATATGGTGGTGATCCCGCAGCAGACCATGTTCAGGGTCTATGTCACGACGAAAACCGCCGATCCGCTTAATACGCCGGTCTATACCATTAGCTACAGCGGAACGATTCAGGTACCGCAAAGCTGTGCGATCAACGCAGGCCAGGTCGTGGAATTTGATTTTGGCGATATTGGTGCGTCGTTGTTTAGCCAGGCCGGTGCCGGAAATCGACCGCAGAAGGTTACGCCTCAAAGCAAAACCATTGCCATTAAATGCACAAACGTTGAAGCCAATGCGTATCTGACGATGCGTATCGAAGCGGAGAAAGTGTCCGGTAATGCGCTGGTTTCTAATAATCCCGATCTGGGGTTTGTGGTCGCTAACGAAAGCGGCACGCCGCTGACGCCTAACACGCTCACCAGCAAAATTCCGTTCCGCCTGGATGACAGCGCTCAGGCACAGGTCGGCATTCGGGTCTGGCCTGTGAGCGTGACGGGCAACAAGCCTGCCGAGGGCCGTTTCACCTCGCGCGGCTATCTTCGCGTGGATTACGATTAAGGAGGAGCAATGGGACACTGGAGCAGGTACATTGCTGCGGGAGTACTGATGATGCTTCACGCTGGCGCTCAGGCGGCCACGGCGTTGGGGGAAATCAATATTGAGATGTCCGGCAACATCGTCGATTTCACCTGCGTGGCCGAAGGCAATGACAGCGATAAGGTCGTCACGCTCGGCACCTGGCCGACGAAACAGCTTAGAACCACGGGGAGCCGCACGCAGCCCATGCCGTTTACGCTGAAGCTGACCGGCTGTCCTCCTGGCGCAGCCTCCATTACGTTTTCGGGAAAAGCAGACGGCAGCGACAGCGGTTTGCTGGCGCTCAATGATGGCAGTACGGCGGGTCAGGTTGCCGTGGAGATCCGCGATGCGGATAAAACACGGCTGGATCTTCAGCAGGCCAGCCAGCCGGTGACGGTCGATGCAGAAGGTAATGCGGTACTGTCGTTCTATGCCAATTATATTGCCACAGCGGATAACCCTCAGCCGGGACGGGCAGATGCGGATGCCACGTTTATGATCAATTATAATTAGCGCTGACCGCACTCCCTGCAACTCACTTAAGTTGCGGGGAGTGAATTCAGTTTATAGCAGTTCGTGTGCTTTCGCGTAATCTATTAATTCTACAATGCTCTGGACGCCGAGCTTGGAATAAATATTGGATTTGTGCGCGCTAATGGTTTTGTTGCTTAATAGCAACTGCTCGGCAATCTCCTTATTGGATAATCCATTCGCCAGATAGCGTAACACCGTGACTTCGCGATTCGATAATGGCATATCCGGCGTGATACCTTTCCCGGAGCCCAGATGATTTATAAAGTTCAGCGTTTCTGACGGGAAAAAAGAATAGCCCATCAGTATCATTTCCACCGCGTTGTAGATCTCACCCAAATCTTTTCGCTTACTGACAAAGCCATTGGCCCCTGCGCGAATGGCGCGTCCTGCGTAAAACGACTCTGATTTTGACGAGAGGAACAGAACCTTGATGTCTTTGTTTAGGTTTCTGATTCTCTTGAGTAATGAAAACCCATCGGTTCCCGTCAGTTCGATGTCCAGGATAACCAGGTCGATGGGGTGATTGCGAATACAATCAAGCACTTCATGGCTATCGCCAGACTTGAGTTTGACGATGATATTTTATTTTTCTGTAGCAGGACTTCTATCGACATTCTGACAATAGGGTGTTCGTCCATAATGATAACGGATGCCGGTTTCATTTTTAATGCCTCAGATTGTTAAAAGCGTTATGCGGAGTTTTGTTCAAACTCTCGAAATGCCGGAAGGATATAGATGGTGATCCTTATACGGTAGTAATTCCCTGGAAAGAGCGAAAGCATCCTTGTTAACGTAGCGAGTAAATTAATGCCTCAGCGCGGTTATCTCATTTGGCTGGTGTGGCAAAAAGGTTTTTCTTATTCATATTTGCAACGCATCTTATTATACCGTGTAAGTTTTCTCCGAAAACCCTGTAAATTAATCCTGGTCCATTGCTTTGTATTATCTTCTGGATCTGAATCGCTATTATTTTAAATTTAGCGCAAATGTCCTGCTATTCCATTTACCACATTTTTTCATCTTTATGTAATAACAAAAAATGACATATATCACTTTATGTTAATTGTTTGTTAACAAAACGAGGTGGGGAAAGTGGTGCGGCGCGTGCACGGCAAGCGCAAAAAATAGGCGGGATCGGGCGTGGCATCTTCATCTGAAAGCCAGGAGTGGCCCGCAAGATAAACCTAAAATTGAACAGCAGGATATGCTGTAACCTGCGCTTACCGCACCTGACCCGTACAGATCAGTCGCTTGTTTTTACATCATTATCATCTTTTTAACGGACTCCCTCATCGCTTAACGGATGGTGGAAAGTGCTGAGATAGGCATTTTCAGTGATATTTCACGTGGTTCAAGAGGATAATTTAGGAATAGTTGCAAATTCGATGAAATTGTTAAATTAAAACAAAAAATTAACATTATCGGTAAGTTATTTCTTAAAGGTCTTTAGGAATGAACGGGTTAATGCCTAAGTCAAAACGTGCAGTCTGAGAGATTATTAAGAAGGTGCAGCAATTCCTGGCGGTGGTTTAACCCCAGCTTGGTCAAAATGCAGCCGAGACGATAGATAATGCGGCTATAGGGGTGGTTTTGAATCAGAGCAATCTGACGTAACGTTTTGCCACGAGACAGCTCTTGTAAAATGGGCCATTCACTGCGCGTGAACCACTCTTTCACCGAGCCTTGCGGCGGCTTTGTTTCCAGCAGGTACTGCTGCAGTGCCGCAGCGGGCAACTGACGTTCAAGCACATGAAAGGGCCCCGCCGCTTTGCAGAACAGGCGGGTATCGTAATCATCTGCCCTGACAAGCAGATGAGGGGTAAGAAAAGGCGGGTAGAGACTATATCGTCTTAGCTGATCCAGTTTGTCGATCAGAGCCGTGGCGCGGCTGTCGATATCGACTACCAGACGCGCGGATGGCCACTGATTCAACGCGCTTAAGGCATCTTCCAGCACTGGATAGTCAGAGCAACAGCTTAGCGGGAAATTCCCGTTCAGCATTCCGGTGCGCAGGTAATGATCTTCCGTGACCAGAATGATAAACGGGGCGTCAGTTTTATGGGTCAGGTTGGTGGACTGGCTCAAAAATTCGAGTCGGTCAAAGAAGGGGGGAGCAAAAGGCGAGCGTGTAAATCCCAGTGCGTCACTTCCTGTACGACGCCGACGGTAACGGCGCACTGTCATTCCCATGGCCTCCCTCCTGGAGATGGCTGTTTAATCCTCCGGCCATGTCCAGGATGGCCAGTAATACCCCTGGCCGAGTTGTGCCCCTGCCTGGCGTGCGCAGGAACGATCCCGTTCAGTCTCAATACCTTCGATAAGCACCTTCCCGGCAAGCCGAAAACAGCGGGAAACCAGTTCCCCCAGCGCAGGGGTGGCGCGCATACGCCAGAAGGTTTCTTTATCGATCTTTATGCCGCTGAGTGGCAGCGGCCAGGATAAGAAGGGCTGGACAACGCTATCGTCAACGTCATCCAGCCAGATGCGGTGACCCTTTATGGTCAGCTGCTTCAGGCGCTGGGCCACCACTTGCCGCTGTGTATCGGAGAGTGTGAAAAAGTCGACAGGGTCGACAATCTCTATATTCAGCGGCGGGCTTCGCAGTTGCAGCAGACGCTGAAAAAGTTCTGGCACCATGAGTACGGTTATCGGCAGATTGATGAAAATATTGTGACAGGCGAGCGCGTTTTTTAGCACACGGAGCTGCACTTCCAGCAGCATAAGCGACTGTTCTGCCGATTGTTTGCGGAAAAAATCTTCACTTTGCAGCGTGGGTGACAGAACGCTGAGCACCTCAACGCCGATCCTGTGTGAAGAGGCGAGGGCAACGATGGGCTCAAGTTTGATGCCGGTGATATCATGAGAAATGTGCTTTAGCCGGGGAGGCGTATAGGTCAGGTTTTGCGCTGTCACTCCATTGTCCTGTTGTCTGTCAGCCTCCAGGCGGCCGGGATACCTTGCACCAGTGTGACGAGGTGGCCTACAGGAAAACAGCAGGCGTTACTTAAAAGCAGCTAAGCCTTTTCGCAGCGGTAAATTCTACGTGGGATGTAGTGAAAATGTTGAAAAAACAGCCGTATTTACAATCAGCTAGCCGTTATCGATACAGATCGGGGAAAAGGCATTGACTCACCTGCCATTGACCGTATAATTCCACGCGTTTCACCACCGCGAAGTTCACGCTTCTCTGTGCGCCCTTAGCTCAGTTGGATAGAGCAACGGCCTTCTAAGCCGTAGGTCGTAGGTTCGAATCCTACAGGGCGTACCATTTAGAAACAGGTACTTACGCCAGTTTCAACCCAGCCTGATTTTCTCCTTGTGTCGTATTTGTGTCATGGTTGCCAAAAATGGCATCTATTTTCCGCGCGTGTTCACTTAAATGGTTCGGCGCCAGGTGAGCATAACGACGGACCATCTCGATCGACTCCCAGCCGCCCATTTCCTGCAGAACTGACAGCGGCACACCGGACTGAATTAACCAGCTCGCCCAGGTATGCCGGAGGTCGTGAAAACGGAAGTCCTCTATACCCGCTTTTGCCAGGCCAATGCGCCAGGCGCTGTTATCGTCCACGCGCATTTTCCGGACCGCCGGAGTGACAGTTTTATCCGGGCGCGTCGATGGTTTCGTGTGAACGAATACCCACCTGGAACTTTTCCCGATCTGATCCCTTAACACCCTGCATGCGGTATCATTCAGAGCCACGCCGATAGCTTTGCCCGCCTTCGCGTTCTCCGGATTTACCCATGCAACCTTTCTCTGCATATCGACCTGCTGCCACTCCAGATCAATGATGTTGGAGCGGCGCAGGCCGGTTGCCAGTGCAAATATCACCACCGGCTTTATCGACTCCGGCATGCAGGCGATAAGCCGTTCTGCCTCTTCCCTGGTCAGCCAGCGGATGCGTTTGCTGATTGGCTTTTTGGTCTTAATGACGGGGGGCGCCTTTATCCATCCCCAGTCATTGGCTGCAGTTTTCAGCAGCGATCGCATAAAAGACAGGTGCTGGCTCTTTGTGGCCTGGCTTACTGGCTTTTCAGTGTACGGCGGCGGCTCCTTTCCCCGACGTATAGCAGCGTCCCGGCGCGACTCCCACACCTGGATGTGCTTGCGGTTGACCATCTTTGATACTGCTTCGTTTACCTGGTCCGCCGTGATGGTCGAAATATCCAGGCCGGAGAAATGCCGAAGGAAGTATTCGATTTTGGTCTTATCGTCATCGAGGGACCGCTTATGCTCTTTCTCACGGATCCACCTGATGCAACATTCCTCAAACGTCCTTGTCGGCAACTCCCCGATTTTATCCACACGCCACGCTTCTGCCTTTAGCCTGTCGTGCAACTCCTGCGCTTGTTTCTTGTCCCCCGTACCAAGAGATCGTCTAATTCTTTTCCCTGACGGCGTAACGAAATGACAGTGCCAGACGCCGCCTCTGAGGGTGATTGACATAAAATTTCTCCTTTATGTTCACCCGCGCTCGCGGAAACAGGATCGCGCGGGTCATGTAAATACGCAATACAGGCGACATCGGTTGTGCGGTATTTATTACCGATCTTCTTGCCTGCAAGCTGGCCTGAGTCGATGAGCCGATAGACGGTCCTAGGTGAAACCTTCAGGAGTTTTGCCGCCTTTTGCGCAGTGAGTGGCTCTGCTGTAACCATCTCCCCTCCTATGACATCGTTTTATAAAACTGCGGCTGGTCTGGCGTTGCCGCGCGGAGTTCGTATTCGAAGTGGATCTGGTAAGTGCCGCCGTCCCATGCGACATAAACCCGCGCCTTATCGTTTTCCGGCTCCAGCAGGCTTTCGACTATCCCCGTCAATCCACCGGTCTTCTTCTGGACTATTGCGCCCACATTAAAAGCAGCCATTGCACACCTTCCGGTTCGTGAAGAAATGAGATGAGAGCGCCCAGCACCATAAGTGCGGCGATGAGCCAGGTCATGGGGTTTGATTGCATGGTGAACTCCCAAAAAGAAGCCCGGCGCGGGGCCGGGCAAAAGGGATTGCGTGGCAGTGCTTTCGCACCCAATAGCCAGCTCATAACTGGCTATCAGTTGCGTCATGGTTTGATGTGGAGGCGCGGCTCGCCGTCTTTCGGCTCCGGCCACTGGCGCGCCATATTCACCTTCAGCTTTTCTTCCAGCGCCGCGGTGATTTGCTCATCGGTGATACCGGCGCGCCGCTGTGCGTCCC
The DNA here is from genome assembly GCF_013337145.1 of Enterobacter sp. JMULE2. Lineage (NCBI taxonomy): Bacteria > Pseudomonadati > Pseudomonadota > Gammaproteobacteria > Enterobacterales > Enterobacteriaceae > Enterobacter > Enterobacter sp. JMULE2. Next base: position 21,859 of record NZ_SGWD01000014.1, read on the forward strand.
ATAGCAGGAACTGCATATCAGCCCATTCGCTGAGGTCGCCGGGATCGGCGGCAGCTTCCAGCGCTTCTTTCGAAAGGTGTTTCAGCGGTCCGATAGGTCCGACATTACCGAAGGTCTTTTCTGACCATTCAGCGTGGCGCCGCCGGATCAGGTTTCTGGTGAACTGTGATTTCTTCGATTCGTAAGGTTTCACGCTCTCTCCTCATGCCGCACGCTGGGCGCGCAGCGTAAAATTACTTCCGCCAGGCGAAGGCAATCGGCTCTGGCGTAATCCACAGGTGGCGCATGTTCGCCACGTTCACCACATCAGAACCCCGCGGGTAAATCTCCACGGCATCCCGATCCCCATATCCAACGGCTGACTTTATCTCCTGCAACGCATCCCAGCTGATGCCATCCTTCCACCGGCCAGAACTGCCAATGCTGGTGGTGTTCACCGTTAGGCGGATGACGCCGTTCTCTTCCTGAAACTCCTGGACCAGAAAGTAAGAGTTAGCCCACACGTTGCTCCGCTTGGGGTCGTGGCATCGTACCGGCCACTGCGATTCCGGTACCGGCTTGAGTATTCCGATCACTTTTAAACTCCCCTCTGCTTATTCCTTAACTCGATAACACCTTGGCAATCCGCGCACGTTTGGCAGCCGGGGACGGCAACGCGCCTCGGATCGGGAATTGGTTCGTCGCATCCTTCACAACGCTCAGCTGATACGGCCTTGCGGTTTACTCGGTGAGCGGAAAGGGCAGCGTTGCGCTGAAGCTCTTCAATCTCTGCTGCTGTATCGATGATATCGGCCATGGTCAATGCTCCCGGAACTGTCGGTTAATTCGGTTGAAGGTGAACGCCAGCAATAAAAAAGGAGCCTTAAGCTCCTGGGTGATTAGTGCCTTCATGCTGCACCGCCTTGATTCTTCTCGGCTTCGACCGCCATCCGCTTAAGCCGTCGAGATAGCTCGGCGGCCAGAGTCTGGAATTCTTCCTCGGTCGCCACCGGGATCGGCACAAAGCGAATTCCGATGTGTGCGAGGTGGTTGGCGATTTCGAGGCTCTTCCTCAGATCAACTGGAGAGGCTTTGTTCATGCGGCTTTCTCCCCGGGTAATGGTTTCAGACCATCATTCAGCGTGCGCTCAAGGTTGGACAATATTCCTCGCAACCTCTTTACCTCTTCATCCTCTGTCAGGCGGCGCGTTGCTTCCCATAGCGTCCTTGTCAGTACATAGATAGGGACATTCGGGTCGAGGCCAAGCGCTTTCGCCAGATCTTGCTGAGCGTCGGTTAACCTTTCCTCAGATTCCTCCCGGCGCTTACGTCGGCGTTGCAACTCCTCTTCACTTTCCTGGCGCAGGTTCTTCAGCCTTTCATCGTTATCCCTAATGTGCTGCTCAAGGCGCTCCTTTGAACGATGTGCTCGACAAACAAGATCGGCGATTTCGTTGCCATGTCGCTTCATTAGTTTTTGGTCGCTGAGGTAGGTGTTGATTACGCGGCTTTTTATTTGGGTTCTCTCTGCCTGCCGGGTCATGCCGTCCATAAGCAGCTTCATCCAGGCATCGCGAGGAAGGGTATCAATCTGGCGCATGGTCGGCCCCTTGAGGGTATGCCATCCAGATTCCTTCCGGATCATCAAGCCACAACCATCTGGAATGTCGCTTTTCTTGAGCATGCCTTCAGGAACAGCAAAAACAACGCCGCCTGCGTAGTTGAAGTATTTGGTGTATTTGCCTGCTGTAACGTCAGCCCGGAAATCACTTACGCTGACTTTTACCTCATAGACGACAGGGCAGAACTTGCTGTAACTGTGAGCAATAGAGTAGACATCCGGTCGACACGTACCGGCGGGCCCTAGCTGCATGTCCTCCCAGCAGATGCGCGCTGTGTTCTGGCGCAAATGCTCTGCAAGGTCATGAGCAAGCTCGTTATGACCCCATTTTTTTGTTGTCATTGTTCGGCTCCAAACCGCCCGTTAAGGCGGCCAGTTTTGACGACGAACTCCAGGAGGCTAACTCCCAGAGCTTCAATTTTCTTGTGATGCTTGTTGATGATGGGAGGCACCGTTTCGTTCCAGTTTGGCTTTGGCTTCTTGCGCATGGCCTGCTGGATTTCTTCGGTGCAGCGGCGGCAGGCGGCGCGGATGGCGTTTTCATTTGCTGGCGTCATGCGGCCTCCGTTTTCACAACTTGGATGGCGCAGCCGGGCAGCAGTTCTACCGCGGCGGTGTCGCACTGATTTCCCCAGTGATCCCAGCCCGGCGCTGCGCTTCGGCTAAACAGCTCAATGCGCGGCACATCGCCGTAAAGCAGCTCCAGCCGGTGGCGCACCTCCCAAGGCTTTTCGCTGTGCGCGCCGAGCGGGCTGTAGACCACCTGCTTAATCCCGGCGTGCTTTCGCTCAAGCCCGGCGCCGCGGGTAGCAATCAGCAGGTCTTCAGTATTGGCCCGGGTGTGGTTGCCGCCGTTCATGCGCGTCTCGGCGTTAAGCAGATCGAGGAAGTCGTAAAAGTCGGTGATTTCACCCTCGGCCAGCGCCTTGCTGATGCGCAGCTCGGCGTTCTGATTCAGCTTCACCCAGGTAAAGCCCTTCATCGTGCGAATGGTAAATCCCCAGGCCTCGGCCAGTTCGATAGCCTCCTGGTTATGCGTGCCGGTGTACCACATCGCCAGCACCGCGTTTTCGGCGACAAGCTCCCACACAGGCAGGCGCTTGATGTCGATGAGCTTCATGGTGGGGTAGTGGTCGGCGGCGGCCCCGTTGCTGATGGTGTTGCCGTAAGACCAGGGAGGATCTGCATAGATAAGGGAGTATTTTCCAGTCATTACGAAACCTCACTCACAGAGTCCATAACGGGACGAACAAACAGATGTATCCATGCTAGCTTTCACAAGGTCATACACCTTTCCTCCTCTCCCTGTTTTTGCCCACTCTAGGACTTCATCAACTCCAGGGGTGTTCATTCCGCCGCGCGGGCCATAGAAGCCAGACCATTCAACTCGTTCAACATCAGGTGTAAGTCCATATAGTTGCACTTCCCTCCCTAGAGGAAGGCTGAACTGCTTCATCCACCTTTGGCTTATTTCTCCTACGCTCATCCAGTGAACCCAGCGACTTACAAGGCGAACCTTTAACTCCCATTGCCTGTGCTTTTCGATGTATTCAGGCCAGCGAGCTGCCGTCTCAGCTATTTCCTCTTTATTGCACAGCACGCAGTTCATGCACCCAACGCGCGCAGCTCCTTGCAGGTAAAGCGGATTTGGATTTATGCCAAAGTGCTTGTGAAGCGCGAAAACATCAGAAGCAGTCCATTGGTGGATTGGCAGGAAGTTATAAAGAAACTCCGGGTCCCGCTGATCAGTTGAAAACCTCTCGTACCCGGCACGCTTCGACGACTCATCCGACCGCACTCCGGACCACTGAACGATAATCTCACCATCATCCAACATGGGTTGCATGACAGCGTCGAATGCTATTTGGATCTTTAACTCATCTGTGCAGAAGCGGTCCCGTAGTTGAGGGAACTTGCCATGAAGCAAACAGGCATCAAGAAATGAATTTCCGCTTGGATGCAGAACAGAAAGCGCTGCCTCAAGTGGTGTCTGAAATTCAATACCCCACTTTTCAGCAGTACGCTGCCAGGCCTTGCCAAATTTGGTATCACTTCTTGCCAGGGAAGGCATGATAATCCCCCGGTAGGAGCCCATTCTTATTGCCTGTCGTTTGGTCCATGCTGAGCTGATGGCTTCGCGCCGACGTGAGAAATGCTCCTCTGAGTAAACTCGTTTAACCACGCTTATCGGTTTGCATCCGATTTGCTCATGAATCGTTTTACCGAACTCGATTGTCAGCTCGTGTTCGTTGTCGGTATCGGCCATGACACCTTGTACCTTGTCGCCGAACAGCGCGTTGGCGATCGCCATGGTGGCAGTGGAATCTTTACCGGCAGAAAAGTTAACGATAATTTTGTGGTCTTCGGGGATCCTGAATTCATCGACGTAATGCTGGTAAGCAGATTCGATTTCTTTAATCTTCTGGCCAATATCTGTCGGCACGATAATAATTGGTGCTTCGATCATGCTGCCTCCTGCCTTTCCCGATATTCCTCAGCGAGCCGCTGCGCCTTTAATGGATTGCTGACCACTTCACCCCATGGCATTAGCCAGCCGTTACCAATGAAGGGAAGGCAGAGTGTGCCAACCCTGATGTCGTCGTGAGCGTGAGTCATAGCGATGCCTTTCAGAAGGGGATGTCATCGTCGAACTGAGGATGCTGATTGCTCTGCGATACCTGACGGTTGGCCTGCTGCAGGCGCGATTCAGGGACCGCATTCGGATCCTGCTGATTACCACCCCATCCGCCGCCGCTATGTGATGGTGCGCCCCAGCCACCGCGAGACGAATCGTGAGGTTTGCGGTCGTCTTTGTCTTTCATGGTGCGCTCGAGTGTGGCGATCGCTTCCGCAGGTGTTTTGTCAGTGAATTCTTTATAGGTCAGACGACTTCCCGGCTGGAAAACATGTCTGACTTCGAATTTGTAGCTGTCACTGCCATCTGTCTTGGTGGTGAGGATTTTTTGCAGGAACAAGCCGACACGCTTACCTTCAAGAGCTGGCAGACACCATTCAGGACCGCTTTGCCCCTGTCGCTGTTGCGCCTGAGCGTCTTTAACCTGCGCAGCCCACATGATGGCGGCGATCAAACCCATACCAAAAGTCTGCGTGCCGTCGCGCCCGAGGAAGTTGATGCGCAGGAAGTTTGCTTTCTGGCCGTCAGCGTCGAGCGAAAGAACAAGCGCCTGCGACTGTGAGCCGTCCTTGCCGAACTCATACACAGCGGAGGTGATCACCCCTTCGTATGCGCCGGTTTCAGAAATGCCAGCGGAGGATCCTGCTTTGAGCGCTGCTTCTGCCGACTGCTGGTTCCAGGTAAAGCTGATTGGTTGGTTCATCGTTATCTCTCTTATAAGTCAGTGAATTCAGAAATTGCGTTGTCGAACGCCGCCAGGTCGTTATCCATGTCAGTCACTTCTGGCCCGAACAGGTCAGGAGGACATTTCACGGTGTCGTTGTCGTCGCCCTTCAACAGGAAAAGGTGTTTTCCGTCGCGCTTGATGATGCGCAGAACGATTGGGAAGTAGCCTTCGGGTGTGAGCTTTTCGTTAAGCATCTTGCCGACGGTCTTCATCCTGATTTTCCCTTCGCTCTCTTCGGTGTGAGCGAGGAAGTAAACGCGGAAGTCGTCAGGGAGCTGGGTTGCAGCTTCGATGATGCGCCAGGCGTGCTCCGCCATTTCGGTGAACTTGGTGTAGCCAGTCTCATAGGCCCGGTCCATGTTCTCGTGCTGCATGATGGCCTGGAAGTCATCAATGATGAGCATCCGGCGACCGCTACGCGCAGCGTTTTGGATTACTTCGAACAGATGCCGGGCATTTCTGATGTCGACCACGTTCCCTCGCTGAATAGAGTTATCCGGCAGGCGTTTACCGTGAAGCTTCCAGCCGTTATTGCGGAACGGAAGGGCCTTACGAATACATCGAGCGAGAATGGCATTTTCCGGGTTAACGTTGCGGATGCTGTACGTCTTGCCATACCCGGAGTCGGCAAGGATGAGAGTCATCACCGCCATAAGTCACCCCTTAATCCAGTGTTTGATGGTGAAGAGAATGTCTTCGTCGTCGCTGTTGCTGGACAACCAGCGGAGATAGCCAGGGTCGACCTTCGCAATTTCTTCAAAAGTCAGGCCCTTGTGCTTGCCGAACCGGATCGCCTTAATCAGTGACGGGCTGTTTGAAATGGCGCGCATTTCGCCAAATGTCCATTTCGCCAGGCGGCCCATGTAAAGAAGCAATTCAGCAGTGACGTAGCAGTCATACAGCGCGCGGTGTGCATACAGGCCTTCGGGTAGTTCAGGTTTCAGGCCAAGGCTGTAGCGCAGGTACTGGTTACTGTGGCTTGGGTGATCAGGGAGAAGGGCGCGGGCCAGCTTTGCAGTACAAATCCATGGCGCGTCGATTTGCGGCAGTTTAGACTTGTCGAACTTCGCGTTGTGCGCGACGTAAGCCTGCGCGCCAAGGTAACGCCCGATAACCTCGCCAATCAGCGGGGCGTCAGCGACCATATCTTCGGTGATGTGGTGGATGGCCATAGCCTCGAAACTGATCGCTTCAGTGGGCTTCACAAAGTCGCTCATGGGATTGCAAATAACACCGTCAACAATATCCACGCTGGCAATCTCCAGCACACTGCCTTCCAGGCTGGTAGTTTCGGTATCAATAACTCGCAACATGCTTAATCTCCGTAAGGTGGTCGTTAACTGCGTCAAATTCTGCGAGCTGGTGGGCCAGTGATTCGAGGTCTGCCGGCTGCAGGTCATACAGCAGGCAGAGCATGGCAACCATCAGCAATCCTGTCTGCTGAGTTACCATCGCGTTCTCCGTGATGTTTTGGTGCGGGAAGGGTTCTGGCGGAAGAACTTCTCAGCGCAGCCTTTGTCGTTGCAGAAATGTTTTTGTGACGTCGACATGTAGGTCGATACCGTCTGAACAATGCAATCGCTCTTATGGCGCCGCGCGCCGCAGTAAGCACACATTACAGAGCTGAGGTACTCGGTAGCCGAGTCGAGAATGATGCTTTCGGCAAAACTGCCGGGCACGCCACGGGAATCTACATACTCAATCATGTTCTCGGTGCGCCCGGCGCTGTTGGTGAATGACCCGCGCCCGGTAAGTTTGATGATTTGCCCGCCGAGTTTGAGTCGGGATCCTTCTGGCAAACTTGCCAGACGTTCAGAGGTTAATCGCTCGTAAGGTTGCATAAATACTCCTTAAAAAGTGCGTGCGAAGGACGCCCGCGTAATGCCAGGCCGATCGGTTGAATAGGGTGGTTACTGCTGCGCGATGGATTTCGCCGGGAACTCGCCGTTGCGGAGGATGCTTTCTACCGGCCAGCACTCAGCTGACACTTTCTGCTCTGTCGCTGCCTGGCTGCATTCCTGCTGGCTGTCGTATACGCCGAGAATCACATCCTGATAATCACCGTTGGTCATTGCCACGGTAAGGACGAGCGCGAATAAAGTTTCCATCAGTGAAGAGTCCTCCCGATGGCGACGGCGTAAAGACGCTTTGCTTCTTCCCACGCCGGAGCATTGCGATGGAGTACCGCGAACGACGCGAGCCGTTGGGCTTCTCTGATCTGCTGCTGGTTTACCATGATTTCCTCTTGGCCTTATCGCGGCGAACGGAACGGTTAATACAAGACTTCTGCGCTTGTGCGAAAAAAAAAAAAGTGGCGGTGGATGGCCGCCGGTTGTCATAACTAAGCCGCCTCGGTGAAGCGACTGAGGTATGAAAAAAGCCGCTGGTTAGGCGGACTTGATGGTGATGTCATCTGAATCGAGTATTCCTGAAACATCTATATGGGTTATCTTTATGCCCTCGCTGCCGTCCATTGGAGGCCAGCCTTCAACCCCTTCACCCTTCGACCAGTCGAACTCACTAACAACTCCGTAGGTGTTGTAGTTTTGACTCAGTGCAATGAGCAGAGCCTCCTTTGCCAGCATTACCAGCACCGCATTCAAAACTGATCCCTGGCGCTCCAGCCGGTAATCGGCGTTCGACCAGAAATTGTTAATCTCATGCAGCTTTTCATCGGTCATTACGTCGTGGTCTATCTCAACCGTTAGCTCCGCCTTCCAGTCATAGTCGACTGTGTATTTTTTAACGTTCCCCATCGCCTTACCCTCTGTCGTTACCCGCTGATGCGGGAGAAATGTTTTGGTGGTCTGGTGGCTGGAGTCGAACCAGCTTCCATCGGTGCGCTGCCGATTGGGTTACGCGCGCCTTGCGGTTTTCATCGCGAATTTTTGCCGCAAGCCTATTCCCTAGCTCGCCGTTGAGCTTCACCACACCCCAAAACATTCCACGGTGTGCCCCGGCATAATCCGGGGCTGAATGTTGGTTTTCAGTCGTCACTGTTACCTGTTACATAACTCCTCCGATACGGTGCGCCGCGTCGAAAAGGGTGGCAGCGGCTAGCCATTTGAACGTGATGCCCAATCGGGCGTGAAAGATTCTGTGATTCAGCCCAACCCACTCAACTTCGAATGGACTGGAATAAATCTCTTTGCGCTTCGCACCTCTCATCCCGTCAGTGTTGCCCGTTCCCACGCCTTTATCGCTCTCGCGAGGGGGTAGCCTTCTCACCGACCGGTTCGCCGCCGGTGATACGCCGCATTTTGTGCGTTGGGGTCTAAACAGGATTACTGAGTGCTGTTCCGACTTTGTATGTTGTTAAAAAGCAGGCGACTTGCTGTCCGCCGCTGGCTAACTTCGCTCAGCTGTCGATGTTTCGTTTCGATGAGTTGATAATCACAGAATGTGTTTATGTAGTCAACACGAAATGTGATTATAGTTGAACACAAATTGTGTTGTTATTGAATTCTATGGAAATTTATTTTTCGACAGGCATAAAAAAAGCCCACCTAAGTGGGCTTCAATCATGATGATGGTTCTGGAGAGGTTACTTGTATGTAGTGGTCCCTGGGTTTGTATACGCGTGATTAACAACGACGCCATCTCGGATCAATACCTCAAGAACCTTTTTCGAAACATCGACTTTTGGCTTAGTGGAGAACATTCTTACGGCTGCATTAGAAGTTACGTATTCGTAGATCCACTTAACTTCATTGTCGCTAACGATCTCCTTTTTCACTGGTTCACCCATCAAGCGGAGAAGGTCTGCTTCTGTAGTCTGCTTACTAACGATTTGAGAAATCTTTGTTTCATCAAAGTCTTTTCCAGCATGGGCTGTGCTCTTCATAACACATCCAGATAACAGCGCGGAAACTGCCAAAGCCAAAAATATTTTTTTCATTCCTAGTTCCATCCTCATTGGTCTTCAAAGCTTCATCATAGTTTGAATGGCAACACCAATAATTCTGCAGTTACCATTAATTGGGATCAGGGGATACTGCGGATTGAGGCCTTTGAGGTATTTATTACCGCCGTCGATAACCAACTTCTTGAATGTCGCCTCATTAGCGTCGGTAAGTTTAGCTATTACCAGGCTTCCATTTACTGGTTCTTTCCCGGTATCGACTAGAACCATCATACCCTCAGGGATGCTTAGTCCAACGGATGATGTCATAGAGTCACCCTGAACACGCAACCAGAAAGCCGTTCCCTCTATATGAGCGTCAGATTCATACCATTCCTCTATGTCTTTCAGAGTATATGGCTCATTAGCCTCACACCACGCCCCTGCGCTTACCCAGCTAATCAACGGATACTTTGCTCCTGGCTTGTAATGTCCGACAAAGTCATCCCCAAATAATAGCTCAGGGGCGGATATACCCAAAGCTTTGGCGATAACCTCTGCATCATCAACGCTCACACTACGTGTGCCCGCCTCATAGTTTCCTATGCGTGATTGCGAAGCCCACCCGCAAAGATCAGCCAAAGCCCTCTGAGAGAGGCCTTTTGACTCACGAATACGCTTAATTCTGCTGGCTATAGATTCATTTTTTTTCATACGCATATTTTTATCACGTAGCGTGTTGAAATGCCTTTCACGATTTGTGTTGATTAATAATCACGAATTGTGTTTAATGATGCTGAGTGACCATTCTTGAAAGGATCAGCATGAACAATATCGCCAACGAACGTAAGAAGCTTGGCATCACTCAATCAGAGTTAGCAGGTTCGTGCGGCTGGAACCAGTCCCGCCTTGCTAACTATGAAGCTGGCATACGAGCACCAGACCTGGATTCGTGCCGCCGCCTGGTTGAGGCGATGAATAAGCTTGGGAGCAATACATCTCTCGATGCGTTGTTTCCACCAAAAAATAACGCCGCCTGATTGGCGGCCCTAACCACGAAAGGGAAAGCAATGCATTCACTTGCGTATCAACACAATACCGGAATACACCCGGGAGCGGTGATAAACCGCGCTCAACCTAAGGCGGCGCCAGACCACGAAAAGATCCGCGATGCGGTCCGGGCATGGTCGTCGGCGCTGGACAATCAGGACGTGGTGTCAGCGCTGATCATCAACGAATACCGGGAGCAGGGCGGGACCGCCATCAGCTTCCCGGAGGACATCAGCCGGGCGCGCCAGAAGCTTTTTCGCTTTCTGGATAACCGTTTCGACTCTGAGCAGTACCGCGAGAACGTTCGCCAGCTGACGCCCGCAATCATGGCGGTACTTCCACTGGAATTTCGCAACCGCCTGGTACCGAAGAACGACACGATGTCGCTGATCGCATCAGCGATGAAAGAGTGTGCTGAAGCTAAACAGGCCGTGCTGCTGGACGCTCCAGAGCATCAAAAGCTGAAAGAGGTAAGCGAGGGTATAGCGTCGCTGTTCCGCCTCATGCCGGAGCAGGTGGGGCCTCTTATGACGATGGTTACGTCGATGTTGGGGGTTATGTGAGAACTACAGAAATGGCGAAAGCCGGTCTGCGCGAACAGAACCGACTTTCTGGTGCAAAAACGAGAGTAGTTGCAGGAGGAATAATGGCAAAAAAACCACGCTATTTCCATACCGCTGTACATAAAAACATTACCCGTGACCGCTTTGTCCGTTCCGTTAACCCGGAAGTGGCCGAAAAGATGCGCGCCATCCTGGAAGAACTGAAACGCAAGGAGAGCGGTCGTGGATAATCTCGCAAAAGTAATACCTTTCAGACCGTCTGTATCGGTCGTGGAGCGTCAGGTGGCAGATATCGATGATGGGTATACCCGCATCGCTAACGAGCTGCTGGAAGCGGTTATGGCTGCTGATTTAACGGCTCGCCAGCTGAAGGTCGTTCTGGCGGTGATCCGCAAAACCTACGGGTTCGGGAAAAAGTTTGACCGCATTACCAATACCCAGATTTCAGCGATGACCGGTATTCACCATACACATGTCTGCAAGGCCAAAAACGAGATGATTGCAATGAACATCATCGTTACCAATGGCCTGGCGATCGGGGTGAATAAGGTGATTTCTGACTGGAATTTCAGCATTAGCCAACATGGCAAAACATTAGCCGAAACAGCTAATGAAACATTAGCCGATTCAGCTAATACCCATAAGCCAACTCAGCTAAACACAAAAGAAACTATTCAAAAGAAAGAAAGAAAAGATCCCCCTAAATCCCCCAATGGGGGATGTGGCGGGCAGGAAGAGAAACCGGCTTCACAGAAAAAACCAGCAATCGACTATCAGGCTGTGATGTCAGCATACAACTCAACCCTGGGAGACAGATTGCCGCAGGCAGAGGCCCTTAACGACAAGCGTCGCCGTAATATCAAGCGTCTGTTGTCTGAGTTGAAAGAACCAACGGTAGAAGCAGTTGAGAACTATTTTTCAGCGTTCTCCCGTACTGCAAAGCCGTTTTATTTTGGTGACAACGACACCGGCTGGCGTGCCAGCTTTGACTACCTGTTGCGTTCCGAAACACTGGTTAAAACGCGGGAGGGTTCACTTTGAACACTGAACTCCTGACCGTACCTCATAACCTCGAAGCAGAGCAGAGCGTACTGGGTGGCATCATGCTGGATACCGGCAGCGAACGTTGCCAGAAAGCCATGGCCATGTTGAAACCTGAATCTTTCTATCTGCGTGCACACCAGGTGATCTTTGCAGAGATGCGCGAGCTGGTGGCAAAACAACGGCCGGTTGACCTGATCACCCTCATTGAGTCGCTGGAGGCTAAGAGTCTTGAAGAGATGGCTGGCGGTTTTGCCTATATGGCTGAGTTGTCCAAGAACACGCCGAGCGCAGCGAACATCGTTCACTACGCCATGGTGGTTCGCGAGAAGGCCATGGAACGCTACGGCATCGACATGACAACGAAGGCAACCGAACTGTTGTATGCGCGAAACGGGATGACTACAGCTGAGAAGTTTGAAGCAATTCAGAGCCTGTTCACGGAGATCAGCGATTACGCACGCACCGGTAAAAAGACCGGGCTCCGCTCATTCCATGACGCGGTATCTGACTGGACTGAAGAATTTGACGAACGCTGCAAGCCTAACGGTCGTAGTCGTGGGCTTTCTTCCGGGCTGCCGTCCCTTGACGATTTGCTGGGCGTTAAGCGCATCGTGCGAGGCAGTCTTTTCGTCATCGGCGCGCGACCAAAGATGGGGAAAACCACGCTGTACACGCAGATGGCCGTTAACTGCGCCACCGTGGAGAACGAGCCAGCATTGATGTTTTCGCTGGAAATGCCTGAAGGGCAGATGGTCGAGAAGATCACAGCCCAGCAGAGCCGCCTTACGCCAAACCTGTTCTACCCGGACATGACCAAAGAAGATTTCGGTTACCGCGGCGACTGGGATGGGGACATCCAGAAAGCGACCGGAGTGATGAGCGCGCTGATCGACACCAATAACCTGATGATTGACGACACTCCTGGCATTGGGCTGGCACATATCGTGGCTGAGGCACGCCGTATTAAGCGCGATCGAGGCAAGGTTGGCATGGTTCTGGTCGACTACCTGACACTGATGACTGCCGATAAGGCTGAGCGTAACGACCTGGCGTACGGGCTGATCACTAAAGGCCTGAAGATGCTGGCCAAGGAATTGGACTGCGTTGTCGTGCTGCTGACCCAGCTTAACCGAGATCTGGAGAAGCGCACCAACAAACGCCCACTGCCGAGCGATTCCCGCGACACCGGGCAGATCGAACAGGACTGCGATTACTGGTTGGCCATCTACCGCGAAGGTGCCTACGACGAAACCGTAAACCAGAGCGAAACAGAACTGCTTCTGCGACTAAACCGGCACGGCGAGACCGGTGTCGTGTACTGCCAGCAGCGCCACGGCGCGATTTATGACTGCGATCAGGAAGCTGCCAGTCAGCGCCGTCGCGAGAAAGAAACAAAACCTGCACAGCGAGGTGGATTCTGATGACTGGAAGAGAGGCTATCGAGTGGTATCTGGAAGGTTACGGCTCATTCACTGCGGAGCTGGTATGCGAAGCAACCGGAGTGTCCCGCTCTCAGGTGCTGGCGGCATCGTTCAAGATGCGACAGAACGGCGAGATCGTCCTTCGCGAACGTAACTGGCGCACCAATGTATACGTGGCAGCCGAAGACGACGAAGGGAAGCCGATCAACCGCGACGGCGAGAACACAATTTTCCAGGAGTGCCGCAACAGCGCGGCGATGAAGCGAGTATTGATGGTTTGGGGGAGGGTAGGGGTATGAGCGTGAAACGTTATGACGTAATGAGCTACAGCTTGGATGTGGACGGAAATTCAGGCCCATTTGTGAAACACGAAGAATACGCAGCACTTGAAGCCAGGTGCGCGGCACTGGCTGCGGAGTTGAGTGCATTCGAAAGAATCTGCAACGAGGCAGTGTTCATCACAGATGAGCACTATGAGCAATGCCCGCCAGAAGTGCAGAAAATGATTCGCTTTCTGGTTGTGTTGAAAATTCCTTCGTACCAGGCTTTCATGGCTGAAGTGCGGGCTCAGGGTGTGGAGATGTTAAGAGATTCTATTGCTGAAATTGAGGGCGGCATTGAAGACACGATCGATCTGCATCACTACTGCTCTGACTTCGCCGCCGAAGTTCGCAAAGGAGCGCAGTCATGAGCAACGCTATCGACGCGCACCTGACTGATGAGGTGATCAATGCAGCATTCGAAAACACGAATTTCGGTCGCTCTGATTTCCATACCATCCTGGCTGAAACAGTCATGAAGCGTGCGGCCGGGTATCACTCAGGATGGACCGCAACGACAATCTGCGCGCGCCTCGGCCTACTCGGTAAACAGGAGCGGCCAACCAAGCTCGGGCTGACGTTCGCTTTCCATCACTACTACAAGCCATGCGTGCGTGAAGCGCTGATGCCTTCCCAGGAGTCCGCCCAATGAGCAACATCGACAAACAGGCTGTGCAAGCAGTTGCCGATTTGAAAGCTGGTTACACCATCGGTCACGCTGATGTGGCAATCCTGAATGAGCTGATGCGTATCGCGCTGGCATCGCTCGAAGCGGAGGCTGTTTATTTTGTTGAAATTGAGGACGGGCAGGACATAAATGCTGGTCGCATAGAAGGGGGAAATAGACCTGATTTGAGCCTTCTTCCTGATGGCATTAACCATCTATACGCCGCCCCGCCAGCGTCGGTAGAAAACACAGGACTCCAGCGCAAGGCAGCAATTCACGATGCACTGTGCGAAAAGTACAACGTCGAATCACTCATTGATTTTGTTGAATGGCAAAGGAATCACATTGCTGAACTTGAAGCAGCACCGCCCGCTCCTGTTGGTCATGGTGAGGCAGAAGTAATGCCGGATTATCCTGGCTACGTAATGACGCAGCGCGAGTGCTTTGAGGCTGGCAAGAAGGCGGGGATGGCTGAACTTGTAACGACGGCTAACAAGTTGCCACCGCATGTTTACCGCGAGCTTGTTAATAGCCTGCGCGATACAGCAGTTAAGTATCAAGGATGTCAGCAGTTACGCGAGCAATTAAGCCGCACCTTGCAGGAGGTAATTGAGCCAGCAGCACCTCAGCAGGAGGTGAAGTGATGGACGCATTCAGAGAATTCAGCGCGACGGACTGGTTATTTTTCGCAACGCTGTTGATCGTATGGTTTTACATGGTCGCAAAAGCGTATAGCTGGTTAATAGGAGTACTGCTTCGCCGCGGTTGGAGATTGTGGAATCGCAAGGACGAGCAAACCCTGGCTATGGACTCGTTTTATGAGGCGTTCAGGCTGGCAGACATCGAACCTGGGCAGAGGGTGGTCATTACTACCGAAAGCGGAATGACGATCCATATCATCCGGCCAAAAGGTGATCGACATGCCTAACCCATTCGACGCAGGAAGGCTGTAAGAAAAAATAGCAAACTATTTCTAACTCATTGATATATACACATGTTTTACAATTTAACTGCTTCATTTCCTCTTGCTTGGTGGTACATTCATTTGGCGATGTAAAACCAACAGGAGGCGTTATGAGTATCGATCAACTTTGCATGAAACAAGAGTGTTGGGCATTGGAGATGCTTGGTAGGGTTGGCGCTTTAACACAGTGCCCTCATCATGAGGGCGCTTATGTTGATGAGGGCATAGAAGAGTCCGACATCTACAAATACGCAGCCGGAGCTTATAAAAAAAGCAACGGTAGTCATCTATTCGAAAGCTTTAAAGAGATGACTGATGCTGTTAAAAGCGCATACGAAGAGCACGGTGGAAATGATGTTTGCCCGCTGTGCTTTAAACGCGTGGACGACTAACTCATTGGCCTCTCCGGAGGCCTTTCTCTTCAGTTGATTTTGTTGAATCAACCGTCCATACTTTCTTTGCTGATGGTCTGAACACCCATTGGTGACTTCTGCGCATTTAAGGGGACTTAAATGCGACCACAATCTGAACTCCTCACCTTGTCACAGATGCAGAAATGCACCTGCGATTTCCTGCATTCTGCGTTACCTCTAGGAGGTGGCGTATGAAACAGCACTACTACATCGTTAACGACACCGTTAAACACAACCTTATCGAATACATCCGCACCCTACCGGTAAACCCTCGCGCGCCGATGGTAGTCGAGGCCCGGGATGAGACCCGCACCGACAAGCAAAACCGTCTGATGTGGCCACTGCTTAAGGACCTGTCTGATCAGGTGGTCTGGCACGGAGAAAAGCTAACCCGCGAAGAGTGGAAAGACCTCATTACCGTTCTGGTAAACCAGACGCAAGACCAGGAACAGAAATCCGCGCCGGGCATCAACGGCGGCCGCGTTTATTTCGGCGTCCGCACATCCAAATCCAGCAAACGCTACATGGTCGACGTCATCGAGGCGATTTACTGGTTCGGTACCGACCGCGGCGTGAAGTTCTCCGAAGCATCCAGTAAGCGCATCGCCTGGGCGCAAGAGTGGAGGGCTTCCCGTGGGTAGTCCTCTCGCACGCGTCATCACAAACGAAATCTTCCGCGTCCCGGCGCGCCGCCAGCGCAAGCAAGCGGTTAAGCCTTCCGACATCCCGACCATTAAGGGCTACACCGCCCGCCTGGTGGATCAGAAATGGCTGCGTCTCGCGGCACGGAGGAATCATGCGTAAACCATCCCGCCGTAAGTGCAAAGTATGCGGTGAATACTTCGTGCCGAAATTCCACGACATCCGGATCCGCTGGTGCTGCCCGGAACACGGCGCAATCCTCGCAATGGAAGAACGCGAGAAGGAGAAGGTGAAAGCCGCCGCTAAGCGAATCAAGGAGCAGAAAGAGGCAGAGAAGGCCGGGCGCAAACGCCGCAAGGAACGCCTGGCAGAGCTACGGCCTGCCGGGTACTACAAGGCGCAGGCTCAGCAGGCATTCAACGCCTACATCCGGGCGCGTGATGCTGATTTGCCATGCATCAGCTGCGGAGAGACCAATCCCCCGGATCTGCACGGCGGCCAGTGGGACTGCGGCCACTTCAAAACGGTCGGCGCTAACCCTGAATTGCGCTTTGAAGAGCGTAACGCCCATAAGCAGTGCAAATCCTGCAATGCCGGGGCTGGCAAGTACACCGCCAAAGAGGCGACGGTCGCGCAGCAATACGAAGCTGGTTTGGTCGCTCGTTACGGCCAGGAATACGTTGACTGGCTCAACGGTCCCCACGAAATGACCAACTACCGCCGGGAAGACTTCATTCGGATCCGCGATGAGTACCGCGTCAAGCTCAAAGCACTGAAACAGCGGGAGGCCGCATGAAACTTGAGTCTTTATTTCTGCTGGCCTTTTACCTCATTCCGCTGATCGCGATGGGCATTATCAGTCATATCAATTACAAAAAATGTCGCATTCAGTTCTCAGCAATCAGCAAAGGCATTCGGTTTCAAAGAAAGTACCAAATGCTGAAAAGCCTTCACCCAGACCGGGAGGACTTATGAATTTTTCAGAACTTCTCCGGTACCAGGCAGAAAGCGTTAAGCGCGCCAGCCTGCCGCCAGTAGCAAAGCATAGCCAGACCAAAACCAACCAGCCACATAAGGAAGCCGCATGAACAGTCAGCAACTGGAATACGTACGTCAGCAGCTCATTGTGGCGACCGCAGATCTGAGCAGGGCGACGAAAGGGCAGCTGGTAGCTTTCGCCGAGAACGCGCAATTCACCGCGACGGCGCGCAGCCGGGGACGGAAAAAGGTATTCGACAAGGATAAGCAGCACATGGTCAACCCTGACGGACCACCGATGAGCGGCAGCCAGTCCCGCGCCAAAGGCTCATCAATCGCGCTGGTTGGGCCGGTGGAGTTCGTGACCGCTTCCTGGCGCCGGGCTGTGCTGTCGCTTGAAGAGCACCAAAAAGCCTGGCTTCTGTGGAACTACAGCGAGAACATCCGCTTCGAGTACCAGGTGGCGATCACCCAGTGGGCGTGGGCAGAGTTCCGGGAACAGCTCGGCGCGAAGAAGGTGGCCGGCAAGACGATGGAGCGGCTGAAAAAACTGATATGGCTGGCCGCGCAGGACGTCAAAGAGGAACTGGCAGGGCGTGAGAAGTACGAATATCAGGCGCTGGCGTCGCTGGTTGGCGTAACGCCAAAGAACTGGTCAGAGACGTTTACGGACCGCTGGGTAGAGATGCGCCGCATCTTCCTGCGCCTGGACAGTGGAGCTTTATTGCAGGTTACGCGATCACGTTCACAACAAAAGGCGACAAATTTAGACTCAAGTCTTGCAAAACTGGATTGAAACGCATATATTTCATGTAAATCTGATATCGTCGCCATAGCTTCGTAGGTCGACAAAAAATTAAGAGCCTCGCTATCGTGCGGGGCTTTATTTTACATCCGAGAATTTTGCCCAAAGGTATTCCTTGAGGCGAGCGTTTCGGGTTGGGTGCGCCAAAGGAGCCATCGTAGGCCAGACCTCTTTGAGGGCGGCAGTGTCGCGAGAGCTGCAAACCGATGACCGCCGGGAAAGTCCGGCACCAGAAAGAATGACAGAGCCCGAGGTTTACACCTTGGGCTTTTTTATTTGCGGTACGCCGCACTCAGAACCCACTACCTGGGACCCTTCGGCCAGAGAGCCGACATTGCCTTACCCTCATCTTCCCGGCCTGTCGCCGGGTTTTTTTATTCAGGCCGCAGACAATCAATTCCAGATGCCCCGTAGCTATCGTGTCTGACGGCCTTTCCCCACTACACAAACAGCACCCCGTTTTTTCGGAGGTGATATGGCTAAACGTATGCAAGATAAAGAAAGCATTGCCGGAGTGTCATGGCTGATTGTCCTTGCTCTGTCATGCTGGGGCGGCCTGGTCCGATACCTTATTGACGTTAAGCAGAACAAAGCCACCTGGAGCTGGATCAACGCGCTGGCGCAAATTGCAGTGTCCGGCTTTACCGGTCTTATTGGTGGCCTGATCAGCGTTGAAAGTGGGCTGAGCCTTTACATGATTCTGGTTACGTCTGGCATTAGCGGAGCGATGGGCTCCGTGGCGCTAACGTACTTCTGGGAACGCCTGACGGGGATGAAGAATGCAAACCAGTGATAAAGGCATTGTCCTGATCAAAGAGTTCGAAGGCTGCAAGCTCACCGCCTACCAGGATAGCGTCGGCGTCTGGACGATCGGCTATGGCTGGACTCAGCCTGTCGACGGGAAACCAATCCGCGCCGGGATGACGATTAATCAGGAAACGGCAGAGCGTCTGCTGAAGACAGGACTGGTCAGCTACGAAAGCGACGTTTCCCGCCTGGTTAAAGTTGGCCTGACTCAGGGGCAATTCGACGCCCTGGTGTCGTTCACGTATAACCTCGGTGCCCGGTCACTGTCGACATCGACTCTCCTGCGAAAACTCAACGCCGGTGATTACGCTGGTGCAGCCGATGAGTTCCTGCGCTGGAATAAAGCTGGTGGCAAAGTCCTGAATGGCCTGACCCGTCGGCGTGAGGCGGAGCGTGCTCTGTTCCTGTCTTGATTGGCGCACTGGTTAAGCGTTACTGGCTGCAGTTGCTGGTGGTGGCGTTAATCGGTGTGCTGGCGTTCTTCGTGAACCACTACCGCGACAATGCCATCACCTACAAAGACCAGCGCGATAAGGCCATCAAGAACCTCACCCTGGCTAACGCCACCATCAAAGACATGCAGGCCCGCCAGCGCGATGTCGCTGCGCTGGATGCCAAATACACCGGAGAACTGGCTGATGCCAAAGCTACTATCGATCAGCTTGAGCGCGATGTTGCTTCTGGCAAGCGTCGGCTGCAGCTCAACGCCAGATGTCCCGCGAACGGAACGGCCAGCACCGGCGGCATGGGCGATGCTTCCGGCCCCAGACTTACTGACTCTGCTGAACGGGATTATTTCACCCTCAGAGAGCGAATCGTCACAGTGACGAAGCAGGTTGGCTATCTGCAGGACTACATCAAAGAACAGTGCCTTAATTAAAGAGGATTTATGAGCGAAGCAAAACCGCAAGACGGTAGCACCGTAAAGGGCTATCGAACTCTTACCGCTGACGATATCGCGCAAATGAATGAGCTGAAAGAAATTAGCCGTGATTTCTGTGAGAAGCTCGATATCGAACGCACTCACCTCTCTCTTGAGGTTGTAGAGACCAACTCTCAGGAGGCTGGCGAGCGTGCTAAAGCGCTGCGTTGCCTCGCCATTGCGCGTACCAAAATGCAGGAGGCCTGCATGTGGGCCTGTCGTGCTGTAGCGCGTCCAGATGCCGACTGCTAGCCATTACAGGAGCCCTTCGCTGAGGGGCTTCGATAATGATCTGTGTAACCCCGCAAGGATGGTGATCACATCTTGCTGACGGGTAAGCCGTAAGTGGCTAAGCACTTCTGAGAAGCAGAGCAAACGCTGCGACATAATTTATAAAATTCTGCAAAAGCCATTCTTTGAGTGGCTTTGACAGAATAACCGATCTGTTTATTCCTGGCTCTGTATCGATGTTTGCGGGGCTTATATTTCACAAAGCAGCAGGATATTCCAAAAATGGCTGACATCTACCAAATCACGCTAACCACCCAAACAGGAGAAACCTTCATCGGGAAGATGTCACGACGTCAGCCTGAGCTGGTTAACGGCTTTGTTCCGCTGGCTACTGAGACGGGCGAGTGGTTGTATTTCGCTCCAGCCGATGTGAAGCGCGTTCAATTCACGCCAGTACCGGCAGAGCAGCCAGCGGAAGATAAAACGGAGTAGCCAATGATTATGTCAACTAAAGTTTCTATCCGCCCGAAAATGAAGTCGATCCTTATCATTTCTGCTCTGCTTCACTGGGACTGGCTGGCTAACAAGTGCTTCAAAATCGAAACGGTAACGAGCGAAACTGTACAACTTTAAAGCGGTGAAACCCATGGCTAACGATGACGAGCGCAGGCCATTACCTAATCCGGCATTCGTCGACGAGTTCGCACCATACATCCGGCTGGCTCCAGCCTCTGGCGTGTGGGAATGGGTGCAGTCACAGTTCATTGCCGACACAGGCCATCTACATAACCCTGACCACTTTCACCTCGCAGATGCTGATATCGGCTTCCTGTGGGCTTCTCACGGATTCAGTAAAAAAGGCCGCATTGTGCTGGGGCAGGCTGAAGAAGTGATGTTTCGCGCCGGAGGCTGGCAGAAAGCCCGCATGGAGCAGCAAATGTATGAGTGGTTCGGGCATCAACCAGCCTACATCATCACACTGGCCGCTGATTACTGCCTGCAATGCTCTGACCTCGAATTCTGCGCACTGATAGACCATGAGCTCTATCACATCGCGCAGGAGGTTGATGAATTCGGAGCTCCGAAGTTCTACCGTGACAGTGGCTTACCCAAGCTATGTATGCGCGGTCACGATGTAGAAGAGTTTATCGGCGTGGTTCGTCGATACGGCGCGAGTGCAGATGTGCAGGAGTTGGTCGACGCCGCCAGGCAACCGGCTGAGGTGGCAAAAATTAACATAGCCAGAGCATGCGGAACGTGCCTGATGAAACTGGCTTAACCTTTGGATTGATCTGGAAGAATGGTGATTTATGGCTGCGCTAAAACCTGAAGTGAAAGCCTTCATCGTTCAACAGCTTGCCTGCTTTGATACGCCTTCGATTGTTGTCGAGGCCGTCCAGAAAGAATTCGGCATCCGGATCACCCCACAGCAGGTTGAGACACACGACCCGACGAAGGTTAGCGGCCGTGGACTGGCGAAAAAATGGGTGGCGCTATTCAATGCAACGAGAACCCGCTTTCAAACCGAAATAGCAGAAATCCCTATCGCGAATAAAGCGTATCGCCTGCGTGTGCTTGATCGCATGGCAACGCGCGCCGAGGGTATGAAGAATATGGCGCTCACTGCCGCGCTAATGGAGCAGGCGGCGAAGGAAGTAGGCGACGTCTACACCAACAAGCAGAAGGTGGAGCAAAACGTCATCGCCACACATAACGTCATGCCGGTTCCGTCATGCGACAACGTAGATGACTGGGAAAAAGCGGCGCAGAAACAGCAGGGCGAGGTATTAGGTGGATGAATTACAAAGCAGTATGGAAGCCACTGCCTGGCTCGCAATCCCTGTCGCTGAGTTGCCCGTGTAACGAGATTCTCTACGAGGGAACGCGCGGGCCCGGTAAAACTGCCGCGCAGCTTGCGAGATTTCGTCGCCTTGTTGGACTGGGCTATGGCTCATTCTGGCGTGGCGTCATTTTCGATACCGAGTATAAAAACCTCACCGACATCATCACGCAGTCAAAGCGTATGTATCGCCTGTTTAACGACGGTGCTCGCTATCTGGCATCAGCCAGTGAGCTGCGTTGGGTCTGGCCTACTGGTGAAGAGTTACTTTTCCGCTTTGGGAAAGAAGAGAGCGACTACTGGGATTATCACGGCCAGGAATTCCCGTTCATTGGCTTTAACGAGCTTACGAAACAGCAGTCGCCTGAATTCTACGAGATGATGTTTTCCTGCCGACGTTCATCGTTCCGGCCAGAAAACTACCCGCTGGCTGATGGTGGCCTGCTAAAGCCTATACCGCTGGAAACATTCAGCACGACAAACCCCTTCGGCATTGGTCATACGTGGGTTAAGAAGCGCTTCATTGAGCCAGCGCCACGCGGCACCATCATCCGCGAAACGCAGAAGGTATTTAACCCGCAGACCGAGAAAGAAGAGAACGTGACGCTAACTCGCGTTGCCATTCACGGCTCGTTCAAAGAAAACCCTTATCTCGACCCGCAGTACATCGCAACCCTGATGGCTATCAAAGACCCGAACCGGCGCAAAGCATGGGTAGAGGGATCGTGGGATGTGACAAGCGGCGGGCGTTTTGACCACCTGTGGAATGAGGCGCTGCACGTCATTAAGCCGTTCTGCGTACCGGATAGCTGGACAGTTGACCGATCGCATGACTGGGGTGAGTCGAAGCCGTTCTCTAACCTATGGTGGGCGCAGGCTGACGGCACAGCCGCCGAACTACCTGATGGTCGTCAGTTCTGCCCGCCAGCAGGATCGCTGATTCTGATTGGCGAGTGGTACGGTTGCCCGCCGGATGAACTGAACAAAGGGCTCAACATGTCATCGACGAACGTCGCTAAAGGCGTAGCGTGGATTGATAAAAGACTGGCTGGTGAAGAGGTAGACGAGCCGGAAGAAATTCAGCTCGATGGCGTGACGCAGGGGCAGCTTCATATCATGCCTAGCATATGCAGCGAGGTTATTCCTGGCCCGGCTGATGGTGCCATTTTCAATACCGGCGACAACGAGCTTTCCATCGCACAAAAAATGGAAGCGCAGGGCGTTACCTGGTTGCCAGCTGATAAGAAGCCTGGCTCCCGTATCAACGGCGCATCTCTTTTTGCGGATATGCTCGAAGCGGTGGTTGAAGGCGTGAAGCTGGAATCAGGTATGCCTGAGAAGCCAGCATTCTACGTTTTTGACTATTGCCGTGGCTGGATAAGCCGCATTCCGGTGCTCGTTCGTGACGATAAAAACCCCGATGACGTCGACACCCAGCAAGAAGACCACGACTGGGATGGAACACGTTATCGCGTACTGCATTCACCACAAAAAATCACCGGCATGTTGGTGCGATCGCGCTGACGGAGGACATCGTGACCGAAAGCGAAATGAAACAACAGCGCGCCAGTAACTCCAGTGTTGAGAGGGAGCGGAATAAAAACCTCTCAATGCTGTTTAACGGCACCAGTAATACCAAACGCCAGCGGCTCTATCAGGAGTTCGGTTACCCGCTGCACCTCACGTTTGATGATTTTTACCGGGCGTACAGGCGTAATGCCGTGGCCGGTGCTGCCGTGACGCGGATGCTTGACGGGTGCTGGGAAGACTACCCTGATATTTACGAAGGCGACCAGACAAAGGATGCGTCGAAGCAAACGGCGTGGGATAAGCGCGTCAATAAACTTCTGAAGCGCTGCTGGGAACAGATTAAAGGCTCAGACCGCCGTAACCTGGTTGGGCGTTACTCTGCGATCCTGCTGCAATTACGGGACAATAAAAACTGGTGGGAGCCAGTTGATAAGGTGGTGGTTGGCCGTCAGGAGGAAAAGGCACTCGTTAAGCTGATTCCTGCATGGGAAGCGCAAATCGACCCGGTTAACTGGGACGATAACCCTGACAGTGAGACGTTCGGCGAAGTGACGATGTATTCGTTTACCGAATTGCCGGTTGACGGAAACTTTGAGGCCAGACCAGGCCGAATCATCAACGTGCATCCGGATCGCGTAATAATCCTGGCTGAAGGCTCTGATGATGGCGTGATGACGTCAGGCAAGTCGTTGCTTGAGGCTGGATTCAACAAGCTGCTTGATATCGAGAAGGTTAGCGGTGGCGCGTCTGAGGGCTTCCTGAAGAACGCCAGTCGCCAGCTCAACTACTCGTTCAGTGAGAAGACGAACTTCTCCGCGCTTGCCAAAGCCCTTGGCGTTGCTGAGGGGCAGCTTGCTGAAGCGCTTGATCAGCAGGTCCGTCGCCTTAACGACAGCACCGACAGCGCCAGCTTTATGCAGGCTGGTACCGCTGAGGTGTTGAGTGTTGCAGCAGCTGACCCGGAGCCGACCTGGCGTACCGCGCTGAGCGAGTTCTGCGCGACCGTTCCTATCCCTGTGAAAGAGCTCGTTGGGATGCAGACGGGTGAGCGCGCCAGCACTGAGGATGCAAAGGGCTGGGGGCGCACAAGGATGAGCCGCCGAAAAGGCTTCCTGACCGACGTAATCACGGATGTGGTTTCACGCTTCTGGACGCTTGGCATTATTCCACCGGCTCAGAATGAAGAAATCACCGTAGGTTGGTCTGATCTTCTGGCACCGAGCCAGGCAGAGAAGATTGCCAACATGGACAAACTCGCGGACGTGGCCGTTAAGTCGACAAACGCGTTTGGACGCTCGGCTATCGAAGAGAACGAAATCCGCGCTGCTGGCGAACTGCAGCCACTGCCTGAGCTTGATGATGAGGTTCCGCCTGATGGCAACAAACCAAAACCTGATCCTCTGGCCGACCCTCAGTCAGAAGCCGAAAAGTCCGGTGATACCACGGTCGAAAGTTGACCCAACAATGTCGCGCAAGTCCGTCAGCAAGATGGAGCGCGATATTGAGGATCGGTATTACGCGATAAAGGTGGCGCTGAAAGCCCTGTTAGACCAGCGCCTTACCGGGCGAGAGCGAGAGGGAAACAGCCATAACTGGCACTTCCTTTGCCATGACCATGGCGAGGATATGCG
This sequence comes from Enterobacter sp. JMULE2, assembly GCF_013337145.1. Taxonomy (NCBI): domain Bacteria; kingdom Pseudomonadati; phylum Pseudomonadota; class Gammaproteobacteria; order Enterobacterales; family Enterobacteriaceae; genus Enterobacter; species Enterobacter sp. JMULE2. The sequence goes on from NZ_SGWD01000014.1 coordinate 46,490, forward strand.
GATCTACCAGGTCAACGCAGGCAAGTTCATCTACGACATGTCGAATCAGGAGCTGGCTGACCTGCTGGAGGCAGTGCAGGCCATTCTCGATGACCATCTGTTGGATGGCGGCGAGCAAAACCTTTGGGCGATGGATTACGTCGTCGCAGAAGCGCAGCGAGGCACGCTGGAGGCATTCAATAATCTCTCTCAGCAGTCGCAGGTGTACGCCAGCCAGACGACGCTACAGCAGCTTTTAAGCAGCCCCGGTTATCTGAACCAGATATCGGCAGCCAGGCTGACAACGTTCAGTGACTGGAAGGTCATCAGCGATACAGCCCGCGGCGACCTGACCAACATCATCACCGATGCGGTGGCTCGCGGTGTTAATCCTCGCGAGACGGCCAACGTCATCAGTAAGCGCCTCGATGTGTCGATGTCGAAGGCCAAGACCATCGCTCAGACTGAGCAGGTCGGCGCACTGCGGCAGGCACAATGGAACGAAACCGACTGGGCTGCAGACAGGCTGGGGCTGAATACCGGCCTGCTGTGGCTTTCAGCGCTCAAGCCAACGACGCGTACCTGGCACGCCAGCCGTCACGGTAAGGTCTACACCACCGAAGAGGTGCGCGACTTCTACGCCGAGAACGGTAACCGGTACAACTGCTACTGCAGCCAGATTCCGGCGCTGCTCAACGACGACGGCAGCATCTTCAACGAGGGCCTGGCGGATAAGCTGGCGAAAGAGCGTCAGCAGTGGACCACAAAGGAGGGCCGCATGATCGTAGTCATTGGCCTTTTACTGTTGCTTCTCGTGGTTCTGATTGTTATGGCGGCGGGTTCGGGATCAGCGGATCCTTGTTCGTGTCATCGCTGCGGTAAATATGTTCCTGCGCCAGCGCGCTTTTGCGGCGGCTGCCGACCAGCGCCACTAAGCGGGTATCAACCGAGTAAAACAACCTCATCAGGCAAAGTGCTGCCACCACCAAAACAACGCTAAGAGGACGCAACGTGAAGCTATCCAGCATCCACGTTAAATCCCTCGCCATCAACGCCTCCAACATCTCAACGACCACCATCAACGGCCAGGAACACTACGTCATTCGTGGTGCGGTTCCGATCGTCGATGACATCGTGATGAATGGTGGCCTGTACCCGGCGGAGGAGATTAACAACAGCTACCAGACGATGGAGCGCAAGTTAATGCCGATCGGCCACCCGATGGTGAACGGCAAATACGTCAGCGCCAACGACCCACAGGCGGTCAACGACTACTACGCCGGAGCGTGGGCTCAGAACGTCAGCAAGGCCAACGACAAGGTCGTGATGGACGTTTACGTCAATAAGGCTGTGGCAGACACCAAGCCTGACGGTAAGCGCCTTATTCAGCGCCTGGACGACATGATTTCCGGCAATAACGCCGACCCGATTCATGTCTCTACCGGTCTGCTGCTGAACAAAGAGCAAAAGGCCGGGGAGTCGAAGCAGAAGAAATACTCCTGGGTCGCTCACAACATGCAGTTCGACCACATCGCGATCCTGCTCGACGAGCCCGGCGCCGGGACGCCTGAAGAAGGTGTCGGCATGTTCGTTAACGCTGACGGTCAGGAGGCCGATGTTGAATCGACAAGCCTCATCGATGCGGCCAACAGCATGAAAGATGGCTGGTGGAATAAAGTGAAGTTCTTTATCAGCAACGCGTCAGAGATGTCATTCGACGACATCTACCAGGCGCTGCGCATGTCCATCAAGCAGGACGACAAAAAGTGGCGCTACGTCGTCAGCGTCTGGCCTGACCATTTCGTTTACGAAGAGGATGGTGAAAACGCCAAGCCGAAGCTCTTCGACCAGAAGTACCTCATCTCTGACAAGGTCGTAACGCTTGTCGGCGATCCAGTAGAAGTCGTGCGCAAACCAACTGAGTACGAAGTCAAAACCAACGGAGAAACAAACCCGATGAAAGAGAAGATGATCGCCGCGCTCAATGCCGCAGGCGTTAAAACCGAGGGGCTGACCGACGATCAGGTCTGGGATGCCTACAACCAGCAGATGCAGAAGAAAGAAGGTGGCGGCGACCCGGGCCAGGCTCAGATTAACTCTGACGCTATTACTGCCGCAGTGAATCTGGCACTGAAGCCGCTTACCGATGAAATCAGCACGCTGAAATCTCAGCTGCAGGCGAACGCAGAAAGCGACCTGAAAACTAAGCGCGATGCGGTTAAAGCGAAATTCTCGTTCATGACTGAAGCTGCGATCAACTCGCTGGCTGGCGACGCGCTGAACGACCTGTACTCACAGTGCCAGACCAGCACTGGGTTGAACCCATCGTTCCAGCAGGTCAATGCTGAAAACGACCAGTGGAAAGACTACGACCTCAACGCTGGCATCGATCAGGAGAAAAAATAATGGCTAACGTCATCTATCGTGGCCCGGTCGAGCGTGAGCCGGAAACCATCAACCTGCCTGTTGCTGCGGCGCTTAACCCAGGCGTGGCAGTGAAGGTTGCATCAGGAAAGCTCGCAGCAGCCGCTGATACTACAGGCCGCTGGCTCATCCTGGGCAACCGTCGTTTCATCGGTCAGGCAATCACCACCGCATATGCAGCTAACGAAACCGGCGTTGCATACCGCGTTGAAGGTGAGCAGGAATACAACGTTCGCCTGGCGGCAGCGGCCTATACGGTAGGCCAGGAACTGACCATCGGTACCGGCGGCGTATTCAAAGCGGCCGCAACCGGCAATCAGGTCGTCGCAACGTTCGACGAAAAAGCAGGGCGCACTCTGGCGGCGGAAGGTTTCGCCGACGTGGTGATCCTCTCCACTCCGTACGCCAAGGCATAAGGAAAACAAGAATGTTAAAGTTTACTCCACAACAGCAGGGGCTGATCATCAACGCGCGCCGTCGCTGGGACATGATGCAGCGCAATATGGCTGCACAGCATGGCTTTGCAGTCAACGACGCTGGCGGTCAGTTCATTGCGTTTGATGACCTCGTCGGTAACGCCTCCGTGCTGCCGAAAGATGTCTGGGGCGAATGGGACCGCTCTGCGATTACCGTTCAGCGCGACGTACTGTCAGTGTTTAACGACCTGGCCGCCAGCGTTTCCCGCCCGATGGCACTCGGTAAGATCGTTCACTACTTCATGACCCTGTCCGATTCCGGCGATGTAAACATCAGCCTGGATGGCCGCGGCAAGGCGAAGGGCGATCAGCCTGTCATGGATTACGAAGGTACGCCACTGCCTATCATCGACAGCGAGCTGACTTTCGGCTGGCGTCAGATGCTGGCAGCGCAGACTGAAGGATACTCTCTGGACAGCGATGCCATCTCCAACCATCAGCGCAAAGTGGCTGAGAAGCTGGAAGACATGGTGCTGAACGGCGATCCAAACATCAACGTCGGAGGCGCGACCATTTACGGCCTGCGCACTGCGCCAAACCGCGCAACCGGCACGCATGGTCTTGACCTGAACGGCGCAACCGGCGCTCAGTGGGTAGGCGCCATCTCCGCGCTGATTGCTCTGCTGCAGTCCAAGAATTTCTACGGCCCGGTAACCATCTACGTGAACTACAAAGACTGGTTCTACGCGTCTGTGAACGACTACGCGGCAAACTATCCGAAGACCATCCTGTCCCGCATCATGGAAATCCCTGGTGTTGCGGCGCTGGTTCCGGCTTCGAAGGTACCACAAAACGAACTGCTGGGTGTGGTTAAGCGCCGTGACGTTGTGCAGATCCTCAACGGCATGCCGATGACCATGCGCCCGAAAGCTCGCCAGAATCCGGAAGACGATTATGTCTTCTCCGTGCTGGCTGCTGCGGCGCCGCAGTTCAAACACGACGCGAATGGCCAGGCCGGTTACGCCCAGCTGACCAAAGCATAATTCATGGGGCTCAGGCCCCATCTTTTTTACGGAGGCCGTATGGCTGGTAAAGAACAAAAATGGTTGCTCACCCACGACAGCCACGAACTGAAAAAGGGTGAAGTATACAAAGGCGAGACTCTCCCGCTGTGGCTGGCAGGAAAAGCGATCCCGGTAAGCGACCAGGTCCTGGAAGTGGCGACACCTGCCGACGTGCAAAAGCTGCAGGCTGACCTCGACGAGGCCAATGGCAAAGTTGAGTCGCTGACCGCTGACAACACGAAGCTGCAGGCTGACCTCGAAGAGGCTCAGAAACAAATCGACGAGCTGAAGAAAAAGGCGAAATAACCATGGCTGACCCAATCACAGCGGCAGACGTGCAGGCGTTCCTCGGTGAATTGGGTTACACCATCCCGGGCGCGCTGCTGGAGCCGATTCTCTGCGTGGTGAACAAGATTATCCCGTGCCTCGATGGTGCGGGATATGACGACTGCACGGCAAAGCTCATCCTCATGTATGCCGCTGCGCTCATGGCGACGTCTTCCGGTGCCAGGCGAATAAAATCGCAGGGAGCGCCATCAGGAGCGTCACGTTCGTTCGATTATGGCAATGACAGCATCAATTGGTTGCGCGACTCACTGGCCCGGCTTGATACAAGCGGCTGCACCAGTGAGCTGCCGATCAGTGCGGGTAACAGCGTCGGCCTGTTCATGGTGGTCGGGGGCTGCTGATGACGTACAAATCAGTCAAGCACGGCCTGCCGCGTTCTTTCACCCGCGTCTGGGTGATGACCGATACCGGGCGGGAAACTACCGGCTACGTTAAATCGGACGGCGAGTGGTTCATCAACTGCCCGCGCATCCGGGCGACCGGCGCGAAGGTGCTGCGCTGGAAGGAGGGGTGATGTCATCGGTAGCGAACTGGAGCTATACCGCCACGGCGACCATCTGGCGCAAGCTGGAAGGCAATGACGAATGCGGCGATCCGCTGGGTTATGCCGAGCCTGAGCAAATCCTCTGTGATTACGAGGGCGGGCTCAGCAAGAAGTTAGCCAACCTTGGCGCTGAAATCGTCGTGAAGAACACTGTCTGGACTGAGTTCGCGCTGGCGGCAGCTGGTGATTACTTGCTGATTGGCGTATCGACGGAAGCCGACCCGGTTGTGGCCGGCGCCGACGAGGTGCGGCAGGTTATCCGTTACGCCGACACGTTCGAGCGAGTGGCGGATGATTACGCCATCCTGACGGGAGTGTAGCCATGGGCATAAAAGTGAAGGGCGTCAGCCAGGCGAAGAAGCACCTGAATGATGTCATCAACGACGTGAAGGGGCGCAAGGTGATTCGCGCGCTGCAGTCGGCGATGATACTCATCGGCGCCCGGGCGGCCTATTACACCCCGATCGACACCTCCACGCTGATTAACAGCCAGTTCCGCGAAATCGACGCTGGCGGCGTGTTCATCACCGGGCGCATTGGCTATTCAGCCAACTATGCCGCGTACGTCCATGAGGCGTCAGGTAAGCTGAAAGGCCAGCCGCGCGCGCACTTCGGTACAACCCGTGCCGGTCAGCAGTTCGGCGGCGGGACCGGAACGGGCAACTACTGGGATCCGCATGGTGAGCCTCAATTCCTGACCAAAGGCGCGAATGATGAGCGCGACAATGTCGACGCGGTGATGCGCAAGGAGCTTTCGCTATGACGCCTCTGATGCACGAGCGGGTGCGTAACATGTTCGTCGACGCCGGGCTAACGACCGGCTTCACGGTCCAGCAGTTGATGTACGACGACCCTAAGGATTTGGCTAAAGCCATAATCGTCTTCAGACCAAACGGCGGCTCGAATATCCGTACTGACCTCGGCTCTGAGTATCACGTCCTGGTTGATGTCGTAGGCGCGAAGGACAAGCGCAAAGACGCGCTCAATGCCGTGCAGCGCATCGTCGATTACGTCCAGGCCAACCCCATGGCTGACGAGTGTGTCGGCTACATCCAGAACATGGGCGCAATTCCCGCGCCGGTGCTCACAGAAGAAGGGCGAATAGTCTTCCGGCTCCAGTTCGCCTGCACTTACGGCGAATAGCCATACCAACCAAATAACCCGCTTCGGCGGGTTTTCTTTTATACGTCAAAGAGGAGTTTCACATGGCTAATTGCCAGAACTCGAACGAGCGCCTGTTCGGCGGTGCGGTCGTGCTGGAAGTCGCCGATGGCTGCCCGGACGTCAAACCACTGGAAAGTGAGTGGAAGGCGCTGGCTGCTGGTACGTCGAAAGGCTTCGACTTCAACCCGAACTCGGTTACCTCTGATGCGGATGACGGCGGCGGCTATGTCGAGACCATCATCACCAACAGTGACTTCACCCTGAGCTTTGAAGGTGAGGTGCGCAAGAAGGACAAGCTGGATCAGTACGGTGTCGGCAAGTTCATCAAGTACTTCGCTGACGAGCTGAAGGCCAAGCGCCAGCCTGGGATCTGGGTGCGCATGGACTATGGCCCGGTCGAATTCATCGGCTACATGAACATCACGGCGCTGAGTTCTGATGGCGGTACCAACGATATCGTCACCTTCTCTACCGAGTTCAAAGTCGGCGACGCGAGCACCATCGAAGTGAACGAAATCACTGCGGTTGCGGTGACTGGCGTGACGGTAACCCCGACAACCAGCACCGGCACGGCAGGCGGTACCAGCACCTTCACGGTGAATATCGCACCAACCGGCGCTACCAACAAAGACTTCACTGTAGCGACTACCGATGCGACCAAAGCAACGGCAACCGCCTCAGGCAACACCGTTACCGTGACGCGTGTCGCCACCGGCAGCGCGCAGATCATCATCAACACCGAAGACGGCAACTTTGTGGCCGTGCACACGGTTACCGTTACCTAGCGGACATTCCAAAGGGCGGCGTGCTGCCCTTGATAATGACCGTTTACTGGAAGGCTTATGACCGCTTTAACCGATATTGGCGAACTTTCCATCAGCGACAGCCGCGAAGGCGGGAAAGACTACCTGTTGCGACCTTCATTCGAGGCTATGACGAGGATCGGCACTCCGGAAGAGATTGTGCAGGCGTACGCCACCATCCACGGCAATGATGTCGCTCAGCTCATTGAGGTGTGCGCAGGCACGCTGGGGCGTTTCCCGGACTGGCTATCTCCATCATTCAATCGCGCTGCTGAGAAGCTGTTATCAACGAGCATGCTGGTGCTGCAGGCATGCTGCGATGACGATCTGACGCCAATGATTGGCGAGTGGAAGGGTTGGCGACACTGCGTCGTCTACCGCCCGGGCCAGATGCCGAAGAACGACATCATCGTGCTGGCGCAGCACCTCATGCAGCATGGCGTCGTCGGAAAGGCAAAGGTTCGCCAGCTACAGCGCCACGAAACAGGCGACAGAACTAACGAATTTAAAGCCTTCGACTACATCAGCGCGGCACGCAGCCACTTTGAAATGAACCGCGCAGAAGCATCGCAGTTAACGATGACCGAATTTCAGATGCTGCTGGCGGCGAAATATCCTGACCAGAAAGGCTTTACTCGCGAAGAGTACGACAGCATCGCCGACGAGTACCTGGCTAAACAGGCCGCACGCAGGGCAAAAGCAAAGCAATAACCGGAGAATGACATGGCAGGTGAGAAAAACGCCGGTAGCATCGTTTATGAAATCAGCGCCGACGTTGAGCCGCTGCTGCAGGGCGGGAAACAGGCCATTGATGCTCTGGATAAACTGGGTGCTGCAGCCCAGCAGTCCGGAAAGGGAATGGATAACCTCGATCAGAGCGCGTCCCAGACCGGTTCCGCGTTTACTGAACTGGCCGGTTATGCCAACTCCATGGACAACCAACTGCGCAAGCTGAACACCAACGTTAGCGGCATTGCCCGCGCAATGGAAGAGGCCCGCAGCGGTACCGGCGGCGCGAGCAGTGAATTTAGCCGTGCCGAATCCATCATCGAGGCGCTGGGTAACCAGCTGGCTGTGCTTGACGAGGCGCAGGAAAATGGCGCGCGAAGTGCCGCAGTTCTGGCTGCGCAGTTGCGCGCCGGGTCGAAAGCGACAGACGAAGAAAAGCAGAAGATCGGCGAATTGACCGGTCGACTGTTCGACATGAAAGGCGCTGCTGACACATCGATGGGCAGCAACAAGGGCTGGAAGTCCAGTATGCAGCAGGCCGGGTACCAGGTTCAGGACTTCATCGTGCAGGTGCAGGGTGGGCAGTCTGCGCTGGTGGCGTTCGCTCAGCAGGGCTCGCAGCTTGCCGGTGCATTTGGCCCTGGTGGCGCTGTATTGGGTGCGGTAATTGCGTTGAGCTCAGTTATCGCTGGCGTGCTGATTACTTCGCTGAATGGCGGTAAGAACGCCATGGATGCGCTGAAAGACGCAGCTGAAGCGATGGATAAGGTGATAACCATTTCCTCGCAAGGCGTGGCCGCTCTTTCCGACAAGTATGCTGCCCTGGCGCGTGTAAATGCCGACGTGGCAACTTTGCTACGTAATCAGGCGCTTCTTGAGTATAACCAGGCCATCTCGAAGATACCGAAGGCCATTAGTGACGCTTCTGATGCTTTCATTACGTTAGGCGATCGCGCACTGGCTGCGGTTGGCGGGGCGTCTCCAAGCATCAAGAAGTTCAACGATGAGCTTTCTGCGCTTGGTGTTACCACCACAGACTGGAGCCAGGCCATTCAGCAGGCCAACAGCCAGGGTCAATATGCCTCTGGTATTGTGAATTCGCTGTCATCAACGGTGAGCACCCTTTCTTCTCGCCTGGGCATCAGCAAGCAGTCAGCGTTTGATCTGGCAAGAGAACTCTCAGACCTGAGCAATAATCCTTCCCCGGAAGCACTTCAGGAACTGGCGAAAAAACTCCAGGAAATGAAGTCCTCCTCAAAGGATGGTCAGTCAGCCATTGCTGAGCTGGCAGGTAAGCTTGTCGATCTGGCGAGAGAGGCGGCCAACGCGAAGATCAACGTAGACAGCCTTAATAAGTCCACGGATAACCTCACTGCCGGGCAGAAGAACCTCATCAAGCAGTCAGAGCGCAACCTGGCACTTTCGAAGTTGCAGGGGGAGGCCCGGGCGCGGCTGCAGGCGCAATACGCCGCTGAAGATGCCGGGTTTGCGAAGGAAGATCCGCACGCCAAGCAGATGGAAGATGATGCTGCCGCTACGTACAAAAATACGCAGGCGCAGAAGACGCTTCAGTCCGAGCAGAAGAAAGGCGCAACACAGGCTGATTCTATTGCCCAGAAGCTGGCGAACCTCAAACAGCAGTCAGAACTTGCCGCCGACTCAACGAACAAGCTGAGTCGCGAACAGGCCATCCTGGCTGCACAGCAGTCGCTCGGGAAAGGCGCCACCAAGGAACAGGTAGCCCTGGCAGGTAAGTACGCGGCTGCAAAATGGGATACGGCCAACGCCCTCAAGGCGCAGGCAGCTGCCGAGAAACTCCTTCCAGAAGCGCGCGAAAACGCCAGCTATAAGCAGGATATTGAGGAACTGAATACGGCTTTGGCTGCGAAGAAAATCAGTCAGGAGCAGTTCAATCAGACTTCCGAGCGACTGGAAGCAACCCACCAGGCCAACCTTGCGAAAATCCGTGCCGATCAGGCTGTCAGCCCACAGCAGGAAGCCGCTGGCGGCGTAGACCCAGTGCAGCAACTGGCGAATGAAAATGCCCGTAAACTCGCGCTTATTCAGGCCTACGAGCAGCAGGGGATTATCACTCACCAGAATGCGCTCATGCTGCGCGCTACAGCTGACAAGGAGTATGAGCAGGCTCGCATCGCTGCACAGTGGGAGATTTTCCGTAATCAGAGCGCAGGTAATGAAGCATTGGCGGCGTCCTTCGATGCATTGGCCGGTAATGCGTCCAACGCCTTAACCGGCATCATTACCGGGAGTATGTCAGCGTCTGATGCCCTGCGCTCGATCGGGAATACCGTACTGAACAGCCTCATCAACACCTTCGTTCAGATGGGCGTTGAGTGGGTGAAGTCAGCCATCATGGGGCAGACGGCCACCACTGCAGCGGTTGCAGCATCGACCACTGCTCAGGCGGCAGGCATTGCCACTACCACGGCGACGTCTACCGCGGCGGCGGCGGCTACGACAGCGGCCTGGACTCCGGCAGCCATTATGTCATCCATAGCCTCATTCGGTGGTGCGGTGGCGATCGGCATCGGAGCTATGGCTGGCATCCTGGCGCTGTCTGGTAAGCGAAAGAACGGCGGGCCTGTTTCAGCAGGTGGGATGTATCAGGTAGGCGAAGGCGGCATGCCTGAGATTTACCAGGCCAGTACCGGTAAGCAGTACATGATACCGGGCGACAACGGCAAGGTGATCAGCAACAAGGATATGACTGCAGGAGGTGGCGGCGGGGTGATTTTAAACATCAACAATTACTCTTCAGCGTCGGTTGATGCTCAGGCTACGCAAGGCAGTGACGGTACCTGGACCATCGATGCATTCATAGCTGACATGAATAATGGTGGGCCAGCAAGTCAGGCCATTACCAGCAATTTGAACGTTAAGCGCACGCCAAGGGGGCAGGGCTGATGCCAATTATCGACTATCCCGACTGGCTGCCGCTGGCGCAGAAGGCCAGCAAAAACATGACGCTCGATACCGGGTTTCAGACCGATCAGCCAGCGGTCGGCCCGGCTATCTTCGAGAATCAAACCGACGACCTGAAAGTGACCTGGTCGCTGACGTGGATATTCACCCTGGCGCAGGAGCGCGCTTTCCAGCAGTGGCTGCGCAGCCCGAACTATCTCAACAGGGGCCTGAACTTGTTCCGTATGAATATCAACCTTGGCGGCAGTGGCCTGCAGTTGCAGGAGCTTCATTTCACACAGATGCCGGTGCAAACCAGTATCGACGGTGGGGTGGTGACCTGGACGGGGACGGTTATTGCGAACCACCTCTACAACGCCGACGACGAATTCGACGACGTGATTGTTGAGTTGCCGCCGCCATGGCCTTCAGTGCTGGATATCGTGGTTACGGGCTATCCAGATGGGCGCGATCCGGAATCATTACCGAGGGTGCCGTAATGCCGAGCTTCAGGGAGTATAAGCAGCAGCGACCGACGCGCGGGCTGTACGACACCATCATGTTCTACCATCCATCCTTTGGCTATGTGCGCCTGGTCGATAAGCAGTTCTTCCCGAAGACGCTTGGCGGCCAGACGTACACACCAGCCCGTTTTGAAATCGAAGAGAGCCAGCAGAGCGGTACGCCGGTGATCGACGCGACGGTGAAGCTTGGGCGGCTGTCTTCGGATATCAAAGTGCTGATGAAGCAGTGGAAGGGCGCAGCCCGTCTGACGGCCATCACAGCCACGCGGCAGATCTTCGACAGCGGCGACGTGTCTGTGCCGATTAAGTCCTGGCAGTTATACGTCAAGACGGTGGACATCGACGCTGATGCCGCATCGGTAACCCTTTCTGTCACCAACCCGCTGAACAACAACATCGGAAGGCTCTATGACCCAACGGAATATACCGGCCTGCAGTACCTCTGATTTCATCAGCAGGATGATCGGCGTGCCGTGGGCTAACCGTGCCTGCTCGTTCGATAAGGTGGATTGCTGGGGCTTGTGCGTGCTGTATTACCGGCACGTTCTCGGAATTGAGCTGCACCAGACGCCGGACTACGAAGCCGGTGAGGACTTCTTCACCTGCTATCAGGGTGATGTCGTTTTCTGGAACCAGGTCGACAAACCGGTCGAGGGCGGGATATTCGTCGGATACCGCGGTGCGCAACCGGCGCATGTTGGCCTGGTGCTGAACCGGATGGCGCTGCACTCGCGCGGCGAGAACGGAAGCGTACGCATGGACTCGTTGCTGGTCATTCAGCGGGCATTCACCAAAGTGGAGTTTTTTTCTTATGGCGTTGATTGAGCTTCAGCGTTTCCCGGGAACGCCAAAAGAACGCTACAGGGTGCCAAACGGCACCCTTTTTTATGACTGGCTTGCGGCCAATGACGCTACCTTTCACCGCGATCTGCTGATCGTCCGCAACGGCGTGAAGCTTAGCGATGACGATGAGCTGGAGTTTGAGCTGAGAGAACTGGACCGCATCCAGATATTCGACCAGCCAAAGGGGATTGTAGGCGACATCCTGAGCCCGATCTTTAAAGTGGTGGGGCAGGTATTTTCGTTCCTGGCGCCGAAGCCAGCCATCGCCAACAACGGCGGTAATACCGTCGACTCGCCAAACAATAGCCTGACCGGTCAGACAAACACCGCGCGTGTCTATAAGGCAAAACCGGACATTTACGGGCAGATTCGCTCTTTCCCGGATCTGATTCAGGAGTCGGTTTTCGAATACGTTCACCAGACATCTACGGATGGCGGCCTGAAGTACGTTACTGAGTGGATGTGCGTCGGTATTGGAAAATATGACCGTGAATCTATTCGCTACTCAGAATCTAGTCTGGGGAGCATGGCCGGTGCTGAATATCAGTTCTTCGAGCCAGGTGAAGTTATCCCGCAGATCGTTGAAGGCTACGGGTTCGATGATGTCGATGGGCAGGAGGTGCCGGGGCAGAACGAAGCCAGTGACTTCCCGATCGAAACAGCCACCGCAACGACTGTAGTCAGCGGCACCTACTCCGGCGGTCAGATAGCGATGAAAATCGTTAAGCAGGCTGATTTCGATTACTTCATGGGGCTGGTGTTGCCTCACGCGGTGACCTTCACCATCAACGTGACGTATAACACTGCATCAGGCAGCGTTACTACCGATGCGACATTCTCCGGAACGCTTATCTCCGCCGTTGAAACAAACGACGGTGCAGTGGTGAATCCGGTACGCTGGTACACGTTCACGATGAACCAGCTGGAGGGGCCGCAGGACATCCCGGCGAATGCCACGATCAACACCACGAAGTTCATCCTCAACGATAACGAGGCGCTGGTGGTAGGCCCGTTCTTCTCCCCGGTCGAGTCGACGCAGCTGTGGCTGCATACCCAGTCCAGCCTCGGCGGTAAGAAAGAGACCAACTGGAAGGTTGTCATCTGGAAAATTGACGATGACTACAACCAGGTGCCGGGCACGCAGCAGACGTTTACGTACCGGCAGACCACGCCTCACCAGTCGACGAGTGAGGTTTTCTACCGCACCGATAAAATCACGCCGACCGGCGGCTTCGGGAAGTATGCGGTCAGCTTCCAGCGCACGGATAACTCCGGCGACGCGTCACTGCTGAAGGTCGAAGAGATCCACAGCATCAACATCCGTACGAACGTTGTTCACCCGACCGACACGCTGGTACGGGTGAAGGTGAGGGCGACAGAGAACGCCCTTGGCAGCCGAGAGCGCAAATATAACGCGCTGGTGACCCGCCATACCATCACCTACGACCTTGACACGCAGACGGTGGATTACACGCTGCGACCGTCTCGCTCGTTCGCTGATGCGGTAGCACACACCTGGCTGATTATGGGTGGGCAGCCGGTCAGCAGCATTGACCTGTACGGGCTGTACTCGATTGCTGAAAGCCTGCCTGATGAGCGCTTGGGTTATTTCGACTATACCTTCGACGACGAGAACGACTCTCTCGGAGACCGGGTGCAGGCAATATGTAATGCGGCGTCTGTGTTGGCTTACTGGGATGACGGGGTGCTGACATTTACACGAGATCAGAAGGTAGACTACCCGGATGCAGTGTTCAACCGGGCAAACATGAAGACGGACGAGTACAAAATGACGTACGAGGCCACTTTGCCTGGTGGTTATGAAGGTGTGCAAACGTCATACGTTCACCCGACCACGAACAACAAGACGTACATCAACTACCGCGTGTTGAACGGCGATATCGTCGAACAGGAAGCCGAGAACCCGAACAAGCTGGAGATAGTCGGCTTCCGTAACGAGTATCAGGCGCGGGAGCGCGCGCTGCGCGAAACGAAGCGTCTGATCTACTCCCGGGTGAAGATGAACGCCAAGGTGTTCGAAGACGGGATAATTCAGGTTGGCAGCGTCATTCAGATGCCTGATATCTACGACAGCAACCAGCAAGGTGGTTACGTCACCGGCCGATCAGGGAATGACTTCGATACCAGCGAGCCGATCACCTTCACCGGTTCGATGTATGTACTGGTGACCGACAGCCTGGGTAATCCGACGCTGCGCTATCCTGCGGAGGCGCGGGCCGACACGAAGTACGGCTTCACTGCGGCAATACCCGACATTCAGCTCAACATATGGAACGGAGACACTGTACAGCTCCCGTCGCGCTACCTCATAGCGACCGTAGAGGAACTGGACAGTCAGCTATGGACGGTCAACAGCATCAAACCGAACACAGATAACACGGTATCTCTGACCGTCGCGGAATACAGCGACGCCATCTACCAATAAGAACCGTCCCCGACCAACCGAACCCGGACAACGTGCCGGGTTTTTTTATGGAATCAATATGGCTACGCAACCTACCAATTTGCCAGTTCCAAGCGAATCCTATCGCGACCTTAAATATAACGCCGGAAAAATTGACGAGTTCGTTACCTCACTGGTAAACACTTATGTAGACCGTTTCGGTAACGAGCATTACACCATCGAAGGTCTTCGCTGGCTGGCTCAACAGGCTATTGCTCAGTACGGATGGATCCTTGTCGACTCTTTCCAGGATGGCGCAGACATCACTCTGCCTAATCAGGCTCTTCGTGACGAAGATACCGGGGAATACTATCGCTGGGACGGTGCATTACCAAAGCATGTAGATGCTGGGTCAACCCCTGCCACATCAGGAGGAGTTGGTGTCGGTGCATGGATTGGTATTGGTGATGCTAGTCTTCGCGCATTGCTCGCAACGGTAGCAGGCGCCGGGATGGTTGGTGCAGCCGACAAGGATGGAAACCCGTCTACCGTTCAGGCTGAACTGGATGATCTGCATGAGCAGACGTCACATATCGGCGGTGACATTTCTGTAGTCGACTCAGTAGTGACTGCTGGCACATACAGTGATATGAGGTTCCTTGAGGGATTAAACCACTATACTGTCAGCAACTCTATTCCAAAGGATGTAGCCCTGCCTTACGATCATTTCGGCCTCACTATGAAGCTGCGAGATGGAAGAATAATTACCCTTTTCCGTAGGGCTCCAACTCATGTTGGTTCAAAAGGGGTAATTATGAAAACGGAGCTTCAACCTACAGGATGGAGCGCCCCTGTTCAGGTGTTATCTGATCCAACTCTTGATATGAGATGCGCCTCTGGTGGGGTTATGCCTAACGGTAACATTGTGCTCTGCACAAACCTTATGCAGACAGATAATACACCCAGAGACGTTGTGTTTTATGTGTCTAAGGATTGTGGGGACACCTGGACATTGATAAAAACGGTCACTGTAAGTCAGGCTGGAGGGTATGCGTACACAATTCCTTATGGTCTTGCCAATGTAATTGGAAATAAAGTAGTTATTCCTTTTTACAAAAGGGTCGGCACGGTCTTCTCTGTTTCATTTTTCCAGAGTAGCGATAGTGGAGAAACATGGTCAGATGGACCTGTTATTTACTCAGGTGCAAATGACTACAACGAAACTCAAATAGCTTGCATTGGTAAATACGCAATCGCCATATCAAGGGTAGCATCAGGAATAAGTGGTAAATTCCATATCTTTACCTCTACTGATGGAGGGGTAACCTGGGTTGATGCTGGCGACAGTAATTTTACTGGTGGTGACGGAGCTTATGTTGTTGCCCCTTCTCTTTTTGTAAGAAGGACGAAGTCAGGGACACCATATATTTTATTCCTCTATGTAGACAGAACGGCTCAGGTTCTTTACTACAGATATTCCACTCTGGCAAAAATAATCGCATCTGACCTGTCGTTTAGTGAGAGGGCGCGTGTTACTGGAGGACTGGCAAACAGCAGTGGTTACCAATCAGGATATTTCGAAGGGAACAGGCTGATAGGCATTGTCTGGAAAGAAACTGTCGAGCAAGCTGCAGCGCAGGGTGATTCTTTCGAGATATTTACTCCAGATATTCCAGACTTTGACTCTGGCTGGGTTAGCGTGGCTGCACTTCAGAACTACACCCTCTCTACTGGTTTCAATCAGAAGATCAGAGATCTTGATGTATTCTTTTCTCCTGATGCCAGTGCGGGCACAGTGCACAAGGTAAGCACTGGCCAGGTATCAACAACCGGTGCAGGTGCAGCGGTAGCATTGACCGATACGCAAATTGTATTGCGAACAGGCACCTATCCATATAGCAACTCTTTGTTTGGTTCATCAGGTGGGACAAACTACACTACCGGTTACTATAGGGTATATGGCTGGCTGTAATCGCTGGCAAGTGCTATATTCCCTCCAGGAATTATCCTGGTGGGAATGATGAAAACTAACAACAAGCTTGAATCAATACAGATACTTAGAGCCTTGGCTGCCTTTCTTGTGGTGTTCAATCACGTTGGCGCATATGTATACAGCCAGATGAAAGGAGACTCGTTCTTTATGTCTACCGGGTTCGTTTACATGGGTGGGTTCGGAGTGCATGTTTTTTTCTGCATAAGCGGATTCATCATGGCATATTCGCATAAAGGCGATCATGGCATAAGAAGTGCGCTGTCGTTCATGGGTAAGAGAGTGTGGAGGATATACCCTATATACTGGGTGTGGACTATTATCACTTTGTTCGCTCTCAAGCAGCAATATCTTTCAGATTTCAACCTGCTGGTCAACAGCTTAATTCTTACGCCTGACATCTATCCAAACGGCCAGGGTAGGTTGATTCTTGGTCAGGGGTGGACACTGCAGTATGAGATGTACTTCTATCTCGTGTTCGGTTTGTGCGTAGCCTTTGCGAATCGGTATTTATTCACGCTGATATCTTTAATTATTGTAGCAGTCATGATTTATGCCCCATCGCATATAGAAGGTCAATATTCATTTTTCTTCGGTAACAATATTGTTCTCGACTTTATTATGGGGATTTTATGCGCCTGGATTTATCGTAAATATTCTCATCTTTCTATCAATAACATAATCCCTGTAAGCATCTGCGTTCTTGGGTTTGCCGCATCATGCTGGCTAACGCTAAGCGTAGGAGGAATGGATCGCCTTTACTCTATGGGATTGCCTGCATTCATCATAGTGTTAGCATGCCCATTCATAAAAGTTAAAGATGGTGCATTCACCCGATTCCTGGTGTTCTGCGGCGAGGCATCCTATACAACCTATCTTTGCCACTTGATTTTCATTCCATTGGTGGCCTTATTGATACCCGCACTTCTACGACTTGGCGCACCGGTCGACATTTACATGGTTGCCGCATCTTTAATCGTTGCGACACTAACCCTCCCTGCATATTTATTGCTTGAAAAGCCAATCATCAACATAGCAAGAAAAATGACTTTCAGTCCAAACAGGATGCAACAGGCTGCATGAACAAGAACCCGCTCCGGCGGGTTTTTCACAACTAAATTTCAAGTATCTCCATCCACTTACCAATCAGCTTACTCGTCTCGCTTGATCTGCGCCCATGAACGATAATACTGTATGCACATACAGTTATTACCGGAGGTGCATCATGGGTTTTCCATCGCCAGCAGCAGACTACGTTGAAGAGCGCATATCGCTCGACAAGAGGCTCATCTCTCATCCATCATCCACGTACATGATGATAGCGGGCTCTACATACCTGCGAGCTGGCATAATGAAGGGCGCAATGCTTATCGTCGACTCGTCGCTGACACCAAAAGACGGCTCTCTTCTGGTGTGCGCACTTGATGGTGAGTTCAGGATCATGCGCTACAGAACACATCCGCAGCCGCATCTGGAAAACCCTGAGAATGGAAGGAGGGAGTCGTTACCGTTGAAGGACGATGTGTCGGACACATCGCGGCCGGTGTTTGGAGTGATCACCTACAGCATCAACGATGCTCGCTCAGGCGAGTTCGACGACTGCCCGGTGATGTGATGGGGAAAGGGCATAGCTATACCAGGCGGCATGGCTGTGCACTCTCTGTGTCACGGATGTGTCATGCATAGATGAATCATAACGAAACGCAGAAGCATATAACGACACGTAATGACACAAACCACGTGCGAGCGCGGAAAAACTAATGACATTACAGTGTGTTAAATAGTACTCTACGTTCTTCTAAGCCGTAGGTCGTAGGTTCGAATCCTACAGGGCGTACCATTCCGCATTACTGTCTTTCCAGCATGTTCATTTTCGTCTGTTTTCACGCTCAACCCTCTGCTCTTTCCTGAGCCCTGTACCTATTGTTTCTTATCCCTGATGCGTTCCTTTAATTAACGGAATAATAAATAGAAAGCTAATTAAAACCTGTTATTTTCCGTCTTAAGGTTTTCTTAATCTTATATCCAGCTCGCTTTCTAAATTAGATTTTTATCACCTTAAACCCCGGCGTGAAGATATTTTCCACTTTTACGACTAAACTGGATTGATACTAATTATCATTAGCGTTTTTGTATGCTTTAATCCTGTCGCACAACCCCTTCAGGGGTGAATCTCGTCGGTCTATTAAGGATATGTTCATGAATTCTCGCCTGCTGTCATGCTTCTCGCTTGCCTTGTTGTCTTCATCACTTTTCCTTTCTACACAATCAGTTGCTGCTGATAATAATCAGGGTATCGTTGTGTATAACGCACAGCATGAAAACCTGGTGCAGTCATGGGTTGATGGCTTTACGAAAGAAACGGGAATTAAAGTTACTCTGCGAAACGGCGGTGACAGCGAGCTGGGCAACCAGCTGGTTCAGGAAGGCAGCGCATCGCCTGCGGACGTATTTCTGACGGAAAACTCGCCGTCCATGGTATTGGTTGATAACGCTAAATTATTTGCGCCTTTAGATGCCGATACGTTAAAGCAGGTACCAGCGGAATTTCGTCCAGCGCACGGTCGCTGGATAGGCATCGCCGCGCGTAGCACCGTGTTTGTCTATAACCCGCAAAAATTAAATGAGACACAGCTGCCAGCATCGCTGATGGATCTGGCGAAACCTGAGTGGAAAGGGCGCTGGGCCGCGTCTCCGTCAGGCGCGGATTTCCAGGCGATCGTTAGCGCAATGCTGGCGCTGAAGGGCGAGCAGGCCACGCTGGACTGGCTCAAGGCGATGAAAACCAATTTCGTTGCTTACAAAGGTAACAGTACCGTGATGAAAGCGGTCAACGCGGGCCAGATTGATGGCGGCGTGATCTATCACTACTACCGTTTTGTCGATCAGTCCAAAACGGGTGAAAACAGCAAAAATACCCAGCTCTACTATTTCAAACACCAGGATCCGGGCGCATTTGTCAGCCTCTCTGGCGGTGGCGTGCTGGCATCCAGCAAGCATAAAGCGCAGGCGCAGGCCTTCATCAAATACATCACCGGCAAAGAAGGTCAGGAAAGCCTGCGTACCAACAACGCCTTTGAATATGCCGTTGGCGTGAATGCCGCGTCCAACCCGAAACTGGTTCCGCTGAAGGATCTGGATGCGCCAAAAGTGGAACCTTCCACGCTCAACAGTAAGAAAGTTATCGAGCTGATGACGCAAGCTGGCCTGCTGTGATCCTGAACGCAAAGTGAATGTCTTATGTCTGGTTTGAGTCTCGACATCGGTAAAAACCGCGTGCGGAAGCCTGTTCGCAGGCGTCCCGCGCTGCCGATGGTTGCGTTAGCTGTCTTGTTTTCATTACTGGCGCTTCTGCCTTTGGGCTTTATCATTGCCATCGGCATTGAGACCGGCTGGGAAACGATTAAGACGCTGGTGTTCCGCCCGCGGGTGGCTGAGCTGCTCAGCAACACGCTGTGGCTGATGGCGTTAGCGGTTCCGCTATGCATTGTGTTGGGCGTGGCGATAGCCTGGCTGACGGAGCGCACAATGCTTGCGGGACGAGGCGTATGGTCGGCGCTGGCGGTGGCCCCGCTGGCGATCCCCGCGTTTGTGCAAAGCTATGCCTGGGTAAGCGTGGTACCGGGCATGCACGGCCTTTCTGCGGGGGTGTTCCTCTCCGTTCTGGCCTACTATCCGTTTATCTACATGCCGGTTGCGGCGGTGCTGCGCCGTCTCGATCCCACGCTTGAAGATGTCGCCGCTTCGCTCGGATCGCCTCCCTGGCGGGTCTTTTCCCGCGTGGTGCTGCCTCAGCTTAAACTGGCGATCTGCGGCGGCGCGCTGCTGGTGGCGCTGCACCTGCTGGCGGAGTATGGCCTGTACGTCATGATCCGCTTCGACACCTTCACCACGGCCATTTATGACCAGTTCCAGTCTACGTTCAGCGGCTCGGCCGCGAACATGCTGGCGGGCGTACTGGCCTTATGCTGTCTGGCTATCCTGATGCTTGAAGGCGTCACGCGCGGAAAAACACGCTATGCGCGGATTGGCGCAGGCGCCGCGCGCGAGCAGAAGCGCTGGCCGCTTGAGCCTGCTATGGCGTGGCTGGGACAGCTGCTTTTTCTGACGCTGGTGCTGCTGGCGCTGGGCGTACCCTTAATCGTGTTGTGTCGCTGGATCTGGCTGGGCGGCGTGGAAAACTGGATGAGCGCCGATCTCTGGCACTCGCTGCGCCAGACGCTGATGCTCGGCGTGGGCGGAGCGCTGCTGACGACGGCGTGCGTGATCCCCATCGCGTGGCTCGGGATCCGTTATCCACACCGTATTTTCCGTATGCTGGAAGGGTGCATTTATATCACCAGCTCGCTGCCGGGTATTGTGACCGCGCTGGCGTTGGTCACGGTGACTATCCACTATGCCCGTCCGATTTATCAGACGGAAGTGACGCTGTTCCTCGCCTACCTGCTGCTGTTTATGCCCCGCGCGCTGATTAACCTCCGGGCCGGCATTGCGCAGGCGCCGGTTGAGCTGGAAAACGTGGCGCGCAGCCTTGGCAGCACGCCCGCTGAAGCATTATGGCGCGTCACCCTGCGGCTGGCCGCACCGGGCGCGGCGGCGGGCGCGGCGCTGGTTTTCCTCGGCGTCAGCAATGAACTGACCGCAACGCTGCTGCTGTCGCCACTGGGAACGCGTACGCTCTCCACCGGCTTCTGGGCTCTCACCAGCGAGATCGATTATGTGGCTGCGGCCCCTTACGCCATGCTGATGATCCTTATCTCACTGCCGCTAACCGCCATTCTTTATATGCAGTCTAAAAAAATTGCAGGGCTATGACATGCTTGAATTAACGTCCATTTCGAAATCGTTTTCCGATGCGCGGGTGCTTGATAATGTGAATCTGAGCGTTGCACCGGGGAGCCGAACGGCGATTGTCGGGCCGTCAGGGTCGGGAAAAACCACGCTGCTGCGTATTCTTGCCGGATTCGAAATGCCGGACAGCGGGCGCATTGTCATGCAGGGACGCACGCTGTTTGATGAACACAATTTTGTGCCCGCCCATCTGCGTGGGATCGGTTTTGTCCCGCAGGAAGGGGCGCTGTTCCCGCACCTTAATGTGGCTGACAACATCGCCTGGGGGCTGGACGGCACGCGGGATGAAAAACGTCAGCGGGTGGACGCGCTGATGGAGAAAGTCTCTCTGGACAGGCAGCTGGCAACGCACTGGCCGCATGAGATTTCCGGTGGACAGCAGCAGCGCGTTGCGCTGGCCCGCGCGCTGGCCCAGCGTCCGTCAGTCATGCTGCTCGACGAACCCTTTTCTGCGCTGGATACCGGGCTGCGCGCCATGACGCGCAAAGCGACCGCCGACCTGCTGGCGGAAGCAGGTGTGGCCTCCATTCTGGTGACGCACGACCAAAACGAAGCCTTGTCCTTTGCCACCCAGGTAGCAGTGATGCGCGGCGGGCGCTTCAGCCAGGTGGGTACGCCTTACGAGGTCTACTCCCGGCCCGTTGATGAAGAGACCGCGCTGTTTCTTGGCGATGCGGTGATCCTGCCTGCCCAGCTCTCCAGCGGGTACGCGATGTGCGCGCTGGGTGAAGTGCCCACGGACAATGCCCGTGCGACAGGAGAGGGCAGAGTGATGATGCGCCCGGAACAGCTGCGCGTAACGGCATGTGCCCCACATGAAAGCCCGGTCTCGATTATTGAGGTCGATTTCACGGGCCATTTGTCCACGCTCACCCTTGCCTTAGCCGGGCGACAGGAGCCTGTTGTTCTGAAAACGGTCAGTCAGGCTGGGTGGAACCCCGGCACGGCGGTGCGCATTGATATTGCGGGCGTCGCACGCGTTTTTGAATATTCTTAATATTCGTTAGTTATTTCATGCAATGGGTTGTTATAGAAGAATTTTCCTGTACGTGTGGAATTTCCTGAGATTCTCTACCATGCTCAATACACCTCATCATCGTGTGTGAGGTTTTTCGTAGTTGCTGATTAATCTCAAGGAAAAAAGGTTATGAAAAAAACGACTGCTATTTTGTTGGGAACCGCGTTTCTGTTTACCACTAATGCCTTTGCTGCAGAACTGCTGACGAAAAATGAATTTGAGAAAGTAGAATCACAGTATGAAAAAATCGGTACTGTTAATACTTCAAATGAAGTATCGATTGATGATGCGAAGAAAGAGCTGATTGAGAAAGCAGACAAACAAGGCGCTGATGTGCTGGTACTGACGTCCGGTAATACCAACAACAAAATTCACGGCACCGCCGATATCTACAAGAAAAAATAATGTTATTGCAGCCACCCCCAATGCGGGGTGGCTGTTCTCGTCCTGCTCCTCGTCATCATCCCTCCATTCTGATTAACCTCTTTTCGCGACCAGAAATGCGCGGTTACACTTGATAACGCATGGATAATGCGTATAGTTCTCATTTGCATTGCATTTACACCATTCTAAGGCCCGACCACGGGTCATTTTTGCGCGCACATTTAAACGAGTTAATTATGAACAACACCACAATGCATAAAACGCTGCTGGCGCTTGCCATTGGCGCAGTGACCCATTCCGCTCTGGCGGCGGATGAGAAAAAAGAGGACACCCTCATCGTCCAGGCTGCGGCGGAGAGTGATTTCACCCCCGGCGGTGACCAGCTGGTGCCTGCCTTCCTCGACGGGCAGGTGGCAAATGGCGGACGCATGGGGATGCTCGGTCAGCAGAACGCCATGGACGTGCCGTTCAACATCATCAGCTACACCTCGAAGCTGGTGGAAGATCAGCAGGCTAAGACCATTGCCGATGTCGTCGCCAACGACGCGGGCGTGCAATATGTTCAGGGCTACGGCAACAGCGCCGAAACGTTCCGTATTCGTGGCCTGAAGTTCGACGGCGATGACATGACCTTTGGCGGCCTGTCAGGTGTGCTTCCGCGTCAGGTGGTGGATGCCCAGATGGTCGACCGCATTGAGATCTTCAAAGGGGCCAACTCGCTGATGAACGGTGCGGCAAGCTCCGGCGTGGGCG
Source organism: Enterobacter sp. JMULE2 (assembly GCF_013337145.1). Taxonomy (NCBI): domain Bacteria; kingdom Pseudomonadati; phylum Pseudomonadota; class Gammaproteobacteria; order Enterobacterales; family Enterobacteriaceae; genus Enterobacter; species Enterobacter sp. JMULE2. The sequence continues at coordinate 69,650 of NZ_SGWD01000014.1, forward strand.
GGATGATCAACCTTGAGCCGAAACATGCGGGCGAGACGCCGCAGGCAAAAGTGGGCGTCGACTACACCTCGGATTCCCAGATTGGCACCACGCTGGACGCGGGCCGTCGCTTTGGTGATAACGACCAGTTTGGCGCACGCGTGAACCTCGTTCATCGCGAAGGGGAAACCGGCGTGCCGAATGACCGCCGCCGCACCACGCTGCTTTCCACCGGCCTGGACTACAAAGGCGACCGCTTCCGCACCTCGCTGGACATGGGCTATCAGAAGAAAACCTTCCACGGCAGCCCTACCAGCGTCAATATTTCAGGGGTGGATTTCGTCCCTGAGCCGCCGAAAAATGACCGCAATTTCTCGCAAAAGTGGGCCTACAGCAATATCGAAAACGAATTCGGGATGTGGCGCAGCGAGTACGACATCACCGATGGCTGGACCGCCTATACCGGTCTGGGCGCGCAGCACGCGCACGAGGAAGGGATCTACAGCGCGCCGAAGCTGCTGGACAAGAGCGGCAAGGCCACGGTCAGCCGCCTCGACACCAACCGCATCAGCGACTCCGTCAGCGGGATGGCGGGCATTCGCGGTAACTTTGACACCGGTTTTGTCTCGCACAAGGTCAACGTCGGGTATTCAGCGATGACCAAAAACGAAAAAATCGCGTGGAAAATGTCGGCGGCGGCGGATAACCCGACCACTAACATCTATCACAACACCGGCGTTGATATGCCGGACAGCACCAACTTCAACGGCTCTGGCGGGAAATACAGCGATCCGCTGACCAGCGGGCGCACCCGTACCCAGGGCTGGCTGCTGAGCGATACGCTGGGCGTACTGGACGACAAGCTGCTGTTCACCGCCGGGGCGCGCCATCAGAAGGTGGTCATCCGCGGCTACAACAAAATCACCGGTGCGGAAAACGCGGCGGACGGTTTCGACGGCAGCCGCTGGATGCCCACCTACGGCGTGGTCTACAAGCCGTGGGAGGAAATTTCCCTCTACGCCAACCACGCCGAAGCGCTGCAGCCGGGCAAAACTGCACCTAACACCGCCACCAACTACGGCCAGAGCACCGGTATCGTTCACTCTAAGCAGAACGAAGTGGGCGTGAAGGCGGACTTCGGCCGCTTGGGCGGATCGCTTGCGCTGTTCGAAATCAAAATGCCGTCGGCAATCCTCGACGACAGCGGCCACTACGGCCTGGATGCCGAGCAGCGTAACCGTGGCGTTGAGCTGAACGTCTTCGGCGAGCCGATGCTGGGTATGCGTCTGAACGCCAGCGCCACCTGGCTGCAGGCCGAGCTGACCAAAACCAAAAACGGCGTCAATCAGGGTAACGATGCGATCGGTATTCCGAATTTCTACGCCGTGCTGGGCGCGGAATACGACATCAAGCCCGTTGACGGTTTGACAGCGACCGCTCGCGTGAACCACTCCGGCACGCAGTACGCTGACCTGGCAAACACCAAAAAGCTGGACAGCTACACCACGCTGGATCTGGGCATGCGCTATCGCTTCGCGGTGAACCACAATGCAAACCAGATGACCGTGCGCGCAGGCATCGACAACGTGACCAACGAGAACTACTGGGCCAGCGTAGACGATTCCGGCACCTACATCACTCAGGGCGAACCGCGGACCTTTAAGGTCTCGGTTGGCTACGAGTTCTAAGCGTTCCACCTCGTTATCCGGGGCAGGGATGCCCCATCCTTCCGTTATCGTGTTATAAAATTGTAACAAAAGCTTCTTACACTGGTCGCCACATTCTTACCAATTGCCAATGACAGGAAGCCGCTATGGGCAGACCCCTCAAATCCGTTTTCAAAAAAGAACATCGCGACGATATCGCTAACCGCAGCGCCAACCCGGTTTTCTCCGAGGTTGCCGAGGTGTTCCTTTCCCGCCGCCGTTTTTTGCAGGTGGGCGCCGTTGCGGGGGCTGCCGTTTCATTCCCCTTTCTGATCAAACCTGAAAGCGCTATTGCCGCGGTATCGAAGCCTTCCACGCTGGCGAAAGCGGTGTCGCTTGGGTTTAGCAGCATCCCCGTTTCCACGGAAGATACGGTAAGGGTGCCGGAAGGCTATATTGCTCGCCCGTTTTATCGCTGGGGTGACCCGACGGGAATTAAAAACAACATGCCAGCCTTTAAGCCGGACGCCAGCAACACCACGGACGAGCAGGCGGTGCAGGCGGGCATGCACCACGACGGGATGGCGTGGTTTAGCCTGCCTCAGGGAGCGCAAAACCCGGAGCATGGGCTGCTGGCGCTGAACCATGAATACATCGACAACGGAATGCTGTTTACGGACGGCACCGCGAACTGGAACCTCGACAAAGTCCGCAAGGGGCAGAACGCGATGGGCGTGTCGGTGGTGGAAGTGAAAAAAACGGGCAGTGAGTGGCAGGTGGTTCGCCCGTCCTCTCTCGCCCGCCGTATAACCGTCAATACGCCGATGCAGCTTACTGGCCCGGCGCGGCATCAGCCCTTAGTGAAAACCGCCGCCGACCCGCAGGGGGAACGCGTGCTGGGCACCATGCAAAACTGCGCTAACGGCCATACGCCGTGGGGCACCTATCTCACCTGCGAGGAGAACTGGTCGGATATTTTTGTCAAAAAAGCCGATCTTAACCCGCTGGAAAAACGCTACGGCATCAGCGACAGCGACGAGTCCTACCGCTGGAACGAAGTGGATGACCGGTTCAGCGTCGATAAAACCCCGAACGAACCTAACCGTTTTGGCTGGGTCGTGGAGATTGATCCCTACGACCCGACCTCCACGCCACGCAAACACACCGCGCTTGGCCGCTTCAAGCATGAGGGGGCGGCCGTCACGCTCGCTGCCGATAAGCGCGTGGTGGTGTATATGGGTGACGATCAGAAGTTTGAGTACATCTACAAATTTGTCTCGGACAACAAATACGATCCTGCGAACCGTGAAGCCAATATGCAGCTGCTGACGTCCGGCACGCTGTACGTCGCCAGGTTCAACGAGGAGGGGAGCGGCGACTGGCTGCCGCTGATCTTCGGGCAAAACGGCCTGGATAAAAGCAACGGATTTGAAAGCCAGGGCGACCTGCTGATTAAAACCCGCCTGGCGGCTGATGTGGTGGGGGCGACGAAAATGGATCGCCCCGAGTGGATAGCCGTCGATCCGCACGCCAGCGGCAGCGTCTACTGTACGCTTACCAATAACAGCGATCGCGGCAAGGAGGGCAAGGCGCCAGTCGATGCCGCCAACCCGCGCGCCAACAACGTGTTTGGTCATATTATGCACTGGCACGAAGACGGGGCCGATCCTGCCGCCGCACGCTTTAAATGGGATATTCTGGTCATGGCCGGGCGCACCGACGGCGACGATCCAAAGGCCAAAGGCTCCATGCAGGGCGCGGAATTCGGCAGCCCGGATGGCCTGTTGTTCGATCATCAGGGCGTCCTGTGGATCCAAACAGACGTCTCTTCCAGCACCATCAATAAGAAAGCGTACGAGGGGATGGGCAATAACCAGATGGTCGCTACCATTCCGGGCACTAACGAATACCGCCGTTTCCTTACCGGACCGCGCGGGTGTGAAATCACCGGCATTGCGTTTACGCCGGACAACCGAACGCTGTTCATTAACATTCAGCATCCAGGGGAGGGTGGGGATGATATTACCGATCCGGCCAATCCGCGCGCCGTCTCCAACTGGCCAGACGCCAGCCCGAACGGGCGTCCGCGATCGTCAACGGTGGTGATCGTCAAAGCGGACGGTGGGATCATCGGGTCGTGACCTTTATCTGCCGGGTGCATGCAGTGGCCCGGCGTTAAACTTGCTACCTCCAGCATGAAGTGTTAAAACGTGCCCCTTCTAAAAAAGAGACAGGGGTAGGGCGTGAAAGACGCGTCATCCGCTTCAGGCCATGGTAGCGCTGAAGCTTCGTCGGATCAGAATCCGACGCTGCAACGTGGTTTGCAAAATCGACATATTCAGTTAATTGCCCTTGGCGGCGCAATCGGTACCGGGCTGTTTCTCGGCATCGGCCCCGCCATTCAGATGGCGGGCCCGGCGGTTCTGCTGGGTTACGCTATCGCCGGGATTATCGCCTTCCTGATCATGCGCCAGCTTGGCGAGATGGTCGTTGAAGAGCCGGTTTCAGGCTCCTTCGCGCACTTTGCTTATAAATACTGGGGGCCGTTCGCAGGCTTCCTGTCCGGCTGGAACTACTGGGTCATGTTCGTGCTGGTCGGGATGGCAGAGCTGACCGCCGCGGGCATCTACATGCAGTACTGGCTGCCGGACGTGCCGACGTGGATCTGGGCAGCAGCCTTCTTCATCATTATCAACGCCGTTAACCTCGTAAACGTGCGCCTGTATGGCGAAACCGAGTTCTGGTTTGCGCTGATCAAGGTGCTGGCGATTATCGGCATGATCGGCTTTGGCCTGTGGCTGCTGTTCTCCGGTCACGGCGGCGAGCGGGCCACAATCGACAACCTGTGGCAGCACGGCGGCTTCCTGGCAACCGGCTGGAAAGGGCTGATCCTCTCACTGGCGGTGATCATGTTCTCCTTCGGCGGGCTGGAGCTGATTGGCATTACCGCGGCTGAAGCGCGCGACCCGCAAAAAAGCATTCCGAAAGCGGTCAACCAGGTGGTGTACCGTATTCTCCTGTTCTATATCGGTTCGCTGGTAGTGTTGCTGGCGCTCTATCCGTGGGTGGAAGTGAAGTCCGACAGCAGTCCGTTCGTGATGATTTTCCACGATCTGAACAGCAACGTGGTAGCCTCGGCGCTGAACTTCGTCATTCTCGTGGCGTCGCTGTCGGTCTATAACAGCGGGGTTTACTCCAACAGCCGCATGCTGTTTGGCCTCTCGGTGCAGGGCAACGCGCCGAAGTTCCTCACCCGCGTCAGCCGTCGCGGCGTGCCGGTCAACTCGCTGTTCCTTTCCGGCGCGATTACCTCTCTGGTGGTGCTGATCAACTACCTGTTGCCGAAACAGGCCTTTGGCCTTCTGATGGCGCTGGTTGTCGCGACGCTGCTGCTGAACTGGATCATGATCTGCCTGGCGCACCTGCGCTTCCGCGCGGCGATGCGCCGCAAGGGACGCGAGACGCAGTTTAAAGCGCTGCTCTACCCGGCGGGGAACTACATCTGCATCGCGTTCCTGGGGCTGATTCTGGTGCTGATGTGCACCATGGATGAGATGCGCCTGTCAGCGATGGTGCTGCCGGTGTGGGTGGTGTTCCTGTTTATTGCATTTAAGCTCTCGCGCAAAAAGTAGCGCGGTTTTCTCCCTCTCCCTGTGGGAGAGGGCCGGGGTGAGGGCACCAGACCGCACCACACTGCCTGCCTCCACGCCCGGTGGCGCTGCGCTTACCGGGCCTACAAAATCCCAAATAACCTCCAACCCAACCTTTATCGTGACCTCCCTCCCAATTCCGTTTCGATCCACAGGATTTTTATTTTGTAATCGATTACTTTTTATTTGAACTGTTTTGTAATCGATTACTTTTCCTGGGTGAGGCTCATCATGGTGTCAACAACTGAAAGTAGTGGAAAGGCGATAGCGCAGCACCGGCTGCTGGTGCCGCGACTGTCGCTGATGATGTTTCTGCAGTTTTTTATCTGGGGTAGCTGGTCGGTCACGCTCGGCCTGGTGATGACCCAGCACAACATGTCGCTGCTGATTGGCGATGCCTTCTCCGCCGGGCCAATTGCGTCTATTCTCTCGCCGTTCGTGCTCGGGATGCTGGTGGACCGCTTCTTCGCCTCGCAGAAGGTGATGGCGGTGATGCATCTGGCGGGCGCGGCCATCCTCTGGTTCGTGCCGGGGGCGCTGATTGCCGAGAACGGCGCACTGCTGATCGGCCTGCTGTTTGGCTACACGCTCTGCTACATGCCGACGCTGGCGTTGACCAACAACATCGCGTTCCACAGCCTGGCGAACGTGGATAAAACCTTCCCGGTGGTGCGCGTGTTCGGCACCATCGGCTGGATTGTCGCGGGCATTTTCATCGGCGTGACCGGCGTGGCGTCCAGCGTGACCATCTTCCAGGTGGCGGCGGCCAGTTCCGTGCTGCTGGCGCTTTACAGCCTGACGCTGCCGCACACGCCAGCCCCGGCGAAAGGCCTGCCGGTTAAGGTGCGCGATCTCTTCTGTGCGGATGCCTTTGCGCTGCTCAAAACCCGCCACTTCTTCGTCTTCTCCGTCTGCGCGATGCTGATCTCCGTCCCGTTGGGCACCTACTACGCCTATACCGCCTCATACCTGGCGGATGCCGGGATTGCCGACGTCAGCACCGCCATGTCCTTCGGGCAGATGTCGGAAATCTTCTTCATGCTGGTGATCCCGCTGCTGTTCCGCCGCCTGGGCGTGAAAGTCATGCTGCTGATTGGCATGCTGGCGTGGTTTGTGCGTTACGCCATGTTCGCGCTGGGCGTGAGCGAGGAGGGGCGCTTCCTGCTCTATATCGGCATCCTGCTGCACGGCGTGTGCTATGACTTCTTCTTTGTGGTGGGCTTTATCTATACCGACCGCGTGGCGGGTGAAAAGGTCAAAGGTCAGGCGCAGAGCATGATCGTGATGTTCACCTACGGCATCGGCATGCTGCTCGGCTCACAGATTTCCGGCGCGCTATATAACCGTCTGGTGGCGGGGCAAACCGTGCCGCAGGCGTGGGTGACATTCTGGTGGATCCCGGCGGTGGCAGCCGCGGCGATCGCGCTGATTTTCCTTCTCACGTTCAAGTATGACGATGACAAGGCGTAACGTTCAGGAGGTGGTATGAGGACGATGAAAGGACCCGGCATTTTTCTGTCGCAGTTTATTGGCGGGGAAGCGCCGTTCAACTCGCTCGACGGGCTGGCCGGGTGGGCAGCCGGGAAGGGTTATAAAGCGGTGCAGATCCCCTGCAATCATCCGCACATTTTTGATGTCGAAAAAGCGGCCGAGAGCCAGACCTACTGCGATGACATTACCGGCAAGCTGGCAGCGTACGGGCTGGTCATCAGCGAGCTGTCGACCCATCTGGAGGGGCAGCTTGTGGCGGTAAACCCGGTCTACAGCGACGCGTTTGACCACTTCGCGCCCGCCGCCGTGCGCGGCAACGATGCGGCGCGACGGGCGTGGGCGACGGAGAAGCTGAGGCAGGCGGCGGTTGCCTCGGCCAGGTTAGGCCTGAAAGCGCACGCGACCTTCTCAGGCTCGCTGGCATGGCCGTTTTTCTACCCGTGGCCGCCGCATAACGAGCAGCGTTTTCAGGATGCATTCGGGGAGCTGGCAGCCCGCTGGCGGCCGATTCTGGATGCGTTCGACGAGCAGGGCGTGGACGTTTGCTTTGAGCTGCATCCGGGGGAAGATCTGCACGACGGCGTGACCTTCGAGCGTTTTCTGGCGCGGGTAGATAACCATCCTCGCTGTAACATCCTTTTTGACCCAAGCCACATGCTGCTGCAGCAGATGGACTACCTGACCTTTATCGACATCTACCACTCGCGCATCAAGGCGTTTCACGTGAAGGATGCCGAGTTCCGCCCCAGCGGGCGCAGCGGCGTTTACGGCGGCTACCAGCCGTGGATCAACCGCGCCGGACGCTTCCGCTCGCTCGGTGACGGGCAGATCGACTTTAAGGGCATTTTCAGCAAGCTGACCCAGTACGACTATGACGGCTGGGCGGTGCTTGAGTGGGAGTGCTGTCTGAAGGACGGCGAAACCGGCGCGAGGGAAGGCAGCGAGTTTATCCGCCGCCATATCATCCCGGTCTCCGGGCGCGCGTTTGACGACTTCGCGGCAGGAGGCAAGCATGATTAACGTCGGGATTATCGGCAGCGGGTTTATCGGCCCGGCGCATATCGAGGCGCTCAGGCGCCTCGGTTTTGTGCAGGTGGTTGCCCTGTGCGACGGCACGCCTGCGCAGGCGCAGGAAAAGGCGCGAGCCTTAAATGTGCCGCATACCTACGGCAGCGTTGAGGAACTGCTCGCGCACCCCGATCTGCACGTGGTGCACAATTGCACGCCGAACCACCTGCACGCGGAGATTAACCGCCAGATCCTGCGGGCGGGCAAGCACGTGTTTTCCGAAAAGCCGCTGTGTATGACCCCTGACGAGGCGCGCGAGCTGCTGGCGCTGGCGGAGCAGGCGAGCGTGGTGCACGGCGTGAGCTTTGTCTATCGCCAGTTTGCAATGGTGCGCCAGGCGGCGAGCATGATGCGCGCGGGCGATATCGGACGGCTGTTCGCCTCGCACGGCAGCTATCTCCAGGACTGGATGCTGCTGGAAACCGACTACAACTGGCGGGTGGATGCCGCGCTCGGCGGTGCATCGCGCGCGGTGGCGGACATCGGCTCCCACTGGTGCGACACGGTGCAGTTTGTCACCGGGCGACGCATAACCGAGGTGATGGCCGATCTCGCCATCGTCTGGCCGACGCGCAAAGCCAGCGTGTCGGGCAATCAGACCTTTACCCACGATGTGCACGCGCAGTATGAAGACAAGCCGGTCACCACCGAAGACTTCGGTTCGGTGCTGTTCCGCTTCGACGACGGCAGCAAGGGCAGCTTTAGCGTCTCGCAGGTGAGCGCGGGGCGCAAAAATCGCCTGACGTTTGAGATCAACGGCAGCGAGCGGTCGGTGGCGTGGGATCAGGAGATCCCGCAGCGGCTGTGGGTCGGCCATCGCGCGCAGGCCAACCAGACGCTCACCGACGATCCGGGCCTGATGAACCCTGACGTGGCCGACAGCGCCCACTTCCCCGGCGGGCATATCGAAGGCTGGCCGGACGCCTTCAAAAACATGATGGCGCAGTTCTACCGCACCGTGCAGGCGGGCGCAATGCCGGAAAACCCGCCGTTTGCAACCTTCTACGACGGCGCAAACGTGATGTATATCATTGATGCGATAGTGAAAAGCCACCAGCAGCAGCGCTGGGTGCGCGTGGCGTATTGACGTGTTGCCCGGTTCGCCGGGCAACCGTTTTATGGTAGCCTGCATAAAACGCTAACCGCAGGATGTGTCGTCGCTATGTCAATTCAGAAAATCGCTCAGCTCGCCGGGGTCTCCGTGGCGACGGTCTCCCGCGTGCTCAACAACAGCGACACCGTGAAGGCGAAAAACCGCGAGCGCGTTCTGCAGGCGATCCAGGAGAGCAACTACCAGCCGAACCTGCTGGCGCGCCAGCTGCGCACCGCCCGCAGCTATATGATCCTGGTGATGGTCTCCAACATCGCCAACCCGTTCTGCGCCGAGGTGGTGAAGGGCATTGAAGAAGAGGCGGAGAAAAACGGCTACCGCATTCTGCTGTGCAACTCCGGTTCGGATATCGAACGTTCCCGCTCGGGCTTAAGCCTGCTGTCGGGAAAAATTGTCGACGGCATTATCACCATGGACGCCTTCTCGAAGCTGCCGGAACTGGCCGCGCTGATTGGTGCCGCGCCGTGGGTGCAGTGCGCCGAATACGCCGATGCGGGTGCGGTCTCCTGCGTGGGGATTAACGACGTCGATGCCTCTCAGCATGCCGTCAGCCAGCTGGCCGAGAGCGGCCGTACGCGTATCGCGATGATCAATCACGACCTCAGCTATAAATATGCCCGCCTGCGCGAGCGCGGCTACAAGAGCGTGATCCACCTGAAGGATCTGGACTATCAGGCGGTGGAATACGCCAGCGATCTCAGCTCGCGCGCCGGGATGGCGGCGATGGAAAATCTGCTGAAAGAGAACCCGCCGGACGCGGTGTTTGCGGTATCGGACACCCTGGCCGCAGGCGCACTGCGCGCGATTCAGCAGGCGGGGCTGCGGGTACCGGAGGATATCGCGGTCGTGGGGTTTGACGGCACAGAGCTGGCGGACATGATCTCGCTCACCACCATCGAGCAGCCGTCGCGGGATATCGGGCGCAAGGCGGTCGATCTGTTACTGAACAAAGTCGACAACCCGGATGCGCCCACGGAAAGGGTGATGATGGACTGGCGCTTTATTTCCCGCGCCAGTACCTGATTATTTTGCGATAACGCCCGCCAGGGAGCGAATATCGTTCCCGGTTGGCGACTGGTGAATACGCAGACCAAATTCATCCACCACCGCAAAAATATGGTCGAAGATGTCGGCCTGAATTTCCTCATATTCTGCCCAGATCACCGTGTTGGTGAAGGCGTATATTTCAATCGGCAGGCCGTTGGCATCCGGCGCGAGCTGGCGCACCATTAGCGTCATATCTTTGCGAATGCGCGGGTGGTTGCGCAGATATTCATTCAGGTAGGCGCGGAAGGTGCCGATATTGGTCATCTTGCGCAGATTTAATATCGATTCCCCCTCGCCGTTCTGCTGGTTCCAGAGGTTAATTTCCTCGTGGCGCGCGGCCAGATAAGGCTTCAGCAGCTTCGCCTGAATCAGCTTCTGCTGTTCCTGCTCGTCGAGAAAATGAATGCTGGTGGTATCGATATTCAGGCTGCGCTTAATGCGTCGACCGCCGGAGGCCGACATGCCGCTCCAGTTGATAAAGGCGTCGGAGACCAGCGCCCACGTCGGAATGGTGGTGATGGTGTTATCAAAATTGCGCACTTTTACGGTGGTCAGGCCGATGTCCGTCACCGTGCCGTTGGCACCGTATTTCGGCATTTCCAGCCAGTCGCCGAGCTTCAGCATGTCGTTGGCGGAGAGCTGAATGCCCGCCACCAGCCCAAGTATCGGGTCTTTAAACACCAGCATCAGAACGGCGGCCATGGCACCCAGACCGCTGATCAGAATCGCCGGGGACTGGCCGATCAGCAGGGAGATAATCAAAATCCCCACCAGGATAGCGCTCACCAGCTTGATGCCCTGGAAAATCCCTTTCAGCGGCAGCTGCGACGCGGTGGCCATTTTCTGGGACAGATTGAAAATCACGTCCAGCAGCGAGAAGAAGGAGAGCAGGGCATACACCATCACCCACAGCTTCGCGCAGGTGGTGAGCATTTCCGCCGCTTCGCTGCCTTTTTGCAGCCACAGTACCGCCTGAACGTTGACGATTATCCCCTGTAGGGTAAAGGCCAGACGGTGAAATAACTTATTCTGGGTAATGATCTGCAGCCACAAATGGCTGCTGGCCTGCGCGCGTTTTTCGAAAGCGCGGAGCACCAGCTTGTGCAGAATAAAATGAACCACGATGGCGGTAAGAAAAATGATACCAAAGATAATCACTAACGAGGTGGTGTGATTAATTTCAATCCCTAACTCTTCAACCTGAGCAATTAATTCCTGCATAACGTCTCCTGTATTGATGCAGCCCCATAATGGCGGCTGCGGATCTATTATGCAAATTCACAGGCTTATTTGGTGGCCTGACAGACCTTCACCGCGGGTAAACAGAGGCGATGACGCATGCGCAACGTCGCCAGCGCCAGCACCACCATCATCACCGTTTCCACCGTCAGGAAGACGTTAACCGCCTGAGTGTAGTCCCCGTGATGGTTTTGCAGCGCGTGCAGCAAGATTGCGCCAAAAATGGCCGGACCCAGCCCCAGCGCGGCCTGCTGCAGCGTGCTGAGAATGGCGCTCGCGGCACCCGCATCATCGGGCTGAATATCGCGCATCCCGATGCGGTAGAAGCTGTTCACGATCAGCGCCTGCCCGTAGCCGACCAGCCCGGTCGCAGGTGCCAGCGTCAGGGCGGTGTTATCCATTCCCCACACCCGGAACGTAACAATCAGCGCCAGCAGACCGGTAATCTGGATCGCCAGACCGGTCAGCAGAATGGTGCTGGTGCTGTAGCGGGCGATCAGCCGAGGGGCAAACCACGCGGAGATAAAGTAGGTCACGCCCAGCGCGATAAAACTGTTCCCGGACTGCCACGGCGCCATGCCAAGGCCGGTCTGCATGGTCAGTGCCATGCAAAACATAAACCCGGACCAGACGCTGAAAAAGAGCATCGCGATCAGCACACCAAAACGGATGCTGCTGAGCTGCATCAGACGCGGCGGGATCAGCGGGTGCGCATCCTCACGCTCTTTTTTACGTGCGTTCAGCATCATTAAATATGCCAGTGGAATAATGGCTAGCAGCGCGGCCTTCAGCGGCCACGACCAGTGCCACTGCGGGCCGAGCGCCATCGGGAACAGGAGGCAGCAGAGGATCATCGCCAGCAGCACGGTGCCGGTCCAGTCAATGCGTGACGGGGTATCGCGACGGGTTTCCGGCACGTAGCGGCGGCTCAGTGCCAGCACCACCAGACAAATCGGCACGTTGATGAAGAAGGCGTTCCGCCAGCCCAGCCCGGCGATATCCGCCGATACCAGCCAGCCGCCGCCCATTTGGCCGACGATAAACGCAATTCCGCCGATGCCGCCGAACAGGCTAATCGCTTTCGCGTGGGCGGTGCCTTTTAGCGTGACGTGCAGCGTCGCAAGAATTTGCGGCATGATCAGCGCCGCGCCTGCGCCCTGAACGATGCGCGCGGCCAGCAGCTGTTCGATGTTTCCCGCCATGCCGCACAGCAGCGAGGCCAGGCCAAAGCTCGCCACGCCCCACATAAACAGGCGACGGCGGCCAACGTTATCCCCCAGCTTGCTGCCGAGTGCCAGGCAGACGGCGAAGGCCACGCCGTAGAGCGCGACGATCAGCTCCAGTTCTGTAGCGGTGGCGTGCAGTGAGTGGGTGATGGAGTCCAGCGCGACGTTGGTGATTGAGGTATCAATCAGCGGCAGCATCTGGCCGGTTAACAGCAATATCAGGCCTGCGCGGCCCGGTGAAACAACTGACGTATTCATGGGATCTCCATTGCGTCATTCATCAGATGGTCGTAGCATCAACCATCTGATAAACGGGTACCAGTTCTTACTTATACTGGTACTGGCACTACCATGCAGGGGGATTTATGGCCTTGATGTCTGAACCCGTCATCTCACTTCAGGATGACACCCGAAAACAGCTGGGTGCTTTTTTACGCGCACGACGCGAAAGCCTCGATCCCCAGCGTCTCGGCTTGCCGCGCAGCGGTCGCCGCCGCACGCCGGGTCTGCGCCGTGAAGAGGTGGCGATGCTGGCAGACGTGGGCGTGACCTGGTACACCTGGCTTGAGCAGGGCAGGGACGTCAACCCGTCGAGCGCGGTGATGGCGGCCGTGGCGAAAGCCTTGCAATGCACCCCAACCGAGGCCCGACACCTGTTTGTTTTAGCCGGTTTGCCGCCGGGTGAAGCCCCGCAGGCGGTCTGCTGCGAGGGCATCAGCGAAGGCACGCGCCGCCTGCTTGATACCCTGCTGCCAAAACCTGCCAGCATCCAGAAGCCCAATTTCGATATCGTGGCGTGGAACGACAGCTTCGGCCACTTGATGGGCGTCGATTTTAATGAAATCCCGCCGGAAGACCGCAACTGTATTTACCTGTTCCTCACCCACCCGGCGTGGCGCGCGCGGCTCGGCAGACGCGACGACGTGCTGCCGATATTTGTCTCCTATTTCCGCGCGGCGATGGCCGAGCACCGGGGCGACCCGCTGTGGGAAGCGAAGCTGGCGCGCTTCTTTGCGGTGTCCGAAGAGTTTAAAACCCTGTGGCACCAGCGCAACGACGTGCGCGGCGTGGAGAACCAGCTCAAGCTGTTTACCCATCCCGAGCTGGGAGATTTCACGCTGCAGCAGATGTACTGGTACTCCGCGCCGCGAAACGGCTCGCGGCTGCTGGTCTATTTACCGGTGGATGAGGCGGGGGAAAGGGCGATGGCGTGGCTGGCGGAGCAGGGGAAATAAGTTTTTTGCGAGGTGTTTTCAGGGAATCAAAGCGGATCCGGTTCAGCTTTTTAAAAACGGGTAAGGTGGGACACGAAAAGCTAAATTAGCCTTTAATGCAAATTGCCTTATATGCTAATATCATCAGGGATGAATAACCGTGTTCAGACTCATCGTTCATAAGGCAGTCAGAGAAGAGATCCTCTTACTGCCCGCTGGGGTGAAGGCGAAGCTGATTCGCCAGCTTGATAAATTACGCGCTAACCCGACAGCACTGCGGGAACCTGACAGCAAACCCTTACCGCATGGTTTGTTCGAAATCAGAACCGTCGGGCTGATCCATACTCGGAGGATTTACGTTTATCAGCGGGACAAGACAATTTTTCTGCTGCGAGTGTTTATCAAGAAAACGCAAAAAACGCCCTCTGCTGAACTTCGTCTGGCACTGAAGCGACAACAGGAGATGTTGGATGAGCAAGAAGATTATTGACTGGGATGAACTCCGATCTGAGCTGTTAAGCGATTCAGAGGTACAGGCCTCTTTTGATGCTGAAGAACGAAAAGAGCGTTTGCGCGAAATGTTGGCGCAATGGCGAAACCAGGCCGGTCTGACGCGCGCACAGGTGGCGGAGCGAATGGGCGTCAGCGCACCCACCGTATCAAGAATGGAAGCGAATATAACCCGGGCGAGTCTTGATACCTTAACGCGTTATGCACTGGTGTGTGGGGTTAAACACCCGCAGATTACGCTCTATTGAAAACAGGCACGCCGGTAACGGGCGCGCCTGTAGAGATTAGCACTCAGTCACAATCGTGCTCAGCGGCAGGCGGGACTTCGGCAGCGTGGCGTTGAAATCTTCCACGCTGTGGTGCCCAACCGGCACCACCACCAGGCTGGTGAAGCCTTTCTCTTTCAGGCCAAACTCTTCGTCGAGAATAGCGGCGTCGAAACCTTCAATCGGCACCGCGTCCAGACCCAACGCGCCCACGCCCAGCAGGAAGTTGCCGACGTTCAGGTAAACCTGTTTCGCCATCCACTGGTCGTCATCTTTCAGATCCACGCGGTGCATGTCGGCGAAGTAGTGGCGGCCTTTATTGTTGGCGGCTTTGGCTTCCGGCGTGTTGAAACGGCCATCGGCCTCTTCCTGATCGACAACGCGCTCAAGCCAGGCATCGTCCATCGCGGTTTTCGCGCAGAACACCACTACGTGAGAAGCATCCAGCATTTTGCGTTCGTTGAACACATAGGTGCCCGCAGCGGATTTCGCCACGCGCGCTTTACCTTCCTCGGTGCTGGCAACAATAAAATGCCAGGGCTGGGAGTTGGTGCTGGACGGGCTGTACTGCAGCAGGGTTTTGATTTTTTCCGCTTCTTCAGCGGTCAGTTTTTTGGCTGGGTCGAACGCCTTGGTAGAGTGGCGTTTCAGGGCGACAGAAATGATATCCATAACAACTCCTGGTGATGAAATTCGCCCGCTCGCGGGCGCGAAAGGAAAGCAGAGTAACGCGCGAAGCGGGAAAAGATAAGGGCGATTCGAGCGCTTAATCTGTTCGGCTTAGCCGAACAATCAGGCCGGGCGTATCCGTTTCTGATCTTTTTTCGGCAGCTTATCGACCACCAGATTCCACGAGTCGTTGATGAAATCAGCGACCACCTCAGGCGTGATGTCATCGGTGCCGTAGAGTGAGATCCAGTGCTTTTTATTCAGGTGATAGCCAGGTTCAACGCCGCGATAAATCTGCTGATTCAACAGCGATTTTTCCGGATCGGATTTCAGGCTGACGTGAGGGCGTCCGCGTACAACCGCCATCAGCATAAAAATCTTTCCACCTACTTTAAACACGTCGTACTCGGGGCCGAACGGCCAGCAGTGTTCGGTGAAAGGCATCTCCAGCGCCACGCGTTTCGCGTGCTCCTGCAAGGACTTACCGTCCATCGCTATCCTCCTGAGCCAGCCCGCGCCACATGGCCTCAAAACCGAGCGCTTTAAAATCGACGGCGCGGGACGGATCGCGGGTAGCAAATTCCATTGTGGTTTCGGCCAGCGATAAGAAAATCGCATCGCCAAAGGTTTTAAATTCGTCGGACATAAACACCTGGCGCACCGAACGGCGGCACAGCTCGTGCAGCTCCGGGAACATATCTTTCACGGCCTGCTCCGTCTCGGCGTTGATCTTCTCACTGACGCCCAGCTGGCGAATGGCGGCGTGTGCGAGAGGGTTTTTGATCCCCCAGTCGACATAGCTGTTCCAGATGTTACGCGTATGCTCTTTTGGGCTGGTGAGTGAGCGATCCAGATTAGACAGCATCGCCTGGCAGAGATCCTGCTTCAGGTGGAGGTAAAGGGCATTCAGCAGATCGTCTTTGGTCGCAAAGTAGCGAAACAGGGTGCCTTCGGCGACGCCCGCATTACGGGCAATGAGCGCCGTTGAGGCGGCAATTCCCGACTGCGCAAACGCAGCGGTTGCTGCTTCCAGTAAGGCCTGTTTTTTATCTTCACTCTTCGGACGTGCCACTCAATTCTCCCCTTTGTCAAATGTAAAAAAACGTATTGAAGCATGCGGTTCATACCGCTGCAACGCGGAATGTCAAAGATCGAAAACGTCTTGACGATATATTCATCATATCTAATAATGAGTGCTTACTCACTCATAATCAAGCTTAACCCGCGTAAACCATCGGATGGGGCGCGTATTCGGGTCAGGAAATGAAAAAGCCTCTATTCATCTGCGTGGTGTTTGTCATGATTGTTGCTTCAGCTGCGAGTTTACCTTTTGTTCTGAACGCCGGATTCGGCCAGCCACCGCAGGGTGAGCAGCTCTCCGAAGTGGAAGCCTCCCCGCAGTATCGCGAGGGGAAATTCCACAATACGCTGCCGACGCCGGGTTATAACGGCGACAAAAACATGCTGGTCGCGACGTGGGAATTTCTGACCAAAAAAACCGAAAATGCGCGCCCGGCGCAGCCGCTGCCGCTGGTGAAAACCGATCTTGCGGGCCTGCCGCTGGAGCAGGACACCCTGGTGTGGCTCGGTCACTCCTCGTGGTACCTGCAGCTCGCGGGTAAACGCATTCTGATTGACCCGGTGCTCAGCAACTACGCCGCGCCATTCTCGTTCCTCAATAAGGCCTTTGCCGGTGAGTATCCGTGGCGCGCTGAAAGCATGCCGGAGATCGACCTGCTGATTATCTCGCACGATCACTACGATCATCTGGACTACGCCACCATCAGGGCGCTACTGCCAAAGGTGAAGCGCGTGGTGACGCCGCTGGGCGTGGGATCCCACCTGCGCTACTGGGGCATGAAGCCTGAGATTATTGACGAGCGCGACTGGAACCAGTCGGTGCGCGTCAGCGATGAATTGACGGTGCATGTTCTTCCGGCGCGTCACTTCTCCGGGCGCGGCATCAAGCGCGACCAGACCTTGTGGGGCAGCTTTATGTTCGTCACGCCAGAGCAGAAGGTTTATTACAGCGGGGATTCCGGCTACGGCCCGCACTTTAAGGCCATCGGCGAACAGTTTGGCGAGGTGGATTTAGCCATTATGGAAAACGGCCAGTACGACCAGGACTGGAAGTACATCCACATGCTGCCGGACGAAACGGCGCAGGCCTCGGCGGATCTCAACGCCAAAGCGGTGGTGCCGGGGCACAACGGGCGCTTCGTGCTGGCGAAACACACGTGGAACGATCCGCTGATCCAGCTGGCGCGCGCCAGCAAGGACAAAAATTATCGGCTGCTGACGCCGGAACTGGGTGAGCCCGTGCGGGTGAGTGATACCACTCAGGCATTTCGCGAGTGGTGGGAATAATGTTTAAGCGAGAAGCAGAGGGGGACAGCGGTATGACCATTTCCGCTCAAGTCATCGACACTATCGTCGAATGGATCGACGACAATCTGCACCAGCCGTTACGTATCGAAGAGATCGCCCGCCATGCGGGATATTCGAAGTGGCACCTGCAGAGGCTGTTTATGCAGTACAAAGGGGAGAGCCTCGGGCGCTATATTCGCGAGCGCAAGCTGCTGCTGGCGGCGCGCGACCTGCGTGAATCCAACGCTCGCGTGTACGATATCTGCCTGCGCTACGGGTTTGACTCGCAGCAGACGTTTACCCGCATATTTACCCGCACCTTCAACCAGCCGCCGGGTGCGTACCGTAAAGAGAACCATAGCCAGACACATTAACATGTCGCGTGTAGGCCGGGTAAGGCATAGCCGCCACCCGGCTTTTTTGTGGGCACAGTGCCCGTAAGTTGCCCGGTGGCGCTGCGCTTACCGGGCCTACAGATAACTACCAGCGATAATTCACCGTTGCCGTCACCGTACGGCCAATCCCGTAGAAGCACGCCGTATCGCTTGCGCACGACGCAACATATTTCGTGTCCGCCACGTTATTGACGTTGAACTGCACGCTCGCCCCTTTCAGGCTGCGGTTTATCTCGCCCAGATCGTAGCTCAGCATCGCGTCATACAGATCCACCGACGGCACTTTGAAGGTATTCTTCGCATCGCCGTAGCTGGTACCGATGTAGCGCATCCCCACGCCAGCGGTCAGGCTCTTCAGCGCGCCGCCCGGAACGGTATAGCTGGCAAACGCCGATGCCATATGCGCCGGAATACGCGCCGGGGTTTTGCCCTCGGTGCCCACGACCGTGGTGCTTTTGGTTTTTGCATCGGTGTAGGTGTACGAGCCAATCAGGTTGATGTTGTCCATCAGCGTGGAGTGGATTTCCGCCTCAACGCCTTTCGAACGCACTTTACCCGCGTTCTCGAACCAGCCTTCGGCGCTGTTGTAGGTCGCCACGTTGTCCTGGGTTAAATCGTACAGCGCGAGGGTCATCAGCGTACTGTCGACCGGCTGATACTTCAGGCCAATCTCGGTCTGCTCCCCGGTGGTTGGCTTGAAGGGGGCAACGCCCGGCGCGCGGTTGGTTTGCAGGTTCGGTTCAAACGAGGTGCTGTAGCTGACGTACGGCGACAGGCCAGAATCGAACGCGTACAGCAGGCCGGTTCGCCAGGTGAACTTGCTGTCGTTCTGCTGGGTTAAGCTGCCGTCGGTGAAGTCGTGAGTTCGCACTTCGCTCCAGTCGTAGCGCCCGGAGACCAGCCATTCCCAGCTGTTCCAGCTCATTTGATCCTGCAAATACAGCCCCATCTGGTCGAGATTTTGCTGCTCGTCGCTGGCGGTTTTGAAGGTGCTTTCATCCACGTTCACGCCGTACACCGGGTTCGTCCAGTCGAGGTCATACTGTGAACCGCTCCCGCGTTCCAGCAGCTGTTTATCTTTGCTGGTCTTGTAGTCGAACCCGCCGAGCAGGGTGTGGCTGACGCTGCCGGTCTCCAGCAGATACTCAAGCTGGTTATCCAGGCCAAATTCGTTGGTGGTGCGCTCTTCATGCTGCGCGCGTCGCGTCAATACCGTGCTGTTGGCCGCGCTGCTGGCGTAAACGAGGTAACGGTATTTTTGTTTGATGCTGGCGTAACGCGCGTTCTGGCGGAAGGTGAGGTCGTCGGCGAACTGATGTTCCAGCTCGTAGCCGATCGTCGTCTGCTCGCGCCAGGACTGGTTGTAATTCGGATCGCTGACGTTAAAGTCGCGCGGGATGTATTTCCCGTCGACGCTTTTGACCGTGCCGTAGGCGGGCAGGAAGTTGCGGTAGCCCGCATCCGGATCCTTCTGGTAGCTGGTCAGCAGCGTAAAGCGGGTCTGGTCGTTCGGGTACCAGGTGATAGCAGGCGCGATCGCCATCCGCGTCTCTTTATAATCATCCACCTGATTATGCTGGGTACGGGCGATACCGTTGACGCGATACAGCACGCGGCCGTCGTCGCTCAGCTTGCCGCCGAAATCAAACGCGCCTTCTGCCAGATCGTTATTGCCGGTACGGAACTGCACGTTATGGATGGATTCCGCGGTCGGGCGTTTGCTGGTCATGCTGATTAACCCGCCAGGGTTGACCTGACCAAACAGCACCGACGCCGGGCCACGCACCAGCTCCACGCGCTCCAGTAACCACGGGTCAATCGTACCCGTCTGGGACGAGGCTGTCGCGCCGAAGCTCAGGCCGTCGAGGAATTTCGGCACATAGCTAAAGCCGCGCACGAACACCTCGTCGTTACGGTTCGATGAGCCGCGGTACTCGGTAAACACGCCCGCCGAGTAGCGAAGCGCCTGCGATACGGACGTCACGTCCTGCATGTTCATCTGATCGCGGGTGATCACCGATACCGACTGCGGCGTTTTCACGATCTCCGCGCGGGTCTTGGTTGCGGAGAGCGTTTGGGTTGCCACAATCCCTTTTACCGGAGCGGTGGGGTCTTCACTCACGCTCTGCGTCACCGTTATGGTTTCTTCTCTATTTTCAGCCTGAGCCGCCACGCTGGTCGTCGCCAGACTCAGCAGCCAGAGTTGCATTATCTTATTATTCTTAAACATTTTTTCTACTCATCCTTGGTTGCTATCGCCATAAAAACACCGTTAAAACGCGTTAGATGATATTGCAAATTATTACCATTTGCATTAGCGTTGATAACAAATTTCGTCAGGGAACAAGCGGTAATGAAGAGGGTATGGAGCGGATTATTACTCGGGATAGGTGTGCTGCCTGCGGTGGCGGCAACCTGCGAACACTCTTCCCGGCAGGGAGACGTTCAGGGGAAGTTTGATGCCAGCGGTGAAGTCTGTTTTATGCTGCCAGAGCTTGCTGAAAATTATGTCTCCGCCACGCTGCATGGCGTAACGGATGCCCGCCTGCTGGATGGGCAAAACCGCCGCATTCGTACGCTGGTTGAAAATGGGCCCGCCGATGGCGAACACACGCTGCTTTTTGCCCTACCGGTAAAGCAGAGCACCTCGCTGGTCCTGCACGGCGAAGCGGGTAAACCCTGGCGTTTTCAGTGGCGGATGAAAGAGACATCTGCGCTACCGCGCGTACAGATGCTTGCACCTGAAAGCCCGACGCTTCAGGCGCTGGCAAAAGAGATTGCTGCCGGAGGGAGTACCGACGCGTTCTGGCAGACGCAGATTCGGCAGGGAACGCCGATGGTGGAGCCGGTAGACGCAGAACATAAGCGCGTCACCTTCCTGTGGCGCGGCGCGCGGGATAACGTCTTTATTCTCGGCTCACCGGCGGGGGATCACGACCCGCTGTTCCGCCTGGGCAACAGCGACGTCTGGTTCCGCAGCTATGTGGTGCCCGCCGACACGGTGATGCAGTACAAGCTGGCGCCCGATGTGCCGATCGTCGAGGGTTCCTCACGCGATCAGCGCCGCGCGATCCTCGTCAGTGCCCAGGCCGATCCGCTCAACCCGAATACCTTTGGTGAACAAAAGACGGATCGCTGGAACCGCTATTCGCTGCTCGATCTCAGCCCGGCACGCTATTGCTCCGTGCAGGCCATGGCCCAGCCGCTGGTCCACGGATCGTTAAGTCGCCAGAGCATCACCAGCAAAATCCTCGGTAATTCCCGCGAGGTGATGATCTATAAACCGCGCGGCGCACAGCCTGCACGCTGGACGCTCATCCTCTTCGACGGGCAGATTTATCAGGACGAGTACCATTTGGCTAACGTGCTGGATGGTCTGATCGCCCGCCATCATCTTCCGCCGATTAACGTGGTGTTTATCGACAGCCTCGATCACGCCCGACGCGGCAACGAACTGCCGCCGAACCCGGATTTCGCCGACTTTATGGCGCACGAGCTGCTGCCGTGGCTGCGCGGGCAGGGCATTGCGATGCAGCGGCAGAAAACGGTGCTGGCGGGGTCGAGCTACGGGGGAATCGCGTCGTCATGGGTCGCGCTGCGCTATCCGCGCCTGTTTGGTAACGTGCTGAGTCTTTCAGGTTCGTACTGGTGGGCACCGAAAGGGGAGGCTCCCGGCTGGCTGACGCGGCAATATCAGCAGTCGCCGCCGTATCCGGTGCGCTTCTGGCTGCAGGCCGGAAAGTTTGAAACCACGGGGCCGGGCGGGGGCATTTATCGCACTACGCAGGATTTCGAACAGGCGTTGAGGGAGAAGGGATATCGCGTCAGCTTCCATCCCTCATCCAGCGGTCACGACTACGCGGCCTGGTGTGAAGCGCTGATCCACGGTATGCGTGACTTCACCGGCTTACGACGCCAGTGAAAACCAGCGGCGCCAGACGAAACGCAGGATAAAGAATTCGATGGCGCCGAGGGCTAAAAACCACAGGCAGAACAGAATGGTGTAGAGCTGGTTCAGATCGACCATGTGAAAGGTCGTCATCAGCTTCTGCGCCAGCACCAGACCCAGCGACGGCGCGGGTAACAGCAGGCAAGAGATCAGGGCCAGCAATAAAATGCCCCCCGCCGTAAGCAGCGATTCTAACGGGTGTTTCATCGTAATGTTAATCGTCAGTTAAAAATGTCATTGTCCGGCATTCTGTAACGTAAAGCAATATCAGCCCCGCTGGCCTTTTTGAATAAAACAAAGACATTATTACTGCGAATAAATAACACTATACGACCCGGTGTTCATATTAATATCGCGTTATGTAAATAAATGTCCGTATCAGGAAAATAATTTTACAAATGTATAGGTGCTATAACCAATTAACGTGGCAATAACAATGGCTGCGACAATGTATAACGCCAGGCGTCGTCCGCGATAAATACCAAACATGGTTCCCCCTCGTTTAGCGTTGGTTTAGAAATATTTTGTAAAAATCAGGTCATCGAAATAGTTTTAATCAGTTTTGAATAACCGAGAAGTCATTATATTGCGGTAGATCAATTTTACCCGCAAGACTAAAAAATGAATTTATTTAGCCAGAAAGGAATTCAGGCTTCTGTTCACCGGATATTGAAGGAAAAATACGATGACCGAAAAAAAATTGTCCCCAAACATGCCGCCTTCCGGCGGGCTGGCATACCAGCAGACCGTCGAGCAGGTGCTCACTCACACGCAGAGCCAGGCCAGCGGTCTGGATCGTGCAGAGGCGCAGGCGCGTCTGCAAAAATCAGGTCCGAACGCGCTGCCGGAGAAAAAAGGTAAACCCGCCTGGCTGCGTTTTTTGGCCCATTTTAATGATGTGCTGATTTATGTCCTGCTGGCCGCCGCCGTATTAACGGCAGTAATGGGCCACTGGGTTGATACGCTGGTTATTCTGGGCGTCGCGGTAATCAATGCCTTAATTGGCCATATTCAGGAAAGCAACGCGGAAAAATCCCTGAAGAGTATTCGCAATATGCTCTCCAGCGAGGCGCGCGTTATTCGTAACGGCAGCCACGAAACGATACCCACAACTGCAATAGTTCCGGGCGATATTATTGTATTACGCGCGGGGGATCGTATTCCGGCGGATATGCGTTTAATCGAAGCGCATAATTTACGCGTGGAAGAGGCGATTCTGACCGGTGAATCCACCGTGGTGGATAAGCACACGAATCCGCTGAGCGGCGAACTGCCGCTGGGCGACCGCACCAATATGGTCTTCTCCGGGACGACCGTCAGCGCGGGCGGCGGCGTCGGCCTGGTCACCGCGACCGGTAAGGATACGGAGCTTGGCCACATCAACCAGATGATGGCGGGCATTGAAAAACACCGCACGCCGCTGCTGGTGCAGATGGACAAGCTGGGTAAAGCGATCTTCGCCATTATCCTGGCGATGATGGCCGCGCTGTTTATCTTCAGCCTGGTGTTCCGCGAGATCCCGATGGGCGAGCTGCTGCTCTCCCTGATTAGCCTGGCGGTGGCCTCCGTGCCGGAAGGTCTGCCAGCGATTATCTCCATCATCCTCTCGCTGGGCGTGCAGGCGATGGCGCGCAAGCGGGCCATTATCCGCAAGCTGCCGACGGTCGAAACCCTGGGCGCGATGACCGTGGTTTGCTCGGATAAAACCGGCACTCTGACCATGAACGAAATGACGGTCAAAGCCATCATCACCGCCGACGCCTGCTACCGCGTGGACGGCAACAGCTACGAGCCGGTGGGCAACATCTACCTGGAAGGCAGCGACGAGCCGGTCCACATCCAGCCGGGCACCGTTCTGGAGCAGTACCTGCGCACCATTGACCTCTGCAACGACAGCCAGATGATTCAGGACGAGCGCGGGCTGTGGGGCATTACCGGTGGGCCGACCGAGGGCGCGCTGAAGGTGCTGGCGGCGAAGGCCAGCCTTGAGCCGATGATGACCACGCTGGTTAACAAGATCCCGTTCGACTCGCAGTACAAGTACATGAGCACCCACTACCAGATTGGCGGTGAGGAGCAGATCCTGATCACCGGCGCGCCGGACGTGATTTTCGCCCTGTGCGCCGAGCAGCAGACCCGTAACGGTGCGGAAGCCTTCAACCGCGCGTACTGGGAAAGCGAGATGGAGCGCTATGCGCGTCAGGGGCTGCGCATGGTTGCCGCGGCGTTTAAACCGGCGAACGGCGAGCAGGAGCTGACGCACGACGACCTGAGCCACGGTCTGATCTTCCTCGGCATCGCCGGGATGATGGATCCGCCGCGTCCGGAAGCGATTGACGCGATTAACGCCTGCCAGCAGGCGGGGATCCGCGTGAAGATGATCACCGGGGATCACCCGCAGACGGCGATGAGCATCGGCCAGATGCTGGGGATCACCAACAGCGAGCAGGCGGTGACCGGCTACGAACTGGAGAAAATGGACGACGCCGCGCTGGCGGACGCGGCGGTGAAGTATGACATCTTCGCCCGCACCAGCCCGGAGCATAAGCTGCGCCTGGTGAAAGCGCTGCAGGATAAAGGCGAAATCGTCGGCATGACCGGTGACGGCGTGAACGACGCCCCGGCGCTGCGTCAGGCTGACGTGGGCATTGCGATGGGCATCAAGGGCACGGAAGTGACCAAAGAGGCGGCGGACATGGTCCTGACGGACGATAACTTCGCCACCATCGCCAGCGCGGTGAAAGAGGGGCGTCGCGTTTACGACAACCTGAAGAAGACCATCCTCTTTATCATGCCGACCAACCTCGCGCAGGGGCTGCTGATTGTGATTGCGCTGCTGGCGGGGAATATCATTCCGCTGACGCCGGTACTGATTTTGTGGATGAACATGGCGACCTCCGCCACGCTCTCCTTCGGCCTGGCCTTTGAGGCCGCCGAGCGCAACATCATGCGCCGTCCGCCGCGTCAGACCGGGCAGCACGTGATGGACGCCTACGCCGTCTGGCGCGTGGCCTTCGTCGGCACCATGATTGCCATCGCCGCCTTTGCGCTGGAAGCCTGGCTGGCCCCGCGCGGCCACAGCGCGGAGTTCATCCGCACCGTGCTGCTGCAGATGCTGGTCTGCGCCCAGTGGGTGTACATGATTAACTGCCGCAACACCGAAGGGTTCTCCCTGAACCGCGGCCTGCTGGCAAACAAAGGTATCTGGCTGGTGACGGGCGTGCTGTTCCTGCTGCAGGCGGCGATTATCTACCTGCCGTTTATGCAGATGCTGTTCGGCACCGAAGCGCTGCCGCTGCGCTACTGGTTCGTGACCCTGGCGGTGGCGGGCGTGATGTTCTTCGTCGTCGAAATCGAGAAGCGACTGACCCGCAGGTTCCGTAAGGCTGCATAACCTTTTGCCCTCACCCTAACCCTCTCCCACGGGGAGAGGGGACTCTGACCTCCCTCTCCCTGTGGGAGAGGGCCGGGGTGAGGGAAAACAACGCCGAGGTACTCCCATGAAATTCCCACTCCTGTTCGCGCTCCTCGCCTGCACCCTGCAACCCGCATTTGCCGCCGCCATTCCCGTCCGCGTCGCCGCCGTGGAGCAGACCGCCCACGCCGCCGAGCGTCAGATCCCGGGTCGCATCGAAGCGATTCACACCGTTGAGCTGCGCGCCCGCACGGAAGGCGTGATTACCAAAATCCACTTCCGCGACGGGCAGTACGTGAAAAAAGGTGACGTGCTGTTTGAGCTCGACGACGCCGAGCCGCGCGCCGCCCTGCGTCTCGCGCAGGCCGAGGTGAGAAGCGCCGAAGCCACGCTGCGTCAGGCGCAGCAGCAGCTTTCCCGCTTTGAAAGCCTGGGCAGCAACAACGCCATTAGCCGCCACGATGTGGACAATGCTCGCATGCAGCGCGACGTTGCCAGTGCCGCGCTGGAGCAGGCCAAAGCCCGCCTCGACACCCGCAGCGTCACCCTGAACTACACCCGCATCGCCTCGCCGATTGACGGACGCGTGGGGCACAGCAGCTTCCACGTCGGTAGTCTGGTCAATCCGGCGAGCGGCGTTTTGGTGGAGGTGGTCCAGCTCGATCCGATCCGCATCGCCTTTGCGCTGGAAGAGGGCGCGTTTGCCACCAAAGCCGGACAGCATGCGGATATCAGCGCCATGAAGCAGGCCTGGCAGGCGTTAATTGACAGCAACGGCCAGCGCGTCAGCGGTGAACTGACCTCCGTGGATAACCGCATCGACCCGCGCACCGCCAGCGTGATGCTGCGCGCCGAGTTTGCCAACCCGCGCCATCAGCTCCTGCCCGGCGGCAACGTGAACGTGACCCTGCGCCCGGCAAGCGAGCAGCCGGTTCTGACCCTGCCCGCCGCCGCGGTACAGCAGAACGGCGACGGGTTCTTTGCGTGGGTGGTTAACGCCGACGGCAAAGCCGAAATGCGCCCGCTGAAGGTCGCCGGACAGATCGGCCAGCAGTTCCAGATTACCTCCGGCGTGAAGCCCGGTGAGCGAGCAATCACTGACGGCGCGCAGCGCGTGCAGCCCGGCGCTGCCGTCCAGATACTGAATTAAGGAGCCATCATGCTGACGTTTTTCATCAAACGCCCGCGCTTTGCGATGGTGATTGCGCTGGTCATCACCCTGCTCGGGGCCATCGCGCTGAGGATTATTCCGGTAGAGCAGTACCCGCAGATCACGCCGCCGGTCGTGAATGTGTCAGCGTCATGGCCCGGCGCCAGCTCGGCTGACGTGGCGGAGGCCATCGCCACGCCGCTGGAGACCCAGCTGAACGGCGTGGATCACATGCTTTACATGGAGTCCACCAGTTCGGACGAAGGCACCTACAGCCTGAACATCACCTTTGCGGCGGGTACCGATCCGGATCTTGCCGCCATCGACGTGCAGAACCGCGTGGCGCAGGCCGTGGCGCAGCTGCCGACCGAGGCGCAGCAAAACGGCGTACAGGTGCGCAAGCGGGCCACCAACCTGATGATGGGGGTAAGTCTTTACTCACCGAATAACACCCACACGCCGCTGTTCGTCAGCAACTACGCCAGCACCCAGGTGCGCGAGGCGCTGTCGCGTCTGCCGGGCGTCGGGCAGGTGCAGATGTTCGGCGCGCGCGACTACAGCATGCGCATCTGGCTGCGTCCGGACCGCATGAACGCCCTGAACGTCACCACCGACGACGTGGCGCAGGCGCTGCGCGAGCAGAACGTGCAGGGGGCGGCAGGCCAGGTCGGCACGCCGCCGGTGTTTAACGGCCAGCAGCAGACCCTGACCATCAACGGGCTGGGGCGACTGAACCAGGCCGAAGACTTTGCCGACATCATCATCCGCGCCGGGGAGATGGGCCAGCTGGTGCGCCTGAAGGACGTCGCCACCATCGAGCTTGGCTCGCGCAGCTACAGCTCCGGCGCGCAGCTCAACGGGCACGACTCCGCCTACCTCGGCATCTATCCGACCCCATCCGCCAACGCCCTGCGCGTGGCCGACGCGGTACGCGCGGAGCTGGAACGCCTTTCGACGCGCTTCCCGGACGACCTGGTCTATGAGGTGAAATTCGACACCACCTCCTTTGTTGCCGCCACCATTAAGGAGATCGGCGTCTCGCTGGCGCTCACCATGCTGGCGGTAGTGGTGGTCGTTTCCCTGTTCCTGCAAAGCTGGCGCGCAACGCTGATTGTCGCGCTCGCCATTCCGGTGTCGCTGGTGGGCACCTTCGCGGTGCTCTACACGCTCGGCTACTCCGCCAACACCCTCAGCCTGTTCGCCATTATTCTGGCGCTGACCATGGTGGTGGATGACGCCATCGTGGTGGTGGAGAGCGTCGAAACGCTGATGGCGGAAGGGCAGAGCCGCACGGCGGCGACCGCGCTGGCGCTGCGCCAGATTGCCGGGCCGGTCATCGCAACGACGCTGGTGCTGCTGGCGGTGTTTGTGCCGGTGGCGCTCCTGCCGGGGATTGTCGGCGAGCTGTACCGCCAGTTCGCGGTGACGCTCTCGACTGCCGTGACGCTCTCAAGCCTCGTGGCGCTGACCCTGACGCCCGCCCTGTGCGCGCTGCTGCTGCGCCCGCGTCCGGAGAAACCTGCGGCACTCTATCGCGCCTTTAACCGCGGGCTGGACGCCACGCGCGGTTTCTACATCCGCATCGTGAACGTATTAAACCTGCGTCCGTGGCTGGCGCTGCTGGCCACCGCAGGCGCGGCGGCTGTGGTGGCGTTCAGCTTTACGTCGATGCCTAAAGGCTTCCTGCCGCAGGAAGATCAGGGCTACTTCTTCGCCAGCGTCCAGTTGCCGGAAGCGGCCTCGCTGGAGCGCACTGAGGCGGTGATGACCACGGCGCGCGAATTAATCGCCAAAAATCCGGCGGTGGAGGACGTGATTCAGGTCTCCGGATTTAACATCCTCAACGGCACTAGCGCCTCCAACGGCGGGTTTATCTCCATCATGCTCAAAGACTGGAGCGAGCGTCCGTCGCTGGACGAGGTGATGGGCACCCTGCAACGCCAGCTGCTGGCCCTGCCGGAAGCGACCATCATGACCTTCGCGCCGCCGACGCTGCCGGGGCTGGGCAACGCCTCCGGCTTTGACCTGCGCATTCAGGCGCAGGCGGGGCAGAGCCCGGCGGAGCTGGAGCGCGTGACGCGTGAGGTGCTGGCGAAAGCCAACCAGCACCCGCAGCTGAACCGCGTGTTCACCACCTGGAGCAGCAACGTGCCGCAGCTGACGCTGACCGTTGACCGCGAGCGCGCCGCCCGTCTCGACGTGCCGGTGTCGCGCATCTTCAGCAGCCTGCAAACGGCCTTTGGCGGCACGCGCGCCGGGGATTTCAGCGTGAATAACCGCGTTTACCACGTCGTCATGCAGAACGAGATGCAGTGGCGCGAGCGCGCGGAGCAAATCAGCGAGCTGTTCGTGCGCAGCAACAGCGGCGAGCGGGTGCGCCTCAGCAACCTCGTTACCATTACGCCGACAGTCGGCGCGCCGTTCCTGCAGCAGTACAACCAGTTCCCGTCCGTGTCGGTGAGCGGCTCGGCGGCGGAAGGGGTGAGCAGCAGCACCGCGATGGCGGCGATGGGCGAGATTCTGGCGGAAAACCTGCCCGCCGGGTACGACTATGCCTGGAGCGGCATGTCGTATCAGGAGCAGCAGACCGGCAATCAGGCGATATGGATCGTGCTGGCGGCGGTGGTGATGGCGTGGCTGTTCCTCGTGGCCCAGTACGAGAGCTGGACGCTCCCGGCGAGCGTGATGCTCTCGGTGCTGTTCGCCATCGGCGGGGCGCTGGTTTGGCTGTGGCTGACGGGCTATGCCAACGACGTGTACGTGCAGATCGGTCTGGTGCTATTGATAGCCCTTGCCGCCAAGAACGCAATTCTTATCGTGGAGTTTGCCCGCGCGCGGCGCATGGACGGGATGGCGATTGTCGATGCCGCGCGGGAAGGGGCATCACGCCGCTTCCGCGCGGTGATGATGACCGCCGTGTCGTTCATTATCGGCGTATTGCCCATGATGCTGGCGACCGGGGCGGGTGCCCAGAGTCGCCGCATCATCGGCACCACGGTGTTCAGCGGCATGCTGGTGGCGACCATGGTAGGGATCCTGTTTATCCCGGCGCTGTTCGTGCTGTTCCAGCGCCTGCGCGAGTGGGGCCACGGCCTTACGGACTCGTCGCCCACAGCTCGCAGTGCTTCTGAACCAGAGAAATAAGCGAACCGCCGTCGGCGATAAACTCCCGCATGCGCTGCGCCTCGCTCTTGCCCTGCTTTAACAGCAGGGCGATTTCATTGATTGCGCTCGTCGCGCCGAGCTTCTCGGCCGACGGCGCAACCTGCTCAAGGAGCCAGGCGATATCTTCCGCCACGGTTTTGTGCTCGCCGGTGTGCACGTCCGTCAATATCCCCTCCAGCCCGTAGCGACAGGCCTGAAAACGGTTAAAGCGGTACAGCAAAAAATCTTTTTCCTGATGCTTATAGGGCCGTGTGGTCAGCAGCCAGTGGGACGTCGCCTGAATCAGTCCGGCGATGTTAATCGCGTGGCCGAGCGTCAGCGGCGTATCCATCACCCGCACCTCGACGGTGCCGAAGTGCGGGCTGGGGCGGATGTCCCAGTGCAGATCTTTAATGCTGTCGATCATGCTGGTGGAACTCAGGCGGCGGAACAGCCCTTCGAACTCCTGCCAGCTGTTGACCCACGGCATCTGGCCGTTATCCGGGAACCCTGAAAAAATGTTCAGCCGCGACGAGGAGAACTTCGTGTCCGTGCCCTGCATGTACGGCGAGGCCGCCGCCAGGGCGATAAAGTGCGGGACAAAGCGCGACAGGCCGTGCAGCAGGTAGATGGCGTCATCCCCGGTC
The DNA here is from genome assembly GCF_013337145.1 of Enterobacter sp. JMULE2. NCBI lineage: Bacteria > Pseudomonadati > Pseudomonadota > Gammaproteobacteria > Enterobacterales > Enterobacteriaceae > Enterobacter > Enterobacter sp. JMULE2. The sequence goes on from NZ_SGWD01000014.1 coordinate 99,833, forward strand.
CGACAGCCGACGTGCACGTGCTGGCCGAACACCGTTGCCTGCAAAATCAGGTAGCCGAAGCGCTCAAGCGTGACGTTATAGCGCTCGTCGTCGCACACCTCCTGACGCTGCCACTTCTGGAACGGATGCGTCCCGCCGCCGCAGATCTGGATATGCTGCTCCGCCGCCGCGCGCAGAATGCTCTGCTGCATCACCGAGAACTGCGCGGCCGCCTGGTCGATGTTCTGGCACACGCCGGTGGCGATTTCGAGCATGCTTTCGGTGATATCGTGTTTGACCTCGCCGCCTTTGATGTCGTCTTTGACGGCGGCGATAAGCGCGGAGGAGTCCTGGCTCAGATCGAAGCCCGGCGGGTTAACCACCTGCAGTTCGAGTTCGATGCCGAGGGTAAAAGGTTCAGAGGATTTGAAATCAGGTAAAGGCATGGCGCACTCCGTTGTCTGTTGTGTGTTGAGTATAGACAACGGCGTGGCGCTCACTTTTCAGGGTGGTATAACTGTTAGCAGGCTTAGCGAAAAGGGGAGTTAACCATGTCTGACAATCCAGTGATTGCGCTGATTGGGCCTGGCGCAATTGGTACTACCATTGCCGCAGTGCTGCACGACGCGGGCCGCACGCCGCTGCTGTGCGGACGCACCGCGCATCCTGAACTGCGTTTGCGCGACGACGAGGGGGAAACCGTGGTGCCGGGTCCGGTATTAACCGATCCGGCCGTCATCACGCGCCCCGCCGATCTGGTGTTTGTGGCGGTGAAAACGACGCAAAATGCCGACAGCGCCGGGTGGCTGCGCGCGCTGTGCGATGAAAGCACGGTGGTCTGCGCCCTGCAAAACGGCGTGGAGCAGAAAGCCCAGCTGGAGCCGTGGGTCAACGGCGCGACGGTGCTGCCGTCGGTGGTCTGGTTCCCGGCGCAGCGCGAGCCGGACGCCTCCGTGTGGCTGCGGGCGAAGCCGCGCCTGACGCTGCCGGACGTGCCGCAGGCGCAGCGGGTGGTGGAGGCGCTTCACGATACGCGCTGCGCGGTTGAGCTCTCGGCAGATTTCGCCACTGTCGCCTGGCGCAAGCTGCTGCAAAACGCGGTCGCCGGGCTGATGGTGCTTTCTAACCGCCGCGCCGGGATGTTCAGGCGCGAGGATATCAGCGAGCTTTCACTGGCCTACCTGCGCGAGGGGCTTGCCGTCGCCCGCGCCGAAGGGGCGAAGCTGGGCGATGACGTGGCCCAGGAGATCCTGGCGAACTTCCAGCGTGCGTCCGAGGACCTGGGCACGTCGATCCTGGCCGACCGTCAGGCGGATCGCCCGATGGAGTGGGATATCCGCAACGGCGTGATCCAGCGCTACGGCCGCAAGCACGGGATTGCGGTGCCCATCAGCGACGTGGTGGTGCCGCTGCTGGCGGCGGGGAGCGAGGGGCCGGGTTGAGATACGGTAAAGACCCGGCCATTGTGCGCCGGGTGACTCTTACTTAGCCTGACGGGCTTTCTCTGCTTTCAACTCTTCCATGGTGGCCTCCAGAATCCAGAGGCATTGAGCACCGTCTACGGTTTCCAGCAGCGCCCTGCGGGTACGCTGATAAAACGCGTCGATTTCGGCGGGTGATTTCTCTAAAGGCGGAGTACAGACAATATCGCTGCCTACCATGTGCGGCCATTTTCCGGCATCAATGGAGCGGAGCGCTTTCAGCGCGGCGTCCGTATTTGTTGTGAGCGCAGCGGCCAGGGCATCCTCTAGCCGCTGCGCCTGATTCCCATCAGCCACGGCAGCCAGCGCTGGGGCTTGCTCAATCCAGTGTGCATCACCCGAGGCGATTCCCTTAAGTGCAGAAGACCAGTCAGTTACGCCAGCGAATGCCGGGGCTATAAAAGCAGATAGCAGCAGTACGATCGGGTATTTCATCGTACAACCTCAAGCTCGCCGCCGTCGCGGAGGATCTTACGCCTCGTTGACGGTGAGAGAATGATGCATCCCTCAGATGCAAAACCGGCGGGACCATACTTGTGGTCACCATGAATGCGAAATTCTGAGCGACCAAAACTTTCTCCCGAGGTTTGCTCAAGAATGATGATTATCGGTCCTTTAGAACCTATCCCAGAAGGGATTGTCAGAATGTCGTAACTGATAATTTCTGAAGGTGAAAAGATGACAGGCAGCAAATGGCGGATCAGCGATGAACTTTGGGAAAAAATGGCACCGCTTATCCCTGAGCACAAAACCTGCCATCCACTCGGTACGCACCGGAAACGCGTTGATAACCGCGCTGCCATGGACGCCATATTCTTCGTCCTCAGGACCGGTTGCCAGTGGAACGCCCTGAACGCCACCGGGATATGTTCATCGAGTTCTGCACACCGGCGCTTTCAGGAATGGCGCGATGCCGGAGTCTTCGAGCGCTTCTGGCAGAACGGTTTGCTTGCCTGCGGGCATCTGGACAGCATTGACTGGTCCTGGCTGTCAATGGACGGCTGTATCACCAAATCGCCGCTGTCAGGAACAAAAAAACAGGCCGTAACCCCACTGACAGAGGGAAACAAGGCGTAAAGCGCAGCCTTTTGACGGACGCCTGCGGGCTTCCTCTGTCGCTGGTTGTCTCAGCAGCGAACACGCACGACATCAAACTGGTTGCGGATACGCTCGATGCCCTTCAGACGGGTCGTCCGGGGCAAAAACTCAGACTCTGCCTGGACAAAGGTTACGATGCAGGCTGGCTGAAAACATATCTGCAGAGCCGCCGCTACGAGCCGCATATCCAGTCCCGTAAAGAAGAGTCAGATGCCAGTAAAAACACGGACTTCAAAGCCCATCGCTGGGTTGTCGAAAGAACTCATAGCTGGATGAATCGCTTTCGCCGGGTTCTGACACGATGGGAAAAGAAGACTGAAAATTACGAGGCCATGTTGCATTTTGCCTGTGGTCTTATTGTCTGGAATAAAGTCCTATTGAGATAGGCTCTTAGAATTCGAATGACCCGCGATTTTATACGTCCCGCGAGGCAGTGGCCCCAGTCCTTTCACATGCTGACGGTCCGGGTTGTTTTTATTTGTCAGAGCACCGGAATACCCGGTCTCAATTAATTTACCGTCTTTATACATCTTGCCGTTATGCTTGTCGGTTGGTTGCGCCACGCCGTGATTCAGTCCGATTATCTCGATACTTCCTTCACGACCATATATATCGACAGAGCCTTTTATATCGGCACCGCCATCATCTTTAAGCCATAAATAAGCGGGAATAGCCATTTGTATAAACTCCATTTAAGGAAATCCTGAAAAATCCTTTTGGTTTAGTGGGTTATGTAACTATTGCAACGCTAGCGTTTTCAAAGTGGCCCGTCAATTTTTGTACGGTATGGATATAAAACGATCTGCGGTTTCGTTGATGAAAATTAAGAAATGATGGGATCTTACAGTTTGGATCTGGATAAAGGGTTAATGATTAATATCGTGGTTTAACTTAAAATTTGATTAAGTGAATAAATGATTGCAAGTGTAATAAATAGTGGATCTGTTATTAGCGCTACATGAATTTGACGATTTATGAGTTAATTAATAGCTCCTGATAGCTCGTCAGAATACCCGCCAGCAAGTAGCGACAGGTTTGAAAAGGGTTAAAGCGGGAGAGCAGAAATCCTTTTCCTGCGTTTAAATGCCGCAATATGCGCGAAGGAATCCTGGCTCAGATCGTACCCCGCCGGGCTAACGGCCGCTGTTTTTCCGTTCGGCAAAGTAGTGGGCGGGCGTGCTGCCCATCGCTTTTCTGAACATGGTGATAAACGCATTCACCGATTCGTACCCGAGCGTTGTCGCCACGTTCTGGACGGGCACGCCGCTTGCCAGCTCCCGCAGGGCAATAATCAAATGCAGCTGCTGGCGCCATCGCCCGAAGCTTAGCCCCGTTTCGCGCTGCATCAGGCGGGCAAACGAGCGCTCGCTGAGGGCGAGCCGTTTCGCCCAGTCTTTCAGGGTGCTTCTGTCCTCAGGGCGGCTAACCAGCGCGTCGGCCATGGCGCGAATTTTCGGGTCGGCTGAGACCGGCAGGCTCAGCTTCTGCTGGGGCATGCTGGCGAGCTCGTCCAGCGTGACTTTGGTCAGCCTGGCGACGTGGCCGTCGAGGGAATAATCAACGCCCTCATGCGTCAGTCGATCGACCAGCTCCTTAATCAACGGCGAGATCGCCAGCGTGCAACACTTCTCCGGCAGCGCCGCCGCGCCGGGCTCAATAAACAGATAGTTCAGGTGCGCGTTCCAGGTCGCTTTCGCGCTGTGCGGGATCCCGCCTGGGATCCAGACGGCGCAGTCCGGCGGCACGATCCAGATATCGTTTTCCGCATAACAGCTGACCGCGCCGTAGCGGGCAATAATCAGCTGCCCCTTGCGGTGGGTGTGTACCGGCACTTCCGCGGCGTAATCCACGAAGTCCAGATGACGCGCCACGGCAGGAGAGGCGCTAGAGTCAGGGTCATACAGCGTATGAGCATGTTGAGGCTTCACGATTCTGGCAACTTTTAGGTATTTTTTGACAGAATAGAGTATTTAAGCGGGTCTGCAAGCCGGTAATAATCCCGGCATGAAAAACATTTTCTCTCATCCCGCGCTGCGAAACGACGCAGGGGCGCTGATCTACGCCGCGAAGAGTTTTGCCGCGGCGATGCTGGCTTATTACCTCGCGCTGTCGATCGGCCTTGAACGTCCTTCGTGGGCCATTATTACGGTTTACATCGTGTCGCAGACGTCGGTCGGGGCATCGCTGAGCAGAAGCCTCTACCGGCTGGCCGGTACGGTTGTCGGGGCCTGCGCGACCGTTCTGATTATCCCCACCTTCGCGAATACGCCGATCCTGTGCAGCGTTGTACTGACGGGTTGGATCGCGTTCTGCCTGTGGCTCTCCCTGCTGGAACGCACGCCCCGGGCGTACGCCTTCGTGCTGGCGGGCTACACCGCGAGCCTGATTGGCTTTCCGGCGGTGTCCGATCCCGGCGGCATCTTCAACGTCGCTATTGTCCGCGTGCAGGAGATCGCTATTGGGATTCTCTGCGCGGCGCTGATCCACCGCTACGTGCTGCCCGCGCGGGTATCGGGCCAGTTCAACGCTAAGCTATCCCAGACGCTACGGGCCGCGCGCGGGCGGGTGGCGGATACCTTAGCGGGCAAACCCGACGCGGCTTCCGGCCCGCTGCATCTGGCCCTGGCGCTGCAGTTCCTGCAGGGCATCAGCCACCATATTCCGTACGATTTTGCCCTCTCAGCCCCGGTGCGGCAGGCCAGAAACGCCATTCACGACCGGCTGGCGCGGCTCGTTATTGTCAACTGTGAATTACACGATCGCCTGCCCATGATAGGAACCCTGCCCGCCGACGTGCAGACGCTGCTGGAGAACGTTCGGGCCTGGCTCGCCGCTGAAAGCGACAGCCGCGGCGGCGAGGCGCTGCGGCACCGCAGCGCGAAGCTCATCGCGCGGTATGCCGCGCAGGCGCAGACGTTTGACGACGCGCTGCGGGTCAGTTTTATCCGCTACCTCTCGGAGGCCATCGCTCTTCTGCAGCAGTGCGAGCGCCTTTCCGGGGCCATCCGCCACGCGAAGCCTGTCTTCGGGGAGAAACAAACCCGTGCGGCAAAAGGCTACGTGTTCCACCGGGATCCCCTTACCGCAGCCCGCACGGCGCTGGGGGCTTTCGCCATTATCCTGAGCGGCTGCCTGGTATGGATCTTCTCTGCGTGGCCGGATGGCGCAACGGCGGTGTCAATACTGGGGGTCTGCTGCACGCTGTTTGGCAGCTTCGACACCCCGGCACCGCACATTGTGAAGTACATCGTTGGCTCGTTCTGGGGCGTGCTGATAAGCCTGCTCTACAGCTTTGCGCTGCTGCCGCAGGTGAGCGATTTCCCGGTGCTGGTGGCGGTGCTTGCCCCGGCGTATCTGCTGGCCGGGTCGCTTCAGGCGCGCCCGCCTACCACGTTTATGGCGATGGGGATCACCCTGACGCTGCCCATTCTGTGCGAGCTGGGTGCGCGCTACAGCGGAGACTTCGCCGTTGCGGCCAACACCGCCATTGCGCTCTTTGCCGCGACCGGCTTTGCCGTCATCAGCATGAGCCTGTTGCAAACCGTGCAGGCGGACGCCGCCATTGCGCGTCTGCTGAGCATCTGCCAGCGCGACATTCGCCGCAGTGTGAAGGGCACGCTGCGGGTGGATGAAACGCACTGGATCAACCTGATGATGGACCGCACCGCCCTGTTGCTGCCGCGTTTGCAGCGGAGTGAACATGCGCCAGAGCAGGCGCTTGACCGGCTGCTGCACGCGCTGCGTCTGGGGCTTTCGGTCATGCATTTACGCCGTGGTGACACACCGCCCGGCAGGGAGGTTGACGCGCTTTTTCATCAGATAAACGCCGCAGACCGCCACGCCTCACGCGAACGCATCGCAACACTTATCGCGCGCCATCTGCCTGCGGCAGATGAACATACGCGCCAGTTTGTCTTCAGGCTGGTGGATCTGCACTGTGCATTACGGGGGCCAGACCATGGTTAACGATCTCAATATCGGCGGTGTTTTTATCCCCGGGCTGCTGACGGTCGCCCTTGCCGCGCTGGTCTGCACGCTGAGCCTCGTGGCGCTTTTCTCTCTCAGCAGGCTCTACCGGCACCTGCCGTTTCGCCCGCTGCTGGACGTTTCCACCTGGATTGTCACCTTTTTCCTGCTGATGCAGGGCCTGACCGCGTTGGGGTTATTGTCATGAAATCACTGCTCTCTTTACTGGCTCGCTATGCGCTGACGTTAAGCGCGGCCGCAGCTGCCACGCTTCTGGCGTTTATGATGTGGAAACACTATGCGCAAACGCCGTGGACCCGCGACGGCCGCGTGCGGGCGGACGTGGTGCAGATTGCGCCGGACGTCTCCGGGCCGATCATCAGCGTGGCCGTGCGGGATAATCAGTGGGTGAACCGGGGCGATGTGCTCTACACCATCGATCCGCGCTGGCTAAGGCTGGCGGTGGCCAGCGCGCAGGCGGACGTCGAGTCGAAACGCCATGAAATGCTGATGCGCCAGGATGCGGCCCATCGCCGCACGCTGATTAAAAACGCCATCTCCAGCGAAGATTTGCAGCAAACCGGCAGCGCGGCGAACGTCGCGGCGGCCAACTATCACGGTGCGCTGGCCGCGCTGGATCTGGCAGAGCTTAATCTGGCGCACGCCACCGTCCGTGCGCCGGTTTCGGGGTACGTCACGCACCTGCGGCTTCGCCCCGGAGACTACGCGACGGCGGGGGAGACAAAGGTTGCCATCGTCGATGCCCACAGTTTCTGGGTGGTGGGATACTTTGAGGAGACCAGGCTGCGCCATATTCACGTCGGGGATGCCGCGCAGGTTGTGCTGATGGGGTATGAGCCTGTCATCACGGGTCACGTGGAGAGCATTGGGCATGGGGTTGGGGACAGCAATGATGAGACGGGCGGGCTGGGTCTGCCCGACGTCGAGCCTACCTTCAGCTGGGTGCGGCTGGCGCAGCGCGTGCCGGTGCGCATTCATATCGACACGCTGCCGCAGGGGATTGAGCTGGTGGCGGGGCTGTCGGCGAGCGTGGCGGTGGGGCAATAATCTGGGGATAGTCAGCCTTAAACACATATGCGAAACTTACCGCTTCTGAAAATATGTGGTGGGACCCGCTCAATGTCAGAACAACATTCGCAGTGCCTGTTCAGTGAAGGACTGATCAACGTTCCTGAGGGTTATCAGGATCGTACCGTCAACGTATTCGCGCCGTCCGCGGCGGATGCGCCGGCGTTCAACATCTCCCGCGATGCCCTCAATCCCGGCGAAGCGCTTGCCGCGTATATCGATCGCCAGCTCGCCCTGATGGCAAAGCACATCAAGGGCTGGAAGCAGGGTGAGCGCAGCGCCACTACGCTGGGCGACGGCCTTTCACAGGGTGAAACCGTCCATGCCAGCTACCTGCGCGACGGGAAACGCATCTGGCAGCAGCAGGCCGTGTTTAACGTCGACGGCGATAACATTCTGGTGTTCACCATGACCTGCACCCGCGCGCTGGGCGATGCCGACGGCGCGCTGTTTGGCGATCTTCTCAGGAGCTTCCGCTTCCACCATTAACTTCAGGGACCGTTGTTATGTTTGAAGCAGCACGCGTTGGTGATGATATCGGCCACTCCGGTGCGCTGGCCGGGATGATTGCCGGAACGATTGTCGGTGGCCTGATTGCCGCCGCCGGGGGCATTCTGGCGGGGGCCATGTTTATTGCGGGTCTCGGCGCTTCCTGCCTTGGCGTGGGCGTCCTGCTCGTCGGCGCCAGCCTCGCCGTGGGGTATTACACCGGGGAGCTGGCAACCGCCGCCCGGGACAGCATCGCGGACGCCGGGGCATCCAGCATGACGAAGAAAGGCGTCATCACCTCCGGCTCGCCCAACGTGTTTATCAACGGTAAACCCGCCGCGCTTGCCACCGATAGCACCGTCGACTGTTCTGACGACGGCTCGCAGCAGATGGCCGAAGGCTCTAAGCGCGTCTCCATTAACAGCCAGCCTGCGTCCCGCATCGGGGATCGCACCACCTGCGACGCGAAGGTGATGACCGGCTCGGACAACGTCATTATCGGCGGCGACCCGCAGCAAACCCTGCCCATTCAGTCTGAAGTGCCCGAGTGGCTCTACAAGGTCTCCGATCTGACCCTGCTGTTCGCCGGCCTGCTCGGCGGGTGGGGCGGTGCCGCTGGCAAAGTCGGGGCGCTCTCTAAGCTGCTGGGCAAAATCCCCGGTATCAACAAGCTGGCCCGTATCGCCTGTCGCGCCGGGACGCTGATGACCGGCGTGGCGGCCGCGGGGATCATCGCCCGCCCGGTGGATATCGTCAGCGGACAGAAGTTTCTCAGCGGGGATGATGAGCTGGACTTCGTCATGCCTTCCCGTCTGCCGGTGCGCTGGCAGCGCTACTGGCGCAGCGGCAACCCCGGCGACAGCGTGCTGGGCCGCGGCTGGAGCCTGTTCTGGGAAAGCCGCCTGGAGACGTATCAGGACGGCCTGGTGTGGCGCGCGCCGTCCGGCGATTACGTCGCCTTCCCGAAGGTCCCGAAAGGGCTGCGCACCTACTGCGAAAGCGAAAAAAACTGGCTTGAACATCATCAGGACGACAGCTGGTCGGTGTATGACGTTAGCGGCGAGCGCTGGCACTATGCGCCGCTTAAGGATGATGCCCCGTCGCTGCTCCAGCGCATCTCTGAACCCTGCGGCAACGATATCCTCTTCGAGTGGAATGCGGATAATACCCTGCATGCCCTGACCGACAGCGCGGGCCAGCGCGTGGTCTGCCGCTACGACCGTGACAGGCTCGTCGGCGTCTGGCTGGATGACGAGATCTGCATGGTCAGTTACGCTTATGATGAACAGCGCCAGCTGGTCTCCGTGACCGGCCGGGGCGGTAGCGTGCGCCGACGCTTCAGCTGGCAGGACGGGCTGATGAGCGCCCACGAGGACGCCAACGGCCTGCTGAGCGAATACCGCTGGCGGGAGATTGACGGCCTGCCGCGCGTGGTCGGCTTCCGCCATAGCGGCGGCGAACAGCTGACGTTCGAATACGATTTTGATAACGGCACCCGCCGCGCGACCCGCGAAGACGGCGCGCAGGCGCACTGGCTGGTGGATGACGACGACAACGTCGCGCGCTTCACGGATTACGACGGCCGCCAGACGACGTTTGTTTACCGCGACGGCGAGCTCTGCGACGTCATTCTGCCGGGCGGCGCAATGCGCCGCAGCACGTGGGACAAATATGGCCGCATGACCAGCGAGACGGACCCGGCGGGCCGCCGCACGGAGTATCACTGGCATCGCCTGACCGACCGCATCACCCGCACGGTGTACCCGGACGGCACCTCTGCGCAGGCCATGTATGACCTTCGCGGTCGCCTGCTGTCGGAAACGGATCCGGCCGGTAGCACCACCGCGTATCGCTATCCCGATGATGAAGAAAACCTGCCGGAGAGCATCACCGACGCCATCGGCGGCGTGGTGCGCCTGGTCTGGAACCACCAGGGGCTGCTGACGCAGCGCACCGACTGCTCCGGCAGCGTCACCCGTTTCACCTACGATCGCTTCGGGCAACTGATTGCCAGCGAGGATGCGGAAGGGAATATCACGCGGCGGGAGTGGAGCCGTGCCGGGCTGCTGAGCGTCGTGATCCATCCGGACGGCAGCCGCGAGTCGCTGGTGTGGAACGAACGCGGCCAGCTCACGGGCTGGCGCGACCCGCTGGAAAGCGAGGTGAGCTGGGCCTATAACGCGCTCGGCCTCCCGGTCAGCCTTACCGACCGTATTGGCCGCGTGCGCCAGTGGCGCTACGACCCGCGGGGTAACCTGCTGCGACTCGATAACGGCAACGGCGCGGAATACCGCTTCACCTACGACGCCGTGGGCCGCCCGCTCAGCGAAACGCGCCCGGACGAGACCGTGCGCCATATGGAATGGGACGCGCGAGGGTTCCTCTGCGCGCTCGAAGAAAACGGCCGGCCTGCCGCCGACGGCGGCATCGCCCGTCGCGTCCAGCAGTTCAGCTATGACGACAGCGGGCTGCTGATCGGGCGCACTCAGCGCCACGCGGAGTACCGCTACTTCCGCGACCTGAGCGGCCAGATTACCCGCATTCGTCGCACGCCAACCGCCGAAGGCGTTGCCCTGGGTATCGAAAGCGATGAGATCGCTTACCGCCACGATGCCGCCGGGCGCGTGCTGAGCGAGTCCGGTATTAACGGCGCGGTGGGCTACGAATGGGATGCCCTGAGCAACCTGACCGGCCTGACGCTGCCCGGCGAGCAAAAGCTGGCCTGGCTGCACTACGGCTCCGGCCACGTCAGCGCCATCCGCTTCGGGCAGCAGCTGGTGACCGAATTTACCCGCGACCGCCTGCACCGCGAGGTGCGCCGCACCCAGGGCGCGCGCGAGCAGATCCGTCAGTATGACAGCCTCGGCAGACGCACTCTGCAGCGCAGCGAATTGAGCACGGACGTGACCCTGCCGGAGCAGGCGCTACTGGAACGCCTGTACCGCTACACCGCGCGCGGCGAGCTTTCCGGCGTCAGCGACACCCTGCGCGGTAAGGTGGATTACGGCTACGACGCCGAAGGGCGCCTGCTGAAGCACTACGAGGCCCGCCAGGGGCACAGCCGCGCGCAGTTCAGCTACGACGCCGCGGATAACCTCGCCGCCAATGACGATCCTGTACCGGTTACGGATAACCGCCTGCAGCACTGGCAGGCGCTGTTTATGAAATACGACCACTGGGGCAACCTGGTCAGCCGCCGCAACGGGCTGTATGAGCAGCATTATGCGTATGACGCCGAGAACCGTCTGGTGTCAGCCCGGGGAACCGGGCCGGAAGGACGGTTTGAGGCGCGCTATCACTACGACGTGCTGGGCCGCCGCACGCGCAAAATCGTCACCACGACGCACGGCACTACCAACACCCGCTTCCTGTGGCAGGGCTACCGCCTGCTGCAGGAGCAGCAGGAGAGCGGGCTGTGCAGCACCTATGTATACGACCCGAATGAAGCCTGGAGCCCGCTGGCGCGGGTGGATCACCTTCGTGACCAGAGCAGCGGTGAGATTTACTGGTTCAACACCGACCTGAACGGCGCGCCGCTGGAAGTGACCGACGAGCGCGGCGCGGTGCGCTGGAGCGGCCAGTACGGCAGCTTTGGCGAGGTACGCCACCAGAGCGAAGGGTTCTCACGGCTTGTGAATCGCTCGGCGATGGCGCACCAGCCGCTTCGCTATGCCGGGCAGTACGCTGATGGGGAAACGGGGCTGCACTATAACCTGTTCCGCTACTACGACCCGCAGGTCGGGCGGTTTATTGTGCAGGATCCGATTGGGTTGAATGGTGGGTGGAACCTTTATCAGTATGCGCCAAATCCGTTGGGGTGGATTGATCCGTGGGGGTTAGCAGGTGTCAGGCTCCCAAGAAATAATGGCCATTGGGACGGTATACCAGGAGAAAGTAACTGGTATTCATATAATGACAAAGTTAATGCAGTTACATCGAACCAGCCTATACCTTTCAGTGAAGGAAGGCCTGATTTTTCTGCGTGGTCAAAAGGTACACTTACTTTCGAAGATGGTGTGCTGAATGGGACGGATAAAGATTTTTCAAAAGTATATAGTGCCATTGCAGAGAAAAAAGGCATTACGCAGAAAGCGGCTCAGAATTTGTTAAGGGAAAAAATGCTTACTCCACATCATCTGAGTGCGAATACTATAATTCTTGTCCCAAGAGATCTTCATGGCAATGTGCCACATATTGGCTCCGCATCAGATATGAGGAGGAAAGGAAAATGTTGAAAAAATTAGAGCACTTTGGAGCGAAACCGACATCATTACCATTAGATGAGCTGAAAAAGAGTTTAAATACATTAGAAACATCAATAGGGCCAATTCCTGAAAGTTATCGTGCCTATTTACTTCATTTTGGCGTTTCTGTTCTTTTTGATGTAAATATTGTTTTCAAGGCGTTACAACCATCTCCGTGGTCTGATGAGCAAGGAAACGATACGCTTGAGTCTTTGTACGGCCTTGCAGAATCGGGTAAAGAATATACTGTCTTTGAAATGGCTGATACATACCGGAATGATTTTCGCGATCAATGGTTACCGATAGGAGCCTCGTCTGGTGATAATCAAATCTGTCTTTGCCTCAAGGGAGGTATGTCGGGAGAGATTTGGTTTTGGGATCACGAGTCTGATCCAATATTCAATCATTCAGTAGTGACCTCCGGGCTGACGAAAATAGCAAACTCCTTCGATGAGTTTGTTGATATGCTTACTGCTCAGGATGATAAAATAGATGCATCAGGGGTAGTTAAAGTCGATCTTGATTTTTAATAAAAGTGTACTTGCGGTGATCCTGGCGAAGCCCATCTATTGCTGTAAGGTGGGTGTAGCTGGTGCAGCATATCACAGCAGCAACAGCCGCTTCGCTATGCCGGTAATATATACTTTGCCTTTTAAAAATAGCAATCTATAAAAGATTGGTGCGGGTACTATCTTCGGTTACTCTTAGGATACTAGCCATCTTAATGAACGCCAGACTTCCGATAAAATCTGTCAGGAGCAAAACGATTCAAGATAAGGACAACTGATGAGTAATGTTAAAAATCTTATCGCAGCGTGTATTAACTGCTATGAAGAAAATGATGTATTCACCATCGGAATAGGGGATGACAGTCATGATCCAAAAAATTTTATCATTATCGGACGATTCGATGAAGATGAATTACCCGTTAACGAATGCATTGGATTCCAGAGTGAGTCAACGAAATATGAGTTAACAGACTCTATTCGTTCTGTTCAGCTCACTGAAGACAAACTTGTGATCGTGCTTAATGAAGATGCCGTAAAAATGATTGGTATCAGGGAATATCATGTGGTCATTCCTGCAGCAAAAGACTCTAAATCGCTTGGAAAGTGTTTGAGGGGAGTGTTTGAAGGCAGTGACGTGCCTCTACAATTACCATAGGAGTTTTAGCCGCGACATGGCCAGCTTGGCTGCGTCACTTATTCTTAATATAGGAAAATATCATCCTAATCAATTCCCCACAAATGCACTTACCGGCACGCCAAAACGCTTCGCCAGCGCGCGCATATGATCCAGCGTTAACGTGCGCTGTCCATTGAGGATTCGACTCACCAGAGATTTCTTGCCTATCTCATTCTCAAAATCGCTCTGTGTGAGTTGGTACTGATCCATCAGCGTTCGCAATAACGCAACGCCTGACGGAATGCTGGCTACACGCGCGTTAAATTCTGCACACTCCGGAGACTCGTTTTCGTATTTATCGATCTTCGTAGTGAGCATCTCTACCAGCGGGCTATCGGGGTCATGCTCAATCAGATATTCCACCAATCCCAGAGCATCCTCGTAATCCTGACGCGACGGTCTTGAACCCAGGAAAGGAAGCTCGCTTGTCAGATCGTTTGCCGCTTTGATGGCTGCCGCATAGTTCATTCTTTCGTTCTCCGGTAGAGGTCCGTGAGCTTGTCATACTCTGCGTGAGTACTGATGTGTTTGATAAAGATCTTTCCCCGCTCAAAATCAGCAAAAAACATCACTCTTAAATGCCCGCCACCTACATCAATGACCCACCATTTTTCCCGGTATTTCATTCGATCCAGGCTGGGAAAGCGCTTTCGCATGTCGTCTGGTGATGGATAGTGTTTCTTTTTTAGTACCCGTTAGAGATCGTCCAAGGGCGTGCTTGATTAGGAAATTGTCAGGTGGCCGCGTCGAAAGGTGCTGTTGAGACTACGTGCATCTTTGCCCCTTGTTTCCAGACTGGAAGCATTATAGGTGATGGTTGGCGGGTTGACAATGTGGAAACTTTGATGGAATGCAGTTTTCATATACTCGTGATGACGTCGTTCATTTAATGAGTGTGAACACTGAATGAGGTGACCGTGAAAGAAATGTCCGCTTTGTGCCAGGAGCGGATGTTCGTTGCACTCCTGGATAAATACACAGCATTTTTTGCTTTAATCATAAAAAGCTAAATAGCTGCGCCGAATAGTAGATCACTTAAAGGGAACTCAGCCCGAATTGTGCGATCTGATCAATCGCCAAATCAAAACAAATCACCAACCGGACTGAGCGATGCCGATCATAGCACCAATACCCCGCGACGAACGCCGCCTGATGCAAAAAGCTATCCATAAAACACGCGATAAAAATTATGCCCGCAGACTCACCGCTATGCTGATGCTGCACCGGGGTAACAGTGTTAGTTGCGTTGCCAGAACGCTCTGTTGCGCCCGTTCATCTGTTGGGCGCTGGATTAACTGGTTCACGTTATCGGGTGTGGAAGGCCTCAAATCCTTACCGGCAGGACGCTCCCGACGCTGGCCTTTTGAGCATATTTGCACCTTGTTACGTGAACTGATAAAGCACTCTCCCGGCGATTTTGGTTATCAACGTTCACGCTGGAGCACCGAATTACTGACAATAAAAATCAATGAGATAACCGGGTGTCAGTTGCATGCAGGCACTGTGCGTCGCTGGTTGCCCTCTGCCGGACTGGTATGGCGCAGGGCTGCGCCAACGTTGCGTATCCGCGATCCGCATAAGGACGAAAAGATGGCGGCAATCCATAAAGCACTGGACGAATGCAGCGCAGAACACCCGGTCTTTTATGAGGATGAAGTGGATATCCACCTTAATCCCAAAATCGGTGCAGACTGGCAGTTGCGTGGACAACAGAAACGCGTGATAACGCCGGGGCAGAATGAAAAATACTATCTGGCCGGAGCGCTGCACAGCGGCACGGGCAAAGTCAGCTATGTGGGTGGAAACAGCAAGAGTTCGGCACTCTTCATCAGCCTGCTGAAGCACCTGAAAGGCACATATCGACGGGCAAAAACCATCACGCTCATCGTGGATAACTACATTATCCATAAAAGCCATGAAACACAGCGGTGGCTGAAAGGGAACCCGAAGTTCAGAGTGATTTATCAGCCAGTTTACTCACCGTGGGTAAACCATGTTGAGCGGTTATGGCAGGCGCTGCATGACACGATAACGCGTAATCATCAGTGCCGTTCAATGTGGCAGCTACTGAAAAAGGTTCGTCATTTTATGGAAACCGTCAGTCCCTTCCCGGGAGGACAGCATGGACTGGAAAAAGTGTAGCGGTATTAGGCGCAGCTATTTAGCTTTGAGCAAATTATCAGGTATATTTATTTGTTGCTGATTAAGAAAAATAACTATAATTTAGGTGATTAGCTTGTAGCAAACTAGAAATTTTAGGTCAGATATAGACATTACTTTTTCAACACATTTTGGTTGCAGTTAGCAGTAATTAATTTTAAATAACTACATTTCACCAGCAAGTTACCACACGACGTGTCATCTGATTAAACCAGAGAAAGCGGGCCAGTACATATACAACTGTTAGGCTGACAATTAACTTTCCCGAAAATTATAGAGGTAGCAGTGAGCGGAACAAATCGAGCAAAGATAACATTTTTAGAGTTGGTTATTCCTCCCATCTCTAATCAAGAAGCAGTTTGGTTTAAAGACGAACCTTTTGCCGAATATATGAAGCAAAGCGATTTCTACATGATTGGTGGAAAAGCCAAGTCAAAATTTTCTAATATTCGTGCCAATGAAGACAATAGCCAAATTTTCTTTGATGTTTTTGTAGGCGATGTTCATAAAAGCAGCGGGGTCATTCATATATATAAGTTGAAGCCAGTTATTGATTTTGAGGGTAATGACTTTGGTGTTGGTTGCGGGGGAGGGGCAATAGAGTTTTTCTACAAAAAAGATGGCGAAAAATTCTTATTGGCTAGATTTACACCAGAAAATATTCTATGGTATCGATCTAGAGGAGAAGAAGGCATATCAGGTTTAGATAATTATGCAGATGTTTTGGTCTATGATCTACTTTATGTCGGAATAGCAAAAAAAGGAGATAGTTATAGTCGTCTAATAGCTAAAGGACATCATGCGCGTCAAGAAATACTTTCTAATGAGCCACAGCGCTATCCTGGAGCTAGGGTTACTGATGAGATTTTTCTTTTCCTATTCCGCCCAGAGCCTTTATTTATCACTACGTTCGGCCCTGATAGTGATATAGATCTGGACTTTGGCTACGATCACAAAAAAATTATTGCAGATGCCGAGAAAGCCTTCGTAAGTTTGTTGCAGCCAAACTATAACACAGTCAGATTTAAACAATATCCAAAAGGTTCAGACGGATTATACGACTCTAAGCTAGATAGGTATGGTTACTCTATAGGGGAAGCTATCACTTTTAATACCCCTCACGGTCAAATTAAAGGAGGTAGAAATGGAGATTTAGGGGGGTTAAGTAACAAAGCTGATTTTATATCAGTCGACAAGGAATCTGCCAAAATTTTCATTTCAGGCGTTGATTTTCCTAATGATGAACCTAATGTCTAACAATCGCATGTTGGCGGACTGGTTTTCTGCTGCGATCTAAACCAGCCGCAAATATGGGCCTTATGTCTGCAATTCGCTCTTAACGAAAACTCAACAAACAACGCTGTACTTTGCATAAGGCCGAAATCCTGTTTTTTACCCAGCAGAACTCCGGCCTCCCATCACTCGCCTCAATGCGCCGTTATATACGGCTCCTTCACAAACTCCGCCAGCAGCCAAACCATATCATGCAGCAGCCCGGTCAGCTCTTTCGCTACACTAGGCGGCAGCGCACCGCCCAGCACCGCCAGCGTTAACGCTACGGCATAGTCCACCTGCAGCGTCGTCTCCTGCCAGCAGTCCGGCACGCAGGAGGTAATCTTTTCCCCTGCGATCAATAGTTCAACCAGATACGAAGGCAGTTTGGCATCGCAGCATTCCCGCAGCCGCTTCAGCGCAGCCAGCAATCGATTACAGAGTGTGGCAAACGTCACCGCGTCGTCAGTTTCCACCAGCACGCTTACATACGCAGTGCAGGCGTCAGCTAGTTCAAAGAGATCCGCAGAATCGGGAAGTTGTACGTGGAGAAGGTGATAAATAGCGCTTTCTTCAGTAAGCGCGTAAGAAAATCCAGGGATAGTAGCCATAAGGCATCCTCTTTATGCAAAAAAATATTAACCGCCCGATGAGTTCCTACGCTCAGAGGGGGTAGCGCTGACGGAGGTAGGAATACCGTGCATAAAGAAAAACGGCCAGCCTTTCGACTGCTCCGTCAGCGCCACCGTGATTCTAACGGGATATGCGCTGTCGCGACAAAAAATATCGCTTTATGCTAACGGGTTCCTACGCCCGGTTACGGATGTGCCGCAACGCAAGCACTTTACGACCGTGAAGAAGGGATGAAAAGGGATGCCCCTGAATTACATCAGGTTGCTTGCAGGTTTGCGAGGCGGCTTCCAGAAGGGCATTGCCGGGTGGCGGCTACGCCTTACCCGGCCTACAAAAACCACCAACCAAACCGGCGCTACCCCTCGCTCATCATCGCCAGAAACCGCTTCACCGTCCGCGAGCGTTCAAAACGCCGCCAGCAGAGCGCGATATCGGTATAAAGCTCCGGTGAGCTCAGCGCGTGGTAGGTGACATTCGGCGGAGAAATGGCCGCCATCGATTTCGGCACCAGGGCGAAGCCGCCGCCGGCGGAAACCATGCTCAGGGAGGATGAAAGCTGTGACGACTGCAGCGCGTGCTGCACGTCAATCCCGGCCCGTTCGCAGTTGCCGTAAACCCTGTCGTACAGGCCGGGCGCGACCTCCTGCGGGAAAAGCACCACCGGCGTATCACGCAGCTGATCCAGCGCCAGATCGCCGCTTGCTGCCAGCGGATGGTCGCGATGAAGCGCCACCACCATCGGCTCCCGGTCGAGGATTGTTAACTCGAACGCCTTGCTGCTCTCGCACGGCAGGCGCACGAAGGCGATATCCAGCTCACCCTCCGCCAGCATCGTCGTCAGCGAAGACATATTGGCTTCCACCTGGTGAACCTGCACCGCCATGTTCTGCACCTGGTACTGACGGATCAGGGCAAAAATTTTGGGATGAAAGGCGTCGGAGCTGGTGATGCCAATCGACAGGCTGCCGTTCAACCCGCGCGCGATGCCGCGGGCTTTCTCCAGCGCGGCATCGCTCAGCGCCAGGATCTTGCAGGCGTCCTCGTAGAAGGCTTCTCCCGCTTCGGTCAGCTCCACGCCCCGCGTCAGGCGTCTGAACAGCGGCGTACCCACTTCCTCTTCGAGCCGTTTGATCTGCTGACTCAGAGGAGGCTGTGAAATACCCAGCGCTTCGGCCGCCCTGGTGAAGTGTCGCTCGCGTGCAACCGCGACAAAATACCGCAGATATCGAAGTTCCATATCAAAAACGTCTCAAACCAGCATGGTTTCTATATTGGAACTCTCTGCTGAATCGGGTCAACATTTATTTAACCTTTATAAATAAAGTTGAAGAGGACCAGCACGATGCTGCATTCATCTGCCTGCGACTGTGAGGCCAGCCTGTGCGAGACCCTGCGGGGGTTCTCCGCCCAGCATCCTGACAGTGTGATCTATCAGACATCGCTAATGAGCGCCCTGCTAAGCGGCGTGTACGAGGGGGAGACCACGATCGCCGACCTGCTTTCGCACGGCGATTTTGGCCTTGGCACCTTTAACGAGCTGGACGGCGAGATGATCGCCTTCAGCAGCCAGGTCTACCAGCTGCGCGCCGACGGCAGCGCCCGGGCCGCGAAGCCGGAGCAGAAAACGCCGTTCGCGGTGATGACCTGGTTCCAGCCGCAGTACCGCAAAACCTTCGACGGGCCGGTCAGCCGCCAGCAGATCCACGACGTCATCGACCAGCAGATCCCCTCCGATAACCTGTTCTGCGCGCTGCGCATCGACGGCAACTTCCGCCACGCCCACACCCGCACGGTGCCGCGCCAGACGCCGCCGTACCGGGCGATGACCGACGTGCTGGACGACCAGCCGGTGTTCCGATTTAACCAGCGCGAAGGGGTGCTGGTCGGGTTCCGCACGCCGCAGCATATGCAGGGCATCAACGTGGCGGGCTATCACGAGCATTTCATCACCGACGATCGCCAGGGCGGGGGACATCTCCTCGACTACCAGCTGGAGAGCGGCGTGCTCACCTTCGGCGAAATCCGCAAGCTGATGATTGACCTGCCCGCCGACAGCGCGTTTTTACAGGCCAACCTTCACCCCAGCAATCTTGATGCAGCGATCCGTTCCGTCGAAAACTAACAGGAGAACTACCGTGAACAGTGAGAAACAGTCACGTCAGTGGGCGCACGGCGCCGATATGGTTGTCGGCCAGCTGGAAGCGCAGGGCGTGAAGCAGGTGTTTGGCATTCCGGGCGCGAAAATCGACAAGGTCTTTGACTCCCTGCTGGACTCCTCCATTGAGATCATTCCGGTACGCCATGAGGCCAACGCGGCGTTTATGGCGGCAGCGGTAGGGCGGCTGACCGGCAAGGCCGGGGTGGCGCTGGTCACCTCCGGGCCGGGCTGTTCCAACCTGATCACCGGCATCGCCACCGCCAACAGCGAAGGCGACCCGGTGGTGGCGCTGGGCGGGGCGGTGAAGCGGGCAGATAAAGCCAAGCTGGTGCACCAGAGCATGGACACCGTCGCCATGTTCAGCCCGGTCACCAAATACGCCGTTGAAGTGAATTCACCGGACGCGATTGCCGAGGTGGTATCGAACGCGTTTCGCGCCGCCGAGCACGGCAGGCCGGGGGGCGCGTTCGTCAGCCTGCCGCAGGATATTGTTGACCAGCCCGCGACGGGGGCGATTTTACCCGCCAGCGGCCCGGCGCTGATGGGCCCGGCACCGGAATCCGCCATTAACGACGTGGCGAAGCTTATCGAAAACGCCAAAAATCCAGTCATTTTGCTCGGCCTGATGGCCAGCCAGCCCGCGAACAGCGCCGCGCTGCGCACGCTGCTGGAGAAAAGCCGCATTCCGGTGACCAGCACCTATCAGGCCGCCGGGGCGGTGAACCAGGAACACTTCACCCGCTTTGCCGGACGCGTCGGTTTGTTCAACAACCAGGCAGGCGACAGGCTGCTCCACCTGGCGGATCTGATTATCTGCATCGGCTACAGCCCGGTGGAGTACGAGCCGTCCATGTGGAACAGCGGCGACGCCACGCTGGTGCACATTGACGTGCTGCCCGCTTATGAAGAACGTAACTACGTGCCGGATCTGGAGCTGGTGGGGAACATCGCCGAAACCCTGAACCTGCTCGCTAACCGCATCGAGCGTAAGCTGGAGCTGAGCCAGCGGGCATCAGAGATTCTGGTCGACCGTCAGCATCAGCGGGATCTGCTCGACCGCCGCGGCGCCTCGCTCAACCAGTTTGCCCTGCACCCGCTGCGCATCGTGCGCGCCATGCAGGACATCGTGAACAGCGACGTGACGCTCACCGTCGACATGGGCAGCTTCCACATCTGGATCGCCCGCTACCTCTACAGCTTCCGGGCGCGTCAGGTGATGATCTCCAACGGTCAGCAGACCATGGGCGTAGCGCTGCCGTGGGCGATCGGCGCGTGGCTGGTGAATCCGGGGCGCAAAGTGGTGTCGGTCTCCGGCGACGGCGGCTTCCTGCAGTCGAGCATGGAGCTGGAAACCGCGGTGCGCCTCAACGCCAACGTGCTGCACATCATCTGGGTGGATAACGCCTACAACATGGTGGCAATCCAGGAAGAGAAAAAATACCAGCGTCTTTCCGGCGTCGAGTTCGGGCCGGTCGATTTCAAAGCCTATGCCGACGCCTTCGGCGCGAAGGGCTTTGCCGTGGAGAGCGCGGACGCGCTTGAGCCGACGCTGCGCGCGGCAATGGATGTCGATGGCCCTGCCGTGGTGGCCATTCCCGTCGACTACAGCGATAACCCGCTGCTGATGGGCCAGCTCCATCTCAGCCAGATTTTGTGAATCAATATAAGGACAGAGAAATGCAAAAAGTTGCTCTCGTAACAGGCTCAGGCCAGGGGATTGGTAAAGCGATCGCGCTTCGCCTGGTGAAAGACGGCTTTGCCGTCGCCATCGCCGACTATAACGTTGAGACGGCGAAAGCGGTCGCCGATGAAATCACCCGCAACGGCGGTAAAGCCGTCGCCGTGAAGGTGGATGTTTCTGACCGCGAGCAGGTGTTTGCGGCGGTGGATAAAGCCCGCACCGCGCTGGGCGGCTTCGACGTGATCGTTAACAACGCCGGGGTCGCGCCGTCTACCCCTATCGAATCCATCACCCCAGAGATTGTCGACAAGGTTTACAACATCAACGTGAAAGGGGTGATCTGGGGCATTCAGGCCGCGATTGACGCGTTTCGTAAAGAGGGGCACGGCGGCAAGATCATCAACGCCTGCTCCCAGGCGGGCCACACCGGCAACCCGGAACTGGCCGTCTACAGTTCCAGCAAGTTCGCGGTGCGCGGCTTAACCCAGACCGCCGCGCGGGATCTCGCGCCGCTGGGGATCACCGTTAACGCCTACTGCCCGGGCATCGTCAAAACGCCGATGTGGGCGGAGATCGACCGTCAGGTCTCCGAGGCGGCGGGTAAACCGCTCGGCTACGGGACCGAAACCTTTGCCAAACGCATTACGCTTGGCCGCCTGTCCGAGCCGGAAGACGTGGCCGCCTGCGTTTCATACCTCGCCGGGCCTGACTCTGACTATATGACTGGCCAGTCGCTGCTGATTGATGGTGGGATGGTGTTCAACTAATAACGTAATACTAATAAGCTCTGACATGAGTTTTCCCCTGCCCCCGTGCAGGGGCTTTTTTTTGTCTCCTCCGCCATTGTGCATTACACTGCGCGCTGCAAAACTTTAGTCATTACGATCTGACAGGCGGTAACAGCGATGAACGGTACAATCACAACGTGGTTTAAAGATAAAGGCTTTGGATTTATCAAAGATGAAAACGGCGACAACCGCTATTTTCATGTGATTAAGGTCGCGAACCCCGATCTGATTAAGAAAGATGCCGCGGTGACCTTTGAGCCAACCACCAATAACAAAGGCCTCTCCGCCTATGCGGTGAAGGTGATCCCCGAAAGTAAGCACCTCTATATTGCGGGCGAGCGCGTGAAGCTCACTTCAATCAAATCCTTCGTGGTGTTCAGCGAAGAAGAGCCGGTTGATGCCAAAATCGACAAAGAGAACGCGGTGCTGTCGGTAGGGCTGCTGATGAACAGCATCAAGCCAAAGTCCGATAAAAAGCCGGGCGAAACGCGTTCGGTGAAGAAGCTGGCGATCACCACCTTCCAGAACACGACGATGATCTTTACCGAAGACGAGATCGACATCGACGCCACGGTGAAGCTGCTGAAGTGATTTTTTGCCGGGTGGCGGCTGCGCCTTACCCGGCCTACACGTTCTCTCTTCTCGTCCGCTTTTTAACCTGCTATAACAAATCCCTTACCTTTCAGGGAGTCAACGCCGTGCCCGAAATCAATCAACATGGTCAAACCGTTAACGATATCGTCCCGGACTGGAAATGCGCCCGCGTGTTAACCCGCACGCCGCTTACCGGCCAGTACTGCCGTCTTGAGCCGCTGGATGCGGAGCGTCACTCTTCAGATTTGTTCGAAGCCTATGCTCTGGGCGACGACAGCGACTGGACATGGCTTGCCAGCACGCAGCCGGAAAGCGTGGAAGCGACCGCGCACTGGGTACTGGGAAAGGTGCTGGACGATGACCTGGTGCCCTTTGCGGTGATCGATTTACGCACCGAAAAAGCGGTAGGGCTGGTGAGCTATATGGCGATCGAGCGGTTTCTCGGCTCGGTAGAAATCGGCCACGTCACTTGGTCGCGCAAGATGAAAGGCACCCGCATCGGCACCGAAGCGGTGTGGCTGCTGCTGAAAAACGCCTTCGAGCATAAGTACCGTCGGCTGGAGTGGAAGTGTGATTCGATGAATATCGCCTCACGTAGCGCGGCAGAGAGGCTGGGGTTTGTCTGGGAGGGACGGCTGCGCCAGAAGTTGGTGCGCAAAGGCCGCAACCGCGATAGCGATATGCTCTCTATTATTGACAGCGAGTGGCCGCAAAGGGACGCGGAGCTGCGCGCCTGGCTGGCGGCGGAGAATTTTGACGGGGAAGGGCGGCAGATTAAGCGGTTAGAGGAATTTCGGCAGTAATTTTCCCTCACCCTAACCCTCTCCCATAGAGAGAGGGAATAGGTTGTCACCCTCTCCCTGTGGGAGAGGGTCGGGGTGAGGGCATCAGGCAACTCAACGGCGAACCGGCGCCCCGTTCGCCACATAATACGCCGCCGTGCTCTTCGCCAGCGGCTCGCGCCCGCGAATGGCGTCGGCAATCTTTTCGCCAATCATGATGGTGGTGGCGTTCAGGTTGCCGGTGATAATCTGCGGCATAATCGACGCATCCACTACGCGTAACCCTTCCAGCCCGTGAACCCGGCCTTCGCCGTCAACCACCGCCATTTCGTCGTAGCCCATTTTGCAGGTGCCGCACGGGTGGAAGGCGGTTTCAGCGTGGTTGCGCACGAACTCGTCCAGCTGTTCGTCGGTCTGGCATTCGACGCCCGGGCTGATTTCACGACCGCGATACTTGTCCAGCGCAGGCTGGTGCATGATCTCGCGGGTGATGCGGATCGCGTCGCGGAACTCCTGCCAGTCCTGCTCGTGGGACATGTAGTTGAACAGGATCGCCGGATGCTGGTGCGGATCGCGCGACTTGATGCGCACGTGGCCGCGGCTCGGCGAGCGCATGGAGCCAACGTGGCACTGGAAGCCATGTTCTTTCACCGCGTTCGAGCCGTTGTAGTTAATCGCCACCGGCAGGAAGTGATACTGAATGTTTGGCCACTCGAACTCCTCGCGGCTGCGGATAAATCCGCCCGCTTCGAAGTGGTTGCTCGCGCCCACGCCTGTGCCGCCAAACAGCCACTCCGCGCCAATCTTCGGCTGGTTCCACCATTGCAGGGCAGGGTAGAGTGAGACCGGCTCCTTACATTCATACTGAAGGTACATCTCCAGGTGATCCTGCAAGTTTTCACCCACCCCGGGTAAATCATGTACCAGCGGGATATCAAACTGCTTCAGCAGTTCAGCGTTGCCCACGCCGGAGCGCTGGAGGATCTGCGGAGACGCGATGGCGCCCGCGCACAGCAGTACCTCTTTCTTCGCTGTCGCTTTTGACGGAATGGTGCTTTCGCCTTCCAGCCACTCGACGCCCACCGCGCGCTTGCCGTCAAAGATAATGTGATCGGTCATGGCGTGGGTGCGGATGGTCAGATTCGGGCGCGGTTTGGCCTGGTCCAGATAGCCGCGCGCGGTGCTGGCGCGTCGGCCCTGCGGCGTGACCGTACGGTCCATCGGGCCAAAGCCTTCCTGCTGATAGCCGTTAAGGTCGTCGGTGCGCGGGTAGCCCGCCTGCACGCCCGCCTCTACCATCGCTTCAAACAACGGGTTCACGCCCGGCTTAGAGGTGGTGACGCTCACCGGACCGTCGCCGCCGTGGTAGTCGTTCGGCCCCACGTCGCGGGTCTCTGCCTTGCGGTAATAGGGCAGGCAGTTGAGGTAGCTCCAGTGCTCCAGACCCGGTTCTATCGCCCAGTTGTCCAGATCCATCGCGTTACCGCGCACGTAGCACATGCCGTTGATCAGCGACGAGCCGCCCAGCCCTTTACCCCGTCCGCATTCCATGCGGCGATTGTTCATGAAAGGCTCAGGCTCGGTTTCATACGCCCAGTTGTAGCGCTTGCCCTGCAACGGGAAGGCCAGCGCGGCAGGCATCTGGGTGCGGAAGTCAAAGCGGTAGTCCGGCCCGCCCGCCTCAAGCAGCAGGACGGTGGTGTTCGGATCTTCAGTCAGTCGTGTTGCCAGTACGTTGCCGGCAGAGCCGGCTCCGATAATGATGTAGTCAAATTGCAAATAAACCTCCCGGTTAAAATATGGACTGGAATTTACCCATCTCAACCTGGATGGACTTCACCTGGGTGTAGCTCTGGAGCGTCATCACCCCGTTCTCACGGCCAATGCCGGAGTGTTTGTAGCCGCCGACCGGCATCTCTGCGGCGGATTCACCCCAGGTGTTGATCCAGCAGATGCCCGCTTCGAGCTGATGAATAGCGCCGTGGGCGCGGTTCAGATCGGCGGTGACGATGCCCGCCGCCAGACCGTAGTCGGTGTCGTTGGCGCGGCGGATCGCTTCTTCATCGGATTCATAGGAGAGGATGGACATCACCGGGCCGAAGATCTCTTCGCGCACGATGGTCATCTCGTCGGTGCAGTCGGTGAACACGGTCGGGGCCACCCACGCGCCGTTGTCAAAGCCGTCACCCTTCAGCACGTCGCCGCCGCACAGCAGGCGCGCGCCTTCCTCTTTGCCTTTGGCGATGTAGCGCAGCACGCTGTCGCGGTGCGGGAAGCTGACCATCGGGCCAAAGTTGGTGCGTTCATCGAACAGGTCGCCCGCGCGGATGCGGCCCACGCGCTCAACGATTTTCTGCTCAAACGCCGCCTTAAATTTCGCGGGCACGAACACGCGGGTGCCGTTGGTGCACACCTGGCCGGAGCTGAAGAAGTTCGCCATCATGGCGATATCTGCCGCGAGATCCAGATCCGCATCGTCAAACACTATCAGCGGCGATTTGCCGCCCAGCTCCATTGTCACTTCTTTAAGGGACGAGGCCGCCGAGTTCGCCATCACCTTTTTGCCGCTGGCCACGCCGCCGGTAAAGGAGACTTTCGCGATGCCCGGATGCTCGGTCAGGAACTGGCCGGTCTCTGCGCCCACGCCCGGCAGGACGTTAAACACGCCGTCCGGCACGCCCGCTTCGGTGTAGATTTCAGCAAGCTTCAGGGCGGTAAGCGGGGTCACTTCGCTCGGCTTGAAGATCATCGCGTTGCCCGCCGCCAGCGCCGGGGCCGATTTCCACAGGGCGATCTGGATCGGGTAGTTCCACGCCCCGATGCCCGCCACCACGCCCAGCGGCTCGCGGCGGGTGTAGACGAATGAGGTGTCGCGCAGCGGGATCTGGCTGCCTTCCAGCGCCGGGATCAGCCCGGCGTAATACTCCAGCACATCCGCGCCGGTGACGATGTCGACGGTGGAGGTTTCGGAATACGCTTTACCGGTGTCGAGGGTTTCCAGTTTTGCGAGCTCGTCGTTACGCTCGCGCAGGATATCGACGGCGCGACGCAGGATGCGCGAGCGCTCCATGGCGGTCATCGCCGCCCAGATTTTTTGCCCGCGCTGTGCGCTTTCCACGGCGCGGTCGACGTCTTCTTGCCCGGCGGCCTGCACGGTCGCCAGAACTTCACCGTTGGCCGGGTTGATGGTCTCGAAGGTGCGACCGCTGGTGGCGGATGTATAACCACCATTGATATAAAGCTGCTGTTCTGCCATTCGGGACATAAATCCTCCTCGGTTATTCGGTCGGTAAATGCTGGCTGATAAAGTGGCTGGTGAGCGATTGCGCCAGGGTTTTATCCAGCGGCTTGCCGCTCAGCGCGGCGCGCAGCCACAGCCCGTCGATCAGCGCCGCCAGCCCGTAGCCCGCCTCTTCGGCCTGTTCACGCGGCAGCTCGCGGCGGAACTCGTACACCAGGTTCGACAGAAGACGGCGGCTGCTCACCTGCTGCAGGCGGTAGAGCATCGGCTGGTGCATGCTGCTCGCCCAGAAGGCCAGCCAGGCCTTCATCGCCGCGCCGCTGGTCTGGGTTTCATCAAAGTTGCCGCCGACAATGGCCTGCAATCGCTGCTCCGCGCTGGCGTCCGGCAGGGCGTGCAGACGACTCAATACCGCGTCGCGCAGCTGGCCGGTGATGTCGCGCATGGTCGCTTCCAGCAGACCGTTTTTGTCTTTGAAGTAATGGCTGATGATCCCCGTGGAAACGCCCGCCCGACGGGCGATCTGCGCGATCGTCGCGTCATGCATACCCACTTCATTTATTGCTTCCAGCGTGGCGTCAATAAGCTGCCTGCGCCGGATCGGCTGCATTCCCACTTTGGGCATTTTTGCCACTCCATTCATCAGCGTTGGTTAACCATTAAAGCGGTTTTTGATTGGACGTTCAATATAAAATGTGTCTTAATTGTTGCGGATTTGAATTTCAATAGTTACAAAAACAGTGGGGATACTGGATGACAGACCTTTCACAGGACAGAGAAAAAGACAAAATCAATCCGGTCGTTTTTTATACTTCCGCCGGGCTGATTTTGTTGTTTTCCCTGACGACGATCTTCTTTCGTGATTTTTCTGCCGAGTGGATTGGGCGCACCCTGAACTGGGTGTCGAAGACCTTCGGCTGGTACTATCTGCTGGCGGCGACGCTCTATATTGTCTTCGTGGTCTGCATTGCCTGCTCGCGCTTCGGTTCGGTGAAGCTCGGCCCAGAGCAGTCCAAGCCCGAGTTCAGCCTGCTGAGCTGGGCCGCGATGCTGTTTGCCGCAGGCATCGGCATCGACCTGATGTTCTTCTCCGTGGCGGAACCGGTCACGCAGTATATGCAGCCGCCGGAAGGGGCAGGGCAGACGATGGAGGCCGCGCGCCAGGCGATGGTCTGGACGCTGTTCCACTACGGTCTGACCGGCTGGTCGATGTACGCCCTGATGGGCATGGCGCTCGGATACTTTAGCTATCGTTATAATTTGCCCCTCACCATCCGCTCTGCGCTGTATCCGATTTTCGGTAAAAAAATTAACGGCCCGATTGGCCACAGCGTCGACATTGCGGCGGTGATCGGCACCATTTTTGGTATCGCGACCACGCTCGGGATTGGCGTGGTGCAGCTCAACTACGGGCTGAGCGTGCTGTTTGACATCCCGGATTCGATGGCGGCGAAGGCGGCGCTGATTGCGCTGTCGGTGATTATCGCCACCATCTCGGTGACCTCCGGCGTGGATAAAGGGATTCGCGTGCTCTCCGAGCTGAACGTCGCGCTGGCGCTGGGGCTGATCCTGTTCGTGCTGTTTATGGGCGACACCTCGTTCCTGCTCAATGCCTTAGTGCTGAACGTGGGTGATTACGTGAACCGCTTTATGGGAATGACGCTGAACAGCTTCGCCTTTGACCGTCCGACAGAGTGGATGAACAACTGGACGCTCTTCTTCTGGGCGTGGTGGGTGGCGTGGTCGCCGTTTGTCGGCCTGTTCCTGGCGCGTATTTCGCGTGGGCGCACCATCCGTCAGTTCGTGATGGGCACGCTGATCATCCCGTTCACCTTTACCCTGCTGTGGCTGTCGATTTTCGGCAACAGCGCGCTGCACGAGATCATCCACGGCAATGCGACTTTTGCCCAGGAAGCGATGGCGCACCCGGAGCGCGGCTTCTACAGCCTGCTGGCGCAGTATCCGGCGTTTACCTTTAGCGCGTCCGTAGCGACCATTACCGGCCTGCTGTTCTACGTCACCTCGGCGGACTCCGGCGCGCTGGTGCTGGGGAACTTCACCTCGAAGCTCAAGGACATTAACAGCGACGCGCCGAACTGGCTGCGCATCTTCTGGTCCGTCGCCATCGGCCTGCTGACGCTCGGCATGCTGATGACCAACGGTATCTCGGCGTTGCAGAACACCACGGTGATCATGGGCCTGCCGTTCAGCTTCGTGATCTTCTTCGTGATGGCCGGGCTGTATAAATCGCTTAAGGTGGAAGACTACCGCCGCGTCAGCGCCAGCCGCGACACCGCCCCGCGTCCGCTGGGCGCGCAGGACAGGCTGAGCTGGAAAAAACGTCTCTCGCGCCTGATGAACTACCCCGGCACGCGCTACACCAGCCAGATGATGGAGACGGTCTGTTTCCCGGCGATGGAAGAGGTGGCCCAGGAGCTGAAGCTGCGTGGCGCCTACGTGGAGCTGAAAAACCTGCCCCCGGAAGAGGGCGAAAATCTGGGGCACCTGGATCTGCTGGTGCACATGGGCGACGAGCAGAACTTTGTCTATCAGATCTGGCCACAGCAGTATTCGGTTCCCGGCTTTACCTACCGGGCGCGCAGCGGGAAGTCGACCTACTACCGGCTGGAGACCTTCCTGCTGGAAGGCAGCCAGGGGAACGATTTGATGGATTACAGCAAGGAGCAGGTGATCACGGACATTCTGGACCAGTATGAACGGCACCTGAACTTTATCCATCTGCACAGGGAAGCGCCGGGGAATAGCGTGATGTTTCCGGATGTTTGAGGCTTGATCTGAAGAACCTACAAAGGCAGCGCCGCTGCCCTCATGCCGGGTGGCGGCGATGCCTTACCCGGCCTACAAAACCGGTTTATCGTAGGCCTGATAAGCGAAGCGCCATCAGGCGTTTAATGAGCATTGGATCTGAAGGGCAATATTTCCTTTCTTTATCTTCACCATTTTATTTTTCTTTATTTACTCGAGCCGCCTCGCATTTCCCTAATATTCGACCCCTGTACATTTATCCATGGCAGTATAATAGCGCCAGTTAACCCAGCACTGAGAACTTGAAAGAATAGGTAAAAAGGTAAGAAAAGGAATCGCGGTACAAAGGTGTGCGACCACCTCCATACCGCTAACCACAAACAACTAATACGGAGTTGATTATGGCTGCGAAGAATTCTATGCCAGAGCGAGCTATTGCCCAAACAGAAAATACAGATTTAGAGATTCAGCAAGAAAATCGCGAGAAGCTACGCAAAAAACGCATCCGAGCATTGCATGACGAGCCGGTTCACTCTGCGTATCTTCATGAAAGAGGAGAGGCGGATTCCGCCTGTGTGGAACTTTATACTCGAATGGAGCGCAACTATCTGCCGTTAACCGGCGCGTGGATAACCCGCGCAGGGTTTAAAGCAGGAATAGCCGTGAAGATCCGCGTGATGCCGGATTGTATTGTGATTACGCCGCAAAATTCCCGTGAGCTGTGGGGCTGTCTGGAAGGCGTCAGCGCGACATATACCAATAAGCTGAAGGTGATGAAGTGGCTGGAGACATTTCCGGGAGCGTTAATTGATACAGGGGATTTGCCCGTTAACGAAAGTGGAAAAGGGTAACGCTAAAGATTAACCAAGCGATCCTGGAAATGCCAGGATCGCCGTTTCTGAGCGGCAGCATGCATTGATCTTTATGAGCCAGGTAAATTATGCGTTACTCTTCTCTTTCTGAGCTGGTTTCATCCATGCATCGCCATAAAGAATATTGCCTTTCACATAATTCCACTGAATGCCCCGGAATCGAAGTCCCACCACTTCATGCATATTCGGGGCTGAGCTGCCCGGGTAATAAACATGCGTGAAATCCAGAGATGAGATCACCACGCTATCAAGCGTAATGGTGTAGATCTCTCTTTCTGCTCCCGCTTCAACAATTTCATAATATTTGATAATGGCTTTTTGGAGCCGTCTGCCCTCGCAGGCGGCAACGGCAAGATAAGGGCTCACTTTATCTAATTGCTTATGCACGGTAACCGGACTATGCTGCCGTGTTCCGGTCATATTCCCGGTATGGCTGTCCACTGCCTGTTTTATGCCGTAACTGCTGTTCATAATTTCGATAGCACCTTCCCGGCCTGGCATCATACAGTCGCCCTGAACCTGCATTCCGTTCTCATCGTAGAGAAATAAGTAAGCGGGTAATGACATTATAATTCTCCTAAATTAGTAAGCTGTCCGTCATTATCAATGAAAAATTCGTGGTGATATTTTTTATTATTTAAACCATAGCTAATAACATACGTATAGCCATACTCCCAATTCACATCTATGCAACTGTTAGGATAAGACCAACTGATTTTATTCCTTCCCGAACTTGTGATGGTAGTAATGTCGGGACCTTTGATGGAATCAATAGTGTAATAGTTCACGACATCTTTTTTATCATTACTAAAGCAAACATGGTTACCATCAATAAAAGTAGCTCTGGGATGAGACAACGGCGGGCAACCAGGGCACCCCGTCAGGAGAATACATAATGGTGAGATGAGCGTTATAGTTTTCATCCTGGGAATCCTTTCAGAATATTTTTATATTTTTGCAGCAGAGAATAAACGGGTTCATTCGAATTTATATCTCGATATTTTGGCAGGAATGTATATTTTTCAAACCCATAAAATTGTAATAACCAGTAGTCACTTACGATCGATGCTTGCTGTTCTAATCCGTAATGCAATAGATCTGCTTTATCAAAGCTATAGGTGTAGTCAGCAATACCAGAGAATAATCCCCTTGTTCTGACAAACATCCCTTTTTGGGCCTGCCAGACATGCATCATTTCATGCATGAATAGGTGTTTTTTATCTAACAATTTTTCTAATGAAAAATCCGGAGAATATGTGTCTTCTCTAAACCACATTTCCCCATTGGGACTCATCGCCACATCAACGGGTTGCAGATTAAAAGGAAGATAGCTTTCCCTGTGTACCCACACCAGATGATAACGGATGCTGTAACCGTAAAGCGTCTTCGCCAGGGCGATTTCACCAATTGTGAGCTGTCGGATCCCGCCCGGATTAATCGGGGTTCCCGAAGTGGGGTGAATTCTTTCATTAACCGGCATGTCAATTCCCTTTTATTAATATGGGTATTGGCCGTAAATAATACTCCTGACCGTGAGAGAAAAAAGAAAGCACATTTCCTAAAAATTCCGTCTGACAGTCCAGGTTGACACAACTTTAATGATAACCATTTTCATTTAAATATAGCCTGTGCTATACCTTATGGCACGGGCTAATTTTGCTTTGAATTTAATCACCTCAGGAGACTTCTGCGATGCACCCACGGCAAGGATTGAAGCGTCTGTTGCTCGGCGCGCTGCTCATGACTGCGACTACGACCGGCGCGCTGGCGGCTGAAAAGTTTCAGGTTATCACCACCTTTACCGTTATCGCTGATATGGCGAAAAACGTGGCGGGGGATGCCGCAGAGGTCACCTCCATCACCAAACCGGGCGCGGAAATTCACGAGTATCAGCCCACTCCGGGCGATATAAAACGCGCACAGAAGGCGCAGCTGATTCTGGCGAACGGCATGAATCTGGAACTCTGGTTCCAGCGCTTTTATCAGCACCTGAACGGCGTGCCGGAAGTGATTGTCACTAACGGCATTACGCCGATGGGGATCGGCGAGGGGCCGTATAACGGCAAGCCCAACCCGCACGCGTGGATGTCGCCGGACAACGCCCTGATTTACGTCGATAACATCCGCGACGCGCTGGTGAAGTATGATCCGGCCAACGCTCAGACCTACCAGCGCAACGCTGATGCTTACAAGCAGAAGATCACCGCCACTCTCGAACCGCTGCGCAAGCAGGTTGCGGAGATCCCGGAAGACAAGCGCTGGATGGTAACCAGCGAAGGTGCCTTCTCCTATCTGGCGCGGGATCTGGGGATGAAAGAGCTTTACCTGTGGCCGATCAACGCCGATCAGCAGGGCACGCCCCAGCAGGTGCGCAAGGTGATCGACCAGGTGAAAAAATATCATATCCCGGCGGTTTTCAGCGAAAGCACGGTCTCCGATAAGCCCGCGCGTCAGGTGGCGCGGGAAACCGACACCCACTACGGCGGCGTGCTGTACGTCGACTCCCTGAGCGCGGAAAACGGCCCGGTACCGACCTATATCGATCTGCTGAACGTCACCACCCGCACGCTGGTGCAGGGTATCCGTGACGGCATGAAGGAGTAACCATGCACAAGGGGATTGTTGTCACAGATGTGACCGTGACCTACCGCAACGGCCACACGGCGCTGCGCGACGCGTCGTTCAGCGTACCGGGCGGATCGATTGCCGCCCTCGTAGGCGTGAACGGTTCCGGCAAGTCCACGCTGTTCAAAGCGGTGATGGGCTTTGTGCGGGCGGCGAGCGGCACTATCACCATTCTGGGGCTGCCGCCTCACCGGGCGCTGCGCCAAAATCTGGTCGCCTACGTGCCGCAGTCGGAAGAGGTTGACTGGTCGTTTCCGGTGCTGGTCGAAGATGTGGTGATGATGGGCCGCTACGGGCACATGGGGTTTCTGCGTCGGCCCAAAGATCGCGACAGACAAATCGTGACCGACGCCCTGAAGCGCGTGGATATGCTCGAGCTGCGCCATCGGCAGATTGGCGAGCTGTCCGGCGGGCAGAAGAAGCGCGTGTTTCTGGCCCGGGCGATTGCCCAGCAGGGCGAGGTGATCCTGCTCGACGAGCCGTTTACCGGCGTGGACGTCAAAACCGAAGCCAGGATCATCAGCCTGCTGCGCGAGCTTCGCGACGAGGGCAAAACAATGCTGGTCTCGACCCATAACCTGGGCTCGGTCTCGGAGTTTTGTGATTACACGGTGATGGTCAAGGGCACCGTTCTGGCGAGCGGCCCGACGGAAACCACCTTTACCGCCGAGAATCTCGAGCGCGCCTTTAGCGGCGTGCTGCGCCACGTGGTGCTCAGCGGTTCGGAAGATCGCATTATTACCGACGACGAACGCCCCTTCGTGACGCACCGACAGGAGGCCAAATGAACGCGCTTCTCGAACCCTTCGGCTACGAGTACATGCTCAACGCGATGTGGGTCTCGGCGATGGTGGGCGGGCTGTGCGCGTTTCTCTCCTGCTACCTGATGCTTAAAGGCTGGTCGCTGATCGGCGATGCACTGTCGCACTCCATCGTGCCCGGCGTGGCGGGCGCTTACATGCTCGGGCTGCCGTTCTCGCTGGGGGCGTTCCTGTCAGGCGGACTGGCGGCGGGCAGCATGCTGTTTCTCAACCAGCGCAGCCGCCTGAAGGAGGATGCCATCATCGGGCTGATCTTCTCCTCCTTTTTCGGGCTGGGGCTGTTTATGGTCTCGCTCAACCCGACCTCGGTGAACATTCAGACCATCGTGCTCGGCAATATTCTGGCTATCGCCCCGGAGGATATCGTCCAGCTGGCGATTATCGGCGTGGTGTCGATGGTTATCCTGCTGTTCAAATGGAAAGATCTGATGGTGACCTTTTTTGATGAGAACCACGCCCGCGCCATCGGCCTGCGTCCTGAACGCCTGAAAATCCTCTTCTTTACCCTGCTGGCGGTCTCTACCGTGGCGGCGCTGCAAACCGTCGGCGCGTTTCTGGTGATCTGTCTGGTGGTCACCCCCGGCGCGACCGCGTGGCTGCTGACCGACCGCTTTCCGCGCCTGCTGATGATTGCGGTCGCCATTGGTAGCATCACCAGCTTCCTCGGCGCGTGGGCCAGCTACTATCTGGACGGCGCGACCGGCGGCATTATTGTCGTGGCCCAGACGCTGCTGTTCCTGCTGGCGTTCGTCTTTGCGCCGAAGCACGGGCTGCTCGCCAGCCGCCGTCGCGCACGTCGCGCGCAGGAGGCACATCCATGATGGCGCTGCTCCTTGAACCCTTCCAGTTTGCGTTTATGAACAACGCGCTGCTGATTTCACTCCTGGTGGCCGTGCCCTGTGCGCTGCTGTCGGTTTTTCTGGTGCTGAAAGGCTGGGCGCTGATGGGCGACGCCATGAGCCACGCGGTGTTTCCCGGTGTGGTGCTGGCGTGGATGATGGGCCTGCCGCTGGCGCTGGGGGCGTTTGTGGCCGGGTTGTTCTGCGCGGTCGCCACCGGATACCTGAAGGATAACAGCCGAATCAAGCAGGATACGGTCATGGGGATCGTGTTTTCCGGCATGTTCGGCGCGGGCCTGATCCTCTATATCGCCGTCAAACCCGAGGTGCATCTCGACCACATTCTGTTCGGCGATATGCTGGGCATTAACGGGATGGACATTCTGCAAAGCGGGATCGTGGCGGGGCTGATCGCGCTGGTGATTGGCCTGAAGTGGCGCGACTTTCTGCTGTTCTGCTTTGATTACCAGCAGGCGCAGGCGAGCGGGCTGCGCACCCGCTGGCTGCACTACGGCTTACTGTGCATGGTCTCGCTGACCATCGTGGCGACGCTGAAGGCGGTGGGGATTATTCTGTCGATTTCGCTGCTGATTGCCCCCGGCGCGGTGGCGGTGCTGATCACCCGACGCTTCCACATGGCGCTGCTGGTCGCGGTCGCCGTTTCAGCCCTCGTGTCGGTAAGCGGTGTGTATGCGTCGTTTTATCTCGACAGCGCGCCTGCGCCGACCATTGTGGTCCTGTTCGCGATGGTGTTTATCGTGACGTTTGTGGTGACCAGCGTGAAGGCTCGTCGCCAGGAGCGTGTGACAGCAGGGTGATGACCTGTTCACCGTGCTGCTGCCAGTGCAGGGGGAAGGCGGTGCCTTCTTCAAAGCCTGCCAGTTGACGGGTCAACGCCAGCGTGAGCGTCTTGTCGTCGAGCTTGGTAACGCGGGCGCAGTCAAAACCCATCCAGGCCTGTACCTGCGGAAAGTGGGCCTTAAACAGGCTCTCTTTGGCGCTGAAGACCAGCGTCAGGGCGAGGGCGAACGGGTATCCCTGGCGGGAAAGCACAGGTTCTTCCTGCGTATCAATAATGCCGTCTTTGATTTCCCTGGCTTCGTTTTCGGAGAGGATCGTTTCACAATCGATGCCGATAAGCGCCGGGTATTGCGTGACGACGGCTATCGCCTGCGTGCCGCTGTGGGTGATGCTGCCGGAAATACCTTGCGGCCAGAGCGGTTCCCCGCTGGGGCCGATGGCGGGCATGGTGTGGTCAGGTAAGGCGTGCGCGGCGGCGATGCGGCCTGCCAGGTGGTCGGCCTTGCGTTTGCGTCCGGCGTCAGCGAGCTGCGCGTGATGGGGGAGCCAGAGGAGATCGGCGTCGGTAAAGGTGGCGGGGTCGAAAGTGATGCGGTGGAGGGTGTGGCCGGCGAGAGAAAATGTGCTGTGGGTGGTGTGCATGGTTTTCCCTTCAGTATTGTGCGGCCTGATGCCCTCACCCCGGCCCTCTCCCATGGGGAGAGGGGGAAGTCACTGCCTTTATCAGAACCTCGTATTCACGCTCATATACCAGGTCCGGCCCGGTTCATTATACGTATACGCACCCGCACCGTACATATACGCACCGGTAGTGGTGTTGCCCGTGGTCTGGGCATTACCCGCGCGCCACTGGCGTTTGTCGAAGACGTTATCCACGCCGCCGGTCAGGCTGACGTTTTTGGTCATGTCCCAGGTCGCGCTCAGGCCCACGATGCTGTACGGGCTGACTTCGTCTTTCTCAGACCCGGTCACCGGCTGACCTTTGTAGTTGTACTTCTTCGGCTGCTGCTTGCCGTACCAGGTAAAGGTCGACTGGAGCGACACGTCCTGATGCACCTGCCAGCTCAGGGTGGAGTTCAGCGTGTACTCCGGAATGATCGACAGACGATCGCCGGTCTCCTTGTTCTTGCTCTGCAGCATGTAGGTGATGTTGTTGGTCCAGTTGATGGTGTCGCTGACCGGCACGTTCAGGGAGCCTTCCAGACCTTCGACCACCGCCTTCGGCACGTTTTCCCACTGGTAGATATCGGTGGTGACTTTGCCGGTGGACGTCTGGCCAATCGGCGCGTAGCCCGCTTCAATCTTGTTGCGATAGTCGTTGCGGAACCAGGTCACGCCCGCCAGCCAGCCGTCGCGTTTCCACTCCAGGCCAATCTCTTTGTTGATGCTGGTTTCAGCTTTCAGGTCGTCGTTGCCCATCATGTAGCAGCCCACGCCGTCGGAGCTTGCGTAGCAGCCCTGACCTTTGCTGTAGAGCAGGTAGTTCGGGTTGGTCTGGTACAGGCTCGGCGCTTTGTAGGCGCGCGCGATGCCCATCTTCAGCGTGAAGTCATCACCCAGACCTTGCGACAGGTTGAGCGACGGGCTCCAGTTATTGCCGACGATGGTGTGGTGGTCGAAGCGCAGCGCCGGGGTCAGCATGGTGCTGTCGGTCAGCTCCATGTTGTTTTCGGCGAACAGGGAGAAGATCTCCGCCGAGGTGTACGGGCTGCGGTCGTCGCTCATGCCCGGGATGGTGCCGCCCTGCAGGGTTTGCGAGAAGGAGGTGGAGTCCTTCATGCGCTGCTGGTTCCACTCGGTGCCCAGGGTCAGGTTCTGGTTGACGATGAAATCAATCGGCAGGTTGATTTCGCTGTGCAGCATCACGTCGGCCAGGTCGGTGTCGGTGAATTTATTGCTGTTGAACAGGCCTTCCGTACCGCCCGCCAGCCCTTCGCCCAGGCGGGAGTTGCGGGTATGTTCGTACTGCGCCCAGTTGCTGGTGGTGATACCGTTATCCCAGCCGCCGTTCCAGGTCACCGCGAAGTTCTGGCGGTAGATACGGTTAGTCTCTTTACCGTAGTTCTTCTTCACCAGCGCGTTGTCGTTGTTGGTGTTCTGCGTGTCGCCCGCGTAGAGGTTGTTCTGGCGGCTGTAGCCCGCCTCAAACTCAAGGGATTGCATAGGCGCGAAGTCCCAGCGCACCACGCCGTTGATGTCCTTGTTTTCCACGCCCTCACGGCCAGCCGGCAGGGTGTTGGCGTAGGCACCGGTACGATCGGACTGGTGGCCCTGGTTGATGTCCCATGCGTCGGCCTGGGTTTTGTCCAGGTTGCCGAACATGCGGAAGCTGAAATCGCCGCCCAGCGGACCGCTGAGGCTGAAGTTGGTGCGCTTGGTGGAACCTTCGTCCTTGTGTTCTGGCGCATTCAGGTAGGTGTTCCAGGAACCGTGCCACTGGTTGTCGAATTTTTTGGTGATGATGTTCACCACGCCGCCAGCCGCGCCGTTACCGTAGCGCGCGGCGGCCGGGCCGCGGATCACTTCGATGCGTTCGATCATCTCTGGCGGCACCCAGCCGGTATCGCCGCGGGTGTCACGCTCGCCGCGCCAGCCCAGACGGATGGAGTTACGGCTGGTCACCGGCTTGCCGTCGATCAGGATCAGGGTGTTTTCCGGGCCCATGCCGCGGATATCAATCTGACGGTTGTTCCCGCGCTGGCCGCTGGTGGAGTTTCCGGTCAGGTTAACGCCCGGCATGGTGCGGATGATTTCCGCCACGTCCCGCGCGGGCGGGTTTTTGCGGATTTCATCGGCGGTGATGGTCGACACGCCTGGCGCCTGCAGGTTCTGCTCGGCGGCGGTGATCACCATCGTGTCTTCGTGCTGCGCGGCGGTGGCGGTGTTGTCGTCTGCCAGAGCGGGCAGCGCGACACCATAAATCCCTAAATTGACCAGCAAGGCCAGAGAGTGAATCTTCTTATTCATTGTACGTCCCGCTTTTATGGTTATTTAATGAGCGCGCTTCCCACAGCGCGGGCATTACGCTATTGCAAATGCAAATAGTTATCAATAATATTATCAATAAAATTTGTCCTGAAACAAAAAAGACTGTTAAACATGAGGTTATAAGGGTGACGGCGTTAACAACGGGAAGTGAAGCCTGGTGGCAGTCGAAAAACGGGCCAGAATGGGAACGTCTGAAGGCGAGCTATCGCGTCACCTTCTGGTGGCGTGACCCGGCAGGAACGCAGAAAACGTCAACGGTTAAACGCGTCTGGCTCTACATCACCGGCGTGACCGATCATCATCAAAATGCCCGTCCGCAGTCCCTTGAACGTATCTCGGATACCGACGTCTGGCAGTGGCGGGGCGAGTTCAGCCCTGAATGGCGCGGCAGCTACTGTTTTATCCCCTCCGATAACGAAAATGATTTTGCCAGCGAAGTGTTTGAAGGCGAGCAGCCGGACCGCATGGCGCTGCGCGAAGGTTGGCGCAAGCTGTTGCCGCACGCGGTCTCCGACCCGCTGAATCCGCAGAGCTGGCGCGGCGGGCGCGGTCATGCCGTCTCGGCGCTGGAGATGCCGGACGCGCCCGTTCAGCCCGGCTGGGATCGTCCCGATACACCGTATCAGTCGCCGGTCTGCATTGAGTGGAACAGTGCACGTCTCAACAACCGCCGCCGCGTGTGGATTTTTACCACCGGCGATGATGACCCGGAGCGCCCGCTGGCGGTGCTGCTCGACGGGCAGTTCTGGGCCGAAAGCATGCCCGTCTGGCCTGCGCTGGCGTCGCTGACCCGCGACGGCAAACTGCCGCCTGCGGTCTACGTCTTAATTGATGCGATCGACACGGAACATCGCAGCCGGGAACTGCCCTGTAATCCCGATTTCTGGCTGGCGGTGCAGGAAGAACTCCTTCCTCTTGTGACAACAACCGCCTCGTTCAGCGACCGCGCCGATCGGACCATCGTGGCAGGCCAGAGCTTTGGTGGCCTCTCTTCGCTCTATGCGGGCCTCAACTGGCCGCAGCGTTTTGGCTGCATCCTCAGCCAGTCCGGCTCCTACTGGTGGCCGCACCGCGGCGCGCAGCAGGATGGGCTGCTCATCGAACAACTGAAAGCGGGTGAAAAAACCGCACGCGGGCTGCGCATTGTCCTCGAGGCCGGGCGCAACGAGCCGCTTATCTTCCGCGCGAATCAGGCGATTTTCGCCGAACTACACACGCAGCAGCCGATTTTCTGGCGTCAGGTTGACGGCGGACACGATGCGCTTTGCTGGCGCGGTGGGCTGACGCAGGGGCTGATGACCCTCTGGCAGCCGCTTATTCACTAACGGAGTCTGTATGGAATTCAGCAATCCTTTCGATAATCCGCAGGGACAGTTCGCCATTCTGCAAAACGACCAGGGGCAGTACAGCCTGTGGCCGCAGCAGTGCGAACTGCCCGCAGGCTGGCGCGTTGTCTGCGAGCCGCAGTCCCAGGAGGCGTGCCAGCAGTGGCTTGCCGGGCATTGGCAAACGCTTATCCCGTCCCATTTTGCGGAGGGGAGCGCATGAACCGTCTTCCTCTCGTTGCCGCCCAGCCGGGTATCTGGATGGCGGAGCAGCTTTCCTCCCTGCCAAACGCCTGGAGCGTGGCGCACTACACCGAACTGAAAGGCGACATTGACGCGCCATTGCTGGCAAAAGCGATTGCTGAAGGCATGATGCAGGCCGATACCCTGCGGATGCGTTTTACCGAGGATAACGGCGAGGTGTGGCAGTGGGTGGATGACACCTTCATTCTGCCGGAGCCGTCCATCGTTCGCGCTACCTCTCACGACGACGCCGTGGCGCTGATGGAGGCCGATCTTAACCAGAACCTGCGCGTCGACAGCGGGCAGCCGCTGGCGTTTCACCAGCTGATTCAGGTGGGGGCAAGCCACTGGTACTGGTATCAGCGCTATCACCATCTGGTGGTGGATGGCTTCAGCTTCCCGGCCATTACCCGCCAGATCGCCGCGATTTATACCGCCTGGAAAAAGGGTGAACCGACGCCTGCATCCCCGTTTACACCGTTTGCCGAGGTGGTGGACGAGTATCAGCGCTATCGCGACAGCGAGGCATACGCGCGCGACGGTGCCTTCTGGGCAGAGCAGCGCAAGCAGCTTCCTTCTCCGGTCTCGCTCTCTTCCGCGCCGCTGCCGGGACGCGCCGCCACTACCGACATTCTGCGCCTGAAAATTGCAATGGACGGCCGCGCCTTTAGCCAGCTTGCACAGGCGGCAGGGCAGGCGCAGCGCACCGATCTGGCGCTTGCGCTGGTGGCGCTGTGGCTGGGCCGCCTGACCGGACGGCTGGACTACGCCGCCGGGTTTATCTTTATGCGCCGCATGGGTTCCGCGGCGCTCACCGCGACCGGGCCGGTGCTCAACGTCCTGCCGCTGGCGGTCAATATCGACGCGCAGGAGAGCCTGCCCGCGCTGGCGCTGCGACTGGCTAACCAGCTGAAAAAAATGCGCCGCCATCAGCGCTACGACGCCGAGCAGATCGTACGCGACAGCGGGCGTGCCGCAGGCGACGAAGCGCTGTTTGGCCCGGTGCTGAACGTTAAGGTTTTCGATTATCAGCTGGATATCGACGGCGTGGAGGCCATCACCCATACGCTGGCAACCGGCCCGGTGAACGATCTCGAGCTGGCGCTGTTCCCGGACGAGCAGGGCGAGCTCCGCATTGAGATCCTCGCCAATAAACAGCGTTACGATGAGGCGACGCTTACCCGTCACGTGGCGCGCCTGAACGCGATGCTGCTGCAGTTTTCGGCTAATCCGGACCTGCGCTGCGGCGAAGTGGAAACCGTTTCAGAACAGGAATACGCGAAGCTCGCCCGCATCAACGATACCGGGCTGGCGCTGCCGTCTACCACGCTGGCGGATCTGGTGGCGGAGCAGGCGAGCAAAACGCCGGACGCCCCTGCGCTGGCGGATGTGCACATCGAACTGAACTATCGCCAGATGCGCGAGCAGGTCGTCGCGCTGGCAAACCTGTTGCGCGCGCGCGGTGTGAAGCCGGGCGACAGCGTGGCGGTGGCACTCCCGCGATCGGTGTTCCTGACGCTGGCGCTGCACGGCATCGTCGAGGCCGGTGCCGCGTGGCTGCCGCTGGATACCGGCTACCCGGACGACCGCCTGCGGATGATGCTGGAGGACGCGAAGCCGTCCCTGCTCATTACCACCGACGAGCAGCTCCCGCGCTTTAGCGATCTGCCGATTACGACGTTTAGTTACAACACACTGTTACCGGCTGAGAATGCGGAACCGCTGCGCCTGGCGACGCCGGAGCAGACGGCGTACATCATCTTTACCTCCGGTTCGACGGGACGCCCGAAAGGGGTCATGGTCGGCCATACCGCAATCGTTAACCGCCTGAAGTGGATGCAGGACCATTACCCTCTGACGGCGTTTGACGTGGTGGCGCAGAAAACGCCGTGCAGCTTTGACGTGTCGGTGTGGGAGTTCTGGTGGCCGTTTATCGCCGGGGCGAAGCTGGTGATGGCCGAGCCGGACGCGCACCGCGATCCGCAGGCGATGCAGAGTTTCTTCGCGCAGTACGGCGTGACCACCACCCACTTCGTGCCGTCGATGCTGGCGGCGTTTGTCGCCTCGCTGACGCCGGAAAACGCGGCGTGCTGCAAAACCCTTAAGCAGGTGTTCTGTAGCGGCGAAGCGCTGCCGACCGAGCTGTGCCGGGAGTGGGAACAGCTCACCCGTGCGCCGCTGCACAACCTCTATGGTCCAACGGAAGCGGCGGTGGATGTGAGCTGGTATCCGGCGTTTGGCCCCGAGCTGGCGGCGGTGGAGGGCAACAGCGTGCCCATTGGCTTCCCGGTGTGGAACACGGGGCTACGCATCCTTGACGCGATGATGCGCCCGGTGCCGTTCGGCGTGGCGGGGGATCTGTATCTCACCGGCATTCAGCTGGCGCAGGGGTATCTGGGCCGTCCGGACCTCACCGCCAGCCGCTTTATCGCCGACCCGTTTGCCCCCGGCGAGCGCATGTACCGCACCGGCGACGTTGCCCGCTGGCTGGACAACGGCGCGGTGGAATATCTCGGCCGCAGCGACGATCAGCTGAAAATTCGCGGCCAGCGCATTGAGCTCGGCGAAATCGACCGGGCGATGCTCGCGCAGCCTGATGTGGCCCAGGCGGTGGTGCACGCCTGCGTGTTCAACCAGGCGGCTGTCACGGGCGGCGATGCCCGCCAGCTGGTGGGATACGTTGTCTCCGAATCCGGCTTACCGCTGGATCGCGACGCGCTGCTGGCGTCGCTCAAAGCCCAGCTGCCGCCGCACATGGTGCCGGTGGTGCTGCTGCAAATCAGCGCTCTGCCGCTCAGCGCGAACGGCAAGCTGGACCGCAAGGCGCTGCCGCTGCCGGAGCTGACCAGTAAAACCTCCGGCCGCGCGCCGGAGACGGAAACCGAAGCCGCCGTCGCGCAGGCGTTTTCCGCGCTGCTGGGCTGTGAGGTGAACGACATTGAAGCCGACTTCTTTTCCCTCGGCGGTCATTCGCTGCTGGCGATGCGCCTCGCGGCACAGCTCAGCCGCGCGTTTGCCCGCAAGGTCACGCCGGGGCAGATTATGGTCGCCTCCACGGTGAGCAAGCTCAGCGCGCTGCTGGACTCGCAGATGAGCGACGAGCAGGCGCAGCGTCTGGGGTATGAAACCCTTCTGCCGCTGCGCGAAGGTAATGGCCCAACGCTGTTTTGCTTCCATCCGGCGTCCGGCTTTGCCTGGCAGTTTAGCGTGCTAGCGCGCTACCTCAGCCCGCGCTGGTCCATCATGGGCATTCAGTCATCGCGCCCGGAAGGGCCGATGCAGCAATGTGCGGATCTGGATGGAGTAATCAAACATCACCTGAATACGTTGCGTAAGCAGCAGCCGCAGGGGCCGTATTACCTGTTCGGCTATTCCCTCGGCGGCACGCTGGCGCAGGGCATTGCGGCGCGTCTTCGCGAGTTGGGTGAAGAGGTGGCCTTCCTCGGCCTGCTGGATACCTGG
Organism: Enterobacter sp. JMULE2; assembly: GCF_013337145.1. Classification (NCBI taxonomy): domain Bacteria; kingdom Pseudomonadati; phylum Pseudomonadota; class Gammaproteobacteria; order Enterobacterales; family Enterobacteriaceae; genus Enterobacter; species Enterobacter sp. JMULE2. Next base: position 143,415 of record NZ_SGWD01000014.1, read on the forward strand.
CCACCGGAAACCCAGAACTGGGCGGAGAAAGAGGCCAACGGCCTCGACCCGGAGGTGCTGGCGGAAATCGAGCGCGAGCGCCAGGCGTTTATCGCCGCTCAGCAGGGGCAAGGCTCCAGCGAGCTGTTTAGCGCCATTGAGGGCAACTACGCCGACGCGGTGCGGCTGCTCACCACGGCGCACAGCGCGCGGTTTGAGGGTAAAGCGACGCTGTTTGTCGCCGAGCGCACGCGAACGATGGATCCGCAGGTCGCGTGGGCACCGTGGGTGTCGGAGCTTGAGGTGTACAGCCAGGACTGCGCCCACGTGGATATCATTTCACCGCAGGCGTTTGAGAAGATTGGGCCGGTACTGAAGGAAATTTTAGTATAGTGCAAATGCCCGGTGGCGCTGCGCTTACCGGGCCTACGGGAGCCGAGTGTAGGCCGGGTAAGGCGCAGCCGCCACCCGGCAATTACCGCCGACCTAACGGCACCACCAGCGGCGTGCCCGCCACCGGATCGTCAATAATCATGCAGCGCATGCCGTAGATCCGCTCGATCAGCTCCGGCGTCACAATCTCCTTCGGCGCGCCCTGTGCCACAATCTCACCGTCTCGCAAGGCGATCAGATGCGTGGCGTAGCGGCACGCCTGGTTTAAATCGTGCAGCACCGCTGCCAGGGTATAGCCCTGCGTGCGGTTCAGCTCGCTCAGCAGCTCCAGCAGGTCAATCTGATGGCTGATGTCGAGCCAGGTCGTCGGCTCGTCCAGCAGCATGATGGAGGTCTCCTGCGCCAGCACCATCGCGATCCACGCGCGCTGACGCTGCCCGCCGGAAAGGGTGTCCACGCTCTGCTGGGCCAGGTCGGTAATCCCCGTCGCCTGCATCGCGCGGTTCACCGCCTCGTCATCCTCTTTACGCCAGCGGGTGAACAGCGGCTGGTGCGGGTAGCGCCCGCGCGAGACCAGCTCCTGTACCGTGATGTCTCCCGGCGTGGTGGCGTTTTGCGCCAGCAGCCCGATGCGCCGCGCCACCTCTTTGCTGGCGAAGCGCTGGATCTGCTCCCCGTCGAGGAACACGCTGCCTTCAGCCGGCGTCATCAGGCGGCTCAGCGTGCGCAGCAGGGTCGATTTGCCGCAGCCGTTCGGCCCGATGATTGCCGTAAAATGACCGTCCGGAATGGCGACGGATAAGTCACGGGCAATGATTTTTTTGCCGTAGCCGAGGGTAAGATTTTCGCCGCGCAAGCGGGTGGTTGTGTCTGTCATTTCTTGCGTGACTCCTGAACGAGCAAGACGATGAGGTAAATCCCGCCGAGGCTGACGGTCACCACGCCTACCGGCAGTTGATAAGGCATAAACAGCCGCTGGGCGCAGAGATCGGCGGCCAGCAGCAACAATGCGCCGCACAGCGCCGCCTGGGTTAAGCCCCAGCGCGCCGTCCCGCTAAGGCGGCGGGCGATGTGCGGTGCCACGAGGGCGATAAACGAGATCGGCCCGGCGATAGCGGTAGAGGCGGCAGTCAGCAGTACGGCGACCAGCATCAGCATCAGGCGCGAGCGCTCGACGCCCACCCCCAGCGCGCAGGCGCTGTCGTCGCCCATCTCCAGCAGGCGCATGCGTCGCACCAGCAGCAGCGCGCCGATAAACATCAGCAAAATCAGCGGCGCGGCGGGCCAGGTTTTACCCCACGTCAGGCCGTTGAGGGAACCGGCATACCACAGCCCGGCGGAGAGCGCGGTTTCCAGCGAAGCCTGTAGCAGAAGCCAGGTGTTAAACGCCATCAGCATGGCGCGGATGCCGATCCCGATGATGATCAGGCGGAAGGTGTCGATGCCGTTGCGCCAGGCCAGCGCCCAGATCAGTAATGACGTCAGAATGCCGCCCGCCATCGCCGTAAAGGTAATCGCCGTCAGGTGCTGACCAAACAGCACCATCGCCACCAGCACGCCGCTCCAGGCCCCGGTGTTGAGGCCCATCACGTCCGGGCTGCCGAGCGGGTTGCGCATCAGCGACTGGAATATCGCACCGCTCACCCCGAGCGCCGCGCCCACCAGAATCGCCATCGCCACGCGCGGCAGTCGCCACTCCGTCACCACCATGGTGATGTTGCGCGGCGCGCTGCCGAGCAGGGCGTTGAAGACCTGAGTGAAGTCGAGCGTCACCGCGCCGCTGCGCAGGCTCCAGACCGCCAGCAGCAGAATGGCGATAAGCAGCAGCGAGACGCTGGTGAGTAAACGACGGGACGGGGCCATCATGCGCCACCTCCGCGTTTACGGCGTACCAGGAAGATCAGCACCGGCGCGCCGATAAAGGCGCTGACCACCGAGACGCGCAGTTCACCGGGCACCAGCAGGCGGCCCAGCACGTCGGCAAACAGCAGCAGGGCAGGGGTCGCCAGCAGCGTGACCGGCAGCGACCAGCGGTGATCCGCCCCCACCAGCCAGCGCGCCATGTGCGGCATCATCAGGCCAATAAAGGCGATCGGGCCGACCACCGCGGTCGCGCTGCCGCACAGCACGGTGATGGCAAGCAGACCAATCAGCTGCGTGCGCGCCACGCGGTTGCCGAGGGCGGTCGCGGTGTCGCTGCCGAGACTCAGGCTGTTGAGCGCGCGGCTTAAAAACAGCGCCACGGCGGCAGCGATAATGACCGGGATCGCCACCACTTTTAACGTTTCAAGGGTGCGGATATCCAGCGAACCGGCCTGCCAGAAGCGCAACTGGTCGTAAACGTCCGGGTTGAGCAGGGCGATGCCGTTGGATAAGCCTTCCAGCACCGCCGCGAGCGCCACGCCCGCAAGCGTCAGGCGGACCGGACTCAGCTGGCCGCCGCCCTGGCTGCCGGTAAAGGCGACGACCAGCGAGGCGGCCAGCGCGCCGCAGAAGGCCATCGCCAGCTGTTCGGACGGAGAGGTCAACCCGAACAGCGCCGCGCCGAGCACGATGGCAAAGCTGGCGCCGGAGTTAACGCCGAGAATGCCGGGGTCCGCCAGCGGGTTACGGGTAAGGGTTTGCATCAGGGCACCGGCAAGGCCGAGCGCGCCACCCGCCAGCAGTCCGGCAAGCGTGCGGGGGAGTCGGGCGTCGAGCACGATAATGCAGTCGGCGCTCTGGCAGGTGCCGGAGAGTGCATCAACGATAACGGATGCGGGCAGCGGCTTCGCGCCGACCAGCAGGCTGAGTGCAACCGCAAGGCTCAGGAGCAGCAGTAAAACGGGCACGGCAACGGCGCGCACCGCAGAAGAGGAAAACGACATAGCAACATCCATGATTTGATAATGATAGTGATTATCGTTATCTATCTTATTTGGCTATGTTAGCATGTGCGCCCATGGAAAGGGTAGAAATAGACTCAAGGCTTTGTCATGAATCAAAAATCCTGGCTGCTCAACCTCAGCCTTCTGAAAACGCACCCGACGTATCGCGCCGTATTTATCGCTCGCTTTATCTCCATTTTGTCCCTCGGGCTGCTCGGCGTGGCCGTGCCGGTACAGATCCAGACCCTGACGCACTCCAGCTGGCTGGTGGGGTTATCCGTCACCTTAACCGGCGGGGCGATGTTCATCGGCCTGATGGTCGGCGGCGTGCTGGCGGACCGCTACGAGCGTAAAAAGCTGATCCTGCTGGCGCGCGGCACCTGCGGCGTGGGCTTTATCGGGCTGTGTCTGAACGCCATGCTGCCGGAGCCGTCGCTGATCGCCATTTACGCCCTGGGGCTGTGGGACGGTTTCTTCGCCTCGCTGGGCGTGACGGCGCTGCTGGCGGCAACGCCCGCGCTGGTCGGGCGCGAGAATCTGATGCAGGCGGGGGCGATCACCATGCTCACCGTGCGCCTCGGCTCGGTGATTTCGCCGATGGTGGGCGGCCTGCTGCTGGCGACCGGCAACGTGGCGTGGAATTACGGGCTTGCGGCGGCGGGGACCTTTATCACCACTCTGACCCTGTTGCGCCTGCCGAGGCTGCCGCCTCCGCCGCAGCCGCGCGAGCATCCGCTGAAGTCCCTGATGGCCGCTATTCGTTTCCTGTTCAGCAACCCGCTGATTGGCGGCATTGCGTTGCTCGGCGGCCTGCTGACGATGGCGAGCGCCGTGCGCGTGCTCTACCCGGCGCTGGCGGGAGAGTGGCAGATGAGCGCCTCGGAGATTGGCATTCTTTACGCCGCCATTCCGCTCGGCGCGGCCTGCGGGGCACTGACCAGCGGCAACCTGGCGCAAAGCGCGCGTCCGGGGTTGATTATGCTGCTTGCCACGCTGGCGTCGTTTATCGCCATTGGCTTCTTTAGCCTGATGCCGGTGTGGGCGCTGGGGGTGCTGTGTCTGGTGATTTTCGGCTGGCTGAGCGCCATCAGCTCTCTTTTACAGTACACCCTGATCCAGACCCAGACGCCGGAAGGGATGCTCGGGCGCATTAACGGCCTGTGGACGGCGCAGAACGTGACGGGGGATGCGATTGGCGCGGCGATCCTCGGCGGGCTGGGGGCGATAATGACCCCGGTGGCCTCGGCGAGCTGCGGCGGGTTTGCGTTAGCGATGGTTGGCGTAATTTTATTGGCGGTTTTGGTGGAGTTGCGTCGGTTCAGGCAGATCCTGTAGGTCGGGTAAGGCGTAGCCGCCACCCGACAAAACGCCCGGTGGCGCTGCGCTTACCGGGCCTACGGGAAACGTGCCTCTTATTTAAAAATTGAATTCAAACGCTGCAACACCAACATCGCGCTGTAATAATCCAGGCGGAACGTCTCGGTTCCCAATGCCCAAACCCGTTTGTTTTTCACCGACGGCAGATGCGCCAGCAGCGGGTTGGCGTAAATCGCATCCACGTCTTTCTGGTCGCCCGCAAACACAAACAGCCCCTCGCCGTTCAGCCCCGTCGCCAGGTTTTCTCCACCCAACTGAATAATGTCGTGGCGTTTGCCCTGGCTTTTGGAGGTCTGCAGCCCGGCGGGCAGCTCCGCCAGCGTAAAGCCCAGCTGGTGCAGCAGCTTGCCCTGCGCGGATTCAGCGGTCCACAGGTTGGCGCTGTGCGCGGCGGCGGTGTAGACGATGGCGTTCACCGGCTGCGGCGGCAGCTTCATCTGCTCTTTTACCTGCGCGAGCTGTTTATCAAAGGCGGCAATGCGCCCGGCGGCCTGTTTTTCCTTACCGGTGATGGTGCCCAGCTGGGTCAGCAGTTCCTGCCAGCTCTTGTCGTCGTAGTTGATGATAAGCGTCGGCGCGATGGCGGAGAGCTGGTCGTACAGCGCCAGCGCGGAATCCCCGCCAGTGGCGCTTACCAAAATCAGGTCCGGCATCTGGGCGGCAACCGCTTCGGCGCTCGGCTCGCCGATGTACAGCCGCGCAACCTTGCGCTGTTTCGCCATATCCCCCCACTGGCGCAGGAAACCCTGCCCATCCGCCACGCGGTTGTTCGGCGTGGTGGCGCCGCTGGCGATGACCGGGGCGTCAATGGCCAGCAGGGAGCCGGTTAAGGTCACGCTGGTGGAGACAATGCGCGTCGGCTTGCTCTCAAGGGTATGCACGCCGCGGCTGTCGGTGACCTGGCGCGGCCAGTCGGCGGCGGTCGCTGAGGTTAGTCCTAAAACAAAAAGACCTGTCAGAAGAAAGGCATTACGGCAAAGGGCAGGGAATTTCACTGAGCGGCATCCTGTTATCGTTGAAGTTAATGCTTCTCATTTTCATGATTGCCGGGAAGGGATGCAAGCGTTTGTCGCACAAGTTGTTTGACCGACGGTTGACAGCGGGGCGCTGTGGGATTAGGTTAGCCGACGAAAATATAAATGATAATCATTATTGCTTCTTTTATCATTTTGAGGAGGATGATATGGATACGTCCCTGGCTGAGGAAGTTCAGCACACCGCAACCACGCTGCAATCAGACAGCTTTTTCTTTATGTCGCCTTACCGCAGTTTTACAACGTCCGGCTGCGTTACCCGCTTTTCTGAGTCCGCCGTTGGCGGCGACGATCCGGCAGGCCGCTTCCAGCAGAAATTAGCTCAGGCTTTTCAGAACGCGAAGGCCAGCGGCATCGCCCATCCGGTCATGGTAGGGGCAATCCCATTCGATACCCGCAAGCCGTCGTCGCTGTTTATTCCCGAACGCTGGCAGACGTTTTCTCGCCCGGCGCGTCAGCAGTCTTCACGCTATTTCTCCGGCGCGCAGTCACTGAATATTGAAAAACGTACCGAGATCCCCCCGCAGCCTGTGTTTGAAGAGATGGTCGCCCGCGCCGCGGCGCTGACCGCCACGCCGCAGGTGAACAAGGTCGTGCTGTCGCGCCTGATTGATATTGCGACAGATAACAACATTGATAGCGGTGCGTTGATGGAGCGTCTTATCGCTCAGAACCCGGCGAGCTTTAATTTCCACGTGCCGCTGGAAGACGGAGGCGTGCTGCTGGGGGCAAGCCCCGAACTGCTGCTGCGCAAAGAGGGCGCGCACTTTAGCTCGCTGCCGCTGGCAGGCTCGGCGCGTCGTCAGCCGGATGACGTATTGGATCGCGAAGCGGGCAATAAGCTGCTGGCATCCGAAAAAGACCGTCACGAGCACGACCTGGTGACCCAGGCGATGAAGGCCATTCTGGCACCGCGCAGCCACCATCTCAGCATGCCGGATTCTCCTCAGTTGATTACCACGCCGACGCTGTGGCATCTGGCAACGCCGGTAGAGGGCGAGGCGCGTGAAAATGAAAACGCCCTGACGCTGGCCTGCCTGCTGCACCCGACGCCGGCGCTGAGCGGTTTCCCGCATCTGGCGGCAAAACAGCTGATTGCCGAGCTGGAGCCGTTCGACCGCGAGCTGTTCGGCGGCATCGTCGGCTGGTGCGACAGCGAAGGCAACGGCGAGTGGGTGGTGACCATCCGCTGCGCGCGTCTGCATAAAAACACCGTTCGCCTGTTTGCCGGTGCGGGCATTGTTCCCGCCTCCTCGCCGGTGGGCGAGTGGCGCGAAACCGGTGTGAAGCTCTCCACCATGCTCAACGTATTTGGTTTGCACTAAGGAAGACTCATGACCATCCCTTTTACCCGCTGGCCTGAGGAATTTGCCCGCCGATACCGCGAAAAAGGCTACTGGCAGGATCTGCCGTTGACCCACATCCTGACGGATCGCGCAGACAGCGATGCCGTGGCGATAATCGACGGCGAGCGGCACATCACCTACCGCGCGTTTAATCAGGCGGTCAACAACCTGGCGTCCGCCCTTGAAGCGCAGGGGCTACACCGCGGCGAGACCGCGCTGGTGCAGCTCGGCAACGTGGCCGAGTTTTACATCACCTTCTTCGCGCTGCTGCAAATCGGCGTCGCGCCGGTGAACGCGCTCTTTAGCCATCAGCGCAGCGAGCTGAACGCCTACGCGGAGCAGATCAAACCCGCCGTGCTGATTGCCGATCGCGACCACACGCTGTTCGCGGGTGATGATTTTCTCAATACCTTTGTGGATGCGCACCGCTCGGTACGCGTCGTGCTGCTGCGCGGCGATAAGGGCGAACATGCTCTGGAAGCGGCGATTGCTCGTCCGGCGGATAACTTCATTCCGAACCCGACGCCCGCCGACGAAGTGGCCTTCTTCCAGCTCTCCGGCGGCAGCACCGGCACGCCGAAGCTGATCCCGCGCACGCATAACGATTACGACTACAGCATTCGCCGCAGCAACGAGATTTGCGGCATTACCGCCGAGACCCGTTATTTGAACGCGCTGCCCGCGGCCCATAACTACGCCATGAGCTCGCCGGGATCGTTAGGCGTCTTCACGGCGGGCGGCTGCGTGGTGCTGGCGAACGATCCGAGCGCCACGCTCTGCTTCCCGCTGATTGAACGGCATCAGGTTAACGTCACCTCGCTGGTCCCTCCGGCGGTCAGCCTGTGGCTACAGGCAATTGCCGACGGCGCGGGGAACGCGCAGCTCGCATCCCTCAAGCTGCTGCAGGTGGGTGGCGCGCGCCTCTCCGCCACGCTTGCGGCGCGCATTCCGGCGGAAATCGGCTGCCAGCTTCAGCAGGTGTTCGGCATGGCGGAAGGGCTGGTGAACTACACCGCGCTCGACGACGCGCCGGAACGCATCATCAACACCCAGGGCCGTCCGATGTGCCCGGACGACGAAGTGTGGGTGGCGGACGAGCACGGTAACCCGCTGCCGCGCGGGGAAGTCGGACGTCTGATGACGCGCGGGCCGTACACCTTCCGCGGCTATTTCAACAGCCCGGAACACAACGCCAGCGCTTTTGACGCCGACGGCTTTTACTGCTCCGGCGATCTGATTGCCATTGACGAGCAGGGCTACATCACCGTGCAGGGGCGCGAGAAGGATCAGATCAACCGCGGCGGGGAGAAGATCGCCGCCGAAGAGATTGAAAACCTGCTGCTGCGCCATGAGGCGGTGATCCACGCCGCGCTGGTGAGCATGGAGGACAGCCTGCTGGGCGAAAAAAGCTGCGCGTATCTGGTGGTAAAACAGCCCCTGCGCGCGGTGGAGGTGCGCCGCTTCCTGCGCGAGCAGGGCGTTGCCGAATTTAAGCTGCCGGACCGCGTGGAGAGCGTGGATGCGCTCCCGCTAACGCCGGTCGGCAAAGTCGATAAGAAACAGTTGCGCCTGTGGCTTGCAGAACGCGCCCGGGGCTGAGGAACAGAGAATGGCTATCCCAATATTAACCGCTTACGCGCTGCCGACCGCCGCAGAGCTGCCGACTAACAAGGTGAACTGGAGCTTTGAGCCGGAACGCGCCGCGCTGTTGATCCACGATATGCAGGAGTATTTCCTGAACTTCTGGGGCGAAAACAGCGCGATGATGCAGCAGGTGGTGGCGAATATCGCCAGACTGCGCGCTTACTGCAAAGCGCACAATATTCCGGTGTACTACACCGCCCAGCCGAAAGAGCAGAGCGATGAAGACCGCGCCCTGCTGAACGACATGTGGGGGCCGGGCCTGACCCGCTCGCCGGAGCAGCAGCGCATCGTCTCTGAACTAACGCCGGACGAAGCCGACACGGTGCTGGTCAAGTGGCGCTACAGCGCGTTTCACCGCTCGCCGCTGGAGCAGATGTTGAAAGAGACGGGCCGCAACCAGCTGCTGATTACCGGCGTGTACGCCCATATCGGCTGTATGACCACCGCCACTGATGCCTTTATGCGCGACATCAAGCCGTTCTTTATTGCCGACGCGCTGGCGGATTTCACCCGCGACGAGCACCTGATGTCGCTGAATTACGTAGCAGGGCGCTCGGGACGCGTGGTGATGACCGACGAGCTGCTGCCGTCCGTTCCGGCCTCGAAGGCCGCGCTGCGCGAGCTGATCCTGCCGCTGCTGGACGAATCCGACGAGCCGATGGATGACGAAAACCTGATCGACTACGGTCTGGATTCGGTGCGCATGATGGCGCTGGCCGCCCGCTGGCGCAAAGTGCACGGCGATATCGACTTCGTGATGCTGGCAAAAAATCCCACAATCGACGCCTGGTGGGCGCTGCTGTCCCGCGAGGTGAAGTAATGGCGGGTTTCGATTTTACCGGTAAAACGGTCTGGGTGACGGGCGCGGGCAAAGGGATTGGCTACGCGACGGCGCTGGCGTTAGTGGAGGCGGGCGCGCAGGTGACCGGCTTCGATCTGGCGTTTCCGCTGGGTGATTATCCGTTCGCCACCGAAACGCTGGACGTGGCGGATTTTGCCCTGGTCAGCGATGCGTGTGGCCGTTTGCTTAATACCCTTGAGCGTCTGGACGTGCTGGTTAACGCAGCGGGCATTTTGCGCATGGGGGCGACGGACCAGCTCTCGCAGGAGGACTGGCAGCAGACCTTCGCGATCAACGTCGGCGGCGCGTTCAACCTGTTCCAGCAGACGATGGGCCAGTTTCGCCGTCAGCAGGGTGGGGCGATAGTCACCGTGGCGTCCGACGCGGCGCACACGCCGCGCATCGGCATGAGCGCCTACGGTGCCTCGAAAGCGGCGCTGAAAAGCCTGGCCCTGACCGTCGGGCTGGAGCTGGCGAGCAGCGGCGTGCGCTGTAACCTGGTGTCGCCAGGCTCAACGGACACCGACATGCAGCGCACCCTGTGGACCAGCGACGACGCGGAGCTGCAGCGTATTCGCGGCTTTGGCGAGCAGTTCAAGCTCGGCATTCCACTGGGCAAAATCGCCCGCCCGCAGGAGATTGCCAGCACGGTGCTGTTCCTGGCATCCGATGCCGCCAGCCATATCACCCTGCAGGATATCGTGGTGGACGGCGGCTCCACGCTGGGGGCGTGATGATCTGGAAACGTCATTTATCGCTTGAGGAGCTGAATTCCACCAGCCAGAACACGATGGTGGGGCATCTCGGCATCGTCTATACCCGTATCGGCGACGACACGCTGGAAGCGGAGATGCCGGTGGATGCGCGCACCCATCAGCCGTTTGGCCTGCTGCACGGCGGCGCGTCGGCGGCGCTGGCGGAAACGCTCGGCTCAATGGCCGGGTATCTGATGACCCGCGACGGGCAGAGCGTGGTGGGGACGGAGCTGAACGCCACGCACCATCGCGCGGTCTCTCATGGTAAGGTGCGCGGGGTGTGTCAGCCGCTGCATCTGGGGCGCTCAAGCCAGAGCTGGGAGATTGTGGTATTCGACGAGCAGGGGCGGCGGTGCTGTACCTGCCGGTTGAGTACGATGGTGTTGGGTTGAACGGTGCAGAATTGCCGGGTGGCGGCTTCGCCTTACCCGGCCTACACCTCACACGTAGGCCCGGTAAGCGAAGCGCCACCGGGCAATGTTTACAGCATCGATACCACCCGCTTCAACAGACGAATTCGCGGGACAATCGACGCTTTATCCAGCCATTCCGCAGGGCTGTGGAACCCGGCGCCAATCGGCCCCAGGCCGTCGAGCGTCGGGATGCCCAGCGCGGCGGTGTGGTTGGCGTCGCTGCCGCCGCCGACCGCCTGCCAGGTAATGTCGATACCCTCCGCTTTTCCTGCCGCTTCAACCTGCTGCATCAGGGCCTGAGTCGCTTTACTGGTTGCCATCGCCGGTTTGTGATTCACCCGCGCAAGCGTAGAGGTCACGCCGTCTAAAAAGCCTTTTTCACATAACGCCTCCAGCGCCTGATTCACCCGGTCATACTCGTCGTTTTCCCAGAAGCGCACGTCCAGTTCTGCCACGGCGCTGTCCGCGACCACGTTGGCCGCGCTGCCGCCGTGAATCACCCCGACGTTGAGCGTGGTGCCGCGATCCCAGTCGGTTAGCGCATTAATCGCGATGACGCTGTTTGCCAGCGCGGTAATTGCCGAACGACCTTTCTCCGGGTCGTTGCCCGCGTGTGCCGCCACGCCGCTGAAGGTGAGGTGATAGCCCGCCATCCCTTTACGCGCTTTCACCAGTGAACCGTCGGCGCGGGCGGCTTCGCAGACCAGCACGCAGCGTGAACGCTTCGCCAGCTCGCCAATCCATTCGTGGGAATGGACAGAGCCGGTCTCTTCATCCGGGTTCATCGCCACGGCAATCGCGAGACGATCGTTGTCTGCGGCGTCGAGCCCGCGCATTGCCCACAAAATATTCAGAAGTCCGCTCTTCATATCCGAGACGCCGGGGCCGTACAGGCGGGTATCGTCCTCGCTCATCGGGCGCTCGGCGACGGTGCCGGGGGCAAATACGGTATCCAGGTGCCCGACCAGCAGCACGTCAAAGCGTTCGGCCTGCGGTTTGTTGCTGACGAACACGCCGGGGCCCACCTTATCGCCCAGATTAACCTGCTCGGTGTGCCAGCCTTCGCGTTGCCAAAGCTGCTGCATGATGCCTGCCACGGCGGCAACGCCCGCAATGGTCTGGGTGCCGCAGTCCATGTTCACCAGGGTTTTCAGCTCTTCAATGTAATGGTCAAGATTCATGTTCACGTCCTGTTCAGAGAATAATGCGCATCAGCAGCATGGCTAAAAACGCGTTGACGACCGAGATGGCGATCATCAGCGGGATACGTTTAGCGCGGGTGCCGATCACGCCCAGAATGCGGCCCAGATACTGCACCTGCGAGCCCATCAGGTAGATGGCGGGTGCCAGGATCGCCAGATGCTCGCCAGTGATAATGCCTTTATCAAACAGGCCAATGGCGACGCCTATCCCGCCGCCCATCGACATCCAGCCGCCAATCAGTACCGCGGCGGCCTCACCTGGCAGGCCGAACAGGCCCATTAACGGGGCGAAGATCATGCCCAGCCCTTTCAGGGCACCGGTAATTTCCAGCGCTTTGATGATGATAAACGCCATCACCACGTTGGGCAGGGTGCTGCTGGTGGCAATGCTCCAGCCTTTGCGCGCGCCTTCGACGAAGACATCGGTAATGACGGGGTTAGACTGTGGGGCAGTCATGCGGCGTCTCCTTTACGGGTGAAGGACAGGATCAATCTCAGCAGATTTGCGCCCACGATTTTTATGATGAACATGACGGCGATACAGGCTCCGATGGACGTGGGAACCGCCGCCGTGCCGTCAACGGCGACCAGCGTGAAGAGGATCGCCCCGGAAGAGAAAAAGTTGGTGATCATCGCCCCGGCGGAGAACTGGAACATGGCGAAAACGTCTTTCTCTTTTTCGCTGATTTGCCCTTCGTCTGACAGATTACGGGTAAGCGACGCGCCCACGTCGGTGCTTTGCAGGCTGCCAATCAGCGCCAGCCCGGTGGTGCCGGGAATGCCCAGTAGCGGGCGCAGCAGAGGGGTTAAGAGTTTGCGGGCGGCACGCAGCGCGCCATAGTGTTCCAGCACGTTGATCATCCCCAGCGCGAACATCACCGCGGGAATTAAACCGAGCGCGAAGAGAAACCCGTCCATCGCGCCGCTGCCGCCGGTGCCGCGAAAGGCGCTGCTGGCTGTGGTTAACGTACCGTCATCCAGACTGGCTTTACTGACCACTTTGCCAAACGCGCCGTTGAGGGTGGTGAAATCAAAGACGCCGTACCACTCTTTTCCGCCTAACAGGCCGGAGAAGAAAACGGCTGCAAACGCCAGGGCGAAGTACGCGCCCGGCCCGACCTTATGATCCTGAGGTACAGAACTGTTCATATCCTTTTCCTTGTATGTACGCGATTGCGCAGGATCATTCTGGCGAGGTTATGAACAAAAAAAATGATACAAATCATTCCGTAAGGCGGCGCAGGGATGAAAAAGGCAAAAGTGTGACCGAGGACGTCACGAAAGTGATCGGCTTAACAATGTGGTGTAAATGTCTGGTTTGACCACGCATTATTGCGTTTCAAAGTTGTTAAATTTTTCCGGTTGTTCTAGAAACAAAATGTAACATCTCACTGTTTCACAACAACGGATAACCACTATGAACAACTCAGGGAAATACCTTACATGGGCAGGGCTCTCCGTTGTGGGAGCCTTTGCCCTGGGCTATATCGCCCTCAACCGGGGGGAACAGATCAATGCGCTCTGGATCGTCGTCGCCTCCGTCTGCATTTATCTGATCGCGTACCGTTTTTATGGCCGCTATATCGCGAAGAACGTATTAGGGGTTGATGCGACGCGCATGACGCCTGCCGTCCGCCATAACGACGGGCTGGACTACGTGCCGACCGACAAAAAGGTGCTGTTTGGCCACCACTTCGCGGCGATTGCCGGCGCGGGCCCGCTGGTGGGGCCGGTGCTGGCGGCGCAGATGGGCTACCTGCCGGGGATGATCTGGATCCTCGCGGGCGTGGTGCTGGCGGGGGCGGTGCAGGACTTTATGGTGCTGTTCGTCTCCACCCGCCGCGACGGTCGTTCGCTGGGCGAGCTGGTGAAAGAGGAGATGGGGGCAACCGCCGGGGTGATTGCGCTGGTGGCGACCTTTATGATCATGGTGATCATCCTCGCGGTGCTGGCGATGATCGTGGTGAAAGCGCTGACCCACAGCCCGTGGGGAACCTATACCGTTGCCTTCACCATTCCGCTGGCGCTGTTTATGGGGATCTACATTCGCTATCTGCGCCCGGGGCGCATTGGTGAAGTGTCGGTGATTGGTCTGGTGTTCCTGGTGTTCGCCATTATCTCCGGCGGCTGGGTGGCGGAAAGCCCGACCTGGGCACCGTTCTTCGACTTTACCGGCGTACAGCTGACCTGGATGCTGGTGGGCTACGGCTTTGTGGCGGCGGTGCTGCCGGTGTGGCTGCTGCTTGCCCCGCGTGACTACCTCTCTACCTTCCTGAAAATCGGCACCATCGTCGGGCTGGCCATCGGCATTTTGATTATGCGTCCGACCCTGACCATGCCTGCGCTGACCAAATTTATTGACGGCACCGGCCCGGTCTGGACCGGTAACCTGTTCCCGTTCCTGTTTATCACCATCGCCTGCGGTGCGGTGTCTGGCTTCCACGCGCTGATTGCCTCCGGCACCACGCCGAAGATGCTGGCGAATGAAAATCAGGCCTGCCTGATTGGCTACGGCGGCATGCTGATGGAGTCCTTCGTCGCCATCATGGCGCTGGTCTCGGCCTGCATTATCGATCCGGGCGTGTACTTCGCGATGAACAGCCCGATGGCGGTGCTGGCACCTGCCGGAACCGTTGACGTGGTGGCATCCGCTGCACAGGTGGTGAGCGGCTGGGGCTTTGCCATTACCCCTGAAACGCTAACGCATATTGCTAATGAGGTGGGCGAGCAGTCGATCATCTCCCGTGCGGGCGGTGCGCCGACGCTGGCGGTGGGGATGGCCTACATCCTGCACGGCGCGCTGGGCGGGCTGATGGACGTCTCCTTCTGGTATCACTTCGCCATCCTGTTCGAGGCGCTGTTTATCCTGACGGCGGTGGACGCAGGAACCCGTGCGGCGCGCTTTATGCTCCAGGACCTGCTGGGGTGATCACGAGGACGAGTCGTAGGACGACGGGGGAGGGGGTGGACCTGCTGGGGTGATCTCCCCAAACCTGAAGCGTACCGATTCGCTCCCGGCTAACCTGCTGGCGACGGCGCTGTGCGTGCTGGCGTGGGGCTACTTCCTGCACCAGGGCGTGGTCGACCCGCTGGGTGGGATTAACACCCTGTGGCCGCTGTTTGGTATCGCCAACCAGATGCTGGCGGGCATGGCGCTGATGCTCTGCGCGGTGGTGCTGTTCAAGATGAAGCGCCAGCGTTATGCGTGGGTGGCGTTAGTGCCAACCGCATGGCTGCTGATTTGTACCCTGACGGCAGGCTGGCAGAAAGCCTTCAGCCCGGACAACAAGGTGGGCTTCCTGGCGATCGCCAACAAGTTCCAGGCGATGATCGACAGCGGTAAGATCCCGGCGCAGTACACCGAGTCGCAGCTGTCGCAACTGGTGTTTAACAACCGTCTGGACGCCGGGCTGACTATCTTCTTTATGGTGGTGGTCGTGGTGCTGGCGTTGTATTCTCTCAAAACCGCGCTGGCGGCGTTGAAAGTCGACAAGCCAACGGCGAAAGAGACGCCGTACGAGCCGATGCCTGAAAACCTGGAAGAGATTGTCACCCAGGCCAAAGGGGCGCATTAACCTGTGAGCCGGGGGGCGCTAGCGCTTACCCGGCCTATATTTCCTGTGAGACCAAAATTATGTTCGACACCCTCTCCAAAGCAGGTAAATACCTGGGCCAGGCCGCCAAAATGATGATTGGCGTGCCGGACTACGACAACTACGTCGAGCATATGCGCGTCAACCATCCGGACCAGACGCCCATGACCTACGAAGAATTTTTCCGCGACCGTCAGGACGCCCGCTACGGCGGCAAGGGCGGGGCGAAGTGCTGTTAACCCTCTTTCGGTAAATAGAGGCTGATTTGCTCCTGCTTGCAGCCGTAAATGGCTGCCAGTTTTTCACGGGTGCGCTTTTGTGGGCGAGAGTCCAGCGCTTCCAGTTGTGACACGGCGGACTGGCTGATGCCGAGTTTCTCCGCCACTTCCTGCTGGGACATGCCGCGCAGGATGCGCCATGCGGCCTGCAGGCTGACGTTCTGCCAGGTCATGATGCTGCACACTTCTCCCGGCAATTCCACGTCATCCAGACTATCGTGTTCGACCTCAATATCCTCCAGATCGTCGTCGGTTTCGTTGTCAATTTCTGCCATCTGTAAGAGCATACGAAAATATTCGTGATAGGGAATAACGACGTACTGCGTTTTCCCGTTATCGTCCTTGATTAGCTGTACAGCCATAGTTGGCACTCTCCTCATGCAGGTAAGTCGTTGAAGTTCTGCGCTTGACGGCCAAAACATAACAATGGTCATTGGGATCGTCCCGAAGCGTATAGACGATGCGGTAATCGCCTACGCGAAGCCGGAAATGATTTTCTGTCGTCGATATTTTTTTGATATCGGGCCGGGGAGCCGCGCGGTCATCCAGCTCGGAGAGCTTTACCTCAATGCGACGCTGATACCGCTCGTCAATCTTTGAAAACGCCTTCTTTGCACCATTGGACCAGACAATCTTCATCCGTACCTCCACTGTACGCCCACACAAAATATAAGGAAATAATAAGGCTATTAGATAAATTCCGAATTTCTAATGGGGTACTGTAGAGCGGCGAAAAAACGGGAGAAAGCGGCAAAATGCGAACCGTCGAGAGCGCTCGAGAAGGCCTCTGTCGGGCGACAGAGGCTTGCAGGAAAAATGCGATCAGGCGTTCAAACCGCCGTCCACGTCCAGGCCGGTACCGGAGATCTGCCCGGCAGCCGGGCTGGCAAGAAACGTGACCGCCGCTGCGACGTCTTCCGGCTGACCGTAGTGGCCCAATGCAATAAGCTGACGCTGAGAGTCAGCCTGGTCCCCGTCCTCCGGGTTCATATCGCTGTTGGTGGGGCCGGGGTGGACCAGATTAACGGTAATGCCGCGCGGCCCTAAATCACGGGCCAGCCCGCGGGTGAGGGAGTTGAGGGCCGATTTGGTCATCGAGTAGACGGCGATACCCGGCTGCGCCACGCGGTTTGCCAGACAGCTGCCGATGTTGATGATGCGCCCGCCGTCGGACATATGCACCAGCGCTTCCTGAATGGCGATCACCACGCCGCGGATGTTGACGTTGATAAGGGCGTCAATGTCCGCCAGCGTCATGGACTCCAGCGGGCCGCCGCGCGCGATACCCGCGTTGTTAACCAGAATGTCCAGACCGCCAAGGGAGCGCGCCGCATGGGTGACGGCATCCTGAATCGCCTGCGCGCTAGCGCTGTCCGCCTGCACGGCTTCGCTGTGTCGTCCCAGCGCCTTAATCTCATCGGCGACCGCCTGGGCTTTATCGGCCGATTTTTCATACGTAATAATCACATCTGCACCGGCGCGCGCCAGCGAGAGTGCAATTGCCCGACCCAACCCGCGGCTGGCACCGGTAACCAGCGCCTTTTTACCTGTTAAATCGATCTGCATGATGACCTCGTTGCAAGAGTAGAAAGAATCATCATTAGGTATAGCCTGTCGGCGCGATTAACGGCTGAAGGATTCTACTTTCTCAAACGCGGCGCGCAGAACGTCAGGCGTTAGCGCAACCGGCAGATAGTGAATCGACTCCACCGGGCGCAGGGTGTGGGCAATGACCTGATCCAGTTCGTCGCGGTTATTGATGTCGACGTCCAGCGCGCGAAGCGTGGTCGGCAGGTTAAAACGCCGGTACGCCGTCACCAGCTGCGCCAGCACGTCGTCCTGGCCGAGCAGGGCGCTCTGCACCAGAATCCCGTAGGCTACCTTGGTGCCGTGCAGGTATTTTTCCGTCTGCGGCAGCACAGTTAAGCCGTTGTGTACCGCATGTGCTGCCGCCACGCGGGTATAGCGTTCGCCCAGACCGCCGACCATCCCGCCGCCGGCAATAATCGCATCCACCACGTTCCTGAACGCCTGGGTTTGTTCGCCGCGCTGCTGGTCAGCCAGCGCTTCCTCGCTGTGCTCCAGCAGCACGTCGCGTATCGCCAGCGCGCCGTTGATGCCGAGCCGCACGGTCAGCGGCAGGTTTTCAGGCTGTGGGGCGAGCACTACCGCTTCGTACCACTTCGCCAGCGTATCGCCGATGCCCGCCAGCAGATATTCCGCCGGGGCGTTAAGGACGATCTGCGGCTCCACCAGTACCAGGAAGTTGGCGTCGTCGAAGATCTCAAAATGCAGCGCCTGACCGGCATCGTTGTACCAGACGGAGAGCGGAGTCCACGCCGCGCAGGTGGCGGCAATGGTGGGGATGCCCACGAACGGCACCCCTAAGCGGCGCGCCACGGCCTTCACGGTATCTATCACCGCGCCGCCGCCGACGCCAATCACCACGCTGGCATCGCTGCCGGATTCATTCACCAGATGGCTGACGTCGCGCTCGCTGCAGTGGCCCTTAAACAGCAGGTGCTTCGCGCCCGGCGCGTTAAAGCTCTCCGGCAGGAAAGGACGCGCGCCTTCGATAGCGCGCTCGCCGTAGATCCACACCGCGCGGGAAAGCTGTTCCGGGGTAAAGAAATTTTCCAGCTGCGCAAGGCTTCCGGGGTGAGAGAAGTAGTTCGCCGGGCCAGGCACGACGCGGATATCAGTGTTGCTCATGGTGTTGTCCTTTTTTAGCAAGCGCTAACCCGATGTTATGTCTGGACATCCGGATGGCTAATAATATTTCGCTTTATCTTATGCCTTTTCCGTCGTTGTCAGTCAACCGGAGCTGTGAAAAATTCGATAAATCAGAAGAGTAATGAAGGATTTACGCGGATGGTTTCCAGTCGCCTTGAGATGCGCGGTATCAGCCTGGCCTTTTCCGGCTTTCAGGCGCTGTCGCGCGTGAATTTCACCTTAACCGGCGGATCCGTACATGCGCTAACTGGTGCCAACGGTGCGGGGAAATCGACCCTGATGGCGGTGCTGTGCGGCACGCACAACCACTATGAGGGTGAGATCAGCATTAACAACCAGCCGGTGACGATCCGCGAACCGCTTGATGCCAAACGGCTGGGGATCCACCTCGTGCAGCAGGAGGTGGACGTAGCGCTGATCCCGGGGTTGAGCATCGCCGAAAACATCATGCTCGACCAGCTGGCGCTGCCGGGGCATCGCTTCAACTGGCGCGCGACCCGCCAGCAGGCGAGACAGGCGCTGGCGCAGCTCGACGTGACGCTGGACGTTCGCCGTTCCATCGACGGCTGTTCGCTGGCCGAAAAGCAGCAGATTTTGCTGGCGCGGGCGCTGTCCCACCACTGCCGTTTTTTGATTCTTGATGAACCCACCGCGCCGCTGGACGCGCACGAGAGCGAGCGCCTGTTTGCGGTGGTGAGACGTTTAAAGCAGCAGGGCATCGGCGTGGTGTTTATCTCCCACCGCATTCACGAGCTGAAGGCCATCTGCGACACCTTAACGGTGCTCCGCGACGGCAAGCTGATCGAGTCCGGCCCGATGGCCGATCTGAGCGGCGAAGCGATCGTCGAGAAGATGCTCGGACACGTGCTAAGCGATATCTACCCGCCCGCGCGGCCACCGCACGGCGACGAAACGCTGCTGCGCGTTGAGGGGCTTCACGATGACGCGCTGCTGAAAGATATCTCCCTGCACCTGCGCAAAGGCGAAATCCTCGGCATCGCCGGGCTGGCGGGCGCAGGGAAAACCGAACTCTGCAAGGCGCTGTTTGGTGCCAGCAAAAGCCGCGTGGCAAACGGAGAGTTGAATCATCAATCCTGGCAGCCGCGCGACCCGGCCGACTCCGTGCTGCGCGGGCTGGCGCTGGTGCCGGAGGAGCGCCGCAAAGAGGGCATTTTTATCGACGAGCCGGTGAGCATGAACCTTGCCGTGTGTGCCGATAACAGCTTTTCGCGCTGGAGCCTGTTTGGCCATCGTCAGGCGTGGCGCTGGGCGGAAGAGGTGATTGCCCGCGTCGGCGTTCGGGCGCGCGGGCCGGGGCAGATCCTGCGCCGTCTGTCCGGCGGCAACCAGCAGAAGGTCGCCATCGGCAAATGGCTGCGCAATGACGCCAGCGTGCTGATATTCGACGAGCCGACCAAAGGCGTGGACGTGAAGGCCAAAACCGACCTGTTCCAGCTGATTGACGGCCTGGCGCGCGAGGGCAAAGGGGTGATTTACGCCTCGGGCGAATTTGCCGAGCTGGTCGGGCTGTGCGACCGCATATGCGTGCTGTGGGACGGGCGCATCGTGGCGGAAATCGCCGGGGCCGAGGCCCGCGAAGAGACACTACTTTATTATTCAACCGGAGGAACGGCGTCGTGAGCAAGGCCCTTTCAGTGAACGCGGCGGCGTCTGGCCGCCAGCAGATTTTCGATTTTCTCTACAGGTGGGGCATGCTGTTGACCGTCGTCGCGCTGGTGGCCGTCTTTGGCCTGGCGTCGGACAGCTTCCTCGATCCGAACAACATCATCAATATTCTGCGCTCGATTGCCATCGTGACGGTGATTGCCATTGGCGTGTCGATTTCATTGACCATCGGCGGGTTCGATCTCTCCGTTGGATCCACCGCCTCGCTGGCGAACGCGCTGGTGATTTCCCTTTTCGTCTGGCACGGCTTTGGTACCACCGAGTCGATTCTTATAACCCTTGCGCTCTGCACGCTGGTGGGGCTGTTTAACGCTTTTCTGATCGTCATTCTGCGTATTCCGGACATGCTCGCGACGCTTGCCAGCCTGTTTGTGATCCAGGGCGTGGCAATGACCTACAGCTACGGCGGGTCGATTACCGAGAACATGGTGCTGCCGAGCGGCGACATGGCGGAAGGAACCATTCCGGCGGCGTTCAGCCTGCTGGGGCAGGTGCCGACGATTGTGATCGTCATGCTGGTGGTGACCGTCCTTGCGCAGCTGGGGCTGTCGTTGACCACTCACGGACGCCGGATGTACGCCATCGGCGGCAACCCCGAAGCCGCGCGTCTCTCCGGCATTCGCACCACGCGCTACAAGGTGGCGGCCTACGTGATCGCCTCGCTGCTGGCGGGACTGGGTGGGATTTTGCTGGCTTCGCGCATTGGCTCCTCGCAGGTGAATGCGGGTGGCGGATACCTGATGGACGCGGTGGCGGCGGCGTGGATTGGCTTCTCGCTGGCCGGATCCGGCAAGCCGAATGCGCTGGGAACCTTGGTCGGGGCGGTCATTCTCGGCGTGCTGTCGAACGGGCTGGTGATGCTCTCCGTGCCGTATTACGCCATGGACATTATAAAAGGGCTGGTGCTCGCGGTGGCACTGGCGATTACCTACATACAAAAACGCTGACAACACAACGGGATAAAAAATGAAAAAGATTGCACTCTCTTTAGTGGCACTTGGGTTGCTCACGGCTCTGCCTGGCTTCGCGGCTACGCCCGCGCCGCTTCCGGCCGCCATTGCCAACCATGACGGCCCGATCCGCATCGCGGTGATCCGTAACCTTGGCTCAGACGACAACACCACGCAGTTTATTGCCGGAGCAATTCAGGAAGGGAAAAAGCTCGGGTTTAAGGTCAGCACCTTTTTAAGCAACGGGGACGACGCCAAATTCCAGGACTTCGTGAACCAGGCGATCAGCCAGAAATATGACGGGATTATTCTCTCTCAGGGGCGCGATCCGTACTCCACCGCGCTGGTGAAGAAAGCGGTGGATGCCGGGATCAAAGTCTCGGTATTTGATACCGCCGTTAACGGTGAGATCCCGGGCGTGACCGTCACCCAGCAGGACGATGCCTCTCTGACAAATCTCTCCTTCGGCCAGCTGGCGAAAGATTTCAACGGCAAGGCCAATATCGTCAAGCTGTGGGTGGCGGGCTTCCCGCCAATGGAGCGTCGTCAGGCGGCGTATAAAGAACTGCAAAAGCAGTATCCGGACATCAAAGAGCTGGAGTCTATCGGCGCGGTCTCGTCTGACGTGCAGGGTGATACCGCCAACAAGGTGGGGGCGATCCTGGCGAAATACCCGAAAGGCAAAATCGACGCCATCTGGGGCACCTGGGACGCCTTCAGCCAGGGCGCGTATAAGGCGCTGAAGGAGAACGGCCGCACCGAGATCAAGCTCTACAGCATCGATATCTCCAACCAGGATCTGCAGCTGATGCGCGAACCGGGCAGCGCGTGGAAGGTGAGCGTGGCGGTGGATCCGAAGCTGATTGGCGCGACGAACGTGCGTCTGGTAGCGAACAAGATAGCCGGGGAAGCGACGCCAGCAACCTACGATTTTAAAGCGGCGGCCATTCCGCAGGCGCTGCTGACCGCCCAGCCGGGCCCGGTGAACGTGGCGTCTCTGGGCAAAATCATTCCGGGCTGGGGCCAGACGGAAGATTTTATCGCGCCGTGGTTTGCGACGCTGGAAGCCAGGTCAAAATAATGCCCGGTGGCGCTTCGCTTACCGGGCCTACGGTGTTGTAGGCCGGATAAGGCGTAGCCGCCATCCGGCGAAAGGACTTATACATGTCTGCATTACCTCAACCCGAATACAGCCGCAATATGCGGCTGATTGGCCATAGCGACCAGGGCGGTCGTCCGGACGGCGTACAGCTGATGGTGCACCGCGGTTTCGCCTATATCGGCCATATGGTGTCGCAGGGCTTTTCGATTGTCGACGTGCGCGACCCGAAGAACCCGAAAGCGGCGGGCTACGTGCCCGCGCCGCCCGGCACCTGGAACGTGCACCTGCAGGCGCATGACGACCTGCTGCTGGTGATCAACGCCCGGGATCTGTTTGCCGATGCCCGCTTTGCCGACGAGAAGGTCTACTACACCCGCCAGGTGGGGGAGACCGTCAGCGACGTGCAGGACAAAGGCTGGAGCGCCGGGCTGCGCGTGTTTGATATCTCCACGCCGGATAAGCCGCGCGAAATCGGCTTTCTGTCGCTGAGCGGCATCGGCATTCACCGCATCTGGTACGTCGGCGGGCGCTGGGCGTACGTCTCGGCGCTGATCGACGGCTTTACCGACTACATCTTCCTGACCATCGATCTTGCGGACCCACGTAAGCCTGAAGTGGCGGGGCGCTGGTGGCTGCCGGGGATGAACCAGGACGAAGGGGAAAAGCCGAACTGGCCGGAAGGGAAACGCTACGCGCTGCATCACGCGATTATCGCCGGGGATACCGCCTACGGAAGCTGGCGCGACGGCGGCCTGACGCTGCTGGACGTGAAGGACCGCACCCAGCCGAAGCTGATTAGCCATCGCAACTGGAGCCCGCCGTTTGGCGGCGGGACGCACACCGCGCTGCCGCTGCCGGATCGCGATTTGCTGGTGGTGCTGGACGAGGCGGTGCTCGACAATCAGGAAGACGGCGAAAAGCTGATCTGGCTGTTTGATATCCGCGAGCCGTCGAACCCGGTGAGCATCTCGACCTTCCCACAGCCGGATGAAACCGACTACGTGGCGAAAGGGGCGCATTTCGGCCCGCACAACCTGCACGAGAACCGGCCGGGGAGCTTTGTCAGCTCAACGCTGATTTTTGCGACGTATCAGAACGCGGGCGTGCGTGCGTATGACATTTCGAACCCGTATCGACCGGTGGAAACGGGGGCGCTGGTGCCCGCCGCGCCGGAGAAGATGATGGACACGCGGCCCAATCGCCCGCAGGTGATCCAGTCGTGCGACGTGTTTGTGGATGCGCAGGGGATTATTTACAGCACGGATTATAACGGCGGGTTATCGGTGATTGAGTATTTGGGGTAAGTGCGGTTTGGTGCCCTCACCCCGGCCCTCTCCCACAGGAAGAGGGAGAAAATCAGCTGTACTGCCGCACCCGTGCCACCAGCTCTTCCGCGCTGTCGATGCGGTCGGCAATGACGATCAGCGCTTTACCGAGCGTAATGGCGTGGCGCAGGCATTCGTGGCGCATGGCGTCATCCGCAATGGTGTCGATATCCGCCACGTGGGAAAGCCCGACGCTGCGGCGAATGAGCTCGGTGCCGCAGAAGCCAATGGCATCGTGCCAGACCTTTTTCAGAAACGCGGAGGCATAGCCCGGCGCGCTCAGCGCGGCGTCACGGGCTCTCTCGTTTGCCAGTGCCTGGAAGCGTTCCGCAAAGGTATTCCAGAGTTCCTGAATATCGGTCAGGCGCTGTTCGCGCGCGGCGGCGGCATCGCGAATGCCCAGATGCCCCGGCAGGCCGCAGAAATTGAGCAGCAGGTTGCCGATGGCGGTGCCGATATCAAAGCCAATCGGCCCGAAATAGCCGAACTCGGCGTCGATGGCCTTCAGGCTGCCGTCCGCCACGAAGATTGACCCGCTGTGAATATCGCCGTGCAGGAGCGCTTCGGCGTGCGAGAAGAAGCGATGCTTCAGGGAGGCCACGGCAATCTTCAGCTGGGCGTCGTCGCGCAGGGCCGCTACGTCGTTTTCCAGCTCGGCCGGGTAGCTGTTGCGCTCGTGGATCTGGTACGGATCGTTGAAGAACAGATCTTCGGTGATCTCGCACATCTCCGGGTTGATGAATTTCGCCACCTGCGCTTTTTTCGCGTGCGGGTGCAGGTAGAAATCGCTGGTGTGGAACAGCGCGTGCGCGAGGTATTCGCCCAGCTGCTGCGCCGCCTGCGGGTAGTAAATGTTGTTGATCAGCTCGCCGCGCCAGATGCGATGGCTGGAGAGATCTTCCATCACCATTACCGCCAGCTCCGGGTCGAAATGGTGGATTTTCACGGTGTGCTGCGGGCTGTGCTGGTAGTGCTCGACCAGCGTTTGCGCCTCAAGACGGGCGCGGTCCAGCGTCAGCGGCCAGGACTCCCCGACGCAGCGCACGTAGGGCAGCGCCTGCTTAACGATGATGCGGCTCACGCCCGCGCCGTCGAAAATTTTAAAGACCAGATTGAGGTTGCCGTCGCCTACCTCCTGCGCCTCCACCAGCGATGATGGGTCATCAAGGCCGCCAAACTGCCTGGCATATTCCACGGCGTCCTGAGCGGTAAAGGTACGGTATTGCGACATGGCCTGTTCCTCACGGGTTTGCTAATAAAGACATATGGACGTCTATACATCTGGATTTCATCCTGACACAATGTGCTACATCAACGCAACAGGGAATTAACGACATGCAGACATTACAGACGACCAGCCTGCGGGTGGCGGATAATCAGCTCTTTATTC
Source organism: Enterobacter sp. JMULE2 (assembly GCF_013337145.1). Taxonomy (NCBI): domain Bacteria; kingdom Pseudomonadati; phylum Pseudomonadota; class Gammaproteobacteria; order Enterobacterales; family Enterobacteriaceae; genus Enterobacter; species Enterobacter sp. JMULE2. The sequence goes on from NZ_SGWD01000014.1 coordinate 168,323, forward strand.
TCGACCAGCAGGCGCTTCCGCAGGAGAAACGCTGGCTGGACGCCTCGACCGTAGAGGCGCTGGTTGGGCACATTCATGCCCTGCGGGTGCGCGGCGCGCCGCTGATTGGTCTCTCTGCAAGCCTGCTGCTGGCGCTGCTGGCGGAAAACGGCAAAAGCCGCGACGAGCTGGCGGCGGCGCTGGAAACCCTGCGCGCCTCCCGCCCGACGGCGGTGAACCTGATGAACAATCTCGACCGCATGAAGATTGCGCTGTGGCAGGAAGATTATGTTCCGGCGCTGGTGGCTGAGGCGCTGCGCCTGATTGACGAAGATAAACAGCTCTGCGACGCGATTGCGAAAGCCGGTAGCGCGCTGGTAAAACCCGGCAGCCGCCTGCTGACCCACTGCAACACCGGCGGGCTGGCAACGGCGGGCGTCGGTACCGCGCTCGGCGTCATTGCCCGCGCGCATCAGGACGGCAACGTCAGCAGCGTCTGGGTCGATGAAACCCGTCCGCTGCTGCAGGGCGGCAGACTGACCGCGTGGGAGCTTGGCGAGCTGGGCGTGCCGTATCAGCTCATCACCGATTCCATGGCCGCCAGCCTGATGGCGAAAGGGCAGGTCGACGCCGTATGGGTGGGCGCAGACCGTATTGCCGCCAACGGCGATGTGGCAAATAAAATTGGTACCTACTCTCTGGCGGTACTGGCGAAATTCCACGGAATTCCGTTCTACGTCGCCGCGCCGCATACCACGCTCGACCCGGACTGCCCGAACGGGAACGCGATCCCCATCGAGCAGCGTGCCGCCAGCGAAGTCACGGGCGTGGCAGGAAGCTTTGGCGCGGTACAGTGGGCACCGGAAAATGCACGGGTCTATAACCCGGCCTTTGACGTTACGCCTGCCTCGCTGATTAGCGGCTGGGTACTGGATACGGGTGTGGTCACGCCGCAAGAGGTGGCGGAAGGGAAATTCGCCTGAGTCCGGCTATCCTTTAAGGGTTTCCCTTAAGAGGACAATATCGTGAGGCTCGATCCTGAAACAGACTTAAAACTGGAGCGCGTGGTGGACGCACCGCGCGACCTGCTGTGGCTGTGCTGGACTACGCCCGAACACATCAAAAACTTCTTCATTCCTGCTCCCCATAAGGTGACCGAATGCGATCTCGACCTGCGCGTGGGCGGGCGGTTCAACACCGTGTTTGAGGTGGACGGTCAGCGTATGGATAACCGCGGTGTCTTCCTTGAAATCGATCCCGGTAAAAAGCTGGTCTTTACCGACGGTTACGGGGAAGACTGGAAACCGGCTGAGAAACCGTTTATGACGGCGATCCTGCTGCTGGAAGACGTAGGTGAGGGCAAAACCCGCTACACGGCGATTGCGCGTCATCCGACGAAGGAAATTCGCGAACAGCATGAGCAGATGGGCTTCCACGAAGGGTGGGGGATTGTGCTGGATCAGCTAGTGGGGTATGTGAAGTCTCTTCGACCCCCTCTCCCTTGAGGGAGAGGGTTGGGGGGAGGGGGAGAATTCATTGATCAAGTCGAAGATAGGTTTCTCTTTTTGGTATTCCTCATCTGACGAAATATTGGCTCTCCCTTTTCATCAAAGTATCTTTCCGGCCATATCACATCGGGCGGAATGTTTAGCGCCTGAGCGATAAGCAATTCACCTTTGGGCCATGGTCGGGTAAGCGCGTTTGCCAGTGTGGATGAGGAAAGGCCAGCCTTTCGGGACAACGCAGCCAGGCTTGTTCCGTGTTTCTTTAGTGCGGCGATGATATCGGCAGGATGCCAGTTCTGATGACGCATTGTGTCCTCCTTACATGTGTTTGTTACGTGCTTAATTATCCTGTTTTGGGATAAATACGCAATAAGAGGATATTCGATTTCAGGATATTTGTATGGAATCGGAACAATGGCCTCAGTTTACTCGGATGAATATCAGCGTGTTATCAATGCGTTGAAGAAAGCGCGTAAGGAGAAGGGGATTACTCAGGCACAGCTTGCTGAGGCTCTGGGTAAACCGCAATCGTTTATTGCTAAAGTGGAAAGCGGTGAACGCAGGTTAGATGTGGTGGAATTTGTGCATCTGGCGAGGTTGGTGGGGTTAGAACCAGCATATGTGATAGATTCTATTTAATAATTTAGGGTATTTTTATGTTTGATAAAGCTTCGGAATTATTAGAGCAGTTTATAGCAATTGAGAGTCGTGAAGTTAGTAAAATGGACATGCCTCATATGCCAACATTAGGTTCTGCTTATGAAGAGATTACCAAACAAGGAATCGATCAGGAATTTATCATTCCTAAAGGGCTAAATCTTAAAGTCGTTTCAGGTTTCATTTCTATAGGAGATAAGTTATTAAAACAACAAATAGATGGAATGCTGGTTCATGGCGAAGGGAAGCAATATGGAAGAACATCTGAGTATATTTATTCTATAGATCAAGTTCTTTGTATTTTTGAAGTCAAGAAGACGCTAAATAAAAGTGACTACATCGATGCTTTTGATCACCTTCGGATAATTAGGAATGAGTATTCAGAGTATTTTGAATCAAAATTTCAAGATCCAGATTTTGAACCCGATATCAGTGTTGCAAGTAAACATTTTTCTCAAATAACAGGTAGGAATGCTCCTGCATGTTATAGTGATATTCACTCTTTATCAAAATCAGATGGCATTTTGTTTTACTCGTTAGTACAAGAAACTCTTGCTCCTTGTAGTATTATCCATGGGTATGGTGGATATACAACTGAAGCAGGAATGAGAAACGCATTTCTTGATATATTAACTGATAAGGGCGAAGTTTCTGGAAATGGGCTTGGTGTACCAAGCCTACCAACTTTGGTGATTTCTAATCATATAAGCATAGTTAAAGCCAATGGTATGCCTTTTTTAGGTATCAGCCATGATAGACAATGGGCAGCACTTGTCTCTATGAGAGAAAATTCTGCTAGAATTATGTTAGAGATCATTTGGTCAAAAATATGGTGATGCATCTAATTAGTTGAATCTGATGTATAATACGGGCTTTTGAGGTTATCTCATGGCCAGCGTTAACGTTCATTGTCCCCGTTGTCAGTCTGCACAGGTCTACCGCCATGGTCAGAACCCTAAAGGCCATGACAGATTTCGCTGCCGTGACTGCCACCGTGTGTTTCAGCTCACTTATGCTTATGAAGCGCGTAAGCCGGGTATTAAAGAGCAGATCACTGAAATGGCCTTCAATGGTGCCGGGGTTCGCGATACCGCCAGAACACTGAAAATTGGCATTAACACCGTCATCCGGACTTTAAAAAACTCGCGCCAAAGCGAATAACGTCTTCGCCTGTTGCCCATGCTGATGTGGCGCTTATCTGCGAACTTGATGAGCAATGGAGCTTCGTTGGCAGTAAAGCCCGGCAGCACTGGCTCTGGTACGCGTACAACACCAAAACAGGCGGTGTACTGGCCTACACTTTCGGTCCTCGAACCGATGAAACTTGCCGGGAGCTACTGGCACTGCTTACACCATTCAACATCGGCATGATCACCAGCGACGACTGGGGCAGCTATGGCCGGGAGGTGCCGAAGGATAAGCATCTGACCGGCAAAATATTCACCCAACGCATTGAGCGTAATAACCTGACGCTCCGCACCCGCATTAAGCGATTGGCTCGTAAAACAATCTGCTTCTCACGCTCAGTTGAGATCCACGAAAAAGTGATCGGAGCGTTTATCGAAAAACACATGTTCTACTAATTGGATGCGCTACCAAAAATATCTATGTTTTTTGACGTGAAAATGCCGTGGGGTGATGATTCCAAAATTGAGAATATGGCTCCTTTATTGTATGCAATTCCATTAGAAAAAGGAAATGAAGTTGGTTGGCTTTATAAGTCTGTGGAGTTGAAAGAAAGTGAATTAAAAGTCAGAGAAGTTGTTAAAGAATGGCAGCCTGAACGCATTGATAAAGATATACAGACTGTGTTTTATAGAATGATGTTCAATGGAGGAATCCTGGATATCAATGCTCTCGCAGGTATTGCGGCAGATAATGATGAAGAAGAAAGCGTTTTATTATTAAAGCTTGAGAAAACATTTTTATTTAAAAGGGATGAGGAATATATTAGACCAATAACACCTATTTTAATAATGGTTGAGGATGATAATGAAAATTGTTATCTGTCGTCAAGTCGGGAGCATCTTGATGTTTGGTGTGATAAATATGATATTTCAAAAAACTATATGCAATTGATGATAATGGAATAAATGTATACCTAATCCAGTCACCCTCATAATTTGTAAGTGGTGACTGGATTACTAATTCAATTCTCAACTCAATTTCGGATACGCATCCGCGATCGCATCGCCCGTAAACTGGGCCACCCAGCCTTCCGGGTTATCGAAAATACGAATCGCCGTAAAGTTCGGCTCTGAACCCATATCGAACCAGTGTGGCGTACCCGCGGGCACGGAAATCAGGTCGTTTTTCTCGCACAGCACCTGATACACCTCATCGCCAATATGCAGGCAGAACAGCCCCGCGCCTTCTACGAAGAAGCGCACTTCGTCTTCGCCGTGGGTGTGTTCGTTCAGGAACTTCGCGCGCAGCGCCTCTTTCTGCGGGTTGTCGGCGCGCAGGCTGATCACGTCCCAGCTCTGGTAACCCTTTTCTGCGACCAGTTTGTCAATTGCATGTTGATACGCCTCGATCACGGCTTCGGGCGCGGGATCGTGGCCTAAATCGCGATCCGCAGCCCAACGTTCAAACCGCACGCCTTTGGCGTTGAGCTGTTGGGCAATTTCGGCGGCGTCGGTGCTGTGCCACTGGTGTTGGCTGGCGTCTTTATCGGAATAAATGGTCAATGCGCTCATGAAGGGATCTGCTCCGGATTAATCTCGTCAAACTGGTGGACCTGATGGTGATGGCTTGCGCCGTCATCATCGCCGCGAATCAGCTGCAGGGTGCGAAAACCTGCCCGTTCAGCCGCGTCCAGCTCCTGATGGATATCGGACAGGAACAGGATCTGCGACGGGGCGATGCCCGTTTGCGCCGCAATGTTCTGATAAGACTGCACCTCGCGCTTGGCGCCGATGTGGGTGTCAAAATAGCCGCTGAACAGATGAGTAATATCACCTTCGTCGCTGTAGCCAAATAACAGTTTCTGCGCGGCGACGGAGCCCGAGGAATAAACATAGAGATCAATCCCTTGCGCTTTCCACTTTTCCAGCGCAGGAAGGACGTCCGGGTAGAGGTGGCCGGTAAAGTCGCCGTTCACGTAGCCGTCGTGCCAGATGATCCCCTGCAGGGCTTTGAGCGCCGTGGATTTGCGATCTTCGTCCATAAAGGCAAACAGGGCATCGATAAGCTCGCTGACGCTGGCGTGCGGGTGACCGATTTCATCGCGCAGGTTGTCCAGAATGGATGTGACCGGCTCGGCGTACTGCTGCGCGGTGACGAAGGCCGCCAGCCGCTCACGCGCATAGGGGAACAAAACATCATGGACAAAACGGATATCGCTGGTGGTGCCTTCAATATCCGTCACAATTGCGCGAATCATACTCTCTCCAGTTGTCGTAAACGCATTTCACATTCAAACAGGAATTCCAGTCCTTCCAGATGACGGCGGGCTTCGGCCACGTCGCGTCCCCAGCAGGTTAAGCCATGACCGCGCAGAAGAAAACCATAATTAAGCGGGCGTTCCTGTGCGTAATGGGCGATGCGCGAGGCGAGGGCATCGATGTCCTGGTCGTTATCAAATACCGGGATGGAAACCGTATCCAGATGCGTGGTCTGTCCGGTGAGGGATTTTTGCATCTCAAAGCCGCTAATATTCAGTTCAGCCTCTTTCACCAGGCGCGACAGTACCGTGGCGTTGACCGTGTGCACGTGCAGCACGGCATTGGCCTCCGGGAACAGGCGATAAATAAGGGTGTGTAGCCCCGTTTCGGCTGATGGCTTACGACCAGACGGCGCGCGGTTGGTGGCGATCTCCACCTGCAGAAAATCCTCCGTCGTCAGGCTGCCTTTGTCTTTGCCGGATTCGCTGAGCCAGCACAGGCGTTCGTCCTGACGCACCGACATGTTGCCGCCGGTGGCGGGTGCCCAGCCTTTGGCGCCAATCCAGCGGCAGGCGTCGACCAGATGTATGAGTTGCAGGTTGTATGTCATTTCCTTTTACCCTCGCGGCCAGGAATATTCATATGGTATAGACGTCTAAGCGTCTTGATTGCCAAAGACTAACATCGTGTTATAGTGGCAGCAACATAAGTATTACAAGCAGGCACGACACGATGAGCAATAACGCATTGATTCCGCAGAGTAAACTTCCCAATCTCGGGACCACCATCTTTACGCAGATGAGCGCCCTGGCACAGCAGCACAACGCCATTAACCTTTCGCAGGGGTTCCCGGATTTCGACGGTCCGACCTATCTGCAGGAGCGTCTGGCTTACCACGTGGCGCAGGGGGCGAACCAGTACGCGCCGATGACCGGCGTGCAGGCGCTGCGTGAAGCCATTGCGGATAAAACGGAGGAGTTGTATGGCCATAAGCCCGATGCGAACACCGACATTACGGTGACGGCAGGGGCGACCGAAGCGCTGTATGCGGCCATCACTGCGCTGGTGCGGACGGGCGATGAAGTCATCTGCTTTGACCCGAGTTACGACAGCTACGCGCCAGCCATCGAGCTTTCCGGCGGCGTGGTGAAACGCGTGGCGCTCCAGCCACCGCATTTCCGCCCTGACTGGCAGGCGTTTGCCGCGCTGCTGAGCGATAAAACCCGTCTGGTGATCCTGAATACGCCGCACAACCCGTCGGCGACGGTGTGGCAAAAGGCCGATTTCGCCGCGCTGTGGCAGGCCATTGCCGAACGTGAGATTTACGTACTGAGCGATGAAGTCTACGAGCACATCTGCTTTGCAGAGGAAGGGCACGCCAGCGTGCTGGCCCATCCGCAGCTTCGCGAGCGCGCTATCGCCGTCTCATCATTCGGTAAGACTTACCACATGACCGGCTGGAAAGTGGGCTACTGCGTCGCACCAGCCGCCATCAGCGCTGAGCTGCGCAAGGTGCACCAGTACCTGACATTTGCCGTGAATACGCCTGCTCAGCTGGCGCTGGCGGACATGCTGCGTGCGGAACCTGAGCACTATCGCGAGCTGCCGCGTTTCTACCGTGAAAGACGGGATCTGTTTGTGTCTGCGCTGAGCCAAAGCCGTCTTGAGATTTTGCCTTCCGAAGGGACTTACTTCCTGCTGGCGGACTACAGCGCCATTTCCGATCTGGACGACGTGAGCTTTTGCCAGTGGCTGACAAAAGAGGTGGGCGTGGCCGCCATTCCGCTGTCGGTGTTCTGCGCCGATCCCTTCCCGCATAGGCTGATTCGCCTTTGCTTTGCGAAACAGGAATCGACGCTGCTGGCGGCGGCAGAGCGCCTGAACAGGCTCTGATTATTTTACCGTCCAGGCTTCTGAGTAACGACGGTCTGCGAAGAGTTCCAGCAGGCCGTTGATTTGCTTGAGGCGCAACACTTCATCGTTATCCATCCCCAGCTCCTTGCCAATCCTCTCGTCGTTCCAGCCAAGCTGAACCAGTTCACGAACAATCTCTGACATGGCGTTGATCTGGTGCCGTCCGCGCGCGCGGTTATGGCGAATGGTCGCCGCCATGCGGTTATGTTTGTCCTGCCGATCTTCGCGCAGGCAGGTGACGGGCAAGTACCCTTTGAGCTGGCGCTTTAACGACGCCCGGTTGGTGCCAATCTCATGGCGATGAAAACCATCGACAATTTCGTAGTGCTGAGATGCATTTTGCGTCACAACGATAGGTTGCGTGAATCCATCAAGTTCCAGGGATTTACTTAGTAGCCGTTTTTCCGGTGGCGCAACGTTATTGGGGTTGTAGTCGTTGGCGGTGATATCGTCCTGTTTCACCCAGAGCACGCAGTCTACAGGTTGCTCGCTAAATGGGCTGTTTTTGTGTATCGCGACTCGCAGGGCGTTAATGGCGTTTATTCGATCCTCTTCGGGAAGTGACTGCAGGTAGATATCTATTTCGTTGATTATTCGCTGTCGCATAAAATGCCCCACTCCTTGCGTTTTGCCTTCACTCTGTCGCTGTAGCGCTGATAATGTTTGGGTTTATTTGGGCTGAACGAGAGCGCCCGGCACCAGTAGTCGTTATTGAGTAAAACCTTACAAATACGTCGCCACGAGGGAATATCTTTTGCGCCGATGTCATCTTCCTGCGTGTCGGGAATATCGTCCATACCTCTCTTTTGATACCAGTGAAGATACACCGCGATTTTATTGCGGTAATGCTCAGCGGTATTTTGCGGCATGCTGTCGAGCAGCAGCATGGCGTATTCGCGCCAGCATAGATGTTCGGGTTTGAGTATTTTGCGGTGACCATAAAAATGGTTGTCGTGACCAGCGTAAATTCCCCCGCTGCGTACCCCGCTGACGCGTTCGCACATGGCGGCCCAGCGATCGGGTTCGACCACATGGTAGAGCCAGAGTCCCTGACGCTGCTCGGGACCAAAAGGTTCGCAGATACGCATGTAGCGCGGGGGCACGCCGGCCTGGTACATCAGGTCGTAAAGTGGGTTGTAGCAGCAGCCGGTTTTTGCAAACCAGGTCCAGATATCGGCCGTTTTCCAGTCATAAAGCGGGTAGATATACCAGGCGTGCCCGCCCGGTGCGACCGTCGTCCAGGGTTTGTCATCAGAGAACCGCTGTTTACGCGCTGAAGCGATGGCCAGAAAGCGGTTATAGGATTCATCGGCGCGGATCCCAACCATGACTGCTGCAGGGCGTTTTTGTGCGTACCATTCCGCAAAATCGCGGACGAAGGCTTCGAACGTCATACCCTGCTGATAAAAATCGAAATAGTGTGGATCGGTAATGGCATCTTCTGGCGGTTGACGAACCCAGTGAGTGTCGGGCGCCCAGCATTGCCATTCAGGTTGAAACTGAGACAGGGAGTTCTGGGTGGTTATCGGTAGCGCGACCCACCAGAACTGATTAATGACGTCCTGATAAAGCGCTCGCACTGTTTCAATATGCTTAATGGTTAATGAGAACTGCGCTTCCCAGTCCAAAAATAAGATATCTATTTTTCGTTTTAGCCGCCGTGCCTGCCGGGCGACAAGGTGTAGCATCACGGTAGAATCTTTTCCGCCAGAAAAGGAGACGCACACCCTTGGAAAATTGTTAAGCGTCCAGTCTATGCGTTCTACAGCGGCTTCAAGAACATTTTCCCGTAGTGGGATTTTATAGATCGACATGGTTCATCGCATCCTGCGTGGTAAATGCCTAAATGAAATTCAAGCTTATTATGAAAGTAATTTCCCTTACTTTCACGAAATCATTTTTTCAATGTGTGATTTTTTTATTTCCCATCCTGGAAATGATTCTTAGAGCCTATCTCAATAGGACTTTATTCCAGACAATAAGACCACAGGCAAAATGCAACATGGCCTCGTAATTTTCAGTCTTCTTTTCCCATCGTGTCAGAACCCGGCGAAAGCGATTCATCCAGCTATGAGTTCTTTCGACAACCCAGCGATGGGCTTTGAAGTCCGTGTTTTTACTGGCATCTGACTCTTCTTTACGGGACTGGATATGCGGCTCGTAGCGGCGGCTCTGCAGATATGTTTTCAGCCAGCCTGCATCGTAACCTTTGTCCAGGCAGAGTCTGAGTTTTTGCCCCGGACGACCCGTCTGAAGGGCATCGAGCGTATCCGCAACCAGTTTGATGTCGTGCGTGTTCGCTGCTGAGACAACCAGCGACAGAGGAAGCCCGCAGGCGTCCGTCAAAAGGCTGCGCTTTACGCCTTGTTTCCCTCTGTCAGTGGGGTTACGGCCTGTTTTTTTGTTCCTGACAGCGGCGATTTGGTGATACAGCCGTCCATTGACAGCCAGGACCAGTCAATGCTGTCCAGATGCCCGCAGGCAAGCAAACCGTTCTGCCAGAAGCGCTCGAAGACTCCGGCATCGCGCCATTCCTGAAAGCGCCGGTGTGCAGAACTCGATGAACATATCCCGGTGGCGTTCAGGGCGTTCCACTGGCAACCGGTCCTGAGGACGAAGAATATGGCGTCCATGGCAGCGCGGTTATCAACGCGTTTCCGGTGCGTACCGAGTGGATGGCAGGTTTTGTGCTCAGGGATAAGCGGTGCCATTTTTTCCCAAAGTTCATCGCTGATCCGCCATTTGCTGCCTGTCATCTTTTCACCTTCAGAAATTATCAGTTACGACATTCTGACAATCCCTTCTGGGATAGGTTCTTAATCAGAGGGCGCAGCAATACAGAGCTTATGCATTTTTTCAATGAATGTTGAAAAAACGCTGCTGTTCAGTGATGAACGACTGTAGAGCATATAAATATGTATTTCGGGCAGTGTAAACGGGGTCTCAACCCTTTTTAGTTTCAACGCCTCTTTATATGTTTCATAGATGGATACGGGAATGAAGCCTAAGAGCTCGGATGAGCTAACCATGGAGATAAGCGAACTGACGGAGTCCGTGCGAAAAGCAATGTTTCGTTCCGGGAAAACCCCATTGGCGCGATTCTGAAACTCTTTAACGCCCGGGTGAGCACTCCGATAAAAGGTGTACTTCTCGCGGTATAACGCCTCGGTACTGGCCTGCTCGCCGATCCTCGGATGGTCTTCTCGGCAGATCAGCACGATAGGCACCGTCGTAAAGAGGGTACACACAACAGAGTGGTTTTTCACCGGTGCAATCGTAAAGATCAGGTCCGCTTTACGGTACGCAAGCAGGTCCTCCGCTGATTCCGGAGAGATAAGCATATCACGTTGTTCTACCTCGTAATCTTCCTCAGACATTAACAGCTTCATCGGTTCGAGCATATAACCGGGCGACACCATTTGAGAGCAGTAAATGACGAAGTTTTTCTTGACCCCAGAGTGATGCATCAGGTTGATCGTTTGCTCAATCTGGTTGAGATTCTGTTCAAGATGGTGGTGCAGGTTGATGCCTACCGTGGTCGGTGTAATCCCCTTACCGGAACGGATAAAAAGGGGGTCATTGAGCTGGTTGCGCAGGCGTTGCAGCGATTGGCTCACGGCAGAAGGCGTGATATAGAGCGTCTCGGCGGCCTTACTGATACTGAGATGTTGGTAAATACATTCGAAAATGACTAACAGATTGAGATCGAATTTTTTAAGCTCATAGAGATTTGCCATTTTTAGTCCTGCGGATGCCGGGTTTGCTGAAGTTATCACATTACTGATAACTATAGATTGAAGTTAACCATTTACAATCTTTGTGGTTCACTGACTTAATTTTATTTTAAAATCATCTTAATATATCACGGCGTCAGATTAATGAAATAGAACTTCAAGAGCGATTAAGATAATTTTATCTTTAAAGTCTGATTGGCTTTTTTGAATGACAAGCGACATTTATATATGGCGGGAAATTCATAATAAAATTAAATCTATAACCTTCCGAAATTATTTTCGATTTTGCCTATCACAGTCATAGGCAGGAATGTCACTCTTATGGATTGCTCAACGCCGGGACGGATGGTGTAATCAAAGCGCTGTTACCGCCTTGATACTCTAGGTTGTAGAGCGCAACGCAACGCCAGTTTCGGCTGGCACTGAATGTACCTGCGGGGAATTCAGGTATCAGGGCCGCCCGTTGAGGCGGCCTTTTTACTTTCAGGCTTTCCTGTAAAAGGTTCACCTTGTTGTCTTGTCGAGGTTGTAAGGTTTGGCTGATTGATTTGATAAAGCATACGCATTAGCCCCGATGAATAAAGTTGGTTACCTTACATCTCAACGAAAACACGGAGGAAGTACAGATGTCTTTGATTAATACCAAAATTAAACCTTTCAAAAACCAGGCGTTCAAAAACGGTGAGTTCATCGAAGTTACCGAGAAAGATACCGAAGGCCGCTGGAGCGTCTTCTTCTTCTATCCGGCTGACTTTACCTTCGTTTGCCCGACTGAACTGGGTGACGTAGCGGACCATTACGACGAACTGCAGAAGCTGGGCGTAGACGTTTACTCAGTGTCTACCGATACCCACTTCACCCACAAAGCATGGCACAGCAGCTCTGAAACCATCGCGAAAATCAAATACGCGATGATCGGCGACCCGACTGGCGCCCTGACCCGTAACTTCGACAACATGCGTGAAGATGAAGGCCTGGCTGACCGTGCCACCTTCGTTGTTGACCCGCAGGGCATTATCCAGGCTATCGAAGTTACCGCTGAAGGTATCGGCCGTGATGCTTCTGACCTGCTGCGTAAAGTGAAAGCTGCTCAGTACGTGGCTTCTCACCCAGGCGAAGTGTGCCCGGCGAAATGGAAAGAAGGCGAAGCGACGCTGGCTCCATCCCTGGACCTGGTCGGCAAAATCTAAGTCTGTAAAGCCTGGCGGCGCTGCGCTTGCACAGGCCTACAGTATCGTAGGCCGGGTAAACGAAGTGCCACCCGGCAATCAATGGGCGCCCCCGCGCCCATTTCATTCCAGCACCATGATGCAAGCTGCATTCAGGCCGCCCGTATAAGGCAGCTTGCATGATGACGTCTTAAGAGAGGGAAGAACAATGCTCGACACAAACATGAAAACCCAGCTCAAGGCCTACCTTGAGAAACTGACCAAACCCGTTGAGCTGATTGCCACGCTGGATGACAGCGCCAAATCGGCAGAGATCAAGGAACTGCTGGCGGAGATCGCCGAACTGTCGCCGAAAGTAACTTTCAAAGAAGACAACGCGCTGGCCGTTCGTAAGCCCTCTTTCCTGATTACCAACCCAGGCTCTGACCAGGGACCGCGCTTTGCCGGATCTCCGCTGGGTCACGAATTTACCTCACTGGTGCTGGCGCTGCTGTGGACCGGTGGTCATCCGTCAAAAGAAGCGCAGGCGCTGCTGGAGCAGATCCGCGATATCGACGGTGATTTCGAGTTTGAAACCTATTACTCGCTCTCCTGCCACAACTGCCCGGACGTGGTGCAGGCGCTGAACCTGATGTCAGTTCTGAACCCGCGCATTAAGCACACGGCGATTGACGGCGGTACCTTCCAGAATGAAATCACCGATCGCAACGTGATGGGCGTTCCGGCGGTCTACATGAACGGTCAGGAGTTTGGCCAGGGCCGTATGACCCTGACGGAAATCGTGGCCAAAGTGGACACCGGCGCAGAAAAACGTGCGGCAGAAGAGCTGAACAAACGCGATGCCTACGACGTGCTGATCGTCGGTTCCGGCCCGGCGGGCGCAGCGGCGGCGGTTTACTCCGCACGTAAAGGGATCCGCACCGGCCTGATGGGCGAACGTTTTGGCGGTCAGGTGCTAGATACCGTGGATATCGAAAACTACATTTCCGTGCCAAAAACGGAAGGTCAGAAACTGGCAGGCGCACTGAAGGCGCACGTCAGCGACTACGACGTGGACGTGATCGACAGCCAGAGCGCCAGCAAGCTGGTTCCTGCTGCGGTTGAAGGTGGTTTACACCAGATTGAAACCGCGTCCGGCGCAGTGCTGAAAGCGCGCAGCATTATCATTGCCACCGGCGCGAAATGGCGCAACATGAACGTCCCGGGCGAAGATCAGTACCGCACCAAAGGCGTGACCTACTGCCCGCACTGCGACGGCCCGCTGTTCAAAGGCAAGCGCGTGGCGGTGATCGGCGGCGGTAACTCCGGTGTGGAAGCGGCAATCGACCTGGCGGGTATCGTTGAACACGTGACCCTGCTGGAATTTGCCCCGGAGATGAAGGCCGATCAGGTGCTGCAGGACAAAGTACGCAGCCTGAAAAACGTCGACATCGTGCTGAACGCGCAGACCACGGAAGTGAAGGGCGACGGCAGTAAAGTGACGGGGCTGGAATACCGCGACCGCGTGAGCGGCGATGTTCACAGCGTGGCGCTGTCAGGCATCTTCGTGCAGATTGGTCTGTTGCCAAACACCACCTGGCTGGAAGGCGCGATTGAGCGCAATCGCATGGGCGAAATCATCATTGATGCGAAGTGTGAAACCAGCGTGAAAGGCGTGTTTGCGGCGGGCGACTGTACCACCGTGCCGTATAAGCAGATTATCATCGCTACCGGCGAAGGTGCGAAGGCGTCTCTGAGTTCGTTTGACTATCTGATTCGCACCAAAACCGCATAATAAAAGAAAGTAAGACAACACCTGCAATAGCAAGAGGCCACCGAAAGGTGGCCTCTGTTTTTTTTACCGAACCACCATCACCGGAATGTGGGTGTGGCGGATCACGCTGGAGGCGTTAGAGCCCAGCAGGTGAGTGGTGATCGACGGATTACGCGAGCCAATCACCACCACGTCGGCTTTCAACTCACCGGCCAGTTCGTTTACGGCATCACGCACGCTGCCAAAACGGACGTGGGTTTTGATGCGCGATGGGTCAATGCTGAAGTGCTCAGCCATGGTTTGCAGTCGGGTTTCGGCTTCGTGCTGAAGGTGCTCTTCGAAGCGGCGCACGTCGGCGGCAAAACGATGCAGGCTCAGGCTGGCCGAACCCGGTAATACATGAAGAAGATGAATAATGCCGTCCTGCTGCGCAAGGAACTCCGCGTGGCGAACGGCCTTGTCGCTCAGCTCCATCTCAAAAACATCAACCGGCATAATGATTGTCTGATACATACCCGTTTCTCCTTGTTTATAAACGCTGAATTCATTCAAACATAAAATATTATCGCTTTCTGTAATCTGAACAGCACTTTTCTATTCCGCCAGGATAAATCTCAAAACGGCCTGATTTCATGGCTGACCTTCAGAGGACGCTACCCTTTTAGAAGCTTACTCACATCCTTTCGGAGGTCGCATGAAAGCACTCACGTACCACGGTCCACACCATGTTCGCGTGGATAATGTTCCCGATCCCGTCATTGAACAACCTGACGATATCATCCTGCGCGTCACGGCGACGGCGATTTGTGGATCCGATCTGCATCTCTACCGCGGTAAGATCCCGAAGGTCGAGCATGGCGACATTTTTGGTCATGAGTTTATGGGTGAAGTGGTCGAAACCGGCAGGGATGTGAAGAACGTGCAGAAGGGTGAGCGGGTCGTGATCCCCTTCGTGATTGCCTGTGGCGACTGCTTTTTTTGCCGTCTGCAACAGTATGCGGCCTGCGAGAAAACCAACGCCGGGCAGGGCGCGGCGCTGAACAAAAAGCAAATACCTGCCCCTGCCGCACTGTTTGGTTACAGCCACCTTTACGGCGGCGTGCCGGGAGGACAGGCGGAATACGTTCGCGTGCCGAAAGGCAATGTCGGACCGTTCAAGGTGCCGCAACTGTTGTCAGATGACAAAGCGCTGTTCCTCTCGGATATTTTACCCACAGCCTGGCAGGCAGCAAAAAACGCGCAGATTACAAAAGGCTCGAGCGTGGCAGTTTTCGGCGCGGGGCCAGTCGGTTTACTGACCATCGCCTGCGCGCGACTGTTAGGGGCTGAACAGATCTTTGTCATTGACCATCATCCGTACCGGCTGCAGTTTGCTCAGGAACGTTACGGTGCCATTCCCATAAACTTTGATGATGATAACGACGCGGCGGAAAAAATCATTGAGCAGACGGCGGGGCAGCGCGGCGTGGATGCGGTGATTGACGCGGTCGGGTTTGAAGCCAAGGGCAGCACCACGGAAACCCTCCTCAGTAATCTCAAGATTGAAGGAAGCAGCGGCAAAGCGCTACGCCAGTGTATCGCGGCCGTACGACGTGGCGGGGTGGTGAGCGTGCCGGGCGTCTATGCCGGGTTTATTCATGGGTTCTTATTTGGCGACGCATTTGATAAAGGGATCAGCTTTAAGATGGGGCAGACACACGTTCATGCCTGGCTGGGCGAACTGCTGCCGCTGATTGAAAAAGGGCTGCTGACGCCGGAGGAGATCGTCACGCATTATTTGCCTCTGGCCGACGCTGAACGTGCGTACAAGATTTTTGAGAAACGGGAAGAGGCATGTCGCAAAGTCATTCTGGTTCCCGGCGCGGAAAGCCCCGAGGCGGCGGAGCAGCAGGTTAAGGGGCTGGTTAACGCTTTCCCCGGCGGGGTAGTGTGAGCGTAGTCGTTTACCAGTGGCGCTCAAGATACAGCACGGCCATGACGATAATCGCCAAAAAAATGAGAAAAATAAGTGTGATAGCCAGTATCTCACTCATAACCGTCCCCGCGGCAACAAAACAGATTAAGCGTGGATTAAGGTGATTTTGAGCGATATAGGACAATCGGGTGAAATGACGAAAAGAGGATGCAAGAGCATCCTCTTTGCAGGGCGGAAAGCGCGGGATTAACGGAGGTAATCGCCTGCGGCTTCTGGCTGGTAGAGCAGCTCAAGCACTTCCAGATGCGTCGACGCGCCACCCGGTAGTTCCCAGTGAATGGTATCACCTGTGCGCAACCCAAGCAGGGCCGCACCCACAGGTGCCAGTACGGAAAGCTGTGTGCTGCTGTCGGTCATTTGCGTCGGATAGACCAGCGTGCGGGTCAACTCTTCGCCCGTCGTCAGGTTACGAAATTTCACCTGGCTGTTCATGGTAACCACATCCTGAGGCATGGTCTCAGGCGTGCACATCTGCGCCCGGTCAAGCTCCTCGTTCAGCGCATCGGCTACCGGGAGAGAAGCGAATTCGGGTTTCTCCAGAAGACGGTCAATACGTTCTGCGTCGAGCTCATTAATGATAATTGTGGGTCTGGACATTTTTTACTCCATGTCGTTAATACTGCGTGTAACGCAGAAACCAATCCAAAAGAAAACCCTCGCCGTCTGGCAGCGAGGGTTTAACTCTCCCGATGATACTGGCTGAGCGTGCAAGTTTGAAGTGATGAAGGTCACATTCATGGTCCATATGAATTTTCGCTGAAATTTATTCAGTCTTCATTCCGGGCGGAATACGTTACGCTGAGTCTCCTGAACCTGGGCGTTGCGCCCCATAAATGAGAGAGAACGATGTACTTCTACCAACCGTCTCAGGGTCACGGCCTGCCGCACGATCCGCTGAACGCCATTATTGGCCCGCGCCCGATTGGCTGGATCTCGTCCTGCGACACGAACGGCCTGCTTAACCTCGCGCCGTACAGCTTCTTTAACTGTTTCAACTATCGGCCACCGATCATTGGTTTTTCCAGCAACGGCTGGAAAGACAGCGTGCGCAATATTCATGAAACGGGCGAGTTTGTCTGGAACCTGGCCACGCGCGATCTGGCTGCTGCGATGAACAAAACCTCGGCCATGCTCCCCCATGATGAAGATGAGTTTACCTTTGCCGGACTCACGCCCGTCGCCAGCCAGCTGGTGAAAGCGCCGCGCGTGGCAGAAAGCCCGGTGAATTTTGAGTGCCGCCTGTCGCAGTGCATCCAGCTGACCGGCGCAGACGGTACGCCGGTGGACACCTGGCTGGTATTGGGAGAAGTGGTCGGTATTCATATTGCTGATACGCTGCTGGAAGAGGGGATCTATCAGACCGCAAAAGCGCAGCCCATCCTGCGTGCGGGTGGGCCGACGGCGTATTACGGCATCAGCGATGAACACCGGTTCGATATGGTACGTCCGGGCGCGGGTCAGTAACCGGCTTTATCAATAACGAACTGTTTGCCGCAGTTGCCTGGATGCGGTTGCGGCGCAAAAGAGGCCGACGAGAGAGGGGCATTAATGGTGTCGGCTTTCAGGGAGATCTGCATCTCGGTCAGATAAGCCGGATTGCCGTTACAGGTAAGCTTAATGGCTTTGACGTTCTGTTTGCCCCAGCTTTTCGCGACGGCATTATCAAAGTCACGGCGGCTGACGGTCTTGCCGTAGTTATCCGCCAGAAATTTACCGACTGCGCTGGTTTTAACATCCTGATTTAAACGCACCATGGTGCCGAAGTAAGCGTCGGGATCAAAACCAAAGCAGACGCCATGTTTGGCATATTCGTAACGTTCCAGGCAGGAGTTCCCGCCCGCGCCGGGCATCACGCTGTTAAGCTTTGCGGCGCCTGAAAGTGACAGCCCGGTTTCTGCGGCAGAACATTTACGGCTTGCTTTTGCTTCAGGCATGTTCGGGACGGGGCGGGTGGCACAGCCAAAGCGCATCCAGCGGCGTTCATCTACCCCGCGTGACGCGATGGATTTTGGCAGGCCAGGCCATAAGCCGTGCACGGTCAGGAAATCAGTTTTGCTGGCGCTCTCTTTTTGCAGGCGACATTCATCGGGTTCATTGCGATTGCGTTCGACCATGCTTTGACAGAATCCGGTTTGCCAGGAAAGCGCCAGAACGTAGCGATCGAAATCGCCATATTGCGTTGCCTTGAGGGGTTCTGCTTGTGCGGAGAGGACACAAAGGGCAAGCGCCATAGCGCCAGAGGGGATAGCGATATCCTTACTGAACATTTGATTTCCTGATCGATTGAGTGCAATTAATTTCTGGAAATTATTAAAGCACAAAAAGCGCCCGCAGGCGCTTTTTGGTTATCAGGAATTTCGCTTAGGCGGCGCCGGGAACCAGCACTTCAGTGGCGATGATCACGATGATCAGGCCAACCAGCACGGGTACTGACGTCCGTTTCACGACCTCAAACGGCGAGATTTTTGCCATACCGGCGACGGCAACCACCACACCCGATACCGGAGAGATGGTACGGCCCAGGTTTGAGGCCTGAAGCATCGGGATGGAAAGGTAAGCCGGGTTAATGCCAGAGGAGTGAGCCAGTTTCGGGATCATCTCAACGAAGGCGTAAAACGGTGCGTTACCGGAACCCGTGGTCATTGCCGCCAGCATGGTGAGGATCACCAGGACCAGCATCAGGATAATGCTGGCAGAGCCGAACGAGGTGGCGATGGAGATCAGGCTCTGAATAAAGCCGATGGTGCTGAGACCCTGGGCAAACACGCCCGCGGCAACCAGCAGCATCACGACGCCAGCAAACGCATCCGCCATCCCGCGATAGGCCACTTCCAGTCCTGAGAACACCTTCTGCGTGTTGAAGCCGCGCACAAATTCCAGCAAGGCAGCCAGCAGCATACAGATTACCAGAATGGTGATGATGTGCAGCTGTGGACCCCATTTGCCGTCAAAAATCAGTACCCCGATAATCGGGGTGAACGGCAGAATGGCGTAAAACGCGGGCGCAGTGGTGGTGATTTCACTCACGTCCAGCATTTCATGGCTGATGTTCTCTTTCTTATCGAGATAGCGCTGCCAGAAGAAGTGGGCGATGCCCATACCCACGATGGCAACAATGGAGATGGGCAGCGTGGTCTTAAAGGCGAAATCGATGAGTGACATCTCCGCCGCCTTTGCCGCCAGCACAACGTCGCCGGAGGTTGGGGAGAGAATAATGGCTGCTGGAGAGGCACAAATTGCCGCGGCCGCGCCACGGCTGATACCGACGTTGACCATAACCGGGAACAGGGTTGCCATTAACAGTACGCCAAGGCCGGTTGCAGACGACACCGCAAGGGACATCAGGCAGGCGAGGAAATAGGCCGCGACCATAAGCAAATAGGGGGAGTTGATGTACTGCAGTGGTTTCGACGCCAGTTTGACCACCATATCGTTTGCGCCGATATGGGTCATATAGGCGGCAAAACCGCACAGCATCATAATCATCATGCCCAGGTCGCCACCGCGGCTCATGAGCAGAATTTTTATATATTCAACAATGTCGGTGGCCGTGTAGCCGGTGCTGGCTGCGCTGGCAGGTAACACCTGATGACCCATTAGCGCGCTAACAATCAGCAGGGTTAAGCCGCCGACAAATAACACGCCTGTGGCTGAGTACCCTTTAATGATGTAGCGAGCTACACCGACAATGACGACGACTCCGATAAGGAGTTCGATAAACGTAAGCATGATTTCCCCTGTCTCCTTGCTACCCGAGAGCACAAATAATCAATAAAAAAGAAGGATGAGAATGTGCCGAATTATTGCTCAGTCCTTGCTGATTAAAATCAATAAAAAGACTACTAAAGAAGGCATTGACGCTATTTTTGCCATCACTCCGGCATTTATGTCATATGGGTATTGACCGCCGGATACACCATTATATGTCATTTAGCGCACGGCAGGTCGGGAACGTGCGGGGCGCTGAAGCCTGTCTCTTCTGTGCACCTGGCAGCCTTTTCCCATAAGCCATATGATGCGTTTGGTTCAAAATCCTTTATTCTTCTCCGGGTATATTATTATTTTGGCGCAACGTATAAATATCTTTCACATACAATGTAAATTTAAAAAGACTTTGTGGGTTGTATTGAAAGTTATATTTTATTGTGCGAATTAATTGTCTTTAATATAGCGTCATTGGCCTTCAGGTTTTGTGGCTGAATATAGTAGTTATGAGGTAGAAGTGCTACGAATATGGACAAAGGTGAGAACGGCTGGCGGGCTTACTGACGAGTGCTGAGGGCGGCGGCAGAGCCCGGCAGGGCTGGAGAGCATCTTCTCATCCTTTTTCTAAGAATATTCTCGGATTTAGGGCCATTAATTAGGAATAACGCTGATGTTGTTAAGGATTCATTCAACTATTCTATGGTAAACTTTGCCTTGAATACTAAGAGCCTATCTCAATAGGA
The DNA here is from genome assembly GCF_013337145.1 of Enterobacter sp. JMULE2. Taxonomy (NCBI): domain Bacteria; kingdom Pseudomonadati; phylum Pseudomonadota; class Gammaproteobacteria; order Enterobacterales; family Enterobacteriaceae; genus Enterobacter; species Enterobacter sp. JMULE2. The sequence goes on from NZ_SGWD01000014.1 coordinate 188,843, forward strand.
CTTTATTCCAGACAATAAGACCACAGGCAAAATGCAACATGGCCTCGTAATTTTCAGTCTTCTTTTCCCATCGTGTCAGAACCCGGCGAAAGCGATTCATCCAGCTATGAGTTCTTTCGACAACCCAGCGATGGGCTTTGAAGTCCGTGTTTTTACTGGCATCTGACTCTTCTTTACGGGACTGGATATGCGGCTCGTAGCGGCGGCTCTGCAGATATGTTTTCAGCCAGCCTGCATCGTAACCTTTGTCCAGGCAGAGTCTGAGTTTTTGCCCCGGACGACCCGTCTGAAGGGCATCGAGCGTATCCGCAACCAGTTTGATGTCGTGCGTGTTCGCTGCTGAGACAACCAGCGACAGAGGAAGCCCGCAGGCGTCCGTCAAAAGGCTGCGCTTTACGCCTTGTTTCCCTCTGTCAGTGGGGTTACGGCCTGTTTTTTTGTTCCTGACAGCGGCGATTTGGTGATACAGCCGTCCATTGACAGCCAGGACCAGTCAATGCTGTCCAGATGCCCGCAGGCAAGCAAACCGTTCTGCCAGAAGCGCTCGAAGACTCCGGCATCGCGCCATTCCTGAAAGCGCCGGTGTGCAGAACTCGATGAACATATCCCGGTGGCGTTCAGGGCGTTCCACTGGCAACCGGTCCTGAGGACGAAGAATATGGCGTCCATGGCAGCGCGGTTATCAACGCGTTTCCGGTGCGTACCGAGTGGATGGCAGGTTTTGTGCTCAGGGATAAGCGGTGCCATTTTTTCCCAAAGTTCATCGCTGATCCGCCATTTGCTGCCTGTCATCTTTTCACCTTCAGAAATTATCAGTTACGACATTCTGACAATCCCTTCTGGGATAGGTTCTAAGAATGGTAATTGCATTGTGATGGTACGTAATAAATTTTTCCTGATTTTATTGTTTATTTTTGGGCAGTTAACTTTCTCTTCTGTCGCCAGGGCAGAGGATAACGCGGCGGATAAAGGTTGGTTCTCAACGTTTACGGATAACGTCGCGCAAACCTGGAAGGAGCCAGAACATTACGATCTCTATATTCCGGCGATAACGTGGCATGCACGTTTTGCCTATGACAAAGAAAAAACGGACCGCTACAACGAACGTCCCTGGGGAGCGGGTTTTGGTCAGTCCCGTTGGGACGACAAAGGAAACTGGCACGGACTGTACCTGATGGCGTTTAAGGACTCCTACAACAAGTGGGAGCCGATTGGCGGTTACGGCTGGGAGAAAACGTGGCGTCCATTAGCGGATGACAACTTCCATCTTGGCCTGGGCTACACGGCAGGCTTTACGGCGCGTGATAACTGGAAGTACATTCCGGTCCCGGTCTTGCTGCCGTTGGCCTCCATTGGCTATGGTCCCGCGACGTTCCAGATGACCTACATCCCGGGAACCTATAACAACGGAAACGTTTACTTTGCCTGGATGCGTTTTCAGTTTTAACTGACAAAACGTAACAAACTGGCGAAAAAATGCACTCTCGTTGAATCATAAAGGATAAAAATCCGTCAACGAAAATTAACGCGACTTTTGTCACTTTTTAGCAAAGATCCGCTGGACAAAAGGTTCCACAATTGATGTACTGATACCCGACACAGCATTTGTGTCGTTTTTTAATGTAAAGGTAATTTTGATGTCTAAGATTAAAGGTAACGTTAAGTGGTTTAATGAGTCCAAAGGATTCGGTTTCATTACTCCTGAAGATGGCAGCAAAGATGTGTTCGTACACTTCTCTGCAATCCAGTCTAATGGTTTCAAAACCCTGGCTGAAGGTCAGCGTGTTGAGTTTGAAATCACTAACGGTGCCAAAGGCCCTTCTGCTGCTAACGTAATCGCTCTGTAATTCAGACGCGTCAGCAAGAATTTCAAAACCCGCTCTCTGAGCGGGTTTTTTTCGTTCTGAATCAACCAATCAGATACATTTTCAGGAAGCTGGCGACGATTGCCACGCTCAGCAAAACCATTCCTGCGCTCATCAACTGTTCTTTCATACTGTCACCCTCGCTCCGTATTACGTCCAGAGTGGCAGAGAAAAATTAAGCCAACATTAACGTCGGGCGATTAATGCGCGCTGGCGGAAGAAAAGAGCCAAAATGCGATCCCGGTCATCGCAAATGAACCGAGCATATTGATGGCAATGTTCGTAAATGCCCAGCCAATGCGACCTTCCTGAAACAGGAACACCACTTCAGCAGAGAAGGTGGAGAACGTCGTTAAACCGCCACAGAAGCCGGTGGTAATCAATACCTTCCACACCGGGTCGATATGTGTCATGCGGTTAAACCAGGCTAGCCCCATACCGATAATAAAGGCACCAATCAGGTTTGCTGCCAGGGTTCCCATGGGAATGGCCTGATGAAGAGGGTTAAACCGCATACTCAAAAACCACCGCGCAACGCTACCCGTGCCTCCGCCAATAAAAACGGCTATAAGTAGTTGTAACACTGTCAATACCTGCTATTGGATGTGTAAGTACGTCGAGTGTAACGCTGTTTTTGACCGGGGGACAAATATGTATGTTGCGGTAGGGCAGTTTGCGGTAACGCCGGACTGGAATGAGAATGCGGGAACATGCGTCTCCCTGATGGCCCAGGCGCGACAGAAGGGGGCATCCTTGCTGGTGCTTCCCGAAGCGCTGCTGGCACGGGATGATAACGATCCTGATATGTCGGTTAAGTCGGCGCAGTCGCTGGACGGGGCGTTTTTACAGCAGCTGCTGGCAGAGAGCACTGGCAATCTCATGACGACCATTTTTACGGTGCATGTACCTTCTGCTCCGGGCAGGGCAGTGAATACGCTTGTGGCTATCCGTGGCGGCGAGATTATTGCACGCTACGCTAAGCTTCATCTCTATGATGCGTTCAACATTCAGGAGTCGCGACTTGTCGATCCCGGCGACAGCGTTTCACCCCTGCTGGAGGTCGATGGATTTAACGTGGGATTAATGACCTGCTACGATCTGCGTTTTCCAGAAATGGCACTGAATCTGGCTTTACAGGGTGCCGACGTCCTGGTATTGCCAGCGGCCTGGGTTAAAGGGCCCCTAAAAGAGCACCACTGGGCGACGCTGTTAGCCGCAAGGGCGCTTGATACCACCTGCTACGTGGTCGCTTCAGGAGAGTGTGGGAATAAGAATATTGGGCAGAGCAGGGTTATCGATCCGTTGGGTGTGACCATCGCCTCAGCAGCCGAAACGCCAGCGCTTTTAATGACTGAGATATTATCAGAGAGAATTGCGCTTGCACGTCGGCAGTTACCCGTTCTTCGCAATCGACGGTTTGCGCCACCGCAATTATTGTGATGTTTTTTTCAACAATGCTTGATTCACCTTGTTACAGATTGCTATTGTGTGCGCGCGTCAAATGTCCGTTAATACGATCGGGTTTTTGGCGCTTAATGCAGCCTGTTTTATGTAAAGAAGGTATCTATGGGTGAGATTAGTATTACCAAACTGCTGGTGGTTGCCGCACTGGTCGTCCTGCTGTTTGGTACCAAGAAGTTACGCACGTTGGGTGGAGACCTGGGTGCTGCCATTAAAGGCTTTAAGAAAGCGATGAATGACGATGACGCGGGCCGCGAAGAAAAGCGCCGAAGATAGTGTTCCTGCAGAGAAGCTTTCGCACAAAGAGTAATGGCAATCCTGCAAGGCTTGCATAAAAAAACCGGCTCATGAGGCCGGTTTTTTTGTGTTTCTGTAAAAAAATATTACAGGTTTATTTTACTTCTTCGCCTTTCGCCTGCATATCGGCGTGGTAGGAAGAGCGAACAAACGGGCCACACGCTGCATGGGTAAAGCCCATCGCCATGGCTTCGGCTTTCATCTCGTCGAACTCATCAGGGCTAACATAGCGCTGTACCGGCAGATGGTGACGGCTTGGCTGCAGATACTGCCCCAGCGTCAGCATAGTGACACCGTGGCGGCGCAGATCGCGCATCACTTCGATGATTTCTGCATTGGTTTCACCGAGACCCACCATCAGACCGGACTTGGTCGGAATATGCGGATGCGCTTCTTTAAAACGCTCCAGCAATTTCAGAGACCAGTTGTAGTCTGCGCCTGGACGCACCTGACGGTAAATCCGCGGCACGTTTTCCAGGTTGTGGTTGAATACGTCTGGTGGGGTTGCGGTCAGGATATCCAGCGCACGGTCCATACGTCCACGGAAATCGGGAACCAGCGTCTCAATCTTGATGCTTGGGCTTTTCTCACGGATGGCAGTAATGCAGTCTGCAAAGTGCTGTGCACCACCATCACGCAGGTCATCACGGTCAACCGAGGTGATAACGACATAACGTAACGCCATGTCGGCGATGGTTTGCGCCAGTTTCTGCGGCTCGTTCACATCTGGCGCAACAGGGCGGCCATGAGCAACGTCGCAGAACGGGCAGCGGCGGGTACAGATAGCACCCAAAATCATAAATGTCGCGGTACCGTGATTGAAACATTCAGCAAGGTTAGGGCAGGAGGCTTCTTCACACACGGAGTGGAGGCCATTTTTGCGCATCGCCGCTTTGATCCCCTGGATACGCGAAGAGTCCGCCGGCAGTTTGATTTTCATCCACTCCGGTTTTCTTAACAGCGCTTCGCGCTCTGTAGCCACGTTTTTAACCGGGATAAGGGCCATTTTATCGGCATCGCGGTATTTAACACCGCGTTCCATCACAATGGGTTTACTCATAGCGTGCGTGTTCCAGTTGCGAATATCGAAGGAAAGCGTTTCAATTCAAGGGAATGTTGTATTTATCAACTATTTTTGAACGAACGACAGGCAGTATATCATTGAAACGGTCGGTAAAGCAGCCTGCCAGGTCGCCAATTTGTAAAATAGTTGTTGTTTTGTGCGTTTTGCCCCGCATACAGCAGGGGCTTGTGCTGCCAGGCGGGTTCAGAAGGCCTGGCGGATAACGTTGATGACGTTTTCCAGTACCGGATCGCGCAGGCTTAGCTTGTTGTAATGCAGCGAAATTTCAAGCGTTTCGTCATTTAACTGATCGAGAGGAATGCTCTCCAGCGGCCAGCATTTGCGCAGCAGGTTAAAGAGGCGCAGAGGCATTACGCACAGCATGTCGCTACTGCCAATCAGGGATGCAACGGTAAACATATTGTAACTGCTGAAGCTCACCTGGCGCTCCGGGAAGAGTTCATCAATGCGCTGCCGTAGCGGGTTGGATCCCTGGCCTTCTGCCATAAAAGAGGAATGCTCGTAGGCACGCAGGTTTTCTAGCGTCAAAGGCGCATTGAACGCGGGATGATGCTGACGGCATACCAGGATCAGGCTGTCGGCGTACAGGACATGCTGGCCTAAAGCCCTTGCACTGAAATTATTGCTGTCAATGATCAGGTCGGTCTGGAACTGCGCCAGCTGGGTTTCAGGATCATTCACGGTGACGTTGCGGATCAACAGCTGCGGCGCATGTTGCTTTATTGTCTTGTAGATAGCAGGCATCACCAGCACGCCCAATGATGGAGAGGTACCAATAGTGATGGTTCTGTGTTTATCGTAGCTGCCCGTGAGGTCCAGCGCACCGAGAATCGATTCCAGTCCCTGGCTAATGTATTCGTGCAGATGTGTGGCATAAGCCGTAGGGGTTACGCCCTGGCCCTTACGTATAAATAACGGATCCGGGAAAATAGCGCGCAGCTTTTGAATTGACTGGCTAATTGCTGAGGGGGTCAGATTAAGAATTTTCGCAGCGTTAACGATACCCTTATGGACATAAACTGCCTCAAAAATAGTCAACAAGTTGAGATCAATATTACGTAAAGTCCGAAAAATTTGTGGCTTATCTTCACCGCCGGGTTCATTCAGGCGTTTGGCTGGTAAATTAGTAGACTCCACGCTTTCACTCCGTATCCATTCACAATATGAATGATAGTTGAATTTATTTATTATGCTTGCAGAGATTCGTAAAGTGTTTCACATGTTTAACGAAAACAGACAGTTGGGTGATTGTCACGCAAGTAATATGGGATCCGCAGGCGGCACTATCAAATTGATGAATAATATGTATCGCTAATATGCGGGCGCTTCGAAAATATAGAATCTGCTGATTGTTGTAAAGCGTAAATGCGGGAAATAGCCGTGGCCCGTCAAATAATCGAGCCACTAGCAAGCATATATTAAGCAGGGATATATTCGTGAGGAGGATTGTTAAGCAGTGCTAAAAAGTTCTTCAAAAGTACAGGACGAATAATATCCGGGGTGGCGGTGGCTACCCACTGGCACATTTGCGTCATCTCCATACCCGCATAGCCGCACGGATTGATGCGCAGGAAGGGGGCGAGATCCATATTGATATTGAGCGCCAACCCATGGAAGGAACAGCCTTTACGAATGCGCAGACCCAGCGAACAGATCTTCATCTCTCCCACATATACGCCCGGCGCATCCGCACGCGGATGGGCATCAATGCCGTATTCTGCGAGGGTGTTTACGACGGTTTGCTCCAGCAGGGTGACAAGTTCACGGACACCCAACTTTCTGCGCTTCAGGTTGAGCAACACGTACATCACCTGCTGACCCGGACCATGATAGGTGACCTGCCCACCACGATCGCTTTGGATCACCGGGATATCGCCTGTCATCAACAGATGTTCGGCTTTTCCTGCCTGCCCCTGGGTAAACACAGGAAGGTGTTCAACTAACCAGATTTCATCGGGTGTGGTTTCATCGCGTGAATCAGTGAAGTCATGCATAGCCTGGGAGACAGGCTCGTAAGGTTGAAGCCCGAGATGGCGGACAAGAATGTTATCCTGGTACAAAACGACGTCTCCGAAGACGGGGAGAAAAGGGTGCGGAAAGTATATCACAGCAGGGAGAGGGGTTACCCGGCAAACCGGGTAACCGCAGAGGGACTACAGCACCATACGAACGATTTCGATATTGCCGAGTTCTTCGTACAGCGTCTCAACCTGCTCAATGTGTGTCGCAGTGATGGTAATAGAAACCGAGTGGTAGTTGCCCTTGCTGCTTGGTTTTACTGACGGAGAGTAGTCACCCGGCGCATGGCGCTGTACCACTTCAACCACCTGATCAACCAGCTCAGGCTTCGCCAGACCCATTACTTTGTAAGTAAATGAGGTAGGGAATTCAAGCAGTTCGTTAAGTTTGGTTTTCATGTCAGCTCCGGCGTAACGTCAAAAAATAATAACTCCCACGTCGTGTGGGAGTTATCAGGATACTTAGTATATGGGGATCAAAATCACACTTTCAAGTGTTCAGTTTTTAGCCAAACCAGTGGTGGAACATCAATTTAATGTAATCAATGATTTTGCTGAAGAAATTGCCTTCAGGAATTTCATCCAGCACCACGAGCGGACGCTGATCGATGGTTTTGCCGTCAAGCTGGAAGTTGATGGTGCCCACAACCTGGTTCTTCTGCAGCGGGGCGTGCAGTTCGGTGGTGTTGAGCACGTAGCTCGCTTTCAGATCTTTCATGCGGCCACGAGGAATGGTCAGATACAGATCTTTATCCACACCCAGGGAAGCACGGTCATTATCACCGAACCAGACTGGCTCTGAGGCGAACTCTTTACCCGCTTTCAGCGGATTGACGGTTTCGAAGAAACGGAAGCCCCAGGTCAGCAGTTTTTTGCTTTCGGTTTCACGGCCTTTGAAGGTGCGACCGCCCATCACGGCGGAAATCAGGCGCATCTGGCCTTCAGTCGCAGAGGCCACCAGGTTGTAACCCGCTTTATCGGTATGGCCAGTCTTGATGCCGTCAACGTTCAGGCTGTTATCCCACAGCAGGCCGTTACGGTTGGTCTGACGGATACCGTTGAAGGTGAACTCTTTTTCTTTATAGATGGTGTATTCGTTCGGGACATCACGGATCAGCGCCTGGCCAATCAGGGCCATGTCACGTGCGGAGCTGTACTGACCGTCTGCGTCCAGGCCGTGTACGGTCTGGAAGTGACTGTTTTTCAGACCCAGTGCGGAAACATAGCTGTTCATCAGGCCAACAAACGCGTCCTGGCTGCCTGCTGCGAAATCTGCCATGGCGACGCAGGCGTCGTTACCAGACTGCAGGTTGATACCGCGGATCAGCTGGGAGACGGGAACCTGCATGCCAGGTTTCAGGAACATCAACGATGATCCTTTGAACACCGGGTTACCGGTCGCCCAGGCATCGTTACCGATGGTAACCAGGTCGGTTTCTTTGAATTTACCTGCCTTCATGGCCTGGCCGATAACGTAGCTGGTCATCATTTTAGTCAGGCTGGCCGGATCGCGACGAGCATCGGCATTCTGTTCTGCCAGAACTTTGCCAGAGTTGTAATCGATCAGGATGTAGGATTCCGCGTCGATTTGCGGAACGCCAGGGATCATGGTCTTGATGTTCAGGTCATCCGCGTGAGCTGCAGAGAGAGCAGCTGCGCAAAGGGCCGCGGTCAGCGCCATGCGCTGCACAAAACGAGCAGAAAAAGTGGTCTTCATGGTCAGAACTACGACATCCGTGATGGAATTAAAAAAAGTGCCTTACTATAGCAAATGCTATACAGGCAGGCATCCGACTTTCATCATGAGATTGTGAATGTGTTTCACACAAATTGACATTTCGGATACCGCCGATTCATTACTTCGCAACAGTGATAAATGACTGGAGCTGCGCTTCACTTTGCAAACGCTGTTGCAGGGAAGCTGCCTGAGATTTGCTGGCAAACGGCCCCATCTGAATACGCCAGACCGCGCCGTTTTGCTCAACGCGGCCCGGGACATCAAACTGCTGGGTTAAGCGCTGCTGATACTGTTGCGCACGTGCCCGATCGCTGACGGCGCCGACCTGAACCACGTAACTGCCGCTTGCGGCCGCAGGGGCGGGAGTACTTTGCGTGGTCGCTGGTGCGGTCACGGGAGCAGGTTGCGTGACTGGGGCTGCGACAACCGGGGCTGGCGTGGGTTCACTGCCTTCAAGAACGCCAGAGGATAAAGTTGTCGGCGCACCGAGGAAACCGCTGCTTTTCACCGGGGCACCGGTACTGTCATCGCTTTGTAACGTATCGTTACTGATGGCGCGGACTTCGCCCTGCGGTTGAGCTGGCTCTGCAGGGGTAGACGCGCCTCCCATTCCGCCACTCAGGTCAGGGCGAGCCGGCAGGGCATAGGTTTGTTTCGCAACAGTCGTACAGGCGGTGCCTGGACCTGAAAGGGTACCATCCTGCGCGACGATAATCGGATCGATACGCACTTTGGTGTTGTTCGAGGTGTTCAGACGGTCAGCCGCTGCGCGGGACAGCGAGATCACGCGGTCATTCCCGTATGGGCCACGATCGTTGATACGCACGACGATCATACGGCCGTTCGCCAGGTTGGTGACGCGAGCATAGCTTGGGATCGGCAGCGTAGGATGCGCCGCCGTGATTTGCATCGGATCGAAGGTTTCGCCTGATGCGGTCAGGTTACTACCCGGCTCGGCATCATAAATGGCGGCAAAGCCAGCCTGGCTGAAACGGGAAGGATCCTGAACAATTTTGAAGCTTTTGCCGTCGCGCTGATAATCCTGATTCGCCGTTGCGTTCAGCGGTTCATAGATCGGATCGGCACCGCTAATTTCGACAATCGGGCCGTTACAGACCGCAGGCTGCGGCGGCGCGACGGTTGCCTGTTGCTGACCATCATCACTTGTGCAGGCTGCAAGTAAACTTGCTGCGATGCAGATCCCCAGCCACTGCTTACGCATTGCGATCCCCTTATTTTTATACGCTTTTGGACAACATTTTTCTGTGGGTATGGATCGACATGACGATACCAAACCCGGCCATCAACACGATCAGTGCCGAGCCCCCGTAACTCACCAGCGGCAGCGGTACGCCTACAACTGGCAGAATACCACTCACCATACCAATATTTACGAAGACATAAACGAATAAAATCAACATCAATCCGCCTGCCATCACGCGACCAAAGGTGGTTTGCGCTCGTGCGGCAATCCACAGACCTCGCATGATCAGCAGCACGTAGAGCGCCAGCAGAATTAAGATGCCAACCAGCCCTAACTCTTCCGCCAGTACGGCAAAGATAAAGTCGGTGTGGCGTTCCGGTAAAAACTCCAGCTGCGACTGTGTACCGTGCAGCCAGCCTTTCCCGCGCAGGCCACCGGAGCCAATCGCAATCTTCGACTGAATAATATGATAGCCCGCACCCAGCGGATCGGTTTCCGGATCGAGGAGCATCATCACGCGCTGGCGCTGGTAATCATGCATCAGGAAGAACCAGAGGATGGGGATAAAGGCGGCAACCAGCACCACCGCGATACCGATCAGACGCCAGCTCAGGCCTGACAGGAACAGGACAAACAGGCCGGACAGTGCGATAAGAATCGAGGTGCCGAGGTCAGGCTGTGCTGCAACCAGCAAGGTCGGCAGGAAAATCAGCACCAGCGCGATCGCGGTATTTTTTAGCGAAGGCGGGCAGACGTCGCGGTTAATAAATCGCGCGACCATCAGCGGTACGGCAATTTTCGCGATTTCCGACGGCTGGAAGCGGACGATCCCCAGATCCAGCCAGCGCTGTGCGCCCTTGGATATCGCACCAAAGGCATCAACCGCAACAAGCAGGATGATACAGAAAATATAGAGGTAGGGCGCCCAGCCTTCGTACACGCGGGGGGGGATCTGCGCCATCACCACCATGATGACCAGGCCCATCGCGATTTGGCCGATTTTGCGCTCCATCATGCCGATGTCCTGACCGCTGGCGCTCCAGATAACCAGGGCGCTGTATACCAGCAAAGCCAGCAGAATCAATAGCATGGCAGGGTCAATGTGGATCTTGTCCCACAGCGATTTTTTATTCGGATTATCCGTCATGATTATTGGTCCTCCGCCGCAGCGGCTGCCGGGTTTTCTGCCGGCAGTTCGGTGTTGTTATCACCCAGCATAATGTGGTCGAGAATTTGACGCATGATGGTACCTACAGCCGGACCTGCACCGCCGTTTTCGAGAATCATCGCCACTGCAACCTGCGGGTTATCATAAGGGGCAAACGCCGTCATGAGCTTGTGGTCACGCAGACGTTCAGCAATTTTGTGCGCGTTATAGGTTTCGTTTGCCTTCAGGCCGAAGACCTGCGCGGTACCCGATTTAGCAGCCACTTTGTAGGGTGCGCCAGCGAAGTATTTATGCGCCGTCCCGTTTGGACGGTTTGCCACGCCGTACATACCGTCTTTGGCGATTTCCCAGAAGCCGGAATGGATATCGCCCACCGGTGCTTCATGCGGCTGGATCCACGGGACTTTCTTGCCATTCTCAACCGTACTTTGCAGCAGATGCGGAACCTTCACTACGCCGTCGTTGATGAGGATCATCATCGCTTTGTTCATCTGCAACGGGGTGGCTGTCCAGTAACCCTGGCCGATCCCGACCGGAATGGTATCACCCTGGTACCACGGCTTCTTAAAGCGCTTCAGCTTCCATTCGCGGGTGGGCATATTGCCAGAACGTTCTTCCGCAAGATCGATACCGGTGTAGTGTCCGTAGCCGAATTTACTCATCCACGTCGACAGACGATCAATACCCATGTCATAGGCGACCTGGTAGAAGAAGGTATCCGCAGACTCTTCCAGTGATTTGGTCACGTTCAGATGACCGTGACCCCATTTCTTCCAGTCGCGGTAACGTTTTTCAGAGCCTGGTAGCTGCCACCAGCCGGGGTCAAACAGGCTAGTATTGCGATTGATCACGCCCGCACTCAGTGCAGAAACCGCAACGTAAGGTTTTACCGTTGACGCAGGCGGGTAAACACCCTGTGTCGCACGGTTCACCAGCGGGGTGTTCGGATCGTTAAGCAGACCGGAATAATCTTTGCTGGAGATACCGTCCACGAAGAGGTTAGGGTCGTAGCTCGGCATGGAGACCATGGCCAGAATTCCACCGGTGCGCGGGTCGGTGACGATAACGGCGGCACGGCTGCCTGCCAGCAGGGTTTCGATATACTGCTGCAGCTTAAGGTCGAGTGTCAGGTACACATCATGGCCCGCCTGCGGCGGAACCTCTTTCAGCTGGCGGATTACGCGGCCACGGTTGTTAACTTCAACCTCTTCATAACCGGTTTCGCCGTGCAGCACATCTTCATAATAACGCTCAATTCCCAGCTTACCGATATCATGCGTTGCGGCGTAGTTGGCCAGCTTGCCGTCTTTATCAAGGCGGTCAACGTCTTTATCGTTAATCTTGGAAACGTAGCCAATCACGTGCGTCAGCGCAGAGCCGTAAGGATAGAAGCGGCGCTTATAGCCTTTCACTTCCACGCCGGGGAATCGATACTGGTTCACGGCAAAACGGGCCACCTGCACTTCTGTCAGGTTGGTTTTGACCGGAATAGACGTGAAGCGATGAGAACGGGAACGCTCTTTTTTAAAGGCGGCGATATCGTCATCGTTGAGATCGACCACGCTTCTCAGCGCGTTCAGCGTATCCTGCACGTTGTCGACCTTTTCCGGCATCATCTCGATTTGATAGATGGTGCGGTTTAAGGCCAGCGGCGTGCCGTTACGGTCGTAGATAATGCCGCGGCTTGGCGCGATCGGCACCAGCTTGATGCGGTTCTCGTTTGAACGCGTCTGGTAGTCGGTAAAGCGGACAATTTGCAGATTATAAAGGTTGGCGATCAGCACGCCGGTCAGCAGCAAAATCCCCGTAAAGGCGACCAGCGCCCGGCGCACAAACAGCGCGGACTCAGCCGTATAGTCGCGAAAAGAATTCTGTAGTTTCATCCGCTGCTTAATCTACCCTGGTCAGTCATTACTCGCGGTGGTAGGGGTGGTTGGTAGTAATGCTCCACGCGCGGTACAGGCTTTCTGCCACCAGCACCCTGACAAGCGGGTGGGGGAGCGTCAGCGCGGAGAGAGACCAACTTTGTTCTGCTGCCGCTTTGCAGGCGGGGGATAATCCTTCAGGTCCGCCAATCAACAGACTGACATCACGACCGTCCTGCTTCCAGCGCTCCAGTTCGTGCGCCAGCTGCGGCGTATCCCAGGGTTTACCTGGAATATCGAGGGTAACGATGCGGTTTTTGCCTGCGGCAGCCAGCATCAGTTCGCCCTCTTTATCGAGAATACGTTTGATATCCGCGTTCTTGCCGCGCTTACCGGCAGGAATTTCCACCAGTTCGAACGGCATATCTTTTGGAAAACGACGCAGATACTCAGTAAAACCGGTTTGTACCCAGTCCGGCATTTTGGTGCCGACAGCGACCAGCTGCAACTTCACGCATTAACCCCAGAGTTTTTCCAGCTCATACAGGCGACGACCTCTCTTCCTGCATGACATGGACAATCACATCGCCGAGATCGACAACCACCCAGTCGGCGGTCGCTTCACCTTCAACGCCAAGCGGTAACAGCCCTGCTGCACGAGATTCCTGAACGACGTGATCGGCAATCGAAACCACATGGCGAGTAGATGTACCGGTGCAGATAATCATGCAGTCGGTGATGCTGGATTTACCTTTAACGTCGATAGCGATGATGTCCTGACCTTTCAGGTCATCAATTTTGTCGATAACAAAATCCTGGAGTGCTTTACCCTGCAAGTTTTCCCCCTGGGTGAATGAGATTATGTAACTATAAATTCGTAGCCAGACAGTATACCTGAACTGACGCCAGTATCGGGACAAATGTCACCGGCCGGGCTTTTGAAGGCGGGTATCATCCCACCCTCCGCCGGAGATTGCATCGCCATTTTTGTAAAACAATTTCTGTAAAGCAATGATCGGCGGGAAAGTCTGGCAGCGGAGGATAACAGTATGGCTTACCCTGTCAAGGCAGGATAATCAATCAGCCGCTTTTTCTTGCCTCAGGCTATGCGTCTGCGCTTTTCTGATACAATCCGTGCTGATTGATATACGCCAGCACTGACGAAGGCAGCATATCGTCACAGGCTAAACCCTGCTGCAGGCGCTCGCGAATGAGCGTCGCAGAAATATCAAACCACGGTGTTTCTGCCAGATAAATTTTCCCGGCTGGCTGATTATGCAGATCTTCCACGTTGTCGGTGAGATGAGCTTCAAGCCATTGCTGGTACTGTGGTTCGCGCATGGTCAGCGGATACCCGGGGCGACGGCACACGAGAAGGTGGCTGTTCTCCAGTATGGTTTCATACTGATGCCAGGTAGGAAAGTTGAGCAGGGAATCCTGACCGATAATAAAGGCCAGCGGTTTATCCGGCCCTTGTTCAGCTCGCCACTCCTGCAGCGTCTGGGACGTCCAGGACGGGGTGTTGCGACGTAACTCCCGTTCGTCAAGACGGAAAAGGGGTTTATCCGCAATCGCCAGCGCGAGCATCTCTTTTCGCTGTTCGCTGGTGGCCTCTGGCTGAGGACGGTGCGGCGGAACGTTATTGGGCATAATGATTACGCGCTGCAGGCCGATCAGATTCGCCAGAATTTCAACCGGCTTAAGATGCCCGTAATGCACCGGGTCGAAAGTTCCGCCGTACAGCGCTTGTAGAGAATGCATGCTATCCATCGATAAATACGTCTGCCAGCGCCTTGTGGCAGAGCAGCAGTGAAAGGCTTTCCAGCTCCGACCAGACCGACTGACCGTAATCTTGTTTCAACGTGAGCTCGGCGCGCATCAAAAGCTGTACAGCCTGGCGCAGCTGTTCATGGCTCAGGCGGTTGATGGCCTCGGTGGTCATCGCCCTGCGGTTTTGCCATACACGGTGTTTATCAAACAGTGAACGCAATGGCGTATGGGCAGACTGACGCTTGAGCGTATTCAGTAACAACAGCTCTCGCTGGAGCGTGCGCAGCAAAATGACAGGTTCACTGCCTTCAAGGCGCAGCTGCTGCAATATGTGTAGCGCGCGTTTGCTCTTTGCTGACAGCAGCGCGTCAACCCAGTGAAATGGCGTAAAGTGGGCTGCATCGTTTACCGCTTGCTCAACACGCGGTAACGTCAGTTTACCGTCAGGCCAAAGCAGAGAAAGCCTGTCGAGTGCCTGCGCCAGCGCCAGCAGGTTACCTTCATAGCAGTAGCAAAGCAGCTGGTTCGCCGCCTCATCCAACTGAAGATTGTGCTGTTTTGCTCGCGCGGCTACCCATTTAGGCAGATGTGCCTGTTCAGGTGTCTGGCAGGTGACCTGCACAGCGTTGGTCGCAAGTTGAGTAAACCACGCTGCGTTTTCCTGCGCCTTGGTGAGCTTGTTGCCGCGCACAATCAGCAGCAGATCGCTGTGTAACAGGCTGACCAGGGTGGCGAGTTGCTCATTCATGGCCGCGTTAGGGCCATTTTCCGGCAGCAGGATCTGGATTGTCTGGCGCGATGCAAACAGGCTCATTGCCTGGCAAAGTGAAAAGACGGCGTTCCAGTCGGTGTTATTGTCCAGTTGGACTGTGTGGTGTTCATCAAAGCCCTGAGCGACCGCCGCATGACGAACGGCATCCAGACTTTCCTGAAGTAATAGAGGATCGTTTCCGAGCAGCAGATACGCCGCGCGCAGCCCTTCATTGAGCTGCGCGCGGAGTTGTTCAGGATACAGCCTGATCATCAGTTACCCATCGACGTTGACATGGTCGGCGCGTTAGCGTCCGGTGTGTCGATAATGTCAGAGCCTTGTTTCGTCGACGCAGCAATGCTTGGCAGTTTACGGATCAGCTGTTCCGCTGCCTTATCATACATTTCGTTGATGATAATCTGCTGCTCGGCATCTTTTGCCAGCGCCGTTTGCGGGTTATCGAAGAACGAACGGTAGACTTTAGTACTGATTGGATAAATATCTTTACCCGGGATCAATACGGCCGCTTTCACGTTAAGCACCATCTGATATTCCGCAGTACGGCCATCCTGGAAGATGGACGCGGTATCTTTAGACAACGTCGAGGTCAGGATGCGGAATGACGGAACATCCTGGCGCAAAGTGCCTTTCTCGATCAACTCAACATCGTTCAAACGGAGCTGGTTACGAACAGCCCGGCTGAGTGGGCCATTTGGATCCGAAGAGTCGAAGATCAACGTTTTCATCTGAGGCGGAACTGCCGTGGTATTGCGCAGATGCCACCCGCAACCTGCGGTGACAAGCACCGCCAGGGATAAGAGTATTGTTGCCAGTTGTCGCACGTTTCCTCCCGCGCTTAGCCAACGACCAGATTAAGCAGTTTACCTGGTACGTAGATCACTTTACGTACGGTAACGCCCTCAAGATATTTTGCAACCAGCGGTTCCTGACCTGCGCGTTCGCGAACCTGCTCTTCGGTTGCATCAACAGCCACGGTGATTTTACCGCGCACTTTGCCGTTGACCTGCACCACAACCAGGGTGGTGTTTTCCACCATCGCTGATTCGTCTGCCACTGGCCACGGCGCGTTGTCGATATCGCCTTCGCCTTTCAGCTCCTGCCACAGGGTGAAGCTGGCGTGTGGTGTGAACGGGTTAAGCATGCGAACAACGGCCAGCAGCGCTTCACGCATGATGGCACGATCCTGCTCGCCATCCTGCGGGGCTTTCGCCAGCTTATTCATCAGTTCCATAATAGCCGCAATTGCGGTATTGAAGGTCTGACGACGACCAATATCATCGGTTACTTTCGCAATGGTTTTATGAACATCGCGACGCAGCGCCTGCTGATCTTCAGTCAGTGCCGCAGCGTTCAGTGCTGGCGCATCACCCTGTGAGGTGTGCTCGTAAACCAGTTTCCAGACGCGTTTCAGGAAGCGGTTAGCACCTTCAACGCCGGATTCCTGCCATTCGAGGGTCATGTCGGCCGGTGAGGCAAACATCATGAACAGACGCACGGTGTCAGCGCCGTAACGCTCAACCATGACCTGCGGGTCGATACCGTTGTTTTTGGACTTGGACATCTTGCTCATGCCGGTGTAAACCAGTTCATGACCTTCAGCGTCTTTCGCCTTCACGATACGGCCTTTTTCGTCGCGCTCAACGATCGCATCAACCGGAGAAATCCAGTTACGTTCGCCGTTCGCGCCTACGTAATAGAACGCATCTGCCAGCACCATGCCCTGACACAGCAGCTGTTTCGCGGGCTCGTCAGAGTTAACCATGCCCGCATCGCGCATCAGCTTATGGAAGAAGCGGAAGTAGAGCAGGTGCATGATGGCGTGTTCGATACCACCGATGTAGATGTCTACCGGCAGCCAGTAGTTTGCCGCATCGGAATCCAGCATACCGTCCTGATACTGCGGGCAGGTGTAGCGCGCGTAGTACCAGGAGGATTCCATAAAGGTATCGAAGGTGTCGGTTTCACGCAGCGCAGGCTGACCGTTGACGGTGGTTTTTGCCCACTCAGGATCGGCTTTGATCGGGCTGGTGATGCCGTCCATGACCACGTCTTCCGGCAGGATCACCGGCAGCTGATCTTCAGGCGTTGGCATGACGGTGCCGTCTTCCAACGTCACCATTGGAATTGGCGCACCCCAGTAACGCTGACGGGAAACCCCCCAGTCGCGCAGACGGAAGTTCACTTTACGCTCGCCTACGCCCAGCGAAGCCAGCTTGTCGGCAATGGCGTTGAAGCCGTCTTCAAAGCTCAGGCCGCTGAATTCGCCGGAGTTGAACAGGGTGCCTTTTTCGGTCAGCGCTTGCTCGGACAGGTCGGGTTCAGAACCATCGGCGGCCAGAATAACGGCTTTAATCGGCAAGCTGTATTTGGTAGCAAACTCGTAGTCGCGCTGATCGTGGCCCGGTACGGCCATTACCGCACCAGTGCCGTATTCCATCAGAACGAAGTTGGCTGCCCACACTGGAATGGCTTCGCCAGTCAGTGGATGTTTGGCATAGAAGCCCGTTGCAACGCCTTTTTTCTCCATCGTCGCCATGTCGGCTTCGGCCACTTTGGTGTTACGGCATTCGTCGATGAAGCGAGCCAGTTCCGGATTGTTCTCTGCCGCTTTCTGCGCCAGCGGGTGACCTGCGGCTACGGCCAGGTAGGTCGCGCCCATGAAGGTATCCGGACGGGTAGTGTAGACGGTCAGGGTCTGGTCGTAGTTCTCAACGTTGAAGGTAATCTCCACGCCTTCAGAACGGCCGATCCAGTTGCGCTGCATGGTCTTGACGGTATCTGGCCAGTGATCCAGTTTATCCAAATCGTTCAGCAGTTCGTCGGCGTAAGCGGTGATTTTGATAAACCACTGTGGGATCTCTTTACGCTCAACTTTAGTGTCACAGCGCCAGCAGCAGCCGTCGATAACCTGTTCGTTCGCCAGAACGGTCTGGTCATTCGGACACCAGTTAACGGCGGAGGTCTTCTTATACACCAGGCCTTTTTTGTACAGCTCGGTGAAGAACTTCTGCTCCCAACGGTAATATTCCGGGGTGCAGGTTGCCAGCTCGCGGCTCCAGTCATAGCCAAAGCCCAGCATTTTGAGCTGGTTTTTCATGTATGCGATGTTGTCGTACGTCCACGGCGCCGGTGCGGTGTTGTTTTTAACCGCCGCGCCTTCAGCAGGCAGACCGAATGCATCCCAGCCGATTGGCTGCAGGACGTTTTTGCCCAGCATGCGCTGGTAGCGTGCAATCACATCACCGATGGTGTAGTTACGCACGTGGCCCATGTGTAGTCGACCAGAAGGATAGGGAAGCATCGACAGGCAGTAATACTTCTCTTTGCTCTCGTCTTCGGTTACTTCAAAGGTGCGCTTCTCGTCCCAATGTTGCTGGACTTTTGATTCTATCTCTTCCGGGCGGTATTGCTCTTGCATGGCAGCCAGTGGTCCTGTTTTCAATACAGCTACTAAATGTAGCCAATGGATGTGGTGATTCAGATCCGCATAGCATAGCCCAAACGCCCGCGTCAAAACAGCCTTTCGCACAAATGCACTTTGCAGGAATTTACCGGGTCTGTGCTTCACCTGACAAAGCGGCGGCGAAATAAGGTCTATTATTAGAAATAGTTACTTACCCGGGAGGCAAAATGATGAACAAGGTTGCTCAATTTTACCGCGAACTGGTATCGACACTGACGGAACGGCTGCGCAACGGCGAGCGCGATATCGACGCGCTGGTCGAACAGGCTCGCTCCCGGGTGGCGCAAACGGGTGAGTTAACGCGAACCGAAGTGGAAGAGGTGACGCGCGCCGTGCGCCGTGATCTGGAAGAGTTCGCGCGCAGTTACGAGGAGAGCCAGGACGAGGTCGCGGACAGCGTCTTTATGCGGGTGATTAAAGAGAGTCTGTGGCAGGAGCTGGCGGATATCACCGACAAAACGCAGCTGGAGTGGCGCGAGGTGTTTCAGGATTTGAACCACCACGGCGTCTACCAGAGCGGTGAAGTGGTGGGGCTGGGGAACCTGGTCTGCGAGAAGTGTCATCACCATATTGCGGTGTACACGCCGGACGTGCTGCCGCTGTGTCCGAAGTGCGGGCACGATCAGTTCCAGCGTCGGCCGTTTGAGCCATGAATAAAAGCAAAACGGCAACTCCGTTGCCGTTTTTTGTGTTTGCGCCCTCTCCCTGTGGGAGAGGGCCGGGGTGAGGGCATCAGGCCGCAAAAGGTAAAAGCAAAACGGCAACCCCGTTGCCGTTTTTAGTGTCTGCTCCCTCTCCCCGTGGGAGAGGGTTGGGGTGAGGGCATCAGGCCGCACTATAGTAAGCCAGTCTCTCCGCCAGCAAATCCACAAACGCCTCCCGGTCGATATCCACCATCACCGTTGTATTCGGTTTATTCCCCGTCAGCGAGTAGTAGTCCACCACCGTCATGCCCTGGGTGTATTTTCCCTGCGTCTCAACGCCAACCCATCTGTCCACCGTGGTGAACATCTCAGGTTTTAACAGCCAGGCAATGGTGCACGGGTCGTGCAGCGGTGCGCCGTGGAAGCCCCACTTCTCGGCTTTGTGATACTCCATAAAGAAGTCGAGCAGTTCGGCCACGGTTGTCGCAACCGGGTTGCCCACCGAGCGGAAGCGCTCAATATCGTCCGCCATAATCTGCGCGCGGTGGGTAACATCCAGCCCCGCCATCACAATCGGTAATCCTGACTGGAAGACAATCTCCGCCGCTTCCGGGTCGACAAAGATGTTGAACTCCGCCGCAGGCGTCCAGTTCCCCAGCCCCATG
The DNA here is from genome assembly GCF_013337145.1 of Enterobacter sp. JMULE2. Taxonomy (NCBI): domain Bacteria; kingdom Pseudomonadati; phylum Pseudomonadota; class Gammaproteobacteria; order Enterobacterales; family Enterobacteriaceae; genus Enterobacter; species Enterobacter sp. JMULE2. The sequence continues at coordinate 208,857 of NZ_SGWD01000014.1, forward strand.
GCCCCGCCCATCATCACGATCCGGGCAATTTTATTATGCAGCTCAGGATGGCTGTTCAGCAGCAGCGCAACGTTGGTTTGTGGTCCGGTTGCCACCAGCGTTACGGGCTCCGCGCTTGCGCGCAGCACCTTCGCCATCAGCTCGACGGCGGTACAGTTTTGCGGTGCAAACCCCGGCTCCGGTAGCGTAGGGCCGTCCAGCCCGCTTTCACCATGAACGTTGTCGGCAATAATCAGCTCGCGCATCAGCGGCTTCACGGCCCCGCCCGCAACCGGAATATCGGTGCGTTTAAGCAGCGTGAGCATGCGCAGCACGTTGCGCAGGGTTTTTTCAGGCGTCTGGTTTCCGGCGGATGAGGTGACGGCTTTTACGTCGAGTTCAGGGGAGGCAAGTGCAAGGACGAGTGCGATCGCGTCATCATGACCTGGATCGCAATCGAGAATGATCGGCTGTGCCATAGGGTTCTCCATTCTTAGCGTTATTTGTGACAAGGTTAACGCTGCAATGTGACGCCGACGAGAAGCAGAGTGTGAAAGCGTGAAGCAGTGCGCAATCCGCAGATCGCGCACCGGGAAGATTAGTGCAGGATTTTGGCGAGGAAGTCTTTGGCGCGGTCAGATTTCGGGTTGGCAAAGAACTCTTCTTTCGGAGAGTCTTCCACAATTTTCCCTTCGTCCATAAAGATCACGCGGTTGGCCACTTTACGGGCGAAGCCCATTTCGTGGGTTACGACCATCATGGTCATCCCTTCGTGCGCCAGCTCGACCATTACGTCCAGCACTTCGTTGATCATCTCAGGATCGAGCGCCGACGTTGGCTCATCAAACAGCATCGCCACCGGATCCATACACAGCGCGCGGGCGATCGCCACGCGCTGCTGTTGGCCGCCAGAAAGCTGTGCCGGGAACTTATCGGCATGTGCCGAGAGACCCACGCGTTCCAGGAGCTTCAGCCCTTTCTCGCGCGATGCCTTTTTATCACGCTTAAGCACTTTAACCTGTGCCAGCGTCAGGTTCTCGATGATAGAGAGGTGAGGGAACAGCTCAAAATGCTGGAACACCATGCCGACGTGTGAGCGAAGCTGAGCAAGATTGGTTTTCTTGTCGTTCACTTTGGTACCGTTGACGACAATTTCACCCTGCTGCACCGGCTCCAGGCCGTTAACGGTTTTGATCAGCGTCGACTTACCGGAGCCGGACGGCCCGCACACCACGACGACGTCGCCTTTTTTCACTTCGGTGGAGCAGTCGGTCAGCACCTGAAAGTGCCCATACCATTTCGAAACATTTTTCAGGGAAATCATTATACAGTCCTTTTCTTCAGCCAGCTGACCAACAGCGACGCGCTTAAACTAATCACAAAATAGACCCCACCCGCGAAGAGGACCATCTCAACCTGCGTACCATCACGCTCGCCGATGGTGGACGCGGTACGGAAGAAGTCTGCCAGGCTCAGGACGTAGACCAGAGAGGTATCCTGGAACAGCACGATGCCCTGTGTCAGCAGGAGCGGAACCATGGCGCGGAACGCCTGCGGCAGAATAATGAGCTGCATGGATTGCCAGTGGGTCATCCCCAAAGCCAGTGCGGCGCTGGACTGCCCGCGGGAGATACTCTGAATGCCCGCACGGATAATCTCGGAGTAGTAAGCGGCCTCAAACATCGAGAATGCCACCATGGCGGAGATCAGGCGGATATCGGTTTTCGGCGACAGTCCCAGTACGTTCTGCAGGAAGCCGGGAACAATCAGGTAAAACCACAGCAGCACCATCACCAGCGGAATGGAGCGGAAGACGTTAACGTAGGCAGTCGCAAACCAGGCGAGGGGTTTAAAGCTCGACAGGCGCATCACCGCCAACAGGGTGCCCCAGACGATACCGATGATGATGGCGATCACGGTGATCTTTAAGGTGATTACCAGGCCATCCAGCAGGTAAGGCATGGATGGAACGATAGAACTCCAGTCAAATTCGTACATTATTTGCCCCCCAGATTGCCCGGCAGGCGAATTTTGCGTTCAACCAGGTTCATCACCAGCATGATGAAAGCGTTAATCAGAACGTAAGCGAGGGTAATCGCGGTGAAGGATTCCCACGCGTGGGCGGAGTAGTCCAGCAGCTTACCCGCCTGCGCCGCCATATCCACCAGACCAATCGTCGAGGCGATGGCCGAGTTTTTCACCAGGTTCATCATCTCTGACGTCATCGGTGGAACGATAACGCGATAGGCGTTAGGCAGCAGAACGTAACGGTAGGCTTGCGGCAGCGTCAGGCCCATCGCCAGAGCCGCGTTCTTTTGCCCGCGCGGCAGTGATTGGATAGCTGCACGCACCTGTTCGCAAACGCGCGCGGCGGTGAACAGCCCCAGGCACAGCATGGAAGAGACAAAGAACTGAACGTTAGGATCCAGTTCCGCCTTGAACCACATGCCGATATTTTCCGGCAGCAGTTCCGGAATGACCAGATACCAGGTAAAGAACTGCACGATTAGCGGAACGTTACGGAACAGTTCCACGTACAGGGTGCCGAGTGTTGAAAGAAAGCGATTGGGAACGGTGCGCAGAATACCGAACAGCGAACCGACAAGAAACGCGATAATCCACGCCGTTATCGATAGCGCAACGGTGACCTGAAAGCCGCTCCACAGCCAGCCAAGATAGGTGGTGTTGCCGAACGGGGCTTGTTGCAGAAAGATGCCCCAGTTCCAGTCAATTGACATAATAAACTCCAGAAAAAAAAGGGTAGCAGCGCTACCCTCGAAGATTGGTGAGAAGCTCATTTTCGCGCTGAGTGGGGAACGACCACTCAACGTATAGTCTGTCCATGCTTCCCGACAATCGAGAGGGCAGGAGATCCCGCCCCTGTCGTTCTAATTAGTTAAGCGCTTTATCGTTTGGTGATTTGAACAGTGCTTTCATGTCGTCAGACAGTTCAAAGTTCATGTTGAGGTTCTTTGGTGGAATCGGGTTCTTGAACCATTTGTCGAACCATTTTTCCGCGTCGCCGGATGTCTGTGCCTGCGCGATGGTGTCATCAATCAGCTTTTTGAAGTCAGCATCGTCTTTACGCAGCATACAACCGTAGGCTTCTTTCGACTGCGCGGTGCCCACGATTTCCCAGTTGTCTGGTTTCTTCGCTTTCGCCCGTTCGCCCGCCAGCAGGGCGTCATCCATCATAAACGCGACGGCACGACCGCTTTCCAGGGTACGGAAGGAGTCGCCATGGTCTTTCGCGCTGATGATGCGCATATCCATTTTCTTCTCGTCGTTCAGCTTGTGCAGCAGCACTTCGGAAGTCGTACCGGAGGTCACAACGACCGCTTTGCCTTTCAGGTCAGCAAAATCTTTGATTGCGCCGCCTTTCTTGGTCAACAGACGGGTACCCACGACAAAGATGGTGTCGGAGAAGGCGGCCTGTTTCTGACGCTCAAGGTTGTTGGTGGTGGAGCCACACTCGAAATCAAAGGTGCCGTTTTGCAGCAGTGGAATACGGTTTTGTGAAGTGATTGGGATCAGCTTCACCTGCAGGTCAGGTTTGTTCAGCTTTTTCTTCACAGCTTCAACGATGGCGTTGGAGTAATCCTGTGAATAGCCTACGACTTTTTGCGTGTTGTCGTAGTAAGAGAACGGGACAGAAGATTCACGGTGGCCGACCACGATGACGCCGTTTTTGGCAATCTTGTCCAGAGTGCTGCCTGCTGCCGGAGCATCTTCAGCGTGAACGACGCCAGCAGACATTCCCATAACCAGCATTGCTGTGGCCAGTTTACGTAATTGCATACCCAACTCCTTTCTTATCAGCGCCAGTGACGCATTGATACCCATTGTGATGTTGTTATATCTCGCGCTATGCGAGTGCAGTGTTATGCAAGCTTGTTAACATTTAGTCTGGCTTAATGTAAAGATTTTGCTGCGTTATTGTTTATTTTTGCGAAGCGCGCCGCACCATTCAGAGGCAATAATCTTTCGTTGCACCGTTTCGGTGCTGCCGATGATCGACGCTGGTGCGACAAGGTTGCACGTTAAGCCAAACTGCGTTTGCGCGAATAAACAAAGCAATAGGCGTGCCAGAATGGGAGTTTGGAGGGTATTGTCGGGGGGCCGCTACGCCTTACCCGACCTACGGGAGCAAAAATGTAGGCCGGGTAAGCGTCAGCGCCACCCGGCAACAGAAGGTAAAATTATTTACGACGCTGACGCAGACTCATCAGCACCGCGGCAAAGCCGAACAGCGTGGTCAAAATCCACAGCGGCCAGTTGCCGGTACGCGCGTACGGCGTCAGCCCCGTGGTAGGCGTGACTGTAGTGGTCAGCACCTCGCGGGTGAACTGCGGGATCATCGCCTGAATGTCACCCTGCGGACCAATCACAGCGGTGATGCCGTTGTTGGTGCTGCGCAGCAGCGGACGCGCCAGCTCCAGGGAGCGCATGCGCGCCATCTGGAAGTGCTGCCACGGGCCGATTGACTTACCAAACCACGCATCGTTGGAGATGGTCAGCAGATAGTCAGTATCCGGGCGGAAGTTATCGCGCACCTGTTCCCCGAGAATGATTTCGTAGCAGATGGCCGCCGTCAGGGCGAGACCGTGCGCGTGCAGCTGAGGCTGAACGTACGGACCGCGGCTGAAAGAGGACATCGGCAGGTCAAAGAACGGGGCCAGCGGGCGCAGAATCGACTCCAGCGGGACAAATTCACCAAACGGTACCAGGTGATTCTTATTATACCGGTCGGTGGAGTTGTAGCTGTATTCGCTGTCTTTGCCGAGCGTAATGATGGTGTTGTAGGTGTCGTAGCGGTTTTGCTGATTCAGGCGTGCATCAACGATGCCGGTAATCAGTGTGCTGCCGCGCGCCACAAGCAGATCGTTCATCATGTTGAGGAACGGCTGCTGGTTAATTTCCAGATCGGGAATGGCGGACTCCGGCCAGATAATCAGCTGCGATTTACCCATCACCTCTTCGGTGGCGTTGGCGTAGATCTTCAGCGTATTCAGCAGCTCTTTCTCATCCCACTTCATGGACTGTGGGATATTCCCCTGCACCATGGAGACCTGCATGGCGCGCTCGGGTTCAGGCGTGAACCACTGGATATAACGCAGCGGGAAGGGCAGGACGAAAAGCACCAGCGCCACAGCCAGCGGTTTCCAGCAGCGCGTGACCAGCGCCAGCACCAGCAGGCCGCTGACCACCATCAACAGGAAGTTAATGGCTTCAACGCCCATCACCGGTGCCAGCCCTTTCAGCGGGCCGTCAATCTGGCTGTAGCCGAACTGCAGCCACGGGAAGCCGGTAAGCACCCAGCCGCGCAGGAACTCGGTAATTTGCCAGACAACCGGTGCGGCAATCGCGACGCGCAGCCAGGTGGTTTTAGGCCACAGACGCGAGAGGATCCCTGCGAACAGTCCGGTATAGAGCGAGAGATAGGCGGCGAGCAGCACAACGAGGAAGATGTTAACCGGCCCCGGCATGCCGCCAAACTGCGCGATGCTGACGTAGACCCAGTTGATGCCTGAGCCAAACAGCCCCAGCCCCCAGAAGTAACCGATGGCGGCAGCCTGTACCGGACGCCGATTCAGGGTTAAACCCTGAAGCCCCATCAGGGAGAGAAGGGCCGCGGGCCAGATGTCATAAGGAGAAAAAGCCAGCGTACCGCTGGCTCCGAGCAACAGCGCCAGCAGCAAACGGACGCGCTGGCGTTCAAGTAATGGGGCAAATGCCATTTACATTAATCTTCCAGTTTTGGCACCGGTGAGTCGTCCGGCGTTCTGACGTGAACCTGAATAATACGTCGGCTGTCGGCCATGGCGACTTTGAATTGGTAACCGTCGATGTCAACGGTCTCTCCGCGCGCCGGAAGATGACCAAAGGCCTGCATCACCAGTCCGCCTATGGTATCGACCTCTTCATCGCTGAAGTGAGTGCCGAAGGCGTCGTTGAAGTCTTCAATCGAGGCCAGCGCACGCACGGTCCATGTGTGGCGGCTAAGCTGACGGAAGTCGATATCTTCTTCTTCGTCATACTCGTCTTCGATTTCGCCTACGATCAGCTCAAGAATATCTTCGATCGTGACCAGACCTGAGACGCCGCCGAATTCATCAATAACAATCGCCATGTGGTAACGCTGAGAGCGAAACTCTTTCAGCATCCGATCCACACGTTTACTTTCCGGCACAACCACGGCCTGGCGTAACACTTTTTCCATGCTGAAGGCTTCGGCATCGCTGCGCATAAACGGCAGCAGATCTTTGGCCATCAAAATCCCTTCGATGTGATCTTTGTCTTCGCTGATGACCGGGAAACGCGAGTGGGCGGATTCGATGATCACATCGAGGCACTCGTCCAGCGTCTGGTTACGTTTCAGGGTGATCATCTGCGAGCGGGGGATCATGATATCGCGGACGCGCTGGTCGGCGATGTCCATGACCCCTTCGAGCATTTCGCGCGTATCTTCGTCGATAAGGTCGTTCTGCCCGGAATCACGAATCAGCTCCAGCAGTTCATCACGGTTTTTCGGTTCGCCGTGGAAAAGCTGGTTCAGAATGAGGGAGAAAAATCCCTTTTTACTGTTTGTCGTGTCGCTACTGTGTGAATTGTCGTCGCTCATGGCGTTTGTTAAGGGTTCTCTTGTGAGTTCAATGTTTACCGCCGCGCGATGTCCTTACGCGGCGGCATGTTAGTCAGGCGTTAGACCGACTATTCTTTCTCGGCAATGTACGGATCCTCATAGCCCAGAGCAAGCATTATCTCTGTCTCGAGGGACTCCATCTCTTCCGCTTCGTCATCTTCAATGTGATCGTAGCCCAGCAGGTGCAGGCTGCCGTGTACCACCATATGCGCCCAGTGGGCGTCGAGCGGCTTTTGCTGCTCTTTGGCTTCCTGTTCAACCACCTGACGGCAGATGATCAGATCGCCAAGCAGCGGCATCTCGATGCCCGGTGGCGCTTCGAACGGGAAAGAGAGCACGTTGGTCGGCTTATCTTTCCCGCGGTAGGTCAGGTTAAGCTCATGGCTTTCTGCTTCATCCACCAGGCGAATCGTGACTTCTGATTCTTCCTGAAACTGGGGGATAACCGCATCCAGCCATTTCTGAAACTGTGCCTCATCTGGCATGCCGGAATTGTCTTCACAGGCCAGCTGTAAATCGAGGATCACCTGACTCATTTCTGTTCTTGCTCCTGCGCTTCGCGCTTACGTTCCGCGGCCTGTTCGGCCCTGCGTTTTTGATCTGCCTCTTCCCAGGCTTCATAGGCGTTAACGATACGTGCGACCACCGGGTGGCGAACGACGTCTTCACTGTGGAAGAAGTTGAAGCTGATTTCATCGACCTCGGCCAGGACTTCAATGGCGTGGCGCAGGCCAGATTTGGTGCTGCGCGGCAGGTCGATCTGGGTGACATCACCGGTGATAACCGCTTTCGAGTTAAAGCCAATACGCGTCAGGAACATCTTCATCTGTTCGATGGTGGTGTTCTGGCTCTCATCGAGAATGATGAACGCGTCGTTAAGCGTACGGCCACGCATGTAGGCCAGCGGCGCAACTTCAATCACGTTACGCTCAATCAGCTTTTCAACTTTCTCAAAGCCTAACATCTCGAACAGCGCGTCATAAAGCGGACGCAGGTAAGGGTCCACTTTCTGACTTAAATCGCCCGGCAGAAAGCCCAGTTTTTCACCCGCTTCAACGGCAGGGCGGGTCAGCAGAATACGACGGATATCCTGACGCTCCAGCGCATCCACCGCAGCGGCAACGGCGAGATAGGTTTTACCCGTACCTGCCGGGCCCACGCCAAAGGTGATGTCGTGGTCGAGGATATTGGCGATATACTGCGCCTGGTTCGGCGTACGTGGCTTAATGACGCCGCGTTTAGTCTTGATGTTGATCGCCTTGCCGTAATCCGGCACGCTTTCCGCGCTTTGCTCAAGCACGCGTGCCTCTTTAATGGCGAGGTGAATTTGTTCCGGTTCGATGTCCTGAATCTCGCCACGCATTGGGGCGGTATCGACATACAGGCTGCGCAGAATATCCGCAGCCGCGTTGACGCAGATAGGGCGTCCGGTGAGTTTGAAATGGTTATCGCGACGATTGATTTCGATACCCAGACGTCGTTCCAGTTGTTTGATGTTGTCATCAAACGGCCCGCACAGGCTCAGCAGGCGAGCGTTGTCTGCGGGCTCAAGGCTAATTTCACGCGTGTCTATATTCAAACCGTTCCTCTTTGAGTGTTTTGTAGGCCTGGCGACATAAAACTGTCATTACCGAAAGTATTCACGCCTTAGATTAAAGGCGCAAGCATTGCTATGCATATTGGGACGACGAGAGGAAATACAAGGCCTGCCGGAAAGGCAGGCCAGAAGGATTACGGCTGGTAAATGCCCACGCCTGAATCGTTGACTTTGCGAGTGCGAGAGATAACGGATTCCGGAGATTCAGCAATTCGCAGGCCCATTTCGTCTTCGGTGCGTACCAGCTTCGCGCGCAGCGAGTTGGTCAGCACGTCGACAATCTCGACGTCCACGAATTTACCGATCATGTCCGGGGTGCCTTCAAAGTTCACCACGCGGTTGTTTTCGGTACGACCGGACAGTTCCATAATGCTCTTGCGCGAGGTGCCTTCCACCAGAATGCGCTGAACGGTGCCGAGCATACGGCGGCTCCACGCGTTGGCCTGCTGGTTAATACGCTCCTGCAGAATATACAGACGCTGCTTTTTCTCTTCTTCCGGCACATCGTCAACCATATCGGCCGCAGGTGTTCCAGGACGCGCAGAGAAGATGAAGCTGTAGCTGACGTCAAAATTCACTTCACCAATGAGCTTCATGGTGCGCTCGAAGTCATCGGTGGTTTCGCCAGGGAAGCCAACGATAAAGTCGGAGCTGATCTGGATATCCGGACGCGCGGCAAGCAGCTTACGAATGGTGGATTTATACTCCAGCACCGTATGTGGACGGCCCATCAGGTTCAGCACGCGGTCAGAGCCACACTGAATCGGCAGGTGCAGGAAGCTCACCAACTCTGGCGTATCGCGATACACGTCAATAATGTCGTCGGTAAATTCCATCGGGTGGCTGGTGGTAAAGCGAATGCGGTCAATGCCGTCAATCGCAGCCACCAGGCGCAGCAGTTCAGCAAAGCTGCCGGTGGTGCCGTCGTAGTTCTCACCGCGCCAGGCGTTAACGTTCTGGCCCAGCAGGTTCACTTCGCGAACGCCCTGTGCAGCAAGCTGCGCGATTTCAAACAGAATGTCATCCGCCGGGCGGCTGACCTCTTCACCGCGGGTGTAAGGCACCACGCAGTAAGTACAATATTTGTTGCAGCCTTCCATGATGGAGACGAAAGCAGTCGGGCCATCAGCGCGCGGCTCTGGCAGACGGTCAAATTTTTCGATCTCCGGGAAGCTGACGTCAACGACCGGGCTGCGATTGCCGCGCACCTTATTGATCATCTCTGGCAGGCGGTGCAAGGTCTGTGGGCCAAAGACAATATCCACATACGGCGCTCTCTGGCGGATCAGCTTACCTTCCTGCGATGCGACGCAGCCGCCCACGCCAATGATCAGGTCCGGATTTTTACGCTTGAGAAGCTTCCAGCGGCCTAATACGTGAAAGACTTTCTCCTGCGCTTTTTCACGAATCGAACAGGTGTTCAGCAGCAGCACGTCCGCTTCTTTCACGTTTTCTGTCAGCTGGTATCCGTGGGTTGAATCCAGCAGATCGGCCATCTTGGATGAATCGTATTCGTTCATCTGACAGCCCCAGGTTTTTATATGGAGTTTTTTAGTCATCGACTTGCTCAGCTCAGGATTGCAAGCCGCGTATTGTAATGCTTTGGTGGGGTTGTGACCAGTATGAAGGTTATGGGCCTCAAGACCACAAAAATCCGGTAAACTTAAGGGATTCTCCAATAAGGAAAATTGACCATGACACTCCTACACACCGAAGTTGCCGTTGTCGGCGGCGGTATGGTCGGCGGCGCGCTGGCGCTGGGGCTGGCGCAACAGGGATTTGAAGTAACGGTAATTGAACAGTCTGCTCCGCCAGCCTTCGATCCCGCCAGCAAACCGGATGTGCGCATTTCCGCGATCAGCGCGGCGTCTGTCGATCTGCTGCGCGGGCTGGGCGTCTGGGAGGCGGTGCTGGCGATGCGCGCGCATCCTTACAGCCGTCTCGAAACCTGGGAGTGGGAAAATGCCCACGTCGCGTTTGATGCCGCCGAGCTGAAGCTGCCGCGTCTGGGCTATATGGTAGAGAACAACGTGCTCCAGCTCGCGCTCTGGCAGGCGCTGGAGGCGCACCCGAACGTCACGCTGCGTGTTCCTGACTCCCTCAAGGCGTTGCATCATCAACCGGGGGGATATGTGCTGACGCTGGATAACGGCGATGAGCTGACCGTGAAGCTGGTGGTGGGGGCGGATGGTGCCAATTCGCAGGTCAGACAGATGGCGGGCATTGGCGTTCATGCCTGGCAGTATCAGCAATCCTGCATGCTGATCACCGTTCAGTGTGAAAATGCGCCCGGTGAGAGCACCTGGCAGCACTTTACCCCGAACGGCCCGCACGCCTTTTTACCGCTGTTTGATAACTGGGCCTCGCTGGTGTGGTACGACAAACCGGCGCGCATTCGCCAGCTGCAGGGGCTGAGTATGGAACAGCTGCAGCGTGAGATTCTGCTGCACTTCCCGAGCCGCTTAGGTCACGTCACGCCGGTTGCGGCTGGCGCATTCCCGCTCACGCGCCGTCACGCTTTACAGTATGCCCGTGAAGGGCTGGCGCTGGTGGGCGATGCGGCGCACACCATTCACCCGCTGGCCGGGCAGGGGGTGAATCTGGGATATCGTGATGTCGACGCGTTACTGGACGTGTTAGGTAATGCGCGCACTCATGCTGAAGCCTGGGCCAGCCATCAGATTCTGAAACGCTACCAGACGCGACGTATGGCGGATAACTTCATCATGCAGTCGGGGATGGATCTGTTCTACGCCGGGTTCAGTAACGACCTGGGGCCGGTGCGCATTTTGCGTAACATTGGGTTGATGGCGGCAGAGCGAGCCGGTGGTTTGAAGCGCCAGGCGCTGAAATACGCTCTCGGACTCTAATCCTTTTTCCCTCTCGCCGTGGGAGAGGGAAAAAGGCCACACAATTCTGTACAAAAACAAAAAAGCCCGCAGAGCGGGCTTTTTTGTTACTTAAGTGGCTGGGGTGCAGGGATTCGAACCCCGGAATGCTGGTATCAGAAACCAGAGCCTTACCGCTTGGCGACACCCCAATTGCGTTAAACAGACTGCTTAACGACTTTTTTAAATTGGCTGGGGTACGAGGATTCGAACCTCGGAATGCTGGTATCAGAAACCAGAGCCTTACCGCTTGGCGATACCCCAACAATTTTTTCTAGTCTATCGAATAACTCGACAGATTACTAATTTGGTGGCTACGACGGGATTCGAACCTGTGACCCCATCATTATGAGTGATGTGCTCTAACCAACTGAGCTACGTAGCCAGTACTGCAATCTTCGATGGCTGGGGTACCTGGATTCGAACCAGGGAATGCCGGTATCAAAAACCGGTGCCTTACCGCTTGGCGATACCCCAATACCGCGGAGAACCGCAAAATCGAAGAAATATGGCTGGGGTACCTGGATTCGAACCAGGGAATGCCGGTATCAAAAACCGGTGCCTTACCGCTTGGCGATACCCCATCCGTGCAACGCTATCCTGGGAATGGTGCGGGAGGCGAGACTTGAACTCGCACACCTTGCGGCGCCAGAACCTAAATCTGGTGCGTCTACCAATTTCGCCACTCCCGCAAAAAAGATGGTGGCTACGACGGGATTCGAACCTGTGACCCCATCATTATGAGTGATGTGCTCTAACCAACTGAGCTACGTAGCCATCTTTTTTCGCGTTACCTTATCGGCGTTGCGGGGCGCATTATGCGTATAGACCCTTGCAGCGTCAACACCTTTTTCAACGAAAATAGCCGGAATGTGACTGTTTGGTTAGGTTGCGAACAGCGTGGCCGAATATTCGGCAATTATTGGTTATTAATCGGTTTTAGCAGGTGAAAAGTGGGGAAAAAAATCAGGCCCCGGAGGGCCTGACGTCTTCATATTGATTATTTGTAGGCAGACTGGTGAACGCCGACCGCACGTCCTGACGGATCGTTCATGGATTTGAACGATTCATCCCATTCAATCGCTTTGGCAGACGAGCAGGCAACGGAAGGACCACCCGGTACACATTCGGCAGCACTCGGTACCGGGAACAACTCTTCGAAAATTTCACGGTACAGATACGCCTCTTTCGAGCCCGGCGTGTTGTACGGGAAGCGGAAGCTTGCGGTTTCCAGCTGTTGGTCAGAAACCTGTTTCGCCGCCACCTCTTTCAGGGTGTCGATCCAGCTATAACCTACGCCATCAGAGAACTGCTCTTTCTGACGCCACGCCACGCTCGCCGGCAGGTAGGATTCAAAACATTCGCGCAGGATATGTTTTTCCATCTTACCGTTGCCGCACATTTTGTCCTGCGGGTTGATGCGCATCGCCACGTCGAGGAATTTCTTATCGAGGAACGGCACGCGCGCTTCCACGCCCCAGGCGGACATCGCTTTGTTGGCGCGCGCGCAGTCAAACATATGCAGCGCCTGTAGCTTACGCACGGTCTCTTCGTGCAGCTCTTTGGCGTTCGGCGCTTTGTGGAAGTACAGGTAGCCGCCAAACACTTCGTCAGAACCTTCACCGGAGAGCACCATTTTGATGCCCATCGCTTTGATCTTACGCGACATCAGGTACATCGGCGTTGAGGCGCGGATGGTGGTCACGTCATAGGTTTCAATGTGATAGATCACATCGCGGATCGCATCCAGACCTTCCTGCACGGTGAAGTGAATTTCATGGTGCACGGTGCCGAGGTGGTTCGCGACTTCCTGCGCGGCTTTCAGGTCAGGAGCCCCTTCCAGGCCTACAGCGAAGGAGTGCAGCTGCGGCCACCAGGCCTCAGAGCGCTCCTGATCTTCCACGCGACGGGCTGCGAATTTTTTGGTGATCGCGGAGATCACGGAGGAGTCCAGGCCGCCGGAGAGCAGTACGCCGTAAGGCACGTCTGACATCAGGTGGCTTTTTACGGAATCTTCCAGCGCCTGACGCAGCTCGGCTTTGTCAGTCACGTTGTCTTTTACCGCGTCGTAGTCGAACCAGTCGCGCTGGTAGTACTGGCGGATCTCACCGTCTTTGCTCCACAGGTAGCTGCCTGCCGGGAACTCTTTAATGGTGCGGCACACCGGGACCAGGGCCTTCATTTCAGACGCAACGTAGAAGTTGCCGTGCTCATCGTGGCCCATGTACAGCGGGATAATACCGATGTGGTCGCGGCCAATCAGATAAGCGTCTTTTTCACTGTCGTACAGCGCGAAGGCAAACATGCCCTGCAGGTCGTCCAGGAACTCCGGGCCTTTTTCCTGATACAGCGCCAGGATCACTTCACAGTCGGAACCGGTCTGGAACGCGTAGCGATCGCCGTATTCGGCGCGCAGCGCCTGATGGTTGTAGATTTCACCATTTACCGCCAGCGCGTGCGTTTTTTTCTCGTTATACAGCGGCTGTGCACCGGCGTTGACGTCAACAATGGACAGACGTTCGTGAGCCAGAATCGCTTTATCGCTGGCGTAGACGCCTGACCAGTCCGGGCCGCGATGGCGCATCAGGCGGGACAGTTCGAGTGCTTTCTTACGCAGTTCGCCTGCGTCAGTTTTAATATCCAGTACGCCAAAAATTGAACACATAACCTTCTCCGTTAACCCTGTTGCTTTGTAATGTTGCTTGCTTATGAAAATGCCGCAAAGGGTGAGGGCGCGCAAGCGTTTTACCGGGGAAAACGCAAATAGCGCAATGGTGATTGCAGAATGTTGAAAAAAGCGTACGCCTGACGCGCTTTTATTGATGATTATTCAATGGATGACGTTTTTTATTAGATGGCGATTTGGTTTTGCGAGCCAGAAATGAAAAACCACGCCCTGAGGCGTGGTTCGGTATCAGATAATGTCGATTTCATCGACGGAGGGGTAAATCCAGCTTGGCCGGAACGGCATCGCGTCAATGTCATCAAGTTGAGAGACGCCAGAAAGCACCAGGATGGTCTCAAGACCTGCCTGAAAACCGGCCAGAATATCGGTGCGCAGGTTATCGCCGACAATCACGGTTTCTTCGGAGTGGGCCTGCATCTTGTTCAGCGCGGCACGAATGATCCACGGGCTCGGTTTACCGACCACAAACGGCTGACGACCGGAGATTTTCTCAATACCGGCGCACAGCGCGCCGCAGGCCGGATAAAAACCACGGCCGTGCGTATCCGGGTTGGTGGCGATAAAGCGCGCGCCGCTGGCGACAAAATACGCAGCTTTATGCATCATCTCCCAGTTAAAGGAGCGCGTTTCGCCGACAATCACAAAGTCCGGGTTCACATCGGTAATGGTAAAGCCTGCTTTATACAGCTCGTGGATCAGCGCGCCTTCACCGACGACATAGGCCTTTTTTCCTTCCTGACGCTTCAGAAAATCAGCGGTTGCCATCGCGGAGGTATAAAACACGCTGTCCGGCACGTTGACGCCCGCCGTGGCAAAGCGGTTTGCCAGATCCTGACCGGTTTGGGAAGGGTAGTTCGTGAGAAGAACCAGAGGCATTCCTTTGTCGATGATGCGGTGAAGAAACTCCGCAGCACCCGGCACGGCAACGTTGTCGTGCATCAGCACGCCGTCGATATCACAAATTACATTCTTAATGGTCATGGACAATCCGGCATCAAAAAAGAAGGCGTTACTATAAGTCCCGATCAACTTTCCAGCAAATGCTGGAGCAGGATCCCGTTGAGCATGGCGCGTTTTACCAGGGCAAACGCACCAATTGCGGAGCGGTGATCCAATGTAGATCGCACTACCGGTAAATTCTGACGAAACGCTTTCAGCGCCTGGGTATTGATGCAACCTTCAATGGCGGGCAGTAAGACTTTTTCGGCTTCGACGATTTCCCCGGCAATCACGACTTTTTGCGGGTTAAACAGGTTGATAGCAATGGCGATGGTTTTGCCAAGATGGCGTCCAACCTGCTCGATCACTTCGCAGGCCAGCGCATCGCCTTTATTAGCGGCTTTGCAGATGGCACCGATCTTACAGTCGTTCAGCGTTACACGGCTTTGATAGCCCTGTTCCAGCAGATGGCGAACGCGGTGCTCGATGGCGGCGTTGGCGGCAACCGTTTCAAGGCAGCCGAAGTTGCCGCAGTGGCAGCGCTCGCCGAGCGGTTCAACCTGAATGTGACCAATCTCGCCGACGTTGCCGTTGCGACCGATGAAAATGCGGCCATTCGAGATAATGCCCGCACCCGTCCCCCGGTGTACGCGCACCAGAATAGAGTCTTCGCAGTCCTGGCTTGCACCAAAGTAGTGCTCAGCCAGCGCCAGCGAGCGAATATCATGTCCCACAAAGCAGGTGACTTTAAAGCGCTTTTCCAGCGCGTCGACCAGCCCCCAGTTCTCGACCTGGATATGCGGCATGTAACGAATCACGCCGCTTTCCGGGTCGACAAGACCGGGCAGGATCACTGAGATAGCGATAAGCTCGCGGATCTTACGCTGACAGCTCTCAATAAAGTGCGCGATAGTGTTCAGCAGCGCGTGTTCCAGCGTCTCCTGGGTGCGCTCCGGAAGCGGATAGTGCTCTTCAGCGATGGCTTTACTGCTCAGATCGTAAAGCGTAAGGGTGGTGTCGTGACGCCCAAGACGCACGCCAATCGCCTGGAAATTGCGGGTTTCGGTAATGATGGAGATGGCGCGGCGGCCCCCGGTGGAGGCCTGCTGATCGACTTCTTTGATCAGACCGCGCTCAATAAGCTGACGCGTAATTTTTGTTACGCTGGCGGGAGCAAGCTGGCTTTGTTCGGCTATCTGAATTCGAGAGATTGGCCCGTGTGAGTCAATCAGGCGATAAACTGCCGCGCTGTTAAGTTGTTTAACGAGATCGACATTACCGATTTGAGCTTGTCCGCCTGGTGTCATACTTTTACTTACTCAGTGACGACCTCGTTACCATTAACGATGGTCTTAATAATTTTATAATCGTGTGTGAACGCCGTCAGGTTTGCAACCATACCCGGTGCAATTCCGCCAAGCTGTTTATCCACGCCCATTGCGCGAGCCGGATAAAGCGTCGCCATACGCAGCACTTCATCAAGCGCAATGCCGCAATGCTCAACCAGGTTACGTACCCCTTCAATCATGGTCAGGGCAGAACCGCTCAGCGTGCCGTTTTCGTCCACACAGAGTCCATTGCGGTAGTATATTGTTTTACCAGCAAAAATGAACTGCTCAATATTTGCCCCTGCTGGCGCTGTGGCATCTGTTACCAGACACAGCTTGTCGCCTTTCAGGCGTTTTGCGTTGCGAATGTTGGTGAAATCGACGTGCAAGCCGTCTGCGATAATGCCGCAGTAAACGTCTGGCTCATCCAGAATTGCGCCAACCAGCCCCGGCTCGCGACCGGTAATATACGGCATTGCGTTGTACAGATGCGTCGCAAAAGTAATACCTGCGCGGAAACCGGCTTTCGCTTCTTTCTGCGTGGCGTTTGAGTGACCCGCTGACACCACGATCCCGGCGGCAGCCAGTTTGCTGATAACGTCAGTACCGGTCATTTCAGGTGCCAGCGTCACTTTGGTGATCACATCGGCGTTAGCACACATGTAGTCGACCAGCTCAGCGTCCGGTTTGCGGACGTAGTCAGGGTTATGCGTACCTTTCTTCACCATGTTCAGCCACGGTCCTTCAAGGTGCAGACCCAGCGCCTGATTAGGGTGTTTGGCCAGGTATTCACGCATCACGCGGATACCCTGCTTCATGAGGTCATCACTGCTGGTGATGAGCGTTGGCAAATAGCTGGTGCAGCCCGATTTCTCATTGGCTTTCTGCATGATCTCCAGCGTTTCGACCGTCACGGCATCCGCGGAGTCATTGAACTGCACACCGCCGCAGCCGTTAAGCTGTACGTCGATGAAACCGGGGGAGATTACTGCTCCATTGAGTGAGCGCTGTTCAATCTCCGGCGGCAGTTCTGCCAGCGGACAAACACGTTCAATCAGGCCATTCGCGATAACAATCGCGTGGTCATCCAGAATTTCATGGCCGGTATAAATCCGACCGTGGGTTAAAGCGTACATAACGACCCCCGGTTTAAAAAAAGCGACCGCCTCTGCATACAGAGGCGGTTATTCAATTACAGACCTTTGATGTTCTCTGCTTCTAACTCGTTGAAGTATTTCAGCGTTTTCACTTTCAGCTCCATCGTGGACGGTTCGTCACACACGACGACGGCTTTAGGATGCAGCTGCAGGCAGCTGATGGTCCACATGTGGTTAACGTTGCCTTCAACGGCAGCCTGGAGTGCCTGCGCTTTCACGCCGCCCAGCACCAGGATCATCACTTCTTCGGCATCCAGCAGGGTGCCTACGCCAACGGTCAGGGCGTATTTTGGAACCTGGTTCACGTCACCGTCAAAGAAACGGGA
The DNA here is from genome assembly GCF_013337145.1 of Enterobacter sp. JMULE2. Classification (NCBI taxonomy): domain Bacteria; kingdom Pseudomonadati; phylum Pseudomonadota; class Gammaproteobacteria; order Enterobacterales; family Enterobacteriaceae; genus Enterobacter; species Enterobacter sp. JMULE2. The sequence goes on from NZ_SGWD01000014.1 coordinate 226,400, forward strand.
GTTTGCCACGCGGGTGTCATGGGTCAGCGTTTTAATACGGGTACGGGAAGCCAGAGAAGACGCTGGTTCGTTGAACGCGATATGACCATCGTTGCCCACGCCACCCATGAACAGGTGGATTTTACCGTAAGAACGGATTTTTTCTTCGTACTGACGGCATTCTGCGTCAATATCAGGCGCGTTTCCATTCAGCAGGTTAATATTTTCAGCAGGGATATCAACGTGATCAAAGAAATTACGGTGCATGAAGCTATGGTAGCTTTCCGGATGTTCCTTTGGAAGGCCAACATATTCGTCCATGTTGAAGGTCACAACATGCTTAAAGCTAACCTGGCCCGCTTTGTGCATTTCAACCAGGGCTTTATACGCTGTCAGCGGGGTACCGCCGGTTGGAAGGCCAAGAACGAAAGGACGATCGGCGGTAGGTTTGAACGCATTAATGCGGTTAACGATATGACGCGCAGCCCATTTACCGACTTGTTCAGCTGTTGCCAGGGGGATCAGTCTCATTGTTCACCTCTAAAGTTTAATTAAAAAAGTGGGCGGATGATTAGTGCAACCTGATACTCAAGCGTAACCTGGAACCTTTCAGGCCGGATCAATCCGTCTTGATTTTTTGAATGATAAAATAAGTTTTCGCTGTTAGCCAGTGGAAGGGAGGAGTGATTACGATATTTGGTGACAAAAATCACAAAAAACGGGTGTTTAATTTGCGATACGAATTAATTTTTCACACACTCACACTGCCAGTGAATCATCAACGGTATCTATCGTTCGTGACACAATAAAAACATAGTTTATGCACGAGCCTTAATAAGGGGTCTCGTAGGGGGAATAGGATGAATATTTTAGGTTTTTTCCAGCGCCTCGGTAGGGCTTTGCAGCTCCCTATCGCCGTGCTACCGGTTGCAGCGCTGCTGCTGCGATTCGGGCAACCCGATCTTCTTAATGTGCCGTTTATTGCTCAGGCAGGCGGTGCAATTTTTGACAACCTGGCGCTGATTTTCGCCATCGGTGTGGCATCAAGCTGGTCCAAAGACAGTGCTGGTGCAGCGGCACTGGCTGGGGCAGTGGGTTACTTCATCCTGACGAAAGCAATGGTCACCATTAACCCTGAAATTAACATGGGTGTGCTGGCGGGTATCATTACCGGTCTGGTCGGTGGCGCGGTCTATAACCGCTGGGCGAATATTAAGCTGCCAGACTTCCTGAGCTTCTTCGGTGGCAAACGTTTTGTGCCGATTGCGACGGGCTTTTTCTGTCTGGTTCTGGCCGCCATCTTTGGTTACGTTTGGCCACCGGTGCAGCATGCGATCCATGCGGGCGGCGAGTGGATCGTTTCAGCGGGTGCAATGGGTGCAGGCATCTTCGGCTTCATTAACCGTCTGCTGATCCCAACCGGTTTGCATCAGGTACTGAACACCATCGCCTGGTTCCAGATTGGTGAATTCACCAACGCGGCAGGTGCGGTATTCCACGGCGACATCAACCGCTTCTATGCGGGTGACGGCACCGCGGGTATGTTCATGTCTGGCTTCTTCCCAATCATGATGTTTGGTCTGCCGGGCGCTGCGCTGGCAATGTACCTGGCTGCGCCAAAAGCGCGTCGCCCAATGGTTGGCGGTATGCTGCTGTCCGTTGCGATTACCGCGTTCCTGACTGGCGTAACCGAACCGCTGGAATTCCTGTTCATGTTCCTGGCTCCGCTGCTGTATCTGATGCACGCGGTGCTTACCGGTATCAGCCTGTTTGTGGCGACTCTGCTGGGCATCCATGCTGGCTTCTCCTTCTCCGCAGGCGCAATCGACTATGTGTTGATGTACAACCTGCCAGCGGCAAGCAGTAACGTCTGGATGCTGATGGTGATGGGCCTGATCTTCTTCGTTGTCTACTTCCTTCTGTTCACTGCGGTTATCCGCATGTTTAACCTGAAAACGCCAGGTCGTGAAGATACCAGCGACGAAGTGGTGACCAGCGAAGCCAACAGCAATACCGAAGAGGGTCTGACTCAGCTGGCGACCAGCTATATCGCTGCCGTCGGAGGGACTGACAACCTGAAAGCCATTGATGCCTGTATTACCCGTCTGCGTCTGACGGTAGGTGACTCGGCGCGCGTAAGCGATGCAATGTGTAAACGCCTTGGCGCATCGGGCGTCGTTAAACTGAACAAGCAAACTATCCAGGTTATCGTGGGCGCCAAAGCGGAATCCATCGGTGACGAAATGAAGAAAGTGGTTGCCCGTGGCCCGGTAGCGGCGGCCTCAGCCGACAGCGCGACTGCATCGACGGCAGCCCCGGTAGTGAAGCCGCAGGCCGTGCCTAACGCCGTGACGGTGGCAGCGCTGGTGTCCCCGGTTACGGGTGACGTGGTTGCCATTGAGCAGGTACCTGACGAAGCGTTCGCCAGCAAAGCGGTCGGTGACGGCGTGGCCGTGAAGCCAACGGACAAAACCGTTGTGTCTCCTGCTGCCGGTACCATCGTGAAAATCTTCAACACCAACCACGCGTTCTGCCTCGAAACGGAAAAAGGCGCGGAGATCGTTGTCCATATGGGTATCGATACCGTTGCGCTGAACGGCCAGGGCTTTACTCGCCTGGTGGAAGAGGGTGCAGAAGTAGTGGCAGGCCAGCCGATTCTGGAAATGGATCTGGACTTCCTGAACGCCAACGCGCGCTCGATGATCAGCCCGGTCGTATGCAGCAATATCGACGACTTCAGCGGTCTGGTTATCCAGGCGAAAGGTCAGGTGATTGCGGGCCAAACGCCACTGTATGAGATTAAAGGCAAGTAATCGCTCCTGAGTAGAGTCATGCCTTAAGCGGCGGGGGATATCCTCCGCCGCTTTTTTTTGCAGCAAACGCCCCCATTATTTTCATCTGATACGTATTTTCCGTAACTAAGGGTTGTCACTACGTCCGGCTTATAAGATCATATGCCGTTATACGTTGTTTACGCTTTGAGGAATCCACGATGAGTGAGGCAGAAGCCCGCCCGAGTAACTTTATTCGTCAGATCATCGATGAAGATCTGGCCAGTGGTAAGCACACCACAATTCATACCCGCTTCCCGCCGGAGCCGAACGGCTACCTGCATATTGGGCATGCAAAATCTATCTGCCTGAACTTTGGTATTGCGCAAGATTATCAGGGCCAGTGCAACCTGCGTTTCGATGACACCAACCCAGTAAAAGAAGACATCGAATACGTTGAGTCCATCAAGAACGACGTGCAATGGCTGGGCTTCAGCTGGTCTGGCGATATCTGCTACTCCTCTGATTATTTCGATCAGCTGTACGCCTACGCTGTAGAGCTTATCAACAAAGGTCTGGCGTATGTGGATGAACTCTCTGCTGACGAAATCCGTGAATACCGCGGCTCGCTGACCGCACCGGGCAAAAACAGCCCATACCGCGATCGCAGCGTAGAAGAGAACCTGGCACTGTTTGAAAAAATGCGTGCCGGTGGCTTCGAAGAAGGCAAAGCGTGTCTGCGTGCCAAAATCGACATGGCCTCTCCGTTCATCGTGATGCGCGATCCGGTGTTGTACCGCATTAAGTTTGCGGAACACCACCAGACCGGTAACAAGTGGTGCATCTACCCGATGTACGACTTCACCCACTGCATCAGCGATGCGCTGGAAGGTATTACGCACTCTCTGTGTACGCTGGAGTTCCAGGACAACCGCCGTCTGTACGACTGGGTGCTGGATAACATCACCATTCCTGTGCATCCGCGTCAGTACGAGTTCTCTCGTCTGAACCTGGAATACACCGTGATGTCCAAGCGTAAGCTGAACCTGCTGGTCACCGACAAGCACGTTGAAGGCTGGGATGACCCGCGTATGCCGACCATCTCCGGTCTGCGTCGTCGTGGCTACACCTCTGCGTCAATTCGCGAGTTCTGCAAACGTATCGGTGTCACCAAACAGGACAACACCATTGAAATCGCTTCTCTGGAATCCTGCATCCGTGAAGACCTGAACGAAAACGCCCCGCGCGCGATGGCGGTGATCGACCCGGTTAAACTGGTTATCGAAAACTACCCGCAGGGCGAGAGCGAGCTGGTGTCTATGCCTAACCATCCGAGCAAGCCGGAGATGGGTACCCGCGACGTGCCGTTCAGCGGCGAAATCTGGATCGATCGTGCTGACTTCCGCGAAGAAGCGAACAAGCAGTACAAGCGTCTGGTGCTGGGCAAAGAAGTCCGTCTGCGTAATGCATACGTGATTAAAGCTGAGCGCGTTGAGAAAGATGCAGAAGGTAACATCACCACCATTTTCTGTTCTTACGATGCAGAAACGCTGAGTAAAGATCCTGCTGATGGCCGTAAGGTGAAAGGCGTTATTCACTGGGTGAGCGCTTCCCACGCGCTGCCGGTTGAGATCCGTCTGTATGACCGTCTGTTCAGCGTGCCTAACCCAGGCGCGGCTGACGATTTCCTGGCGACCATTAACCCGGAATCACTCGTTATCAGGCAGGGTTACGCTGAGCCGTCCCTGAAAGCGGCTGAAGCGGGTAAAGCGTTCCAGTTCGAGCGTGAAGGTTACTTCTGCCTGGACAGTCGTTACAGCACCGCAGAAAAACCGGTATTTAACCGTACCGTCGGCCTGCGTGACACCTGGGCTAAGATCGGCGAATAATATTGCTGCTCTGGTCAAGGAGAAACAAACGCCGCTTATTGCGGCGTTTTTTTTATTTAATGATCATGGTATTAAGCCAGGGCTTAAAGACAAGCCGCTAAAATATCAGGTCAATGAGGTGCTACTTATTTTTCTAAAAAAAGTTTGTATTTTTACGAAATACAAAAAGGATGAAAAATAAACAGCAAATACCTGCGCTACCTGCTGAAATTTCTGATATTTCCCCGCCAATCCTCGTTCTCCTGTAAATGTTACAAAGCACTACGAATTATGTGCACTTCGTCATAATCCTGACTTTTGCCCACGGAAAAGCATTGATAATTCGCGTCGCGAAAAATAACCTAAAGGCGGTAGTTAATTCGAGGGTATTTCTAACTACCCCTGACCTTTTGGTCTTTTATATTTTCGCCGTTGAGGCGTTTTAATTCGTCAAAGAGGAATAATCTATGCGTACGTTCAGTGGCAAACGTAGTGCGCTGGCGCTGGCTATCGCCGGTGTGACAGCAATGTCGAGCCTGGCGATCACCCCAGAAGCTAAGGCAGAAGGTTTCATCGATGATTCTACCCTCACGGGCGGTATTTATTACTGGCAGCGTGAGCGTGACCGTAAAGACGTCACTGAAGACAAATACAAAACCAACCTTTCGCACTCCACCTGGAACGCCAACCTGGACTTCCAGTCAGGCTATGCCGCAGATATGTTCGGTCTGGATATTGCTGCCTTCACCGCCATTGAAATGGCTGAAAACGGCGACAGCGGACACCCGAATGAAATCGCCTTCTCCTCCAGTAACAAAGCGTATAAAGAAGACTGGTCTGGCGATAAAAGCGGTGTCAGCCTGTACAAGGCAGCAGCGAAATTCAAATACGGCCCGGTGTGGGCGCGTGGGGGCTATATTCAGCCAACCGGTCAAACGCTGTTAGCGCCGCACTGGAGTTTTATGCCGGGTACCTACCAGGGCGCGGAAGCCGGGGCTAACTTTGACTACGGCGATGCGGGCGCGTTGAGCTTCTCCTATATGTGGACCAACGAGTACAAAGCACCGTGGCACATTGAGATGGACAAGTTCTACCAGAACGATAAGAAAACCAAAGTCGATTACCTCCACTCGCTGGGCGCAAAATACGACTTTAAAAACGACCTGGTCCTGGAAGCTGCATTTGGTCAGGCGGAAGGGTATATCGATCAGTATTTTGCTAAAGCCAGCTACAAATTTGATGTTGTGGGCAGCCCGCTGAGCACCAGCTACCAGTTCTACGGCACGCGTGATAAAGCCAGCAATGGTACCGTTAACGATATCTATGACGGCACTGCATGGCTGCAGGCACTGACCTTCGGCTACAAAGTGGGCCAGGTCGATTTACGTCTGGAAGGAACATGGGTGAAGGCAGAAGGGCAGCAGGGCTATTTCCTGCAGCGTATGACGCCAACCTACGCGTCCTCTAACGGTCGTCTCGATATCTGGTGGGATAACCGCTCTGACTTCAACGCCGACGGCGAAAAAGCGGTGTTCTTCGGCGCAATGTATGACCTGAAAAACTGGAACCTGCCTGGCTGGGCGGTGGGTGCATCTTACGCTTACGCCTGGGACGCAAAACCTGCGGATATGGCGACACCGGACGCGTACTACGATCCAAACTATCGTCTGAAAGAGTCTTCTTACAGCCTGGATGCGATCTACACCCTGCAGGATGGCCGCGCGAAAGGCACGATGTTCAAACTGCACTTCACGCAGTATGACAACCACTCCGATATCCCAAGCTACGCGGGCGGTTACGGCAACATCTTCCAGGATGAACGTGACGTGAAATTCATGGTTATCGCGCCATTCACTATCTTCTGATGAACACACCGGCGGGCAACGTCCCGCCGGTATGGAGACTGCACATGATGAAAAAAATCGTAATCGTCGCGTTGCTGGCATCAGGGCTGGTGGCGTGTGCTCAGACAGCGGCACCAAAAGAAGATTCCCGCCTGAAGGAGGCCTATAGCGCTTGTATCAATACAGCGGAAGGGTCGCCGGAGAAAATCGAAGCCTGTCAGAGCGTGCTGAACGTGCTGAAGAAGGAGAAAGCGCATGAGCAGTTTGCGACGCAGGAAAACGTCCGCGTGATGGATTACCAGGCCTGCATTCAGGCGCGTAAAACCGGTAACGATCAGGAAGTGGCGAAGCGTTGCGATAAGATCTGGAGCGATATTCGCAGTAACAATAAATAAGTTGCTTTACGCCCGGTGGCGCTGCGCTTACCGGGCTTTTTTTTGTCCAAAAACAGGCAAAAAAAAAGCCAACCTTACGGCTGGCTCAGAGTATAAACACGATATTATTTCGCGTCGTGCGCGTGGTCGTCTTCACGGCAATCGCCTTCAGCACAGTGACCATACAGATACAGGCTGTGGTTGGTCAGGCGAATACCGTGACGAGCGGCGATTTCACGCTGGCGTGATTCGATGGAATCATCGCTGAATTCAATAACCTTGCCACAATCGAGGCAGATCAGGTGATCGTGATGGTGCTGCTGGGTCAGCTCGAAAACGGATTTGCCGCCTTCGAAGTTATGACGGGTAACAATGCCCGCGTCATCGAACTGGTTCAGCACACGATACACGGTTGCCAGCCCAATCTCTTCACCCATGTCGATAAGACGTTTGTAGAGGTCTTCCGCACTGACATGATGATTGTCTGGCCCCTGAAGCACTTCAAGGATTTTTAACCGAGGAAGCGTTACTTTCAGGCCAGCCTTCTTTAATGCGGTATTGTTGTCAGTCATGCGGAATCTGTCCTGTTGCTAAACGATTCACTTCTAAAGAAGAAGTGACAGAAAATGCACTTGGGATAATGCGTCTCATTATAGAACTGCCACGACTAAATGAAAACTGCAAGTCTCAAGCAAAGTATGCTTATAAAAACGTGGTATCACCAACAAACTTGTTCGATGGCATCCACTTTTTACCAGGGGGATATTGTACAGGTCTGAACGAAAAAGTTAAAAGTTTGTAGCAATTAATTTAATCGGTCTTACCTGGTAAGCGGGCGCAACCGGAGTTGCGCCACCGGGAAATCAGGCGTTAAGAATGTCGTCGAGGTTCAGTTCTTCGCGAACCTGCTTAACCCATTTCTCAACGCGTTCAGCGGTCAGTTCAGGCTGACGGTCTTCGTCAATGGCCAGGCCGACAAAGTGGTCGTCGTCTGCCAGGCCTTTAGAGGCTTCAAAGTGGTAACCCGCCGTTGGCCAGTGGCCGACAATCACCGCACCGTGTGGTTCAATGATGTCGCGGATGGTGCCCAGTGCGTCACAGAAGTATTCTGCGTAATCTTCCTGATCGCCACAACCGAACAGCGCGACCAGCTTACCGTTGAAGTCAACTTCTTCCAGGGTTGGGAAGAAATCGTCCCAGTCACACTGCGCTTCACCGTAGTACCAGGTCGGTATACCCAGCAGCAGGATGTCATAGCCTTCGAGATCTTCTTTGCTGCTCTTGGCGATGTCGTGCACATCGGCAACGTCTTTACCGAGCTGTTTTTGAATGTTTTTTGCGATATTTTCGGTATTGCCGGTATCACTGCCAAAGAAAATGCCGATGATTGCCATGAGTAAAATAACCTCTTGAAACTTAATGGTATGGTGGCGCAATTTGTCCACGGATAAGGGCAATAATAGCAGAACAGGCAACCCTGCGGAAACAGCTATCGCGCAGGACTGCACTCTGTGCTACATGAAAAGGGTCATAAAGGGGATTTTCAGACTTATGCCTTGCTGCGCAATGTCTCAAGTTGGGTGATTAACATCTCTTCAATCAGTTCGCTGCGGCTGATGTTACGCGCCTCGGCCAGCTCATTTAGTGCATCGACAGCATCGGCGTTCAGCTTCAGTTCGACACGCTTAAGCCCACGATTTTTATCGCGTTTAAGCTGGTTGCGTTTATTAATACGCAGCTGTTCATCGCGCGAGAGCGGATTCGTTTTCGGTCGTCCCGGTCGACGCTCATTCGCGAACAGATCTAGTGTCGTACGGTCCGTTTGTTCTTTGGCCATGATTCTGAGACTTCGGGGGAAATACGCCGCCCTGCTAATGCCCGGGCGATAAGCGCGCCATCATACATCACCGAAAACGGCACGCCAACGACTGGAAGCCCACAACCTTCCAGTCGCTCTCTTTTTAATCAATTTGCAGTATCAGAGAGATAGCGACGAATGGCGCGCAGCACGGCGTCCGGTTTTTCGGCGTGAACCCAGTGCCCGGCACCGGCGATCACATGGGCGCGAGCCTGCGGGAATTGGGCCAGCAGCGTGTCGCGGTAGGCATCGGTAACGTAAGGCGAGTTTCCGCCGCGAATAAAGAGGGTAGGGTGAGGCCACGCGGAGACGTTTTCCCAGCCCACGATGTTGTTGTATTGCTCCCAGAGCACCGGCACGTTAAAACGCCATTGCCCGTCGACAAAGGACTTCAGCAGGAACTGCACGACGCCTTCTTCATCCAGATGCTCACGCATCACGGCGGCGGCCTGTTGGCGTGTTGCGACGCCCGCTTCTGTGACCGCATTAATAGCGGCGAAAATCTCATCGTGACGGCGGACGTTGTAATCCACAGGCGCGACGTCAATGACAACCAGCCCGTTGATACGCTCTGGCGCAAGCGCCGTCAGGGCCATCACCGCTTTGCCACCCATGGAATGCCCGATCAGCGTTACCTTCTGCAGGTTATGTGCATCCAGCGTATCCAGCAGATCCTGCGCCATCGCCGCGTAGGTCATCTCGTCGGAACGCCCGGAAAGACCGTGATTGCGCATATCAACCTGTAAAATATCGTGGTCGGAAACCAGATCGCGCGCCAGCACGCCCAGGTTATCGAGGCTACCAAACAGCCCGTGAACCAGTACGATGGGAGAATTATTGTTCGGCGATTGTGCAGATTGCGCTCGGGTATTCAATTTCATGGCAAAGTTCTTTTTTTACGTATGTCAGGTTAGGGTATCATGTTGACCATTCTGCCGCCCGGCTGCAAGGATCCAGTTTAATCTGACTTTTGCCGCCTGCCGGGTTTGACGCTATCCGCTGTTGGGATTTGACCTTATAATCCCAACGACTTGTATTCAGATAAGATATCGCACTGGATTAAGATGAAAACAATCGAAGTTGATGACGAACTCTATCAGTTTATTGCCAGCCAGACGCGGCATATCGGGGAGAGCGCGTCCGACATTTTACGGCGTATGCTTAAAATTTCCGCCGCCTCACAGCCTGCTACCCCTGTCACAAAAGATGTCGTGTCTCAGCCGAGCGTTGTTGCACAAGCAAAACCTGCCGTAATACCGGCAAAAGATAAAGTGCGCGCAGTACGTGAACTGCTGCTGTCTGATGAATACGCAGAGCAGAAAAAGGCGGTTAACCGCTTTATGCTGGTGCTGTCTACACTTCATTCACTGGATAACAAAGCGTTTGCTGAAGCGACCGAGTCGCTCCACGGTCGCACCCGTGTCTATTTCGCGGGCGACGAACAGACGCTGTTACAAAATGGCAATCAAACCAAACCTAAACATGTCCCTGGCACACCGTACTGGGTCATCACCAATACCAATACGGGCCGCAAGTGCAGCATGGTTGAACACATCATGCAGTCCATGCAGTTCCCGGCGGAATTGATTGAAAAGGTTTGCGGTACAATTTAACCCTTGCATCAAAAGGACCAGGCAATGGCAAATCACAGCCGTGCAGGCCAACCTGCACAACAAAGCGATTTGATTAACGTCGCTCAACTGACCGCGCAGTATTACGTGCTGAAGCCGGTCGTGGGCAACGCAGAACACGCAGTGAAGTTCGGCACATCTGGTCACCGCGGTAGCGCGGCGCGCCATAGCTTTAACGAACCGCACATTCTGGCCATTGCCCAGGCCATCGCGGAAGAGCGCGCCAAAAATGGCGTCACCGGTCCATGCTACGTGGGGAAAGATACTCACGCCCTGTCTGAACCGGCGTTTATTTCCGTACTGGAAGTGCTGGCAGCGAACGGTGTGGATGTGATTGTTCAGGAGAACAACGGTTTCACGCCAACGCCTGCGGTCTCTAACGCAATCCTCGTACACAACAAAAAAGGTGGCGCTCAGGCTGACGGTATCGTCATTACGCCATCTCATAACCCGCCAGACGACGGTGGCATTAAATACAACCCGCCTAACGGTGGCCCGGCAGACACCAACGTCACCAAAGTGGTGGAAGACCGTGCGAACGCCCTGTTAGCCGACGATCTAAAAGGCGTTAAACGTATCTCTCTGGATGCCGCCATGGCGTCCGGTCATGTGAAAGAGCAGGATCTGGTTCAGCCGTTCGTGGAAGGGCTGGCGGATATCGTCGATATGGCGGCCATCCAGAAAGCCGGTCTGAAGCTGGGCGTGGATCCGCTGGGCGGCTCCGGTATTGAATACTGGAAGCGCATTGCAGAGCACTACAAGCTGGATCTGACCATCGTGAACGATCACGTCGATCAGACCTTCCGCTTTATGCACCTCGATAAAGACGGCGCGATCCGCATGGACTGCTCCTCCGAGTGCGCGATGGCGGGTCTGCTGGCGCTGCGTGATAAATTCGACCTGGCGTTTGCTAACGACCCGGACTACGACCGTCACGGTATCGTCACCCCTGCCGGGCTGATGAACCCGAACCACTATCTGGCCGTCGCAATTAACTACCTGTTCCAGCATCGCCCGCAGTGGGGCAAAGAGGTGGCTGTTGGTAAAACGCTGGTCTCCTCCGCGATGATCGACCGCGTGGTCGAGGCGCTGGGCCGCAAGCTGGTGGAAGTGCCGGTGGGCTTCAAGTGGTTTGTTGACGGTCTGCACGACGGCAGCTTCGGCTTCGGCGGTGAAGAGAGCGCGGGCGCGTCCTTCCTGCGCTTCGACGGCACGCCATGGTCAACCGATAAAGACGGCATCATCATGTGCCTGCTGGCGGCGGAAATCACCGCGGTTACCGGTAAGAACCCACAGGAACATTACAACGCGCTGGCGGAGCGTTTTGGTGCGCCAAGCTATAACCGCATTCAGGCTGGAGCGTCCTCTGCTCAGAAAGCCGCTCTGTCCAAACTCTCTCCGGAGATGGTCAGCGCAAGCACTCTGGCGGGCGATCCGATAACCGCGCGTCTGACGGCGGCACCAGGCAACGGTGCGTCTATCGGTGGTCTGAAAGTGATGACCGAGAACGGCTGGTTCGCTGCGCGTCCATCCGGTACGGAAGATGCGTATAAAATCTATTGCGAAAGCTTCCTCGGCGCTGAGCACCGTCAGCAGATTGAGAAAGAAGCGGTAGAGATTGTCAGCGAAGTGCTGAAAAACGCGTAAGTCGTGATCTGGTGCGGGCTGATGCCCTCACCCCGGCCCTCTCCCACTGGGAGAGGGAGAAAACATTAAAAACGGCAACCCTTGGGTTGCCGTTTTGCATTGACCTCGTAGGCCCGGTAAGCGCTAGCGCCACCGGGCTTTTTTTTTAACTATGCTTATTCTTCAATTCAAACCGCGGTGACACCAGACCGTACAGCGTCCAGCCCATAAAGGTCACCATCGCGCCATACAGCATCGCTTCCTGGCCGGATGAGTAGAGCGCGTAGAAGCTATAAATCGCCCCAATCAATGCCACTACGTTCGCAACCTTCGCCTTGCGTGGATCAACCTTCGCGACTTTCTGAATAATCACCAGCGCCGCCATCGACAGAATGTACGGAATGATATTTGTCACAACCGCCAGGTTGACCAGCACGTTGAACTGGCTGTTCAGCGATGGGCTAATGGTCATCAGCGACAATCCGCTCTGGAAGATGACAATCGCCAGCATGCCCTGCACCGGCGCATCGGCTTTGCTTACGCGGGAGAAGATTTTTGGGAAGTAACCTTCATCTGCGGAGGATTTAAACACCTGCGCGATGGTGAACTGCCAGCCGAGAAGGGAACCGCAGCAGGACATCACCATCAGACCCATAATCACTTTCCCGACTTCCGGCGTGAACATCTGCGCGAAAGCCAGCCCGAACGGCGCCGTGGAGTTTGCCAGATCCATATTCGGTACGATGCCCGCAATCACGTTAGTCGAGACGATATAGATCACCGCCGCGCCCAGCGTGCCGCCGAGGACCGCAATCGGCACGTTCTTTTCCGGATTCTCTACCACTTCCGCGTTCGCGCAGGCGGATTCCAGACCGAGGAAGGCCCACAGCGTCATGGCGATAGAAGAGCCCACTGCGGTAAAGAACGGCACGTGGTGCGGGTTCCAGGAGTTGGCGTACAGCGTCGGGCTAAACCAGAACCAGCCGATGATGCACAGGCCGACAACCGGGATAATCACGCCCCAGACGGTGATGCTGCTGAGCTGTCCGGTGATACGCGCGCCGCCAAAGTTAGCCACGGTGCAGATCCACAGAACCCCGATGGTCGCCAGCCCAATCTGTACCGGGCTGAGCGTCGCGCCAAACAGCTCCGTACCGTAGCCCACCGCAGAGATGGCAATCGCCACGTTGGCGATCAGCAGCGACACCCCGTAGGTATAGTTGGCCATAAAGTTGCCCGACTTGCCAAAAGCATATTCGGCATAGCCGCCCATGCCGCCAGACTTACGGCTGAACATCCCGCACTTGGCAAACGCCCACGCCAGCGCCATTGAGCCGACTGCCGTTACCAGCCAGGAGATAATCGAAATGGTACCCACTTCTGCGAGCTTGGTGGGCAGCATGATAATCCCGGATCCCATCATGTTGACCATGGTGAGGATGGTGAGTTGCACCACACCCATCTTATTGGACTTGCTCATAATTTTTCTCCTTTCAGCAGAGATGGCTGAGCGGCGGGTTGTTTAATGACGTAGCAGCGAACCTGTTTTCGACCGTCACACTCCTCGACGTACACGCCCTGCAGCTCCGGCGCGAAGCCCGGCAGAAGGTTGATGCCTTCTTCCAGCGCGGCAAAATAGCGCAGTACAGAACCGCCCCAGACTTCACCCGGCACAACGCACAGCACCCCCGGTGGATAAGGAAGCGCACCTTCAGCGGCGATACGGCCTTCTGCGTCACGCAGTGAAACCAGCTCGACCTCACCGCGCAGATAGGCATAGTTCGCCTCTTGCGGATTCATCATGACGCGCGGGAAGTGAGACTTGCGGAACATCTCTTTCTGTAGCTGTTTCACGTTGTGGCGGGCGTACAGGTCATGCATCTCCTGGCAGATCTGGCGCAGAGTGTAACCGGCGTAACGCTCCGGATGCTGTTTGTAGAGAGAAGGCAGAACTTCTTTCAGCGGTACATCGCTCTCGAGCAGTTTTTCGAAGCGCACCAGTTGAGCAACCAGCTGCTGCAGTTTTCCCATGTCCTCCGCAGGCGTGAGCAGGAACAGGATCGAGTTGAGATCGCATTTCTCCGGCACGATGCCGTTTTCACGCAGGAAGTTGGCGAGGATAGTGGCGGGCACGCCGAAGTCCTCATATTCCCCGGTGCGGGCGTTGATGCCCGGCGTGGTTAGCAGCAGCTTGCATGGGTCGATAAAATACTGGTGCTCAGCGTAGCCTTCAAAGGCGTGCCAGCGTTCACCCGGCACGAAGTGGAAGAAGCGCAGATCGGTCGCAATGTCCGCCGTGTCCCAGCTTTCCCACGGACGGCCATCCACCGTTTCCGGCACGAACGGGCGCAGATACTGACAGTTCTCCAGGATCAGCTTGCGCGCTTCGATACCGTTCACCACGCAGTCCATCCACATGTTGCGGCCGCTCTGGCCCTCATGCATACGGGCGTTAATGTCCAGCGCAGCGAACAGCGGATAAAACGGGCTGGTGGAGGCGTGCATCATAAAGGCATTATTCAGGCGCTTGTGCGGGACATAGCGCTGTTGGCCTTTGATATGGCTGTCTTTCTTATGGATTTGCGAAGTCTGCGAGAAGCCGGCCTGCTGTTTATGCACTGACTGGGTGACCAGGATCCCCGGATCGTTTTCGTTCAGCTCAAGCAGCAGCGGAGAGCAGTCGGCCATCATCGGAATAAACTGCTCGTAGCCCACCCAGGCAGAGTCAAACAGGATGTAATCACACAGGTGCCCAATCTTATCCACCACCTGACGGGCGTTATAGATGGTGCCATCGTAGGTACCCAGCTGGATCACCGCCAGACGGAACGGACGCGCATCGCGTGCACGGCCAGGCGCCACCTCTGCCACCAGCTCGCGTAGATAATTTTCTTCAAAGCAGTGGGCGTCAATGCCGCCAATAAAGCCGTACGGGTTGCGCGCGGTTTCCAGATAGACCGGCGTTGCGCCAGCCTGGAGGAGGGCACCGTGATGGTTAGATTTGTGGTTGTTACGGTCGAACAGCACCAGGTCGCCCGGCGTGAGCAGGGCGTTTAGCACCACTTTGTTGGATGACGAGGTGCCATTCAGCACGAAGTAGGTCTTATCGGCATTAAAGACTTTTGCCGCATGCTGTTGGGCGATGCACGGCGCGCCTTCATGAATGAGCAGATCGCCCATTGCGACGTCAGCATTACACAGATCGGAGCGGAAAAGCGTCTCACCAAAGAAGTCGACAAACTGATTACCGGCTGGATGACGGCGGAAGAACTGTCCTCCCTGATGCCCCGGGCAGTCGAACGCGCTGTTGCCCTGTTTAACGTAATCGACCAGGGCGCGGAAGAACGGTGGACGAAGCTGGGTTTCGTACTTCAGTGCAGCCGCTTCCAGCTGGCGTCCATAAAAATCGTTGCTGGTGTCTGAATACTCAAATACGCCATGAATGCGCGATAAATAGTCTGCCGGAATGAATTCTTCTTTGTGCGTCGCGACAAAAACAGGAATGCCAAAACCGGTGGCTTCTATTTCGTCCAGAGTACCGCTGGCAATATCCGTGACTGCCAGAACAATGGCGGCAACATCAATATAATCAGAAGCGCGGACATCCACCAGTTCACGCTGGGTAGTAAAGCAATCCGGACATGCACGGCTGGCTGCGATTTTTAAATTTTTCATCTTTCTCTCTTTATTTTAGGTAATAAGTGTCCCTCGATTTCTGGCAAGAAAGAAATCGATAATTTACCGGAAAAAAAAGCAAAGGGTGACCGCTGATTAAAATCAGTAAATTGCTTTTTTGATGATTGAAATTCAGTCCGCCCGGTGCGGATGAGTCTGAATCAAGATGAGTGAGCGCACGAGATTACAGGCAATAGCCTGTAAAGTAAGGTGTTTTAGGACGGCCTGTAAGCGAGTGCGCCAGAAGTCGAAGGACTACCGGGCATTAAAGAGATGAAAGTCAAAGCAGTTTCGGTGGGCAAACATCATGATATGTGTTGTCCGCCTTATATGGGGCATTAAACGATTGTTGTTTTCCATGTTTCATTTTCCTTTCAGTAATTGAAAGCATGGTCATTTTATCCAGGAAATGGCGATTAACTGTGAAGGAGATCACCGTTAACCGATCATTTCACAAATAATTAGTCGTTTTTGATGAATAACGCAGATCAAAATGCTGTTTTGTTGATGATGTGTTAATACTGTGTTTGTTTAGTGTTTTTATTGGACGGAAATAATCCGTAAAATAACGGTTGGATTATTTTTACGGCTATTTTGGAAGGTGGTTTTCTTTATTTGAAATTAATTTGAATAATTATTCAAATCATAAAACGATAACCGATACCGGTTTCAGTTAATAAATGGCGAGGGCGCGCGGGGTCAACTTCAAGTTTTTGACGAAGGTGTCCCATATAAATGCGTAAATAGTGACTATGCTCGACGGCATTGGGCCCCCAGACTTGGCTTAACAGCTGGCGCTGAGTCAGCACCTTGCCATGATTGTTGAGCAAAACGGCAAGCAGACGGAACTCGATAGGCGTGAGGTGGATCTCTTCTTCTGCCCGGGTGATGCGTCGAGCGGCAAGATCGACCTGAATGTCACCGAAGGTATACACCGGGTCGGAAGGCGTCGTTGCACTATGACGACGCAATGCGACGCGAAGCCGGGCCTGCAACTCACCAATGCCAAAGGGCTTGATAAGATAGTCGTCTGCACCTGCATCCAGCGCGGCGATTTTATCCGCTTCTTCCGTTCGCGCAGAAAGCACCAGAATCGGCATTTGGCTCCACTGACGAACCTCTCGGATAAAATCGATGCCATCCCCATCCGGTAGCCCCAAATCGAGGATCGTCAGGTCCGGCTTGCGCGTCGCGGCCTCAATTAACCCCCGTTGAAGCGTACCGGCCTCATGAACGCGCAGGCCGTCGGCTTCCAGCGCGGTACGCAGAAAACGGCTTATGGCGAGCTCATCTTCGACAATCAGGACGTTAATCACAAATCCTCTGGTAATTCATCAAGTTCTGGTGGGGTATCAAGTGGAAGTGTAACACAAAAATGTGCGCCGCCTTCCGGACGGTGCTCTGCCGAAATGGTGCCGCCATGCACGTCAATAATCGCTTCGCAAATAGCGAGACCCAGACCAACGCCGGGGATCGCGGATTCCTTATTACCGCGCGAAAATTTTTCGAAAATGGCCTTTTCCTGCCCGACCGGAATACCCGGCCCGGTATCCCAGACTTCCAGCTGCAGCGTTTGTGTGTTCACCGTGGCATTAATGCCAATCTGTGCTTTCGCCCCCGCATATTTAGCGGCATTTTCGAGCAGGTTAATCAGCACACGCTCGAACAGGGGGCCATCAACGTGAATTAGCGTCAGCGGTTCAGGCATGTTCAATGCGATATGGCGGCCGCCCAGGCCGGGCTCCAGCATTTTCAGCGCGCTCCCGACGACCTCTTCCAGCGTGAGCCACTCTTTTTTGAGGTTAAACCCGCCAGACTGAATGCGCGCCATATCCAGCAGGTTATTCACCAGCCGCGTGGTATTTAGCACATGCTGGCGGATTTCGCTGGCCTGCATCGCATGTTTTGAGCCTTCTGCAGCCAGGTCCAGCGTCAGGATCTCAGACTGACCAAACAGGACGGTGAGAGGGGTGCGTAGATCGTGAGAGAGCGCCGCCAGTAATGAATTTCGGATGCTTTCGCGCTCGCTTGCCAGCCGCGCCTGCTCTTCGCTGGCGGTGAGTGCCAGCCGTTCGAGCGCGCTGGCGACCAGCAGGGTGAAGGTTTCCAGCAAACGTTGCTGTTCGGGGATCATCAGCTGGCGCAGATTGGTCGGCTCAACGATAACCAGCCCCTGATTTTTATCCGCACTGCGTAGCGGCAGGATCTGATAAGGCACGCCTGGCAGAGTGTCCGTTCCTGCGCCTGCGGGCAGCCCTTTATCAAAACTCCAGCGCGCAATGGCTTCATCCCAGGGCGTCATGCCGGAGGCTGAGGTGAGAGGACGAAGGGTGCCATGCTCGTCCGGGAGCAAGATAAGATTACTGGCGTTAAACGTAGAGCGAATAAATTGCTCGCTGGTCTGGACAATATCCAGCGGCGTGCGGCCGACTGCCAGCGATTTGGACATCTCATAGAGATGGCGCGTACGCTGCTCGCGATAGCGTGCAATACGCGCCTGATAGCGAACGCCCGCCGTCAGATTACCAATCACCAGCCCGACGGTGAGCATCACGCCAAAGGTGAGAATGTACTGCACGTCGGACACGGCAAGCGTTCCGCGCGGGGCAATGAAGAAAAGATCGAAGCTGACAACGTTGATGACCGTCGCCAGCACGGACGGCCAGCGTCCGTAGAAGAGCGCCACCACCACCACGCCGAGCAGGTAAATCATCACCAGGTTGGCGGCGTCGAAGGCGATCAGCCACTGGCTGGCAATCACGGTAATCAGGGCGCAGAGCACGACGGCGACAAGGCAACCGCGGATCTGGATCCGCCATTTATCACCAAAGGCGCGGGCATCCGGCGCACGGTTGGGCAGGGGCGTGGGCTTGTCATCCAGCGCCACGATCACCAGATCCAGGTCCGGCGCGCGGCGGGGCCAGCTTATCGGCGAAGGATTCACGGCTGAACCAGCGGCGGTGCTGGCGACGACCAATGACAATTTTTCCGAGGTTATGCTCGCGCGCGTAGCGCAGGATGGCTTTATCTTCCTGAGGATCGGAAAGGGTGGCGGTTTCGGCACCCAGCTCCTGCGCCAGCCGCAGCGAGCTGAGGATGGCGCGCCGCTGATGTTCGGGCAGAGCATGCAGCTGCGGCGTTTCGACATACACCGCATGCCAGACGCTGCCAAATTTCGCTGCAAGCCGCGCGGCGGTGCGGATCAGTTTCTCATTGCCGCTACCGTGCCCGATGCACAGCAGAATGGCGTCGCGGGTGTGCCAGACGCGTTCTTGCCCCTGCAGGTCGCGCCAGGCGCGCATCTGGTCGTCAACGCGGTCGGCGGTACGGCGCAGGGCCAGCTCGCGCAGGGCAATCAGGTTGCCTTTGCGGAAGAAATGTTCGATGGCGCGTTCGGCCTGACCGGCAATGTAGACTTTGCCCTCGTGCAGGCGCTGGCGCAGGTCGTCCGGCGGCAGATCGACCAGCACCACCTCATCGGCGGAGTCAAAGAAGGGATCGGGCACTGTCTCTCGCACCTGAATGCCGGTAACGCCGCTCACCACGTCGTTCAGGCTCTCCAGATGCTGGACGTTAACGGTGGTGAACACGTCGATGCCGGCTTCCAGCAACTCTTCCACGTCCTGCCAGCGTTTCGGATGACGCGAGCCTGGCGCATTGCTGTGTGCCAGTTCGTCCATCAGGATAAGTGCAGGACGGCGGGCGAGGGCGGCATCGAGATCGAACTCCGTGACCAGCCGTCCACGATGGCTTATACGTCGTGGCGGCTGTGTGGCAAGTCCTTTCAACAGCGCCGCGGTCTCTTTACGGCCATGGGTTTCCACCACGCCGATGAGAATATCGAGCCCCTGCGCCCGAAGCCGCTGGGCTTCCGTCAGCATGGCGAAGGTTTTCCCGACGCCTGCGCAGGCGCCAAAGAAAATTTTCAATTTGCCGCGATGGGCTTCAGCCGTCTGTTCTAGCAGCCTGTCCGGATCCGGGCGCATGGGCTCGTCGGTCATTTAGTTTTTCCTTAGCGCGTCCAGCGCCAGATTCAGCTCAACAATATTCACTACCGGCATGCCGATGAAGCTGACCAGCGGCTTTTGCGTATGCTCAGCGACCAGCTGGCTCACCTGCTCAATGGTTAACTGACGGGCCGCAGCCACGCGCGGAATTTGCCATGCCACAGCCTGTGGCGTCAGGCTGTAGTCCAGCCCGCTGGCAGAGGCGGTGACCAGTTCAACAGGGACTTCACGGCTGGCCTGCGGGTTGGCGGCGCGCAGGGCGGCAACGCGTTCTGCAACGGCTTTATCCAGCTCCGGGTTGCTGCCCGCCAGGTTACTGCCGCCTGATGCCATCGGATTATACGGGCTTTCCGCGGTGGCGGAAGGGCGGCCCTGGAAGTAGCGAGCGTCCGTAAAGTTCTGACCAATCAGGCGTGAACCGCGGGATTCTCCGTTCTGGATAATCTGTGAGCCGTTAGCCTGGTCCTGGAACCACCACTGACCCAGCGCGGTGGTCACCAGCGGGTAAAGCCCGCCGGTAATAAGAGACAGCAGAATAAATAACAGTATAGCGGGACGTAACATCGTCATTTGATTCACCTTTTAGACCAGCCCGAACAGCGTCAGGAGCACGTCGATAACCTTAATACCAATAAAGGGCACAACCAGCCCGCCCAGACCGTAAATCCACAGGTTGCGGCGAAGCATGGCGGCCGCCGTCAGCGGCTTATAGCTCACCCCTTTCAGCGCCAGCGGAATAAGAAAGACAATGATCAGGGCGTTAAAGATAACCGCACTGAGAATGGCCGATGCCGGGGAGTGCAGGTGCATCACGTTCAGCGCATTCAACTGTGGATAGGTTGCCGCAAACGCCGCCGGAATGATGGCGAAATACTTCGCCACGTCGTTGGCGATGCTGAACGTGGTCAGTGAACCACGCGTCATCAGCATCTGTTTACCGATGTGCACTACCTCAATCAGCTTGGTCGGGTTAGAGTCGAGGTCAACCATGTTGCCCGCCTCTTTTGCCGCCTGCGTGCCGGAGTTCATCGCCACCGCCACGTCGGCCTGCGCCAGGGCAGGGGCATCGTTGGTGCCGTCCCCGGTCATCGCGACCAGACGGCCTTCAGCCTGATACTGGCGGATCAGCGCCAGCTTCGCTTCCGGCGTCGCTTCAGAAAGAAAATCATCCACGCCCGCTTCGGCGGCAATGGCGGCTGCGGTAAGACGGTTATCCCCGGTGATCATCACCGTTTTGATGCCCATTTTGCGCAGTTGAGCAAAACGCTCCTTGATGCCGCCCTTAACGATATCCTTCAGGGCAATCACGCCCAGCACGTTCGAGCCTTCCGCCACCACCAGCGGCGTGGCCCCCTGTCGGGCAACGCTTTCGACCAGTTTGTCTACTTCAGGCGGGAAGTGGCCGTTGTTGGCTTCGATATGGCGACGGATGGCGTCAACGGAGCCTTTACGTATCATTCGGTCCTGAATGTTAATCCCACTCATGCGGGTCTGCGCGGTGAAGGGGACGAAAGTGGCATGCAGGCTTTGCACGTCACGCTGGCGCAGATTGAAACGCTGCTTAGCCAGAATCACGATGCTGCGACCTTCCGGCGTTTCATCGGCCAGAGAGGAGAGCTGTGCGGCATCCGCGAGCGTTTTTTCATCCACGCCCGGCGCGGGCAAGAAATCAGAGGCCTGGCGGTTGCCGAGGGTGATGGTCCCGGTTTTATCCAGCAGCAGTACGTCGACGTCTCCGGCGGCTTCAACGGCGCGTCCGCTGGTGGCGATGACGTTCGCGCCCAGCATACGGCTCATCCCGGCGACACCGATAGCGGACAGCAATCCGCCAATGGTGGTTGGGATCAGACATACCAGCAGCGCCACCAGTACGGTGATGCTGACCGCCGTGCCGCCATAGGCGGAGAACGGCCACAGCGTCGCGGTTGCCAGCAGGAAAACGATAGTCAGGGCGACCAGCAGAATGGTCAGGGCAATCTCGTTCGGCGTTTTGCGACGCTGCGCGCCCTCCACCATGGCGATCATCCGGTCAAGGAATGTTTCGCCCGGGTTAACGCTGCACTGGATCACCAGCCAGTCGGAGAGAATGCGCGTCCCGCCCGTGACTGAGGCGAAGTCACCGCCAGACTCACGAATAACCGGCGCGGATTCCCCGGTGATGGCGCTTTCGTCCACCGATGCGCCGCCTTCAATGACTTCCCCGTCGCACGGGATGATGTCACCGGCCTCGACCAGCACCACGTCGCCTTTACGCAGTTCATCTGCCGGAACGTGGTCCATCTGCGCTCCGTGTTTAGGTTCACGTAATTTGCGCGCGAAGGCGGTTTTTTTGACCCCTTTCAGGCTGTTAGCCTGTGCTTTACTGCGCCCTTCCGCCAGCGCCTCTGCGAAGTTGGCAAACAGCACGGTAAACCACAGCCACAGGCTGATGGCACCGGTAAAGAGTGCATTACCCGGAAGATGCCCCGTACCCATCGCAACTGCCAGCGCGGTGGTGAGTAAACTCCCTATCCAGACGATAAACATCACCGGGTTGTGCCACTGCACGCGTGGGCTCAGTTTTTTCACCGCATCCATGAGGGCCTGACGAACTAACGTCGGTTCGAGCAGGGCCAGTTGTTTACGACTCATGACAAATTCTCCGCAAAATCAGCGTAAAGAGAGGGTTTCCGCGACCGGGCCTAACGCGAGGGCGGGGATAAAGGTCAGGGCACCGACCAGCAGTACGGTGCCAATCAGCAGGCCGATAAACAGCGCGCCGTGTGTCGGTAACGTACCGGTGGTGGTCGGTTGGATTTTTTTGCTCACCAGCGCTCCCGCGATCGCCATCACTGGCACAATCACGCCGAAACGCCCCACGAACATGCAAAACGCCAGCAGACAGTTCCAGAACGGTGAGTTAGCGCTTAAGCCTGCAAAGGCGCTGCCGTTGTTGTTGGCGGCAGACGAGACGGCATAAAGCACTTCGCTAAATCCGTGAATACCTGGATTGAAGATGCCGCTGCGTCCGGCGTCGGTCATCAGCGCCAGCGCGGTGCCGATCAGAACGAGGGCAGGGGTGACCAGAATCGCCAGGGCGGTTAATTTCATCTCGCGGACGTCGATTTTTTTTCCCAGATATTCCGGAGTACGGCCAATCATCAAACCGGCGATGAATACGGCGAGGAGAACGAACAGCAGCATGCCGTACAGCCCGGAGCCGACGCCCCCAAAGACCACTTCGCCAATTTGCATAAGCCACATTGGGATCATGCCGCCGAGTGCGGTAAAGGAGTCGTGCATGGCGTTAACCGCCCCGCACGACGCCGCCGTGGTGACCATCGCATACAGGCTGCTGGCGAGAATGCCAAAGCGGCTCTCTTTGCCTTCCATATTGATGTTGCTGTTGGCGCCCAACTGCATGAAGTGGCTGTTACCGTTCCATTCGGCCCACATCACCAGCGCCACGCAAACCACGAAGATTAGCGACATTGCCCACAGCAGGGTGCGCCCCTGACGGCGATCGTTAACCACATCGCCAAAGGCAAAACACAGCGCGGCGGGGATCAGGAAGATCGCCAGCATTTGCACCATGTTGGTCAGCGCCGTTGGGTTTTCAAAGGGATGCGATGAGTTGGCATTGAAGAACCCGCCGCCGTTAGTGCCAAGCATTTTAATCGCTTCCTGCGAGGCCACTGGCCCCATAGGCAGGAGTTCTTTTGCGCCTTCCAGTGAGGTATATGGGGCATAAGGCAGCACGTTTTGCAGGGATCCTTGCTGGATAAAGAACAGCGCAATCAACAGTGCCACAGGCACCAGCACCCACAGGGTTATGCGCGTCAGATCGACCCAGGCATTGCCCAACGTGCCAATGTTCTGACGGGCAAATGCACGCGTCAGGGCGAAGATCACCGCTATCCCGCTTGCCGCAGAGAGGAAGTTTTGCACGGTTAAGCCAGCCATCTGACTGAAATAGCTGAGCGTGGTTTCACCGGCATAGGATTGCCAGTTCGTGTTGGTTACAAAGCTTATCGCTGTGTTCAACGCCAGATGCCAGGACAGGCCCGGCAGCTGCTGCGGATTAAGCGGCAGGCTCCCCTGCAGCATCAGCATGGCGAAGAGAACAACCAGCCCGACGATGTTTAGCAGCAAAATGGCCATCAGATACTGACGCCAGTTCATCTCCCGATCGTCTATTCCCAGTACGCGCCAAATCCCTTTTTCAACGCTTCCCGTGCCGGGCAAGGGGACGTTGTTGATCAGCCGTGCCAGTCCTGTTCCCAATGGCCTTGCCAGTACGAACAACACCAGTAAAAAGCTGGCGATAAGCAAAAACGCCTGAGCAGCCATCAGAAGGCCTCCGCATTAATCAGGGCGTAGACCAGATAACCCAATAACAGGAACACCAGCACAATGCCGGCAATCAAACCTGCACTCACAATCCACCTCCGGGTGACATTTGTATTTGTGCTAAAGGTAGGATTTACGGCGCAAAGATTTCGCAAAAATCAGGCGGGAGGGTGTAAAAAAAGTATAAAAATGGAGATACCCATAATTTAACTATTGATAAGTAAATCGTTAACTTTTTTGTAACTTAATTACGGTGTGAATGTAAATATTCACTAAATGGATAAAAATAAGTGGTCGGATGAGTAGTAAAATTACAAACAAAGCGATATTATTTTAGCCAGGTCACAGATTTTGAATTTTCCGGATGACGTTTCCGGCCAACTATAGGGGAGAAAAATATGGATCTTTATAAAGAGTTTCCGGCTCATATCATTTTCATGCGTCGCACTTTCGCCGTAGTGGCTGGCGTGCTGGCACTGCCGGTAATGCTGTTCTGGAAAGATCGTGCACGTTTTTATAGCTATCTGCACCGCGTCTGGGCGAAAACCAGCGAGAAGCCGGTGTGGATGGATCAGGCCGAGAAAGCGACCTGCGATTTCTACTGATACGAAGACTACACACAGCAATAAAAAAACCGCCTACAGCAATGTGGCGGTTTTTTTGTCCCTCGGGATTCGCGGTCCGTTGGGTGGTCTTGCAGCCCCTACCCGGGATTTTTATCATACCCTCCTGCAAGCAGATGGCAATCCCTCGAAGCCTTTATAAAATCCTAATTTTATTTGAGTATCTTACCTTTCCAGCGGATGTTAATTATGATGCTGCGTCCCTTTCCGCCATCTCGCAAATGGGCATCGGTCCTGGGAAAGGTGTATTCACATCCGTAAAGCAGCCCGCCTACCCGGGCTTGTGTCCACCGACTTATCACCGGTGGTGAACGGTGGAGCGGTTAGCTGCAGGGACCGCATAATGAAACGCTATTTTTGCATCGCGTTCATTGTCGCCAGCGTACTCGTTGTGAAAAGTGATGAGCCGACCGCGTTTATTGCATTTACCACGATAGCGCAGGACAAGTAGCGTTAAGGCCGCCTCGGGCGGCCTTTTTTATTTCATCCCGTCTACACTTCATGGCAAAGTAGTTCAATGCATGCTTTTTCCTTTTACGGCATGCCCTTACGGACATAATGGACAATTGCCTGGAGTTTTATGCCCACCCATCTGGTTTGGTTTCGCGCGGACCTGCGCGTACATGACAATATCGCCCTTGCGGCAGCCTGCCGCGCCAAAGACGCTAACGTACTGGCACTGTTTATGGCTACGCCCGAGCAGTGGCGGCAGCACGATATGGCCCCCCGACAGGCGGCCTTGCTCCGGGCGTATCTGAACGATCTGCAGCACTCGCTTGCCGGAAAAGGCATACCGCTTCTCTATAAAGAGGTGAGTGATTTTGCTGCGCAGCTCCAGACGCTGCAGGAGATCTGTAAGCAGTATGACGTCAGGCATCTTTTTTATAACTACCAGTATGAATTCAACGAGCAGCAGCGGGATCGTCAGCTGGAGAACGTGCTGGAAGGGGTCGTCTGTGAAGGGTTTGACGACAGCGTGATGCTGGCACCGGGCAGCGTGATGACCGGCAACCACGAGATGTATAAAGTTTTTACGCCGTTTAAAAACGCCTTTATCAAACGCCTGAAGGAGGCGCTGCCGGAGTGCGTTGCCGCGCCTGCCGCGCGGGGCGAGCCCGTGACGGATTTGCCAGAGCTGACGTTTGATTACCCTCAGCAGGCGTTTGATGAAACGCTGTTTCCCGCCGATGAGAAAGCGGCTATTGCCCAACTCCGGCAGTTCTGTAAACAGAATGCGGCTGATTACGAAGCGCGTCGGGATTTCCCCGCCGTTGAAGGCACCAGCCGTCTGTCGGCCTGTCTCGCGCTGGGTGCGATCTCTCCCCGCCAGTGTTTGCATCGCCTGCTGGCAGAACAGCCGCAGGCGCTGGACGGTGGCGCAGGGGCTGTCTGGCTCAATGAACTTATCTGGCGCGAGTTCTATCGCCACCTGATGACGTATCACCCTGATTTATGTAAACATCGCCCATTCATTAAATGGACTGATAATGTAAGGTGGCAGTCGAATGATAAGCAGCTCAGAGCCTGGCAATCCGGACAGACGGGTTTCCCCATTGTCGATGCCGCCATGCGTCAGCTCAATGAAACCGGATGGATGCACAACCGCCTGCGGATGATTACCGCCAGCTTTCTGGTGAAAGATCTGCTTATCGACTGGCGTATCGGAGAGCGCTATTTTATTTCTCAGCTGATCGATGGCGATCTCGCGGCGAATAACGGTGGCTGGCAGTGGGCGGCCTCCACCGGCACCGATGCGGCGCCCTATTTTCGGATTTTTAATCCGACGACGCAGGGACAAAAATTTGATGCGGACGGCGAGTTTATCCGCCAGTGGGTACCTGAACTTAACGTTGTCCCCGCGAAAGCGATCCACGACCCATGGGCATGGGCGGATAAACAGGGCGTAAAGCTCGATTATCCCCGTCCGGTTGTCGACCACAAACAGGCACGCGTCGCCACGCTGGCGGCGTACGAAGCCGCGCGCAAAGTATGAGAGAGTGATGATGAAAAACAGCGAACTGGAAAGCCTGATTAACGAAAAACTGAACAGCGCCTCCTTCAGCGACTACGGCCCGAACGGCCTGCAGGTGGAAGGACGCGAAACGGTGCAGAAAATTATCACCGGCGTGACGGCAAGCCAGGCGCTGCTGGATGAAGCCGTGCGTCAGGAAGCCGATGCGGTCATCGTTCACCACGGTTATTTCTGGAAGAACGAATCCCCCATTATTCGCGGCATGAAGCGCAACCGCCTGAAAACATTGCTGGCAAATGACATCAACCTGTACGGTTATCACCTGCCGCTGGATGCGCACCCGGAACTGGGTAACAACGTGCAGTTAGCGCAATTGCTGGGTATTACCGTGATGGGGGAAATCGAACCGCTGGTGCCGTGGGGCGAACTGGCTATGCCTGTTCCGGGTCTCGAGCTGGCGTCGTGGATCGAAGCGCGCCTCGGACGTCGTCCGCTGTGGTGTGGCGACACGGGGCCAGATACCGTGAAGCGTGTAGCCTGGTGCACCGGGGGCGGGCAGGGCTTTATCGATAGCGCCGCGCGTTTCGGCGTCGATGCCTTTATCACCGGGGAAGTGTCTGAGCAGACGGTTCACTCCGCCCGCGAGCAGGGGCTCCATTTTTACGCGGCAGGTCACCATGCAACCGAACGAGGCGGCATTCGCGCCCTCAGCGAGTGGCTGACGGAAAATACCGATCTGGATATGACCTTTATTGATATCCCCAATCCGGCCTGATGAGAGGTGCCCGAGTGCAGAGAGCGCGTTGTTATCTTTTGGGTGAAACCGCCGTCGTACTGGAGCTTGAACCTCCGGTCACGCTTGCCACGCAAAAGCGTATCTGGCGGCTGACGCAGCGTCTGGCCGATATACCTGAAGTGGTTGAAACCATTCCGGGCATGAACAATATCACCGTCGTGCTGCGCAACCCGCACACGAAAGCACTGGATGCCATCGAACGCCTGCAGCGCTGGTGGGAAGAGAGCGAAGCGCTGGAGCCGGAATCGCGTGCCATTGAGATCCCGGTCGTCTATGGCGGCACAGGGGGGCCGGATCTTGGCGTTGTGGCAGCGCACTGCGGATTAACAGAAAAGCAGGTGGTTGAGTTGCACAGTTCGGTTAACTACGTGGTCTGGTTCCTGGGATTTCAGCCCGGCTTCCCGTATCTGGGCGGATTGTCTCCTCAGCTGCATACGCCGCGTCGTGCCGAACCGCGCCTGAGCGTACCGGCGGGGACGGTGGCTATCGGCGGCGAGCAAACCGGCGTTTATCCGCTGGCATCGCCTGGCGGCTGGCAGCTTATTGGGCACACGGCTACGCCGTTATTTGAACCTGGACGGGAGACGCCCATACTCCTGCGTCCCGGCGATACCCTTCGCTTTATCCCGCAAAAGGAGGGGGTATGTTAACGCTTATTCGCGCAGGGCTTTACACCTCTGTGCAGGATGCAGGCCGCTTTGGCCTGCGTCAGTCCGGCGTGAGCTATTGTGGTGCGCTGGACAGGCCTGCACTGGAGATTGCTAACGTGCTGGTGGGCAACCCCGGCAGTACGGCCGCGCTCGAAATTACGCTCGGCCAGTGTGTGATTGAGTTTGGCCAGGAGACCTGGTTTGCCTTAACCGGCGCAGGCTGTGAGGCCACGCTGGATGGTAAAGCGGTGTGGACCGGCTGGCGGCTGCGGGCGAAAGCCGGACAGCGTCTGACGCTCAAGCGACCGCTACACGGTGTGCGTAGCTATCTCGCGGTGGCTGGCGGCATTGACGTGCCGGAGGTGCTGGGCTCATCCAGTACCGATCAGAAGGCGGGCATCGGCGGGCATGAAGGGCGTCTGCTGCGCGACGGCGACCGGCTGGCAATCAAGCCCTCCGCGCGCCATTTCTCGACCACGCAGGGCGTAAAGCAGCTGCTGTGGGGAAACCAGATCCGCGCCTTACCGGGGCCGGAATATCACGAGTTTGACGAGGCTTCCAAAGAGTCCTTCTGGCGCTCGCCGTGGAAGCTCAGCCCGCAGAGCAACCGTATGGGTTACCGCCTGCAGGGGCAGCCGCTGACCCGCACGACGGACCGGGAACTGCTCTCCCATGGGTTATTGCCGGGGGTCATTCAGGTGCCGGGCAACGGTCAGCCCATCGTGTTAATGAACGATGCGCAAACCACGGGCGGATACCCGCGAATTGCCTGCATCATTGAAGCCGATCGCTACCATCTGGCGCAAATCCCTCTCGGGCAGCCGATTCACTTCGTGCAGTGTTCGCTGGAGGAGGCGCTCAAGGCGCGGCAGGATCAGCAGCGTTATCTCGAACAGCTGGCGTGGAGGCTTGATGGTAAAGATTGATTTAAACGCCGATCTGGGAGAGGGCGGCAGCGCCGATGCGGCGCTGATGACGCTGGTCACCTCGGTCAACATCGCCTGTGGCTTTCACGCGGGCGATGCGCAAACCATGCTGGAGAGCGTGCGTAATGCCATCAAAAACGGCGTGGCGATTGGCGCACATCCCAGCTTCCCCGATCGGGAAAACTTTGGCCGCACGGCGATGGATCTCCCGCCGGAGACGGTCTACGCTCAGGTGCTCTACCAGATCGGCGCGCTGGAGGCGATGGTGCGTGCGGAGAACGGTGTGATGTGCCACGTAAAGCCGCACGGCATGCTCTACAATCAGGCGGCGAAAGATCCGGCGCTGGCGGAGGCGATTGCCCGCGCGGTGCGGGACAGTAATCCGCAGCTTATCCTTGTAGGTTTGGCCGGTAGCGAGCTGATTCGCGCCGGGAAGCGGCTGGGGCTGACTACGCGTCAGGAAGTCTTTGCCGACCGCGGCTATCAGCCCGATGGCAGTCTGGTCCCGCGCACGCAGGCCGGGGCGCTGATAACCGATGAAGGTAAAGCGCTGGCGCAGACGCTGGAGATGGTGTGCGCCGGGCGGGTGACCGCCGTGGACGGAACATTAGCCAACGTTCAGGCCGATACGGTGTGTTTACACGGCGACGGCGAGCATGCGCTCCAGTTCGCGCGCCGCTTACGGGCGGCGTTCTCTGAAGAGGGCATTCTGGTCAGCGCAGAATAATCATGAAAGGACAATAACATGCCAGAAGGTCCGGAGATCCGCCGCGCGGCGGATAGCCTGGAGGCGGCGATAAAGGGCAAACCGTTGACGAATGTGTGGTTTGCTTTTCCTCAGCTTAAACCGTTTGAATCACAGCTGGTGGGGCAGACGGTGACCCATATTGAAACGCGCGGCAAGGCCTTGCTTACGCACTTTTCCCATAACCTGACGTTATATAGCCATAACCAGCTGTACGGCGTCTGGCGCGTGGTGGAGGCGGATGAGCAGCCGCAAACCACCCGCGTACTGCGCGTCAGGCTGCAAACGGCGGATAAGGCAATCCTGCTTTACAGCGCGTCGGATATCGAAATGTTAACGCCGGAGCAACTGCTCACTCACCCGTTCTTACAGCGGGTCGGGCCGGACGTGCTGGACATGCGCCTGACGGCAAACGATGTTAAAACCCGCTTGTTATCCCCCAAATTCCGCAACCGGCAATTTTCCGGGTTATTGCTCGATCAGGCGTTCCTGGCAGGGCTAGGTAACTATTTGCGGGTGGAAATTCTGTGGGAAGTGGGGCTGGCGGCGCAGCATAAAGCGTCTCAGTTAAGCGATGAACAGCTGGAGGCGTTATCCCACGCGCTACTGGATATTCCGCGACTGTCGTACAACACGCGCGGCGTGGTGGATGACAACACGCATCACGGGGCGCTGTTCCGCTTTAAGGTGTTTCATCGGGCGGGGAAAAAGTGCGAAAGGTGTGGTGGCATTATTGAGAGAACCACGCTCTCTTCACGACCGTTTTACTGGTGTCCCGAGTGCCAGACGTAAAAAAGCCGGGTGGCGGCTACGCCTTACCCGGCCTACATTTCGCACTTGTAGGCCCGGCAAGCGAAGCGCCGCCGGGCGTGTTTATTAGCGCTTAATATCAGACTTAAAATCACGCTGCTCGTAGCCGGTATACAGCTGACGAGGACGGGCGATTTTCATGCCTTCGCTGTGCATTTCGTTCCAGTGCGCAATCCAGCCTACGGTACGGGCCATGGCGAAGATTACGGTGAACATGGAAGACGGAATACCCATCGCTTTCAGAATAATGCCAGAGTAGAAATCGACGTTCGGGTAGAGTTTCTTCTCGATGAAGTACGGGTCGTTCAGCGCGATGTGTTCCAGCTCCATCGCCACTTCCAGCAGGTCATCTTTGGTACCCAGCTCTTTCAGCACTTCATGGCAGGTCTCACGCATGACGGTCGCGCGCGGGTCGTAGTTTTTGTAAACACGGTGACCGAAGCCCATCAGGCGGAAGGAGTCATTCTTGTCTTTCGCGCGACGCACGAACTCAGGAATGTGCTCAACGGTGCTGATCTCTTCCAGCATCTTCAGCGCCGCTTCGTTCGCGCCGCCGTGCGCCGGTCCCCACAGGGAGGCGATGCCCGCAGCGATACAGGCGAACGGGTTCGCGCCTGAAGAGCCTGCGGTACGGACGGTGGAGGTCGAAGCGTTTTGTTCGTGGTCAGCGTGCAGGATCAGAATACGGTCCATCGCGCGTTCCAGCACCGGGTTCACTTCGTACTCTTCGCACGGCGTGGAGAACATCATGCGCAGGAAGTTACCCGCGTAGGAGAGGTCGTTGCGCGGATACACAAACGGCTGGCCGATGGAGTATTTGTAGCACATCGCCGCCATGGTAGGCATTTTGGACAGCAGGCGGAACGCCGCAATATCGCGGTGACGTGGGTTATTCACGTCAAGGGAGTCGTGGTAGAACGCCGCCAGCGCACCGGTAATCCCGCACATCACCGCCATCGGGTGAGAGTCACGACGGAACGCATGGAACAGACGGGTAATCTGCTCATGGATCATGGTGTGACGGGTCACGGTGGTTTTGAATTCCTCGTACTGCGCCTGCGTCGGTTTTTCGCCGTTCAGCAGGATGTAGCACACTTCCAGATAGTTGGATTCGGTGGCTAACTGATCGATGGGGAAGCCGCGATGGAGCAGGATACCTTCGTCACCGTCAATGTAGGTGATTTTGGATTCGCAAGATGCGGTAGAGGTAAATCCAGGGTCAAAGGTGAAAACTCCTTTGGAACCCAGCGTACGGATATCAATAACATCCTGACCGAGCGTGCCTTTTAGCACATCCAGTTCAATAGCAGTGTCACCACCCAGGGTGAGCTTTGCCTTTGTATCAGCCATTTACGGTCTCCTTAGCGCCTTATGCTTAAGACTGCGCTTTACCGGATTTGCTTTCAGCTGTTAATCACCGTTACCAGATTGTTATTTGGCTTACCGCTCAGCTCACGAGGACAAACCAGGGTACAGAGCTATGGCGCCTTGCAGGTAAACGAATGAAATATCAGTGAAACAACAGCAAATCAGCGTTTTTGCAGTCCGAATTATTCAAACCTGTATACCACTAATAACTGTCCTGATAACTTCGGTCAATACCATCACACTGTTACATAACTATTTGTCAGGTGAAAGTGAGACCTCATAACTTTTGCGCATTATATGCCTTTTCTGCTGACGTTTGTAACAATATTGTTTAACATTTGTCAAATCAGATGATTAAAAATTAAAAAGATGTTGTTATCGTGACTCTGATCACTGTTCCAGAGAAAACCCGACAAACTGTATGTAGGTTAATTGTAATGATTTTGTGAACGGCCTATACTGCCGCCAGGTCTCCGGAACACCCTGCAATCCCGAGCCACCCAGCGTTGTAACGTGTCGTTTTAGCATTTGGAAGCAATGTTTTGCATGACGCGCAGTTATAGAAAAGGAACGCTGCTTGACCCGCATCGCAGTCCGGAGGAAGGAAACAATAAGAACAGCATGTGGGCGTTATTCATGATAAGAAATGTGAAAAAACAAAGACCTGTCAATCTGGATCTCAAAACGATCCGGTTCCCTGTAACAGCAATAGCGTCCATTCTGCACCGTGTATCCGGTGTGATTACGTTTGTGGCGGTCGGTATTCTGCTGTGGTTACTGGGAACCAGCCTCTCTTCTCCTGAAGGATTCCTCCAGGCCTCTGCCATCATGAACAGCTTCTTCGTGAAATTTATCATGTGGGGCATTCTGACCGCGCTGGCGTACCACGTTGTGGTGGGTGTTCGCCATATGCTGATGGACTTTGGCTACCTGGAAGAGACTTTCGAAGCCGGGAAACGCTCCGCTAACATTTCATTTGTGATCACTGTCGTGCTTTCACTTCTCGCAGGAGTTCTCGTATGGTAAGCAACGCCTCCGCATTAGGACGCAACGGCGTACATGACTTCATCCTGGTCCGTGCTACCGCCATCGTTCTCACCCTTTACATCATCTATATGATCGGTTTCTTCGCGACCAGCGGCACGCTTACGTGGGAAATCTGGAGCGGGTTCTTCGGATCTGCCTTCACCAAAGTGTTCACCC
Source organism: Enterobacter sp. JMULE2 (assembly GCF_013337145.1). Lineage (NCBI taxonomy): Bacteria > Pseudomonadati > Pseudomonadota > Gammaproteobacteria > Enterobacterales > Enterobacteriaceae > Enterobacter > Enterobacter sp. JMULE2. The sequence goes on from NZ_SGWD01000014.1 coordinate 259,455, forward strand.
TGCTGGCGCTGTTCTCCATCCTTATTCATGCCTGGATTGGCATGTGGCAGGTGTTGACCGATTACGTTAAACCACTGGCGATTCGCCTTCCTCTGCAGCTGGTTATTGTTGTTGCCCTGGTGGTTTACGTTATTTATGGATTCGTTGTGGTGTGGGGTGTGTAATGAAACTGCCAGTCAGAGAATTTGATGCTGTAGTGATTGGTGCGGGTGGCGCAGGTATGCGTGCTGCACTGCAAATTTCCCAGAGCGGCCAAACCTGTGCGCTGCTCTCTAAAGTGTTCCCAACCCGTTCGCACACCGTGTCTGCTCAGGGCGGTATCACCGTTGCGCTGGGTAATACCCATGAAGATAACTGGGAATGGCACATGTACGACACGGTAAAAGGTTCCGATTACATCGGTGACCAGGACGCCATCGAATATATGTGTAAAACCGGCCCGGAAGCGATTCTGGAGCTGGACCACATGGGTCTGCCGTTCTCCCGTCTGGAAAATGGCACCATCTATCAACGTCCGTTTGGCGGCCAGTCGAAAGATTTCGGCGGCGAGCAGGCGGCACGTACTGCGGCAGCGGCTGACCGTACCGGTCACGCACTGCTGCACACTCTGTATCAGCAGAACCTGAAAAACCACACCACAATTTTCTCCGAGTGGTATGCGCTGGATCTGGTGAAAAACGCCGATGGCGCAATCGTCGGTTGTACCGCGCTGTGCATCGAAACCGGTGAAGTGGTTTACTTCAAAGCCCGCGCTACCGTGCTGGCGACCGGCGGCGCAGGCCGTATTTATCAGTCCACCACCAACGCCCACATCAACACCGGTGACGGTGTCGGTATGGCTATCCGCGCGGGCGTGCCGGTGCAGGATATGGAAATGTGGCAGTTCCACCCGACCGGTATCGCCGGTGCAGGCGTTCTGGTAACAGAAGGCTGCCGTGGTGAAGGCGGTTACCTGTTGAACAAGCACGGCGAGCGCTTCATGGAGCGTTATGCCCCGAATGCGAAAGACCTGGCGGGTCGTGACGTGGTGGCGCGTTCCATCATGATCGAAATCCGTGAAGGCCGCGGCTGTGACGGCCCATGGGGTCCACACGCGAAGCTGAAACTCGACCATCTGGGTAAAGAGGTGCTGGAATCCCGTCTGCCGGGCATCCTGGAACTGTCCCGCACCTTCGCACACGTCGATCCGGTGAAAGAGCCGATTCCGGTTATCCCGACCTGCCACTACATGATGGGCGGTATTCCGACCAAAGTGACCGGTCAGGCGCTGACCGTGAACGAGCAGGGCGAAGACGTGGTTATTCCTGGCCTGTTCGCGGTAGGCGAAATTGCCTGCGTATCCGTACACGGCGCAAACCGTCTGGGCGGCAACTCCCTGCTGGACCTGGTGGTGTTTGGTCGTGCAGTGGGTCTGCATCTGCAGGAATCCATTGCCGAGCAGGGCGCACTGCGCGATGCGACCGATGACGAAATTGATGCCTCTCTTGCGCGCCTCAACCGCTGGAACGGTAACCGTAACGGCGAAGATCCGGTGGAAATCCGTAAAGCGCTGCAGGAATGCATGCAGCATAACTTCTCGGTATTCCGCGAAGGTGACGCGATGGCCAAAGGCCTTGAACAGCTGAAAGCGATCCGCGAGCGTCTGAAAAATGCCCGTCTGGACGATACCTCAAGCGAGTTCAACACCCAGCGCGTAGAGTGCCTGGAGCTGGATAACCTGATGGAAACCGCTTACGCCACTGCGGTGTCGGCAAACTTCCGTACCGAAAGCCGTGGCGCGCATAGCCGCTTCGACTTCCCGGATCGTGATGACGAAAACTGGCTGTGCCATTCCCTGTATCTGCCAGAGTCGGAATCCATGACGCGTCGTAGCGTGAACATGGAACCGAAACTGCGTCCGGCGTTCCCGCCGAAGATTCGTACTTACTAATGCGGAGACAGGATAATGAAACTCGAATTCTCAGTTTATCGTTATAACCCGGATGTAGACGACGCTCCGCGTATGCAGGATTACACCCTGGAAGCGGAAGAAGGTCGCGACATGATGCTGCTGGATGCCTTAATGCAGCTGAAAGAAAAAGATCCAACGCTGTCGTTCCGCCGCTCCTGCCGTGAAGGGGTCTGTGGCTCTGACGGTGTGAACATGAACGGCAAAAATGGTCTGGCCTGCATTACGCCAATTTCAGCGTTGCAGCGTCCTGGTCAGAAAATTGTTATCCGTCCTCTGCCAGGTCTGCCGGTCGTGCGTGATTTGGTGGTAGACATGGGGCAATTCTATGCACAATATGAGAAGATTAAGCCTTACTTATTGAATAATGGGCAAAATCCACCGGCTCGCGAGCATTTACAGTCTCCTGAGCAGCGTGAAAAACTCGATGGGCTGTACGAGTGTATTCTCTGCGCATGTTGTTCTACGTCCTGCCCGTCGTTCTGGTGGAACCCGGACAAGTTTATCGGCCCGGCCGGTCTGCTGGCTGCCTATCGCTTCCTGATCGATAGCCGCGACACCGAAACCGATAACCGTCTGGAAGGACTGAGTGACGCTTTCAGCGTATTCCGCTGCCATAGCATCATGAACTGCGTCAGTGTGTGTCCTAAGGGGCTGAACCCGACGCGCGCCATCGGCCATATTAAGTCGATGCTGCTGCAGCGCAGTGCGTAAGTAAAAACGCCGGATGGCGCTGCGCTTATCCGGCCTACGTAACAGTAGGCCCGGTAAGCGTAGCGCCACCGGGCAAATTGCAGAAACCTTTAAAAACTGCCCTGAAGTCTAGACAGTTTCTAAAGGTTCCTTCGCGGGCCAAATGAAAAGAGCTCGCAGGTGAACCCCGGCACGTACACGTGGTGTGCGTGGTAGTTTCTACGGCGAAAGTAAGCATAAAAATGCTTAAGGGATCACGATGCAGAACGGCGCAATGAAAGCCTGGCTGGACTCTTCTTTCCTTTCTGGTGCGAACCAGAGCTGGATTGAACAGCTCTATGAAGACTTCTTAACCGATCCTGACTCAGTGGACGCAAACTGGCGTTCCATGTTCCAGGAGTTGCCTGGCACGGGAGTCAAACCGGATCAATTCCACTCCAAAACACGTGATTATTTCCGCCGTCTGGCGAAGGATGCCTCACGTTACTCTTCTGCGATTTCCGACCCTGACACCAATGCGAAGCAGGTTAAAGTCCTGCAGCTCATCAACGCTTATCGCTTCCGCGGTCACCAGCATGCGAATCTCGATCCGCTGGGACTGTGGCAGCAGGAACGTGTGGCCGATCTCGATCCGGCGTATCACGATCTGACCGAGGCCGATTTCCAGGAAAGCTTTAACGTAGGTTCCTTTGCCATCGGCAAAGACACGATGAAGCTGGGCGAACTGATTAACGCGCTCAAGCAAACCTACTGCGGCTCCATCGGTGCGGAATACATGCACATCACCTCTACAGAAGAGAAACGCTGGATCCAGCAGCGTATCGAATCCGTGGCGGGCCACGCGACATTCTCCGCTGACGAGAAAAAACGTTTCCTCAGCGAACTGACTGCAGCAGAAGGCCTTGAGCGCTATCTGGGCGCGAAATTCCCGGGTGCAAAACGCTTCTCGCTGGAAGGCGGTGACGCGTTAGTGCCAATGCTGAAAGAGCTGATTCGCCACGCGGGCAACAGCGGTACCCGTGAAGTGGTACTGGGCATGGCGCACCGCGGTCGTCTGAACGTGCTGGTTAACGTGCTGGGTAAAAAGCCGCAGGATCTGTTCGACGAGTTCGCGGGCAAACACAAAGAACACCTCGGCACCGGCGACGTGAAGTACCACATGGGCTTCTCGTCTGATATCGAAACCGAAGGCGGTCTGGTTCACCTGGCGCTGGCGTTTAACCCGTCGCACCTTGAAATCGTTAGCCCGGTGGTGATCGGTTCCGTGCGTGCGCGTCTGGATCGTCTGGACGAGCCGAGCAGCAACAAAGTTCTGCCAATCACCATTCATGGTGATGCGGCGATTACCGGTCAGGGCGTGGTTCAGGAAACCCTGAACATGTCGAAAGCGCGTGGTTACGAAGTGGGCGGTACCGTTCGCATCGTGATCAACAACCAGGTGGGCTTCACCACCTCTAACCCGCTGGACGCGCGTTCTACTCCATACTGCACCGACATCGGTAAGATGGTGCAGGCGCCAATCTTCCACGTGAATGCGGATGACCCGGAGGCGGTTGCTTTCGTCACCCGTCTGGCGCTCGACTTCCGTAACACCTTTAAACGCGACGTGCTGATCGACCTGTTCTGCTACCGCCGTCACGGCCACAACGAAGCTGATGAGCCAAGTGCAACCCAGCCGTTGATGTACCAGAAAATCAAAAAACACCCGACCCCGCGCAAAATCTATGCTGACAAGCTGGAAGCGGACAAAGTGGCGACGCTGGAAGATGCGACCGAGCTGGTCAATCTTTACCGCGACGCGCTGGATGCGGGTGAATGCGTAGTGAAAGAACTGCGTCCGATGAACATGCACTCCTTTACCTGGTCGCCGTACCTCAACCACGAGTGGGATGAGAGCTACCCGAACAAGGTCGAGATGAAGCGCCTGCAGGAGCTGGCTAAACGCATCAGCACCGTACCGGACGCTATCGAAATGCAGTCTCGCGTAGCGAAAATCTACGGTGACCGTCAGGCCATGGCGGCAGGCGAGAAGCTGTTCGACTGGGGCGGTGCAGAAACCCTGGCCTATGCGACCCTGGTTGACGAAGGTATTCCTGTTCGTCTGTCCGGTGAAGATGCGGGCCGTGGTACCTTCTTCCACCGTCACGCGGTGGTTCACAACCAGTCCAACGGTTCAACTTACACCCCGCTGCAGCACGTGCACAACGGTCAGGGCCAGTTCAAGGTCTGGGACTCCGTGCTCTCTGAAGAAGCGGTACTGGCCTTCGAATACGGCTACGCCACCGCAGAACCTCGCACCCTGACCATTTGGGAAGCGCAGTTCGGTGACTTTGCCAACGGTGCGCAGGTGGTTATCGACCAGTTCATCTCCTCCGGCGAGCAGAAGTGGGGCCGCATGTGTGGTCTGGTGATGCTGCTGCCGCACGGTTATGAAGGACAGGGTCCGGAGCACTCTTCCGCGCGTCTGGAACGTTATCTGCAGCTCTGCGCCGAGCAGAACATGCAGGTCTGCGTGCCGTCCACCCCGGCTCAGGTGTACCACATGCTGCGTCGTCAGGCGCTGCGCGGTATGCGCCGTCCGCTGGTGGTGATGTCACCAAAATCTCTGCTGCGTCATCCGCTGGCTGTTTCAAGCCTGGATGAACTGGCCAACGGCACCTTCCTGCCAGCCATCGGCGAGATTGACGAACTGGATCCGAAGGGCGTGAAGCGTGTCGTGATGTGTTCTGGTAAGGTTTATTACGACCTGCTGGAACAGCGCCGCAAGAACGATCAGAAAGATGTCGCCATCGTGCGTATCGAGCAGCTTTATCCGTTCCCGCATCAGGCGATGCAGGACGTGCTGAAACAGTACGCTCACGTACATGATTTTGTCTGGTGCCAGGAAGAGCCGCTTAACCAGGGCGCATGGTACTGCAGCCAGCATCATTTCCGTGAAGTGATTCCATTTGGGTCTGCTCTGCGTTATGCAGGTCGCCCGGCCTCCGCCTCTCCGGCGGTAGGGTATATGTCCGTTCACCAGAAGCAGCAGCAAGATCTGGTCAATGACGCGCTGAACGTCGATTAATTAAAGGATACATAATGAGTAGCGTAGATATTCTTGTTCCCGACCTGCCTGAATCCGTAGCAGATGCGACCGTCGCCACCTGGCACAAAAAACCGGGCGATGCCGTTAAGCGCGATGAAGTGCTGGTAGAAATCGAAACTGACAAAGTGGTACTGGAAGTACCGGCTTCGGCGGATGGCGTTCTGGACGCGGTGCTGGAAGATGAAGGTACCACCGTCACCTCTCGTCAGATCCTGGGTCGCCTGCGTGAAGGCAACAGCGCGGGCAAAGAGTCCAGCGCCAAGTCTGATGAGAAAGCCTCTACCCCAGCGCAGCGCCAGCAGGCGTCTCTGGAAGAGCAAACCAACGACGCACTGAGCCCGGCGATCCGTCGTCTGCTGGCTGAGCACAACCTGGACGCGGCAGCCATTAAAGGCACCGGTGTGGGTGGCCGTCTGACGCGCGAAGATATCGAAAAGCACCTGGCGAAAGCGCCTGCGAAAGCAGAAGCCAAAGCCCCTGCGGCAGCACCGGCAGCGCAGCCTGCTCTGGGCGCACGCAGCGAAAAACGCGTGCCGATGACTCGCCTGCGTAAGCGTGTAGCCGAGCGTCTGCTGGAAGCGAAAAACTCCACCGCGATGCTGACCACCTTCAACGAAGTGAACATGAAGCCAATCATGGACCTGCGTAAGCAGTACGGTGACGCGTTTGAAAAACGTCATGGTATCCGTCTGGGCTTTATGTCCTTCTACGTGAAGGCGGTGGTTGAAGCGCTGAAACGCTACCCGGAAGTGAACGCGTCTATTGACGGCGATGACGTGGTTTACCACAACTACTTCGACGTCAGCATGGCGGTTTCTACCCCGCGTGGCCTGGTGACCCCGGTTCTGCGTGACGTAGATACCCTGGGCATGGCTGATATTGAGAAAAACATCAAAGAGCTGGCTGTGAAAGGCCGCGACGGCAAGCTGACCGTAGACGATCTGACCGGCGGTAACTTCACCATTACCAACGGCGGCGTATTTGGTTCGCTGATGTCTACCCCGATCATTAACCCGCCGCAGAGCGCGATCCTGGGTATGCATGCCATTAAAGATCGCCCTATGGCGGTAGACGGTAAAGTTGAGATTCTGCCGATGATGTACCTGGCACTGTCTTACGACCACCGCCTGATCGACGGCCGCGAGTCCGTGGGCTTCCTGGTAGCGATTAAAGAGCTGCTGGAAGATCCAACGCGTCTGCTGCTGGACGTCTAGTAACGTTTTAGCGTCACCTGCCCTGTAGGCCGGATAAGCGTAGCGCCATCCGGCACACACACCGCGCCGGTCTACAGGTTTGAAGATAACGATTACCCTGAAGGATGGATAGAACACATGAACTTACATGAATATCAGGCCAAACAGCTGTTTGCCCGGTATGGCTTACCGGCTCCGGTGGGTTATGCCTGTACTACCCCGCGTGAAGCAGAAGAAGCCGCATCTAAAATCGGTGCCGGCCCGTGGGTAGTTAAGTGTCAGGTTCACGCTGGTGGCCGTGGTAAAGCGGGCGGTGTGAAGGTTGTTAAGAGCAAAGAAGAAATTCGTGCGTTTGCTGAACATTGGCTCGGCAAACGTCTGGTGACCTACCAGACAGATGCAAACGGCCAGCCGGTTAACCAGATCCTGGTTGAAGCGGCGACCGACATCGCGAAAGAGCTGTACCTGGGCGCGGTTGTTGACCGTAGCTCCCGTCGCGTAGTGTTCATGGCGTCTACCGAAGGCGGCGTGGAAATCGAAAAAGTGGCGGAAGAAACCCCGCACCTGATCCACAAAGTGGCTATCGATCCGCTGGCGGGCCCAATGCCTTACCAGGGTCGCGAGCTGGCGTTCAAACTGGGCCTGGAAGGCAAGCTGGTTCAGCAGTTCACCAAGATCTTCATGGGTCTGGCGAACATTTTCCTGGAGCGCGATCTGGCGCTGATCGAGATCAACCCGCTGGTGATCACCACCCAGGGCGACCTGATCTGCCTCGACGGCAAGCTGGGCGCTGACGGCAACGCGCTGTTCCGCCAGTCCGATCTGCGTGAAATGCGCGACCAGTCTCAGGAAGATCCGCGTGAAGCACAGGCTGCACAGTGGGAGCTGAACTACGTCGCGCTGGATGGCAACATCGGCTGCATGGTTAACGGTGCGGGCCTGGCAATGGGCACCATGGACATCGTTAAGCTGCACGGCGGTGAGCCAGCAAACTTCCTCGACGTGGGCGGTGGCGCAACCAAAGAGCGCGTAACCGAAGCGTTCAAAATCATCCTCTCTGACGATAACGTGAAGGCGGTTCTGGTTAACATCTTCGGCGGCATCGTGCGTTGCGACCTGATTGCCGACGGCATCATCGGTGCGGTAGAAGAAGTGGGTGTTAACGTACCGGTTGTTGTGCGTCTGGAAGGTAACAACGCTGAACTCGGCGCGAAAAAACTGGCTGACAGCGGCCTGAATATTATTGCAGCGAAAAGTCTGACGGATGCAGCTCAGCAGGTTGTTGCCGCAGTGGAGGGGAAATAATGTCAGTTTTAATTAATAAAGATACCAAGGTTATCTGCCAGGGCTTCACCGGTAGCCAGGGGACATTCCACTCCGAACAGGCGATTGCCTACGGTACGCAGATGGTTGGCGGCGTAACTCCAGGCAAAGGCGGCACCACGCACCTGGGCCTGCCGGTGTTCAACACCGTGCGTGAAGCGGTAGAAGCGACGGGCGCAACCGCGACCGTGATCTACGTTCCAGCGCCGTTCTGCAAAGACTCCATTCTGGAAGCGATCGACGCAGGCATCAAACTGATCATCACCATCACCGAAGGTATCCCGACGCTGGATATGCTGACCGTGAAGGTGAAGCTGGATGAAGCAGGCGTGCGCATGATCGGCCCGAACTGCCCAGGCGTGATCACCCCGGGCGAATGCAAAATCGGCATCATGCCGGGTCACATTCATAAGCCGGGCAAAGTGGGCATCGTTTCCCGTTCCGGTACGCTGACCTATGAAGCGGTTAAGCAGACTACCGATTACGGTTTCGGCCAGTCCACCTGTGTGGGCATCGGCGGTGACCCGATCCCGGGTTCTAACTTCATCGACATCCTGAAGCTGTTCCAGGAAGATCCACAGACCGAAGCGATCGTGATGATCGGTGAGATCGGCGGTAGCGCGGAAGAAGAAGCGGCTGCTTACATCAAAGAGCACGTGACCAAGCCGGTTGTGGGCTATATCGCAGGTGTGACCGCGCCGAAAGGCAAGCGTATGGGTCACGCAGGCGCGATCATCGCTGGTGGTAAAGGTACGGCTGATGAGAAATTCGCAGCGTTGGAAGCCGCGGGCGTGAAGACCGTTCGCAGCCTGGCGGATATCGGCGAAGCACTGAAATCCATCATTAAGTAAGTCCTCTCTGCGCCCTGGATGGGGCGCGTTGAAATAAAAAAATGTCCGTTTCGACATGGTTGGCCGCTGTAAAGCGGCCTTTTTTATTGCCTGCGTTTGGCAACGAGAGTGAACTTGTAATCGTCGGTATTGAACACGTTGCAGCTGTATTCAAATACCCGTCCGTCCTTCAGAAACCCGCGCGAGACTTTTTCCAGGATCGGCTTTGCCGGATCGAGCGACAGTGCGGCAATCGCCTCTTCTGACGGCATGATCGGCACCAGCTCCTGCTCGCTGCGATCGATAACCAGCTTTTTGATCTGCTCAACGTAGTGGTATTTCGAATTCTCCATCACTTCCCATGTGAGGTCGGGGAACATCGCCAGCGGCATCCACGTTTCTTCCAGATTCACCGGTTTTTGTTTGATAAAGCGGACGCGTTTGACGTGCCAGACTTTATCGTCCGGGTTGATCGTCAGCCTTGCTGCGAGTCTCTCATCGGCTTTCACCACTTCGAAGACGCTGACGTCGCTGTGCGTATCCACGTTGCGGTCCGCCAGCTTTTCGTAAAAGCCGGTGAGCTGGTAGATGTCGTAGTTAACACGCTCTTCTTTTACGTAGGTGCCGCTGCCCTGGATGCTCTCGACGATCTGCTCCTCCGTCAGCAGCTTCAGCGCCTGCCTCACCGTTACACGGCTCACGTTGAACGCCTCCTGAAGGCTGGATTCCGTCGGTAACGCATCGCCAGGTTTTAACTCGCCCGCATTGATTTTCTCGCGAAGCGCATCGGCTATCTGCCGGTACATCGGTTTGTTACCCATAGAATTTGCCTTTCTAATACCTTTTCACGGAATTATGCCTTCAGCGTAAAATTTGTAAATAATACAAGTTAAATACAAATTTGCGCTGTTAGTGAAAGTGATCACATAAATGTATTGCATTGCCTGCCACAATTGCCGCCAGACAATAACAAGTTACGTGTGAGGATCTTATGAACCTGACGACTCTGACCCACTCCAGCGCTGTCTGCGTGCAGGCGCACTATGCCAGCCGTGATGAGGCAATTCGCCAGCTTACGATGCGACTGGTGGCGCTGGGCAAAATTACCGATGGCGATGCGTTTCTGGCGGAGGTTTACCGTCGTGAATCACAAGGACCGACCGCACTCGGGGAAGGGCTGGCTGTTCCGCATGGTAAATCGAGCGCGGTGAACGAAGCGGCTTTTGCGGTTGCTACGCTGAGCGAACCGCTGGAGTGGGAGGGGGTGGACGGCCCTGAAAACGTTGAGCTGATCGTCCTGCTTGCCATCCCGCCTGCTGAAGCGGGATCCACGCATATCCAGGTACTGACGGCGCTGACGTCTCGCCTGGCAGATGATGCACTCCGGGAACGCGTTATGGCTGCAGCGACGGCGGAGGATCTGCTTGATGCTCTGAACGGTGGCTCGCAGGAAGACGAGGTTGCCACATTGGTGAATGCACCAACCGTCATCTGCGTCACCGCCTGTCCGGCCGGGATTGCCCATACCTATATGGCAGCTGAGTACCTGGAAAAAGCGGGACGTAAGCTGGGCGTCAACGTTGTGGTCGAAAAGCAGGGGGCGAATGGCATTGAGGGGCGCATCACCGAGCAGCAGTTGCAGGAGGCCAAAGCGTGTATCTTTGCCGCAGAAGTGGCGATCAAAGAGAGCGAGCGTTTTCAGGGGATCCCCGCTATTTCCGTGCCCGTCGCGGAACCCCTGCGCCATGCTGAAGCGTTAATTGAGCGCGCGCTGGCATTACCGTCTTCGTCTGAAGCGCAGCCCGGACAGGCAGAAAAAAAGAGCGTTAAAACTGAGCTCAAGCAGGCGCTCCTTAGCGGTATCTCCTTTGCGGTGCCGCTGATCGTCGCCGGCGGGACGGTACTCGCCGTGTCGGTACTGCTGGCGCAAATCCTGGGCCTGCAGCACCTGTTCGACCAGGAAAACTCATGGCTGTGGATGTACCGCAAGCTTGGCGGCGGCATGCTCGGCATTTTGATGGTCCCTGTTCTGGCGGCCTATACCGCTTACTCGCTGGCGGATAAACCCGCGCTGACCCCGGGCTTTGCGGCCGGTCTTGCGGCCAATATGATCGGCTCCGGTTTTCTCGGCGCTATCATCGGCGGGCTGATTGCGGGTTACCTGATGCGCTGGGTGAAAAATCACATTCGCCTGAGTAGCCGCTTCAACGGTTTTTTAACTTTTTATCTCTATCCGGTTATTGGCGTACTGGGGGCGGGCAGCCTGATGCTGTTTGTGATCGGTGAGCCGGTGGCCTGGCTTAATACTACGCTCACCGCCTGGCTTAACGGTTTGTCCGGCGCGAATGCGCTGCTCCTGGGGGCGATCCTCGGGTTTATGTGCTCATTCGATTTGGGTGGCCCGGTCAACAAAGCCTCTTACGCGTTCTGTCTGGGCGCGATGGCTAACGGGGTATACGGTCCCTATGCCATCTTTGCCTCCGTCAAAATGGTGTCGGCCTTCACCGTCACGGCGTCAACGTTGCTGGCACCGAAACTGTTTAAACCGTTTGAAATTGAAACCGGTAAATCCACCTGGCTGCTTGGACTCGCGGGCATCACCGAAGGGGCGATTCCGATGGCGATTGAAGATCCGCTTCGCGTCATTGGTTCATTTGTGCTCGGCTCCATGGTAACAGGCGCGATTGTCGGCGCGATGGGAATCGGGTTGTCCACGCCGGGGGCCGGTATTTTCTCTCTCTTTTTACTTCACGATGCCGGGTTGAGCGGTGTGGTTGCGGCGGCGGGCTGGTTTGGCGCGGCGCTGGTGGGTACCGCAATCTCCACCTTTATTCTGCTGCTCTGGCGACGCCAGGCGGTGAAAAAGGGCAACTACGTCACTGAAGACGCCATACCGTAACAACGCACAAACAGGAAACGAAGATGAAAGCTGTATCTCGCGTTCATATCACGCCGCATATGCACTGGGACCGTGAGTGGTACTTCACCACCGAAGAGTCGCGTATTCTTCTGGTCAATAATATGGAAGAGATCCTGACCCGTCTGGAGCAGGATGACGAGTATAAATATTATGTCCTCGATGGACAGACGGCGGTGCTGGAGGATTATTTTGCCGTCGTGCCTGAAAACCGCTCGCGGGTGAAAGCGCTTGTGGCGCGCGGAAAGTTGATTATTGGCCCCTGGTATACCCAGACCGATACCACAATTGTCAGCGGTGAGTCGATTGTCCGCAATCTTATGTACGGCATGCGCGACTGTATGGCGTTCGGCGAGCCGATGAAGATCGGCTATCTGCCGGATTCGTTTGGTATGTCCGGCCAGCTTCCGCATATCTATAACGGATTTGGCATTACCCGCACGATGTTCTGGCGCGGCTGCTCGGAACGACACGGGACCGACAAAACCGAGTTTCTCTGGCAGAGCCAGGACGGCAGTGAAGTGACGGCGCAGGTACTGCCGCTGGGCTATGCGATTGGTAAGTACTTACCGGAGGACGAAGCCGGGCTGAGAAAACGGCTCGACAGCTATTTCGAGGTACTGGAAAACGCCTCCGTTACCAAAGAGATTTTACTGCCCAACGGTCACGACCAGATGCCGCTGCAGCAGAATATTTTCGCGGTGATGGATAAGCTTCGTGAAATCTATCCCCAGCGTCAGTTCGTGATGAGCCGGTTTGAAGAGGTGTTTGATTATATCGACGCGCACCGCGACGAGCTGGCAACGCTGAAAGGAGAGTTTATCGACGGGAAATACATGCGCGTTCACCGCACCATCGGCTCCACGCGCATGGACATTAAAATCGCCCACGCGCGTATTGAGAACAAAATTGTCAATATCCTCGAGCCGCTGGCGGCGCTTGCCTGGACGCTGGGCTTCGACTACCACCACGGCCTGCTGGAGAAGATGTGGAAAGAGATCCTCAAAAACCATGCTCACGACAGCATCGGCTGCTGCTGCAGCGATAAGGTGCACCGCGAGATTGTCTCCCGCTTTGAGCTGGCTGAGGACATGGCGGACAACCTGGTGCGTTTCTATATGCGCAAGATTGTCGACAACATGCCGCAAAGCGACGCCGATAAGCTGGTGATGTTCAACCTGATGCCCTGGCCGCGTGAAGAGGTGATGAACACCACGATTCGGCTGCGGGCCAGCCAGTTCAGACTGCGGGATGAAAAAGGCAACGAGATCCCCTATTTTATTCGCAGCGCTCGCGAACTCGACCCCGGCCTTATTGACCGGCAGATTGTCCATTACGGCAATTACGACCCGTTTATGGAGTTTGATATTCAGCTCAGCCAGATACTGCCGTCGATGGGCTACCGTACGCTGTATATCGAGCCGAACGTGGCCGGGAAGGTGCTCCCGGCGGAGAAAAATGCCGAATCCTTACTTGAAAATGCCTTCTGGCAGATTGATTTAAATGGCGACGGCACGCTGCGCCTGCGCGATAAAGAAAGCGGGCTTATTTATGACCGCGTACTGGAAATTGAAGAGAGTTCGGACGATGGCGATGAGTACGACTACTCGCCTTCCCGGGAAGAGTGGAGACTCACGTCAGCGCAGGGCGAGCATGAGGTTAAGGTCACGCACGAAGGTTGGCAGAGCAGGGCGGCTATCCGCCATCGGATCGCCGTTCCGGCAAATCTGGCTGAACGCGCGGCGCGTCAGCGAAACGGCTCACTCAATATAGAGTTTGACGTCACGCTTAGCCATAACAGCAGGCGTATCGATGTGGCCGTGCGGCTGGATAACCAGGCCAACGACCACCGCGTTCGCGTACTGATCCCAACGCCGTTTATGACAGAGGACGTGTTAGCGGATACGCAGTTTGGCTCGCTCATTCGGCCGGTGCAGGACGCGGCGATGGCAACCTGGCATGAGGAGGGCTGGAAAGAAGCGCCGGTTCCCGTCTGGAATTTACTCAACTATGCCGTCCTGCAGGAAAAGCGCAACGGGCTGGCGCTCTTCACCGAGGGACTGCGCGAGTTTGAAGTGGTGGGCGATGACAAAAAAGCATTCGCCTTAACCTTGTTGCGCGGCGTGGGGCTGCTCGGGAAAGAAGATTTGCTGTTGCGTCCAGGCAGACCTTCAGGTATCAAAATGCCTGTTCCTGACTCTCAGGTACGCGGGCCGTTAACCTGTCGCTTTAGCCTCTTCAGCTTTAGCGGTACGCCAGAAAACGCGGGCGTCGCACAGCAGGCTAAATCGTGGTTAACGCCGGTGCAGTGCTATAACAAAATTCCCTGGGATGCGATGAAACTGAATCGCGCGTCGTTTATCACGCCGGAAAGTTACAGTCTGTTAGCGCTTTCGCCAACGGGATGCGCGCTCAGTACGCTCAAAAAGGCTGAAGATCGTGATGAGCTCATTCTCCGCCTGTTCAACCCTTCGGCGTCCAGCGCATGTGACACGACGTTATCCATGAATCCAACGGTGAAGCGGTGGCGCGAAACGGACATGAACGAACGGATAATGGATCGGTGTGGAGAAGAGGGTATTGTCGGGGCATTCAGGCCGGGGCAGTCGCGCACCTTTAGTATTCTTTTCGCCTGAACCCGCGATACAAAAAGGCTGCAGAGAAGGCGGCCTTTTTTCATTAAATAGTCACACATCGGTGTTAACTTATGGGGTGTCAAAAGTAAATTAAATGTAATTTCGGAGGGTTGCATAAATGCAATGGAAAAATAACCTGGCCCGACTACGCTTTATTGTTTGTCCCCCGTTGAAATGCTGCTTTCTTTCGCGTTAATTAAAATCACTTCTGTTTATATTTTTTCCCGTCTTCGATAACCAATCTCACCTTTGCGTGCACATATCATTAACATGGTTTTTACCATTCTCACCATGATTAAACATGGTTAACATCAATGCTTGTTTTTGATTTAAATCAAAGTTTAATCCTTGGAAAAACCCATCAAAAGGCGCTAAATTGTCCCGGATCAAAATGGCCGAAAAGTGGTAATTTTGCTATAAATTGATCGTCGTCGAAAAACGTAAATGTGATTCAATAAAAACCTGTTTATTGTAAGGGTTTTGCAGCGTATTATATTTGCGGGATCAATTTGAGTTTTTTATTAACCTATTTGTAACCTGACGTCATCGTTTTTATCCTTCTCCAGGGTAATAACGACGACAAGGATGCGAATAATTTGTATTGGGGCATGCGTGTGGATCTCTCTCTGACGGGGTTCACTCTCGGAGTCTTCATGCGATGAGCAAGGAGTCATAATGTTAGACGTAGTCGAACTGTCGCGCTTACAGTTTGCCTTGACCGCGATGTACCACTTCCTGTTTGTGCCGCTGACGCTCGGTATGGCGTTCCTGCTGGCCATCATGGAAACGGTTTACGTCCTCTCTGGCAAACAGATTTATAAAGATATGACCAAGTTCTGGGGCAAGTTGTTTGGTATCAACTTTGCACTGGGCGTGGCAACCGGTCTGACCATGGAGTTCCAGTTCGGGACTAACTGGTCTTACTATTCCCACTATGTAGGGGATATCTTCGGTGCGCCGCTGGCCATTGAAGGTCTGATGGCCTTCTTCCTCGAATCCACCTTTGTAGGTCTGTTCTTCTTCGGTTGGGACCGTCTGGGTAAAGTCCAGCATATGGCGGTAACCTGGCTGGTGGCATTAGGCTCTAACCTGTCCGCGCTGTGGATTCTGGTGGCGAACGGCTGGATGCAGAACCCAATCGCATCCGATTTCAACTTCGAAACCATGCGCATGGAGATGGTCAGCTTTGCTGAGCTGGTCCTGAACCCGGTTGCTCAGGTTAAATTCGTTCACACCGTGGCTTCTGGCTATGTGTGCGGTGCGATGTTCGTACTGGGCATCAGCTCTTACTACATGCTGCGCGGTCGCGACTTCGCTTTCGCAAAACGCTCCTTTGCTATCGCAGCAAGCTTCGGTATGGCGGCAATTCTGTCTGTTATTGTTCTGGGTGATGAATCCGGTTACGAAATGGGCGACGTGCAGAAAACCAAGCTGGCCGCTATTGAAGCAGAATGGGAAACCCAACCGGCTCCGGCGGCATTTACCCTGTTCGGTGTTCCCGATCAGGAAGCACAGGAAAACCGCTTCGCCATTCAGATTCCTTATGCTCTGGGCATCATCGCTACGCGCTCCGTCGACAAACAGGTGACTGGCCTGAAAGATCTGATGGTGCAGCACGAAGAGCGTATCCGTAACGGGATGAAAGCCTACTCGCTGCTGGAACAGCTGCGCGCCGGTTCAACCGATCAGGCCGTTCGCGATCAGTTTAACGACGTGAAGAAAGACCTGGGTTACGGCCTGCTGCTGAAACGCTATACCCCGAACGTCTCCGACGCAACGGAAGCGCAAATCCAGATGGCAACCAAAGATTCGATTCCACGCGTTGCACCGCTGTACTTCGCGTTCCGTATCATGGTGGGCTGCGGCATCATCATGCTGCTGATTATCGCGGCGTCCTTCTGGTCCGTGATTCGCAACCGTATCGGTGAGAAAAAATGGCTGCTGCGCACCGCGCTGTACGGTATTCCACTGCCATGGATTGCTATCGAATCCGGTTGGTTTGTTGCGGAGTATGGCCGTCAGCCATGGGCAATCGGTGAGGTGCTGCCGACGGCAGTAGCGAACTCGTCCCTGACTGCGGGTGATCTGATCTTCTCCATGCTGCTGATTTGCGGTCTGTACACCCTGTTCCTGGTGGCTGAACTGTTCCTGATGTTCAAGTTCGCGCGCCTTGGCCCAAGCAGCCTGAAAACCGGTCGCTATCACTACGAGCAGTCCACCGCGACTACTCAGCCGGCACGCTAAGACAGGAGTCATCAAATGATCGATTATGAAGTATTGCGTTTTATCTGGTGGCTGTTGATTGGCGTTCTGCTGATCGGTTTTGCGGTCACTGATGGTTTCGACATGGGTGTAGGGATGCTCACCCGTTTCCTCGGTCGTAATGACACCGAGCGTCGAATCATGATCAACTCCATCGCCCCTCACTGGGACGGTAACCAGGTGTGGCTGATCACCGCAGGTGGCGCGCTGTTCGCTGCCTGGCCGATGGTCTACGCGGCTGCGTTCTCCGGCTTCTACGTGGCGATGATTCTGGTGCTGGCGTCTTTATTCTTCCGTCCGGTAGGCTTCGACTACCGTTCCAAAATTGAAGATACCCGCTGGCGTAACATGTGGGACTGGGGCATCTTCATCGGTAGCTTTGTTCCGCCGCTGGTGATTGGCGTGGCATTCGGTAACCTGCTGCAGGGCGTACCGTTCCACATCGATGAATATATGCGTCTTTACTACACCGGTAACTTCTTCCAGCTGCTGAATCCGTTTGGTCTGCTGGCAGGTGTTGTTAGCGTGGCGATGATCATTACTCAGGGCGCGACCTATCTGCAGATGCGTACCGTGGGTGAACTGCACCTGCGTTCCCGTGCAACGGCTCAGGTTGCGGCGCTGGTTACTCTGGTTTGCTTCGCTCTGGCCGGTGTGTGGGTGGTGTACGGTATCGATGGTTACGTGGTGACGTCTGCGATCAACCATGTTGCGCCGTCTAACCCGCTGACGAAAGAAGTTGCGCGTCAGGCGGGTGCCTGGATGGTGAACTTCAACAATACCCCTGCTCTGTGGGCTATCCCGGCGTTGGGTGTACTGTTGCCACTGTTGACCGTGCTGACCTCTCGTCTGGAAAAAGGCGCTCTGGCGTTCGTGTTCTCTTCACTGACACTGGCGTGCATCATCCTGACGGCAGGTATTGCGATGTTCCCGTTCGTCATGCCATCCAGCACTATGATGAATGCTAGCCTGACCATGTGGGATGCAACCTCCAGCCAGCTGACGCTGAACCTGATGACCTATGTTGCCTGCGTGTTCGTACCGATTATTCTGCTCTACACCGCCTGGTGTTACTGGAAAATGTTCGGTCGTATCACCAAAGAACATATCGAAAGCAACACCCACTCTATGTACTAAGTAAGGAGCTGAATATGTGGTATTTCGCATGGATTTTAGGGACGCTTCTTGCCTGTGCATTTGGTGTCATCACTGCCCTGGCGCTTGAGCACGTCGAAGCGACCAAAGCGGGTGAAGAAAAACACTAATGAATATTATCGCAACGTTATATGCGGTAATGGACAAGCGCCCGTTACGGGCGCTTTCTTTAGTGATGGCATTACTGCTGGCGGGCTGCATCTTCTGGGACCCGTCGCGCTTCGCGGCAAAGACCAGCGAACTTGAGATCTGGCACGGCTTCCTCATCATGTGGGCGGTGTGCGCAGGGGTCATTCACGGCGTGGGCTTTCGTCCGAAAGCCGTTCACTGGCAGGGAATTTTCTGCCCGCTGATTGCCGATTTGGTTCTCCTTGCTGGTCTGATTTTCTTCTTCTTCTGAATAAGAAATGTCCTATAACGATATGGGCTTACCCGAGCCCATAAAAATTTACTCTCCGTTTACTTTCTCCCATTCCAAACCATCATTCCCGCGCGTATAGTAGCGAAGTTTGAAAGCCCCAACTTTTCTTGTTTTACCGGGATGTAAAGTGAATACAACGCTGTTTCGATGGCCGGTTCGTGTCTACTACGAAGATACCGATGCCGGTGGTGTGGTCTACCACGCCAGCTACGTTGCTTTTTATGAACGGGCACGCACAGAGATGCTGCGCCATCATCACTTTAGTCAACAGGTGCTGTTGGCTGAGCGAGTTGCCTTCGTGGTACGCAAGATGACGCTTGAGTATTTTGCGCCTGCCAGACTCGACGATATGCTCGAAGTCCAAACTGAAATTACATCAATGCGCGGAACCTCACTGGTTTTCACGCAGCGGATAGTCAATGCAGAGAACACCGTACTGAACTCAGCTGAAGTACTGATTGTTTGTGTTGATCCAACCATAATGAAGCCTCGTGCGCTTCCTAAGTCTATTGTCGCGGAGTTTAAGTAGTGACTGACATGAATATCCTTGATTTGTTCCTGAAGGCTAGCCTTCTGGTTAAACTTATCATGTTGATTTTGATTGGTTTTTCAATCGCATCCTGGGCCATCATTATCCAGAGAACGCGTATTCTTAATGCCGCTGGCCGTGAAGCCGAAGCGTTTGAAGACAAGTTCTGGTCGGGTATCGAACTTTCTCGTCTGTACCAGGAAAGCCAGGGGCGCCGTGATAATCTTTCAGGCTCCGAACAAATTTTCTATAGCGGATTCAAAGAGTTTGCCCGCTTACATCGCGCGAATAACCACGCGCCGGAAGCGGTAGTAGAAGGTGCATCGCGTGCGATGCGCATTTCCATGAATCGCGAACTGGAAACCCTTGAGACGCACATTCCGTTCCTCGGCACTGTGGGTTCCATCAGCCCGTATATCGGTCTGTTTGGTACCGTGTGGGGGATCATGCACGCCTTTATCGCGTTAGGCGCGGTGAAGCAGGCGACGTTGCAGATGGTTGCGCCGGGTATCGCTGAAGCACTGATTGCGACCGCTATCGGTCTGTTTGCGGCAATCCCGGCGGTTATGGCTTACAACCGTCTGAACCAGCGCGTGAACAAACTGGAACTGAACTACGACAACTTTATGGAAGAGTTCACCGCGATTCTGCACCGTCAGGCGTTTACCAGTACCGAGAGCAACAAGGGGTAAACCATGGCCAGATCGCGTGGACGAGGTCGTCGCGAGCTCAAGTCCGAAATCAATATCGTTCCACTGCTGGACGTACTGCTGGTACTGCTGCTGATCTTTATGGCGACAGCGCCCATCATTACCCAGAGCGTGGAAGTTGATCTGCCGGATGCGACAGAATCACAGGCGGTAAGCACCAATGACGATCCTCCGGTCATCATTGAGGTTTCCGGTGTAGGGCAGTACAGCGTCGTGGTCGAGAAAGATCGTATGGATCAACTGCCGCCCGAGCAGGTTATTGCTGAAGCGCAACGACGCCTGGAGTCAAATCCGAAAACGGTCTTCTTAATCGGTGGCGCGAAAGACGTGCCTTACGATGAAATTATTAAAGCGCTGAACTTGCTACATAGTGCGGGCGTTAAGTCTGTTGGCTTAATGACTCAGCCTATTTGATCATCTGCGTAGTTTTTGGGAACCGATAGTGTCAAAGGCAACCGAACAGAACGACAAGCTTAAGCGAGCGATAATCGTCTCCGCAGTGCTGCACGTTATTCTTTTTGCAGCGCTGATCTGGAGTTCGTTCGACGAGCACATTGATGCATCAGCTGGCGGCGGTGGGGGGTCTTCCATCGATGCCGTCATGGTGGATCCCGGTGCGGTAGTGCAGAACTATAATCGTCAGCAACAGCAGCATGCGAGTGCAAAACGTGCTGAAGAGCAGCGTGAAAAACAGGCGCAACAGCAAGCGGAAGAACTGCGTGAAAAGCAGGCCGCGGAGCAGGAGCGTCTGAAGCAGCTTGAGAAAGAGCGTTTGCAGGCGCAGGATGCGGCGAAAGAGCAGGCTGAGCAGCAGAAACAGGCTGAAGCCGCAGCGAAGAAAGCGCAAGAACAGCAGAAACAGGCGGAGGAGGCTGCGGCCAAAGCCGCTGCGGATGCGAAAGCACAGGCAGATGCGCAGGCTAAATTAGCCGCAGACGCTGCGAAGAAAGCCGCTGCTGACGCTCAGAAGAAAGCTGAAGCGGAAGCCGCGAAGAAAGCCGCTGCCGATGCTCAGAAGAAAGCTGAAGCGGAAGCCGCGAAGAAAGCCGCTGCTGATGCTCAGAAGAAAGCTGAAGCGGAAGCCGCGAAGAAAGCCGCTCAGGAAGCAGAGAAGAAAGCTGCTGCCGAGGCGGCGAAGAAAGCGGCTGCTGCCGAGAAAGCCGCAGCTGAAAAAGCGGCCGCCGCAGAAAAAGCCGCAGCTGATAAAAAAGCTGCAGCCGCGAAGGCCGCTGCCGATAAGAAAGCAGCCGCCGAAAAAGCCGCTGCGAAAAAGGCTGCTGCCGCTGAAAAAGCTGCCGCTGCTGCAGGCGTTGACGATCTGCTGGGCGATCTCAGTTCAGGTAAGAATGCACCGAAAACGGGTGGCGGAGCGAAAGGAAACAACGCAGCGCCGTCTGGAAGTGGTAACACTAAGAGTAACGGTGCATCAGGCGCTGAAATCAACGGTTATGCCGCGCAGATTAAATCCGCTATCGAAAGCCGATTTTATGATGCGTCTTCCTACACCGGTAAAACGTGTACGCTGCGTATAAAACTGGCGCCGGATGGGATGCTGCTCGATATTCAGTCTGAAGGTGGCGATCCAGCCTTATGTACTGCTGCACTGGCTGCAGCGCGTCAGGCGAAGATGCCAAAACCGCCTTCTCAGGCCGTGTATGAAGTCTTTAAAAATGCGCCACTGGACTTCAAACCTTAAGTTACATTTTCCCCGTGCAAACGGGGGAAAATAGACCAGGTTTAGTCACAGGGTTCAGGTAGTTTTGTCTATTTGAGTTTGTTAACATTCTGCTAAATTATCGTGGGTAAGGTTACCCAGATAAGGGAGATATGATGAAGCAGGCATTACGTGTAGCATTTAGTTTTTTAATGCTGTGGGCAGCTGTGCTGCATGCAGAAGTACGTATCGAGATCACCCAGGGGGTGGACTCGGCGCGCCCAATCGGCGTTGTTCCGTTCCAGTGGGCTGGCCCGGGTGCGGCGCCTGAAGACATCGGCGGCATTGTAGCCGCTGACCTGCGTAACAGCGGCAAATTCAACCCATTAGATCGTTCTCGCCTGCCACAGCAGCCGGGCACCGCGCAGGAAGTACAGCCTGCGGCGTGGTCTGCGCTGGGTATTGATGCGGTCGTGGTCGGTCAGGTAACGCCTGCCCCAGACGGTGGCTACAACGTGGCTTATCAGCTGGTCGATACCGGCGGTGCGCCAGGTACCGTTCTGGCTCAGAACACTTATAAAGTGAACAAGCAGTGGCTGCGCTATGCGGGCCACACCGCAAGTGACGAAGTGTTTGAGAAGCTGACCGGTATTAAAGGTGCATTCCGTACTCGTATCGCTTACGTGGTTCAGACCAACGGCGGTCAGTTCCCGTATGAGCTGCGCGTTTCTGACTA
The DNA here is from genome assembly GCF_013337145.1 of Enterobacter sp. JMULE2. NCBI lineage: Bacteria > Pseudomonadati > Pseudomonadota > Gammaproteobacteria > Enterobacterales > Enterobacteriaceae > Enterobacter > Enterobacter sp. JMULE2. The sequence goes on from NZ_SGWD01000014.1 coordinate 281,550, forward strand.
CGATGGCTACAACCAGTTCACCGTTCACCGTTCTCCACAGCCGCTGATGTCTCCGGCGTGGTCTCCTGACGGTTCCAAACTGGCCTACGTAACCTTCGAAAGCGGTCGTTCTGCGCTGGTTATCCAGACGCTGTCTAACGGTGCCGTGCGTCAGGTTGCGTCGTTCCCACGTCACAACGGTGCGCCTGCGTTCTCTCCGGATGGCTCAAAACTGGCCTTTGCCCTGTCTAAAACCGGTAGCCTGAACCTGTACGTGATGGACATCGGTTCTGGTCAGATTCGTCAGGTGACGGATGGCCGTAGCAACAACACCGAACCAACCTGGTTCCCGGACAGCCAGAACCTGGCCTTCACGTCCGACCAGGCCGGTCGCCCACAAGTTTATAAAGTGAATATCAACGGCGGAGCGCCGCAGCGTATTACCTGGGAAGGTTCTCAGAACCAGGATGCTGACGTCAGTGCCGATGGTAAAACGATGGTAATGGTCAGTTCTGCGGGTGGTCAGCAGCACATTGCCAAACAAGATCTGGTAACGGGTGGCGTGCAAGTTCTCTCGTCAACGTTCCTGGATGAAACGCCAAGTCTGGCACCTAACGGCACGATGGTAATCTACAGCTCTTCTCAGGGGATGGGATCTGTGCTGAATCTGGTTTCTACAGATGGGCGTTTCAAAGCGCGTATTCCGGCAACTGATGGACAGGTAAAATCACCTGCCTGGTCGCCGTATCTGTAAATAATAATTAATTGATTACTAAAGGAATCTTAGAAATGCAACTGAACAAAGTGCTGAAGGGGCTGATGATCGCTCTGCCTGTAATGGCAATCGCAGCGTGTTCTTCTAACAAGAACGCAAGCAATGACCAGAGCGGTGAAGGCATGATGGGTGCCGGCACCGGTATGGACGCTAACGGCAATGGCAACATGTCTTCTGAAGAGCAAGCGCGTCTTCAGATGCAGCAGCTGCAGCAGAACAACATCGTTTACTTCGATCTGGATAAATACGACATCCGTTCTGATTTCGCTGCGATGCTGGATGCTCACGCTAACTTCCTGCGTAGCAACCCGTCTTACAAAGTCACCGTAGAAGGTCACGCGGACGAACGTGGTACTCCAGAGTACAACATCTCCCTGGGTGAACGTCGTGCTAACGCTGTTAAAATGTACCTGCAGGGTAAAGGCGTTTCTGCTGACCAGATCTCCATCGTTTCTTACGGTAAAGAAAAACCTGCAGTACTGGGTCACGACGAAGCGGCTTACTCCAAAAACCGTCGTGCCGTACTGGTTTACTAAGAGAATGGCATGAGCAGTAACTTCAGACATCATCTCATGAGTCTGTCGTTACTGGTTGGAATAGCGGCCCCCTGGGCCGCTTTTGCTCAGGCACCAATCAGTAGTGTCGGCTCAGGCTCGGTAGAAGACCGGGTCACTCAACTCGAGCGTATTTCTAACGCTCACAGTCAGCTTTTAACCCAACTCCAGCAGCAGCTTTCCGATAACCAAAATGATATTGACTCTCTCCGCGGCCAGATCCAGGAAAGCCAGTATCAGTTGAACCAGGTTGTGGAACGCCAGAAGCAGATCTTACTGCAGATGGATAGCCTGAGTAGCGGTGGTGCAGCAGCACAGCCAGCTGCGGGCGACCAAAGCGGTGCGGCGACAGCGACACCTGCTCCGACAGCAGATGCGCCAGCCTCTTCAGGCGCGCCTGTACAGAGCGGTGACGCGAATACTGACTACAACGCGGCTATCGCCCTGGTACAGGACAAATCTCGCCAGGACGACGCTATCGTTGCGTTTCAGAACTTCGTGAAGAAGTACCCTGATTCCACTTACCAGCCAAATGCGAACTACTGGCTCGGTCAGCTGAATTACAACAAGGGTAAAAAGGACGATGCGGCGTTTTATTTTGCCTCAGTGGTGAAAAATTACCCGAAATCGCCAAAAGCGCCGGATGCGATGTATAAGGTCGGCGTGATCATGCAGGACAAAGGTGACACTGCGAAGGCCAAAGCAGTGTATCAGCAGGTTGTCACAAAATTCCCGGGTACCGAAGGTGCCAAACAGGCGCAAAAACGTCTGAGTTCGATGGGATGATTATCGCATGACCAGAAATCGTGTTATTTCTGGTCGTGCCGCATGATTCGTAAGCAGTTAAGTGATCTTCATCGAAATTTTTGTTGCGCAGAATTCTTAAATCAGTAATATATGCCGCCGTTGCCACGGGATATCAAACAACGTGAAAACAGCGTAAAAGTGGGTCGTTAGCTCAGTTGGTAGAGCAGTTGACTTTTAATCAATTGGTCGCAGGTTCGAATCCTGCACGACCCACCACTTAACGCAAAACCAGTAGTACAGAGTGGGTGATTAGCTCAGTTGGTAGAGCATCTCCTTTACACGGAGGGGGTCGGCGGTTCGAGCCCGTCATCACCCACCACTCGGGTCGTTAGCTCAGTTGGTAGAGCAGTTGACTTTTAATCAATTGGTCGCAGGTTCGAATCCTGCACGACCCACCATTTTCCGGTGGTACCGAGTAAAAATCTTCGAAGTCAGCACCCGAATGGGTCGTTAGCTCAGTTGGTAGAGCAGTTGACTTTTAATCAATTGGTCGCAGGTTCGAATCCTGCACGACCCACCACTTCGAAGAAAAAATCCCGTAAGGGGTCGTTAGCTCAGTTGGTAGAGCAGTTGACTTTTAATCAATTGGTCGCAGGTTCGAATCCTGCACGACCCACCAATGTAAAAAAGCGCCCTAAAGGCGCTTTTTTGCTATCTGGCGTTTCAGAATCCTCACTTGTAGGTCGGGTAAAGCGAAGCCGCCACCCGACAAATGCTAACCGCACCTATACCCGGTGACTTTTCTTCTCAAATTCGCCATCTTGTTTAGTATACAAAACACAATTGCCGACCGTTTTGCTATGTTGCGCAAAATAAAGGCAATATTGTTAAGCCAGTAAAACGAGAAGCCATAATGAGTGTGATGTTTGATCCCGAAGCCGCAATCTATCCGTTTCCGCCAAAGCCTGTCCCGCTGAGTCAGGATGAAAAACAGTTCTATCGCGAGAAGATCAAGCGTCTTCTCAAAGAACGAGATGCGGTGATGGTGGCACATTACTACACCGACCCGGAAATCCAGCAGCTGGCGGAAGAGACCGGCGGGTGTATTTCTGATTCACTGGAGATGGCACGCTTCGGTGCAAAACATTCCGCTTCCACGCTGCTGGTCGCTGGCGTGCGCTTTATGGGTGAAACGGCAAAAATTCTCAGCCCGGAAAAAACTATTCTGATGCCGACGCTCAACGCAGAGTGTTCTCTCGATCTCGGCTGCCCTATTGAGGAGTTCACCGCATTCTGCGATGCCCATCCTGACCGCACCGTGGTGGTCTATGCCAATACGTCTGCGGCGGTAAAAGCGCGTGCAGACTGGGTGGTGACCTCCAGCATCGCCGTTGAACTGATTGAACATCTGGATAGCCTGGGCGAGAAAATTATCTGGGCGCCTGACCGCCATCTCGGTAACTACGTTCAGAAGCAAACAGGCGCAGATGTTCTCTGCTGGCAGGGCGCGTGTATCGTTCACGACGAATTTAAGACTCAGGCGCTGACGCGTATGAAGGCGCTGTACCCGGAAGCGGCCATTCTGGTGCATCCAGAGTCGCCTCAGTCGATTGTCGATATGGCCGATGCGGTTGGCTCAACCAGCCAGCTTATCAACGCGGCCAGGACGCTGCCTCACAAGCAGCTTATCGTGGCTACCGATCGCGGTATCTTTTACAAAATGCAGCAGGCGGTGCCGGAAAAAGAGCTACTTGAAGCGCCAACCGCAGGCGAGGGGGCAACGTGCCGCAGCTGTGCGCACTGCCCGTGGATGGCGATGAACGGCCTGAAAGCGATTGCCGAAGGGCTCGAGACGGGCGGGGCAGCGCATGAAATTCATGTTGATGCGGCGTTGCGTGAAGGTGCGTTAATTCCGCTTAACCGTATGCTGGATTTTGCGGCTACACTACGTACTTAACGTATTCAGAACCGGGGAAAAGATGGATTTTTTTAGCACGCAGAACATTTTGGTTCATATACCGATTGGTGCGGGTGGCTATGACCTGTCATGGATTGAAGCCGTTGGCACGCTGGCGGGGTTACTCTGCATCTGGCTGGCGAGCCTGGAGAAGATCAGCAATTACGCATTCGGGCTGATTAATGTCACGCTGTTTGCGATTATCTTCTTCCAGATCCAGCTCTACGCCAGCCTGCTTTTGCAGCTGTTTTTCTTTGCCGCCAATATTTACGGCTGGTACGCGTGGTCGCGTCAAAACAGCCAGCAGGAAGCCGAGCTGCAGATCCGCTGGCTGCCGCTGCCGAAAGCCATCGCCTGGCTTGTCGCCTGCGTGGCGGCCATTGGTTTGATGACCGTTTATATCAACCCGGTGTTTGCGTTTCTGACGCGCGTTGCCGTTTCGGTCATGTCCGGACTCGGTTTGAGCGTCACGATGCCTGAACTCCAGCCGGATGCCTTCCCGTTCTGGGATTCCTGCATGATGGTGCTGTCGATTGCGGCGATGATCCTGATGACCCGAAAATATGTCGAGAACTGGCTGCTGTGGGTCATCATCAATGTCATTAGCGTGGTGATTTTCGCCCTGCAGGGCGTCTATGCCATGTCGCTGGAATATCTGCTGCTAACCTTCATTGCCCTGAACGGCAGCCGTATGTGGATTAACAGCGCGCGTGAGCGAGGCTCTCGCGCGCTTTCCCACTAATGGTGATGATGTGAATGGCCGGACTGCGCCTCGTTCAGGTGGCAGTCTGGCCCGCTACAGGGCTGATACTCCATTTGGATCGTCGAATGGGCAATCTCATAGTGATGCTCCAGAAAATGCTGGATACGTTCGAGCAGCGCGTCGTGATCGTGGGGTGGGATCACCTGAACGTGCAGCGTCATGACAGGCTTTTCTCCGACCAGCCACACGTGAACGTGGTGGACGTTTCGCACCTCCGGAATCGAGCGGCTCAGATTTCGTCTCAGCTCACCAATGTCAATTGACGTGGGGGCACCTTCCAGCAACTCATTGACGCTCTCTTTCAACAGCCGCCAGGCGCTGCGTAGCACCAGACAGGAGACGAGCACCGAAAGAATCGGGTCGATGGGTGTCCATCCCGTCCCGAGAATAATCAGCGCAGCCACAATCGCCCCAACGGAGCCGAGCAGATCCCCCAGAACATGCAATGCCGCGGCACGCACATTGAGATTCTTTTCCCCGCTGCCGCGATGCAAAATCCAGAACGCCAGAATATTGGCTATCAGACCCGCTATTGCGATCACCATCATGGTGATTCCGGCGACGGGCTGCGGGTGTCTGAAGCGCTGAACGGCTTCCCAGACGATCAGGATGGTAATTACCACCAGCGCAATTGCGTTAACGAAAGCGGCAAGCGTAGTGAGCCTGAGCCAGCCAAACGTGTGGCGAGCATTGGGTGGACGGCGTGAGAACTGGACGGCGAGCAGAGCAAACAGCAGGGCAGCCGCATCGGTAAGCATGTGTCCCGCATCTGCCAACAGGGCCAGAGAACCTGAGATTATCCCCCCAATGACCTCGATAACCATAAACGTTGCTGTGACGCCAAACGCCAACAGCAGCCGTTTGGCATTTTCATCGCTGGAGGTGGGGGAAGGGGAGTGTGTGTGTGCCATGTCATCTTTCCTGATTTGTTATTATTTTTAGTGTAGCGTTTTTAAGAGCTTAAATAAAAAAGGAGAGCACGCGCTCTCCTTTATTGAGATTACTCAGCGTTACTGCGTGGTACCGTCAGTTTTGGTATCCGCATCACTGCCGACTTTATCATTTGGATCCGGACAGCGGCCGTCTTTACACATGGAGTTTTTGTGCACTTCATCTTTGGTCATGCCGTCGTGATTCATCGTGCCGGAATCCGTACCATTGGGATGTAGCATGGTGCCGCCGGTTTGGGTATTTCCGGAATTGATTTGACTGTTATCGACATTATTTGGCGCGATGTTTTGTTTAGCATCAGGGGCTACCTGGCCTGCAGCGGCGGCTGCATTGGCATCGCCGTTGCTGTCTGATGAGCCCGTGTCAGCGGCCAGGACGCTACCGCTTGCCAGGGTGAGTGTGGCGGTCAGAAAGAGAGTTGCCAGTTTCGTCATTTTCATCATGCTGCTCCTGTTCTTGTCGTTACGCTGGATAACATTCTCCAACAGTGCATCTTGTTCAAAGGCGAAAGATACCAGCATACGGACTTACGTCAGTATGGAATCGTGTTTAATCACACAAAAATGGTTGTTACAGTTAAAAAGCTTAGGTTAGATCTCATTTTTCGCTATTTTGTGGCGATTTTTAGGCGAATTCCAGGAATTATCTGCGTGAAGTGTAAAAGCCCGTTTACACTTCTTGGCCGACAAGTTAGATTGAAAGCATTGCTTTCATTACTAAAGATATGGCAAGGCCGGAAAGAAGATGAATTATCAGAATGACGATTTACGCATTAAAGAGATCAATGAGTTATTACCTCCTGTAGCACTCCTTGAAAAATTCCCCGCCACTGAAAATGCTGCAAATACGGTGTCTCATGCCCGCAAAGCGATCCACAAGATCCTGAAAGGCAGCGACGATCGTCTTCTGGTGGTGATTGGCCCGTGCTCTATTCACGACCCTGCGGCCGCGAAAGAGTATGCTGCCCGCCTGCTCACCCTGCGTGAAGAGCTGAAAGGCGAGCTGGAAATCGTGATGCGCGTCTATTTTGAAAAACCGCGCACCACCGTGGGCTGGAAAGGGCTGATTAACGATCCGCATATGGATAACAGCTTCCAGATCAACGACGGTCTGCGCATTGCCCGCAAGCTGCTGCTGGAAATCAACGACAGCGGCCTGCCTGCCGCGGGTGAGTTCCTGGACATGATTACGCCACAATACCTGGCAGACCTGATGAGCTGGGGCGCAATTGGTGCCCGCACCACGGAATCTCAGGTTCACCGCGAGCTGGCGTCCGGTCTCTCTTGTCCGGTTGGCTTCAAAAACGGCACTGACGGCACCATTAAGGTGGCTATCGACGCCATCAACGCAGCGGGCGCGCCGCACTGCTTCCTCTCCGTGACCAAATGGGGTCATTCCGCCATCGTGAACACCAGCGGTAACGGCGACTGCCATATCATTCTGCGCGGCGGCAAAGAGCCAAACTACAGCGCAAAACATGTCGCGGAAGTGAAAGTCGGGCTGGAAAAAGCCGGTCTGTCGCCGCAGGTGATGATCGACTTCAGCCACGCCAACTCCAGCAAGCAGTTTAAAAAGCAGATGGAAGTGGGGGCAGACGTTTGCCAGCAGATCGCCAGCGGTGAGAAAGCGGTGATCGGGGTGATGATTGAAAGCCATCTGGTTGAAGGTAACCAGAATCTGGAAGGCAGTGAACCGCTGGTTTACGGTAAGAGCGTCACCGATGCCTGTATTGGCTGGGACGATACCGATGCCATCCTGCGTCAGCTGGCGAATGCGGTAAAAGCGCGTCGCGGCTGAGTCCTCAGGCACAAATAAAAAAGCGCGGAAGGCTCCGCGCTTTTTTTATGCCTTGCGAAAATTACTTCGCTTTACCCTGGTTCGCGACAGCCGCTGCTTTCGCTGCGATCTCGTCCGCGTTACCCAGATAGTAATGTTTGATTGGTTTGAAGTTTTCGTCGAACTCATACACCAGCGGTACGCCAGTTGGGATGTTCAGCTCGAGGATTTCGTCTTCACCCATGTTGTCCAGATATTTCACCAGCGCACGCAGGGAGTTACCGTGAGCGGCGATGATCACGCGCTCACCGCTTTTCAGGCGTGGCAGAATGGTTTCATTCCAGTATGGCACAACGCGGTCGATGGTCAGCGCCAGGCTTTCAGTTTGTGGCAGTTCTGCGTCGGTCAGTTTAGCGTAACGTGGGTCGTGACCCGGGTAGCGCTCGTCATCTTTGGTCAGCTCAGGCGGGGTTACCGCGAAGCCGCGACGCCACTGTTTAACCTGCTCGTCGCCATATTTCTCAGCGGTTTCCGCTTTGTTCAGACCCTGCAGCGCACCGTAGTGACGCTCGTTCAGTTTCCAGGATTTCTCAACCGGCAGCCAGGCCTGATCCAGTTCGTCCAGCACGTTCCACAGGGTGTGGATGGCACGTTTCAGCACAGAGGTGTAAGCAAAATCAAAGGTGAAGCCTTCATCCTTCAGCAGTTTACCTGCCGCTTTGGCTTCGCTTACGCCTTTCTCAGACAGATCAACGTCGTACCAACCGGTGAAGCGGTTTTCGTTGTTCCACTGGCTTTCGCCGTGGCGCACCAGAACCAGCTTAGTTACAGCCATATCGTACTCCTCATAAGCTTTATTGAATGATAACAATTCTCATTATATTGCCGTGGACGTGCCAGCAGCAACGCTTAACCCTAACCATAGCGAAAATAGTCTCTGAGTGTAAGATGCTTGTGAATCCAGGGTTATGATTTTGTCTGCGATCGGCGGTATTTTCAGCAAGACGAGCAGAAAAAAGCCCTCGCTGTGAGGGCTGACATTTTTTGCCGGATGGTGCTTCTGTATGACCGGATACATAGGTGACAGATCAGACCGGGAACATAGGTAACACTTTTCAGTCTATCCGGAGCACACTCTCGGTTTTTCGGTCGTAGTACGCAAGCGTTATTCCGTTAAAGATGATGGCCTCCAGGCCATCATCCTGTTCTTCCAGCATGATGTACTCATCAGTCAGCGCTTCACTCAGGAACACCGTCCCCTTTTTCCCCATATAGAGTGTCCCCCGCGATTTCACCCTGTAGACCGTACCGCCTTCCGGATACGCGTATTCAGGAACACGGCCATCCCAGTGTCGGTTCGAGGGGTGCCATACCGTTCCGGGCGTTGCACCCGCCAGGGCTTCATGCGGCCTTTCGTAGTTAAATTCTTCCCGGTAGTCACTGAACCACCGCTGTTGTTCTTCCATCGTCATGAAGGTGTTGCCCTGTTTCACCGCACTTTTCAGGGAGCGGTGCATTCGCTCATGACGGCCATTTTCTTCCGGATGCCCCTTCCTGATACGCTCAGGCCTGATGCCCAGCTTGATTAGCCAGACGGCAAGACGACTTAGTCCGGCTATCCCTGTTCCCGCGAAGGGCTGACCGTTATCGGTTCTGAGCACTTCCGGCAGACCGTATTCCAGGAACGCATCCGTCAGGCACTGTCTGACGAAGGGCTCACTCTCCCGGTCCGTTCCCCGGCAGCTCAGAAGATACCGGCTGTGATTGTCGGTCAGGGTGAAGGGATGGCAGTACTCTCTGCTCAGCAGCCTGAACTTACCTTTAAAATCAGCGCTCCAGACCTGATTGTTCTCACTAATGGTGGTCAGGGGCTGGCGATTGCCCGGGGTCCTGCGTTTTCGCTTTTTATCCGGAACCAGGCCTTCACGCTTGAGGATATCGCCGATAGTGCTGGCAGCAGGTACGGTAAAATCGACATGATGATTGAGCAGCCACATCCGCAGTTTTTTGGGGCCCCAGTCAGGGTGTTTTTGCCTCAGGGCCGTAAGCTGTCCGGCGATATCATCAGGAACCGTCCGGGAGCGGGAGTGTGGCGCGCGCGACCGGTCAGAGAGAGATGACAGGTCAGAGGGGTCAAAACGCTGAAGCCATTTATAGCCGGTTTTACGGCTGATGCCAAAAAGACGGCAAAGCGCGGAGAAGGAGTCCGTACCTGCATGGCAGGCACGGATAAAATCAAGGCGTTGCATAGGTCGGGTCTCAGTCCAGGGCATAGCGAGTCTCCTCTTCTATGCCAGTTATAACTGTTACCCATGTATCCGGTCTAAAGTGTTACCCATGTTTCCGGTTCATACCCTTCGCTTATCCGGCCTACCCGTAGGCCCGTGCAAGCGTAGCGCCGCCGGGCATTAAGCGCGCGGAGTGAAATGATACTCTGTGACGCTCACGTACTCTTCGCCGGGGCGCAGCACACAGTCCGGCTGCGGCCATTCCGGATGATTCGGGCTGTCGGGCAGGAACTCGCTTTCCAGCGCCAGCCCTTGCCAGTCGCTGTACTCCTCGTGCTCGCGCGCCGTCGTGCCGCCGAGGTAGTTGCCTGAATAGAACTGCAGGGCAAGGGCGGTGGTGTAGACCGTCATCTGCAGTTTCTCATCCGCAGACCAGACCTGTGCGGCAGGTTGTTTCACATCACCTTTGGCCTGCAGCAGGAAAGCGTGGTCGTAACCTTTCACCTTGCGCTGATCGTCATCGCTCAGGAAATCCTGGGCGATCGTTTTCACGTTGCGGAAGTCAAAGCTGGTCCCGCTCACCTCTTTCAGCCCCTGATAAGGAATACCCATCTCATCAACCGGCAGATATTCATCCGCCAGGATCTGTAGCCTGTGGTTACGCACGTCGCACTGGTTACCGTCCAGGTTGAAGTACGCATGGTTAGTCAGGTTAACCGGACACGGCTTGTCGATCGTCGCACGGTATTCAATGGCGATACGGTTGTCGTCGGTTAGCGTAAAGCGCGCAGAGGCGATAAGGTTCCCCGGGAAGCCCTGATCGCCATCAGGTGAATCCAGCGAGAGCAGCACTTCCCCGTCGTTTTGACGAACAATCTTCCAGCGGCGTTTATCAAACCCGTCCGGTCCGCCGTGCAGCTGGTTCTCACCCTGGCTTGGCAGCAGGGTGTACTGCACGCCGTCGAGTTCAAAACGGCTCTTCGCGATACGGTTAGCATAGCGCCCAACGGACGCGCCCAGATAGGCGGACTGATTAATATACTGCTCAGGCGAGGCGCAGCCGAGCAGAGTCTCGCGTACGCTGCCGTCCGGCATCGGTACGCGGGCAGAAAGCAGGGTGGCACCCCAGTCCATCAGCGTAACGACCATCCCCGCGCTGTTGCGCAGGGTTAACAGGCGATACGGCAGACCATCCGGTGCAAGGGTAGGTGTTTCGTTTAGCACTGTCCGGCTCCTTGTGATGCTTTACAAACGTAGAAGGTTTCTTTGATACCCGTTTTTGCTTCGTACTGCTTCGCCACGGCGTCCTGTACGGCAGGGACCAGCTCTTCAGGCACCAGCGCAACGATGCAGCCGCCAAAACCGCCGCCCGTCATGCGCACGCCGCCTTTGTCGCCAATGGTGGCTTTGACGATGTCCACCAGGGTGTCGATCTGCGGAACGGTGATTTCAAAATCATCGCGCATGGAGGCGTGTGATTCCGCCATCAGCTCACCCATGCGTTTCAGATCGCCTTTCGCCAGTGCGGACGCGGCTTCAACGGTACGGGCATTTTCAGTCAGCACGTGACGAACGCGTTTGGCGACCACCGGATCCAGCTCGTGCGCTACTTTGTTAAACTCATTGAGCGTGACGTCGCGCAGGGCAGGCTGCTGGAAGAAGCGGGCACCGGTTTCGCACTGTTCGCGGCGGGTATTGTACTCGCTGCCCACCAGCGTGCGTTTGAAGTTGCTGTTGATAATCACCACGGCCGCGCCTTTTGGCAGGGGAACGGCTTTGGTACCCAGGGAACGGCAATCAATTAACAGGGCATGCTCTTTTTTGCCCAGCGCGGAGATCAGCTGGTCCATAATGCCGCAGTTACAGCCCACGAACTGGTTTTCTGCTTCCTGACCGTTCAGGGCGATTTGCGCGCCATCCAGCGGCAGATGATAAAGCTGCTGGAACACGGTTCCCACGGCGACTTCCAGAGACGCAGAGGAGCTTAAGCCCGCACCCTGCGGCACGTTGCCGCTGATCACTAAATCCGCACCGCCAACGTTCTTGTTACGCTTCTGCAGATGCTTCACCACGCCGCGCACGTAATTAGACCACTGCTGGCTGTCGTGCGTCACAATCGGGGCATCGAGGGAAAATTCGTCCGTCTCATTACCGTAATCTGCCGCAATCACGCGGACTTTACGGTCGTCGCGCTTCGCGCAGCTGATGACGGTCTGGTAATCGATGGCGCACGGCAGCACGAAACCGTCGTTATAGTCGGTGTGTTCACCGATCAGGTTAACGCGGCCAGGCGCCTGGATAACGTGGTTGGCAGGGTAGCCAAATTTCTCAGCAAACAGGGATTGTGTTTTATCTTTCAGACTCATTTTTTAGACTCCTGATTCGCGATAATGGACGTCGCTAACGGCACGCAGACGTTCTGCCGCCTGTTCCGCCGTCAGGTCACGCTGGGTTTCCGCCAGCATTTCATAGCCCACCATAAATTTACGCACCGTCGCAGAGCGCAGCAGCGGCGGATAGAAATGGGCGTGCAGCTGCCAGTGTTGATTCTCTTCGCCGTTAAACGGGGCGCCGTGCCAGCCCATGGAGTACGGGAAGGAGCACTGGAAGAGGTTGTCGTAACGGCTGGTCAGCTTTTTCAGCGCCAGGGCAAGGTCGTCACGCTGCGCCTCGCTGAGATCGGTAATGCGCTTCACGTGCGCTTTCGGCAGCAGCAGCGTTTCAAACGGCCAGGCGGCCCAGTAAGGGACAACGGCCAGCCAGTGTTCGGTTTCCACCACGGTGCGGCTGCCGTCGGCCAGCTCGCGCTGCGTGTAATCCACCAGCATCGGGGAACCGTTTTCCGCGTAATACGCTTTCTGCAGACGGTCTTCACGCTCGGCTTCGTTGGGAAGGAAGCTGTTCGCCCAGATCTGGCCGTGCGGGTGCGGGTTAGAGCAGCCCATCGCCGCGCCTTTGTTTTCAAACACCTGCACCCACGGATAGCTCTGCCCCAGCTCTGCGGTTTGCGCCTGCCAGGTGCTGACCACCTCTTTCAGCGCGTCCACGCTCAGCTCCGGCAGCGTTTTGCTGTGATCGGGCGAGAAGCAGATCACGCGGCTGGTCCCGCGCGCGCTTTCGCAGCGCATCAGCGAATCGTGGCTTTCCGGCGCGTCCGGGGTATCGGTCATCAGGGCGGCAAAATCGTTGGTGAACACGAAGGTGCCTTTGTAGTCCGGGTTTTTATCCCCGGTGACGCGCGTGTTGCCCGGACAGAGGAAGCAGTCCGGGTCGTGCTGTGGCAGCGTCTGTTTTGCAGGCGTCTCTTGCGCCCCCTGCCAGGGGCGCTTGGCGCGATGCGGAGAGACCAAAATCCATTGCCCGCTTAGCGGGTTAAAACGACGATGCGGGTGATCGACGGGATTAAATTGCGTCATGACGGATCCTTAGTCCGGATAGCCCTGCGGATGGCGTGACTGCCAGTGCCAGGTATCCTGTGCCATTTCATCAAGCGTGCGGGTAACACGCCAGTTAAGCTCTTTATCGGCTTTGGTGGCATCGGCCCAGTAAGCAGGCAGGTCGCCATCACGACGCGGGGCGAAGTGGTAGCTCACCGGCTTACCGCAGGCTTTGCTGAAGGCGTTAACCACGTCCAGCACGCTGCTGCCGACTCCGGCGCCGAGGTTGTAAATATGCACGCCCGGTTTGTTAGCCAGCTGCTGCATCGCCGCCACGTGGCCGTCTGCCAGATCCATCACGTGGATGTAGTCACGCACGCCGGTGCCGTCTTCGGTAGGGTAATCATTGCCAAAAATCGCCAGCGAGTCGCGGCGGCCTACGGCGACCTGGGCGATGTACGGCATCAGGTTATTCGGGATGCCCTGCGGATCTTCACCCATATCTCCCGACGGATGCGCGCCGACCGGGTTGAAGTAACGCAGTAGCGCGATGCTCCACTCCGGCTGTGCTTTTTGCAGGTCGGTCAGGATCTGCTCCACCATCAGCTTGCTTTTGCCGTACGGGCTTTGCGGGGTGCCGGTCGGGAAGCTTTCAACGTAAGGGATTTTGGGCTGATCGCCGTAGACGGTGGCGGAGGAGCTAAAGATAAAGTTTTTGACGTTCGCTGCGCGCATGGCGGAGATGAGACGCAGGGTACCGTTGACGTTGTTATCGTAATACTCAAGCGGTTTCGCAACGGATTCACCGACGGCTTTCAGACCCGCGAAGTGGATCACTGCTTCGATGGCGTGGTCGTGAAGGATCTCGGTCATCAGCGCTTCGTTGCGGATGTCGCCTTCCACGAAGGTCGGCTGTTTTCCACCTAGACGTTCAATCACCGGCAGCACGCTGCGCTTACTATTGCACAGGTTATCGAGGACGATCACATCGTGATCATTTTGCAGCAGCTGCACACAGGTATGACTTCCGATGTAACCGCTACCACCTGTTACCAGAACTCGCATAATTCGCTCCATTGGGCTTATGGTATGTAATAACCATAGCATAACAGAGACGCGAAAAGTGTGACATGGGATAAAATAGTGGAATCGTTTACACTCGGTTTTACACTCGCTTTTTCAATGACTGACGACATTCTAGATCAAAGGGATAGCGATGTATTGATGCAAGTTATCTGAAAAAGCAGAGGGCAGTGCCCTCCACAATTAATCGATTTTGCTGAGAAGGTAGCGATAGCGCTCTCCGTCGGGGACAAACTCAAGGCGATGCGTGATACAGGAGGGCGCATCTTCGGCATGGTGTGAAACGAACAGCAATTGCGTTTCGCCCTCACTAATGAGGATATCGACAAAGCGACGGACCAGCTGGCGGTTTAGCGGATCCAGCCCCTGAAGCGGTTCGTCGAGAATCAACAGCGTCGGGTGTTTTACCAGCGCGCGAACAATGAGTGCCAGGCGCTGCTGTCCCCACGACAGGCTATGGAACGGCGCGTCAGCAACCCGGCTGTCCATGCCCAGAATATCCAGCCACTGCTGAACCAGCTTGTGCTGTCTGTCCGACACCGCCTGATAAATGCCGATGGAGTCAAAATACCCGGAGAGGATCGCGTTGCGCACCGTGGTACTGACGCGGTAATCCAGATGCAGGCTGCTGCTGACGTAGCCAATGTGCTTTTTGATATCCCAGATGGTTTCACCGCTGCCGCGACGTCGGCCAAACAGCGTCAGATCGTTGCTGTAGCCCTGCGGGTGATCGCCGGTGACCAGGCTCAGCAGCGTCGATTTCCCCGCGCCGTTAGGGCCGACAATCTGCCAGTGTTCGGCGGGATTAACCGTCCAGCTAAGGTGGTTCAGGATCGGTCGATCGTCATAGGAGACCACGCCGTCGCGCAGAATGATAAGGGGCTGGTGGGGATCGAGGCCGTGGCGTGCCGCCGGGGCGTCGGGCTCCGGAAGCGTGATACCGTCCAGTTTTTCACTGTGCGCTAGCTGAGCAATCAGCGCTTGCCTGAGCAATGCAGATTTTTCCCCGGTTTCGGCCAGATTGCAGTCTGCCAGCACGCCCGCGTTCTGCACGAAATCCGGAATTTCATCAAAGCGGTTAAGCACCAGTACGATGGTGTAACCATCCTGATTAAGCGTTCCTAACAGGGCGGCCAGCTGGGCACGGGAGTGCACATCCAGCCCGTCGAACGGCTCATCCAGAATCAGCAGTTCCGGCTGGCTCATTAATGCCTGGCACAGCAGCGTTTTGCGCGTCTCGCCGGTGGAAAGGTATTTGAAGCGCCGGTTCAGCAGGGCGGAGATGCCAAACTGCTCCGCCAGCTGTTGGCAGCGGGCTGGGTTTTTGACCTCGTCCTGAATAATTTCTGCTGTGGTGCGGCCGGTATCATCTTCACCCGGGCTGAGCAGGTCGGTGTTGTTGCGCTGCCACTCATCGCTCACCAGCTTCTGGAGCTGTTCAAACGACAGACGCGTCAGGCGGGTGAAGGTGTTCTGGCGTTCGCCTTTAAGCTGGGTTAGCTCTCCGGCCAGAGCTCGCGCCAGCGCTGATTTGCCGCTGCCGTTGGTTCCCACAAACGCCCAGCTTTCGCCTGCGCGCAGCGTTAAATCAGGAAGGGTCAGCGTTCGGGTATCGCTAAGACGAAACGTGCCTTGCGAAATATGCAATGATGACATGATGTATCCCATTTTTTGCAGCGATAGATGTCAGGGATACTGGCTGTCGGCGCGATTGTCAATGCACTCAGCACAATGTGGCGATAATCACCCGGTCAGCGTTGAAATATGCGGTAACGACAGCACCTTCTTCTAAACCGTTCGCCTCCGCAGCGGGGAGCGTCGCGCAGAGAGGTTGCCCATCCGGCAGCGTCATCAGCACTTCGCACTGTTCTTCGCCGCGTTCGATATGGCTGATGGTGCCCTGCAGCTGGTTATCTGCACCACTGGCCTGTTCCGGATTGCGCGTAATGCTCACCCACGGCGCTTTGAGCAGCACCAGTACCTCTTTGCCTTCATCCAGACCAAGTCGCTGCCCGCTCTGCGCGGTGATCGCGGCTTTCAGACGAGTAGTCCCATCCGCAAGCAGGATGTCGATATGCTGCTGCACCTGGGCGTCATCGCGAGCCGTGACCTTTCCAAACCACTTATTGCGGGCGCTGGTCTGCAGTGAAAAACGTGAAATGGCGGCCAGCAGACTGTCCAGCGGGACGTTGTCATCATCGCTCAGTACATCGAAGGCTTTTTGCTGGATCTGCGCCAGAAGGTCGTAAAGCTGGATCAGACGCTGCCCGTAACGCGTCAGGACGGCACCACCGCCGCCTTTGCCGCCTGTTGCACGGTCGACCAGCGTTTGCTCGCTCAGGGTGTTCATCTCATTGATGGCATCCCAGGCGCTTTTGTAGCTGATGCCCGCGTTTTTGGCACCCTGGCTAATCGAGCCTGTTTGTTCTATTTGTTTAAGCAGGGCGATACGTCGCGGGTCGGCAAAAAGCTTTTGCTGAAGTCGTAAGGTGAGGAGAATTTCGGCCTGCATAACAGTGTCCTGGCAAAAAGTGTATTGTGACCCAAATGACGCAGGGCGCAAAGTGCACCGCACAAAAGGGGATGTTTTTCTCACTTGAAAGGGTAGAATAAGCCGTTCACAATAACTGGAGAAAACCATGTTAGAGTTGTTGAAAAGTCTGGTATTCGCGGTAATCATGGTACCAGTAGTGATGGCCATCATCCTCGGTGCCATCTACGGCCTGGGTGAAGTGTTCAACGTCTTTTCGAACATTGGTCACCGAGACCAGGCTAAAAAGCAGCATTGATTCCCTCCAAAACGCCCGGTTAACCCGGGCGTTTTGCTCTCAAGTATTTCTTTCCATCGCCGATATCTTTCTTAGCAACAGGCCGTTTACTCATTAATCGGTACCATTTAACGCTGGGATCTCCCTGACGATATCGTTATATTAATATGTATATAACGATGATGGCAGGAGCTACAGATGGCACGTACATGGGTACGCCTTTTTGCAGGGGCAACGCTGACGCTTTCTCTTACCGGGCACGCGCTGGCTGAAGAGGGGAAAATTACGGTGTTTGCGGCTGCCTCGTTGACCAATGCGATGCAGGACATCGCCGCTGAGTATAAAAAAGAGAAGAACGTTGATGTGGTCTCGTCGTTTGCTTCCTCTTCGACGCTGGCGCGCCAGATTGAAGCGGGTGCACCTGCCGATCTGTTCATCTCTGCAGACCAGAAGTGGATGGACTACGCGGCTGAGAAAAAATCGATTGATACCGCAACTCGCGAAACGCTGCTGGGGAATAGCCTGGTGGTCGTGGCGCCGAAAGCCAGCGCTCAGGGCGAGCTCACCATCAACAAGGCGACCGACTGGACCCGCTTGCTGAACGGGGGGCGTCTGGCGGTGGGCGATCCGGAACATGTGCCTGCCGGGATTTACGCCAAAGAAGCGCTGCAAAAGCTGGGCGCGTGGGACAGCCTGTCTCCGAAACTGGCTCCGGCGGAGGACGTTCGCGGCGCGCTGGCGCTGGTAGAGCGTAACGAGGCCCCGCTGGGGATTGTTTATGGCTCTGATGCCGTTGCCAGCAAAGGGGTGAAAGTGGTTGGTACGTTCCCGGAAGACTCGCACAAGAAAGTGGAATATCCTGTTGCGATTGTTGATGGACATAAAAATGCGACCGTGACGGCCTTCTATGACTATCTGAAGGGGCCAGACGCGTCTGCGATCTTTAAACGTTATGGATTTACGACTCACTGATGATATTGACCGATCCTGAATGGCAGGCTGTGCTGCTGAGCCTTAAAGTCTCTTCCCTCGCGGTTGCGCTGAGTTTGCCCTTTGGGATCTTCTTTGCCTGGTTACTGGTTCGCACCCGGTTTCCGGGCAAAGCCCTGCTTGATAGCGTTCTTCATCTTCCCCTTGTGTTACCGCCCGTGGTGGTCGGTTATCTTCTGCTCGTCTCGATGGGGCGACGCGGTTTTATCGGCGAGAAACTCTACGACTGGTTTGGGCTGACGTTTGCTTTTAGCTGGCGCGGCGCGGTGCTGGCGGCGGCGGTGATGTCATTCCCGCTGATGGTGAGGGCTATCCGCCTCGCGCTGGAAGGCGTGGACATGAAGCTCGAACAGGCGGCACGCACGCTGGGCGCCGGACGTTTACGCGTCTTCTTTACCATCACGCTTCCGCTCACGCTGCCGGGCATTATTGTCGGAACGGTGCTCGCATTTGCCCGCTCGCTCGGCGAGTTCGGCGCGACCATCACCTTTGTCTCGAACATTCCCGGCGAAACGCGAACCATCCCGTCCGCAATGTATACCCTGATTCAAACCCCTGGCGGTGAGGGAGCGGCGGCGCGTTTGTGCATCATCTCGATAGTTCTGGCGCTGGCTTCTCTACTGGTATCTGAATGGCTGGCCCGGCTTAGCCGCGAGCGAATGGGGAAATAAGCATGCTTGAACTCAATTTCACCCAGACGCTGGGAAACCATACCCTGACGCTTAACGAGACGCTACCGGCTAGCGGCATTACCGCCATCTTTGGCGTTTCCGGTGCGGGGAAAACGTCGCTGATTAATGCCATCAGCGGCCTGACGCGCCCGCAGTCCGGGCGTATAGTTCTGAATGACCGCGTCCTGAATGACGTGGAGAATAAGGTTTACCTCTCGCCGGATAAGCGCCGCATCGGCTATGTTTTCCAGGATGCGCGGCTATTCCCGCACTACAGCGTGCGCGGCAACCTGCGCTACGGCATGGCGAAAAGCATGGCTACGCAGTTTGATAAGCTGGTGGCTCTGTTAGGCATTGAACCGCTGCTTGACAGGCTGCCATCCTCGCTCTCGGGCGGAGAGAAGCAGCGTGTGGCGATAGGGCGTGCCATTTTGACCGCGCCGGAGCTGCTGCTGCTGGACGAACCGCTGGCCTCGCTGGATATCCCACGCAAGCGTGAGCTGCTGCCGTATCTGCAACGTCTGGCGCGGGAAATCAATATTCCGATGCTCTACGTGAGCCATTCCCTGGATGAGATTTTGCATCTGGCAGACAAGGTGCTGGTGCTGGAAGAGGGCAGCGTGAAGGCCTTCGGCAGCCTGGAAGAGGTGTGGGGTAGCAGCGTGATGCACCCATGGCTCCCGAAAGAGCAGCAGAGCAGTATCCTGAAAGTGAGCGTACTGGAACACCATCCTCACTACGCGATGACCGCGCTGGCGCTGGGCGATCAGCATCTTTGGGTCAATAAGATCGACAAACCGTTACAGTCCGCGCTGAGAATTCGCATCCAGGCGTCGGACGTCTCGCTGGTGCTGCAGCCGCCGCTGCAAACCAGTATCCGAAATATTCTGCGCGCCAAAGTTGCCGAGTGTTTTGACGATAACGGGCAGGTGGAAGTGAAGCTTGAGGTTGGCAGCAGGACGCTCTGGGCGCGCATCAGCCCGTGGGCCAGGGATGAGTTAGGCATCAAGCCCGGCCTGTGGCTTTACGCGCAAATCAAGAGCGTCTCGATCACCGCCTGATTACAGCAGGTGGGTATAAATGTACTGCGCGATGCTGTCGGTGGTGTTATCGCCGATCACCACGTTAGCGCGCGCTTTGACCGCGTCGTCGGCATTGCCCATCGCCACGCCCGTTCCTGCGGCTTCCAGCATGCTGATGTCGTTGTAGTTATCGCCAAAGGCGATCACATCCTGCATCGACCAGCCTTGAGATTCCACAAACTGCGTCAGGCGTTTGCCTTTGCTGTTACCTTTGCGGGCAATATCCACCTGATCGTGCCAGGACCATTCGCACTCCAGACCCAGCGTCTCCTCGACGTGCTTCGCAAACGCATTCAGTTTGGTGGTGTCTTCATCCGTCAGGGCGAATTTCCAGATAGCCTCAACGTCCTGGGCGGCCTGACGCAGAGAGGAAACCTGCGTAAAGACGGGGCGCTGCGCTTCAGGCAGGGAAAGCGCCCAGTTGCTGGTGCGTACCACATGGCCGGTCGGGCACTCGTACATCATCGCGTTATCTACGTACATCAGGCCGTGAATGGCGTGCTCATCCAGCAGATCAATTAATTGCAGCGCCTGAGGAACCGGCAGCGGATCGGATGCCAAAACCTTTTTTGCATGATAATCATACAAATAGGTGCCGTTACAACAAATTGCAGGTGTATCTAACGCCAGTGCCTGATAAAAAGGATGAATGGCAACGTGATGTCGACCCGTTACGATAAGGAGTTGATATCCCACTTCCTGCGCGCGCTTAAGCGCTTCAAGAGAAGAGGGGAGCAGGGTTTTCTGAGGGGTAAGTAATGTTCCGTCTAAATCCAGTGCAATCACACGCGAGGTCATTTGTTCTTCCGGGTTAATGTTGAATTTTAGGTCTCAGGGGATGTTACACCGAGAGTAAATCGCTGCAAAATTCCTGGCTAAAATTCAGCATTCACCGTTAAAAATAATCACTTTCACGTGCAGTGAGGAAAGGAGTATTCATGAAACAAACCGTTTATACCGCCAGTCCTGAAAGTCAGCAGATCCACGTCTGGCGTTTGAATGCAGAAGGTTCGCTCACGCTGGTTCAGGTTGTTGATGTTCCGGGGCAAGTACAGCCAATGGTCGTCAGCCCGGATAAACGTTTTCTCTATGTTGGCGTGCGCCCCGAGTTCCGCGTGCTGGCGTACCGTATCTCCCCCGATGATGGCGCACTGACCTACACCGCCGAAGCACCGCTGCCGGGTAGTCCTACCCATATCTCTACCGATCGCAAAGGGCGCTTCATCTTCAGCGGTTCCTATAATGCGGGCTGCGTCAGCGTGACCCGTCTTGAGGACGGTATTCCGGTGGATACTGTCGAGGTGGTGGAAGGGCTGGAAGGCTGCCACTCGGCGAATATCTCCCCGGACAACCGTACGCTGTGGGTGCCTGCCCTGAAGCAGGATCGCATCTGCCTGTTTACCCTGAGCGATGACGGGCATCTGGTGGCACAAAACCCTGCCGAAGTGACGACCGTAGAAGGCGCGGGTCCGCGCCATATGGTCTTCCACCCGAATCAGCAATATGCGTATGTGGTTAACGAACTGAACAGCTCAGTAGACGTGTGGGAATTGAAAGATCCACACGGTCAGATTGAGTGCGTACAAACGCTGGATATGATGCCGTCTGACTTCTCCGACACCCGTTGGGCGGCCGATATCCACATTACGCCGGATGGTCGTCATCTGTATGCGTGCGATCGTACCTCCAGTCTGATTACCGTCTTTAGCGTCTCTGAAGATGGCAGCGTGTTGGCGATTGAGGGCTTCCAGCCAACGGAAACCCAGCCGCGTGGCTTTAATATCGATCACAGCGGCAAATACCTGATTGCGGCGGGGCAGAAATCCCACCATATCGCGCTGTATGAAATCAAAGGCGAGCAGGGGCTGCTGGAAGAGAAAGGGCGTTATGCCGTCGGCCAAGGGCCAATGTGGGTAGTGGTAAACGCTCACTAAGCGGCTAAAAACAAAAAACCTCGCGAATGCGAGGTTTTTTTATGCCCGGTGGTAGCCGGGTGAGCACATCAAAACATAACCAACCTGATCATCATAATATTGGCTTAAGGCGATGTAAATTCATCGTCAACAAAGAAAAGAAAATACGGAATGATCAGAAATTAGTAATTAATGAATAATCATTTACTTAGAACCTATCCCAGAAGGGATTGTCAGAATGTCGTAACTGATAATTTCTGAAGGTGAAAAGATGACAGGCAGCAAATGGCGGATCAGCGATGAACTTTGGGAAAAAATGGCACCGCTTATCCCTGAGCACAAAACCTGCCATCCACTCGGTACGCACCGGAAACGCGTTGATAACCGCGCTGCCATGGACGCCATATTCTTCGTCCTCAGGACCGGTTGCCAGTGGAACGCCCTGAACGCCACCGGGATATGTTCATCGAGTTCTGCACACCGGCGCTTTCAGGAATGGCGCGATGCCGGAGTCTTCGAGCGCTTCTGGCAGAACGGTTTGCTTGCCTGCGGGCATCTGGACAGCATTGACTGGTCCTGGCTGTCAATGGACGGCTGTATCACCAAATCGCCGCTGTCAGGAACAAAAAAACAGGCCGTAACCCCACTGACAGAGGGAAACAAGGCGTAAAGCGCAGCCTTTTGACGGACGCCTGCGGGCTTCCTCTGTCGCTGGTTGTCTCAGCAGCGAACACGCACGACATCAAACTGGTTGCGGATACGCTCGATGCCCTTCAGACGGGTCGTCCGGGGCAAAAACTCAGACTCTGCCTGGACAAAGGTTACGATGCAGGCTGGCTGAAAACATATCTGCAGAGCCGCCGCTACGAGCCGCATATCCAGTCCCGTAAAGAAGAGTCAGATGCCAGTAAAAACACGGACTTCAAAGCCCATCGCTGGGTTGTCGAAAGAACTCATAGCTGGATGAATCGCTTTCGCCGGGTTCTGACACGATGGGAAAAGAAGACTGAAAATTACGAGGCCATGTTGCATTTTGCCTGTGGTCTTATTGTCTGGAATAAAGTCCTATTGAGATAGGCTCTTAGGTGATATTACTTTATAAATTCCTAAACTGATTTTATCTGTTTTTATGTACAGTGGTGATTTGATATCATTCTGTCCGTTGGTTTGATGTGCTGCAGTTCCGCAATTCAGGCTCCTTTTTAAGTCCTGGCTGTCGGGTGGTGCCGACGGTGCCTAAACTGCGGAGCACCTCAAAACATAACCAACACACCTCTGGTGACAGGCAGCGGAAAGGTAAATCAGAGGAGAAGTGCTCTATACCAAAGGAGTGGCGTATGAGCGGTGTGGAATGGGCAATTCTGTTCCTGCAACTCATGGTTGCGATTATGCAACTATTGGATGCGTATCTTAAGTTTGGTGCCTGACGCATTCAGTCGCAGTAAAAAGGGGGATTAAAACTCCCCCTTTTACTCTCATCTTACTGCTTCTGTTCAGCAACCACTTTGCTACCCACACCGCGGTTGTTGTATTCCCACATGCGGTTGAAGCTAGCGTCGTTCAGATTGCGCTGCACGATGCCTTTATCGTCCACCGTCCCGGTGGTGCCGGAGAACGGACGTTTGGAGATGGCCGCGTCCGCCCACGGTTTGGCGATGTTGAAGCCTTCGTTGATCACGCTGTCACGGATAACAACCTGGCCGTTAGTGGCAGAGTCCACATCCAGAGAACGACCCAACTGTGCAACGTTGTCACCTGCAGCAGTGAAACGGCTGTTCACCGCCAGGAAGCCGTAGAAGAGGTTTGACTGTGTCGCTGGCGCAAACACATAACCTTCCTGCTGCGTACGCGAGTTCACCACGCGGAAGTCGGTGTTATCAAACACCACTGCGCCACGACCAGAGACCAGATCCACGTCGCCTTCAACGTAGCTGTTGGTCACCAGGGTACGGGTCAGGCGGTTATTTTGCAGGGTATTCTGCACACCGCTATTGGTAACGAAGAAGGTGTTCTGGCGACCCAGAATATTCACGTTGTTAATCTGTACCTTGTCGCCATCGCTGCGCAGAGCCACGGCCTGATGATTACCCGCGTCAACGCTGTCACCCAGGGTATTTTGAATAGTCAGGTTCTGCAATTGCAGACCGTTATTCTGCGACCAGACCACCGCTGAGCACATCACGCCAATGGTGGCGGCGCGCTTGCTCTGGCAGTTATCAAACATATACCACGCAGGTTTACCCGGCATGTATTTACCGGCCGGGTTCACAAGGTGACGCCAGGTGGTGGTGTCGATTTCGGAATCAATCGCCAGGCCAATTTTCACGTCGAGCGCTTTTTCGCCCAAACCATAAATCGTAATGCTGCCCGGCGCCGCTGGTACGTAAACGGTACCTTCATATTCACCTGGCAGGATCGCGATGTACTGACGCGATGCGCTGTGTTTAGTGATAGCCGCGTCAACTGCCGCCTGGATAGAGGTATGGGTCACGCCCTGCGCCCCAGCCGGACCCACAACGAAGTTTGGCTGTTTTGGCAGAGTAATAGAAGACGGCGTCCACGGTGCAGCATTGGGATCCATCGCCGTGAAGTAACGCGCCTGGGTGAAGTTTTTCGCTTCATCGGCGGACAGGATCGGGCGAGATGAGGTCCCCGGCGCAACCTGCTCAGAAGGTCGCTGATCCGGCGGGGTTGAGCTGCAAGCGGATAAAGTCACGCCAAAGGCAAGTGCTAACGCCAGACGGGAAATCCTGGAAATGTTCAAGGTGAAGCTCCTGGGTATGCAAGTCTTAACGGGATAGACGAAATAGCCTGCTTTTTTATACTAAGTTGAGCGAAACGGGAAGATAAAAAGGGTAAAAGTTGCGTTTTTATCCTCAGGGGGCGGGGAAGTCATCACAAATAAATAACATTTTCCATGAATGCGGTTGACACCAGACAGCAGATGAAAATAAATGTCTATACAACCCATGACAAGTGGAATCCCCATGCAGCAGCTTCATCCCGACGATGTGATATGGCGAAATGCGCGGCTGGCAACAATGGTTGCTGGCGAGCCGGAACCTTATGGCCTGAAAGAACAACACGCTCTGGTGGTCAGGGGCCAAACCCTTCTGGCCGTTGTTCCAGAGTCTGAACTGCCTTCCGGACACCGTCACAGCGTCGATCTTCAGGGACGTCTGGTCACGCCAGGCCTGATTGACTGCCATACCCATCTGGTGTTTGGCGGCGACCGCGCGGCGGAGTGGGAGCAGCGTCTGAACGGTGTGTCTTACCAGGCCATCAGCGCGCAGGGGGGCGGGATTAACGCCACCGTGACGGCGACGCGCAGCAGCTCGCCGGAAACCCTGCTAGAACTGGCGCAACAGCGGCTCCAGCGTCTGATGAATGAAGGTGTGACGACGGTTGAAATCAAATCGGGATACGGGCTAAACGCCGAGGCCGAAGAGAAGATGCTGCAGGTCGCGCGCCAGCTGAGCCTCAATAATCCAATTGATATCAGCCCAACGCTGCTGGCGGCCCATGCGGTTCCGGCGGAATACCGGCAGGATCCGGATGCGTATCTCACGCTAGTCTGCGAGCAGATCCTGCCCACGCTGTGGCAAAAAGAGTTATATGAAGCAGTCGATGTGTTTTGTGAAAACGTCGGCTTTACCCCGTCGCAAACCGAGCGCCTCTTCCAGGCTGCTACCGCGCTCGGTATCCCGGTGAAAGGGCACGTCGAGCAGCTGTCGAATCAGGGCGGCGCGGCGCTGGTCAGCCGATACAAGGGGCTTTCTGCCGATCACATTGAGTATCTCGATGACGCAGGCGTACAGGCGATGGCGGAAAGCGGCACGGTTGCCGTCCTGTTGCCGGGTGCGTTCTATTTCCTTCAGGAGCGTCAGCGTCCGCCGGTTGAACAGCTCAGAAAACAGGGTGTCCCGATGGCCGTCGCCACCGACTACAACCCCGGCACCAGCCCGTTTGCCAGCCTGCACCTGGCGATGAACATGGCCTGCGTCCAGTTCGGCCTCACGCCGGAAGAGGCCTGGGCTGGCGTAACGCGACACGCGGCGCAGGCGCTGGGGCGCGGCGCCACGCACGGGCAATTAAAGGCCGGATACGTGGCGGATTTTATCGTCTGGGATGCAAAAAATCCGGTAGAAATGGTTTATGAACCGGGACGTAATCCTTTGTATCAACGCGTCTTTCGGGGGAAAACGCTATGACACTGTGGCGGTCCACATCACCGCAGATCTGGCAGGGGCGCGACGACAGCGCTGAAGCCACTAATGCAAAACGCATTTTCCAGACTATTCAGCAACGTGAAGCGTCTTCACCTGCGTCTTCAGGCATTGGCCTGATAGGCTTTGAATGTGATGAAGGGGTGAAGCGCAATCACGGCAGACCCGGCGCGGTGCAGGCACCCGATACACTTCGCCGGGCGCTCGCGAACATGGCAAGCCATCAGGGACATGAGCGGCTTGTGGATATGGGCTCAATTTATCTCGAGGGCACAGATCTTGAAGCCGCGCAGCGGGCATTAAGCGATACGGTGGTGCAATGCCAGCAGTCCGGGATGCGTACGCTGGTCTTTGGCGGCGGTCATGAAACCGCGTGGGCGCACGGCCGCGGCGTGCTGGACGCTTTCCCGAACGCGCGGGTTGCCATTATCAACCTTGATGCCCATCTCGATCTGCGCAAAGCCGATCGGGCCACGTCAGGCACGCCGTTTCGCCAGCTGGCGAATTACTGCGATGAGCGCGGGCGGGAATTTCAGTACGCCTGCTTTGGCGTGAGCCGGGCGGCGAACACGCTGGCGCTGTGGGATGAGGCGGAACGTCTTAACGTCACGCTGGTGGAGGATCTGCATTTCAGGCGTGATGCGCTCTCTTCACTGGAAAAGGTGCTGGCGCAGGCCGATCGCGTTTATCTCACGATTGACCTGGACGTTCTCCCTGCTGGAGAAATGCCCGCCGTCTCGGCCCCTGCGGCACTGGGCATACCGGCGCTGGATCTTATGCCGATCATCGAACGCATCTGCCGCAGTGGAAAACTGCAGGCCGCCGATCTGGTAGAATTTAACCCGCAGTACGACCGCGATGGGCAAGGCGCAAAGCTTGCCGCCCGTCTGGCCTGGCAAATTGCTCACTGGTGGGCATAACACTATTCAAGGAGTCACGATGTTTTCACGCTCACCTCTGCCGCCGTCGAGTCCTCCCGCGCCTTTCTACGAAAAGGTGAAGCAGGCCATTAGCGAAAAAATTGCCACCGGCGTCTGGCGGCCGCACGACCGCATTCCCTCGGAGGCCGATCTGGTGGCGCAGTTTGGTTTTAGCCGCATGACCGTCAACCGGGCGCTGCGTGAACTGACCGACGAAGGGCTTCTGGTACGCCTTCAGGGCGTGGGGACGTTTGTGGCGGAACCAAAAGGGCAGTCAGCCCTGTTTGAGATCCGCAGTATTGCCGATGAGATAACCTCGCGAAATCACCAGCACCGCTGTGAGGTGCTGGTGCTCGAGGAGACTCAGGCCAGCGCCGAGCAGGCCGTAGAGCTGAATGTGAAAGAGGGAAGCCGCATTTTCCATTCGGTGATGGTGCATTTTGAGAACGACATTCCGGTGCAGATTGAAGATCGCTGCGTGAACGCTGAACGGATCCCGGACTATCTGAATCAGGATTACACCCACACCACGCCGCATGCGTATCTCTCGCTCGTCGCCCCGCTGACGGAAGGGGAGCACATTGTGGAGGCGGTTCGCGCCACGCCGCAGGAGTGTGAGTTGTTGCGCATCAAAGAGCACGACCCTTGCCTGCTTATTCGCCGCCGCACCTGGTCATCCTCGCAGATTGTGTCGCATGCCAGACTGCTGTTTCCCGGTAACCGTTACCGGCTGCAGGGCCACTTTATGTCATAAGTTTTATAAGCGTGATCGCTAACGCAATATAACAAAATTGTATCTTTTTTGTTAAATCTGACCTTGTGTGTGCTTGTCTATACAAGTATATCTTAATGCATCATCTGTCCCGTATGAGGAGCACACAATGTCGTCAGGTAAATACCGCCAGCAGGATGTCCGCGCGCCGCGCGGCACCACGCTTACTGCCAAAAGCTGGCTCACCGAAGCACCGCTGCGCATGTTAATGAACAACCTTGATCCTGAGGTAGCGGAAAATCCCCACGAGCTGGTGGTCTACGGCGGCATTGGCCGCGCCGCGCGCAACTGGGAGTGCTATGACGCCATTGTCGAGTCCCTCACCAACCTTGAAACTGACGAAACTCTGCTGGTGCAGTCCGGCAAGCCGGTTGGCGTATTCAAAACCCACAAAAACGCGCCGCGCGTGCTGATTGCCAACTCTAACCTGGTGCCGCACTGGGCCACCTGGGAACACTTCAACGAGCTTGATGCGAAAGGACTGGCGATGTATGGCCAGATGACCGCCGGGAGCTGGATCTACATCGGCAGCCAGGGGATTGTGCAGGGCACCTATGAAACCTTCGTGGAAGCCGGTCGCCAGCACTATAACGGCTCGCTGAAAGGCCGCTGGGTATTGACCGCCGGTCTCGGCGGCATGGGCGGCGCGCAGCCGCTGGCTGCCACGCTTGCCGGTGCGTGCTCGCTGAACATTGAGTGCCAGCAGAGCCGCATTGATTTCCGTCTGCGTACCCGTTACGTCGATGAACAGGCAGCCGATCTGGACGATGCGCTGGCGCGCATCAAAAAATACACGTCCGAAGGCAAAGCGGTGTCGATTGCCCTGTGCGGTAACGCGGCGGATATTCTCCCGCAGCTCGTCGCCCGCGGCGTGCGCCCGGATCTGGTCACCGACCAGACCAGCGCCCATGACCCGCTGCACGGCTATCTGCCAAAGGGCTGGACGTGGGAAGAATATCAGCAAAAAGCGGAAATCGACCCGGAAGGCACAGTACTTGCGGCTAAACGCGCCATGGCGGAACACGTTTCCGCGATGCTGGCCTTTAGCCAGATGGGCATTCCGACCTTTGATTACGGCAACAACATCCGCCAGATGGCGAAGGAGATGGGCGTAAATAACGCCTTCGACTTCCCGGGATTCGTTCCGGCCTATATCCGCCCGCTATTCTGCCGCGGCATCGGCCCGTTCCGCTGGGTTGCCCTGTCCGGTGACCCGGAGGATATCTACAAAACCGACGCCAAAGTGAAAGAGATCGTCGCCGATGACGAACACCTGCATCGCTGGCTGGACATGGCTCGCGAGCGCATTAACTTCCAGGGTCTGCCGGCGCGTATCTGCTGGGTAGGGCTGGAGTGGCGGCAAAAACTCGGCCTCGCCTTCAACGAAATGGTGCGCAGCGGTGAAGTCTCTGCGCCGATTGTCATTGGCCGCGACCACCTGGACTCCGGCTCCGTTGCCAGCCCGAACCGCGAAACGGAAGCCATGCGCGACGGCTCCGATGCGGTCTCCGACTGGCCGCTGCTGAATGCTCTGCTCAATACCGCCAGCGGCGCGACCTGGGTGTCGCTGCACCACGGCGGCGGCGTAGGGATGGGCTTCTCCCAGCATTCCGGGATGGTCATTGTCTGCGACGGAACCGACGAAGCCGCCGCGCGTATCGCTCGCGTGCTGCACAACGACCCGGCCACCGGCGTGATGCGTCACGCGGATGCGGGTTATGAGATTGCCATTGACTGTGCCAAAGAGCAGGGCCTTAACCTGCCGATGATCCCTGCCACACAAGGAAAGCATTAATGAACGCGTTAACACTCACTCCCGGCTCGCTGACCCTCAAACAGCTGCGTAACGTCTGGCGCAAGCCGGTCACCCTTTCGCTGGATGAAAGCGCCCACGCCGCCATTAACGACAGCGTGGCCTGCGTCGAAGCCATCGTCGCCGAAGGGCGCACCGCCTACGGGATCAACACCGGCTTTGGCCTGCTGGCACAGACCCGCATCGCGACACAGGATCTGGAAAACTTACAGCGTTCGCTGGTGCTGTCGCATGCGGCGGGCGTCGGCCAGCCGCTGGACGATGAAATTGTCCGTCTGATGATGGTGCTCAAAATTAACAGCCTGGCGCGCGGTTTCTCCGGCATTCGCCTGAGCGTCATTCAGGCGCTGATGGCGCTGGTCAATGCGGAAGTCTATCCGTGGATCCCGGCGAAAGGCTCAGTTGGGGCATCTGGCGATCTCGCGCCGCTGGCGCACATGTCGCTGCTGCTACTGGGTGAAGGCAAAGCGCGCTGGCAGGGCGAGTGGCTTCCTGCGAAAGAGGCGCTGAAAAAAGCCGGGTTAAACCCGATCACGCTGGCGGCGAAAGAGGGGCTGGCGCTGCTGAACGGCACGCAGGCGTCGACCGCTTTCGCGCTGCGCGGTCTGTTTGAAGCGGAAGATTTGTTTGCCTCGGCGGTGGTTTGCGGTGCGCTGACCACTGAAGCTGTGCTGGGCTCGCGTCGTCCGTTCGATGCCCGCATCCACGAGGTGCGCGGTCAGCGCGGGCAGATTGATGCCGCCGCGATGTACCGTCACGTGCTTACCGACACCAGCGAAATTGCCGATTCACACCATAACTGCGAAAAGGTGCAGGATCCGTATTCCCTGCGCTGCCAGCCGCAGGTGATGGGCGCGTGCCTGACGCAGCTGCGCCAGGCGGCAGAGGTGCTGCTGGTGGAAGCCAACGCGGTGTCCGATAACCCGCTGGTGTTCGCCCAGGAAAACGAGGTGGTCTCCGGCGGTAACTTCCACGCCGAGCCGGTGGCAATGGCGGCGGATAATATCGCCCTGGCGATTGCCGAAGTCGGCGCGTTGTCAGAGCGCCGCATCGCGCTGATGATGGATAAACATATGTCCCAGCTGCCGCCGTTCCTGGTGCGTAACGGCGGGGTCAACTCGGGCTTTATGATTGCCCAGGTGACCGCGGCGGCGCTGGCGAGCGAGAACAAAGCCCTGTCGCACCCGCACAGCGTGGACAGCCTGCCAACGTCAGCGAACCAGGAAGATCACGTTTCGATGGCACCGGCTGCCGGGCGTCGTCTCTGGGAAATGGCCTCCAACACCCGTGGTGTGCTGGCGGTGGAATGGCTGGCGGCAAGTCAGGGTATCGATCTGCGAGAAGGGCTAAAATCCAGCCCGCTGCTGGAGCAGGCGCGTCATGCGCTGCGTGAGCACGTTACGCACTACGATGACGACCGCTTCTTTGCGCCGGATATCGATAAGGCGATGCAGCTTCTGGAAGAGGGAAGGCTTGTAGGTCTGCTACCGTCGGTGCTGTGATTTTTGCCCGGTGGCGCTGCGCTTACCGGGCCTACGGGTACGAAATGTAGGCCGGGTAAGGCGTAGCCGCCACCCGGCTTTTTTTTATGAATACATCGCCGTAATCGACGCGCTCCCCAGCGAATGGAAATGCACGTTAAACCCGACCATCGCGCCGCTCGCCCCTTCATCCACCTCAATCTTGTCCACGTCCAGCGCGTGCACCGTGAAGATATAGCGGTGAGTTTCTCCTTTTGGCGGCGCCGCGCCGCCGTAGCCTGCTTTACCAAAATCGGTGCGCGTCTGAATGGCGCCTTCAGGCAGGGCAACCAGGTCAGAGCCGGAGCCCTGCGGCAGGACGCGCGTGTCGGCTGGCAGGTTCGCCACAATCCAGTGCCACCAGCCGGAGCCGGTAGGCGCATCCGGGTCGTAGCAGGTCACGACAAAGCTTTTGGTTCCGGCCGGAACCTCGTCCCACGCCAGGTGCGGGGAGATATTGTCTCCCTGATACCCCATGCCGTTGAATACGTGACGTTCCGGCAGTTTTTCACCGTCGCGCAGATCTTTACTGATGATTTTCATACGGTTTACCCTCGTTGATCGCTCGTTCAGGAAGTGTAACGCATGGGGTCAAATCGTGAAATGCGCGGGAATGTTAACGGCTGTAACGACCGCGTCGGTTAATTTACGCAGTTGCTCTGGCGTGATGCTGTACGGCGGCATCAGATAGATAAGCTTGCCGAACGGACGCACCCAGACGCCCTGCTCAACGAAGAAGCGCTGCAGCGCCGCCATATTTACCGGGTGCGTTGTTTCAATCACCCCGATGGCACCCAGCACGCGAACGTCCGCCACAAAATTCGCACCCGAGACGGCGCTCAGCTCCTCTTTCAGTTGCGCTTCAATCGCCGCCACCTGCGTCTGCCATTCACCGCTTTCCAGAATGGCGAGGCTTTCGCTTGCGACGGCGCAGGCCAGCGGGTTTCCCATAAACGTCGGGCCGTGCATAAAGCAGCCCGCCTCGCCGTCACTGATGGTATCAGCAACGTGACGGGTGGTTAGCGTGGCGGAGAGCGTCATGGTGCCGCCGGTCAGCGCTTTACCCAGGCACAGAATATCCGGGGCGATACCCGCATGCTCGCAGGCAAACAGCTTGCCGGTGCGGCCAAAACCGGTGGCGATCTCATCGGCAATCAGCAGAATGCCCTCGCGGTCGCACATCTTGCGAATACGTTTTAGCCACTCCGGATGGTACATCCGCATTCCGCCTGCGCCCTGCACAATCGGCTCCAGGATCACGGCGGCGATGTCATGGCGATGCGCCGCCATCAGCCGCGCGAAGCCGACCATGTCCATCTCGTTCCACTCGCCGTCGAAGCGGCTCTGCGGGGCCGGGGCAAACAGGTTTTCCGGCAGATAGCCTTTCCACAGGCTGTGCATGGAGTTGTCCGGATCGCACACCGACATCGCCCCGAAGGTATCCCCGTGATAGCCGTTGCGGAAGGTGAGGAACCGCTGGCGCGTTTCGCCCAACGCATGCCAGTACTGCAGCGCCATTTTCATCGCCACTTCCACCGCCACGGAGCCGGAATCGGCCAGGAACACGCACTCCAGCGATTCAGGCGTCATCGCCACCAGGCGACGGCATAAATCCACCGCGGGCTGATGGGTGATTCCGCCAAACATCACGTGCGACATCTGGTCAATCTGCGCCTTCATCGCTGCATTCAGGCGAGGGTGATTGTACCCGTGAATGGCCGCCCACCAGGAAGACATGCCGTCAACGAGCCGCTCGCCGCTGGCGAGATGCAGCTCGCAGCCGTGGGCCGAGGCCACCGGATAGACGGGAAGGGGGCGGGTGGTAGAGGTGTAAGGGTGCCAGATATGCTGCTTGTCGAAGGCGAGATCGTCCTGGGTCATAATCGACTTGTAAACCATTTTGAAAAGTTTTAGGTTTACGAGTATAAACCGAACCGAAAATTAACAAAACCCTTTGGAGAAGCCCAATGGCTCACCACGCACGCTGGACGATGTCGCAAGTTACTGAATTATTCAACAAACCTTTCCTTGAGCTGATGTTCGAAGCGCAGCAGGTGCATCGTCAGCACTTCGATCCACGCCATGTTCAGGTCAGCACGCTGCTGTCGATCAAGACCGGTGCCTGTCCTGAAGACTGCAAATATTGCCCGCAGAGCGCGCGCTACAAAACTGGCCTGGAATCCGAACGGCTGATGGAAGTTGAGCAGGTGCTCGACTCGGCGCGCAAGGCGAAAAACGCCGGTTCAACCCGCTTCTGCATGGGCGCGGCGTGGAAGAATCCGCACGATCGCGACATGCCGTATCTGGAGCAGATGGTAAAGGGCGTGAAGGAGATGGGCCTCGAAGCCTGTATGACGCTCGGCACGCTGAACGACGAGCAGGCGCAGCGCCTCTCCGCGGCGGGGCTGGACTATTACAACCACAACCTCGACACCTCGCCGGAGTTTTACGGCAACGTCATCACCACCCGTACCTATCAGGAGCGTCTGGATACGCTGGATAAAGTCCGTGACGCGGGGATCAAGGTCTGCTCCGGCGGTATCGTGGGCTTAGGCGAAACGGTGAAAGACCGCGCGGGCCTGCTGCTGCAGCTGGCGAACCTGCCGACTCCGCCGGAAAGCGTGCCGATCAACATGCTGGTGAAGGTTAAGGGCACGCCGATGGCGGACAACGACGACGTGGATGCGTTTGATTTCATCCGCACCATCGCGGTGGCGCGCATCATGATGCCGACCTCTTTCGTGCGCCTCTCCGCCGGTCGCGAGCAGATGAGTGAGCAAACTCAGGCCATGTGCTTTATGGCCGGAGCCAACTCCATCTTCTACGGCTGCAAGCTGCTGACCACGCCGAACCCGGAAGAGGACAAGGACGTTCAGCTGTTCCGCAAGCTGGGGCTGAACCCGCACCAGACCGAGGTGCTGACGGGCGATAACGAGCAACAGCAGCAGCTGGAGCAGCAGATTTTTAACGCCGACACCGACCAGTTCTACAACGCGGCAGCCGTATGACCTGGCAGGCACGAATACATACCGCGCTGGACGAACGCCGGGCGGCAGAGGCGTTTCGCGTTCGCAGGGTGGTGGAAAACGGCGCGGGCCGTTTTCTTACCCGCGAGGGGCGGCAGTTTTGTAATTTCTCCAGCAACGACTATCTCGGGCTGAGCCAGCATCCGGCCATCATTAGCGCCTGGCAGCAGGGCGCAGAGCGGTTTGGCGTGGGCAGCGGCGGCTCAGGACACGTCAGCGGCTACACCACGGCGCATCAGGCGCTGGAAGAGGCGCTTGCCGACTGGCTCGGCTACCCGCGCGCGCTGCTCTTTATCTCCGGCTTTGCCGCCAATCAGGCGGTTATTACCGCGCTGATGGAAAAAGAGGACCGCATAGTCGCCGACCGCCTGAGCCACGCCTCGCTGCTGGAGGCGGCAAGTTTAAGCCCGGCACAGTTGCGCCGCTTTGCCCATAACGATGCGGGGCAGCTTGCCGCGCTGCTGGATAAACCCTGCGACGGACAGCAGCTGGCAGTCACGGAAGGGGTGTTCAGCATGGACGGCGACAGCGCGCCGCTTGCCGCGCTGCACGAGGCCGCAAAACGGCAAAACGCCTGGCTGCTGGTGGACGATGCCCACGGTATTGGCGTGATGGGCGACGAAGGGCGCGGCAGTGCGCATCAGCAAAACGTGAAGCCGGAACTGCTGATTGTCACCTTCGGCAAAGGCTTTGGCGTGAGCGGGGCCGCCGTGCTGTGCAGCGATTCGGTCGCTGACTATCTGCTGCAGTTTGCCCGACACCTGATCTACAGCACCAGCATGCCTCCGGCGCAGGCCGTGGCGCTGTCTGCGTCGCTGGCGGTGATCCGCAGCGCAGAAGGGGATGAACGTCGCCAGCGGCTGGCAGAGCATATCTCCCGCTTCCGCCAGGGGTTAGCGGCGCTACCCTTCCACAGTCCCGATTCGCAGAGCGCTATCCAGCCGGTGATTGTCGGCGAAAACGGCCGCGCGCTGGCGCTGGCACAGGCGCTGCGCGAGCGCGGCATGTGGGTGACCGCCATCCGCCCGCCAACCGTTCCGCCGGGCACCGCGCGGCTGCGCTTAACCCTGACGGCGGCACATGAGGCACGGGATATCCAGACGCTGCTGGAGGCGCTCCATGATGCCGGTGAATAAACAGGCCGTTGCAGCGGCATTTGGTCGGGCCGCGCAGAGCTATTCGCAGCACGATGAACTGCAGCGTCAGAGCGCGGAGGGGCTTCTGGCCGCGCTTGGCGAGAATCGTTTTCCGCAGGTGCTGGACGCGGGCTGTGGTCCCGGCAGCAACAGCCGCTACTGGCGCGGGACGGGAAGCCTGGTCACGGCTATCGACCTCTCAGACAAGATGCTCGACGAGGCGCGTCAGAGGCAGGCAGCGGATCGCTATCTGCTGGCCGATATCGAGGCTATCCCGCTGGCGGATGCGCAGTTCGATCTGGTCTGGAGTCATCTGGCGGTCCAGTGGTGCAGCAGTCTGCCACAGGCCTTACGCGAGCTTTATCGCATGGCGCGACCGGGCGGGAAGGTGGCCTTTACCACCTTGCTGGAAAGCTCGCTGCCGGAGCTGAATCAGGCGTGGAAATCGGTGGATGAGCAACCGCACGCTAACCGCTTTTTATCGCATGAACAGGTGACGCAGGCGCTGGCAGGCTGGCGCTATCGCAGCACGGTACAGACCATCACCCTCAATTTTAGCGATGCGTTCAGCGCCATGCGCTCGCTGAAGGGCATCGGGGCCACGCACCTGCATGCCGGGCGGGAGAGAAAACTGCTCACCCGGGGACAACTGCAGCGTCTGGAGCTGGCCTGGCCGCAGCAGCGGGGTCATTTCCCGCTCTCTTATCAACTTTTTCATGGGATTATCGAACGTGACTGAACGTTATTTTGTCACCGGAACGGATACCGAAGTGGGCAAAACGGTTGCCAGCTCGGCGCTGCTGCAGGCAGCGCAAAAGCTTGGGAAAAACACCGCCGGCTATAAGCCTGTTGCTTCCGGCAGCGAGATGACGGCGGAAGGGTTACGCAACACCGACGCGCTGGCGCTCCAGCGTAACAGCACGCTTGAACTCGCCTATTCAGCGGTCAATCCGTACACCTTTGCCGAGCCGACCTCGCCGCACATAATTAGCGCCGATGAAGGCCGTCCGATTGATTTCGCCGTGCTGTCTGCCGGATTACGGACGCTGGAAAGCCAGGCCGACTGGGTGCTGGTGGAGGGGGCTGGCGGCTGGTTTACGCCACTTTCCGAAGAAAACACCTTTGCTGACTGGGTGCAGGCCGAGCAGCTTCCGGTCATTCTGGTCGTCGGCGTCAAGCTGGGCTGCATCAATCACGCCATGTTGACGGCGCAGGCCGTACAGCAGGCCGGGCTGCGTCTGGCAGGCTGGATAGCCAACGACGTTGTTGTGCCGGGGAAACGACACCAGGAGTATCTGGCGACCCTCAAACGCGTGCTCCCCGCGCCGTGCCTCGGGGAAATCCCCTGGCTTGCTGACGGCGCGGAAAATGCCGAAACCGGGTGTTATCTCGACCTCAGCGTCTTGCTTCCCGCGACATCCAGTGGGCGATAAGCTCGTCATCCAGTTCGTTAACGTGGCCCTGCGCCACGTTACGCCCGCGATAGAGCATGCAGAAACGGTCCGCAACCCGGCGGATAAACGACAGCTGTTGCTCCGCTAATAACACCGTCATACCCAGCTCCCGATTTAAGCGCACCAGCAGCTGCCCCAGCTTCTGGGCGAAGCTGTGTCCTGCGCCGTGCAGGGGTTCATCGAGGATCAGCAGGCGCGGGCGGTTCACCAGCGCGTTGGCCAGCGCCAGCTGATACTGGTCATCCGGAGAGAGCGTGTTGGCGCGGGCCTGCCGCAGCGCATAGAGTGCCGGAAACAGGTCGTAAACGTCTCTTTTCGCCTCAGGGTCGGGTTTCCCCACGGCCTGCATCGCAATATGCAAATTCTCATCGATGGTCAGCTGGGAAAAGATCCGTCTGTCCTGCGGCACATAGCCTATGCCCGGCATGGAACGGTGCTCTGACGCCTGGCTGAGCAAATCGCGCGGCGGCGCACCGGCTTCATGCCAGATGATGGTGCCGCTTTCGACGGGCACTTTTCCGGTAATGCAGTTCATCAGGGTCGTTTTGCCCATTCCCGGCAGGCCAACGACGCCTGTACACATGCCTTGCGGAAAATCTAAATCCAGGTTCCATAGCGTATGTTGGCTTCCGTAAAACTGATTCACAGCACGCAGACTCAACATCTTTCTCTCCTTAAAAATGTTTATTGATGACGCTCGTAGTCGACTGTGCAAAACGCCTGCCAGAAACCATAAAGTGATTAAAAAAGGGGCTTTTTTAGGAATAAGTCTCTGCGGATCGTCGTGCGGATCCTTGAATTGCACATCAACGGTGCCGGAAGCGGTGAATTATGGTGCAGGGCGTAAAATGGCGGATTTGTGAGCGAGATCGCATGAGTTGGTTATGAATGACTCAACTGTTTATCATCAAAAAATAGCTATAAAAATTTTTTGTTGCCGCCTCGTGGGAGAAACCGGGAATTTGCCGAGTGGCGGTCTGTACGGGCTGGACGCAGTTATCCACTATTCCTGTGGATAACCATGTGCATTAGAGTTAGAAAACACGCGATAAGCGAGAGAATACGCGGGTTACGCCCGAATTGATGCGAAACACGGCTTTAGAAAATATCGCTTAGTAATTAGCTGGTTAGATAAAAGCAATTGCCGTCATGAAACTGTCACCCGTTGCCACAAAACTATCATTACCTGGCTTGACAAATGTTAAAAAAGGAAAAGTTCTGGGGATAACCGAGTCAGGCTGGTGTTTTATTTTGTCACAGTCTACATTTCAACCGGGATCGCGCTCTTTCCCCGGGCGCTACTCTAAATATCCTGCCACGCTACTGGTTTTTCATCCAGTGTTTTTTACTGGCATTCCTGGCAACAACGAGTAAAATTACTCACCTGCCGCTTATAACGTCATCAGGTTGTCGCCCATGAGTAAACCGTTCAAATTGAATTCTGCTTTCCGTCCTTCGGGGGATCAGCCCGAGGCCATCCGCCGTCTGGAAGAGGGGCTGGAAGATGGGCTGGCGCATCAGACGCTATTAGGTGTGACGGGGTCAGGTAAAACCTTCACCGTCGCCAACGTGATTGCAGATCTCCAGCGCCCAACTATGGTGCTGGCACCCAATAAAACCCTGGCGGCGCAGCTTTATGGTGAGATGAAAGAGTTCTTCCCGGACAACGCGGTGGAGTATTTCGTCTCCTACTACGATTATTACCAGCCAGAAGCCTATGTGCCGAGCTCTGACACCTTCATCGAGAAGGATGCCTCAGTGAACGAACACATTGAGCAGATGCGTCTGTCGGCCACTAAGGCGCTTCTGGAGCGTCGCGATGTTGTGGTTGTCGCATCGGTTTCCGCGATCTACGGCCTGGGCGATCCGGATCTCTATCTCAAGATGATGCTGCACCTCACGCAGGGGATGATCATCGACCAGCGCGCCATCGTCCGTCGTCTGGCGGAGCTGCAATATGCCCGTAACGATCAGGCCTTCCAGCGCGGGACGTTTCGTGTACGCGGTGAGGTGATCGACATCTTCCCGGCGGAATCGGACGATATGGCGCTGCGCGTCGAGCTATTTGACGAAGAGGTTGAACGCCTGTCGCTCTTCGATCCGCTGACCGGACACATTGAATCGGTGATCCAGCGCTTCACCATCTACCCGAAAACGCACTACGTGACGCCGCGCGAGCGTATTGTGCAGGCGATGGAAGAGATCAAAGTGGAGCTGGCCGAGCGCCGTAAGGTGCTGCTGGCCAACAACAAGCTGCTGGAAGAGCAGCGCCTGAGCCAGCGTACCCAGTTTGACCTTGAGATGATGAACGAGCTGGGCTACTGCTCCGGTATTGAAAACTACTCGCGCTTCCTCTCCGGGCGCGGGCCGGGCGAGCCGCCGCCGACGCTGTTTGACTACCTTCCGGCAGACGGTTTGCTGGTGATCGACGAATCCCACGTGACGATCCCGCAGATCGGCGGGATGTACCGCGGTGACCGGGCGCGTAAAGAGACGCTGGTGGAATACGGCTTCCGCCTGCCGTCGGCGCTGGATAACCGCCCGATGAAGTTTGAAGAGTTTGAGGCGCTCGCGCCGCAAACCATTTACGTCTCGGCCACGCCGGGAAACTACGAGCTGGAGAAATCCGGTGACGACGTTGTCGATCAGGTGGTGCGTCCAACGGGTCTGCTCGACCCGATTATTGAAGTTCGTCCGGTGGCGACTCAGGTGGACGATCTGCTCTCGGAAATTCGGGCCCGTTCCGCCATCAACGAGCGCGTGCTGGTGACCACGCTCACCAAACGCATGGCGGAAGACCTGACCGAGTATCTGGAAGAGCACGGCGAGAAGGTGCGTTATCTGCACTCGGATATCGACACCGTCGAGCGCATGGAAATTATTCGCGATCTGCGTCTGGGCGAGTTTGACGTGCTGGTGGGGATCAACCTGCTGCGAGAAGGTCTGGATATGCCGGAAGTCTCGCTGGTGGCGATTTTGGATGCGGATAAAGAGGGCTTCCTGCGTTCTGAGCGTTCGCTGATCCAGACCATCGGCCGCGCCGCGCGTAACGTTAACGGTAAAGCGATTCTGTACGGTGACAAAATCACCCCATCGATGGCGAAAGCGATTGGTGAAACGGAGCGCCGCCGCGAGAAGCAGCAGCGCTACAACGAAGAGCACGGCATTACGCCGCAGGGTCTGAACAAGAAGGTGGTGGATATCCTGGCGCTGGGCCAGAACATAGCCAAAACCAAAGCGAAAGGTCGCGGCAAGGCGCGCTCAGTGGTGGAAGAAGATACCGTCGTGCTGACGCCGAAAGCGCTGCAGCAGAAAATCCACGAGCTGGAAGGACAGATGATGCAGCACGCGCAGAACCTGGAGTTCGAAGAAGCGGCGCAGATCCGCGACCAGCTTCATCAGCTGCGGGATCTGTTTATTGCAGCATCGTAGTTTCTTGCCCGGTGGCGCTGCGCTTACCGGGCCTACGGGTTAAGTGCCCCTTGTAGCCCCGGTAAGCGCAGCGCCACCGGGGGTTGTTAACCCAGCGCCTGAATCGCCTTCTCCAGCGCCTCGCGCAGCAGGTGACGGTCATGGCGATACTTAATATCACTCGCTTCTAGCGGCTCCTGCACCACCACGCGGTCGCCAATACCCGATACGTCCACCTTCGGCCCCACCACGACACCGTCGATAATTTTTTTACCGACATACTGCTCCATTAAATCAAGCTTGTCCGCCAGCGACAGGCTCGCCGCCGCCGGGCTCAGTTCACGTCCCAGGTTACCGATGTAGACCATCGGGGCGGGGGTGCGGCGCAGCGCCTGTGCCAGCTCTTTCACCAGCAGAATCGGCATCAGGCTGGTGTAAAAACTACCAGGGCCAATCAGGATCAGATCCGCTTCACCGATGGCTTCTACCGCTTCGCGCGTGGCGGGGACGCTTGGATAGGTCATTAGCTCCGTTGGCGGCAGGATAAGCTGATCAATATTCACCTCACCGTAAACTTCATGCCCTTCAGCGTCGATAGCCATTAAATCGACCGGTTGTTCAGACATGGGGATCAGAAATGCATCCACTTTAAGCAGATTACGGATCAGGTTGATGGCTTCGAGAGGCCGCACACTCAGGTGATCTAAGGCCTTTAACATCAGATTTCCGAGGTTATGCCCGGAAAGTTCGCCATTACCGCCAAAACGGTACTCAAACATCGCCGATGCGACGCTCGGTTCGGTAATTAACTGGTTCAGACAGTTGCGCATATCTCCCCAGGCAATGCCGCCTTCGGCACGTCGGATCCGCCCCGTTGAGCCGCCGTTATCGGTGGTGGTCACTATCCCTGTCAGCCTTGACCCGAGTGACGACAATGAGGACATGACGCGGCCCAGGCCGTGGCCTCCGCCAAGAGCGACCACTCGGTCAAGATCCGCAAAAGTGCGATTGCGCATAGGTATTCCTTATCACGTTCGATCGCGTAACAGTAACCTAACTACCCCTAAAAGACGATGCCTCAGCCGATGCAAAATGACGTATATCAATGTGAAAGTGTGGTTTTTGGGTATTCTGTAGCGAAAATGCACGATTAAGTCGCTATATATATAATTATATAGCGAAATGCGAGAATGGCGAAGTGATGATTTCCGCGTTACTATCGCTATAACCACGTTTTCATTTTTGAAAACATACACTCTAGCCCTGGCGCCTGTGTCGAACGATATGGCGCCCTGGCCGTGGCAAATTAGCCACCAGGGTACAGAAAGAAATGACTGTGCCTCCCGATCTGGAAAGGTGTACATGGCTTCACAACTTACTGATGCTTTCGCGCGTAAGTTTTATTACTTACGTCTGTCGATTACCGATGTGTGTAACTTCCGTTGCACCTACTGCCTGCCCGATGGCTACAAGCCGGGTAAGGTCACCAATAACGGCTTTCTCTCCGTGGATGAAGTGCGCCGCGTTACGCGCGCCTTCTCTGAACTCGGCACGGAAAAGGTGCGTCTGACCGGTGGCGAACCCTCTTTACGTCGTGATTTCCCCGACATCATTGCCGCCGTGCGTGAAAACGAACGTATCCGCCAGATAGCGGTGACCACTAACGGTTACCGCATGGCGCGCGACGTGGCGAACTGGCGCGATGCGGGCCTGACGGCGATCAACGTCAGCGTAGATAGCCTCGATGCGCGTCAGTTCCACGCCATTACCGGACAGGACAAATTCCATCAGGTGATGGAAGGCATCGACGCCGCATTTACTGCGGGGTTCGACAAAGTCAAAGTGAATACCGTGCTGATGCGTGATGTAAACCATCATCAGCTGGACACCTTCCTGGCGTGGATCAAACCACGCCGCATTCAACTGCGTTTTATTGAGCTGATGGAAACCGGCGAGGGCAGCGAGCTGTTCCGTCGTCATCACATCTCTGGCATGGTGCTGCGCAACGCGCTGCTGAGACGCGGCTGGATCCACCAGATCCGCCAGCGCAGCGACGGCCCGGCGCAGGTCTTCTGTCACCCGGATTACGAAGGTGAGATAGGCCTTATCATGCCCTATGAGAAAGACTTCTGCGCCAGCTGCAACCGCCTGCGCGTCTCCTCCGTTGGCAAGCTTCATCTCTGCCTGTTTGGCGACGGCGGCGTAGATCTTCGCGATTTGCTGGAAGACGATGCGCAGCAGGACGCGCTTGAAGCACGCATTTCTGAAGCGCTGACGCATAAAAAACAGACCCACTTCCTGCATCAGGGCAATACCGGCATTACTCAGAACCTGTCTTACATCGGCGGGTAATCAGTCTTAAGAAGGAATCAGAAGATGAGTCAGGTAAGCGCAGAATTTATCCCGACACGCATAGCTATCCTTACCGTTTCCGACCGCCGTGGCGAAGAGGATGATACCTCCGGTCACTGGCTGCGTGATGAGGCGCATGACGCGGGGCATCACATCGTCGATAAAGCGATCGTAAAAGAGAACCGCTACGCCATTCGCGCTCAGGTCTCTCAGTGGATCGCCAGCGATGAGGTGCAGGTGGTGTTGATTACCGGCGGCACCGGTTTTACCGCAGGCGATCAGACTCCCGAAGCGCTGATCCCGCTGTTTGACCGCGAAGTGGAAGGCTTCGGCGAAGTGTTCCGCATGCTCTCCTTTGAAGAGATTGGTACCTCTACGCTCCAGTCGCGCGCCGTGGCGGGCGTGGCAAACAACACGCTGATTTTCGCTATGCCGGGCTCGACCAAAGCCTGCCGTACCGCGTGGGAAAACATCATCGCCCCGCAGCTGGATGCCCGTACCCGTCCGTGTAATTTCCACCCCCATTTAAAGAAATAAGCTATGTCACAACTGACCCACATTAACGCCGCCGGTGAAGCGCATATGGTGGATGTTTCCGCCAAAGCGGAAACGGTGCGCGAGGCGCGCGCGGAAGCGTTCGTCACTATGCTGCCAGAAACCCTGGCGATGATTCTCGACGGCAGCCACCACAAAGGTGATGTCTTTGCGACCGCGCGCATCGCCGGTATTCAGGCCGCGAAACGCACCTGGGACTTAATTCCGCTGTGCCATCCGCTGATGCTGAGCAAGGTGGAAGTGAACCTGCAGGCGCAGCCGGAGCACAGCCGCGTGCGCATTGAGTCGCTCTGCCGCTTAACCGGGAAGACCGGCGTTGAGATGGAAGCGCTGACGGCGGCCTCCGTCGCCGCGCTGACCATCTACGATATGTGTAAAGCAGTGCAGAAAGATATGGTCATTGGCCCGGTGCGCCTGCTGGCGAAAAGCGGCGGCAAATCCGGTGATTTTAAGGTGGACAGCCATGATTAAGGTGCTCTTTTTTGCCCAGGTGCGCGAGCTGGTCAATACCGACAGCCTGACGCTGGATGCGTCCTTCGAAAACGTCGCTGCCCTGCGCGCGCATCTGGCGGCACAAAGCGACCGCTGGGCGCTGGCACTCGAGGAAGGCAAGCTGCTGGCTGCCGTGAATCAGACGCTGGTTGAATTCACCCATCCGCTGAACGCAGGGGATGAAGTGGCCTTCTTCCCGCCGGTGACAGGGGG
Source organism: Enterobacter sp. JMULE2 (assembly GCF_013337145.1). Lineage (NCBI taxonomy): Bacteria > Pseudomonadati > Pseudomonadota > Gammaproteobacteria > Enterobacterales > Enterobacteriaceae > Enterobacter > Enterobacter sp. JMULE2. Next base: position 325,054 of record NZ_SGWD01000014.1, read on the forward strand.
CTAAGATGGCTGAAACACGAATTCTGGTGAGTCCCGAGCGTTTTAACGTGGGGACCGAATACAGCTGGCTGGCGGAACGCGATGAAGACGGCGCGGTCGTGACCTTCACCGGCAAAGTGCGCAACCACAACCTCGGTGACAGCGTGAAGGCACTGACGCTGGAGCACTATCCGGGGATGACCGAGAAATCGCTGGCGGCGATTGTCGACGAGGCGCGGGGCCGCTGGCCGCTTGGCCGCATCACGGTGATTCACCGCATTGGCGAGATGTGGCCTGGCGAGGAGATTGTCTTCGTCGGGGTGACCAGCGCGCACCGCGGCAGTGCGTTTGCGGCAGGGGAGTTCATTATGGACTATCTCAAAACCAAAGCCCCGTTCTGGAAGCGTGAAGCCACGCCGGAAGGTGACCGCTGGGTGGAATCGCGCGACAGCGATAAACAAGCCGCCAGCCGTTGGTAGTCGGTTTACGTGGATGTGTTAATCTTAACGTGTGTGTCTACTTAGAACCTATCCCAGAAGGGATTGTCAGAATGTCGTAACTGATAATTTCTGAAGGTGAAAAGATGACAGGCAGCAAATGGCGGATCAGCGATGAACTTTGGGAAAAAATGGCACCGCTTATCCCTGAGCACAAAACCTGCCATCCACTCGGTACGCACCGGAAACGCGTTGATAACCGCGCTGCCATGGACGCCATATTCTTCGTCCTCAGGACCGGTTGCCAGTGGAACGCCCTGAACGCCACCGGGATATGTTCATCGAGTTCTGCACACCGGCGCTTTCAGGAATGGCGCGATGCCGGAGTCTTCGAGCGCTTCTGGCAGAACGGTTTGCTTGCCTGCGGGCATCTGGACAGCATTGACTGGTCCTGGCTGTCAATGGACGGCTGTATCACCAAATCGCCGCTGTCAGGAACAAAAAAACAGGCCGTAACCCCACTGACAGAGGGAAACAAGGCGTAAAGCGCAGCCTTTTGACGGACGCCTGCGGGCTTCCTCTGTCGCTGGTTGTCTCAGCAGCGAACACGCACGACATCAAACTGGTTGCGGATACGCTCGATGCCCTTCAGACGGGTCGTCCGGGGCAAAAACTCAGACTCTGCCTGGACAAAGGTTACGATGCAGGCTGGCTGAAAACATATCTGCAGAGCCGCCGCTACGAGCCGCATATCCAGTCCCGTAAAGAAGAGTCAGATGCCAGTAAAAACACGGACTTCAAAGCCCATCGCTGGGTTGTCGAAAGAACTCATAGCTGGATGAATCGCTTTCGCCGGGTTCTGACACGATGGGAAAAGAAGACTGAAAATTACGAGGCCATGTTGCATTTTGCCTGTGGTCTTATTGTCTGGAATAAAGTCCTATTGAGATAGGCTCTTAGTGCTGTTTCAAATCGTTTCAGTTAAATCAATTTTATCAACATCCAGATAGAAGCTCGGCTCAGGATTTTGTTCTGCTCGGATATGGATCATAAGTGGTGATACCCATGAGGCCTGTGCTTCTACAATAAATTGCTCTTCGTGCCATGTGTTGCTTCTGTTTTTATTAATGATAACAGGAACCCCCCACACATCATTAGTATTTTCTGTCATTACAGAAAGTGTACCAGTTAAAAAAGGGCTTCTGCTGTAAATTTTGATTAGGTACTTTTTACCCGGTTCAAGGTTAATCTGCTGATAGATTGCTTCTGTCGATGTGATACGGCAGTAGTTATTGATGACAGTAACAGTTTCATTTTCAGTAGCGACACCCGAACCATTGCTTGTGAAACCCCACTGGGAGTTACCATTATCAAACTCACCATTGCTGATTAAATTTTCTGACATTTTTTGTATCCTATAAAATTGTGATAAATATCAAAAGCTATTGCTTTATGAGTAAGCACGGGCACTGTACATAAATACAGCATCGCGATCAATTGACATGTTGATATGTTAATATATTGATAACATGAACCTGGCCCGATATTTCCAGACGAGAAGACCACAGGGAGCATGGACTCGTCATTTTAAGCCTTCAATTCCCATAGGGTCAGGACACGGCGAAAGCGATTCATCCAGCTATGAGTCCTCCAGACAACCCAGCGATGGGCTCTGAAGCCCGTGTTTTTACTCGCGTCTGACTCTTCTTTACGGGACTGGATATGCAGTTCGTAGCGGCGGCTCTGTAGATATGTTTTCAGCCAGCCTGCATCGTAACCTTTGTCCAGGCAGAGTCTGAGTTTTTGCCCCGGATGAGCCGTCTGAAGGGCATCGAGCGTATCCGCAACCAGTTTGATGTCGTGCGCGTTCGCTGCTGCGACAACCAGAGACAGAGGAAGCCCGCTGGCGTCCGTCAGCAGGCTGCACTTTACGCCTTGTTTCCCTCTGTCCGTGGGGTTGCGGCCTGTTTTTTGGTTCCTGACAGCGGCGATTTGGTCATACAGTCGTCCATTGACAGCCAGGACCAGTCAATGCTGTCCAGATGCACGCAGGCAAGCCAACCGTTCTGCCAGAAGCGCTCGAAAACGCCAGCATCGCGCCATTCCTTAAAGCGCAGGTGTGCAGAACTCGATGAACATATCCCGGTTGCGTTCAGGGCGTTCCACTGGCAACCGGTCCTGAGGACGAAGAATATGGCGTCCATGGCAGCGCGGTTATCAACGCGTTTCCGGTGCGTACCGAGTGGATGGCAGGGTTTGTGCTCGGGGATAAGCAGTGCCATTTTTCCCAGAGTTCATCGCTGATCCGCCATTTGCTGCCTGTCATCTTTTCACCTTCAGAAATTATCAGTTACGACATGCTGACAATCCCTTCTGGGATAGGTTCTTAATCTTAATCAGGAGTGAATCATGGACCGATTTCCGCGTTCCGATTCAATAGTACAGCAGACCCGTAGCGGCCTGCAGACGTATATGGCTCAGGTGTACGGCTGGATGACGGTCGGCCTGCTGCTTACCGCGTTTATCGCGTGGTATGCGGCGAACACGCCTGAACTGATGATGTTTATCTTTTCCAGCAAAATCACCTTCTTTGGGCTGATTATCGCGCAGCTGGCGCTGGTGTTTGTGCTTTCTGGCCTGGTGCAAAAGCTGAGTGCCGGAATGGCGACCACGCTGTTTATGCTCTATTCAGCGCTAACCGGACTGACGCTTTCCAGTATTTTCATCGTTTACACCTACTCCTCCATCGCCAGCACCTTTGTGGTGACCGGCGGGATGTTCGGCGTGATGAGCCTGTACGGTTACACCACCAAACGTGACCTGAGCGGCTTAGGCAACATGCTGTTTATGGGGCTGATTGGGATCGTGCTGGCGTCGCTGGTGAACCTGTGGCTGAAGAGTGACGCGCTGATGTGGGCTGTGACCTACATCGGGGTGGTGGTCTTCGTTGGCTTGACGGCCTACGACACCCAGAAGCTGAAAAACATCGGCGAGCAGATTGACGTGCGCGACAGTTCTAACCTGCGCAAATACTCGATTCTGGGGGCGTTGACGCTGTATCTGGACTTCATCAACCTGTTCCTGATGCTGCTGCGTATTTTCGGCAACCGTCGTTAAGGTTGCTTTGCTGGGTGGCGGTGCGGTCTGGTGCCCTCACCCTGACCCTCTCCCACGGGAGAGGGAACAAACACTAAAAACGGCAACAAGGTTGCCGTTTTGCTTTTATTTCGCCATTACCTTTTCGTTCTTCGCCCGCAGCTTCTTCGCCCGACTCTCCAGCACCAGATAACAGACCGTTGCCAGCGCCAGCGGCAGGAAGTAATAGATCATGCGGTACGCCAGCAGGGCGGCGATAATCGTTCCCTGAGAGACATGCTCCCCCGCAAGCAACGCGATAAACACCGCCTCCAGCACGCCGATCCCCGCCGGGATATGCACAATCACGCCTGCAATACTGCTCACCAGCAGCACGCCCAGCACGAAGAAGTAATTTACGTCCTCGCCAATCAACAGCCAGATAATCGCCCCCATCGCCATCCAGTTGGCGCTGGAGACCACCATTTGCAGCACCGCGAACTTCCATGAGGGCAACACCAGCTTTTGCCCCTTGATGGTCATATGGCGGCGTTTAGCAAAGGCGCAGGCCCACAGATACACGGCGATGATCAGCAGCAGCACGATGCCCAGAATGCGCAGCGTGGCCTCGTCGATATACCAGTGCGCGGGCAGCTGCACCACGCCGATGGTGAAGATCACCCCGCCGAGCAGAATATAGCCCAGCCAGTTCGTGGTGATGCTTAACGAGAAAATGCGCGTGATAGTCCCGCCCGGCAGGCCAAGGCGCGAGTAAAGGCGATAGCGCATGCCAATGCCGCCGACCCAGGTGCTCAGCGTCAGGTTAAAGGCGTAGCAGATAAACGACACCAGCATCACCTGGCGCTTTGCCAGCTTGTGTCCGCAGTAGGCGCGGCCCAGCAGGTCGTAGCAGCCGTATATCAGGTAGCTGACGATGACCAGCCCAACGGCGCTCAGGAGCACCATCCGGTTATAGTTGCGGATAACCTTCCACACCTCTTCCCAGTCGACTTTTTGCGCGTACACCACCAGCAGTACCGCGACGGCGATGAAGAACAGCCAGGTGAGGATTTTTTTTGCCAGCTTCCAGCGAGGATGCGATTTCGACATCAGGTTTTCCCTCCGTCTTCCGCTTCAATGCGGTCCTGAGTTTCCATTTCGGGTTGAACCGGCGGGTCCACCTGCGCAAGCTTTGGCGTATGCGCGGGCAGCCAGCCGACCATCGCCGGGAAATGACGCAGGAAGTGGAACACCACCACGCCAATGCCAAGGTTCCACCAGGTGCGTTTCGGCACCATGGACTCATCCACGCGCACGCAGTCATTGACGATCAGCCCCTGCAGGTTATCCCGCAGGGTTTGATTAAACTGCCGATCGTGAATGATCAGATTCGCTTCCAGATTCAGCGACAGGCTCAGCGGATCGAGATTGCTGGAGCCGACGGTGGCCCAGTGATCGTCCATCAGCGCCACTTTGCCGTGCAGCGGTCGGCGGCGATATTCGTAGATCTGTACGCCGCCTTTCACCAGATAGTTATAGAGCAGGCGTGCGCCCACTTTGACAATCGGCATATCCGGCTCGCCCTGCACAATCAGCTTCACGCGCACGCCGCGTCGGGCCGCATTGCGCATGGCATGCAGAATACGGTAGCCGGGGAAGAAGTAAGCGTTGGCGATAATCACCTCGCGCTTCGCGTTCGCCAGCATCTTCAGGTAATGACGTTCAATGTCATCCCGGTGCTCGCCGTTGTCGCGCCAGACGAAAAGCGCCTGCGCTTCGCCGGGCTGTCGGTTTTCCTCCGGGCGATGGCGACGCCGCCACCAGTGGCGAACGGCCTCTTTACCCGGCAGGTTCTCCAGTTCAAACAGTAAAATATCCTGAACCACCGGGCCTTCAATGCGGATCGCGTAGTCCTGCTTGGCTTCCGGGCCATAGTCGGACATATGTTCAGCGGAGTAGTTAATGCCGCCGACGAACGCCACCGTCTCATCCACCACCACAATTTTGCGGTGCATCCGACGAAAAAGGTTCGTGCGCATGCCAAATAAGCGGGGACCGGGATCGTAGTAGCGGAAGACCACGCCTGCGGCGGTCAGTTCGTTGACGAACTCATCGCTCAGGTCCGGTGAGCCATAGCCGTCGAGCAGCGCTTCAATTTTGACCCCGCGCCGGGCAGCACGCAGCAGCACGCTGTGCAGCTGCTTGCCAACCTCATCTTCGAACCAGATAAAGGTTTCGAGGATCACTTTCTGCTGTGCGTTATCAATCGCTTTAAACACGGCCGGATAATATTGATCGCCATTCTCCAGCAGCGTAATGCGGTTTCCTTCCTGCCATGTACATTTCATAAGTGGATCTCCGCGCTGAGCGGGGCATGGTCTGATAAATGTCGCCAGTTGAGTAACGCCAGCGCGGTAGGGCTGCTGGCATGGGCGTTTTTGACGTAGATGCGGTCAAGGCGCAGCAGGGGGAAGCGCACCGGGAACGTGCGTGCGGGGCGTCCGTTGGCGCGGGTGAAAATTTCCTCCAGCCCGGCGTTCACCTTAAGCGGATGGTTGGCGCGTTGCCGCCAGTCGTTGAAATCACCGGCGATGACCACGGGCTCGCCTTCCGGCAGCGCATTGCTCCATTCGGCGAGCATCTGCAGCTGAGCCTGACGGTGGGCTTCACGCAGGCCAAGATGCACGCAGCCTACGTGAACGGGAAATTGCAGATCGGGTGGCGCGATACGACAGTAAAGCAGGCCGCGTTTTTCACTTTCGCCCACCGACACGTCGCGGTTTTCATAATGCTCAATCGGAAAACGCGACAGCACCGCATTACCGTGGTGCCCTTCGGGGTAAACTGCGTTGCGTCCGTAGGCGTAATCGCTCCACATGGTATCGGCCAGAAACTCGTAGTGAGGGGTATCCGGCCAGTTTTCGACATGCATTGGATGCACTTCGTGCGCGCCCATCACTTCCTGCAGGCAAACAATGTCCGCGCTGACGGTGCGTACGGCGTCGCGCAGCTCCGGTAAAATGAAGCGGCGGTTAAATGCTGTGAAGCCCTTATGAATGTTTATCGTCAGCACCTTAAGCGAGAAATGCTGCGTTTTAATGGTCATAAACACCTTCCTGGGTGACTATCCCGATGAAAATAAAGTGTAGTCGGCGTCACAAAAAGATGCGGCGTTACGGAATTTTCCGTAAAGTGCGGTAGTCTGAACTAGCAGAGAAAAATCCTTCAGGAGAGAAGCCATGAAGTGGCAACAACGTGTTCGTGTCGCAACGGGTTTGAGTTGCTGGCAGATAATGTTGCATTTACTGGTCGTGGCCGTACTGGTGATGGGCTGGATGAGCGGCACGCTGGTGCATGTTGGTCTGGGGCTATGCGTGCTTTACGGCGTCACCGTGCTGTCGATGCTGTTCTTACAGCGCCACCATGAAGCGCGCTGGCGTGAAGTGGGTGATGTGCTCGAAGAGCTCACCACCACCTGGTATTTTGGTGCCGCGATGATTGTGCTTTGGCTGCTGTCGCGCGTGCTGCAAAACAACCTGCTGCTGGCCCTGGCGGGTCTGGCAATCCTCGCAGGGCCTGCGGTTGTCTCTTTACTCACCAAAGAGAAAAAGCTACGCAATGTTGCGTCTAAACATCGCGTACGCCACTGATCCCGTCGTGGCCGCGATAACCAGTAGCGGCCACAAACTTCCCCAGACAATGTCCAGGCTCGCATCCTTCAGATAGATTTGCTTGGTGATGTCCGTAAAGTGCCGAATCGGGTTTACCCACGTCAGATCCTGTAGCCACACCGGCATATTCTCGACGGGGGAAACATAACCCGAGAGCAAAATTGCGGGCATCATAAAGACGAATACCCCGATAAATGCCTGCTGCTGCGTCGAGCAGAGCGCCGAGATCAGCAGTCCAAACCCCACCAGCGACAGCCCGTAAATCACCATCGTGAAGTAAAACAGCGCCAGCGAACCGGCGAACGGGATCTGGTAGGCCCAAATACCTACTCCCAGCACGATGGTGGCCTGGAAGGTCGCGACAATCAGCGCCGGAACCGCTTTGCCGACGAAAATCTGCCAGGTGGCGAGCGGGGAGACCAGCAGCTGGTCCAGCGTGCCCTGTTCGCGCTCGCGGGCGACGGACAGGGAGGTGACGATCATCACCCCGATGGTCGTGATCATGGCGATCAGCGACGGCACCACGAACCACTTATAGTCCAGATTCGGGTTGTACCAGTTGCGCACTACCAGCTCGCTGTTGTTAGGCTTCGGTTTGCCCTCCATCAGCTCCTGCTGGTAATCCTTCACCACCTGCTGTAGATAGTTCGCTGCGATCTGGGCGCTGTTGGAGTTACGCCCGTCGAGGATCAGCTGCATCGGCGCGGTCTGGAAGGTATCCAGATTGCGGGAGAAATCCGCCGGGAACCGCACCAGCAGCAGCGCTTTTTGCGTGTCGATGGTGGGCTGGATCGCCTGCGGGCTTTTCAGCAGCAGGATGTGAGTAAAGGCCTTCGCGCGGGCAAAGCGCTGCGTTAGCTCGACGGAATGTTTGCCGTTGTCTTCGTTGTAAATGGCAATGGTGGCGTTGGTCACCTCAAGGGTGGCGGCAAACGGGAACAGTAAAACCTGGATCAGCACCGGCAAAACCAGAATGGCGCGGGTTTGCGGCTCGCGCAGCAGGGATTGCAGTTCTTTGCGTATTAACGTCCATAAACGGTGAAACATTGCATCGTCCTCCTGTCGGGTGGCGCTTGCGCTTACCCGACCTACAAATTCCGTTGGCTAATCTAATCTTCTTTTCGTTTTCATCCACGTCAACCCGATAAACATCACCGCCGACGCCATCAAAAACAGGGTGTTGATAATCAGCACCACCGGAATATTCCCCGCCAGGAACAGGCTTTGCAGCGTGCTCACAAAGTAGCGAGCCGGAATAACATAGGTCACGGCGCGGATCACCGCAGGCATACTGTCTATCTGAAAGATAAACCCGGACAGCATAATAGACGGTAAAAAGGCGGCGTTGAGGGCCACCTGCGCGGCGTTAAACTGGTTACGGGTGATGGTGGAGATGAGCAGCCCCATCCCAAGCGTGCTGAGTAAAAACAGGCTGGTGATAAAGAACAGCACGACAAGCGAGCCGCGATACGGCACGCCGAGGATAAAGACTGCGACAAGCATACAGAGCAGCATCGCCAGCATGCCGAGGAAGTAGTAGGGGATGAGCTTGCACAGTAGCAGCTCGACGCGCGTGACTTCGGTAGAGAGCAGCGCCTCCATGGTGCCGCGCTCCCACTCACGGGCGATCACCAGCGAGGTCAGTATCGCGCCGATTACCGTCATGATGATGGTCACCGCGCCCGGAATAATAAAGTGCTGGCTGATGGCGGCGGGGTTAAACCAGTAGCGCGTCTGCACATCGATCAGCGGCTCAAACTCCTCACCCCGGTCTTCGGCGCGCTGCATCTGCCAGAGCTGCCAGATCCCCTCCGCGTAGCCCTGCACGAAGTTCGCGGTGTTCGGCTCGCTGCCGTCGGTGATTACCTGGATCGGCGCATCGGTTTCAGCGCGCGCCATATTGGCGGCGAAATCCACCGGAATGACGATCAGACCGCGAATTTTCCCCGCCTGCATTTTCTGGATCAACTCCTGCCGGTTGTCGCTGATGGTGGCGTCAATGTAGGGCGAGCCGGTCATGGCATGAGTGAAGTCCAGCGCCTCCTCGCTCTGCTGCTCCAGCAAAATCCCGACCCGCAGCTTGCTGGAGTCCAGGTTAATGCCGTAGCCAAAGATAAACAGCAGCAGCAGGGGGATCACCACCGCAATCAGCCAACTGCTGGGGTCACGCACGATCTGCCGCGTCTCTTTAATGCATAGCGCACGCACCCTGCGCCATGAAATCGCATTACTGTGCATGGGCATTCTCCTTATCCCAGTCGTGGATGAGGGTGATAAACGCCTGCTCCATGGTCGGGTCTGGCTGTGCGTCGTCGGCGGCCTGGTTTTTCAGGTCGTCCGGCGTGCCGTGGGCAATCAGCTTGCCGCGATAGACCAGCCCGATGCGGTCGCAGTACTCCGCCTCGTCCATGAAGTGGGTGGTCACCATCACGGTCACCCCTTTTTCCACCATGCTGTTGATGTGCAGCCAGAACTCGCGGCGGGTAATGGGATCCACCCCGGATGTCGGTTCATCCAGAAACAGAATATCCGGCTCGTGCATCAGCGAGCAGGCCAGCGCCAGCCGCTGCTTAAAGCCGAGCGGCAGCTCGTCGGTGGCGTGGGAGGCAATGTTGGTTAACGCGAAGGCGTCGCTCATGCGGCGGATTTTTTCGTTCTGCGCCCGCCCGCGCAGGCCGTACACGCCGGAGAAAAAGCGCAGATTCTGCTCGACCGTCAGGTTGCCGTACAGCGAAAACTTCTGCGCCATATACCCGAGATGCTGGCGCGCCTTGCCGGAGCTGACCTTCAGATCCATATCCAGCACCAGTGCCTTGCCGGATGTCGGCACCAGCAGGCCGCACATCATCTTAAAGGTTGTCGATTTTCCCGCGCCGTTTGGTCCAAGCAGGCCAAAAATCTCGCCGCGTTTTACCGCGAAATTGACGTTATCGGTCGCGGCGAAATCCCCGAACTTTTTGGTGAGCGATTTGGCTTCGATCACCGTTTCGCCCGGCGTGCCTTCCACCGTATGCAGAATGGCGGCAAGTGGCGACTCTGACGTACCCGCGCCGCCCAGCAGGTCGATAAACGCGTCCTCAAAGCGCGGCGCGGTCTCTTCCATCTCGATCTCAGGCATGCCGGGCGCGCGGCGAATATCGTCGACGGTGGCCTCTTTTTTGAGAATAATGCGCACCGAGCGGCCCTGGATCATCCCGTCGCTCACCTGCGGCAGCCTGAGAACCCGCTGCAGCAGCCTGCGGTTGGACTCCTGCGGGCTATGCAGCAGGAAGCTGCGCCCGGCCATGCTCAGCGTCAGCGTCGTCGGCTCGCCCTGATAAAGCAGTTCGCCTTCGTTCATCAGCAGCACATCCCGGCACTGTTCCGCTTCGTCGAGGTAAGAGGTGCTCCAGAGGATCAGCATCCCATCACCCGCCAGTTCGTGCACCATCTGCCACAATTCACGGCGAGAAATCGGGTCAACGCCCACGCCGGGCTCATCCAGCAGCAGCACCTTTGGCTCGCCGACCAGCGTACAGGCCAGCCCCAGCTTCTGCTTCATCCCGCCGGAGAGCTTGCCAGCCAACCGGTCGGTGAACGGGCCGAGGGAGGTAAACTCCAGCAGGCGGGCGAAGGTTTTCTGCCGCGTTTCGCCGGTGACGCTGCGCAGATCGGCGTACAGGTTCAGGTTTTCCATCACCGTCAGGTCTTCATACAGGCCAAACTTCTGTGGCATATAGCCGAGCATGGCGTGGAGCGCACCGTCGTCTTTTATCGGGTCAAGACCGAGCACGCTGGCCGTACCTTCATCCGGCTTGAGCAACCCCGCCAGCATCCGCATCAGCGTAGTTTTCCCCGCGCCGTCCGGACCGACCAGCCCGGTCACGTAGCCTTTCTGGATGGTGCAGTTCAGCGGCGCGACGGCCGGTTTGTCCATTCCCTTAAAGCGTTTGACCAGATTGGTGAGCTGGATAACCGCGTCATTCATGTCGTTCCCCGTCGCTGACTGTTACGGTTACGGGCATACCCTGACGCAGCGCGTCGTCCGCATCGGTGACGATGATGCGCAGGCGATACACCAGGTCGGTTCGCAAGTCCGGTGTTTCAACCGTTTTCGGGGTGAATTCGGCGGTAGGGGAGACAAAGCCCACTTTGCCGTGATACGGCTTGTCCGGGCGACCATCGGTATAGAGCAGCAATTCGCGGCCCGGCTGCATCTGCCCGAGGTTCGGCTCGTCAATGTAAGCGCGTACCCACACCGGGCGGGTCAGGGAGAGCGTTAAGACGGTGCTGCCCGCGCTGAGCATGCTGCCCGGCTCCACGGCGCGGGTCATCAGCGTGCCGTCGGACGGGGCGATTAACGTGGTGTCGCGCAGGTCCAGCTCCGCCTGGGCCAGCTGCGCCTGTGCCTGTTCAAGGCTGGCTTTCGCCTGGGCAATATCCTGCGCGCGGTTACCGGTGCGGTACTGGCTTAATTTATCCTGTGCGGATTTCAGCGTCGCCTGCGCCTGGTCACGGGACGAGCGCGCATTTTCCAGATCGTTAGCGGAAATGGTGCGGCTTTTCCACAGCCCCTGCTGGCGCGCGTAGAAGTTCTGCGCGTAGTCATAGGCGGCTTTCGCCTGCTTAACGGCGGCGGCGGCCTGGGCGATCTCTTCATCGCGGTAGCCTGCCAGCATCAGGTCATACTGCGCCTGAGCCACGGATACGCCCGCTTTGGCCTGCATCAGCGCGTTCTCGTAGGGCGCTTTATCCAGCATCCCCAGCGTCTGCCCGCTTTTGATGGCATCGCCTTCGTCAACGCTCAGCGAGGCGAGACGTCCGCCGACGCGGAAGCTCATGTTCACCGTGCGAATATCCACGTTACCGTACAGCGTCAGGCCTTTATCCTGCTGGCTCTGATACCACAGCCAGCCACCTATTCCAGCAGCAAGCAACACAACAACCACCAGAACGATGGCGACAGGTTTTTTCATGACTTCAGGCTCCTTTGCGTTAAGCCTTGCAGGATCAGATCGACGTGACAGGCGATCACCTTGCTAATCTGCTCGGCTTTATCCTCATCAAATTGTGTCCAGCCCGTACGTAACAGGATGGTCTCCCGCCCCAGACGGAAGGCGAGCACTTCGCCCAACAGGGCATGGGTATGCAAAATCATTTCGGTGTCGCGTGCATCGCGTCCGGTATAGGCCGCGATAAGCCGGGTCAGGTGCGAGTGCATCGGCGCGATCACCCGATCGTGTACCCGCTGGTAAGCAGCCGTAGGGGAGAGCTGCTCGCGGGAAATAAACTTGCTCAGGTTCAGCGTATCGTCGTGCGTCAGCAGGCGGATCATATTATGACAGGCGTTGAGAATAAGCTGGCGAACGGCGGCGCGATCGGGCGACGGCTGGCCGAGCAGCGCGGTGGCCTCTTCCACCTGCGGGTGAAACTGCGTGCCGATAAAATCGGCGATCCACTCGGCACAGGCGAGATATAAATCCTCTTTTGAGCCAAAATAGTAGGTAATGGCCGCAATATTCTGCCCGGCCAGCGCGGCAATATCGCGCGTGGTCGCGTGCAGCCCGTACTCACCAAACTGCGCCAGCGCGGCGGCGATAAGCTGGCTTTTGGCCTGTTCACCTTTGGTTGTTGTGGGTGTCGTATTCATGACGGCATTAAAAATTAATCAATCGATTGATTAAGATTATGTCTGATTCACTCTCCCGTCGAGGGAATGTTGAGGGATATTTTATGCGCCACGTCACAAAAGCTGCTACACTCCGCCCCTTCGCGACATTGTGGTTTTTGTCCTCCCCTATTCGTTATATCTCCCTGAAAACTACACCTGTGATGGTCGGGGCGGTTCGGAGTTTTTATGTCTTTTGATTCCCTTGGCCTGAACCCGGAAATTCTGCGCGCGATCGCAGAACAGGGCTACGTTGAGCCAACCCCAATCCAGCAGCAGGCGATCCCCGCCGTGCTTCAGGGTCGTGACCTGATGGCCAGCGCCCAGACCGGCACCGGTAAAACCGCGGGCTTTACCCTGCCGCTGCTGGAACTGCTGGTAAAAAACCAGCCGCACGCCAAAAGCCGTCGTCCGGTTCGTGCCCTGATCCTGACACCTACTCGTGAGCTGGCCGCGCAGATTGGTGAGAACGTGCGTGACTACAGCCGCTATCTCAACATTCGCTCGCTGGTGGTTTTCGGTGGCGTCAGCATCAACCCACAGATGATGAAGCTGCGCGGCGGCGTGGACGTGCTGGTGGCAACGCCGGGCCGCCTGCTGGATCTGGAACACCAGAACGCGGTTAAGCTGGATCAGGTTGAAATTCTGGTACTGGACGAAGCCGACCGCATGCTCGACATGGGCTTCATCCACGATATTCGTCGCGTGCTGGCTAAGCTGCCTGCGCGCCGTCAGAACCTGCTCTTCTCCGCGACCTTCTCCGACGAGATCAAGGCGCTGGCGGAAAAGCTGCTGCATAACCCGCTGGAAGTGGAAGTGGCGCGTCGCAACACCGCCTCTGAGCAGGTGACGCAGCACGTTCACTTTGTTGATAAAAAGCGCAAGCGGGAACTGCTCTCCCAGATGATCGGTCAGGGCAACTGGCAGCAGGTGCTGGTCTTTACCCGCACCAAACATGGTGCCAACCACCTGGCGGAACAGCTGAATAAAGACGGTATCCGCAGCGCGGCGATCCACGGTAACAAGAGCCAGGGCGCGCGTACCCGTGCGCTGGCGGACTTCAAATCCGGCGACATCCGCGTGCTGGTGGCGACCGATATTGCCGCCCGTGGCCTGGATATCGAAGAGCTGCCGCACGTGGTGAACTACGAGCTGCCAAACGTGCCGGAAGACTACGTTCACCGTATCGGTCGTACCGGCCGAGCGGCGGCAACCGGTGAAGCGCTTTCTCTGGTCTGCGTGGATGAACACAAGCTGCTGCGCGACATCGAACGTCTGCTGAAGAAAGAGATCCCGCGCATTGAAACCCCGGGCTACGAAGTGGACCCGTCGATCAAAGCCGAGCCGATTCAGAACGGTCGTCAGGGCGGCGGTGGACGTGGTCAGGGTGGTGGCGGTCGCGGTCAGCAGCCGCGTCGTGCAGAAGGTGGCGCACCGAAATCATCCGGCAAACCGCCGCGTCGTAACAACGACAGCAAACCGGCGGGTGAAAACCCGTGGCGCAGCGGCGAAGGGAAACCGGCAGGGGAAGGGCAGCGTCGACGCCGCCCGCGCAAGCCTGCTAACCCGCAGTAATCTGGAAGCCCGGTCGTAAAGCCGGGCTTTTCTTTTTGCGGCAGCGAAGAGAAAGTGCCACAATAGTGGCTGTTTATACAGTATTTCAGGTTTTCCAATGGCTTTAACCGCTGCGCTCAAGGCGCAAATTGGCGCATGGTATAAGGCGCTACAACAGCAGATCCCCGACTTTATCCCCCGAGCGCCGCAGCGGCAGATGATTGCTGACGTGGCCAAAACGCTCGCCGGGGACGACGGGCGACATCTGGCGATTGAAGCCCCGACCGGCGTCGGGAAAACCTTGTCATACCTTATTCCCGGCATCGCGATCGCGCGGGAAGAGGACAAAACGCTGGTGGTCAGCACCGCCAACGTGGCGCTGCAGGATCAGATCTTCAGCAAAGATTTACCGCTACTGCGCAAAATCATCCCCGACCTGCGGTTTACGGCGGCCTTTGGGCGCGGGCGTTACGTGTGCCCGCGTAACCTGGCGGGGCTGGCCAGCAGCGAGGCGACGCAGCAGGATCTGCTGGCCTTCCTCGACGACGATCTCACGCCGAACAACAAAGCCGAGCAGGAGCTCTGCGCCACGCTCAAGATCGATCTTGACGGCTATAAGTGGGATGGCCTGCGCGATCATACTGATAAGGCCATCAGCGACGATTTATGGCGCAGGCTCAGCACCGACAAAGCGAGCTGCCTGAACCGCAACTGCCACTACTACCGCGAGTGCCCGTTCTTCGTCGCCCGGCGGGAAATTCAGGAGGCGGAAGTGGTGGTGGCTAACCACGCGCTGGTGATGGCCGCGCTCGAGAGCGAAGCGGTGCTGCCGGAGCCCAAAAACCTGCTGCTGGTGCTTGATGAAGGCCACCATTTGCCGGACGTGGCGCGGGACGCGCTGGAGATGAGCGCCGAAATTACCGCGCCGTGGTTCCGCCTGCAGCTGGATCTGTTCTGCAAGCTGATTGCCACCTGCATGGAGCAGTTTCGCCCGAAAACCACGCCGCCGCTGGCGGTGCCCGAGCGGCTGAGCGACCACTGCGAAGAGGTCTACGGCCTGATCTCGTCGCTCAACAACATTTTGAATCTTTATCTTCCGGCAACCCAGGAAGCTGAACACCGCTTTGCGATGGGTGAGCTACCGGAAGAGGTGATGGAGATCTGCCAGCAGCTGGCGAAGCATCTGGAAAAACTGCGCGGGCTGGCGGAGATGTTCCTGAACGATCTGAGCGAGAAAACCGGCACCCACGACGTGGTGCGTCTGCACCGCATTCTGCTGCAGATGAACCGCGCGCTGGGGATGTTTGAAGCGCAGAGCAAGCTCTGGCGGCTGGCCTCGATGGCGCAGGCGTCCGGCGCGCCGGTCACCAAATGGGCCACCCGCGAAGAGCGGGACGGGCAGGTGCACCTCTTTTTCCACTGCGTGGGCATCCGCGTGGCCGATCAGCTGGAAAAGCTGATCTGGCGCAGCGTGCCGCACGTGGTTGTCACCTCTGCCACGCTGCGCTCCCTGAACAGTTTTTCTCGTTTGCAGGAGATGAGCGGCCTAAAAGAGAAAGCGGGCGACCGTTTCGTGGCGCTGGACTCGCCGTTTAACCACTGCGAGCAGGGCAAGTTGGTCATTCCGCGCATGAAATTCGAGCCGCTCATCGACAACGAAGAGCAGCATATTGCGGAGATGGCGGCCTACTTCCGCGAACAGGTCGAGAGTAAAAAGTACCCCGGCATGCTGGTGCTGTTTGCCAGCGGGCGCGCGATGCAGCGCTTCCTGGAGCACGTCACCGACCTGCGTTTACTCCTGCTCGTGCAGGGCGATCAGCCTCGCTACCGGCTGGTCGAAACCCACCGCAAGCGCATCGATAACGGTGAACGTAGCGTGCTGGTGGGGTTACAGTCGTTTGCTGAAGGTCTGGATTTGAAAGGGGACTACCTGACGCAGGTACACATCCATAAAATCGCTTTCCCGCCTATCGACAGCCCGGTGGTGATCACCGAAGGGGAGTGGCTGAAAAGCCTCAACCGCTATCCGTTTGAGGTGCAGAGTTTACCTGCGGCATCGTTCAACCTTATTCAACAGGTCGGGCGTCTGATTCGTAGCCACGGCTGCTGGGGAGAGGTGGTGATTTATGACAAGCGTTTACTCACTAAAAACTACGGTCAGCGGCTGCTGAACGCGCTGCCCGTTTTCCCGATTGAACAACCGGATGTGCCGGAAGTAAAAAAACGCCCGGCAAAATCCTCTGCCGGGCGTACAAAAAGCATCCGTGCTAAGAGGCGCGGTCCTACTGGTAAATAAACGTGACCTGAACGACGCTGCTGAATGTGCCGGCGGTAACGGGCAGGGCGGTGGCGTAATAGCGGGCAGAAAGCGGGAAATCAGCGGTATGATCGTCCTGATTCACCAGAACGCTGAAGCTTGCCTGTGGGGCGATTAAAATCTTATCCGGACGATCGGCCAGCTCCAGCGCCAGCCCACTGGCCGTGCCGGTGTTAGCGAATTTATTCGGGTGCGCGCCGTCGGCTTGGCCGATAAATGTCGCCGTCGCAAGCGTGGTGGTTGACGGGCATTTTGAGAGCGTCAAATCAAACGCTTTCCACTCGCCGGTATCCCCCACGTCCTTAAAATTACCCGCGACAGCCTGACCCAGATTGACCGTCAGGTTCTGGCTGGCGCTATCGACCGTGCAGGTATTGGCGTAAATGTTGCCGGTCATTTCTATCTGAATATCCTCCGCATAAGCGTTAGCCAACAGGCCGAGGGTCAGGAAAATCAAATATCTCTTCATTGTGAACCTACTTATACGCAACGGTAATGGTCGCGACGGTATTGGCCGGTCCTGGCGTGACGGTATCGCTTATCTGCTCGTAGCGTACCTTGAAGGGAATGTTTAGCGTTTCGTTGGCGTTCGCGGGGCTTGAGGTGGTGAAGTACTCATCAAAAGCGGGAACCCTGTTATCGGCAACAATAGACACGCCAACCCCTGTTGCCACGCCGCTTTCCGGGGTCAGCTTAATGACCCCTTCGTAGCCGGGGACATAGCCGTTCGCGCTGCTGATCTTCAGCTCCGGCTGAACCGTCGTATTACAGTTCAGGCTGACGTTAAAGTCCTTTTCGTCGGTGAGCAGGCCGGTTGAGAAAAACTGGCTCACGGGAAAATCGCCCAGCACCACGGTCAGGCTTTTTGGCGAGACGGAGCAGGTCACCTGCTGGACATTGATATTCCCTGCGTAGGAGACAGAGTTTGGATCACCGATGCCATCGTGGTGATAAACACCAATCCCAAAACGGGTCTGGCTTTGGTTCAGCGTGCCTGACGTCACCGTATCGCTGGTTTTGACCAGCTCAAGCGTAACGTCAAAGTTAAAAGAGAGATTGCCGTCACTGGAGACATAACCGACAGGCGTTCCCGTAGAGATACAGTTAACGCCTCCGGCTCCGCTGATGCGTTGGCCCTGATCGTTCATCAATGCAACACCGACACCTGGTACGCCAGAATCGTAGACCCCTTTCAGACCCGGGATTTCCGCGCCAGTGCCGTAATAGCAAGAGACAATTTCCTGTGCGCTGTCTGCAGCCTGATCGCAATGACCGGCGACATGGGTGATTTGTTCGGTGCCGGGAATGGTCTCGCCAACCGCCAGCGTCGTTGGGACGGAGATGGATGCCACATTGATCATTTTGGGCAGATCCGGCGTGGTGCATGTCGCTTTCGCATGCGGCATAAATAACGCGGTGGTACCCAGAACCAGTAACAAGAAGCACTGTTTAATTATTTGCATAATATTTGCCTGATGGATGCATCAATGACACTGCGCCGCAGCGCTGATGATGCTGGATTTGTCTTTCTCATCCGTTAGCGCATAGTCCGCGACGCAATGCTCGCTCGCATCCTGCCCCCAGGAGACGGCGAGATGCCCTTGCTGCGGCAGGCCAGAGAGATAGGTTTGGCCGTCGTTACCGACAATAAACTCGCTATCCTTATCGTCCGTGGTCACCGTTGCGCCGAAGGGGAGCGGTTTACCGTTGTGGGTGAGCGTCATCAGCACGCGACTGCCCACGCGGGTGTTAAAGCTGGCGCGCACCACGGCGCCGCGCGTTGGGGTCACCACCTGCGCCGCGTGCGTCACGTCGGCGTTGTCCGGCAGCGTTTCGGTATCCAGCGCGATGGTGTTATGGCGATACGCGGTCACAAACGGGACGACGGTATAGCCGCGGAAATCGGTCTCCACGCCCGTCTGGTTAGTGATATGCGTCCCGTGAGTACCGGGCGCTTTCACCAGCGCGATGGTTTCACCCAGCGGCTGGCTCAGGGTGATGCCGTTGGCATGGGCAATGACGCCGCCCTGCAAACCAACGTTAACGGTCTGCTGATACTTATCCTGACTGACGCCTGCGCTCACCTCGCCGTAGGTCGCTTTGTAATCAGCATTCATGCTGGTCGAGTTCCCGCTACCGGTGCTGCTCAGTCCCTGCTGGATATTCCAGTTCAGGTTGTCTTCCTTCAGCGCCGTGCCGTTCAGGCCGATATTCTGGGTCGTACCGTCTTTGGTGTTGTTGAGGTTGTAGGTGGCCCAGGT
Source organism: Enterobacter sp. JMULE2 (assembly GCF_013337145.1). Classification (NCBI taxonomy): domain Bacteria; kingdom Pseudomonadati; phylum Pseudomonadota; class Gammaproteobacteria; order Enterobacterales; family Enterobacteriaceae; genus Enterobacter; species Enterobacter sp. JMULE2. Next base: position 343,995 of record NZ_SGWD01000014.1, read on the forward strand.
GTTATGCATCCAGTGGTCCAGCGGAACGGAAACGTTCAGCGAGAACTGGTTGTCGTTCGTCACCTCTTCACCGTTTTCATCGCTGTCGTGGGTGTTTTTGTTCATGCTGTAGCTCAGGCTGTAGCTCACGCCGTGCCAGCTGTTGTTGTAGCTGACGCTCATGGAGGTCATGTCCTGGCTCTGACTCCAGTAGGTTTCTTTCACCAGGCTCAGGGTGACGGATCCCCAGCCTTCGGGCAGCGTCTGGTCGATGGTGGCTTCGGTACGGGCGCGGCGCTGCTGGGGGGCGGACCAGTCGTCTGAGCGGGTATAAGACTCCATGGTGTCTTCGAGCGTGTAGAACCCTTTACTGTTGTAGCGATAGCCCGCGAGCGAGAAGTTGGTGCCCGAACCGGCAAAATCTTTGCTGTAGCGCACGCGCCAGGACTGGCCTTTGCTGGACTGCTGCTTCTTCAGCAGGGCTTTCGCGCGGGTCACGTCAATGGAGAATGCGCCTAAATCGCCCATGTTTTTCCCGGCACCGAGCGCCTGAGACTGATAATGGCTGCTCTGCTGTACGCCGCCGTAAGCGGTGAAACCATAGGGCAGGCCGTAAATCGCGCTGCCTTGAGCAAACGGCGTCTTCTCGACGTCTTTGTCGTAAGAACGGTACCGCCCGGCGGTGACGCTGTAGCGCAGGTTTTTTTCACGCTGCAGTACCGGCACGGAGGCATACGGCACCACGAAATGGCTTTCGCTGCCGTCGGTCTCTTTCACGGTGACCTGCAGATCGCCGCTGCTGCCGGTGGGGTAGAGATCGTTAATTTCAAACGCGCCGGGGGCAACCGTGTTCTGATAAATGACGTAGCCGTTCTGGCGAACCATCACCAGCGCATTGCTGTGGGCAGTGCCACGTATAATCGGCGCAAAGCCTTTTTCGCTGTCCGGCAGCATGTCGCTGTCGGAGTTAAGCTGCACACCGGTATAAGGCACGCTGTCAAAAACATCGGAAGGCGAAGAGCTTTGCCCGACGGTGAGGTCGCTCTTCATCGCCGCGATATCGCGCTGGGCGTAGGTATAAACGGAGGAGAATTTTTGCTGCTCTTCTTTGCCCGTCGTGCTGCGGTTCCATGTGGAATAGTTCCGCACGCGCCAGGCACCGATGTTAAAGCCAGGGCGCAGGTTGACGTACTGGCTGCTGTTATCCTGTTCACCCTGCTGGCGTGCGTGGCTCTGGCTGGCGGTGGCGCTGTAATTGAGCAGCCCTGCGGTGATCCCTTCGTCGAACTCTTTCGGGTCGATATAGCCGCGTGGAACCTGGCCCAGGGCCAGCTGTGGAATACTGAGCAGCAGTTGCTGATTGCGAACGTGAAACGACGCGGAGGCTGCCGGGATGGCGGTTAAATCGGCGCACTGGCCTTTTGCCATCAGCTGCGGGTATTTTTGGGTTTTAATGCCGAGGCTTTTTAAATCCTCAAGCGAGAAACAGGGCTGGAGTGAATTATTCCCGTGGGCGTTTTTTTCTAATGTAAAGGTGACATTGCGGGTATCAATTTTATTGTTATTAATAAAAATAGCGACCTGATATTTACCCGGTGCTTGCCCTGGCCCTTTTTCATATACAGAGAGATCAGTCTTACCCTGTTGCGGATTATCAATATCCAGCAGCGCCGGGTTGAAATAATCATCAGCCATAACCTGCTGCGCAAAGATCGCCAGTGCCAGGCCACAGAGAATGACCAGCAGTGACGAAATTCGGCAGGTGAACGGCTTTTTATGGCTGTACATAATTATTATAATTGTCTGCGTGGGGTATTAGTGGACTGATTTCGACCAGGTCTGGCTGATGCTGCCGTAATCCGTAATAATGGAATACGCGACGGTTGAACCACTCACATTGCCGGGTAATGCAAAGTGCGTTTCAGTTTTAGGAACGGCCCAGGTGGCTTTATCCACTTTATGGCCGTTCAGCGTCACCTTCTGGAAATTCATATAAAAAGGCGTTGGGTTATTAACAACCAGATCGTTGCCTTCACGATGCCATTCAAGCTTATCCGCGACCTCTTCAGGGTTGCCTTTAACCGTTGACGGGCGATACAGCAATTTAATGCGCGTATTAATCGCAATTTGTAGCGTGTTTATTCCTTCTACGTGTTTTGAGGACGGGATGGCTTTGATATTCAGCCAGTACAAGGATTCACGATCTTCCGGCAAATTACCGCCGGTGCGCACCACGCGCAGCACGTTATCTTCTTTTGCATCAAGGCGGAACAGCGGTGGGGTAATCAGGAACGGGGCTTTGGCCAGGTTTTTACCGCCGGAATCAACCCAGGACTGCACCAGATAATCCGTCGCATCTGGATTTGAAAGACCAAGAGAGGATTCCTTCTTATCTCCCTGGTAAACCAGTCGTGTGCCATTAATAATAACACCTGCATGTGCAGTGGCGGCTACCAGTAAAAGTGTGCTCAGTAAATAACCATGGCGCATAAAGATTTCTCAATAAATAGATGAGATATTAATGCTCGCAAAAGCATTAATATCTCAGGATTGATAAGATCAGTTATAAATAACGGTGAAGGTCGATACGGAGTTAGCCGGGCCTGCGGTGATCGCGGATCCCGTTTGAATATAACGTGCACCAAACTCCAGGTTGTTAACCGCCGTGCCGGAGGTTAATGGATACTGCTGAGACGGGGTATACAAGCTGACCGGTTGTTCTGAAGAATCAACCAGCTGAATAGCGACACCCGTTGCCGCATCGACATCAGGGGTTAACGCCAGCGCAGCATTGTTATTTGAATCCGGGGTCCCGCCGAAGTTAATCGCTGCGGAGGTGACCGTTTCCGGGCAATTAGTTAACTGAATATCAAACTTGGTTAATGTGCTAGTGGAGCCAGTTCCGGAAAATACCGTTTTAGAGACTTTACCTAACTGAACGTTTAACGGGTTGCTTAACCCATTAACAACCTGACAAGCCGAATCGATAATTTCACCGGTGAAGTTAATCTGCCCTTCACCGTTTGTTGCCGCAAAAGCGGATGCAGAACATCCCACCGCTGCGGCGATCAATAAACCTAAAGCAACCTTGTTCATAATAAATCCTGGTATGTTTCTGGCGCGAACGTTGCCTGGACGTTTTCACCGTTGACCTTTAATGACTTTCCGCTGGTTATTTAATCAAAAAAAATATGAATAAGATTCTTCTATAGAAATCACAAATAATTGAAAAATTGCTTGAGTTTATTTTTTGTCATAAAAACAGCAGGTTGATTCCGTAGATAAAAGACTAACGGCAAGGCGTTCTTCAGGGCTATATTGTTAATAAGATGATGCTGTCAGGAGAGAAGTCGTGGATTATCGCAAAATTATCAAAGAGGTAGGGCGAGGCAAAAATCACGCCCGTGACCTGGACCAGGAAACGGCCCATGCGCTGTACACCCATATGCTGAACGGCGACGTGCCAGAACTTGAGCTGGGCGGCATCCTGATCGCGCTGCGTATTAAAGGTGAAGGTGAAGCCGAGATGCGCGGTTTTTATGACGCGATGCAGGCGAAAACGATGCGCTTAACGCCGCCCGTTACGAAGCCGATGCCGATTGTTATTCCCAGCTATAACGGGGCACGTAAGCAGGCGAACCTGACGCCGCTGCTGGCCATTTTGCTTAACAAGCTTGGGTTTCCGGTTGTCGTACATGGCGTCAGCGACGATCCAACGCGCGTGCTGACGGAAACGATCTTTGCGCTGCTGGGTATCGAACCGACCCTGCATGCGGGTCAGGCGCAGGCGAAGCTGGACGGGCATCAGCCAGTCTATATTCCGGTACGCGCGCTCTGCCCGCCGCTGGAAAAACAGCTTGAAATGCGCTGGCGTATGGGGGTGCGTAACAGTGCCCACACGCTGGCGAAACTGGCCACGCCGTTTAGTGAAGACGCGGCTCTGCGTCTTTCCAGCGTATCGCACCCGGAGTACGTGACGCGTGTTGGCAAGTTCTTTGAGGACATTGGCGGACGGGCGTTATTGATGCACGGAACGGAAGGAGAGGTGTATGCCAACCCACTGCGCTGCCCGCAAATCATGTTGATTGATTCTGCTGGCTCGCGTGCAGTGCTTGAACGAGGGGAAGAGAACAGGGATGTGGTTCTGCCGCAGGCAAAAGATCCGCACACCACCGCGCACTGGATCGTTGAGTGTCTGGCGGGCAATGTCCCCGTTCCGCACGCCATCAGGTTGCAAATGGCCTGTTGTTTGCTGGCGACGGGCGAGGTGGACTCAGTGGATGCCGGGCTGCAGCGCGTGGCGCAGTCGTTTTAAGCAAAAAAAAGCCCGTCCAGTGGCGGACGGGCAAACAAAGGGTAACAACAGGGTCAATGAGGGTGGAGCATCTCACCAGAGGGTACGGTGAGGGTGGAGCATAATTCGTTCGATTATTTGTAGATAACCGCAGTGCCGCTCAGTTTGTTATTGCCGTTAGCGGAGGTGATGGTGTATCCGCTTGCGCCTGCAGCAGCAGCTTTCTCAGCCAGTTTGGCTTCAAGACCGTCCAGCGTGGTTGCGCCTTCAGCACTTACCACACCCACTTTGTTCATGTTCTGTGCCTGAGTAGAAGACACTGGCTCTACAGCGAAAGCGCCGAAAGACAGAGCAGACAGGGCAACAGCAGCTACAGCATATTTGATGGTTTTCATAATTAATCTCTCGCAGGTTATTCTGATAAAGGGACGATGTTCCGTCGATGTGATAAGTATCACGGTTTTTCTTAAGAGATAAAATCGAAGAGAATTGACGTGGTCAATCAAAAAAATTGAATGACAAATAAGTTATTGAATATTAATAAATTCAGAGCGGCGCTTTACAGTTCTTATCGATGCGCTTTACAGAGAGAAGATGAAGGGCACATTTTGCTACGCGACATACGAAAATTCGTGAGCGTAAACGTATTCACTTGCTCCGTTGACTTAGGTAAAGGAAAGTCAACGTAACTGGCTATCTTTCGATCCTCTGCGATTATATCCCGAATGTGAAGTGTTTTTTGAATCTTTCTCCTGCTGGCAGGTGATGCATAACCTTACTCCAGGGATGGCTTTTTGCCGCGCCTCGGGAATGGGGTCGCCACACTCCTCACATTCCTGCAGGCTTTTACCGCGTGGTAATTCACCGCGAGCGCGGGCTACAGCATCTTCAATTGTACTGTTGATCTGTTCGTTTACGGCGTCGTCATTTGCCCAACCGGAAGCCATGGCGTTCTCCTGTTTGGTTTTATAAAACTCATAACATTAATGTGGGGTTAAAAATCGTACGGTCAAGACAGGAATAAAGAAACTGCATCTCTTGGGGCAGATGCAGTCGGGAGGAAGGTCGAACGGTTATTTGTAGATGGTTGCTGTGCCATACATGTGGTTATCGCCGCCAGCGGAATTCACCACGAAACCTTTGGCACCTTCCTGACGTGCTTTTTCAGCCAGCTTATCCTGGAGATCGTCAAGGTTACTCGCGCGACTGACGGAGACGGTACCGGCAGCACGCAGCTGGCTGGTGTCTGTGTTTTCATTCAGTGACTGAACGGACCAGGCAGAGAAAGAGGCGGCTGCCAGTGCACCCGCGACAACAAGGGTCATATATCTTTTCATAATCACATCCTCAGGGGGAAACAACAGGTGATTCCCTTTAAGTTTAGAAGCCCGACGAGTGTGATTTAGCGCAAAAATTTGATGATGATCTGCTTATTTTTTGAACGATGTAAATTGACAATTTGCTGACAGATCATAGACATAAAGGTGACTGATTTCCGGTGTTTTTTTGCGTTGGGCAGACAGTTATTTACCGTTGGGTCCGCAAAGGGTATCTTACGCCGCTGTTGAAAGGAGAATGCCATGACTGCCCAAAAGCCGGGATTGCACCCGCGTAACCGCCATAACAGCCGCTATGACATGAAAGCGCTGTGCCTGAGCTGCCCTCAGTTGCAGGACTTTATTGTACAGACGCCAGCGGGTGAACCCTCGGTCAACTTTGCCGATCCTCAGGCGGTCAAAACGCTGAACAAAGCGCTGCTGGCCCATTTTTATGGCGTGACGCACTGGGATATTCCCGAAGGCTTTCTCTGCCCACCCGTGCCTGGCCGCGCAGATTACGTCCATCACCTCGCCGATCTTCTTGCGGAAGGGAATGATGGCGTCGTTCCACAGCAGGCGACAATCCTGGATATTGGCACCGGGGCAAACCTGATTTACCCGCTGATTGGCGCGCATGAATATCAATGGCGTTTTACCGGCAGTGAAATTGGCACAGAGGCATTCGCCAGTGCGCAGGCGATTATTAACGCGAATCCAGGTTTATCCCGGGCGATCCGTTTACGTCGTCAGAAAGATGACAAATCCATCTTCAACGGCATTATTCATAAGAACGAACAGTACGATGCCACGATGTGTAATCCGCCGTTCCATGATTCTGCTGCCACAGCACGCGCAGGCAGCGAGCGTAAGCGCCGTAACCTTGGGCAGGCGGAAGATGCCGCACTGAACTTTGGCGGCCAGCAGCAGGAGCTCTGGTGTGAAGGGGGCGAAGTCGCGTTTATCCTGCGCATGATTGCAGAAAGTAAAGAGTTCGGCCGTCAGGTGAAATGGTTTACCTCGCTGGTGTCGCGCGGCGATAACCTGCCGCCGCTCTACCGCGCCTTGACCGAAGCCGGTGCGGTGAAAGTGGTGAAGAAAGAGATGTCGCAAGGCCAGAAACAGAGCCGCTTTATTGCCTGGACGTTTATGGACAATCACAAACGTCGCAAATAGTACCCCGCCGTAGGCCGGGTAAGGCGAAGCCGCCACCCGGCTCGGTTACAGCGTCGGCTCCTGCGGTGGCAGCGGCGATGCGGGCGGCGGCAATACCTGATACGTCTGCACCGGCATCCGCACATCCGCCAGATCAAAGTGCTTTTTCACCATGCTGTCGAGCGCAAAACGCACCGTCCACTGCTTCAGCGGCTGGGTGGTGAACGAGACGCGCAGGGTGAATGCGGTATTCGTCAGCCCGACAATCCCGGCAAACGACGGCTCACCGATTACCAGCCCGCGAATATCGTCCATCTGCATCAACTCTTCTACCGCATCCCGCAGCGCCTGCTTCGCTTTGTCCGCATCCTCGTGGCGATCCACATCGTAGTTCGCCACAACGGAACCAATCCCGCGCACGAAGTTGGCGAAGGTGGTAATCGATGACCACGGAATAATGTGATACGCCCCGGTGTCCTGACGCACGCCGACGGAGCGGATGGACATTCGCTCAACGGTGCCGGTCAGCGGCCCGATGGTCACCAGGTCGCCCGTGTTCATCCCGTTCTCAAACTGAATAAAGATACCGGTAATAATATCCTTCACCAGCGTTTGTGAGCCGAAGGAGATCGCCAGCCCCAGCGCCCCGGCACCCGCCAGCAGCGGAGCGATATTCACGCCGATCTCCGAGAGTACAATCATGATGGTGATGGTGCTGATGATCACCGCCAGCGCGTTGCGGAACAACGTTAACAGCGTTCTTGCCCGCGCGCTGGGCAGGGGCCTGCCGTGAATATCGGACACCAGACGGTTTTCGATAAGGCTCGCCAACAGCGTCCAGCCGACGGCGGAGAAGAACAGGATCAACGCGATACGGATCAGAATATCGACCGTTTTTTCACCCGCGCCGTTGTGCAGCCAGTTCCAGAAATCAAACAGTCCCCAGGCGTTCAGCAGCAGCATAATCGCCACGCAGACGGTCAAAATCCGCGCCACCTTCAGTGATACCGACATCCAGCCGTTCACGCGCTTTTGCAGTTCAGGGTAGTTCCGCTGTACCTGCGGTGAGAGGGTGATGGTTTTCGAGATCCAGCGGGACAGCAGGCCAGACACAAAAGCCGCAACGCCGACAATCGCCAGGCTTTTGAACGTCGCCCCCATCATAAATTTCAGGCTATTTCCCGGGTCAAACAGCGAGAAGAAGCAGAGCACAATAAAGTAGGCGCTTGCCAGCCAGTGCCACACCAGCGCGAAGGCGCGAATAAACAGGCTGAAGAAGGAGAGGGAACGGTCGGCCAAATGCAGCAGGCTTTCGGTGATCGCCTTTTTATTGTGAAAGATAAGGTACAGCGACCAGACGGTAATACAGAGCATAATCAGCACGTTCGCCAGTGCGCCAAACTGTACGTTGACCTGGTTGGAGATGATTGGCACGGCCACCAGCAGGCCGTAGCCAATCAGGCCGCTGAGCACGCTTAACCGCACGGCCCAGTATTTCGCGCTCTCATCCTTAATATTAAAAGGGCGAAGTTCAGGCACGCGCGGGCAAAAAATGACGCGCAGCACCGCTTTAAAAAATTCGATGAGCGCAAATGCATTGAGGAAGAGCGCCTGCTGGAAGGCAATGGTTTTGTTGCCCGTATTGAGGCGATCGGCCAGGATCTGACCGACAAACAGCGTAAGCGCCAGCAGCAGTAAATCGATGATAAAGGCTCCGGCGACCATCGCCGGGAGGTGCAGCCAGCTGCTTTTATGCTGGTTTTTTTTCCGCCCCCAGATACCCATCTTGCGGTACAGCGGCCAGGCACATAGGCGTACCAGCCAGTAAAAAATAAACACACCGGCGGCCAGCATTAAAAACTGCGTGACGGCAGTGGAAAAGGTCTGTGGATTAAAGGCCTTATGCGGAGAGCCAATCAGGTTACGGTAAAGCTGGGCAAAACGAGAGGAGAGGGCCTCCCCATAGTGGCGGCTCACGTCGGTGACGTTTTCCAGCACTGTTTTTTGCTCCTCCACCTGGGGCGGAGTGATGGCCGGAACGGCCTCCTGAGATGGCGTGGCGGCGACTTTACGAAGCTCACCGATTAATTCTTGCCGGGCGGCGTCGTTTTCCAGCACGTCGGCAAGGGCGCCGTAGGCGGCTTTTTTCTTTTCGACATCGGGCTCCGGTGGCGGCGTACTGTCCTTCGTCGCGGTGGTTCCGGTGGTGACGCCGGGGATCGCGACGGCGAACGATGGCGCACTAAACAGGCTAATCAACAGCAACAGGATCCACGGCACGGCGCCCTCCGGTGAAAATGTCGAACAAAATGATAAGTATAGAAGTCGAGGCGCGGAGGGGAATTTTTGGGAACAATCTGGCGTAAAAAAGCCGGGCAGGGCCCGGCTCGGTGTGACGCGAGGGATCAGGAGACGTGCTGGAGGAACTCCTGCAAACGCTGCCCTGGCGGGTTAGCAATAAGCTCTTGCGGGTTACCGTCCTGAGCAATACGGCCTTTATCAATAAAGATCAGGCGGGACGCTACTTTCTCAGCAAAGCCGATTTCGTGGGTCACGATCACCATCGTCATCCCTTCTTCGGCCAGATCCTGCATGACTTTCAGCACCTCGTGGCGCAGCTCCGGGTCGAGCGCGGAAGTCGGCTCATCAAACAGCATCATCTTCGGTTTCACCGCCAGCGCGCGGGCAATCGCCACGCGCTGCTGCTGGCCGCCGGACAGCTCGGAAGGGTAGTGGTGCGCACGTTCGGCCAGGCCGACCTTAGCCAGCAGATCTTTTGCCTGCGCTTCCGCCGCCGCTTTGCTCGCCCCGCGCACGCGCAGCGGGCCAAACATCACGTTTTCCAGCGCCGTAAGGTGCGGGAACAGGTAGAACTGCTGGAACACCATGCCCGCTTCCTGACGAATCAGACGCTCATCCACTTTCGGGTCATTGACCTTCAGGCCGTCGACGATCAGATCGCCGCTGGTGATCTCTTCCAGCTTGTTGATGCAGCGCAGCAGGGTGGATTTACCGGAGCCGGACGGCCCGATAATCACTACCACTTCGCCCTGTTTGATGCTCAAATCGATATTGTGCAGCACCTGGGTTGGGCCAAAGTGCTTAGAAACGTTTTTAAATTCAATCACAGGATTTTCATCCTTCTTTCAAGACGACGCAGAACGAAGCTCAGAACCAGAGTGATGATCAGATAGACAACGGCTACCGCACTCCAGATTTCCAGCGCGCGGAAGTTGCCCGCAATGATCTCCTGGCCCTGACGGGTCAGTTCAGCCACGCCGATAACAATAAACAGCGACGTGTCTTTAATGCTGATAATCCACTGGTTACCCAGTGGCGGCAGCATACGGCGCAGCGCCAGCGGCAGAATCACGTGGCGGATCGTTTCGCGACGGGAAAGCCCCAGTGCCAGACCGGCTTCACTGAAACCTTTATGAATCGACAGCACCGCACCGCGGGTGATTTCTGCGATGTAAGCGCCTGAGTTGATCATAATGGTCACGACGGCGGCGCTGAACGGGTCAATGCGCAGATCGTTGAAAGCCATTGGCAGGGCGAAGTAGATAAACATGACCTGCACGACAATCGGGGTGCCGCGGATCACTTCGATGAAAACCAGTGCGATGTGGTTTGCAATCCAGCCGCCGTAGGTGCGGGCGAAACCGGCGACAAGACCGATAATCAACCCGCCAACCAGACCCAGGACCGAAATCCACAGGGTCATTTTAGCGCCTTCAAGCAAGAGAGGAATGGCAGGCCAGATGGCGCTCCAGTCAAACTGCATGATGTATTCCTGTATACCGTGGTAAAAAACGAAAAACGTAGGCCCGGTAAGCGTGAGCGCCACCGGGCGTTACAAACCTGAATTCAGGTAAATTATTTAGGCTCGGTACCGAACCATTTTTTGTAGATTTCGTTATAGGTGCCGTTCTCTTTCAGGGTTTTCAGCGCGCCGTTAACTTTCGTGCGCAGGTCGTCGCTGCCTTTCGGGAACGCGATACCGTACTGCTGTGCTTCCAGAGAATCACCGACCGCTTTGAACTTGCCGTTGCCCGCGGTTTTGATGAAGTACAGGATGTTAGGCGTGTCGTGCAGAACGGCGTCAGCACGGTTGGTACCCAGTTCCATGTAGGCATTGTCGATGTTCGGGAACTGGCGCAGATCTTTGGTTTTGATATTCGCTTTCGCGTAATCAACGGAACCCGTACCGCTCTTCACTGCCACCACTTTACCGTCGAGATCTTTTACGCTTTTTACGTCGTTATTGTCGGCTTTCACCATCACCAGCAGGCCGCTTTTGTAGTAGCCGTCGGAGAAGTCGATGGCTTTTTTACGCTCTTCGGTAATCGTGATACCCGCCAGCGCCAGGTCAACGTTTTTGGTCTGCAGCGCAGGGATGATGCCGCTGAAGTCCATCGGTTTCAGGGTGTAGTCCAGTTTGAGTTCTTTTGCGACCGCAGCCCACAGATCAACGTCAAAACCAACGTATTTGTCACCCTGTTTGAATTCAAACGGAACGAACGCCGTGTCGGTCGCCACAACGAGTTTGTCGGCAGCCTGAGAGGACACTGCAAATGCCAGGGTAAGTGCAGCCAGTGAAACTTTTAATACAGACTTCATAGCATTTCCTTTTATAACCACGGGGCGATCCCCTGCGAGAACGACAGGCACCATGAAAAAATCGTGCCAACTTTACAAGCTGTTGTTTTGCAAAGGGGATGATGTCACGCATTGCACAAAAAATGGAGCAATGATGTCGTGTTGCACCAGCGTGAGGCACCATTTTGGTGCGACTCATTTGGCGTATCTGACGAGGTGATATTTAGCGCAGATTCTGACGGAAAAACAATCTTCCGTTAACGGTTGTGTGAGGTGATTATTACATTTCGTTCACTTTTGCAGGTGTGCAGTGCAAAAGTGTGCACCATAAATGTGCAAAACCCCCGCCAGAGGCGAGGGTGTCATTGGTAATTCGTATGGCTTATTCGATGTTAGATTCGATAAACCACAGGAATTGATCCAGGTCGCGAGAGGCGGCGGTGAAGATATCAGCCGTGTCTTCGTCTTTCGCTTCGCCGATGGCTTTACGCACGTCATTCGCGACGATGGCATAACGGTCCGCCAGCTCTTTCAGGTGATCCTGAACGGTATGGATATCCAGCGGATAGCTTTTCAGCGGCGTTTTGCTGTTAATCACCTGCGTGGTCCCCAGCGCCACACCGCCTAACTGAACGGCACGTTCGGCCATCGTATCAAGGTGGGTAACCAGTGCTGTGCGGAAGCCATCCAGCATTTCATGAACGGCAATAAAGTTTGCACCGCGCATATTCCAGTGGGCCTGTTTGGTGATCAGCGAAAGATCGATGAACTGGATCACCTGGCGATTCAGCAACTCAATGGTCGCCTTTTTGTCGCTATCCGATACATCGTTACGGGTATAAAGCAGATTAGACGCTTTCGTTTTCACCAGTTTAGCGGTACTCATAATCTCATATCCTCTTGATGTTTGTGTCCCAGGTAATTACGGAACTAAGTATAGCACCGGATTTTTTGCCTGCGGTTTGGCTCTGCCTATCGGTTTAATAGCAAGAAGGATGTTGAGTTTGTATCATGATGAAAATAATGGGTTTTTATGAAATTGATACAGATCAATCTTAATTCTGAACGTACGGTTCGTAGCCCTGTGGATTATTTCGTGACGATGACAGTTTGTGTAACGAAATATGATGAGCGTGGAAGGTGCCTATATTCTGCATGGCGTGAAAGCCATGCAGAATATAGAGCATTAATTGATGTCAACTTTCTTCACTTTGGGTTCAGGGCGCATTGTCAGCGTTGATCCCATAGAGGCCGCGATAATGGAGCACAGTGCCAGCGTCTGGGTAAACGTCAGCGTTTCGCCGAGGAAGACCATCCCCGAGATAGCCGCCAGCGCAGGCTCCATGCTCATTAACGTACCGAAAATGCGTGTCGGCAAACGCGTCAGGGCTATCATCTCCAGAGAATAGGGGAGTGCCGTAGAAAGAATAGCGACCGCCAGCCCCACGGGCAGAATGGACCATTGCCAGATGGATTCGGTGGCCTGCGCCATACCGAGGGGGACAAAGATGATGGCGGCAATCAGCGAGCCCAGCGCAACCGTGGCCGGACCGTGCTCCTCCCCGGCGCGTTGGCCGGTGAGGATATAGACAGCCCAGCAGGCACCCGCGCCCAGTGCCAGCGCGGCACCCGTCAGATCAATCTGCGCAACACTCTGACCCAGCGGCAGCAGGAACCAGAGCCCCAGAACGGCTAACACGACCCAGATGAAATCCACCGGACGACGTGAAGAGAAGAGGGCAACCGCCAGCGGCCCCGTAAATTCAAGCGCGACGGCAATCCCCAGCGGGATGGTCTGAATAGAGAGGTAGAACATGTAGTTCATCGCGCCCAGAGCCAGCCCGTATAAAAGAAGCGGCAGCCGCTGCTCTTTTTTGAAACGCAGACGCCAGGGTTTAAAGATAACCACGAGGATCAGAGTCCCTAATGCAATACGCAGGGCCGTAACGCCCGGCGCGCCCACCAGAGGAAAGAGTGATTTTGCAAGCGACGCGCCACTCTGAATCGACAACATGGCGATCAGTATTACAGCGACCGGCATCCAGACCGATGACGTGCGGGATAACCCTGGCATCCTTTCTCCTGTCAATTTATGTCAAATAGGGTAAAAGCCGCAGTGTAATGGAAATATGCGCTCACGGTTGAGCTACTGTTGAAAAAAAACCAGGGAAAATCCGTAAAATAGATAAGCGTTGCTGGTTTTATCGCCTGTCAGATTAGGAATAATCTGGATGAATGTAACGGCGATGGCGCGCACTATGACTATTTTGCGGCGAAAATTTAACGTAATTTGAACGAGATAGCTGATTCTGGAAACGTTCTGTTACAGGAAAGACCTCGTTAGACATTACGAATCACAAAGAGTTTCGCAAAATTTTTTGATATATTTAAAACTTACGGACTTACTTGAACACATTTGAGGTGGTTATGAAAAAAATTGCATGTCTTTCAGCACTGGCCGCAGTTCTGGCTGTTTCCGCAGGTACTGCTGTAGCTGCTACTTCTACCGTTACCGGTGGTTACGCTCAGAGCGATATGCAGGGCGTGATGAACAAAACTAACGGTTTCAACCTGAAGTACCGTTACGAGCAAGACAACAACCCGCTGGGCGTGATCGGTTCTTTCACTTACACCGAGAAAGATCGCACTGAAAACGGCGCATATAACAAAGGTCAGTACTACGGTATCACCGCTGGTCCTGCTTACCGCCTGAACGACTGGGCTAGCATCTACGGTGTTGTAGGTGTTGGTTACGGTAAATTCCAGCAGACCGAAAACGAAGGTCTGAACCGCACTGCAAGCAACAGCGACTACGGCTTCTCCTATGGCGCGGGTATGCAGTTCAACCCAATCGAAAACGTTGCACTGGACTTCTCCTATGAGCAGAGCCGTATCCGCAACGTTGACGTTGGCACCTGGATCGCGGGCGTAGGTTACCGCTTCTAATCACTTCGGTGAACCAGTAAAAAATCCGCCCATTGTGGCGGATTTTTTTTTGTCTTTTTCCCTCTCCCCGTGGGAGAGGGCCAGGGTGAGGGCATCAGACCGCACGAGACGGTAGAGATCACTTACTCTTAATATCAAAAATGTCCGTACCCAGGTGGTTATAGTCAACTTTCTGTAACTTGAAGTTGGTAACGTAAACTGGGGGGCCCTTCTTGTTTGAGACAAACGGGTAAGAAATTTTTATCTGCTCTGCAGCAATCCCCGTCCATTGTGAAAAGAAAGCCAGAAAATCATTCGCCGAACGACGCGCTTTGATGATGCGATGCTTTTTGTCGTCACTCGACAGCACCATAAAGGGCACCTGGAAGTTCTGCTGAAATGCATCGTCGTGCGCCAGGTACTGCACCTCTTTACCACGCTCTTTAAACGCCAGCCCGTGATCGGAGAAATAGACCAACGAGAAACTGTCGCCCGTATTGCGCAGCTGGGCATAGAGCTTGCTGAGCAGGTCGTCGGTTTGCGTCATGGTGTAGAGATAACATGATGTCTCTTTGGACTGCACAAACTCTGTGTACTTTCCGTTTGTACGATCGCACGCCTGAGGATGTGAACCCATCAGGTGCAGAACAATCAGCTGTGGCTGGGTGCGCTGAGTGGCAAAGACCTGCGCGGTCATTTTCAGCAATGCTTCATCTTTGGTGTTTTTGTCGGCTTCAAAATCACCGCTTTTCAGGAACTGAACCTCATCGGCACGCTTCGCAATACTGGCGATGGCGGTATCGTATTCGCCAATTTGCCCCTGGTTGGAGAACCACCATGTCTGGAACCCCGCGCGGTTTGCCAGCGTGACAAAGTTATCCTGGTACTGCGGTTTGCCGTCGACCACACGGTTCAGGGTCAGGCCGAGTGATTTCTGCGTCGAGCCGCTGGCCGCGACGTAATCGGTAAACAGGGCACCGTTTACCGAACTGGCAAACGGCGTGTTGTCCCAGTGACCGCCAAAAGCACCGAGCGCATCGCGGCGCGCACTTTCGCCAATCACCACCACGTAGGTATGGTACTTCGGCTTCACGGCCAGCACGTTCCAGGTGTCTTTCATGGTGGAAAGTTCAGCCATACGCGCCTGCTCGTCGAGAACCTCTCTATTATTAACCACGACGTCTTTCACGAAGCGGAAAACCGGATAGCCGATATTGATGAGCCTTAACTTACCGTCCCAGGGAATATTCTGGATTGGTGCGACAAACGCCACGGCAATGCTGAACACCAGACAGAGTATTTCGATCTTACCCCAGGATTTTTTCTCGCCCGACTGACGGCGGATGGCGATAACGCCCAACGCGAAGATAAAGAGCCCGACCACGTAGCTGTACCACGGGAAGATCGTCAGGATCTCCGTCGACTCTTCCATATTGGTCGAGTGCAGCGCCAGCAGGGTATTGAAGTTTGGCGCGCCGTAGGCCTGGCCAAACGGGAAATACATCGCAGCAACCAGCGAACAGACCCCGACCAACGCTTTCTGCACGCGCGGGGCACTCCGCCACAGCACGTGGAGCACGCAGGTAAACGCCACGGCGTAGAGCAGGCTAAACGGGTAGCCAAGCGCAAAGTTAATCAGCAGCGATTGCAGAAAGTAGAATCCCGTCCACGGGCTTAAGGCCCGGCTGCGGGTAACAAGTGTTTCTTTCAGGGTTAAGTTCATAGATCACTATCATGAAAACGCCATGTGCTCACCCTGGCGCCAAGGGTCAAAGCCTGCCTGACAGTGCGTGGAGAGGGAATGAGGGTCCGCTTCAGCGAGCCGCAAATGGTGCAGGGCTGCAAGAAGATAGTGCGAGCGTGAAATAAGGTCAACAGTTGCTAAACAGATGTTTTGCGAGGGAGACTGCAATTCCGTAAAAAAGATCGGGATTAAGGCGGCCAGAGGCCAGTTTACATGGGGTTTGTGACGGAAAAATGAAGCGGCGTACCGCGACGCCGCTTAGTGAGAAGATTTGTCATCCTGCTGCGGTTTGTTGTTAAACATATCGCACAGCATGTTCAACAGCATTAAGCGCACTTTAAAAGGAGAGTGGGTAAACACGTTCATACACCTCTTGAATTCATTCATGTGACCTCCTGATTTCTGATCCCTTCGATCCGTGAAGGGTGACTGCATTACATACAGATATAGCACAGGCTATATTGTATAGCTATGGCTAATTCGTTAAATTTTTGTGCTTGTAGAGCTATGGTTTACAATGTGCGCTCCGTTACAGGACGCTGGAAGCGTCACCCCCATTGAGGAAGCACAATGAACCGTCGCGCAGGTAAGCCAACTACAAAAAAACGACGCAACTGGTGAATGTTGAAGAGCACGTAGAAGGGTTCCGCCAGGTGCGTGAAGCGCATCGCCGGGAGCTGATTGATGACTATGTGGAACTGATCTCCGATTTGATTCGTGAGGTTGGCGAAGCACGTCAGGTCGATATGGCCGCGCGGCTGGGCGTTTCCCAGCCAACGGTAGCCAAAATGTTAAAACGTCTGGCGTCAGTGGGCTTGATCGAGATGATCCCGTGGCGCGGCGTGTTCCTGACGGCAGAAGGCGAAAAGCTGGCGCAGGAGAGCCGCGAGCGTCATCAGATCGTGGAGAACTTTTTACTGGTACTGGGCGTCAGCCCGGAAATTGCCCGCCGGGATGCGGAAGGGATGGAGCACCACGTCAGTGAAGAAACGCTGGTGAAGTTCCGTGAATTTACACTCAAATATGGTTCTTCTGCTGAATGAACATCCCCGGCCTGCAAGCCCTGACGCGTGACCGTTTCTTTCATCTCTTACTGATTATTGGTGCAGGCTTAAGCCTTTTTGTCCCCTTTACCCCTCACGCCTGGCCTGCGGCCATTGACTGGCGCACGATTATTACCCTGAGCGGCTTAATGATGCTCACCAAAGGGGTAGAGCTAAGCGGCTACTTTGATGTTCTGGGACGCAAAATGGTGCGCCGTTTTGCCACCGAGCGCCGGCTGTCTCTGTTCATGGTCTTTTCCGCAGCGGTGCTGTCGACGTTTCTGACCAACGATGTCGCACTGTTTATCATCGTGCCGCTCACGCTCACGCTGCGTAAGCTCTGTGAAATTCCGGTCAGCCGTCTGATTATCTTTGAAGCACTGGCCGTGAACACTGGCTCGCTGTTAACGCCCATCGGGAACCCACAAAATATCCTGCTCTGGGGCCGTTCGGGCCTGTCGTTTGCCGCCTTTACCTGGCAGATGGCCCCGCTGGCGCTGGTGATGATGCTTTCCCTGCTGGCGGTCTGCTGGTTTGCCTTCCCGGATAAAAAACTGCAGTACCACAGCGGGACGACGGGCCCGCAGTGGCAGCCGCGGCTTGTCTGGAGCTGTCTGGCGTTGTATATCGTCTTTTTGGTCGCGCTGGAGATGAAGGTTGAGCTGGCGGGCGTGCTGCTGGTTGCCGCCGGGTTTTTAGTGCTGGCGCGGCGGGTGTTGGTGAGCGTTGACTGGACGCTGCTGCTGGTCTTCATAGCGATGTTTATCGATGTCTATCTGCTCATCCAGCTGCCTGCACTGCAAAACGTGCTTCACGGCGTCAGCGGTCTGTCGCAGCCGGGACTGTGGCTGACGGCGATTGGCCTGTCGCAGTTTATCAGCAACGTGCCGTCGACCATTCTGCTGCTCAACTATGTTCCGCCTGACACCCTTCTGGCCTGGGCGGTAAACATCGGCGGGTTTGGGCTATTGCCCGGTTCCCTTGCCAACCTGATTGCCCTGCGCATGGCCAACGACCGCCGCATCTGGTGGCGCTTCCATTTATGGTCGGTCCCGATGCTGATGTGGGCAGCCGCGATCGGTTTCGGACTATTCCTTCTCATATAGTGCGCTATTTGTCAGTTTATCCTGGCAAATGTATAGCAACGTCCTAGCTTTAGTGAACGGCATAGTGTGATGCCGCTCACTGACAGGACCGTTGCTGACCTATGGCTGAAGATCAAAACCCGCCTGCTGACGAGCAGGAAAACAACAATAATGCGCGCAAGCGCCCGGGCAAAAAACCGTTAATTATCCTCGGCGTTGTCGTGGTGGTAATGGTCGTCGTGGCGCTGGTCTGGTGGTTTTTAACCCGTAACGAAGAGACGACCGACGACGCCTTTACCGACGGTGACGTGGTGACCATTGCCCCCAAAACGGCGGGATACGTCACCGAGCTTCGCGTGCGTGATAACCAGCGCGTGAAGAAAGGGGATCTGCTGGTGGTTATCGATCCTCGCGATACTACGGCCCAGCGCGATCAGGCTCAGGCGCAGCTTGGGCTGGCGCTTGCTCAGCTCCACCAGGCGCAGGCACAGCTGGCGCTCTCGAAGGTGCAATATCCTGCCCAGCGTGACGAAGCCAAAGCGCAGGTGCTAAAAGCGCAGGCCGATATGGCGAACGCCCAGGCGGAGTACCGCCGTCAGCGCGGCGTTGACCCACGTGCGACCACGCAGCAAAGTATCGATTCTGCGAATGCCCAATTGCGCAGTGCGCAGGCCGGACTGGCCAGCGCCCAGGCGCAGCTGGAAGTGGCGGAGCAGGTACAGCTGCAGATTCGTCAGCAGGAAACCAACGTTGAAGCCCGCGAACGTCAGGTCGATCAGGCCAAAGCGCAGCTGGAAAACGCGAACCTGAATCTCTCTTACACCGAAGTCCGCGCCCCGTTCGACGGCTTCGTCACCAAACGCAACGTACAGCCCGGCACGCTGGTGCAGGCGGGTACGGCGCTGTTCTCACTGGTCTCCCCGAACGTGTGGGTGGTGGCGAACTTCAAAGAGTCGCAGCTGGAGCGCATGAAGCCCGGTGACAAGGTCAGCGTCTCCGTGGATGCCTGGCCGGATATGGAACTTGAAGGCCACATTGACAGCATCCAGCAGGGCAGCGGTTCGCGCTTCTCCGCGTTCCCGTCGGAAAACGCCACCGGTAACTTTGTCAAAATCGTCCAGCGCGTGCCGGTGAAAATCGTAATTGATAAGGGGCTGGATCCGAACAGGCCGCTGCCGCTGGGGCTGTCGGTTGAACCGAAGGTGACGGTGGAATGACGGACCACAGCCACGATAGCTGGAAGCCCGCCAGCAACCCGTGGGCGGTGGCAATTGTCGTCACCCTCGCGGTGTTTATGGAAATTCTGGATACCACCATCGTCAACGTGGCGCTGCCGCACGTGGCCGGGTCGCTCTCGGCCAGCTATGACGAATCCACCTGGGTACTGACCAGCTACCTGGTGGCGAACGGCATCGTGCTACCCATCTCTGCCTTCCTCAGTCGCCTGTTTGGGCGCAAGCAATTCTTCTTAATCTGCATCGTGATGTTCACCATCTGCTCGTTTCTGTGCGGCATCGCCACCGAGCTGTGGCAAATCATCCTGTTCCGCGTGATGCAGGGCTTCTTTGGCGGCGGGCTGCAGCCCACGCAGCAGTCGGTGCTGCTCGACTACTTCAAGCCGGAGGACAGGGGCAAGGCCTTTGGTCTGTCGTCCATTGCCATCATCGTTGCGCCGGTGCTTGGCCCGACGCTGGGCGGCTGGATCACCGATAACTACTCCTGGCGCTGGGTGTTCTTTATCAACATTCCGGTGGGGATTGTGACGGTGCTGGCGATCTACCAGCTGCTGGAAGATCCGCCATGGGAGAGCAAGTCAAAAGAGAAGCTGACCGTCGACTGGACGGGGATCGGCCTGATCGCCCTCGGCCTGGGCTGCCTGCAGGTGATGCTCGACCGGGGGGAAGATGACGACTGGTTCTACTCGAACTTTATCCGCACCTTCGCGGTGCTGACGCTCATCGGCATTATCGGCGCAATTTACTGGCTGCTGTATGCCAAAAAACCGGTTGTGGATCTGCACTGCATGAAGGACCGCAACTTCGCCATTTCCAGCATGCTGATGGCAGGGATGGCGATGATCCTGTACGGCAGCTCGGTGGTGATCCCGCAGCTGGCGCAGCAGGACCTGGGCTATACCGCCACCTGGTCAGGGCTGGTGCTGTCGCCCGGCGCGGTGCTGATTGTGTTAACCATCCCGTTGGTGCTGAAGCTGATGCCGGTGGTGCAGACGCGCTGGATCATCGCCTTTGGCTTTACCTGCCTCGCGGTGTCGTTCTTCTGGTCGCGCACGCTGACGCCGGATATCGACTTCGAAACGCTGGTGCTGTTCCGCAGCGCCCAGTCGATAGGGCTGGGGTTCCTGTTTGTGCCGCTGACCACCATTGCCTTTATCTCGATACCGAGGCGGCTCAACGCCGACGCGGCGGCGCTGTTTACCATGTTCCGCAACGTGGCCGGTTCGATTGGGATTTCGCTCTCGACGGCGGCGATAACCGAACGCGCGCAGGCGCACAGCGCCCATCTGGCGTACCACGCTTCGCCGTTTAACGAACAGTTTCAGCTGGCGATTCGCGAAAGCGCCCAGGCGATTCAAAACTTCACCACCCAGGTGGGCGACCCTACGGGAATTGCCACCGGGCGCATGTACCAGACCATGATCGAACAGTCGCGCTTCCTGGCCTACATCGACGTCTTCACCCTCCTGAGCGCGGTGGCCTTTTTACTGATCCCATTTTGTTTGTTGCTCTCGCCGGTTAAGAGCGAGGGGAGTGCAGGAGCACATTGATGATATACAGACGTTTACACCCCCTGATGATAATGATGCTGCTGGTGGGCTGTGCCGTCGGGCCGGACTACCAGCAGCCCGCGCCGCCCGCCGTCACGCACTGGAACGATAAGGGCGACGGTGGGGTGAAATCGCAAACCACCTCCGCCGCGACCAACCCGCGCTGGTGGAAGACCTTCGGTTCGCCGCAGCTCGACAGCCTGGTTGAACGCGCCATCGCGGGAAACCTGACGCTGCAGCAAACGGTGCTGCGCATTGCCGGCGCGCGTGAACAGATTAACCAGGCGGGCGGGGCGTTTTATCCGTCGGTCAACGGTAACCTGCAGGCGACGCGCCAGCAGCTTGGGCTGGAAGGAGAGCTGAAATCCCACGGTGTGTACGACCAGGTGGATAGCATCGATCCCGATCTGAAAGGCGCGCTGGGGCCGCTGACGCAGCCGGTTAACCTCTACCAGGGCAGCTTCGACGCCCAGTGGGAAATCGACCTGTGGGGCAAGGTGCGCCGTCAGGTGGAGGCCGCCGAAGCGCAGCAGAAAGCGGCGATAGAGCAGCGTAACGACGCGCTGGTGTCGCTGGAGGCCGAAGTGGCCCGCGCGTGGCTCCAGCTGCGCGGGGCGCAGAGCATTATCGCCACGCTGAACACCCAGATTGAGAGCGCCCGGCAGACGCTGGATCTGACCGAAAGCCGCCAGCGCGGCGGGCTGTCTCCGCAGATGGATGTGGAAAATGCCCGGGCGCAGCTGGGGAATCTTGAAGCGCAGCTGCCGCAGTACCAGGCGCAGGAGCGGCAGGCGATGAACGGCCTGGCGATCCTGCTCGGCAAGCCGCCGGGCGCGCTGGATGCGGAATTGCAAAGCGTGCAGCCGATGCCTGCCCTGCCGGATATTGTGCAAACCGGCATTCCGTCGACGCTGGCGCGCCGTCGTCCGGACGTGCGCGAAGCGGAGGCGAACCTTCACGCCGCCACGGCGCAAATCGGCGTCTCGGTGGCGGAGCTGTTCCCGAGCTTTACGCTCTCCGGGCAGTTTGGCCTGCGCAACAGCGAAACTAACTGGCTGACCGACTGGAGCAGCCACTTCTACAGCTTCGGCCCGCAGGTCTCCATTCCCATCTTCCAGGGCGGTCGACTGGTCTCCAGCGTGAAGGTGGCGCGCGCGCAGCAGGGGGCGGCGGTGCTGGACTATCGCCAGACGGTGCTGACCGCGCTCGGGGATGTGGAAAATGCGCTGGTGAGCTATCGCACCGACCAGCAGCGTGAAGCGGGTCTCGCGAAGACCATCGACGCGCTGCAAAACGCGTTCGACCTGGCAAGCGACAGTTACCGACAGGGGATTGCCAGCTTTATCGACGTCCTGGACGCCCAGCGTCAGCTTGCGCAGGCCCAGCAGCAGCGCGCACAGGCGCAGGTGCAGAGCGCGCTCGATCTGGTGGCGCTCTACAAAGCTCTGGGCGGCGGCTGGGAGCCGTATCAGCAGGTGCAATTACCGGACTACAACGTCTTTGGCGACGCCCCGCGCGGATAAATTCAGAGGATTGGGCAAGAAACGGACAGGAACGCCACATTCGCGAGGGTTGAGGGGCGGGTATAACTATCGGGTACCCAATCGACATGCGAGGAATCACTTATGCGTTATCAAAAACTGGGCAATACCGGTCTGTTTGTTTCTGAACTGTGCCTCGGCACCATGACCTTCGGCGGTGAAGACGGCATGTGGGGCAAGATTGGCCAGCTTAAGCAGAACGAAGCCGAGCAGCTGGTGGGCCGCGTGCTGGACGCGGGCATCAACTTCATCGATACCGCCGACGTCTATTCGGAAGGGCGCTCGGAGACGATACTCGGGCAGGCGCTGAAAAACCTGAACGTCCCGCGCGAAAATGTGGTGGTGGTGGCCACCAAGGTGTTTGGCGAAACAGGCACCGCTGGGGTGAACTCGCGCGGCAGCTCGCGCTATCACATCATCAGCAGCGTGAAGGAGAGCCTGCGCCGCCTGCAGCTCGATCATATCGATCTCTACCAGCTTCACGGCTTTGACCCCGCAACACCGATTGAAGAGACGCTCTACGCGCTGGATAACCTGGTGCAGCATGGCCACGTGCGCTACATCGGCGTTTCTAACTGGGCGGCGTGGCAGATAGCCAAAGCGTTGGGCATTTCGGCGCGTCTGGGGCTGGCGCGTTTTGCGTCATTGCAGGCGTACTACACCATCGCCGGGCGCGATCTGGAGCGTGAGCTGGTGCCGATGATGCAGAGCGAAGGCGTTGGGCTGATGGTCTGGAGCCCGCTGGCGGGCGGCCTGCTGAGCGGAAAATATGGCCGCGACGGGACGAGCGAAACCGGTGGCCGCCGTCTGGAGTTCGACTTCCCGCCGGTGGATAAAGATCGCGCCTTCGACTGCGTGGACGTGATGCGCACTATCGCCGAAAGCAAGGGTGTCTCCGTCGCGCAAATCGCGCTGGCGTGGCTGCTGCACCAGAAAGCGGTAACCAGCGTGATTATTGGCGCGAAACGCGTCGATCAGCTGGACGACAACATTGCCGCAACAGGGATCCGCTTAAGCGAAGACGAGCTTAAGCAGCTGGATGCGGTGAGCGCGCTGCCGCGCGAGTATCCGGGCTGGATGCTGGAGCGGCAGGGGGAATATCGCCGCAATCAGCTCGCACGGTAATATCCCTTCTTCCCCGGTGGCGCTTCGCTTACCGGGGCTACCTCCCTGGTCATTATTTCAATCCATCTCACAAAAAACGATCCTCCTCTTTGATCGACCTTTCATCTTCGCCTATATGACTAGTCATGAGATTTTAAATGACTAGTCATATAGGGAGTGAACATGAATAATCAGCTGCCAGCCAACTTTTTATGGGGCAACTCGGTATCCAGCATGCAGACGGAAGGGGCCTGGAACGAGGGCGGGAAAGGCATGTCGGTGTACGACATTCGCGAAGCCGGGGAAAACATCTCCGACTGGAAAGTGGCGACCGACTCCTACCATCGCTATCGGGAAGATTTCGATCTGATGCAGGATCTGGGCATGAACTGCTACCGCTTTCAGATCTCGTGGAGCCGCGTCTGCCCGCAGGGCGACGGCGATTTTAACGACGAGGGCATCGCGTTTTACGACCGTTTTATCGACGATCTGATCGCACGCGGCATCGAGCCAATGGTTTGTCTCTACCACTTCGATATGCCGCTGGCGCTGGCGCAGGAGTACAACGGCTTCAATGACCGCCGCGTAATGGACGCCTTTATCCGCTACGGTAAAAAGATGATCGACTGCTATGGCGACCGCGTGAAGTACTGGCTGACCTTCAACGAGCAGAACATCTTCCATATGCCGGAAGCGTTCCGTATTTCCGGCTACATGAAAGGCGAGCAAACCCTGCGCGAGCTGTACGAGCTGCAGCACCATACGATGGTGGCGCACATGGCGCTGACCGAGTATCTGCACCAGACCAAACCGGGCCAGCTGATGGGCGGCATGCTGGCACACCAGCTCATCTACCCGGCCACCTGCAAACCGCGCGATATCTTCTGCGCCCAGCAGTATGACGAATTCCTCAACCAGAACCTGCTGCGCGTTTTCGCCGGGCAGGGCTACAGCCCGGCGGTGATGGCGGTGGTAGAGCAAGAGGGCTTTGGTGATATCTACCGCGCCGAGGATTTAGCGCTGCTGTCGCGCACCAGAAACGACTATATGGCCTTCAGCTACTACGCCAGCAAAACGCTGGACAGTGATGCGATCCCGGAAGGCACGCCGGTGAACTATTACCTGCTGCACGGCGAGAAAAATAACCCGTACCTGAAGGCCACCGAGTGGAACTGGCAGATCGATCCGCTGGGCTTTCGCACCATCATCACCCGCTACGCCAACGACTGGCGGATGCCGGTCTTCCCGATTGAGAACGGCATTGGGGTGATTGAATCCTGGGACGGCGTGAACCCGATTGATGACACCTACCGCATCGACTACCACCGGGCGCATATCGATGCCATGAAGGAGGCGATGTTCGAGGACGGGGCGGAGGTCATTGGCTACCTTGGCTGGGGCTTAATCGACATTCTGAGTTCCCAGGGCGACATGCGTAAGCGCTACGGCGTGGTCTATGTCAACCGGGAAAACCACGACATGAAAGACCTGAAGCGCGTGCCGAAGAAGAGCTATGCGTGGTTAAAACAGGTTATCCATACCAACGGACGCGAGATGTAAGCCGTACGCTGCCGGGCCGTTTTTGTGACTGATTGATGGGAACTATCCGCTATGTCTGAAACAAAAATAACACCGCACATGCAGTCCTTTGTCGATAAATTTGTTGAGTTCTCTGCGCGCCTGGCAAACCAGGTGCACCTGCGCTCCCTGCGCGACGCCTTCGCCACGGTGATGCCGATTTTCATCCTCGCCGGTCTGGCGGTGCTGGTGAACAACGTGGTGTTTCCGTGGATTTTTTACGGTGACACGCTGGCACACTTCAAAGTGTGGGGCGAGGCGATTATCAACGGCACGCTGAACATCGCCGCGCTGCTGCTGGCCCCGATGATTGCCTGGTCGCTGGCGCGCAACAAAGATTTCGACAATCCGGTCTCGGCAGTGGTTATCGCCGTCAGTAGCTTCATCATCATGATGCCGATGCGCCTGCAGATTACGCCCGTCGGCAGCGATGCCGCGGTGAACGTCACCCAGGTGCTGACGTTCGCCAATATTGGCTCAACCGGGATTTTCGCCGGGGTGCTGATCGGGCTGCTTTCAACAGAAGTGTTTATCGCCATCTCGCGGCTAAAAGCGCTGCACATTTCCCTCGGGGAAAACGTGCCGCCGGCGGTGAGCAAATCCTTTACCGCGCTGATCCCGACCATTCTCACGCTTTCGCTGTTCGCAGTGCTGGCGGCCATACTGGCAAACGTGCTGCACACGGACCTGATCCATCTTATTACGACCTTTATCCAGCAGCCCCTGCGGCTGATCAACACCAGCCTGCCGGGGACGATTTTCATCTACAGCTTTGGTAACTTTCTGTTCACGCTGGGTATTCACCAGTCGGTGGTGAACAGCGTGGTGCTGGAGCCGTTCCTGCTGATTAACACTAACGAGAACATGCTGGCCTTCGCCAACGGTCAGCCCATCCCGCATATCATCAATAACATCTTTGTGCCGACGTTCGGCATGGTGGGCGGCACGGGCAGCACGATATCGCTGCTGATCGCCATCTTTATCTTCTCCCGACAAAAATCGGCGAAGCAGGTGGCGCGTCTGTCGCTGGCGCCCGGCTTATTCAACATCAACGAGCCGGTGATCTTCGGCCTGCCGATTGTCTTTAACCTGCCGCTGATGATCCCGTTTGTGCTGCTGCCCGCCATCGGCATCTATTTCGCCTGGCTCTGTACTACGCTGGGGCTAATGTCGCGCTGCGTGGTGATGATCCCGTGGACCACGCCGCCGATTCTGAGCGCCTGGCTGGCGACGGCGGGGGACTGGCGGGCGGTGGTGGTGCAGTTGGCAATCATTGTATTTGGTGTATTCTTCTACCTGCCTTTCCTCAAGATTGCCGAGCGAGTGGCGTTGAAAAACAGCGGGATAGAAAACTAACAGAAAGGAAGGACGATGGCGGCGAAGTACATCACCATAGCGCGAGAAATTAAGAAACGCATTATCAGCCAGCAGTACGCCGCCAATGAACCGCTGCCGGACCAGTTTGCGCTGGCGGCGGAGTTCAGCACCAGCCGAATGACCATTCAGCAAGCCATGCGCCAGCTGATTGTCGAAGGGCTGGTCTACACCCGTCAGGGGCAGGGAACGTTCATCCGTAAAAATTTCCTCCAGCTCTCGCAGTGGGATCTCTCCGGCAGCGACTACTTTGGCGCTACCAAAACCTGGGAGCATCTTGGAACGGTGACCAGCCAGGTGGTGCATTTCGAACTGCGCTTCCCGAACGAGAAAGAGCAGGCGTCGCTGATGATTAACGCCGATGCGCCGATCTATGACTTTATTCGTCTGCGTTTGCTGAACGGCGAGCCGATGTCGCTGGATTCCACGGTGATGCCGCTGAATCTGGTGCCCGGCCTGAACAAAAGCCATCTTGAAAGCTCGGTGTTCCGTTACGTGCAGGAGACGCTGGGGCTGAAAATAATGGGCTCGTATCGCGTCGTGCGCGCGTTGAAGCCAAATGCGCTGGATATGCAGCACTTAATCTGTGAACAGACGGACCCGGTGCTGGAGGTGGAGCAGGTGATCTATCTTGAAGATGGCACGCCGCTGGAGTACGCACACTGTCACTATCGCTACGATCACGGCGGGATTGTGATCGTGAACAACGGATAAAAAAAGCGGGCAACGAGGCCCGCTTTTTTATTCGCTTTGTTATCAGTTCAGACGCACTGGCATACCAGAACGGTTCTGGATCGCTTGGTCAACCACGGTCGTTTCCACGTCAGCCTGAGAGGTCACGGACTGCACCGCGCTGGTCAGGTTGATTGGCACGATTTCGTTGTTGTTGATCTGATCTTCGCTGGTGGACAGCGGGTTGTGCACTTCGATGTAACGGCTGCCGTCTGGCTCAGAGGTCGCTTTCACCGGTTCGTTGATGAACTGCACGCGGGTACCGACCGGCACGTTTTCGAACAGGAACTTAATGTCGTCATTACGCAGACGCACGCAGCCGTGGCTGACGCGCAGGCCGATACCGAAGTTGGCGTTAGTACCGTGGATAGCGTACAGACGGCCAATGTACAGCGCGTACAGCCCCATTGGGTTATCCGGGCCTGCTGGCACAACGGCTGGCAGCGGTTCGCCCGCAGCAATGTATTCCGCGTGCATTTTCGCGGTTGGGGTCCAGGTTGGGCCCGCTTTCTTACGCTCAACTTTGGTGGTCCAGTTCAGCGGGGTATCTTTACCCAGCTGGCCGATACCGATTGGCAGCACGATAACGGTGTTAGTGCCTTTCGGGTAGTAATACAGACGCATTTCGGCGCTGTTGATTACGATACCTTCATGAACAGTATCCGGCAGGATCAGCTGCTGAGGGATGTTCAGCACGGTACCTGCTTTTGGCAGATACGGGTCAACGCCCGGGTTTGCTTCGAGCATGTTAGACAGACCGAGCTGGTATTCAGCGGCAAAATATTCCAGCGGCTGAGCGTTGCCTTCCGGCACAATCACCACCTGGTTTTGCCCAACCAGACGGCTACCGTCTGTCGGCAGGGGATACGTCACCGCAGAAGCGGTCTTGCAAAAACCTACTACGGCTAACGCTGCCGCAAAAAGCGTTGTCAATTTCATGTTCATGTTGTGCGAGGTATCTAAGCCATTCAGGCGATGAGTTGATAAGTCTGAATCTGTGATGGGAGCGCATTATATGTGCATTCCCGCTAACAGGGAATTCAGATGTGTACGAAATCACATTTTTTTCGATTTTGTTAAAGTTTAGTGGATTGCCGCAACACGGGATCTCAATTCGGAATTGTGGCATAATGCCGTGTTTATCACACTTTTCGCAGGAATCTCCCCGTGTTAGTTACCAGCAACGTCACTATGCAGTTTGGCAGTAAGCCGCTGTTCGAAAACATTTCCGTCAAATTTGGCGGCGGCAACCGTTACGGCCTGATTGGTGCCAACGGTAGCGGAAAATCCACCTTTATGAAAATCCTCGGCGGTGACTTAGAACCGACGCTCGGCAACGTGTCGCTCGACCCTAACGAGCGTATCGGTAAGCTGCGTCAGGATCAGTTCGCCTTCGAAGAGTTCACCGTGCTCGACACCGTGATCATGGGGCACGCGGAGCTGTGGGAAGTGAAGCAGGAGCGCGATCGCATTTACGCGCTGGCCGAAATGAGCGAAGAAGACGGCTATAAAGTGGCCGATCTGGAAACGCAGTACGGCGAGATGGACGGTTACTCTGCGGAAGCGCGCGCGGGCGAGCTGCTGCTGGGCGTAGGCATTCCCGTTGAACAGCATTACGGCCCGATGAGCGAAGTGGCGCCAGGTTGGAAGCTGCGTGTGCTCCTGGCACAGGCGCTGTTCTCTAACCCGGACATCCTGCTGCTCGACGAACCGACGAACAACCTGGATATCGACACCATCCGCTGGCTGGAGCAGACGCTGAACGACCGCGACAGCACCATGATCATCATCTCGCACGACCGTCACTTCCTGAACATGGTCTGTACGCACATGGCGGATCTGGACTACGGCGAGCTGCGCGTCTACCCGGGCAACTACGACGAATACATGACGGCGGCCACCCAGGCGCGTGAACGTCTGCTGGCGGATAACGCCAAGAAGAAAGCGCAGATTGCTGACCTGCAGTCCTTCGTCAGCCGCTTTAGCGCCAACGCCTCTAAGTCGCGTCAGGCGACCTCGCGTGCGCGTCAGATCGACAAAATCAAGCTGGACGAAGTCAAAGCCTCCAGCCGTCAGAACCCGTTCATCCGCTTCGAGCAGGACAAGAAGCTGTTCCGTAACGCGCTGGAAGTGGAAGCCCTGGCAAAAGGCTTTGAGAACGGCCCGCTGTTTAAAAAATTCAACCTGCTGCTGGAAGTGGGCGAGAAGATTGCCATTCTGGGTGCCAACGGCGTGGGTAAATCCACCATGCTGAAAACCCTGGTGGGTGAACTGCAGCCGGACAACGGCACCGTGAAGTGGTCTGAAAACGCGCAGATTGGCTACTACGCGCAGGACCATGAATACGAGTTCGAAAACGACCTCACCGTCTTTGACTGGATGAGCCAGTGGAAGCAGGAAGGCGACGACGAGCAGGCGGTGCGCAGCATTCTGGGTCGTCTGCTGTTCAGCCAGGACGACATCAAAAAGCCGGCTAAAGTACTCTCCGGTGGTGAAAAAGGCCGCATGCTGTTCGGCAAGCTGATGATGGAAAAACCAAATATCCTGGTGATGGACGAACCGACTAACCACCTGGATATGGAATCTATCGAATCGCTGAACATGGCGCTGGAGATGTATCAGGGTACCCTGATCTTCGTCTCTCACGACCGTGAGTTCGTCAGCTCGCTGGCGACCCGCGTGATCGAAATTACGCCAGAGCGCGTGGTGGACTTCACCGGTAATTACGAAGACTACCTGCGCAGTAAAGGTATCGACGGCTAATTTCCCGTCGTCTTTCACGCTGCAGATGCGTTGGCTGCACCTGTTCACCCCGGTCACTTACTTATGTAAGCTCCCGGGGATTCACAGGTTTGCCGCCTTCCTGCAGCGCGAAATACCTAGGGAAAGGCGTCGTGCCTTTATTCCCTCTCCCCGTGGGAGAGGGTTAGGGTGAGGGCATCAGGCCGCACTACACCACCCACTCGTTCCCTTCAACCCCGTTCACCAGCAGCCTGCGTTTTTCCCCCGCCGGTAACGACACCTTCAGCGCTTTCCACGCCGGACGGTAATCCCCGCGCGCGTTGACCTTCAGGTTGATGGTTGCGCCGTCGCACACCATTTCCCACTCCACCCACAGCGCATCGCCGTTCTGGTAGCCCCAGCTTTCGCCGTCGTCTTCAAACAGCATCCCGGTGGTTGTCCCGACGCCCTTCAGTGGGAACAGCTTCAGCTCGCGGGTAATGTCTTTTTCTGCGGATACGTGGGTGATACGCTTGCTGAGCGGCAGGCCGGCACCGGCGCGCACCAGCAGCGGCAGTTTTTCCAGCGGCGCGTCGAGAACAATCGACTGGCCGCCCGCATACCACGCGTGGGTGTAAAAATCGTACCAGCCGGTGGCGTTATCCGGCAGCCAGACGCGGCGCTCGCGCTGTCCGGCCTCCACGACGCTGGCGACCAGCAGGTCGCGACCCAGCAGGAAGTCATCACACTCCTCAAACGTCTGCGCATCGTGCTCGTGGTCGAGGAAGGTCGGGCGCAGCATCGGCTCGTCGTCGGCGTGCGCCTGCCAGAGCAGGGTGTAGAGGTACGGCAGCAGGCGGTAGCGCAGCTCCACCGCGCCGCGAATGGCTGGCGTGACGCCCGGGTACATCCACGGCTCGTTCACGGTATGGTCATCGTTCCACGAGTGAATGGTAAAGCGCGGATGCATCACGCCGTTCTGCACCCAGCGCACGAACAGCTCGGCGTCTGGTTTGTCGCCGGAGAAACCGCCGACGTCGTGACCGACGTTGAACAGGCCGGACAGGCTCATGCCCAGCCCCATGCGGATGTTATAGCGCAGGGTGTCCCAGTTGGTGCGGTTGTCGCCGCTCCAGGTCTGGACGTAGCGCTGCATCCCGGCACAGCCGGAGCGGGAAATCAGGTACGGACGCTTTTCCGGCGCGAAACGCTGCTGCGCTTCAAGCGAGGCGCGCATCATCAGCAGCGGCATCACCGGGCGAATGTGCTTGATGGCGATCTCCTCGCCGAAGCCAAAGCAGCGCGCTTCCCCGTCCCACACTTCATACTCGTTGTTGTCGTTCCAGGTGGAGTCGATACCCATCTCCAGCAGCTGCGTGGTGACGCCGTTCTGCCACCACTGCACCGTCTGCGGGTTGGTAAAGTCGAGGTGCGAGCCTTCGTCATCCCAGAAGCTGGAACGTTCCGGCGCATCGGTTTCTGAATCGCGAATAAACAGTCCGCTCTCCGCCACTTCGTTATAGCGCGGATGATCCTGCAGCAGGCACGGCTTGATGTTGGCCGCAAGCTTCAGCCCCGCGTCGTGGAATGCCTGGCTCATCACCTTCGGCTGCGGCACCTTGTCATGGTTCCAGTTAAAGACGTAGCGCTTGCCGTTGATGGAGGTATAGCCGGAAGAGAGCTGGAACGAGTCGCACGGAATGGCGTGCTCTTCGCACAGGCGGATGAAGTTCATCAGCTGGTTTTGCGCGTCCGGCGCGTCGGTGTAGTGCATGGTCGAGCCGCTGTAGCCCAGGCTCCATTTTGGCCCGAACAGCGTTTTCCCGGTCAGGCGAACAAAGGCTTTGGTGACGTCCAGCACGCGCGTGCCGGTAAAGATGTAGTAATCGATATCGCCCGCTTCCGCCTGCCAGCGACGGTAGGCGGTGTGGTAGTTGTCGATTTCGTTACCCAGATCCAGCCAGCAGCTGCTCAGGTTGTCGTAGAACAGGCCGTAGCTGACGTCGTCGCGGCGGGCGATGGTGAACGGGATGTGCTTGTAGAGTGGGTCGGTGCTGGCGGCGTTATAGCCCATTGCGTCGAGGTTGCGCATCTCGTAGCGTTTACCGTTGCGCTGCAGATCGCCCGCTTTCTCGCCCAGGCCGTAGAAACGCTCGTCCTTACGACGGCTCAGATAGTGCGCCACGCCGTCACCGTGGGCGTTCAGCAGGTAGGCGCTGGTCGGACGGTCGTTGACTAGCGGCTGCCACTCGCCCGCGTCATTGCGGTAGTGCCACTCCAGCCACAGCGGCTGGTGGACGGTCACGCGCAGCCGTTCGGTTGCCACGGTGAGCGTCTCACCTTGCTGCGTTAGCGTCCAGGCCGGGCAGGAGAAACCGCTTATGTCGTCACGGCGGCGGCCCTCCCAGGGTACGTCTTTTTCCGGCGCGATGCTCCAGGTGCGGTCCAGCGCCAGCTCGCCTTTGCGTTTGATCAGCACGCGGAACAGGTTCTCTTCCAGCACATACAGGCACAGGCGGTGCTGGTTATCGACCAGCAGTTCCAGATGATTTGCTGACTGTTTATCTACGGTCCAGTTTTTCAGGGTTTTCATATGCAATACATCCACTATCAGGCGCGCTTGGCGCGACGTTCAGCAATAAATGCTACCAGGAAGACAGCGCCAATCAGGTCAAAGAAGCCCATGGCAATAAAGAGCGGGTTAAAGCCGATTTTGTCGGCGGTCACACCGATTAATAGCGAGAACAGGAAGCTGGCGATCCACGCCGCCGAGCCGCGCATGCCGTTGACGGTCGCCATCTGGCCTTTGTCGAACGACTCCACGACCAGGGCGCTCAGCATGCAGGAGATGATCTGGTGCCCGAAGCCGCCGATGGAGATCAGCACGATGGTGATATACGGGTCGCGTGTGATGGCCACGATGCCCAGCGAGATCATCAGGAACGCGCCCGTCACGGAGCTGGCAACGACCGAGTTAACGCGGGAGCAGCCGAACAGACGGGTGTACAGACGCGTCAGGTAGCCGCTCGCCACGCTGCCGAGGTCGGCGGCGAGGAACGGCAGCCAGGCAAACATCGCAATTTGCTTCAGATCCATGCCGTGCTCTTTGGCGAGGTACAGCGGCACCCAGAAGCTCAGCACCGCCCAGGCCGGTTCCGCCATAAAGGCCGGGATGGCAATACCGTAGAAGCGTTTGTTTTTCGAAACGGTTTTCAGCGCGGTCAGGAAGGGCAGTCTCACCGCAGGCGGTTCGTTATCCTGCTTGATAAACGCCAGTTCGTCCTTGCTCAGGTTCGGGTGCTGCTCCGGGTTGTGGTAGAACGCCCACCAGAGGATCACCCACAGCAGCGCCAGCACGCCGGTAAACATAAACGCGCCCTGCCAGCCGAACGAGGCGTGAGCAAAGTAGATGATAGGCGGGGCCAGCATCGCGCCGATGGAGAAGCCCACGCCCGCCCAGCCTGCGGCAACGGGACGTTCTGATTTCGGGAACCATTCGCCGATGGTTTTGGCGTTCGCCGGGGTAGCGGCGGCCTCAGAGGCACCCATAAAGAAGCGCAGAATCGCCAGGTGCAGCCAGCTTCCGGCGCCCGCATGGAAAATACACATCAACGCCCAGATCCCGGCGCAGACCATAAAGCCAATTTTCAGGCCGATAACGTCAATCAGCCAGCCGCACAGGGGCTGGAAAATGGTGTAGGCGATCTGGAACGCGCCGACGATCCAGGAGTATTGCTCGGTGGTGATGCCGAGGCTCTCTTTCAGTTCCGGGGCGAGGATCCCGAGCGAGTTTCGGGTGATGTAGTTAACGGTGACGCCAAGTAAGAACAGCACCAGCACGTACCAGCGCAGGTTCTTGATGACGCGACGGGTTTTGCTTGTCGCAACGGTGTTATTGATGTCCTGACTCATTTTACTCTCCACAAGACGGACGGTAAGGGGACGGAGGTTCAGGTGTCACACGGATTGTTATGGCTTTGATTTCTATCCGTTTAAACTGCTTAAGTTGGTATACAACTAGTATGGAAGTTGTGTGACAAGTTCACCTTAAGGGAGAAAATGAGCAGGCAATAGTGGATTTTGTGCAAAATTTCTCATAACTGACGAAATGCCTCTGGCATGATGGTGTTTATGTCAGTTATTGCCTGACCAATACGCTATGAAAAATTTTTCATTTCGCAAATGGAGCCAGATCACAAAATGGACAAAAGGCTAAAAATCACCGAAATCGCCGCCCGTACGCAGCTCTCCATCAGCACCGTGTCGCGGGTGCTGGCGGGGAAAGCGAATACCAGTGAAAAGGCGCGCGCAAAGGTGCTGGCATGCGCCCGTGAGCTGGGTGTGATGGAAGGTATGGCGGCGGGGCGGTTGCTGCTCAATAGCCTGGTGGTTTTTGCCCCCCAACGCGCCTTCGACGAGCGGTCCGACATCTTTTACTACCGTGTGATCCAGAGCGTGAGTAAAGGCCTGGCGTCCCACGATGTGCGACTTCGCTACTGCGCGCTGGAAGAGAACGACAGCGACGCGCAGCTTTTTCTGGCACGCATGAATGAAGCGGACACCCAGGCGGCAATCCTTCTTGGCATCGACGATCCGCACATTCACGATCTGGCGGTAGATGTGGGTAAACCCTGCATGCTGATTAACTGCCGCGACCGCCACATGCGTCTGCCTGCCGTTGCGCCGGATCATCGCGCCATTGGCGAGCGGGCGGCGGAGTACCTGTTCGAGATGGGACACCGTGAGGTGATGAACGTGCTGTGCCTGCGTCGCTACACCATGGAGCTGCGCCTGTCGGGGATCCGCGACGCCTGGCAGTCCCATAACCTAAAGTTCAACGACAAGCGGGATCTGCTGGTGGTGCCCAGCTTCAGCGCCAAAGAGACGGAACAACTGGTCAGCGAGTGGCTTAACCAGCAGAAGGGAAAGGATCTGCCGACGGCGTTTCTGGTCGGCGGCGACTTTATGGCGGCGGGCACCATTAGCGCATTACAAAACCACGGCCTGCGCGTGCCGCAGGACGTGTCGGTGATGAGCATTGACGGGTTTAACCTGGCGGTGATTCAGGATGTGCCATTAACGGCGGTGCATGTTCCCCGCGATGAGCTGGGAACCGAAGCGGTGCATATGCTCCAGCAGCGGCTGATGCGCCCGAACGCGCCGGTGGGGACGTTACTGCTCAACGGTACGTTGACCGTTCGGGATTCGGTACGGCGGATACGTCAGGGGAAACGACGCACCGCCGTGGAGCGGGAAGGGCTGTACGACAGTTAGACCATGCCCAGCGCGCGTTTGCCGTGGATATTGAGATCGTTCACGGTAAAGCGGTCCTGCCAGCTCTTTTCATAATCCTCGCGCGGGAAATCTCCCGGCGACGCACCGGTTTCCAGCGCTTCCTTGACCTTTTTCGCGTAGGCGAGGTTCTTCTCGCACATCGGCGCGGCAGGGATGTACATCACGTTGCCCCAGCCCTGCTGATTCTCCACCGGCGCGACGGAGTGGATCACATCGCAGTGCCACCACACGGAATCGCCCGCCTCAAGTGCCGGAATGCTGCTTAATGCCTCGATGAGCAGCGGGTGCCACTTCTCGGAAACCGGCAGCACGCGGCCCGGTGCCACGCCGCACAGCTCGTCTTCCGGCACGTCGTCCAGCAGCGGGCGCAGCAGAATGTAGGCCATCGCTTCCGGGATCGGCACCACGTGCAGCAGCCCCTGACCGGGGATCATGTCCGACAGCGCCGTCCAGCCCTGGAAGGTGCGGAACACCGAGCATTTGGTGGTGTTATCGACGGTGTACTCTTCCACTTCAGTACGGTGCGCGGCGTTCCACGGATCGTACTTATCGACGTTGCCGTCAAACACGCGGGCGAACACCTGTTGATAAGCCGGAAGCAGCCAGCGCTCCAGCGCGCCGGAGTCGGTATGCGCGCCCAGTCCTTTCGAGGTGGTTCCCGGCGGACGGCGGCGGATACGGTCCGGGTAAATCACGCTCACGTCCGGGTCGAACCACTGCTTGCCGTTGCTCTCGAATGTCCATAAACGGTTCAGGAACGACTGCACTTGCGCCATCTCTTCGCTCTGGCGCGCCTGCATTTGCGCCTGAGACCAGTAAATCGGGTAAATCTCCGGACGAGAGGCCGTTAAGGTGCCGAAGAAGTTATCGCCTGGGCCTTTGTACACGTCGTCAAACGTGTTGAGATCGAGGTAGTCGAGCATCGACTGATCCCATGCCAGCGCCTGCCCGCGCGGGAAATGACCTTTAATCACCGCGCAGCCGCGGCGTTTAACGGCCTCGCGCTGAGCGTCGGTGAGGGTGCCGTTTTGCACATCCGCGAACGGGATCACCGGCCAGACGGTTTCGCCTTTGTTCTTAAGAGCGTTGATTTCCGCCACGCGGGTGGCAATTTTATCGCTGAGTTTATTAAACACCGCCTGCACGTCGCCGATCTGCGCACGTAACTCACGTTTTAACTGACGGATTGCCGCTTTGTGATCCGCTGGCAAAGTTTCACTGGTAAAGGTCATAACTGCCTCGCATCTTTCATTCGAAAGTAAAAATATCTACAAGTGATACTTTAAGTTAAAATTAAGTTAATGCAAGTTTAAAAACTTGACGCAAGCCACAGGACGGAAAAAGAGTGAGAGGCCGGAGCAAGGCTCCGGCGGGGAGAGGATCAGGCGTCGAACGGGGAGTGGTTGTCGAGCACGGCCTGAATGACGTTCAGCGCGCCCTGATGGTTGTTGTCGTCGGTGCTGTAGCGGCTGATTTCTTTGATGTTTTCCGCCGCGTTACCCATCGCAAAGGAATATTTCACCAGCTTTAGCATCTCGGCATCGTTGCCGCTGTCGCCAATGCCCACGCATTCCTGCGGGGAGATTTTCCAGCGTTTCAGCAGGCGGCTGATGCCGTTGGCTTTGTGCAGACCGGGGATAATTAAATCCACAAAGCCAAAGCCGCTGGTGACCGGCTTCATGATGCCGTCCAGGGAGACGTGAAGTTTATCCACCAGATCAGGGATATCGCTGTCCGGCAGGTTCAGGGAGAACTTAAACAGCACGTCGTCAATGTCGCGGTAATCGCTGATGCGCTTAAGGCGGTGGTAGTGCTTAGACATCAGCGCCACGAACGCTTCAGGGGCCTGGTCGCTCACATAGGCACTTTCCAGCCCGCAGGCCACGAAGTTCAATCCTTTGTCTTTCAGCAGTTCGCCAATGACGATTTGTGATTCATGACGCGTCAGTTCTCCGTGGAAAATCTGTTCCCCGCGATCGAACACCAGCGCGCCGTTTTCCGCCACGAAGGAGATCTGCTCTTTCAGCTCCGGGAAGAAGGAGATGAGCTGGTAATACTGGTTGCCGCTGGCGACAACGAATTCAATGTTTCGAGCCTTAAGCTGTTCAAACTGTGCCTGGAAGCGGTCTCGATCGTACTGCTTGGCATCATCAAGGAAAGTTCCGTCCATATCGGTGACGATAACTTTAACGGTCATACTGTGCTCCTGGGTCACTGCGTTTTGAAACATTCTAATAACAAGGTGACGGGGAGCACAAATTTAATTTCGAATGAAAGTCAGAAAGCCGGGTGGCGGCTTCGCCTTACCCGGCCTACGGAGGGAGGAGTAGGCCCGGTAAGCGTAGCGCCACCGGGCTTTTTTTACAGCGTATGCTCGGTACGGGCAATAATATCGTCCTGCGCATCCGGCGACAGGGCGGTGAAGAACGCCGAGTAGCCCGCCACGCGCACCACCAGATCACGATACTGGTCAGGATGTTTCTTCGCTTCCAGCAGCGTATCGCGCGAGACGATGTTGTACTGGATATGCCAGCCCTTATGCACCTCGAAGAAGGTGCGCAGCAGCACCATCAGCTTCTGGCGATCGCTGTCGTTTTCCAGCGTCGACGGGTTCAGCTTCTGGTTAAGCAGCACGCCGCCGAGAATCGCCTCGGTAGGCAGTTTACCGACTGAGCCAATCACCGCCGTCGGGCCGAGGTGGTCCGTACCGGAAGCCGGGCTTGCCCCTTCCGCCAGCGGGGTGTGCGCCTTACGTCCGTCCGGGGTGGCCATTGTCGCTGCGCCAAACGGCACGTTTGCGGAAATAGAAGAGGTGCCCGCGTAGTAGTTACCGCCAATCGGGCCGCGGCCGTAGCGCGGGTTGTGGTACTGCTTCAGCTCTTCAATGTAGGTCTGATAGGCGCGCGTCAGCAGCATATCCACGCTGTCGTCGTCGTTGCCGTACTTCGGCGCGCCGTTGATCAGACGCTGGCGCAGCTGTTCGTGGGTCAGCCCCTCGAAGTCATCCGCCAGCGCGGCCGCCAGCTGCTGTTGACCGATAGTGCCCTGCTCGAATACCAGCTTTTTCACCGCTGCCAGGCTATTGCCGAGGTTGGCGATGCCCACCTGCAGGCCGGATACCCAGTCATACTTCGCGCCGCCCTGCTTGATGCTTTTCGCGCGCTCGATGCAGTCGTCCACCAGCGCCGAGCAGAGAATATCGTGGACGTTCTCTTCCAGCATGGTGTCCACCACGTACTCAATCTCGATGGATTTGCGGGTGTAGTAGCGGATCTGGCTGTCCCAGGCCGCCATCACCTCCTCGAAGTTGTCGAAGTTACCGGCAGAGAGCGCTTTCTCCTGCGGGAGGAACACCTTGCCGCTGGTGGCATCGCGGCCGCCTTCCAGCGCGGCGAGCATCACGCGGGCGAAGTTGATAAAGCTCATGCCGGTGCAGCGGTAGCCCCACTTGCCGCCCACCGCGGTTTCGATGCAGCCGATGGCCGCGTAGTCGTAGGCGTCGTCTCGTTCAACGCCGAGCTTGATGAATTCCGGGATCACGATTTCATCGTTATTGAACGCCGGCATCCCGAAGCCGCAGCGGATCACCTGCACGCAGGCGTCGAGGAAGTCGTTGCTCATGCCCGCATGGTAGCGCACGCTCAGGTTCGGCTGGGTGGAGCGCAGGCGACCGCAGGATTCCAGAATCGCGTAGGAGAGCGGGTTCACCGCGTCCATCGGCTCGCCGTTGACCAGCTTCTGGCCGCCGATGGTGACGTTCTGGTACAGCGGGCTGCCGGCGGAGGCTTTAGAGTGCGAGCCGGAGCGGATCTTGTTCACTTCCAGCAGCTTCAGCCAGCAGCTGTGCAGCAGCTCAATGGCGTGCTCGCGGTCGAGGCTCTGGTCAAGCTCCACGTCGCGACGGTAGTACGGATAAAGATACTGGTCCATACGCGCGAAGGAGACGGAGTGGCCGTTGGACTCAATCTGCAGGATCAGCTGAATGAAGTAGCACAGCTGCAGCGCCTGCCAGAAGGTTTTTGGCGGCTCGTGGGCGATTACGTCACAGTTTTCCGCCATTGCCAGCAGCTCGTCGCGGCGGCTTACGCGGGTTTCGGTCGCGGCCATTTCACGCGCCAGATCGGCAAAGCGTTTGATGTGCAGGCTCACCGCCTCCAGCACGATATCGATCGCTTTCAGGAACTGGTCGCCGTGCAGGTCTTCCAGCACCGTCAGGTTGATGCGCGAGCGGCGCTCGGCCACTTTGGCGCGCAGGCCGTCGAGACCTTTCTCCAGCACCAGCGGGAAGTTCACCGCCAGGTGCGCGTCGCCGGAGGTCATGTTGCCTTCGGCTTTGATAATGCCGGTTTCCAGCAGGCCTTTCTGCTCGTCGGTGAACATGCCGTAGCAGCGATCCTGCACCGTCTGGCCGCGCCACCACGGGCAGATGTCATGCAGGACGCGCTTGTTCTCTTCGCTTACCGCAAAGCCCGCGCCCGGGCGATCCGCCAGATCGTCGATCTCTTTCTCAATCCAGGAGACGGTATATTCCGGGAAGATCGGCGCGGCGCGCACTTCACTTGCCTGGTTACCGATGATCAGCTCGTCGTGTTTGATCCAGATGGTGCGCTCGGCCAGGTGATGCGCCAGCGCCAGGGCGCGACGCACCGGGATCGGCTTGTCCATGTGCTGCTGATACATTTCGGTGTAATGCTGCGCGCGCTCGGTACAGACCGGCGGCTTGACGATATGTACGAGGGCCGTTTTGTGCGCTTTAATGCGCTCGCTGAGGGTGTTGAGATTCAGGGTCGTCATAAGTTTATCCTCGTAAGGTCGCGGTTAACCCTTTCTGGCAGGCGTACTGCTGCGCGAAGTCCAGCAGGGCAGGGTTATCCAGCGGTTTGTCAGGGGCAGAGTAGGGTTGGCCGAGCAGGGTGTATTTGTTCATGCCCAGCGTGTGGTACGGCAGAAAATGAATATCCTCGACGCCGAGCTCGTCGGCAGCGAAATTGGTAATGGCGGTAACAGAGGCTTCATCGGCGTTAAAGCCCTGGATCAGCGGCACGCGGATGGTGATTTTTTTCCCGGCACCGGCCAGGCGTTTCAGGTTATCCAGGATCCGCTTAGCCGAACCGTCCGTCCACTGCTTGAAAACTTCAGCGTCGACATGCTTCAGGTCGGCGAGGAAGAGATCGACGTAGGGTAATGACGGCTCGATATAGTGCCACGGCACGTGAAGGCACGTTTCCACGGCGGTGTGGATCCCCTGTTCGTGGCTGGCTTTAAACAGAGCGTGCGCCAGCTCAGGGTTCATAAACGGCTCGCCGCCGGAGAGGGTTATGCCGCCGCCGCTGCGGTCGTAGAAGGGTTTGTCGCGCAGTACGGTCGCCATGACCTCGTCGACCTGCTGTTCTTCACCGCAGACGGTCAGCGCCTGCGTCGGGCAGCAGTCGGTGAGGGCATTAAGCGTCTCTTCACTCAGCTTTTCGCGGTAAATGACCAGGCCATTCAGCGCACGTTCGATACAGCCCGGTGCCGCCTGCTGGCACAGGTCGCAGCCGTCCAGGCACAGGCGCGCATCAAACAGCACGTCCCGGCTGCGGGAGCGGCTTTCCGGGTTCTGACACCAGCGACAGCCCAGCGAGCAGCCTTTGAGGAATACCACGGTACGAATACCGGGGCCATCGTGGGTAGAGTAACGCTGAATATTGAAGATCATGATTTTGCCTCTCATCTTGCATATGAAGATTAAATGACTTTCGAATGAAAGTTATCTTGATGCAGGTCAACTACTGAGCAGGTTTTATCGTGATAGGGTAAGTGCAGGCTAATTTTGAGGGTGACATCATGGAACTTTATCTCGACACATCTGACGTTGCGGCAGTCAAAAAGCTGGCGCGTATCTTCCCGCTGGCGGGCGTGACCACCAACCCAAGCATTGTGGCGGCAGGTAAAACGCCGCTCGATGTGCTGCTGCCTGAACTGCACGACGCGTTGGGCGGTAAAGGCCGTCTGTTCGCCCAGGTGATGGCGACTACCGCTGAAGGGATGGTGGAGGACGCGCGCAAGCTCCGCGCCATCATTAATGACCTGGTGGTGAAAGTGCCGGTGACCGCAGAGGGGCTGGCGGCAATCAAGATGCTAAAAGCGGAAGGGATCCCGACGCTGGGTACGGCGGTCTACGGCGCCGCGCAGGGTATGCTCTCCGCGCTGGCGGGGGCGGAATATGTGGCGCCTTACGTTAACCGCGTGGACGCGCAGGGCGGGGACGGGATCCAGACTGTTGTGGAATTACAGCAACTGCTGACGCTGCACGCCCCGCAGTCAAAAGTGCTGGCCGCGAGCTTCAAAACGCCGCGTCAGGCGCTGGACTGCCTGCTGGCAGGCTGCGAGTCCATCACGCTACCGCTGGACGTGGCGCAGCAGTTTATTACCTCTCCGGCCGTGGATGCGGCGATTGTGAAGTTTGAGCAGGACTGGCAGGGGGCGTTTGGACGGACGTCTATCTGATGCTGTTGCCGGGTGGCGCTCACGCTTACCCGGCCTACGTTCGAGCCGTTGTAGGTCGGGTAAGGCGGAGCCGCCACCCGACTTTTTATTTGCTACAAACCTCACACCCCGGGTTACGCATCAGCTTCATCTCACGGAACTGGCAGGTCATCGCGTCGTACATGACGATTTTCCCCGCGGCAGGCGTGCCGTAGCGCGCCAGGACTTTGATCGCTTCCATCGCCTGCAGTGAACCAATCACGCCGACCAGTGGCGCCATCACGCCCGCCTCAACGCAGGTCAGCGCGTTCTCGCCGAACAGGCGGCTCAGGCAGCGGTAGCAGGGATCACCTTCCGCGTACGTGAAGACGCTGATTTGCCCCTCCATGCGGATCGCCGCACCGGAGACCAGCGGAGTTTTGTGGGCAAAACAGCCTGCGTTTAACTGGTTACGGACGGCGACGTTGTCGGTGCAGTCCAGAACCAGGTCATGCTGCGCAATCTGCGCGGACAACGCGTCGTCATCCAGCATTGCGTCAATCAGAGTGAACTGAACGTTGGGGTTAATGCGCGCCAGCGCCGTGCGGGCAGAGTCCACTTTCGGCTGGCCAACCGTCGCATCGCTGTGCAGCGTCTGGCGCTGCAGGTTGGACACCGATACGTTATCGAAATCCAGCAGCGTCATCCTCCCCACGCCTGCCGCCGCAAGGTACTGCGCGGCCGCGCAGCCCAGCCCGCCAAGACCAACAACCAGCACGCTGGCCGCCTTGAGCGCTTCCTGGCCCTCGAAATCAAACCCGCGCAGGATAATCTGGCGGTTATAGCGCAGCATCTCCTGGTCGCTCAGCTCCACCGTCATGTCAGCCTCCGAACAGGTGGTTAAAGCGCTCGATCTCAACCCATTCGCCTGCTTCCACATTGCCACGCTCGCGCTCCAGCACGATAAAGCAGTTGCCCTGGCTGAAGGAGCTGAAAATGTGCGAGCCCTGGTGCCCGGTGGTGCTCACTTCGAGCTCACCGTCCGCGTTGCGCGCCAGAATGCCACGCTGGAAATCGAGACGGCCCGGTGATTTTTTCAGGCGCGTGGCGGCACGCACGCGCAGGCGTTCCGGCATCGGGTTAGCCTTGTTGCCGGAAAGCTTCGCCAGCAGCGGGATCACCAGCTGGTAGAAGGTGAGTGCCGCAGAGACCGGGTTACCCGGCAGGCCGCAGAACCAGCTGTGCGTGAGCTTGCCAAAGGCGAACGGTTTGCCCGGCTTGATAGCCAGTTTCCAGAAGGCGATTTCGCCCAGCTCTTCAAGGATGGTTTTGGTGTAATCCGCTTCACCCACGGAGACGCCGCCAGAGCTGATGACCACGTCGGCTGCGTTATCCGCCTCGATAAACGCGGCGCGCAGTTTTTCCGGATCGTCAGGAATGATGCCGAGATTAATCACGTCGCAGCCCAGCTGCTCCAGCATCAGGTGTACCGCCAGGCGGTTGGTGTCGTAAATCTGGCCGTCCTGCAGCGGCTGGCCCGGAAGCTGCAGCTCGTCGCCAGTGGAGAAAACGGCAACGCGCACTTTACGGATAACGTCGATTTCAGCAACGCCGAGCGACGCCAGCACCGGCAGCTCACCTACCGTTAGCTTCTGTCCGGCAGAAAAGACCGTTGCGCCAAGGGTGATATCTTCGCCCGTGCGGCGAATGTTCTGGCCCGCTTTAACGTTCGCGGTAAAACGCACGCCGTCGTCGGTCTGTTCGGTCTCTTCCTGCATCACCACGGCGTCGCAGCCAGCCG
Source organism: Enterobacter sp. JMULE2 (assembly GCF_013337145.1). Classification (NCBI taxonomy): domain Bacteria; kingdom Pseudomonadati; phylum Pseudomonadota; class Gammaproteobacteria; order Enterobacterales; family Enterobacteriaceae; genus Enterobacter; species Enterobacter sp. JMULE2. The sequence continues at coordinate 387,513 of NZ_SGWD01000014.1, forward strand.
GAACGGGCGCACCGGTCATGATGCGCACGCAGGTACCCGCAGGCCATTCACCGCTATATGGCTGACCCGCAAAGGCTTTACCCGCCACCGGCAGGGCGTTACCCGTCTGGAGATCCGCCAGGCGCACCGCGTAACCGTCCATCGCGGAGTTATCAAACCCCGGCACGTTAAGCGGAGAGACAATATCGCGCGCGGCAATACGGCCAAAACAGCGCACAAGCGGCAGCGTTTCAACCTCATGCAGTGGGGTAATGCGGCCAAGCATCTGCGTGAGTGCCGTCTCAAGCGGCATCAGTCCGGCGGTAAAATCCATGGTGGGCTCCTGCGGAGTAACAACGAAAACGCCCATTATGGCAGAAAAGTGCGGCTAACTGTATGACCCGATGGGTGTACGCTTTACATCACAGTTGCGTCTTTCTATATTCAAAAATCATCTGAAGTTTCATCGACGATAATGATATTTATAGAAAAAGCCGCAAATCAGGCTAACGGGTGATGCGAAATGGTTAATGCGGTAATCGCAATTCATGGTGGCGCCGGGGCAATCACCCGTGCACAGCTCAGTCCCGAGCAGGAAAAGCGCTATATTGACGCGCTATACGCCATTGTGGAAACAGGCCAGCGGATGCTGGAAGCGGGCGATAGCGCGCTGGATGTGGTCACCGAGGCGGTGCGCCTGCTGGAAGAGTGCCCGTTGTTTAACGCGGGGATCGGTTCGGTCTTTACCCGGGATGAAACGCACGAGCTGGATGCCTGCGTGATGGACGGTATTACCCTGAAAGCGGGCGCCGTGGCAGGCGTCAGTCGTCTGCGCAACCCGGTGCTGGCGGCACGTCTGGTGATGGAAGCGAGTCCGCACGTCCTGTTGACGGGCGAAGGGGCAGAGACGTTTGCCTTCGAACACGGAATGGAGTCGGTATCGCCCGATCTTTTTTCCACGGAGGAGCGCTATCAGCAGCTGCTGGACGCGCGTACGGCAGGCAAGACGCAGCTTGACCACGCCGCGCCGCTGGATGAAACCACCAAAATGGGCACGGTCGGCGCAGTCGCGCTCGATAAAGCCGGAAACCTCGCGGCGGCAACGTCAACGGGCGGGATGACCAACAAGCTGCCGGGGCGCGTCGGCGACAGCCCGCTGCCCGGCGCAGGGTGCTATGCCAACAACGCCACGGCCGCCGTGTCCTGTACCGGAACCGGCGAAGTGTTTATTCGTGCTCTCGCGGCCTATGACATCACCGCGCTGATGGATTATGGCGGATTAAGCCTGAGCGAGGCCTGCGAGCGCGTGGTAATGGAAAAACTCCCCGCGCTTGGCGGCGTCGGCGGGTTGATTGCGGTGGATCGTGAGGGCAACGTGGCCCTGCCGTTTAACAGCGAAGGGATGTATCGCGCCTGGGGCTACGCCGGTGATGAGCCCAGTACGGGGATCTATCGTGAATAAGGGGGCAAAACGTGCCGCACAGTGAAGAGCTGGACAACCGCCAGGTATTGGCTGTCCATCAGCTGAATATTGCGTTTCAGGAGGAGCGGCAGTTCATCCCCGCAGTACAGAATTTATCGTTTTCGCTGCATCGCGGCGAAACGCTGGCCATTGTCGGTGAGTCTGGTTCCGGTAAATCGGTTACCGCACTGGCATTGTTGCGCCTGCTGGAGCAAACGGGCGGGCAGATCGGCAGCGAGAAAATGCTCCTGCGCCGCCGTAACCGTCAGGTCATTGATTTAAATGAACTGAGTGGTTCGCAGATGCAGGGCGTGCGTGGGGCGGATATCGCCATGATTTTCCAGGAGCCGATGACCTCGCTGAACCCGGTTTTTCCGGTGGGCGAGCAGATTGCCGAGTCCATCCGCCTGCATCAGAGGTTAAGCGGCGATGAGGCGCTCCTCGAAGCGAAGCGGATGCTGGAGAGGGTGCGTATTCCTGAAGCGCAGGCCATTCTGGGGCGCTATCCGCATCAGCTGTCCGGGGGGATGCGCCAGCGCGTCATGATTGCGATGGCGCTCTCGTGCCGTCCGGCGGTGCTGATCGCCGACGAGCCGACAACGGCGCTGGATGTGACGATTCAGGCGCAGATCCTGCAGCTGATCAAAGTGCTGCAGCAGGAGATGGAGATGGGGGTGATTTTTATCACCCACGACATGGGCGTGGTGGCGGATATCGCCGACCGCGTACTGGTGATGCACCAGGGGCACGCCGTAGAGACGGGTACGGTTGAGCAAATTTTTCATGCGCCTGTTCATCCTTACACCAAAGCGCTGCTGGCGGCGGTGCCGCGTCTTGGGGCGATGAACGGCAGCGATTTACCGCGCCGTTTTCCGTTGATGGCTCAGGGCGAGGCGGGCATGCAGACGGCCGAAACCGAGCAAGATACAGTGGTGCCGGGCAGGCCCATTCTGGAAGTCCGCGATCTGGTCACGCGTTTTCCGCTGCGCAGCGGCGTGTTCAATCGCGTGAAGCGCGAAGTCCATGCGGTGGAAAACGTCAGTTTTGATCTCTGGCCGGGCGAAACGCTGGCGCTGGTGGGGGAGTCGGGCTGCGGAAAATCCACGACCGGACGCGCGCTGCTCAGACTGGTGGAGACCCAGGCCGGGACCATTACCTTTAACGGCGAACGTATCGACACCCTGCCAGACAGCAAGCTGCAGGCCGTGCGCCGGGATATTCAGTTTATTTTCCAGGATCCGTATGCTTCTCTCGAACCGCGTCATACGGTGGGGTATTCGATCATGGAGCCGCTGCGGGTACATAACCTGCTCGACGGGGACGCGGCGCAGCGTCGCGTGGCCTGGCTGCTGGAGCGCGTCGGGCTGAAGCCTGAACATGCCTGGCGTTATCCCCACGAGTTTTCCGGCGGGCAGCGACAGCGCATTTGCATTGCGCGGGCGCTGGCGCTGAATCCAAAAGTGGTGATTGCGGATGAGTCCGTTTCGGCACTGGATGTCTCTATCCGCGCGCAAATCATCAATTTATTGCTCGATTTACAGCGGGATATGGGCATTGCCTTCCTGTTTATCTCACATGATATGGCGGTGGTGGAGCGTATCAGCCACCGTGTTGCGGTGATGTACATGGGGCAAATTGTTGAGATTGGCCCGCGGCGGGCGGTATTTGAAAACCCGCAGCATCCTTACACCCGCAAGCTGATGGCCGCTGTGCCGGTTGCCGATCCTGCGCATCACCACGCCCAGCGCGTGCTGCTGCAGGATGAAATGCCGAGCAATATTCGTAAACGGGGCGAAACCCTGGAGCGCGTTACGCTTCGGGAAGTCGGTCCCGGTCATTTTGTCGCACCACCGCGTCAGGACAATGCATTCTCGCGGTTATAACGTACACCAGGCAGGAGAACACAATGGTTAAATTTGTTGCTCGTACATGGCTGTTAGCCGCGAGCGTGACGGCGGCGCTGGCCGTCGCCCCCGCGTTCGCTGCCAAAGACGTGGTCGTGGCGGTCGGCTCTAATTTTACGACGCTCGATCCGTATGATGCTAACGACACGCTGTCGCAGGCGGTGGCGAAATCGTTCTACCAGGGGCTGTTTGGCCTGGATAAAGAGATGAAGCTCAAAAACGTGCTGGCGGAGAGCTATACCGTTTCGGACGACGGGCTGGTGTATACCATCAAGTTGCGTTCCGGCGTGAAGTTCCAGGACGGCACGGATTTCAATGCTGAAGCGGTAAAGGTCAACCTCGACCGCGCCAGCAACCCGGAAAATAGCCTCAAGCGCTATAACCTTTATAAAAATATCGCCAGTACCGAGGCGGTCGACCCGGCAACCGTGAAGATCACCCTCAAAGAGCCGTTCTCCGCGTTTATCAATATCCTTGCGCATCCGGCAACGGCAATGATTTCGCCAGCGGCGCTGAAGAAATACGGCAAAGAGATCGGCTTCCACCCGGTAGGCACCGGCCCGTACGAGCTGCTTACCTGGAATCAAACCGATTTTGTGAAGGTGAAGAAATTCGCCGGATACTGGCAGCAGGGCTTGCCGAAGCTCGACACCATTACCTGGCGCCCGGTGGTGGATAACAACACCCGCGCGGCGATGCTGCAAACCGGTGAAGCGCAGTTTGCCTTCCCGATCCCGTATGAGCAGGCAGCGCTGCTGGCGAAAAACAGCAAGCTGGAGCTGGTTGCCAGCCCGTCAATCATGCAGCGCTACATCAGCATGAACGTCACGCAAAAACCGTTCGATAACCCGAAGGTGCGTGAAGCCATCAACTATGCCATTAACCGCCAGGCGCTGGTGAAAGTGGCCTTTGCGGGCTATGCCACTCCGGCGACCGGCGTGGTGCCGCCAGCTATCGCCTATGCGCAAAGCTACCAGCCGTGGCCTTACGATCCGGCCAAAGCGCGCGAGCTGCTGAAAGAGGCGGGCTTCCCGAACGGCTTCAGCACCACGCTGTGGTCGTCGCATAACCACAGTACCGCCCAGAAGGTGCTGCAGTTTACCCAGCAGCAGCTGGCGCAGGTCGGCATCAAGGCGCAGGTGACCGCGATGGATGCCGGACAGCGTGCGGCAGAAGTGGAGGGCAAAGGGCAGAAAGAGAGCGGCGTGAGGATGTTCTACACCGGCTGGACCGCCTCTACCGGTGAAGCCGACTGGGCGCTGTCACCGCTGTTTGCCTCGCAGAACTGGCCGCCAACCCTGTTCAATACCGCGTTCTACAGCAATCCGCAGGTGGATAAAGACCTCTCTGACGCGCTGAAAACCACTAAGCCTGAGGAGAAAGCGCGGCTGTATAAAGATGCTCAGGATATCATCTGGAAAGAGTCGCCGTGGGTGCCGCTGGTGGTGGAGAAACTGGTCTCAGCCCATAACAAAGCGCTGACCGGGTTCTATATCATGCCGGATACGGGCTTTAGCTTTGACAACGCGGATTTAAAATAACACTCATGCTGAATTATGTTTGTAAACGCCTGCTGGGGCTTATCCCGACGCTGTTGATTGTGGCGGTGCTGGTGTTTCTGTTTGTCCATATGCTGCCGGGGGATCCGGCGCGGCTGATTGCCGGGCCCGAGGCGGATGCGACCGTTATTGAACTGGTGCGCAAGCAGCTGGGTCTCGACAGGCCGTTGTATATGCAGTTCCTGCACTATATGGGCAACGTGCTGCAGGGCGATTTTGGCACCTCGATGGTGTCGCGTCGCCCGGTGTCGGAAGAGATTGCCAGCCGCTTTATGCCGACCTTTTGGTTAACCCTTGCCAGCATGGGCTGGGCGGTGGTGTTTGGTCTCGGTGCGGGAATTGTCGCTGCCGTCTGGCGCAACCGCTGGCCGGATAAACTGGGTATGGCGCTGGCGGTGACCGGCATCTCCTTCCCGGCATTTGCCCTCGGGATGCTGCTGATGCAGATCTTCTCCGTGGAGCTGGGCTGGCTGCCGACCGTGGGCGCGGATACCTGGAAGCACTACATTCTCCCATCGATGACCCTTGGCGCAGCCGTGGCGGCTGTGATGGCGCGCTTTACCCGTGCCTCGTTTGTCGACGTGCTGAGCGAAGACTACATCCGTACCGCGCGGGCGAAAGGGGTCAGCGAGAAGTGGGTCATCCTCAAGCACGGTTTTCGCAACGCGATGATCCCGGTAGTCACGATGATGGGGCTGCAGTTTGGCTTCCTGCTGGGCGGCTCTATTGTGGTGGAGAAGGTCTTCAACTGGCCGGGGCTGGGGCGTCTGCTGGTCGATTCGGTCGACATGCGCGATTATCCGGTGATTCAGGCGGAAGTCCTGCTGTTCTCGCTGGAGTTTATTCTTATCAACTTAGTGGTGGACGTGCTTTACGCCGCCATTAACCCGGCCATCAGGTACAAGTAAGATGCGATTGTTGAACTGGCGTCGTCAGGCCGTATTAAATGCTATGCCGGGGCTAAAGCCGGAGCACATCCGCACTCCGTGGTCTGAATTCTGGCGGCGTTTTCGCCGTCAGCCTGTCGCGATGACGGCGGGGCTGTTTGTTTTGCTGCTGATTGTGGTGGCGATCGTTGCGCCATGGGTCGCGCCGTTTGATGCGGAAAACTATTTTGACTATGACCGTCTGAACGACGGGCCGTCGATGATGCACTGGTTCGGCGTGGATTCGCTCGGGCGGGATATCTTCAGCCGCGTGCTGGTGGGGGCGCAGATCTCGCTGGCCGCCGGGGTCTTTGCGGTGCTGATCGGTGCGGCGATAGGCACGGTTTTGGGTCTCGTCGCCGGGTATTACGAAGGCTGGTGGGACCGCATCATCATGCGCATCTGCGACGTGCTGTTTGCCTTCCCCGGCATTCTGCTGGCGATTGCCGTGGTGGCGATCATGGGCAGCGGCATGGCGAACGTCATCATTGCGGTCGCGGTCTTTTCGATACCGGCTTTCGCCCGCCTGGTGCGCGGCAACACGCTGGTGCTGAAACAGCAGACCTTTATCGAATCCGCCCGCAGTATGGGGGCCAGCGATGCCACCATCCTGTTCAGCCATATTCTGCCGGGTACGGTGTCGTCCATCGTGGTCTATTTCACCATGCGTATCGGCGTGTCGATTATCTCGGCGGCCAGCCTGTCGTTTCTGGGGTTAGGGGCGCAGCCTCCCACGCCGGAGTGGGGCGCGATGCTGAACGAGGCGAGAGCAGATATGGTGATTGCACCGCACGTGGCGATCTTCCCAAGTCTGGCGATTTTCCTGACCGTGCTGGCGTTTAACCTGCTGGGGGACGGGCTGCGCGACGCGCTGGATCCGAGGATTAAGGGGTAGGGCAGTGGAATGTGCCGGGTGGCGGCTACGCCTTACCCGGCCTACAAAAGGGAAGCGGGGTGTTTAAACCCGGCTACCCCACAGGTCATACTCATCCGCGTTTTCAACCTTCACGCGAATAATATCACCCGGCTTAACGCTGGTTTCCCCGTTCAGGTACACCGCGCCGTCGATTTCAGGGGCGTCCGCCATGCTGCGGCCAATCGCGCCTTCTTCGTCCACTTCGTCGATAATCACCAGAATTTCGCGGCCCACTTTTTCCTGCAGACGCTCAGCAGAGATCTGCTGCTGCAGCTGCATAAAGCGGTTCCAGCGCTCTTCTTTCACCTCTTCCGGTACCTGGTCCGCCAGCTCGTTGGCGGTTGCGCCCTCTACCGGGCTGTACTTGAAGCAGCCTACGCGGTCCAGACGGGCTTCTTTCAGGAAGTCGAGCAGCATCTGGAAATCTTCTTCGGTTTCACCCGGGAAGCCGACGATGAAGGTGGAGCGCAGGGTCAGATCCGGACAGATTTCACGCCACTGCTTGATGCGCGCCAGCTGGCGGTCAACGGAGCCAGGACGCTTCATCAGCTTCAGAATACGCGGGCTGGCGTGCTGCAGCGGGATATCCAGGTACGGCAGAATTTTGCCTTCCGCCATCAGCGGGATCACATCGTCAACGTGCGGATACGGGTAGACGTAGTGCAGACGCGTCCAGATACCGAGCTTCGCAAGCTGCTCGCACAGGCCGACCATACTGGTTTTCACCGGCTCACCGTTGTGGAAACCGGAGCGGTGTTTCACGTCCACGCCGTAGGCTGAGGTGTCCTGGGAGATGACCAGCAGCTCCTTCACGCCCGCGTCGGCCAGACGTTTGGCTTCTGCCAGCACTTCACCGATTGGACGGCTCACCAGATCGCCACGCATGGACGGGATGATGCAGAAGGTGCAGCGATGGTTGCAGCCTTCGGAAATTTTCAGGTACGCGTAGTGGCGCGGCGTCAGCTTCACGCCTTGTTCCGGCACCAGGCTCAGGAACGGGTTGTGCTTGGGTTTTGGCACGTAGTGATGAACATGTTCCAGCACCTGCTCGTAGCTGTGCGGGCCGGTGATCTCCAGCACCTTCGGATGCACTTCGCGGATCTGATCCACTTTCGCGCCCAGGCAGCCGGTGACAATGACTTTGCCGTTTTCGGTCAGGGCTTCACCTATGGCTTCCAGTGACTCCTGAACCGCGCTGTCGATAAACCCGCAGGTGTTAACGATCACCATGTCGGCATTGTCGTAGCTTGGCACCACGTCATAGCCTTCGGTACGGAGTTCGGTCAGGATGCGTTCGGAATCCACCAGGTTTTTCGGGCAGCCGAGGGAGACGAAGCCGATTTTCGGCTGGTGCGTAACATTGCTCATAGGTTAAAAATTGTTCGGTTTTTGGAATGGTCAGGGCAGGGATTCTACAGAGTTTGGGGGGGAATTTGTACTGAAGAATTGTGCTCACGGCAGGTTTTCGGTGCCAACCGATTCTTCTGATTAAGAAACGATGTTTTGATTAGAACTAACGCCTATTTAATGTATGGGTATTGCTTGTAAAATGGCCTGGTGGATTATTTTTATAACAAGTAGAGGGACTTATGCAACAGTACAAAAGAGAATTTTCTGAACTTAGGCGGTCACTATGGCATCTGTAAACAGAGGCTGTATTGTTCACGGTAAAAATGTTGGGCTAGACGGGGATAAAACCTCTACAGGCTCACGATGCATAGCCGCACGCCCTGGTATGTCTGTCATGGGAAAGTGGAAACTCTATTTCGGCGATAAGACCACACCTTGCCCGAAATGTGGGAAAATCGGAGTCATTGTTAGTGGAGATCACCGACAAACGAACGGCGAAGCGGTCGCCGTTGATGGTTCAATCATCCATTGTGACTGTCCAAGTGGATCGAACTTCTTGATAGCCCCTGGCACTGTGGAGATCAGCGATCCGTTCGGTATGTCAGAACCTCCAGTAAACAAAGCTGTTGCCGTTGCTGCCCTTAGTGCTCTACCCGTTTTTGCAAAATCATGTTTGCGAGGTGAAGGCTGCACTGACGAAGGAGCTGATCAGGAATCTGTTGATAATTTCGGTCATGTTGGCTACTACCGAGCACTTCCTCAACCGGAACAAACAGAATCGGAACCCGTCCAACACGCGCAGGCTGCAAAGAAACTCAAACCAGCCGAACCGACTCCACCACCAGAAGATAACCGCCCGTGGTATAAGCGCCTTTTCAGTTCCTCGGATGCCCCCAAAGCGTCTGCGACCGCAGGGATGGCAACAGCAAGGGCCGCGACTACAGCAGGGATCGCCACTGATGCAGCAATTGAGGCCGGATACGCAGCAGTGCAGAAAATCGGAGGAAATCTTTCGACGGCTGGTCGCTGGATAGCCCCGAGTCCTCCAACCGTTTTTCTGTTTGGCATGTTCTACTCGCCAAAGCTCAACAGTGGCGAACAGGACTACATTGATAAAATGCGCCTTGAGCAGGCCGCACGGAATAAAGAAGATGTTCCGACCCGCGTTCGCTTTCGCTGGGAGGCTGACCAGTTCGGCATTATGAGGCCGAAAGGCTTCCACGTCAGCGCCAGAGGCGGACAGGATAAAGTGCCTGTGCGCATGCTTCAGAAGAACACCACCACCAGGAACTATGAGTTCTGGGAGGATGGCGCAGATAAGCCGACAATCGTTTGGACTCCTGACGAACCGGGATATTCTTCCCCGACTAACACTGGCAACCAGAACAATGTCTATATTCCTCCGAATGCACTGGTTTACCCGGAAAGTGAAATCAACAGCCCGTGGTCAACAGTTACCCCAGCACCGGGAGAACGTTCATTCCGGGATTATATTCTGGTGCATCCAGCAGGGACCTTTGATCCGATTTACGTCTATCTGAATGCGGATCACAAATACCACACGGCACCAAAAGGGACCCCACCATTACCAGCATTCCCTGATGCGAAAAGAGCACCACGTAAGACAGCTATTCAAGGTGGCGGACAACTTCGGGCAAGATGGAAAGATGCCAAAGGTAAAATTTATGAATGGGACTCTCAACATGGCACAGTCGAAGTTTATGACCGTTCGGGCCGTAACCATTTAGGCGAGTTCAATCACATAACAGGTGAGCAAACCAAGCCAGCAGATCCAACCAGAAAGGTAGAAAAGTGATGGTAATCTATTCTGTGGAAGTTTTTGATAAACAAAGCGAAGAATTGGTTTTAGAGGTTGAGATCCCTAAGAGCAAACTGAAAGGAGTTGCTGCTGTCATGGGGTGGGGGCCGGATGACGAAGATGCATTTGTCAAAGGCATCGCAGGGTTCAATGTTAGCCAAAAACAGGCACTGGATTTAGAAAATTTACTCGGCGAAAAATTCTATTCGAAAGACGTTATCGTGCAAATCGCTGGCGGGGAAACATCTTGAAGCGGTCATTCAGTGACTACACAGAAAACGAGTTCCTGTAGTTCGTCCGTAAACTCTTCAACGTTGCGGACACTTCAGAAAGTGAAGATATAAAAACATACTGGAGTTTAAGCGCCTGACCGAGCACCCTGACGGGTCTGACCTTATCTACTACCCCCGAGATGACCGTGAAGATAGTCCTTAAGGGGTGGTTAAAGAGGTTAAAGCTTGGCGTAAAGCTAACGGTAAACCCGGCTTTCGTGAAAATTTGCGGGAGACAGCATTAAAAATTGATTCAAGCGCCGGGTTTTTATTCCGGCTTTTTTTCGCCTAAGCCAGTCATACTGGGGATTAGAAAAAAGGCAGCAATGTATTATTTTAGACTTTTGGGCAGCCGAGGGAGACGAAGCCGATTTTCGGCTGGTGCGTAACATTGCTCATAGGTTAAAAATTCATCAATTATGGAGTTATCAGGGCGGGATTTTACAGCGTATCGCGGGGGATTTATACATTCTTTGCATGGCGGATGCGGTGAGGAAAGGTTGTAACATTGTAAAGAATGTTAATCAGTTAAGAATTATTGATCTCAGGCATTAAATTGTACAAAAAATGACCTTATTCTGAATGTGCAACATGACTGACAGAGGAGGAAATAGCATGTCCGTTGACAGACTGAAACGCGATCTGCTTAACAAGCTGATCAACGCCCGAATCGACCTGGCCGCGTATCTGCAGCTCAGGAAGGCAAAAGGCTATATGTCAGTCAGCGAAAGCGAACATCTGCGTGATAACCTGTTTGAACTTTGCAATTTCATGCGTGAAAAAGCACCGACCCTGAAAGCGGAATACGACGAAAGCGAGCTGATGGCGCTGCGCCGCGCCGCTGAGGTGCTCTCCATTGCAGGGGTATGTTTGATGAACGGACGCCACGACTGCCCGAATTTTATCGCTGTTAACGCGGAGAAGCTTGAAAACTGCCTGACAACGCTCTCTCTTTGCATCATGTGTCTGAACGAGCACGCGAAGCTTGCCCAGCACTGAGCCCGGGGGAGGCGACTCCCCCTTCTGATTAAGCTTTTGTAAAAGTGGTAACGCGCCCGAACGTTGTGGCTAATCTTTATGCCATATGCCGATAAAGGAGCGCGTTATGCATCGATCCTCGCTGATTTTACTGCCTGCGTTATTTTTCCCTTTTTCTCTCCTCGCTGCCCCTGACGCGGTAAAGGTCGAGGTGTTGCAGAACCGACTCGATCACCCCTGGTCACTGGCCTTTTTGCCTGACAATAAAGGCGTGCTCATCACACTCAGAGGCGGCCAGCTGAAACACTGGCAGGCCGGAAAAGGGTTGTCTGACCCGATTGTCGGCGTGCCCAGGGTGTGGGCAAACGGCCAGGGCGGTTTGCTGGACGTGGTGCTGGCACCTGATTTTGAACAATCGCGACGCATCTGGCTGAGCTATGCCGAAGTGGGCAATGACGGGAAAGCGGGCACGGCGGTGGGCTACGGTCGGCTGAGCGACGATCTGTCGCGCATTGAAGCCTTCCAGGTGGTGTTCCGCCAGATGCCGAAACTCTCCACCGGGAACCATTTTGGCGGTCGGCTGGTGTTCGACGGCAAAGGGTACCTGTTTATTGCTTTAGGGGAGAACAATGAGCGTCCAACGGCGCAAGATCTGGACAAGCTTCAGGGCAAAGTGGTGCGCCTGACGGAGGACGGGAAGGTGCCGCCGGATAACCCGTTTGTAAACACCGCCGGCGCGCGGCCTGAAATCTGGTCCTACGGCATTCGTAACCCGCAGGGGATGGCGATGAACCCGTGGAGCGACACGCTATGGCTTAACGAGCACGGCCCGCGCGGCGGGGATGAAATCAACATCCCGGAAAAAGGGAAGAATTACGGCTGGCCGCTGGCGACCCACGGCATCAACTACAGCGGCCTGAAAATTCCGGAAGCCAAAGGCGAGCACGCGGAGGGAACGGAAAAACCACTGTTTGTCTGGAAGGTTTCCCCGGCGGTGAGCGGCATGGCGTTTTACAACAGCGACGTCTTCCCGCAGTGGAAAAACAAACTGTTTATCGGCGCGCTGAAGGAGAAAGACGTCATCGTGCTGAGCGTCGACGGCAATAAGGTGACGGAAGACGGGCGTATTCTGGGTGATAAAGATCGGCGTATTCGCGATGTGCGGGTTGGGCCGGACGGCTATTTATATGTCCTGACCGACGAGACGGACGGGCAGCTGTTGAAAGTCAGCCCGTCCGGCACGTAATCAGGTAACCGGGATCATCACCGCGTTACGGTACGCCGGGCGCTCGGTAAGCTGCTGAAGCCAGCGCTCGAGGTGAGGGCGTGGCGTCCATTTCAGACCCATATTGGTCAGATTCCAGACGAATGGTGCAACCGCAATATCGCCCACGCCGAACGCGTCGCCTGAGAACCATTTGTGCTTCGCCAGCTCGTCGTCCATCATCGCAAACAGGGTCTCGCAGGTGTCCTGGGCTGCATGAATGGCGGGATAGTCACGTTCGGCTTCCGGCGTGCGGATAAGTCCCATCAGGATCACGCGGTGAGTGGGAGAGAGCGTCTGGTTTGCCCAGTCCATCCACTTTTCACCCTGAGCACGCTGGGCTGGGCTCTCTACCCACAGACGGCCCTGACCGTACTGCGCGGCAAGGTAACGGACAATGGTGTTGGACTCCCACAGCGTGGCATCGGTCTCATCGTCGCGCAGCAGCGGCACCAGCCCGTTCGGGTTCATCGCCAGGTAGTCAGCCTCTTTGTTCACGCCGAACGACATGCCGGCCATGATTTGATTAAACGGTAAATCCAGTTCCTCCAGCGTCCAGAGCACTTTCTTCACGTTGGTTGAGTTGTTCCTGCCCCACAGCGTAATCATATTTACTCCCGATGAGATGTGAATCCGAGTCAGCTTTTCGCCATGGTGAGATAAACCTAACAATTACGCAACAGAAGACAAAAAAATCGCCTGAATCAAAGCGTAAATGAATGTTATTGCATAAACTTTAATAACTTTACCCTGGTTGGGTTTCTTTAACCGTTTTAGTGCGCTATTACTCATCGCTTCTTGCGACACGGTGATGTGACGTAATTTTTTGAATGGACACTCGGGTGGCATTTATGACGCGAAAACTGACTTCTCTGCGCAGCCTGGCGGCAGGCTCTGCGCTCCTCTTCCTTTTTGCCCCAACGCTCTACGCGGCGGAACAGGCGGCGCCCGAAGCGCCACCGGTGGATGCCCGCGCCTGGATCTTAATGGACTACGCCAGCGGTAAAGTGCTGGCAGAAGGGAATGCCGACGAGAAACTCGACCCGGCAAGCCTGACCAAAATCATGACCAGCTACGTGGTGGGTCAGGCGCTGAAAGCAGGCAAAATTAAGCTTGATGATATGGTCACCGTCGGGAAAGACGCCTGGGCGACCGGTAACCCGGCGCTGCGGGGCTCGTCGGTGATGTTTCTGAAGCCCGGGGATCAGGTCTCCGTTTCCGATCTGAATAAAGGTGTGATCATTCAGTCGGGAAATGATGCGTGTATCGCGCTGGCCGATTACGTCGCGGGCAGCCAGGATTCGTTCATTGGTTTGATGAATGGCTATGCGCAAAAACTGGGCCTGACCAACACCACCTTTAAAACGGTCCACGGTCTCGATGCGCCGGGGCAGTTCAGTACCGCGCGTGACATGGCGCTGCTGGGGAAAGCGCTGATCCACGACGTACCGGACGAATACGCGATCCACAAAGAGAAAGAGTTTACCTTCAATAAGATCCGTCAGCAGAACCGCAACCGTCTGTTGTGGAGCAGCAACGTCAACGTGGACGGGATGAAGACCGGCACCACGGCGGGTGCGGGTTACAATCTGGTCGCGTCCGCAACCCAGGGCGATATGCGCCTGATTTCGGTGGTGCTGGGCACCAAAACCGATCGAATTCGCTTTAATGAATCAGAAAAACTGCTGACCTGGGGCTTCCGCTTCTTTGAAACCGTGACGCCGATTAAGCCGGATGCCACGTTCGTCAGCCAGCGCGTCTGGTTTGGCGATAAGAGCGAGGTGAATCTGGGCGCGGGTGAGGCCGGTTCAGTGACCATTCCGCGCGGTCAGCTGAAAAACCTGAAAGCCAGCTTCACCCTGACCGACCCGCAGCTTACGGCTCCGCTGAAAAAAGGCCAGGTCGTCGGGACGATTGATTTCCAGCTTAACGGCAAGTCGATTGAACAGCGTCCGCTGATTGTGATGGAAGCAGTAGAAGAGGGCGGATTCTTCAGCCGGATGTGGGATTTCGTACTGATGAAATTCCACGGGTGGTTTGGCAGCTGGTTTAGCTAAACCTTATGGGTTTTCTCCCTCTCCCTGTGGGAGAGGGCCGGGGTGAGGGCATCAGGCCGCACCCCTCTCAATACATCAACTTCACCTGCTGCGCCTTCGCATGGGCCACAATCTCGTCGTCCGGGCGGCAATCGCTCACAATAGCGTCAAACTGCGCCAGCTCGCCCATTCTTGCCGGACGCACCTTGCCAAACTTGCTGTGGTCGACCACCAGCACATGATACTGCGCGGCATTTAACGCCCAGTGCTTCACGGGTAACTCTTCCAGGTTAAAGCAGGTCGCGCCCTGACGCACGTTCACGCCCGCCGCAGAATAAAACGCGATATCCGGGCATAAGTTACTCAACGTGTCCTGCAGGTTCAGCGGCTTAAAGATTGCATTACTGGCGTGGAACTCACCGCCGCAGAGGATCACCCGGCATTCGGGTTTCTCCTGCAGCGCCAGAAAGGTGTTCAATGAGTAACAGACGGCGGTAAACGGGAGGCTGCTGTCAATGGCTTCGATGATCCACGGCGTGGTGGTCCCGCAGTCAAAAAACAGGGTTTGATGCGGCTGCACCAGGGAGGCCGCGAGCCGTGCCGCCTTGCGCTTCTCTTCCACCAGACGCGTTTTTTGATCGCTGATCAGATAGTGGCTGGCGCTACGCGGCTCGAGGACGATGTATCCGCCCAGCAGCACAACGGGGGCGCTGTCGCTGTTAAGATCCCGACGAATGGTCATCTCAGAGACGCCGAGCAGCGTGGCAGCTTCCTTGAGGTGCAGTTTATCACTGCGCTTCAGCGCCTGGAGCAGCTGAGCAATGCGGTCATCGCGTCGTGTTTCCATAGATCCTCAGGATGAAAAAGTGAACCCCCGCAGGGCGGGGGTTCAAGTGTAACCTGTCGGAACGGGATTAGTCACGTATCCAGCCTTTGCGGATCGGGAGGGCAAACAGCACGCGATACAGCTGAGACAGCCCGCGGTAAAGCGCCGGGCCAAAGAGGCTCCACAGGATCGCCGCGCTCACGCAGCCGATCAGCCCCACCAGGAACCCACCCACCATATCCAGCGGCCAGTGAACGCCAAGATAAACGCGGGACCAGGCGATGGCCAGCGCGATACCCATCAGCACTGCGCCAGACCACAGGCGATGCCAGAACAGGAACGCCAGGGCGAAGGTGAAAATCACGGTGCCATGATCGCTTGGGAAGGAGTCATCAGGCGCATGGTGCAGGAAATTATACCCAACGTGATCGACGAACGGACGGTCGTGGGGGAAGGCATGTCCCAGCAGATAGCTGGTCACTACGCTGACACCGATGGCCATCGCCACTTTGATCACCAGCTGGCGCTGTGCAGTGACCTCTTTACGCGGACCCCACAGCCAGAGAACAACGGCCAGTACAGGCACAATCGAGATCAAATCTCTGGCAACAAAGGTGGCGAAATCAATCATCCATTCCGGCGAGGCTGGCGTGGCGTTGATGAAATAAAACAGTCCGTAGTTCAGATTCTCTAACATAATGTCGTCACTCTTTCGCAAACCAGGCGGAAACAAGGCCATAGACCACCACCTGGGAAAACCAGACCCACCACCCAGCCCACAGGTTGTGAGAGAAAAAATGCGCCCCGCGCATGACCTGACCGTAGCCCATGGCCAGACCCAATACCGCACCCAGCACGACGAAACTCCAGGCCAGACGTGGACGTTCGCGCCAGAAGGCAAAAAACAGCCCCATCACCATAAAGCCGCTTGACGAGTGGCCGCCCGGGAAGCAACGGCCCGGTCCGCTGTCTGCTGGTACCGCGCTAAACAGGGGGTAAGAAACCGCCTTTCCGCCATACTCCACCAGATCCCACGGACAGCTATGGTGGCTAATGCTTTTCAGCACGCCGACAACCAGTGCACCCAGCCCCATCAGAAGCGCAGCCGTGAGGAGTCGGGCATTGCGCTTGACGACACCGTAAATCAGCGCAACCGCAGCCAGGGCGATAGAGACATACTTCGCCAGCCGATGGTTGAGCAGGTCCAGCATCGGGTTTTGCTGCAACGGAAAATGGCGCGTCGCTGCGTCATACCAGAAACCGGTTATCCATCTGTCGAGCGTTTCGTCACGTGAAAGCCAGGTAAACAGGACGGCGAGGACAATCAGCACGAAAAGCTGATAACCATAAAAGCGCAGGGGCAAACGGTAAAGGTCTTTTGTCTTATTTGTCGGCAAGTTAGACAATTCTGAAGGGCTGAAGGTGTATGCCATAATTAGGGTCAGTGACGTGAAAATAGGGCTATCATAAAACTGTCAACTTAAGGAAACCTTAAACGACGACGATAAGTGCTTTATTTCTGTTTACTATCGATAATTTGCTATCTCGGGCTGCGGCAATTCATTACACTCATCGCGATTTTTTCATCATAAAGAGATTGCATGTTAAACCGTTCTTCTTCCGGTAATCGTCTGGGACGTCAGGCGTTACTGTTCCCTCTGTGTCTGGTGCTCTACGAATTCTCTACCTATATCGGCAACGATATGATCCAGCCCGGTATGCTGGCCGTGGTAGAACAGTACAACGCGGGTATCGAGTGGGTGCCGACCTCCATGACCGCCTATCTGGCGGGCGGCATGTTTTTACAGTGGCTGTTAGGGCCGCTGTCGGACCGTATTGGTCGTCGTCCGGTGATGCTGACCGGCGTGGTGTGGTTTATCGTCACCTGTCTTGCCACGCTGCTGGCGCAAAACATTGAACAATTTACCCTGCTGCGTTTCCTGCAGGGGGTGAGCCTGTGCTTCATCGGTGCCGTGGGGTATGCCGCTATTCAGGAGTCGTTTGAAGAGGCGGTGTGTATCAAAATCACCGCGCTGATGGCGAACGTGGCGCTGATTGCGCCGCTGCTGGGACCGCTGGTGGGCGCAGCCTGGGTGCACGTTGCGCCGTGGGAGGGGATGTTCATACTCTTCGCCGCCCTTGCTGCCATCTCCTTCTTTGGTCTGCACCGTGCGATGCCGGAAACGGCTACGCGTCTGGGTGAAAAACTCTCCCTGAAAGAGCTGGGACGCGACTACAAAGAGGTGTTGAAAAATGGCCGCTTTGTCGCGGGTGCGCTGGCGACGGGCTTTGTCAGCCTGCCGTTGCTGGCGTGGATTGCGCAGTCGCCCGTCATTATCATCAGCGGTGAGAAGCTCAGCAGTTACGAGTACGGTTTGCTGCAGGTGCCGATCTTTGGCGCGCTGATCGCCGGTAACCTCGTGCTGGCACGTCTGACGTCGCGCCGCACCGTTCGCTCGCTGATTATTATGGGCGGCTGGCCGATTGCGGCAGGGTTGGTCATGGCCGCGGTCGCTACGGTGGCCTCTTCCCACGCCTACCTGTGGATGACCGCAGGGCTGAGCGTCTATGCCTTTGGTATTGGCGTGGCGAATGCCGGACTGGTGCGCCTGACGCTGTTTGCCAGCGAAATGAGTAAAGGCACGGTGTCCGCCGCGATGGGCATGCTGCAGATGTTGATTTTTACCGTCGGAATTGAGGTGAGCAAGCACGCTTACGCGTTTGGCGGCAACGGGCTGTTCAGCCTGTTCAACCTTGCCAACGGCGTGCTGTGGGTGGGATTAATGGTGGTGTTCCTGAAAGACAAACGCATCGGCAGCGCCCTGCAACCCTAATTATTATTCCCTCTCCCCGTGGGAGAGGAATCCCCAGTCATTTTTTTACTTGAAGCGATGAACGTTGTTAAGCAAAATTAATGACTTACAGCGACGCCCTGGTCCGGCTGTAAATCGCCGAAGCGTTTCCGTAAGGCCGGGGCGAGGCGCAGGGATGCGCCGAGAGGGCGTGGCCTGCAGGGATGCAGGCTCATGCCCGACCCGATAGCCTGAAGGAATAAGCTGAGGGAACCGCGAAGCGGCGATTTACCGCCGGGAGCCCGGGTCGCCAGGGTGGTGGCGATTGAGCCACCCTGGCACGTTCACCGGTCACGTCGTTACAGAGTAGCAAGAAACATAAAGTGAACGGAATGACCACAACAGTCGTATGTTCCCCCTCACCCCAGCCCTCTCCCTCTGTACAGTCCGGGGACATGGTAGACAGGTGTTCGGGGACATGGTGAACACTTTTTAACATCCTTTACCCATGGTGATCGACTTTTTCTTCAGGTTGATCACCCCCACTTTCGTGCTGTACCACCACACTTCATAGCAGCCGTCATCCTGCGTCTCCTTCAGCCCGACCCGTTCTCCCCTGAACGCCTTGCCTGCGCTCAGACTTACCCCTTTCACGCTCAGCTTTCCGCTGATATCCACTTTTCTGACCATCACGCCCTCATCGTATTCCGGTTGCGTCATGGTGCCACTGTACTGTCGTGCAGATGGCTTATACCGCGAGCCCGGTACCGCCATATCCAGCGCCTCATGCGGGCGTTCAAGGTTATAGACCGTCCGCCAGTGGTCGAAGGCGCGCTGCAGCTCACCCTCGCTCGCGAACCACTTCCCCTGCAGCACCTCTGCCTTCAGGCTGCGGTGAAAACGCTCCAGCTTGCCCTGCGTCTGCGGATGATACGGCCGGGAGTGCCCCACCCGGATACCCAGGCGCATCAGCCACAGCTCCAGCGCTGTCCAGGTGCCGGTGATGTCTCCCCACGGTGAGCCGTTGTCCATTGTCATCCGGTCCGGCAGGCCGTAGCGTTCAAACACGCTGACCAGCTGCTGCTGCACGGTCTCGCGCCGTTCATCGTTACAGTGCGCCAGGCACAGGGAAAAACGGGAGTGGTCGTCCAGCAGGGTGAGCGGATGGCAGCGGCCACCGCCAAAGAGAAAGTGGCCCTTAAAATCCATCTGCCAGAGGCGGTTCGGCGCGTTGTGTTCGAACCGTCCCGTGGCGGGAATGCCCGGTGAAGTGCCCGGCAGCAGGCCATGACGGGCCATCAGGCTATGGACAGTGCTGAAGGCGGGCATGCAGTGCCCCTGGTCTTCGAGCCAGCGCTTTATCTTGCGTGCGCCCCAGCGTTGATGGCGGTCATGGGCCATACGCAGCAGGGCCGTGATGTCGTCAGATGAGCGGTTCGGGGAATGGTGCGGTATGCGCGGGCGGTTCTGAAGGCCGGCGGTACCTCCCTCCGCCCAGCGGCGAAGCCACTTATAGCCGGTGGCAGGTGAAATGCCGAAGCGACGGCAGAGAGAACGGATGTTCGCCCCGTCCTGCGAGGCGAACAAAACAAACCCGGTACGTAATGACATGGTATCTCTCGCATCCCAGGGCATAAGCGACTCCAAAAACGGGTTCTTATGCCTTAGTTGTAAGTGTCTACCATGTCCCCGAACAAGTGTTCACTATGTCCCCGGACCGTACACCCTCAAGGGAGAGGGGGTCGTCCGTGCAGGTATTATTTTGTTGGGAACCCTCAACCCCGTGGGAGAGGGTTAGGGTGAGGGCACCAGACCGCACGGTATTAATTAAACGGTGCCTCCCCGTTCAACACCTTCTCAATCACGTTTAAAACGCCTTCATCGTTATTATGCTGCGCTTCAAACCGGGCGACCGCCTTAATATGCGGTTTGGCATTGGCCATCGCAAAGCTAAACCCTGACTGGCGCAACATTTCTACGTCGTTGCCGCTGTCGCCAAAGGCCACCACGTCGCTGTTCTCTATGCCCCATCGCGCCTGCAAAATGCGCAAGCCGTTAGCTTTGTGCACGCCAGGGATAATCAGGTCGATACTGCCGTGACCGGTGGTGACGGGCACCATAATATCGCCCAGTCTTTCATGCAGCAGCGCCTGAATACGCGGAATTTCATCATCGGAAACGTTAAGCCCAAACTTGAAGAAAATATCGTTCAGGTTGTCGAAATCACTGACCCTTTCGAGGCGGTGATAATATTTTGAGGCCATATCGATGAAGGCATCGTCATAGGCTTTGAGAGTGTAGGCGCTACCTTTGCCGCAGGCGATAATCTCAATGCCCGGAACGTCATTTAACACGTTCGCGACGGTCTCGAAATGGGCTTTCGACAATTCACCGTTAAAGACATCTTCACCTTCGCTCACGACCCAGCCGCCGTTTTCGGCAACAAACGCAATTTCATGCGCGATCTCCGGGAAAAAGGAGATCAGCTGGTAGTATTGGTTGCCGCTGGCGACCACAAAACGAATGCCTTGCGCCTTCATGCGCGCGTACTGCGCCAGAAAACGCGCGCGGTTGTACGTCTTCGCATCGCTCAGGAAGGTGCCATCCATGTCGACTGCAATCAGTTTAACGCTCATATCCCTTCTCCATTGACGTCTGTTCTGTTTCCGGCTTTGCCACCGCGCGCGCCACCAGCGCCGCGATAATGACTAACCCTAATACCACCAGCATGGCGCTGCGCAGGCCGTAGTGCTCCCCGAGGAAACCGAGCAGCGGCGGTCCCACCAGGAAGGCGAGGTAACCAGTGGTCGCCACTACGCTGACGCGCGTTGGCGCATCCGGGCCGGTGTCGCTGGCGGCGGAAATGGTCAGCGGGAAGCCAAGTGATGCCCCCAGTCCCCACAGGATCACGGAAACGCCTGCAATCCAGTCCACGTCCACAAAGATGATCATCGCGATGCCTAACCCGCCGAGCAGGGCGCTGGCGCGCACCACCGCTACGCGACTGTAGCGGTCGATAAACCAGCCGCCGGTGAAGCGCCCGACGGTCATTCCCAGCGTAAATCCGGCGTAAATCAGCGAGCCGGAGGTCGGGCTGAAGCCGTGACCGTCCACCATCAGCAGCGGCAGCCAGTCGTTGGCGGAGCCTTCCGCGAACGCCATTGCCAACACCACTACGCCGATCAGCATCAGCTGGAAGTCGCGGTAGAACGGCAGCCCTTTTTCGGCCGAGTGCTGTTCGCCAGCGGAGTTCTTACCGGTGCCGTCCGGGATCGCCCGGATGCCCGTCAGGATCGGAATAATGCACACCAGCGCCGCCAGTAAAATATGCAGATTGGCCGCCATGCCAAACGCCGTCAGCGCCATCCCCACGCCCGCACCCGCCAGCGTGCCGAGGCTGTAAAAGCCATGCATCATCGGCAGCACGGTTTTGTTCATCTCACGCTCGACAGATGCCCCTTCGACGTTAATCGCTACTTCCGCCGCGCCGAAGCTGCCGCCAAAGACCGTCAGCCCCAGAGCAAACAGGACCGGCGAGGCAAACCACAGCGCCACGCTCAGCACCATCATCCCGAACACCGCGCAGCACATGGTGGTGCGGATCACCGCCCGCGTGCCAAAGCGTTTAACCAGCCACGCGGAGCAGAGAATGCCGCTCATAGAGCCTATCGACAGGCCGAACAGCACGATGCCCATCTCGGCGGTAGAGACGGACAAAATATCGCGGATCGCCGGGGTGCGCGTGGCCCAGGAGGCCATCAGCAGCCCGGGAATAAAGAAGAACATAAACAGCGCCCACATGCGTAATTGCAGGGCCTTACGGGGAGAGGTCAACGTCATTGGGGTAGCACCAGAAGTACAACAATAGCGACAACACTAGCAAGTTTGTGTACATTTGTACACAAACCGGATGAGGAATTTATGAGCAGACCACCCAACGATCCGCACCGCCGGGAAAAAATACTCCAGGCGACGCTGGACACCATCGCTGAGCACGGTATTCACGCCGTCACGCACCGTAAAATCGCCTCCTGCGCGGGCGTACCGCTGGGGTCGATGACCTACTATTTTGACGGTATGGAATCGCTGCTTGAAGAGGCCTTTACGTGGTTTACCCGGCAGATGTCGCAACAGTATCGGGATTTCTTTGCGGGCGTAACAGGGCCGGAAATGGCGTGTGAGTCCATCACGACGCTGATCCACAGCTCGCAGGTGACCACGCCGCATAACATGGCGCTGATGTACCAATTGTACGCTTTTATGCACCGCAGTGCGGCGCTTAAAACGGTGATGCAGGACTGGATGAAGATGAGCCAGGACACGCTGGAGCAGTGGTTCGACCCGGTCACCACCCGTGCGCTGGATGCGTTTATTGAAGGGATGACGCTGCATTTTGTCACCGACCGCAAGCCCTTAAGCCGGGAAGAGATCCGCGCGATGGTGGGCAGGATTGCGGGCGAGGGCGGCCGTTAGGCACCACTCGCCCCAGTCAGACCTACCTGTGGTCGATTTTTTTCCCGCTGGCGTCCACGACGGCTTCGCCATCCTCTTTCGTAAACGCCCCTTTCTGCGCGTCCGGCAGGATGTCGAGGACAACTTCAGACGGGCGGCACAGGCGGGTGCCCAGCGGCGTTACCACGATCGGGCGGTTAATAAGGATCGGGTATTGCAGCATAAAATCGATAAGCTGGTCGTCGGTGAAGTTAGCTTCGGCAAGACCAAGCTGCTCATAGGGATCCACGTTTTTACGCAGCAGGTCCCGCACTGAAATGCCCATATCGGCAATCAGCGTGGTCAGCTTATCGCGCGACGGTGGGGTTTCCAGATAGAGGATAATCTCTGGCTCCGTGCCGCTGTTGCGGATCATCTCCAGCGTGTTGCGCGAGGTGCCGCAGGCGGGGTTATGGTAGATAGTGATGTGGCTCATATCAGTGGCTCATTACAGTGTGAAGGAGAGACGTAGCGCCAGCGCGGCGAGCGTCACAAACAGGACCGGCAGCGTCATCATGATGCCCGTCCGGAAATAGTAGCCCCAGGTAATCGTCATGTTTTTCTGCGCCAGCACGTGAAGCCAGAGCAGGGTGGCGAGGCTACCGATAGGCGTGATTTTCGGCCCCAAATCGCAGCCAATCATGTTGGCATAAATCATCGCGTCCTTGATCAGTCCCGTTGCCGTACTGCCTTCAATGGAGAGCGCGCCAATCAGCACCGTGGGCATATTGTTCATTATGGATGACAGGAACGCGGTGATGAACCCGGTTCCCAGCGTGGTGGCCCACAGCCCGTGTCCGGCCAGGCTATTCAGTACGCCTGTGAGAGAGTCCGTCAGCCCGGCATTGCGCAGGCCATACACCACCAGATACATCCCCAGCGAAAAGATAACGATCTGCCACGGTGCGCCGCGCAGCACTTTCCCTGTGTTTATCGCATGTCCGCGCTTTGCGACAGCGAATAAAATCAGCGCGCCGACGGTCGCAATGGCGCTGACCGGAATGCCGAGAGGCTCAAGTACGAAGAAACCGACGAGAAGCAGCAGCAGGACGATCCAGCCCGTTCTGAACGTCGGGAGGTCGTGAATGGCGCGTGCGGGCTCGCGGAGTTTTGCCAGGTCATATTCCGGGGGAATTTCCTTACGGAAGAAGAGGTGCAGCATCACCAGCGTTGCGGCAATCGCGGCGATATCCACCGGGATCATCACTGAGGCGTATTCGCTGAACCCCAGCTTAAAGAAGTCAGCCGACACGATGTTGACCAGGTTGGACACAATCAGCGGCAGGCTGGCGGTATCGGCGATAAAACCTGCTGCCATCACAAACGCCAGCGTCGCCTGCTTGCTGAACCCCAGCGCCAGCAGCATGGCGATAACGATAGGGGTCAGGATCAGCGCTGCACCGTCATTGGCAAACAGCGCCGCCACGGCTGCACCCAGCAGCACGATATACGTAAACAGCAATCGCCCGCGACCGTTTCCCCAGCGGGCAACATGGAGCGCCGCCCACTCGAAAAAGCCGGACTCATCCAGCAGCAGGCTGATGATGATGACGGCGATAAACGTTGCCGTGGCGTTCCAGACGATATTCCACACGACCGGAATATCGTTAATGTGAATCACGCCGCTGGCCAGCGCTAGCACGGCGCCGATGGTGGCGCTCCAGCCGATACTGAGCCCTTTGGGCTGCCAAATAACCAGTACCAGCGTAAACAGAAAAATAGCCCCTGCCAGAAACATCGTTTACTCCATTATATCTGTTTTTGTGAATGTGTTTCGATCAGCATGCGCCCGGTAGTCGGTTTTTCAGCTTCATGCGCGTCTCTTCCCGCAGGCAGTTCCAGCTATTGTCGATAACGGTTGCCGCCCACGCAGGCATGTTGGGAGAGAGACGGTAATGGACCCATTTCCCCTCGCGACGGTCGATCACCAGCCCAGACTCGCGCAACAAGGCCATGTGACGGGAGACTTTCGGCTGCGACTCGGTGGTCGCGGCGCAGAGATCGCAGACGCACAATTCTCCTGCTTCACGGAGCAGCATGACGATGGCGAGCCGCGTTTCGTCGGAGAGGGTTTTGAAGAGCTGGAGCGGGTGGATCATGGGAATTCCTGCAGGCGTAATAATTTATATATGGATAATCATATATGTTTTGATTGCGGAAGAGAAGCAGAGATGAGAGGTTCGGGGATTTCAGGCAACAAAAAACCCATCAACCTTGAACCAAAACGGCGGGGTTGATGGGCTCCACAAATTGGGGACATCAAAGAAAAGCAGTGGCACTAGTTATGACTGCCCCCTGATAAAAAAGTTCTGCGCGTAACGAAAATAATTTTCACCACGCGCAAACTTGAGACTTATCCGAGTCCTGGCCAGATGATGATGATCAGCGTACCCGCCAGCGTGAGCAGTACGTTAGCGATGGCATAGGTGCCTGCATAGCCCAGGGCCGGGATATTGCTGCGCGCGGTATCGCTGATGATTTCCATGGCAGGCGCACAGGTACGTGCGCCCATCATTGCCCCGAAGAGCAGGGCGCGGTTCATGCGCAGCACGTAGGCGCCGAACAAGAAGCAAATAACCACCGGCACCAGGCTGACGATAAGTCCGGAAACCAACATCTGCCAGCCGACGGCACCCAGGCTGTGGCCAATGCCGCTGCCCGCGCTTAAGCCCACGCCTGCCATAAAGACCATCAGACCGAACTCTTTCACCATGTTCAGTGCGCCCTGCGGAATGTAGCCGAAGGTTGGGTGGTTCGCTCGCAGGAAGCCCAGCATGATCCCGGCGAACAGCAGCCCGGCGGCGTTACCGATGCCGAAGCTAAAGTTGCTGAACTGGAAGGTGATCATCCCGATCATCAGGCCGACGATAAAGAACGCGCAGAAGGCCAGCAGGTCGGTGACCTGGCTGTGAATAGAGATAAAGCCGATGCGGTCAGCAACGGTTTTCACGCGTCGCGCGTCGCCGCTCACCTGCAAAACGTCACCTTTGTTGAGCACGACGTTGTCGTCGATGGGCATCTCAATCTGGCTGCGGATCACGCGGTTGAGGAAGCAGCCGTGGTCGGTCAGCTTCAGCTGCGCCAGACGGCGGCCAACGGCGTTATGGTTTTTCACCACGATCTCTTCGGTGACGATACGCATGTCGAGCAGGTCGCGGTCGAACACCTCTTTACCGTTGCGGAAGCTCGGATCGAGACGGGCATGAGCGTCCGGGTAACCCACCAGCGCGATGTCGTCGCCCATCTGCAGCACCGCGTCGCCGTCCGGGTTTGCCAGAATGCCGTTGCGTCGAATACGTTCGATGTAACAGCCCGTCTGGCGGTAAATGCCCAGCTCGCGCAGGTTTTTGCCGTCGGTCCAGGCCACCAGCTCCGGCCCGACGCGATAGGCGCGGATCACAGGTAGATAGACTTTACGCTTGGTGTCCGTGTCCAGGCCGCGCTCGCGAGCAATTGTCTGTGCGCTGGTCTGCAGATCCTGGTGCTGCAATTTTGGCAGGTAGCGCGCACCGACAATCAGGCTCACCAGACCAATAAGGTAAGTCAATGCATAGCCCAGACTCAGGTGGTCGAGCGCGGTGGAAAGCTGTGCGCCTTGCATGCCGGAATGACGCAGGGTATCACCCGCACCCACCAGCACCGGGGTGGATGTCATGGAGCCTGCCAGCATACCGGCCGTTAACCCGATATCCCAGCCAAACAGTTTGCCCAGTCCTAACGCAATCAGCAGCGCGCTGCCGACCATCACCAGCGCCAGCATCAGGTAATTTTTGCCGTCGCGGAAGAAAATTGAAAAAAAGTTCGGCCCCGCTTCCACGCCAACACAAAAAATAAACAGCATGAAGCCTAAATTGAGCGCATCCGTGTTAATACTGAAATGCTGCTGACCTAATAATAAAGAGACGACTAAAACGCCAATGGAATTACCCAGTTGAACTGAACCCAGGCGCAATTTACCCAGGCAAAGGCCCAACGCCAGTACCACAAATAATAACAGGATGTAATTCCCATTTAACAAGTCTGCGACGTTTATATTCACGGAGGCTAACTTCTTGTTTACCAGTAAGTTGTTGAATGAAAGGACTATTTGGGCTACTGTTTTCAGGGCCAGGGAAAGACTTCACGACTCCCTGCTTCCTAATAAATTCCCTAAAACATGCGCTGGCGGTTAGTTTAATCGTATTAGCTACCGACAGCCACCTATTATCGCATCAGCCTGTGCGTGCTTTGGCAAGGATTGCCGTACTGCTTTATCTGACTGGGCGTCCACTGGACGAAGTTGTATTTGATAGAGATAAGTCAGGAGGATAGTTTGAACATTAAACGAAACTGGGCGGGCGTGGTCAGCTGCTTTTTGCTGTTTACGGTCGTTTGCATGTCGCTCGCTTTTAATGTGAAGGGGGCATTCAGGGCGTCCGGTCATCCGGAACTGGGTTTGCTCTTTTTCATCCTGCCGGGCGCCGCAGCCAGTTTTCTCTCGCGTAAAGGAGAGGTAATCAAGCCTCTGCTCGGGGCCATGCTGGCAGCACCGCTGTGCCTGCTGATGATGCGTCTGATGTATGTCCCGACAAGAAGTTTGTGGCAGGAGCTGGCGTGGTTACTGAGCGGGGTGTTCTGGTGTGCGCTGGGGGCGCTTTGCTATCTGTTTGTGCGCAGCTTGCTGCACCGGCGCAAACATCCGCAATAAAAACGCCCTCGCGGTGAGGGCGTCTTCGCATTACTGAGCGGCAAACAGGCCCAGGTTTTCTTTGGCGTAGGCTTCAAAGTCAGTGCAGCCGCCGATGTGTTTCTGATCGAGGAAGATCTGCGGTACGGTTTCAACCGGCTTGCCGACGGTTTTTTCCAGATCGGCTTTGGTGATGCCTTCCGCGTGGATGTCTACATAACGGAAGTTGAAGTCATCGCGCTCTTCGGTCAGTTTCTCAGCCAGCTCTTTTGCGCGAACACAGTAAGGGCACCCTGGACGACCAAAAATTACTGCAAACATTTCTCTCTCCTCAAAAAACAAGCCTGACGGCGAATGACACGTATAGTGCCCCATAACCCGCCGTCATTAAAGAAGGTTTCGCCTGTCGTTATAATATCTATGAGCTATGTTTCGCCAATTACACCGCGCACATCATTGCCTATACTGGCTGCCATAGGGTTTTAGCAAGATAAAGAGAGAGAAGATGACGCCAACCATAGACCTGCTCCAGTCCCACCGTTCCATTCGCCACTTCACCGATGAGCCGATTACCGAGGCGCAGCGTGCCGCGATTATTGACAGCGCCAGGGCGACCTCCAGCTCCAGCTTCCTGCAGTGCAGTTCGATTATCCGCATCACCGACCCGGCCATGCGCGAGCAGCTGGTCACGCTGACCGGCGGGCAGAAGCATGTGGCGCAGGCGGCAGAATTCTGGGTGTTCTGCGCCGACTTTAACCGCCATCTGCAAATCTGCCCTGAAGCCGAACTGGGGCTGGCCGAACAGCTGCTGCTGGGCGTGGTGGACACTGCTCTGATGGCGCAAAACGCCTTTACGGCGGCGGAATCGCTGGGGTTAGGCGGCGTCTACATCGGCGGCCTGCGTAATAACATCGAAAGCGTGACTGAGCTGCTGGAGCTGCCAAAACATGTGCTGCCGCTGTTCGGCCTGTGCCTCGGCTGGCCTGCGGATAACCCGGATTTGAAACCGCGTATTCCTGCGGCGATGCTGGTGCATGAAAACCACTACCAGCCGGTCAATCAGGACGTCCTGAATCAATATGATGAAGAGCTGGCGAACTACTACATGACGCGCGGCAGCAATACCCGTCGCGATACCTGGACTGACCATATTCGTCGCACCATCATTAAAGAAAACCGCCCGTTTATTCTCGATTATCTTCATAAACAGGGCTGGGCGACACGGTAGTCCATTCCTCCTGCGCCTCGTGTATGATAGGCAGGCTTTATCCATGTCTTCAGAGAGGTGCAGGGTGAAAATTGCCATATTGTCCCGGGATGGAACGCTCTATTCATGTAAACGCCTGCGTGAGGCGGCGGCAAAACGCGGGCATCAGGTTGAGATCCTCGATCCGATGTCCTGCTATATGAACATCGACCCCGCTGCGTCGTCGATTCACTACAAAGGCCGCAAGCTCCCGCATTTCGATGCGGTGATCCCCCGCATCGGCTCTCAGATCACCTATTACGGCACCGCCGCGCTGCGCCAGTTCGAGATGCTGGGCAGCTATCCGCTTAATGAATCTGTCGCCATTTCCCGCGCCCGCGATAAACTGCGTTCGTTGCAGCTGCTCGCCCGTCAGGGGATCGATCTTCCCGTCACCGGGATTGCCCATTCACCGGACGACACCAGCGATCTGATCGACATGGTGGGCGGTGCGCCGCTGGTCATCAAACTGGTGGAAGGCACGCAGGGCATTGGCGTGGTGCTGGCAGAAACGCGGCAGGCAGCGGAAAGCGTGATTGACGCCTTTCGCGGCCTTAACGCTCACATTCTGGTGCAGGAGTATATCGAAGAGGCCAAAGGTCGCGATATTCGCTGCTTCGTGGTCGGAAATGAGGTGGTCGCCGCCATCGAGCGTCAGGCGAAAGAGGGCGATTTCCGTTCAAATCTCCATCGCGGGGGCGTGGCGCGGGTTGCAGAGATCAGCGACCGTGAAAGAGAGATTGCCGTGAAAGCGGCGCAAACCCTCGGACTGGACGTGGCCGGTGTCGATCTTCTGCGGGCGACACGCGGGCCGCTGGTAATGGAGGTCAATGCCTCGCCGGGGCTGGAAGGCGTGGAAAAAACCACAGGTGTTGATATTGCGGGTAAAATGATCGCATGGATCGAGCGTCATGCCACGCCGGGTTACTGTCTGAAAACGGGCGGTTAAATGGTATTGAGCACGCTTTTTGCGTAATCTATGCAAAGTTTTTATTTAAGAGGCTGCACAGCGATGGATTTACAGGTCGTTCCAACACTGGATACGTTACGTCAATGGCTTGATGATGCCGGTATCACCTTCTTTGAATGCGATTCCTGCCAGGCGCTGCATCTGCCTCATATGCAGAATTTCGACGGCATTTTCGATGCTAAAGTCGATCTGATTAACGACGTGATCCTTTTCTCCGCGCTGGCCGAAGTGAAGCCGTCCGCGCTGCTGGCGCTGGCTTCCGATCTCTCGGCCATCAACGCCAGTTCCTTGACGGTGAAAGCATTTCTCGACATACAGGATGATAATCTGCCAAAACTGGTCGTTTGCCAGTCTTTATTCTCCGGTGCTGGCTTATCCTTTAAGCAGTTCGCCTGGTTTATGCGCTTGAGTGAAGAGCAAATTTCGATGGTCATGATGGAAGCCAATGCACATCATCTGCTGTATAGCGCGGAAGATGACGCAGAGAATAATGATGCATCTCCCAATTTTCTCCACTAAGCCTGTCTGACTTTTGCGCAGTCGCTGCCAGAGCGGCTGCATAACGCCATTTTTTCTGCTGCTTTTAACCTTTCCTTAAAGAATTTTTCACCTCCCTGAAGGCCCTTTCGGCTTATCACGTAGACATAACCTGCATAAAAAATTGATAAAAGGCGTTTTTTCGTCTGGGCTATAGCCGGAGACACGGGCTACAGTTATTCTTGCGATGCTTACAAAAAAGCGAGCGGAACCTGCCAGGAAAGGGGTTTATTTTTATTTCGGGCAGAACGACAAACTATGCATGATTTTTGCATATATCCAGATTGCACAGTTTTGGTTCGTTTGTTAACGAGCTTTCAGAAGGAATAACACTATGATCGCCTTGAATAAAAAATGGTTATCGGGTCTGGTTGCGGGTGCTCTGATGGCCGTCTCTGCCGGCACGCTCGCTGCGGAACAAAAAACGCTGCACGTTTACAACTGGTCTGACTATATCGCGCCGGATACGGTCGCTAATTTTGAAAAAGAGACCGGCATTAAAGTGGTCTATGACGTTTTCGATTCCAACGAAGTGCTGGAAGGAAAGCTGATGGCGGGCAGCACCGGTTTTGACCTGGTGGTGCCCTCTGCGAGCTTCCTTGAGCGTCAGCTGACCGCAGGCGTTTTCCAGCCGCTGGATAAGAGCAAATTATCGAACTGGAAAAACCTCGACCCGGAAGTGCTTAAGCTGGTGGCGAAGCACGACCCGGACAACAAATACGCGATGCCTTATCTGTGGGCGACCACCGGTATCGGCTACAACGTCGATAAAGTGAAAGCGGCGCTCGGCCCGGACGTCAAGTTGGACAGCTGGGATGTGGTGCTGAAGCCGGAAAACCTTGAGAAGCTGAAAAGCTGCGGCGTCTCCTTCCTCGATGCGCCGGAAGAGATTTTCGCGACCGTGCTGAATTACCTGGGCAAAGACCCGAACAGCAACAAAGCCAATGACTACACCGGCCCGGCGACCGATTTGCTGCTGAAGCTGCGTCCAAATATTCGCTACTTCCACTCTTCCCAGTACATCAACGACCTGGCAAACGGCGACATCTGCGTCGCAATCGGCTGGGCAGGTGACGTGTGGCAGGCGGCTAACCGCGCGAAAGAGGCGAAAAACGGCGTGAACGTCTCTTACTTCATTCCAAAAGAGGGGCGCTGGCGTTCTTCGACGTCTTCGCGATGCCTGCTGATGCGAAGAACAAAGACGAAGCCTATCAGTTCCTCAACTATCTGATGCGTCCGGACGTGATTGCCCACATCAGCGACCACGTTTACTACGCGAACGGTAACAAGGCCTCGGTGCCGCTGGTGAGCGAAGAGATCCGCAATAACCCGGCGATTTATCCACCGGCGGATGTGTTTGCCAAGCTGTTCACCCTGAAAGTTCAGGATCCCAAAATTGACCGCGTGCGTACCCGCGCGTGGACCAAGGTGAAGAGCGGTAAATAAGTTACCGTGAGTCGTAGGCCGGGCAGGCGCTAGCGCCCCCGGCAACAGGCGCACCGTTCTGGTGCGCCTGCACCAGTTTTGATCTCTACCGGAGAACACCCCGTGAATGACGCGATCCCCCGCCCGCAGGCGAAAGTCCGTAAAGCGCTGACCCCGCTGCTTGAAATTCGTAACCTCACCAAATCTTTCGACGGCCAGCATGCCGTGGACGACGTTAGCCTGACGATCTACAAAGGCGAAATCTTCGCGCTGCTGGGCGCATCCGGCTGTGGAAAATCGACCCTGCTGCGTATGCTGGCGGGTTTTGAACAGCCTACCGCCGGGCAAATCGTGCTGGACGGCGTAGACTTGTCCAGCGTGCCGCCGTATCAGCGTCCGATTAATATGATGTTCCAGTCCTACGCGCTGTTTCCGCACATGACGGTGGAGCAAAACATCGCCTTTGGCCTGAAGCAGGACAAACTGCCGAAGGCTGAAATTACCGCGCGCGTGGCCGAGATGCTGAGCCTGGTGCACATGCAGGAGTTCGCGAAGCGTAAACCGCACCAGCTCTCCGGCGGCCAGCGCCAGCGCGTGGCGCTGGCCCGCAGTCTGGCAAAACGT
The DNA here is from genome assembly GCF_013337145.1 of Enterobacter sp. JMULE2. NCBI lineage: Bacteria > Pseudomonadati > Pseudomonadota > Gammaproteobacteria > Enterobacterales > Enterobacteriaceae > Enterobacter > Enterobacter sp. JMULE2. The sequence continues at coordinate 419,555 of NZ_SGWD01000014.1, forward strand.
CCGAAATTATTGCTGCTCGACGAACCGATGGGCGCGCTGGATAAAAAGCTGCGCGACCGCATGCAGCTCGAAGTGGTGGACATTCTCGAGCGCGTGGGAGTGACCTGCGTGATGGTCACCCACGACCAGGAAGAGGCGATGACCATGGCCGGACGTATCGCGATCATGAACCGCGGTAAGTTCGTGCAGATCGGCGAGCCGGAAGAGATTTACGAGCATCCGACTACGCGCTACAGCGCGGAGTTTATCGGCTCGGTGAACGTCTTCGAAGGGCTATTGAAAGATCGTCAGGAAGACGGGCTGGTTATCGAATCGCCGGGGCTGCAGCATCCGCTTAAGGTCGACTCTGATAACTCGGTGTTAGATAACGTGCCGGTCTACGTGGCCCTGCGTCCGGAGAAGATTATGCTCTGTGAGGATCCGCCTGCCGATGGCTATAACTTTGCCGTCGGGGAAGTGGTGCACATTGCCTATCTGGGCGACCTGTCTATTTACCATGTGCGTCTGAAAAGCGGACAAATGCTCAGCGCCCAGTTGCAGAACGAACATCGCTATCGCAAGGGACAGCCGACCTGGGGCGACGAAGTGCGCCTGTGCTGGGACGCGGACAGCTGCGTCGTACTGACGGTATAAGGAGCGATCATGAGTACACTTGAACCTCCAGCCCGCGTCAAAAAACCGGGCGGTTTTGCCCACTGGCTGGCGCGCATGCAGATGAACCACGGTCGCAAGCTGGTGATCGCCATGCCGTATATCTGGCTGATCCTGCTGTTCCTGCTGCCGTTCCTGATTGTTTTCAAGATCAGCCTGGCGGAAATGGCGCGGGCGATCCCGCCGTATACCAACCTGCTGGACTGGGCCGACGGGCAGCTGACGCTGACCTTAAACCTGGGCAATTTCCTGCAGCTCACCGACGACCCGCTCTATTTCGAAGCCTATTTGCAGTCGCTGCAGGTGGCGGCGATCTCGACGATCTGCTGCCTTCTTATGGGCTATCCGCTGGCCTGGGCGGTCGCGCACAGCAAGCCATCGACGCGTAACATCCTGCTGCTGCTGGTGATCCTGCCGTCGTGGACCTCGTTCCTGATCCGCGTTTACGCGTGGATGGGGATCCTGAAAAACAACGGCATACTGAATAACTTTCTGATGTGGCTTGGGGTGATCGACCAGCCGTTGACCATCCTGCACACCAACCTCGCGGTCTATATCGGGATTGTTTACGCCTATCTACCGTTTATGGTGCTGCCGATTTACACGGCCCTGACGCGCATTGATTACTCGCTGGTGGAAGCGTCGCTCGATCTCGGCGCGCGCCCGTTGAAAACGTTCTTCAGCGTCATTGTCCCGCTGACCAAAGGCGGCATTATCGCCGGGTCAATGCTGGTCTTTATCCCGGCGGTAGGGGAGTTTGTGATCCCTGAACTGCTCGGCGGCCCGGACAGCATCATGATTGGCCGCGTGCTGTGGCAGGAGTTCTTCAATAACCGCGACTGGCCGGTGGCCTCGGCGGTGGCGATCGTGATGCTGTTGCTGCTGATCGTGCCGATCATGTGGTTCCACAAGCATCAGCAGAAACAGATGGGAGACCACGGATGAACAACTTACCGGTAGTGCGCTCCCCGTGGCGAATTGCGATCCTGGTGATTGGCTTTACCTTCCTGTATGCGCCGATGCTGATGCTGGTGATCTACTCCTTCAACAGCTCTAAGCTGGTAACGGTCTGGGCGGGCTGGTCGACGCGCTGGTACAGCGAGCTGTTCCACGACGATGCGATGATGAGCGCGGTGGGGCTGAGCCTGACCATTGCCGCCCTGGCGGCCACGATGGCCTGTGTTCTCGGCACCATCGCCGCGCTGGTGATGGTGCGCTTCGGGCGTTTTCGCGGTTCGAACGGCTTTGCCTTTATGATCACCGCGCCGCTGGTGATGCCGGATGTGATCACCGGCCTGTCGCTGCTGCTGCTGTTCGTTGCCCTGGCGCACGCCATCGGCTGGCCGGCGGATCGCGGCATGCTCACCATCTGGCTGGCCCACGTCACCTTCTGTACCGCCTACGTGGCGGTGGTGATCTCCTCGCGCCTGCGCGAGCTGGATCGCTCTATTGAGGAGGCTGCGATGGATCTCGGCGCCACGCCGCTGAAGGTCTTCTTCATCATCACGCTGCCGATGATTATGCCTGCGGTGATCTCCGGCTGGCTGCTGGCGTTTACGCTCTCGCTCGACGATCTGGTTATCGCCAGCTTCGTTTCCGGGCCGGGCGCGACGACGCTGCCAATGCTGGTCTTCTCCAGCGTGCGTATGGGGGTGAATCCGGAGATTAACGCCCTGGCGTCAATTATCCTCGGCGTAGTCGGAATTGTCGGATTTATCGCCTGGTATTTGATGGCGCGCGCGGAAAAGCAGCGGGTGCGTGATATCCAGCGTGCAAGACGCGGCTGAAGCATTTAAAATTTCCAGTGAAGTGCCGCGCATGACGCGGCACTGTTTTTCAGGGAAGTAAAACATTGGGATTCTTTCAAAAAACACGTCATACGCATGCTCGTCCGAACGTTCCTGCGCTGGTGCAGGTGGCGGCGCTCGCCATTATTATGATCCGCTGTCTGGACGTGCTGATGATTCTGAACACCTTAGGCGTCCGCGGCATCGGTGAATTCATTCACCGCAGCGTACAGACGTGGAATCTGACGCTGGTTTTTTTGAGCAGCCTGGTGCTGGTATTTATTGAAATCTACTGTGCATTCTCGCTGGTCAAAGGGCGCAACTGGGCGCGCTGGGTGTATCTGCTGACGCAAATCATTGCTGCGGGTTATTTGTGGGCGGCTTCGCTGGGCTACGGATATCCTGAACTGTTTAGCATTCCCGGTGGTTCCCGGCGGGAAATTTTCCAGTCGCTGGTGATGCAAAAGCTTCCGGACATGCTGGTGCTCTGCCTACTCTTCGTTCCGGCCTCCAGTCGGAGATTCTTCCGCCTGCAATAATGTGTATAATCGCAGCCCTCGTGATTCTTAAGGTTTTCATATGCAGTGCGCACTCTTTGACGCCGGACGCTGCCGCTCCTGTCAGTGGATAGAACAGCCGGTCTCTCAACAACTCACCGCCAAAATGGCCGACCTGCAACAGCTGCTGGCAGAACACGCGGTGGGCGAGTGGTGCGCACCCGTCAGCGGCCCGGAGCAGGGCTTTCGCAACAAAGCCAAAATGGTGGTCAGCGGCAGCGTTGAAAAACCGCTACTGGGAATGTTGCACCGCGACGGCACGCCGGAAGACTTAACCGACTGTCCGCTTTATCCCGCCTCGTTTGAGCCCGTCTTTGCCGCACTGAAACCTTTTATCGCGCGTGCGGGCTTAACGCCTTACAACGTCGCCCGCAAGCGCGGCGAGCTGAAATACCTTTTGCTGACGGAAAGCCAGATCGACGGCGGCATGATGCTGCGCTTCGTGCTGCGCTCCGAAGCCAAGCTGGAGCAGCTGCGCGCGGCGATACCGTGGCTGCAGGAACAGCTTGTGCAGCTTAAGGTCATTACCGCAAATATCCAGCCGGTGCATATGGCGATCATGGAGGGGGAGAAAGAGATTTTCTTCACCGAACAGCACGCGCTGGCCGAGAATTTCAACGGTGTGCCGCTGTGGATCCGCCCGCAAAGCTTCTTCCAGACCAACCCGACCGTGGCAAGCAGTTTGTACGCTACCGCCCGCGACTGGGTGCGTGCGTTAAACATCCAGCATATGTGGGATCTGTTCTGCGGCGTGGGCGGCTTTGGCCTGCACTGCGCGACGCCAGAGATGCAGCTCACCGGAATTGAGATCTCCGCCGAAGCGATTGCCTGCGCGAAACAGTCCGCCGCCGAGCTGGGGTTAACGAATCTGCGCTTCCAGGCGCTGGACTCCACGCAGTTCGCCACCGGCCAGGGCAACGTGCCAGAACTGGTGCTGGTGAACCCGCCGCGTCGTGGCATCGGAAAAGCGCTGTGCGACTACCTGAGCCAGATGGCACCGGAATACATCGTCTACTCCAGCTGTAACGCGCAGACCATGGCGAAAGATATCGCTAACCTGCCGGGCTATCGCATTGAACGCGTGCAGCTTTTGGATATGTTCCCGCATACCGCGCATTATGAAGTGTTGACGTTGTTAATCCGTAGGCCGGGTAAGGCGTAGCCGCCACCCGGCATGAATCCCGCACAATGTTCAACAAAATGTGAACTCTTCATCCCTGCGAAATCAGGTAAGCTTACGTCATAAGAAATGATTGAAGGCTTACCCATGAAGCAGATCCTGCTGGTGGAAGACGACCACGACATCGCGGCGCTTCTGCGACTCAATTTAGAAGATGAAGGCTACGCCATCACCCACGAGCCCGATGGGGGCAACGCCCTGCAGCGTCTTGAAAAACAGCCGTGGGATGCGGTGATCCTCGACCTGATGCTGCCCAACGTTGACGGGCTGGAGATTTGCCGCCGCATCCGTCAGATGACGCGCTACCTGCCGGTCATTATCATCAGCGCCCGCAGCAGCGAAACCGACCGCATCACCGGGCTGGAAACCGGCGCTGATGATTATCTGGCTAAGCCGTTCTCGGTGCAGGAGCTGATTGCGCGCATCAAAGCGCTGTTCCGACGCCAGCAGGCGATGGGGCAGGCGCAAACCGACGGGCAAATTCAGGCTCACGGGCTGACTATCGATCCGCTGGCGCGCAGCGTGCTGCTTCACGGCCAGGTGGTGGATCTCACGCCGCGTGAATTCGAGCTGCTGTACTTCTTTGCCCGTCATCCCGGCGAGGTGTTTTCCCGGTTAGCGCTGCTGGAGCAGGTCTGGGGCTATCAGCACGAAGGCTATGAGCACACCGTTAACACCCATATCAACCGCCTGCGCATCAAGATTGAAAAAGATGCCGCCGAGCCGGAGATTATTCGCACCGTCTGGGGCAAGGGCTATAAATTTGCGGAGCCAAATCATGATGCGCCGCTTTAGCCTGAGCCAGCGCCTGACGCTGCTATTCATCCTGCTGATGATGCTCTGCGCCACCGTCGCCTGCGCGGTACAGCTCTACAGCAGCACGCAGTACGGTAACGCGATGGTGCAGCGGCTGTCGGGCGGGCTGGCGCAACAGATAGTCCAGCGCGAACCGATTCTGGACGCGCAGGGCAGGGTCGACCGAACGTCACTCAAGCCGCTGTTTGACCGGCTGATGACCTTTAATCCGAGCGTTGAGCTGTACGTCGTCTCCCCGGATGGCGATATCCTGGCCGATGCCGCACCGCCGGGCCATATTCAGCGGCAAAAAATCGACCTGTCGCCGGTTCAGACCTTCCTGAGCGGTACCGCTATTCCGGTATTGGGCGACGATCCACGCAGCCAGAATAAAAAAGTCTTTAGCGCCACGCCGCTGCGGCAGGACGGCGAGCTAAAAGGCTATCTGTACATTATTTTGCAGGGCGAGGAGTCGAACGCGCTGGCGGAGATGGCCTGGCATAAGGCGCTGTGGAGCACGGTGCTGTGGTCACTGTTGTGGGTCGCGCTGTTTGGCCTGCTGGCGGGCCTGCTGGTCTGGTACTGGGTCACGCGCCCGGTAAAAGAACTGACGGTCGAGGTCGCCGGGCTGGATCGGGACAGCATGAGCGCAATCAGGCAGCTGGCGGTAGAAATGCCTGACGCGACAGCAAAGGATGAAGTGGCGCTCCTGCGCAACAGCTTTATCGAACTGGCACGCAAAATCACCCAACAGTGGGACCAGCTGGCCGATAGCGATCGCCAGCGCCGGGAGTTTATCGCCAACATTTCGCACGACCTTCGCACGCCGCTCACCTCGCTGCTGGGCTATCTGGAAACCCTGTCGCTAAAATCCGCGACCCTGACGCCGCAGGAGCACCAGCAGTATCTCGCTACCGCGCTCCGACAGGGGCAAAAGGTACGCCATCTTTCACAGCAGCTGTTTGAGCTGGCGCGCCTGGAGCATGGCGGCATAAAGCCGCAGCGCGAGCGGTTCGCGATGGCGGAGCTGATTTCCGACGTGGCGCAGAAGTTTGAGCTCACTGCCCGCACGCGCGAGGTGAATCTGCATATCGACGTACCGGGGCCGCTGCCGCAGGTGTTTGCCGATGTATCAATGATCGAGCGGGTGGTGACTAATCTGCTGGATAACGCAATGCGGCATACGCCGACCGGCGGGGAAATTCGTCTGGCGGTCTGGCAGGAGAATCAACAGCTTCAGGTCGAAGTGGCAGACAGCGGAACGGGCGTCGATGCCGCACTGCGCGACGATCTGTTCCAGCGGCCGTCGGCGTTGACGACCCAGGCATCGCGGGAGAATCGCGGCGGGTTGGGGCTGTTAATCGTTAAGCGGATGCTGGAGCTGCACGGAGGCGGGATCAGACTGATGGAGTCGGTGAGCGGGGCGCGGTTCAGGTTCTTCGTGCCGTTGTGAGAGAGTGCCGGGTGGCGCTGCGCTTACCCGGCCTACAACTCCCCCCGTAGGCCGGGTAAGGCGCAGCCGTCACCCGGCAAAAACCATTACTGCGGGAACCACTGGTCGCTGATTTTCTGATACGTACCGTCCGCTTTAATCGCTTTCAGCGCACCGTTCAGTTTTTCCAGCAGGGCCTTGTTATCCGGACGTACCGCGATACCCAGGCCTGTACCAAAGTACTGCGGATCGGTCACTTTCTCGGTTGCCGTGCCCAGCTGCGGATTGGTTTTCAGCCATTCGTTCACCACGGCGGTGTCACCGAATACACCGTCGATACGGCCATTTTTCAGGTCGATAATCGCGTTCTGGTAGCTGTCGTAGGCCACGGTTTTCACTTCAGGATGTTTGTCCTGCAGGTATTTCTGGTGCGTGGTGCCGTTTTCCATTCCGATGCGTTTGCCTTTCAGCTGATCGAAAGAGGAATAAGCGCCTTTCTTCGCAATCACCACCGCCGAGTTGGCGTAGTAAGGGGCGGTGAAGGAGACCTGCTTGCTGCGCTCAGGCGTGATGTCCATCCCGGAGATCACCGCATCGTATTTTTTGAATTTCAGCGACGGGATCAGGCTGTCGAAGGCATGGTTGGTAAAGGTGCAGTCGGCCTGCATCTGTTTGCACAGCGCTTTCGCCAGGTCGATGTCGAAACCGACGATCTGGTTGCTGGCATCCAGCGATTCAAACGGCGGATAGGTGGCGGAAACGCCAAAATTGATTTTATCCGCAGCGGATGCGCCAGCGGCGAAGGTTGCCAGTAATGCGGCCAGAACTAACTTTTTCATTGTAATGCTCCCGTCTGTCTATCTTGTCATTATGCGCCGTGTCTGCGGCATGGATGTACAATGCCAGTTAATGAATTTATATGCAATAAATATGATTAAGTATTGTATCTCACACAAAAAAAAGCGGATAACCCATCAGGTTACCCGCCTTTGATATACAGATTTATGCATTTGCCAGGTTAATTTCTGCGCTCAAACGCCAGCGCTTTACGCTCGATCAGGCGCATCATCAGCGTCAACAGACCGTTGACCACCAGATACACCAGCCCCGCCGCCCCAAACACCATCACGTCGTAGGTGCGTCCGTACAGCAGCTGTCCGTGGCCCATCACTTCCATCAGCGTGATGGTGTAGGCCAGAGACGTACTCTTGAACACCAGCACCACTTCGTTGGAATAGGAGGAGAGGGCGCGCTTAAAGGCGTACGGCAGCAGGATCGCCAGCGTGTCTTTCTTGCTCATGCCCAACGCCCCGCACGACTGCCATTGTCCTTCCGGAATGGCGCGGATCGCCCCATAGAACAGCTGGGTGGTATAGGCCGCACTGTTCAATGAGAGCGCAATCAGGGCACACAGCCACGGCTCAGAGAGCAGGTGCCAGATAACCGGATACTCCTGCAGCGAAGGGAACTGGCCCGGGCCATAGTAAATCAGGAAGATCTGCACCAGCAGCGGCGTGCCGGTAAACAGGGTGATGTAGGCACGCACGATCCACACCAGCACCGGCGTTTTCAGCGTCAGGATGATGGTGAAGATCAGCGCCAGGATCAGCGCCACGACGATGGACGCCACGGTCAGCGTCAGGCTGGTGTGCAGCCCCTTCATCAGCTCGGGTAAGTAGTCAAGCATCAGCCCGGTCTCCGTTCAAAACGCGTTGCACGCAGGTCGATGCGTTTGAGGATGTACTGACTCAGCAACGTGATCACCAGGTAGATCGCCGCCGCCACGATGTACCAGGTAAACGGCTCCTGGGTACGGGTGGCGATACTTTTGGTCTGCAGCATTAAATCGTTCACGCTGATGAGGCTCACCAGCGCGGTATCTTTCAGCAACACCAGCCACTGGTTACCCAGTCCTGGCAGGGCATGACGCCACATCTGCGGCATCACCAGGCGGAAAAAGATCGCCGCTTTCGACATGCCGAGCGCCTGGCCGGATTCCCATTGTCCTTGCGGAACCGCCTTCAGCGCCCCGCGCAGCGTTTGTGACGCGTAGGCAGAGTAAAGCAGGGAGAGGGCAATCACGCCGCACAGGAACGGGCTGACGTCGAAGTTTTCAATCTGCATCTGCACTGGGATCTGCGCAAAGCCGAGATTGATCGTGAAGCCGTCCGACAGCGTCAGCAGCAGTTGTGAGGAACCGAAATAGATAAACAGGACCACCAGAATTTCCGGCAGTCCACGCAGCACGGTCACCAGTGCGGAACCTGTCCAGGCGACGGGGAACCATTTTGCTGATTCCCACACCGCAAAGAACATCGCCAGCACAAGGCCGATAATCAGTGCGCAAACGGCAAGGCCGACGGTCATCCCGGCGGCGCTTGCTAATGGAAGAATTTCATTCATCAGGAATTACTTCTGGAACCATTTTTGGTAGATGGTTTCGTAGGTGCCGTCTTTCTTCACTTTTTCCAGCGCAGCGTTGAATTTCTGCTGCAGCTCAGTGTTGCCCTGACGCACGGCGATGCCCAGACCGGTACCGAAATAGGCTTTATCGGTCACTTTGTCGCCCACTGGCGCCAGCTTGTCGTTGGCTTTCAGCCATTCAGTCACCACCGCGGTATCACCAAACACGCCGTCGATACGGCCGTTCTGCAGATCCAGCTTCGCGTTCTGGTAGCTGTCATACGGAACGGTGGTGATTTCCGGATGTTTATCCATGATGAATTTCTGATGCGTGGTGCCGTTCTGCACACCCACTTTCTTGCCTTTCAGCTGGTCGATGGACGTGAACTTGCCTTTCTGCCCGATGAACAGGGCGGAGTTATCGTAGTAAGGGGTAGAGAACAGCACCTGCTTTTCACGCTCAGGGGTGATGTCCATACCGGCCATTACGGCGTCGATGCGGCGGAACTTCAGGCTCGGGATCAGGCTGTCGAACGCCTGGTTGCTGAAGGTACAGGTCGCGTCGATCTCTTTACACAGGGCGTTAGCCAGGTCTACGTCGAAGCCCACAATTTTATTGTTCGCATCGATAGACTCAAACGGAGGATAAGACGCTTCGGTGGCGAAACGAATGGTCTGGGCTGCGGTAGCGGAAAGGGTAACGCCAGCAAGCAGCACGGCAAGTAATACTTTTTTCATTATATTTCCCCTGACACAATCAATGAGATAAATAGTTTTTAAAGGCATCGGTTTGCGGGTTAGCGAAGCAGCCCGCATCACCTTGCTCAACGATATACCCGTTTTCCATATACACCACGCGGCTGGCGGTTTTACGCGCCACTTCCACCTCGTGGGTCACGATCACTTGCGTAATATTGGTTTCCGCCAGCTCGCGAATAATGCTCACGATCTGGGCGGTGATTTCAGGGTCCAGCGCCGCGGTAGGTTCATCAAACAGCAGAACCGCAGGCTCCATCATCAGCGCGCGGGCAATCGCCACACGCTGCTGCTGACCGCCGGAGAGGTGCAGAGGATAGCGATCGCTGTACGGCTTAAGACGCAGACGTTCCAGCAGCTTTTCGGCACGCGCCATCGCCTGGTCCTTGCTTAAACCGAGCACGCGGCACGGCGCTTCAATCAGGTTTTGCTGAACGGTCAGGTGCGGCCAGAGATTGTATTGCTGAAAGACCATGCCCACGTTTTGACGCAGTTCACGAATCGCTTTATCAGACGGCGTTTTCGCAAAATCAAAATGGTTACCGGCAATGGCCAGCGTACCCGAGCGGGGCATTTCAAGCAGATTAAGGACACGCAGAAGGGAACTTTTGCCTGCGCCGCTTGGGCCGAGCAAAACCAGCGTTTCGCCCTCCGGGCAGTTCAGCGTGATGTCGAACAGCGCCTGGTGTGCGCCGTAGAAGCAGTTAATGCCGTTTAGTTTAATACTCATCGGGGCAGTCTTTACTCATCCAGGCAATCTATAGCAATTGAGGCCGCAGATAGTACCGTTGACAGAATAGTTATGCAATATTTCTGCGTTAAAAGTTAAATATAACCCGTGTTTCCTCTTAAACATAGCACAAAATAGCGAAGGGCAAGGGGGGCGAGTATAAATGTCGGCATTCCGCGAGAAATGCCGGACATTTTACGGGGTTAACAATTATTTTACTGATGAGTTAGCGGTTCTCAATCGACTGTCGCAGCGTGCCTGCCGGGGCATGAACGCTGCCGCCGATGTAGCGTACATCGTCGACGGCCCAGCACTGGCCTTCGCGGATCATCAGCACTTCATCCTGCCAGGACTGGGTGCCCTGGGTCAGCTTCACGCGCAGCGGGATATTTCGCGCATCGGTGTTTGGGATGGTGGAAGCACTCGCGACCTCGGCGCTGTCGGGCAGCGTTGCGCGGCTGGAGAACGGGTCCGACTGAAGCAGCGCGTTATGCTGCGGATCGCGGGTCGCATCATTCAGCAGTTTGGCCAGACCGTCGCTCAAATACGGACGAAGGGCAGTAAGATCGTTACCGCGATGCTGAATACGATAATCATAGAACTGTTGCGCCACGGTATCCGGGCCACCGTCAATGCAGGGGCCGCTGCGGGTACCTATATCCTTAAAGGCTGGCGTGACCGGGGTGGTGCACGCGCTGAGCACCAGCGCGCAAGGCACTAAAAGCGTTAAAGCAGAGTAGCGCATGTTGATTTCCTTATTTATTAACTATCCTTTCAATCATAGCGTAACGAACCGATAATGCTGGTGGTAAGGCATTGAACGCTAAAGAAGGAGAGAAAGTATGCAGTTTTCAACCACCCCAACCCTGGAAGGGCAGCCAATTACCGAGTATTGCGGCGTCGTGACGGGCGAAGCGATTCTGGGCGCTAACATCTTCCGCGACTTTTTTGCCGGTATTCGCGACATCGTCGGCGGACGCTCGGGTGCTTACGAGAAAGAGCTGCGCAAGGCCCGCGAAATTGCCTTTAAAGAACTGGGCGAGCAGGCAAAAGCGCTGGGCGCTGATGCCGTTGTCGGCATTGATATTGACTACGAAACGGTCGGTAAAGACGCCAGTATGCTGATGGTGAGCGTAAGCGGCACGGCGGTGAAAACCCGTCGATGAAGCGTTCGCTTTCAACACTCCTGCTGGCGCTGCTGCTGGCAGGGTGCGCCACGGAAAAAGGCGTTATTGATAAAGGTGCCTACGAGCTGGATACCCGCCACCAGGCGCAGGCGGCCTACCCGCGTATCAAGGTGCTGGTGATCCACTATACCGCGGATGATTTTGACAGCTCGCTGGCGACCTTAACGGACAAAAATGTCAGTTCCCACTATCTCATTCCGGCAATTCCTCCCGCTCCTGATGGCAAACCGCGTATCTGGCAGCTGGTGCCTGAAAGCGAACTGGCGTGGCATGCCGGGATCAGCTTCTGGCGCGGCACCAACCGTATCAACGATACGTCCGTGGGGATTGAGCTGGAGAACCGTGGCTGGCAGAAAACGGCCGGGGTGAAGCACTTTACCCCTTTTGAGCCTGCGCAAATTGCGGCGCTGGTGCCGCTCGCCAAAGACATTATCACCCGCTACAACATCAGGCCTGAAAATGTGGTAGCCCATTCGGATATCGCCCCGCAGCGCAAAGACGATCCCGGTCCGCTGTTCCCCTGGCGCGAGCTGGCGCTGCAGGGGATTGGCGCCTGGCCCGATCCGGCGCGCGTCGCGTTCTATATAAACGGGCGTCCGCGCTATCAGCAGGTGGATACCGGTGCATTACTCGATCTGCTGGCGCGGTATGGTTATGAGGTGCCGGTTGACAGCACGCCGGCGCAGCAAAATCGCATCATCACGGCGTTCCAGATGCATTTCCGGCCTGACCTGTGGAACGGCGTCGCGGATGTAGAAACCCTGGCAATTGCAGAAGCACTGTTAGAAAAATACGGGCAGGGGTAATCCTTCGGTTACCCCCGAATGAGTATATTTAGACTGTTTTCGTTAAGATTAATCTTAAGTACAAACTCAATTCACTTTTAGTTAATTGACTTAAAAGTATCCGGATTTAAGATAGACACATAGCTTGCTAAGTAATGAAGCAAACAAATTTAAAACGCGCTTATTTTATTTTTATCTTTCATTTTTTCATCAGGAAAATATTTCGTGATTTGGGCCCGCTCGCCTAAATTTCGTCTTTTAAATTTTACATCTTAAATCGGGTATAACAATGTTAAGCATCTATGCAAAAAAATTACGTCCGCAACAGGAAATGGAAGCCATTATTTCTGCAACGTCAGGTTTTGAAGAAAAAACCTTAAAGAAATGGCAGAAAATATCCACATCTGAATCGCAATATATTCATATTATCGTCAGCGGTGAAGTTGAATTCCGCCGCGAATCTGACGAACTGTGTATGTTCACGGTTACGGGCCAGTGTATTTTTGGTCTCTCCTCGATGTACTACAACGCAACCCATATGTACGGCCTCGTTCGCGCCAACACCCTGGTGCGCTCGATCAAGAAAGAGACCTTCGCCCAGTTGATGACGGATAACAACTTATGGCCTGAATTGACTAAAGTGCTCTCCTGGTACATCTGCATGCTGAGCAAACGTGACGATGTGCTGGTTGCCCGCAGCGCTTACTCTGTTGTGCGTGAATTCTTGTACGAAATTAATGAGCTTATTGTTCATCATCAGCGCGATATCAATATTTACGATTACATCCAGGAATATACCAACCTGGCGCGCAGCACCATTATTAAAATTCTCTCCGACCTGAAGAAAGGCCAATATATCGTGGTGGAAAAAGGTCGACTTCTTAATCTCACCGCTCTGCCAGAAAAATATTAATTACTCCAGCCGGTCTCCTTTAATACTTAAGGGAGATCGCGCCTTATTTTCGTGTAGCATACTGCTTTGAGGATTTTCCTGCGTTTCGTCTACCGGCGGCGCGGGAATTTTGCCTTGGGAATAATCCCGCTCTTGTTCTTTTAACGCCTGCTTAAATAACGCCGTTAATGATGAATCATCGCTGCCTGCGCTGGCGGGCGCAGCATCGTGCGCTTCGGTTCCCGGCAAGGTATCCCGCGAGGTATCGTGCGGAACGGCGCCATCGGGTGCCTGCTGCCAGTCGGCATCATCGCTGTTAATGGGCAAATCCTGCATGGCCGGGACGTCGGTATGCACGGGGACAGGTTTCGGCTGCGGATGTGGGAACGGTTTGCTCACATACACATAATGCATATCCGAAAGCTGCGTTTCCGGTTTGGCGACGCTCACTTTTATCGGTTCTGGCGCAGGGTGGCGCAGGTTCCAGTAAATGTGCGCGTACAGCCCTGCTATTACCATGGCGCACAGACCCAGCATGCATAAAAAGGTTTTACCGAACACTTTTCTCAGGTTTGGGACGCGGTACGAAAACCAGACCGCCTCCCCGGTAGTGTAGCTGCGCTGAGCCGCAAGACAGATGGTAGACATCAGGAATGCTTCTCCTGCTTTTTCGCGTCCGGTGTGGAACGCGAGGCCTGTATTAATACGCTCGGTGCGGTATCGGTTTCACGCATTAACTGCATCAGCGTATCTTCCCCTGGAATGCCATCCACGTGCAGATGCATTTTTTGCTGGAACTCTCGTGTGCGTTTCATCAGCTCTGCCGTCCAGGTCTGGGCATGGGTTTCCGGCTGGTTAAGGGCCACGCTCAGCTGCTGGTCAAGCCAGCCCATGTCTTTTGCATCGCTGGCGGCGCTGATGGCATCTTTGCCGTCCGGCGTCAGGCGGTGCAGTTGGGTGTAGTTGCCGGTCGCATGCTGATTAAACCAGCTGCGGCTCACCTGCCAGGTACGGTTGTTCATCAGCAGATCGAGAGAGGTCTCCCCGACGCGTGCGACCACGGCGTAATTAAGGTGGTTGCCGGTTTTCAGTTCACTGACCCACGGATAGCCTTCCTGTGCCAGCGCATCCGGCGAGGCGTTCCCCTGTTTACACATCAGGTTCACCTTCGCGGCGTTTTGACACAGGGCATCTTCCGCCGAGGCGTCATACCCCCACATCTGATAAAGCTGATGCATGGCATCCGGCTGATTAACGACGTCGTTGTCGATAACCGGCACCACGGGTGCCTGTACTTTTGGCGTCGGGTGTTGCCAGCTAACGGGAACGGGCAGTTGAACCGGCAATCTTGCACTAATAGAGGACGTTAAATACCAGCCGCAGGCGGCGAACAGCACGGACGCGAATAATCCCACGGTTGCCAGGCGCTTACCGTGTTTTTTCGCGGGCAGGATCTCACCTGCCGCCAGGCGTAAATGACGCGGGCTGACCTGTCTTGCCCGTTCGGCCCAGGCGGCCAGCAGCGACAGGTGCGCCAGCTCGTTCAGCTTGCTGATACTCCCTTTGGTCAGGGCATGAATCTTGCGCACGCGCGCCGGCGTTAACGGCGAAGTCTCGCACCCGTGCTCCTCACACTGCGCCTGAACATAGCTCAGGAATTCGCGGCAGGTCAGGGGACGCAAGGCATGATGTGTGTGCGTGTATTCACGCAGTTCAGGCTGCTGCTTCAGAATGGCTTCCTGATCCGCCGCGCCCATCAACACCACGGACAACCGGAAATCCAGCTCCTGAGCGCGGGTGAGCAACATCGCCAGGACTTCCCGGCAGTTGTCTTTCATCGCTTCGGTATGGGCGATGACCAGCACTTTGGCTTTCGCTTTCCCCTCCTGCCACTGACGCAGAACGGCATCCACCGCCTGAAGCCGGCTCTTGCTCTCTTTCGTTACCGGATTGAGTTTGTACAGCAGGCTACTGGCACTCAGTTTTGGAAACGCGTTGATGGCAAGCACGCCAGCATTAGCGGATTTCAGGGCACTGTTGAACTGGCCCAGCAGCGGGGCATCGTTGGAAAAGAGCCCGGTAATTCCCGCCCGTTGGGTTTTCTCTTTCAGCAGGTTGAACACGTCCTGATGATAAGGCACCAGAAAATCCCCGGATAACCGGGTTATTTTCCGAAAGGGCGGATTTTTAAAATTAAAGTGGCTCTGATACATAACGACTTACCGTCTCTGATTAGGAATAGCAACAGGACGAGAAAGTAAAGCAACGCTATAGGGTGGTCAATTTGCGCACAGGGTAAAAATATCCTGCCGGTAAGGCCTAACATCTGGATTTTATACGGTCAATATTTTTCGGTATGAAAGTTAGCGGCAAAGTCAGTGGTCGTTTTTACAGCGTGAAATTACTCTTTGCTCACATATTGGCGCAGCACGACGCTGCTTATTTTCGCTTTGTTAAAGGCCAGATGAAAAATGAGGTTCTCATTTCTGTCACGGTGGGTAACGCCTTGCATTATGTTTGTGCTGTTAATTTTTTGCGGCCAGCAAGGGTATCTGACGTTTAAAGATTATAAAAAAGTTACGAATAAGTTGGCTAATGCTGATGCGCAGCCGCTGAAAAAACGTCATGACGAAAAGCCATTCACCCTTTTCACGGCAGCGGTACGTCAGGACAACACGGCAACGGCGGTAAACGCCCCGCTGGCAGCGGAAATAGAAGGCATTGTTCGCAGCGATGACGCCTGGCTTTCGTTCGCCGTTATCAAAACGCCGGGTGGCCAGAAGAGCTACCGTGAAGGCGAGCCGCTGATCGGTTTTAACGATGCTTTTATTCAGGAAATTAATAAAGACAATGTGGTGATTAATTACGAAGGTGCTACGCAGGTACTGGCGTTAAATAAACCTGATTATTTTAAAGGCGGCGTTGACAGCGGCCCGGTGACCAAATCGACGAAAGATGCAGGCGCGGACAGTGTGCATCTGGATGATTATCTGGTGTTAAAGCCGTTAATCGAAAAGGGCCAACTGGAAGGCTTTAATATTAATCCACGGAATGCGTCTCCTTTTTACAGCGATACAGGGCTGAAAAAAGGCGATGTGGTAGTGAAAGTCAACGACGTCGATATGACGAAAGAAGCGCAGGCGAAAAATATCATCGCTAACTGGTCGAAAATGAAAGAGGCGGAGGTCGTCGTCAGGCGGCATGCTCACCTTGAAAATATTCGGGTTAATGTTTTAAACAATTAACAAGTGTACATCATGAAGAAATTTCCGTGGGCGTGCGTGGCGCTGACCGCATTGTCGTTATATTCCAGTTCGCTGCTTGCAGCTAACTTTAGCGCCAGCTTTAAAAATACCGATATCCGCGAGTTTATTGATACGGTGAGCCGCAATCTGAACAAAACCATTCTCGTCGACCCGTCCGTTCAGGGCTCTGTGTCGGTGCGAACCTACAATGTGCTGACGGAAGATGAGTACTACCAGTTCTTCCTGAGCGTGCTGGATCTGTACGGCCTGTCGGTGATCCCGATGGACAACGGCATGGTGAAAGTGGTGCGCTCAAGCGTAGCCCGCACCGCCGGCGCGCCGCTGGCCGACAGCAAAAACCCGGGCAAAGGCGATGAGATCATCACCCGCGTGGTGCGCATGGAAAACGTGCCGGTGCGTGAACTGGCCCCGCTGCTGCGTCAGCTTAACGATGCCACCGGCATCGGCAACGTGGTGCACTTCGAGCCCTCCAACGTGCTGCTGTTGACCGGTAAAGCCTCGGTGGTGAACCGCCTGGTGGATCTGGTGCAGCGCGTCGATAAAGACGGCATTCAACGCCGCGAAATTGTGCCGCTGCGCTTTGCCTCCGCTAAAGATCTCTCGGACATGTTGAACAACCTCAACAACGAAGAGCAGAAGGGGCAGAACGCGCCGCAGCTGGCGACCAAAGTGGTGGCAGATGACGAAACTAATAGCCTGGTGATCAGCGGTTCGGAAGATGCGCGCATGCGTACCCGCTCCCTGATCCACCAGCTGGATCGCGAGCAGAACAACGAGGGGAATACCCGCGTCTTCTACCTCAAATTTGCCAGCGCCACGAAGGTGGTGCCGGTGCTGACAGGGATTGGCGAACAGCTGAAGGACAAGCCGGGTACCGCAAAAGCGAAAACCGCGAGCGCCTCGACGGATCTGAATATTACCGCCGACGAATCAACCAACTCGCTGGTGATCACCGCCCAGCCTAACGTGATGAACTCGCTTGAGAAAGTAATCGACAAGCTCGACATCCGCCGTCCGCAGGTGCTGGTGGAGGCGATCATTGCTGAAGTGCAGGACGGTAACGGCCTGGATCTCGGCGTACAGTGGACCGGCAAGCACGGCGGCGTGCAGTTCGGCTCCACCGGCCTGCCAATCAGCCAGATTAAGAACGGCACTATGAAGGGGGCGAGCTTCACCGGCCTGGCGACCGGCTTCTTTAACGGCGATTTCGGGGCGCTGATGACCGCGCTCTCTACCGACGGCAAAAACGACATTCTCTCCACGCCAAGCGTGGTCACGCTGGATAACAAAGAGGCGTCGTTCAACGTCGGTCAGGACGTGCCTGTGCTCTCCGGCTCCCAGACCACCAGCGGGGACAACGTCTTTAACTCCGTTGAGCGGAAGACGGTCGGTACCAAGCTGAAAATTGTGCCGCAAATCAACGACGGCGACATGATCCACCTGAAGATTGAGCAGGAAGTCTCCAGCGTTGACAACAGCGCGACGGAAGACGCCAGCCTCGGCCCAACCTTTAACACGCGCACCATCAATAACGAAGTGATGGTGCACAGCGGGCAGACGGTAGTGCTCGGCGGACTGATGGAAAACGTCACCAAGCAGTCGGTCTCCAAAGTGCCACTGCTGGGCGATATCCCGCTGGTCGGCCAACTGTTCCGCTACACCTCGCAGGATTCGTCCAAGCGTAACCTGATGGTGTTTATCCATACCACCGTTCTGCGTGACGACGACAACTACAGCGCGGCGTCAAAAGAGAAATATGACCAGATCCGCGCCCGCCAGCAGCAGCGTGTGGAAGAGAAAAAGCTCGGCATTATTGAGCCAACGGATAACGCGGTACTGCCCGCGTTTCCCGTCGACGCCAGCGCCGCACCGGTGAAAACCAGCGCATCGCGTAATCCGTTCAAACACTAAGGCGGAGGGGGCAACGTGGACGAACTGAGTAAAGCGCTGTGCAGCAGCAGCTACGCAAAGGATAACGGCGTTCTGTTTTATAACAATGACGTCTACATCCGTGATGACACGCCAGCGACGGCACTGCTGGAGGTGCGCCGGGTGCTGGGACGCGCGTTCGTCCCGGTGACCCTGACGGCGGAAGCCTTTGACGAACTGCTTGCCAGGATCTGGCAGCAGAGCAGCGGCGTATCGCAGCAGCTGGTGGATGATATGGACGCGGATATCGATCTGATGGCGTTAACCGAGGAGATCCCGGATAACGAGGATCTGCTCGATAACGACGAAAACTCCCCGGTGATCCGCCTGATCAACGCCATTCTCGGCGAGGCGGTGAAAGACGGCGCGTCGGATATTCATATCGAAACCTTCGAGCGCACGCTGAGCATTCGCTTTCGCGTTGACGGCGTGCTGCGCCCGGTGCTGCAGCCGGCGCGCAAGCTCGCGCCGCTGCTGGTGTCGCGCATCAAGGTCATGTCAAAACTCGACATCGCCGAGAAGCGCCTGCCGCAGGATGGCCGTATCTCCCTGCGCATTGGCCGCAAGGCGATCGACGTGCGCGTGTCGACCATTCCTTCCCAGTACGGCGAGCGCGTGGTGATGCGTCTGCTCGATAAAAGCAACCTGAAGCCCGACATCAACAAGCTGGGCCTGATTGATGAAGAGCTGGAGAAGTTAAAAGGGCTGATTGATCGCCCGCACGGCATTATCCTGGTCACCGGGCCAACGGGCTCCGGTAAAAGTACCACCCTGTACGCCATTCTCTCGGCGCTGAACGGCCATGAGCGCAACATCCTGACCGTTGAAGACCCGATTGAATACGAGCTGGAAGGGGTGGGGCAGACGCAGGTTAACCCGCGCGTGGACATGACCTTTGCCCGCGGGCTGCGCGCCATTCTGCGTCAGGACCCGGACGTGGTGATGATCGGGGAAATTCGCGACGGCGAAACCGCGCAAATTGCGGTGCAGGCGTCGCTCACCGGTCACCTGGTCATGTCTACGCTGCACACCAACAGCGCCGCAGGGGCGATTACCCGTCTGCGCGATATGGGGCTGGAGTCCTTTTTAATCGGTTCATCGTTGCTCGGTGTCATTGCCCAGCGTCTGGTGCGTCGGCTGTGTACCCACTGCCGAACCACCAGTCCGCTGGACGCCAATGAAAAAGCGCTGTTCAGCTTTATGGCCGCGCCGCCCAAAGCAATTTACCGCGCAGTGGGCTGCGAGCACTGCCGCCAGAGCGGCTACCAGGGGCGTGCAGGTATTCATGAGTTCCTCGTCGTGGACAGCACCATGCGTCGGGCCATTCATGAAGATAAGGACGAGATGTCCATCGAAACGCAGCTCTTTAAGCAGGCCTACAGCCTGCGCGAAAACGGGCTGCTGAAGGTGATTAGCGGCGTGACCTCTCTGGAAGAGGTGATGCGCGTCACCGCCGAACGTGGGGGAGATGAGTAATGGCCTTCTACGCCTGGACGGCGACGGACGCGGCGGGTAAAACCCAGCGCGGAACCCTGCAGGCCGAAGGGCAAAAGCAGGTTCGCCAGATGTTGCGCGAGCAAAAGCTAATGCCCGTCAGCATCACCGAAACCCGCGAGGCGGCGGCGTCCGGGAAAGCAAAAACCGGGGCAAAGCTCTCCACGCCGGTGCTGTCGATGTTTACCCGTCAGCTCTCCACGCTGGTCAACGCCGCGCTGCCGCTGGAGAGCGCGCTGAAGGCGATCTCGAAGCAGACGGAAGACAAAAAGCTGGCGACGATGGTGGTGGAGATCCGCGAGAAGGTGCTGGAAGGGCATACGCTCTTCGACGCCTTTAGCCAGTTCCCGCGCACCTTCGACAAGCTCTACTGCACGCTGGTGATGGCCGGTGAAAAGACTGGCCACCTGGGCGACGTGCTGGAGAAGCTGGCGGAATACAACGAGCAGCGCCAGAAGATGAAAAGCAAGCTGACGCAGGCGATGGTCTACCCGATAACCCTGACGGTGGTGGCCATCGCGGTGATCAGCATTCTGCTGGTGGCGGTGGTGCCGCAGGTGATCGAGCAGTTCACCCACATGAAGCAGCAGCTGCCGATCACCACCCGCACGCTGATTGCGGTGAGCGATTTCCTGCAGGCCTACGGCATCTATATTGTCGGGCTTCTGGGCGGTGGGGTTGTCGGTTTTAAAACCTGGCTCAGAAATGCCAAAAACCGTTTTCGCTGGAACCGCTGGCTGGTGAACGGCGCGCCGATTAAAAAGCTGGTGTGCGCCATCAACAGCGCCCGCTATATCCGCACCCTGAGTATTCTGCAGGCCAGCAGCGTGCCGCTGCTGGAGGGGATGTATATCGCCATGGACGGTATCGAAAACCTCTACGCCCGACAGGTGCTGGAGCAGGCGGCGGATACCGTGCGCCAGGGGGCATCGCTTTACGCGGCGCTCGAGCAGGCGAAATTATTCCCGCCGACCATGCTGTACATGATTGCCTCCGGCGAAGAGAGCGGCGAATTAGGCAATTTAATGGACCGCGCGGCGGAAAACCAGGAATCGGCGCTGCAGCATCGCATTACGTTAACGCTGTCGGTATTTGAACCGGCGCTGGTGGTCTCCATGGCGACGATTGTTTTATTCATCGTGCTGTCAATATTACAGCCGCTTCTGCAACTTAATAATATGGTAGGTTAAATCATGGCTTTAAAACGTAAAAACCTGGCTCGCCAGGCGGGCTTCACATTGCTCGAATTAATGGTGGTCATCGTTATTCTCGGCGTTTTAGCCAGTATGGTGGTGCCAAACTTAATGGGCAATAAAGAAAAAGCGGATACGCAAAAAGCGACCAGCGATATTGTCGCGCTCGAAGGTTCGCTGGATATGTACAAGCTGGATAACCACCGCTATCCGACCACCGAACAGGGATTGCAGGCGCTGGTGACCAAGCCTGAAATCGCGCCCATCCCGAACGGCTACCGCGCCGACGGCTATATTCGCCGCCTGCCGCAGGATCCGTGGGGCGGGGATTATATCCTGGTGAGCCCGGGCGAACACGGTGCGGTTGACGTCTTCTCTGCCGGTCCGGACGGTGAAGCTAATACCGCCGATGATATTACGAACTGGTCTCTGGATAAGAAAGAGAAATAATGAAACATCAACGCGGCTTTACGTTGCTGGAAATTATTCTGGCGCTGGTGATATTTGCCAGCTGCGCCATGATGGTGGTGTCAACAATACCCTCGCGCAGCGGTGCGGATATATTTGGCCAGCAAGTAAAAGCCCTCGTTGATTATGGTTCAGACCGTGCGGTAATGGATGGAAATATCGTCGGGCTGGTAATGACCACGGATAACTATCAGCTGGTGACGCTCGACGATAAAAACGGCGAGCGCCGCTGGGTGCCATTAACCGCGGGCCGTATTACCACCAAAGGCGATTTCCCTGAGGAGATGCACGTTTCGCTCTCGCCGCAGCGTCTGGCCGCCACGGTCGCCTCCGAGCCGCAGGTGATCTTTTTGCCGGACGGTGAAATCAGCCGCTTCACGCTGACGCTGCAAAGCTACGACAAACAGCACCATTTCCGCGTGGTGTCGCAGGGCGCGGCTCCGGTATCGGTAGAAAACGATGGCTAACGGAAAGAAAAAGCAAACGGGAATGACGCTGCTGGAGGTCATGGTCGCGCTGGTGATCTTCTCCACCGCCGCGCTGGCGCTGATGAACTCGGTCTCCCTGAACGTGCGTTTTACCCACGGGCTGGCCGACACGCTGCAGGCGAGCTGGGTAGCTGAGAATCAGCTGGCAGAAGCGCAGCTCGCGAAAACCGACTTCCCGGATGCTGAGCAGCAGGGAACGGAAATCATGGGCGGACGCAGCTGGAACTGGCGCAAGCAGCGGGTCAAAACCGCCGACAGCGGCTGGGCTAACGCCATCCGCGTGTATGCGGAGGGCGACGACAGCCAGCCGGTCATCACGTTACAGATCGTTGGGCCGGGAGAGAGCCAGTGAAGAGAACCCGGCGCCAGCGCGGTTTTACCCTGCTGGAAATCATGATTGCGCTGACCATCTTTGCGGTGATCAGCACCCTGGCCTGGCAAATTCTGGACGGCGCGATGCGCACCAGCTCGGCCACCGATGCCAGCGCGGCGAAGCTCAATCAGCTCCAGCGGGCCTGGAACCTGATGGAGCGCGATTTCTACCAGCTGCAGGCGCGCGCGCCGCGCAACGAGCCGGAACTGTTTCGTCAGGTGGACGACGCGCTGGAGCTGACCACGCTGAACGGCGTGAGCGGAACGGTCCAGCTGGAGCGCGTGCGCTGGCGGCTGGAAGCGGGGCGGTTGTATCGCGACGTCTGGCCGGTGATTGACGGCCCGGCGGACGCCAAACCCGATGAAGTTCCGATTGTCAGCGACGTGAAATCCCTCCAGTGGCGTTTTTACCGTCAGGGCTGGCAGAAAAGCTGGAGCGACCCGGCGCACCTGCCGGACGGCGTGGAGCTGACGCTGACCATGGAAAACGGCGATACCTGGCGCTGGGTGTTTACGACCCCGGGCGATATGCCTGAAGCGGCCACACCAGCGCCTGCCGCAGCGCCAGAGGCTGCGCCTGCGCCACAACCGGCACCGGAAGCAAAATCATGAGTGCATTACGCAAACAGAAAGGCGTTGCCCTGCTGGTGGTGCTGATCCTGCTGGTGATGATGTCGGCGCTGGCCGCCAAAATCAGCCAGCAGTTCTGCCGCAACCTGCAAAAAACGCATTACCAGGTAAGCCAGCAGCAGCTGCGCTGGGCGATGCAGGCGCAGGAAAAGGTGGTGAAAGACCGGCTGCAGACCGACGCCAGCGGGGAAAGCAAACCGCTCTCCCTCGACGGCGACTGGCATCAGCCGCTGGAAACCCGGGGTGAAGACTACACGGTGGTCAGCCAGGTGGAAGACGCGCAGGACTGCTTTAACGTCAATAACCTGCTGGCGGTCGAAAAAATTGCCCAGGAGCAAAACGCCCCGACGGTGCCGGAAAAGCCCCGCAGAGAGCAGATTGTTGAACGGCTTCTGACGGAGAGCGGCCTGAGCCAGACCAACGCGGAAGAGGTGTATCTGCAGCTGGTGGACTATCTCGATGGCGACACGACGACGGCCAAAGAAGGCGCAGAGACCGATGCCTGGGCTGGCGTGGTGCCCGCCCGCCAACCGGCGAACCAGATGATGCGCACCATTGCCGAGATCAAGCTGCTGCCTGCGTTCCCGGCTGCCGCTTATCCGAAGGTGAGCAAGCTGCTGTGCGCGCTGCCGGACTCCGCCAGCAAGGTGGATGTGAACACCCTTAAACCGGAGCAGGCCGCCTTACTGGCCGCCCTGTTCCCCGGAAAACTCAATGAAGATGATGCCGCTCGCCTGATTGAATCGCGTCCTGAAACCGGCTGGGAAAATAGGGAAACCTTCAGCAAAGCGCTGGAGCAGAGCTTCCCTCAGTTAAAGGACGACCTCCCGCAGGTGGCCGACTATCTCTCCATTAATAGCCGGTATTTCCGCGTGAACTATACCGGCAATACCGATGAATTAACGCTTCGCGTGGTGAGCCAGCTTCAGGTGAATAACGAAGCCGGTGAGATCGTGACGTGGCAACGTCGTTACCGAATGATTGAATAAGAAAAGTAGAACGCTATGAAACAGGTCCTTTTTGTTCGTCCCGACAGCCGCGAGGGCGGGAAAATAATGTGGTGTGTCTCCGGCAGCGAGCAGGTTGAGGTGCTGGAGAGCCTGGACGCGCTGGTGGACCATCCTCTGGCCGCCCGCGTTTGTTTGCTGCTGCCCGCCTGCAACATGATTTTCCGCCACTTTACGCTGCCAAAGAAAGTGGCCTCGCAGGCGACGGCATTCTCGTGGATGGCGGAAGAGACGCTGATTGGTGACGTGGATAACCTTCACTGGACGGTGCTCAACAAAAAGGGTGCCGAGGTCGATGCTGTGGCGATTGATGCCGACCTGCTGCGCGCATGGTTAACCCGTTTTCAGGCCGCTGGAATGAAGGTGATTCAGGCGTTGCCGGATGCGTGGCTGCTGCCGGTGGCTGAAGGGGGAAGCACGCTTGTCAAACAGGATGAAAGCTACTGGCTGCGTTTATCCCCTCACACCGCCGGGGAGATGGAGGCCAGCCTGCTGCCGCTGCTGATGCAAAAAGCGGGCGAGGGCGAGGTGTGCTGCTACGGCGCGCAGCCTGAGGGGGTTGACGTGGACCTTCTGCAGCCCTGGCAGCACCCGCTGGTACTGATTCAGCCGCAGTGGCAAACCTGCCGTGTGAATATTATGCACGGCGAATTCAGTGCAAAAGCGGGCACGGATAAAGCCTGGAAAGGCATCAAAGCGGCAATGGTCGCAGCAGGCCTGCTCTCTATCGGCCTGCTGCTGGGCCCGCGCGTCGCCATGGCCTGGATGCTCGTTCAGCAGGAGAATGCCATTCAGCAGGAGATTGTTCAGGTTTATCAGCACCATTTCCCCAGCATGCGCCAGCAGACCAACATCAAATACCACTTTGGTCAAAATATGAAGAAACAGACCAAAGGGGTATTTTTGCAGCTTGAAGCACTGGAGAAAGCCAGGCAGGCCGTACCGGCGATGGAGATCGATCTGCTGGAATACGATGCTCAACAGAATACGCTGACGCTGAGCGTCAGTGCGCAAACCCAAACCGCGTTGCAGACGTTTGTGAAGCAGGCCGGTGAAAACTTTGATTTCACCTTGCAGCCTGTCTCCACCGCTGCGCCTTATACCGCCATGATCGCAGGGAAATATAAATGAAAGAGCGAATCGCGCAGCTTAAGAACCTATCCCAGAAGGGATTGTCAGAATGTCGTAACTGATAATTTCTGAAGGTGAAAAGATGACAGGCAGCAAATGGCGGATCAGCGATGAACTTTGGGAAAAAATGGCACCGCTTATCCCTGAGCACAAAACCTGCCATCCACTCGGTACGCACCGGAAACGCGTTGATAACCGCGCTGCCATGGACGCCATATTCTTCGTCCTCAGGACCGGTTGCCAGTGGAACGCCCTGAACGCCACCGGGATATGTTCATCGAGTTCTGCACACCGGCGCTTTCAGGAATGGCGCGATGCCGGAGTCTTCGAGCGCTTCTGGCAGAACGGTTTGCTTGCCTGCGGGCATCTGGACAGCATTGACTGGTCCTGGCTGTCAATGGACGGCTGTATCACCAAATCGCCGCTGTCAGGAACAAAAAAACAGGCCGTAACCCCACTGACAGAGGGAAACAAGGCGTAAAGCGCAGCCTTTTGACGGACGCCTGCGGGCTTCCTCTGTCGCTGGTTGTCTCAGCAGCGAACACGCACGACATCAAACTGGTTGCGGATACGCTCGATGCCCTTCAGACGGGTCGTCCGGGGCAAAAACTCAGACTCTGCCTGGACAAAGGTTACGATGCAGGCTGGCTGAAAACATATCTGCAGAGCCGCCGCTACGAGCCGCATATCCAGTCCCGTAAAGAAGAGTCAGATGCCAGTAAAAACACGGACTTCAAAGCCCATCGCTGGGTTGTCGAAAGAACTCATAGCTGGATGAATCGCTTTCGCCGGGTTCTGACACGATGGGAAAAGAAGACTGAAAATTACGAGGCCATGTTGCATTTTGCCTGTGGTCTTATTGTCTGGAATAAAGTCCTATTGAGATAGGCTCTAAGTCTCGTTACCAGAATTACAGCGTCAGGGAAAAAGTTCTTATAAAAATGTTTGCCGTTGCCCTTGCAGGGGCGGCCGTTTATTACGCAGGTGTGATCCCGCTGGATAATATGATTCAAAACAGTAAAACCACGCTAAGCAGACAAAAGGAGACGCTGAACTGGATGCGCAGTGAAATAGATAAAAATCATCTGCAGGTACAGATTATCAAAACGGATAATCCACGCACGGTGGTGGAGAATAGCGCGCATGAGATTAATTTGTCACTGACGGATGTGCGTCAGGATGGGCAAACTTTATCCTTTGTGGTCAGTCGCGTTAACGTTTACGAATTAAAGAGCTGGCTGCGGGAAATTAACCAGACCGCAGGCGTCAGATTGCAGAAAATGAGCCTCACCCCGGTCGATCATCTCAGTGACGTAAAAGCCGAAGTGCAGCTCACCTGGAGCAAAACCGTATGAACACCTTCGCGCTGATGCGGGACGTTTACCCGGTGGGGTTCCCGGTGATGAGCGCGATCCTGGGCGGTATAGTGGGGAGCTTTCTGGGCGTCGTCGCCGAGCGCGTACCGGGCATGGTGATGGACGACGAGGGCGGAGGCAATTTGCTGTTCCCGGCCTCGCACTGCCCGGCGTGTCAGCACGCGCTGGCCGCCTGGGAGAATATTCCGCTGGTCAGCTGGCTTGTTTTACGCGGACGCTGTAGCCGCTGCGGCACCGCCATCCCGCTGCGGATATTTTTAATCGAACTTTTTTCCGCGCTGTTTTTTGGCGTCTCCGCCTGGTGTATGCCGGACGTCCAGTCATTGTTCTCCCTGTGGCTGCTGGGGAGCTTTTTAATGCCCCTTGCGCTGATCGACTGGCGGCACCAGCTGCTGCCGGACTGCCTGACGCAGCCCCTGTTGTGGGCAGGATTATTGCTCCATGCATTTGACCATACGCTGCCGCTACGCGATGCGCTGTTCGGCGCCGTTGCGGGCTATCTCTCGCTCTGGCTGCTGTACTGGGCGTTTCGCCTGACCACCGGACGGGAAGGGCTGGGATATGGTGATTTTAAGCTGCTGGCGGCCCTGGGCGCCTGGTGCGGCTGGCAGGCATTGCCCTCGCTGGAATTAATCGCTGCGTTGAGCGGTATTGTCGGTTATTTCGCGTTAACTCATTTAAATAAAAATAACCTCACTATTTCTTTCGGACCTTATCTCTCATTTGCTGGAATAGTGGTGTTCAGTGCACAGCAGTTTGCTTTCATATTTTAAATATTCAGGTCAAGTTGTTTTATAAATTTTTTCGATTGTGTAAGAGAAGGACGTCTCTTTGCGCTCAGTGTATCGTAAGGGATATAAGCTACACGGAATTTGGGCTTGTATCTTTTTATGGAGGAATACAACGCAGCAACGCTTTTTTGTCACGGTTTTCAGGTTGGTTAAATACGCATTACGCGAAAACACGCCATGTTCTCATGGAAGACATGGGTTATTAACGTTACGAATAAATTTATCAGGAAATATAAATGAAATTTATGAAGCCTAAATATCTGGCGCTTTTTGTTGCGGCCGCAACAAGCTCTGTATTTGCAGCGGCACCAGGTACGCCGACTATCGGCTATGGCAATGACAAGTTTGCGCTTGTTGAAGTCGACCCGGCGGCACAGGATTACAACAACCTCGTTAAAGTACACAACGATGGTGTGGATGTGAAAGTCGAGTGGAACGTCTGGAGCGGTGATGCACCAACCTCTGCAAAAGTACTGCTGGATGGTAAAACCGTCTGGACAGGGGCGGGCAGCGCGAACGGCTCTGCGACCTTCAAGGTGAAAAAGGGCGGACGTTATCAGGAGCAGGTTGAACTCTGTAATACCAGCGGCTGCACGAAGAGCGCCAGCAAGCTGATCATCGTTGCAGATACCGACGGTAGCCACCTGCTGCCGCTAAATGCGCCGATGCAGGAGAACAACAAAACCTTCGCTAAGCACACCGACAAAGTGGTTGCGGCCTATTTCCCTGAATGGGGCGTGTACGGTCGTAACTTCCCGGTTGATAAAATCCCCGCAGCTAACCTGAACCATATCCTGTACGGCTTCATTCCAATCTGTGGCGGTGACGGCATCAACGACGGCCTGAAAACCGTTGAAGGCGGTAACAGCTTCGAAGTGCTTCAGCGTGACTGCCAGGGCCCGCCCGGACTTTACCGTGGCGATCCACGATCCGTGGGCTGCGCTGCAAAAACCGCAGTCTGGCGTTTCTAACTGGGACGACCCGTACAAAGGTAACTTTGGCCAGCTGATGGCGCTGAAAAAAGCGCATCCAGACCTGAAAGTGCTGCCTTCCATCGGTGGCTGGACCCTGTCCGATCCGTTCTACCACATGGGCGACCCTGCCATTCGCGCACGCTTCGTCTCTTCTGTTAAAGAGTTCCTGCAAACCTGGAAATTCTTTGACGGTGTGGATATCGACTGGGAATTCCCGGGCGGCGGCGGCGTAACTGAGACCAAAGGCAATCCGCAGCAGGATAAAGCGACCTATACCGCGCTTATGCACGATCTGCGCACCATGCTGAACGAACTGTCTGCGCAGACTGGTCGTACCTATGAACTGACAAGTGCCATCGGTGCCGGTAAAGATAAAATTGAAGATGTGGATTACACCACCGCTCAACAGTATCTCGACCACATTTTCCTGATGAGCTATGACTTCTACGGCGGCTGGAGCAACACCGACCTGGGCCACCAGGCTGCGCTGCGTGCACCGGCATGGCGACCTGATACCAACTATACGACCGAAAACGGCGTTAACGCGCTGCTTCAGCAGGGCGTGCAGCCAGGCAAAATCGTCGTGGGTGCAGGTATGTATGGCCGCGGCTGGACCGGCGTGCATGGTTACACCGGCGACAATCCATTCACCGGTACCGCAACCGGTATGGTGAAAGGCACCTGGGAACCGGGCGTGGTTGACTACCGTCAGATTGTTAACGAATACAAAGGCAAGCCAGGCTGGGAATCCGGTTACGACGCAACCGCTGAAGCACCTTATGTGTTCAACAAATCTACGGGCGATCTGATCTCTTATGAGGACGCGCGTTCAACAACGGCAAAAGGCAAGTACGTTCTGGCGAATAACCTGGGCGGTCTCTTCGCATGGTCAATCGATTCTGACACCGGCGATATCCTGAACGCGATGAACGAGAGCCTGATGGGCGGTTCTGCTCCGGTCGACCCGGTTGTAACCAACCACGCGCCAATCGCGTCATCTGCTGACCAGAACATCTCTGGCCCGGCGACCGTTACGCTCGATGGTTCTGCTTCCAGCGATCCAGATGGTGATGCGATTACCCATAAATGGACTCAGGTTTCTGGCCCATCGGTCACTATCACCAACAGCACCAAAGCGAAAGCGACCTTTAATATTGCAGCCGCGACGTCCGACCAGACTCTGGTGTTCCGCCTGACGGTGACTGACGCTAAAGGCCTGAGTAACGCGATTGATGTGCAGGTTGTGAACAAAGCGCCAAAAGCGAACCAGGCGCCGGTGGTAAACCAGATGGAAGCTGTCACGCTGCAGGCGGGTGAAACCTACGCCCTGCATGCGCAGGCTGTGGATCCTGACGGTGACGTGCTGACCTACGCCTGGAGCGTACCAGCGGACATGCACGCCACCGGTACTGATACCGCGAACGTGAGTATCACTGCGCCAGATGTGGCCTCTACGTCTACTTACACCCTGAGTGTGGTTATCGGCGACGGTAAAACCAGCGTGCAGTCTAACGTGCAGGTTACCGTGAATCCGAAACCGGCTGACGTTACGCCACCGGCTGATGATGTTACGCCACCGGCTGATGATGTGACGCCTCCAGCGGACGACGTTACACCACCATCTGACGAAGGCTCTGCAACCGGTAGCTGCGACAATCCTGTCGATGCTAACGCCAGCAAATATGCAGCGTGGGATGCCAGCAAAATCTACAACAATGGCGACACCGTAAGTGCCGATCATCTGGTGTGGAAAGCGAAGTACTGGACGCAGGGCAACAAGCCTGGCTTCGGTGTGGATGCATGGGAACTGGTCAGCAACGTGAAGATGAACTGGCGTTCTGACCTGGTCTACAACGGCGGCGAAACCACAACCTACCAGGGCAACGTTTACCGTGCCAAATGGTGGACCCGTGGTGATAACCCGGCTAACAGCGATGTATGGGTGAAAGAAGGTCCATCAACCGACTGCAAATAATCTAACCCGATAAACGCTCACCGCTCTCTTCCGAGGGTGGTGAGCGATTCAAAATTCATTTTACAGGATGTGGGCAAGGAGAAATTACCAAAACTGTCAGCAGGTAAAA
The DNA here is from genome assembly GCF_013337145.1 of Enterobacter sp. JMULE2. Classification (NCBI taxonomy): domain Bacteria; kingdom Pseudomonadati; phylum Pseudomonadota; class Gammaproteobacteria; order Enterobacterales; family Enterobacteriaceae; genus Enterobacter; species Enterobacter sp. JMULE2. The sequence continues at coordinate 449,913 of NZ_SGWD01000014.1, forward strand.
ATGAAAAAATTAATGTTGTTGTTATTGATAATAAGCCAAAGCGCACTGGCAAACTGTTGGGATAAAGCGGCGCATTATTATCATGTCGATCCTTATTTATTGTATGCCATCGCCAATGTTGAATCCGGAATGAATCCGTATGCGGTGGGCCAAAACCACGACGGCACACGCGATGTCGGGCTAATGCAAATAAACAGTTCGCATTTTACGGCGCTGGAGAGCAGGGGGATTGATGAGTACCGGCTAATGACCGAACCCTGTACCTCCATCATGGTGGGCGCGTCCATCCTGTCCGGAATGATTAAAGTTTATGGCTATAACTGGGAGGCGGTAGGCGCCTATAACGCCGGTTTGAAAAAAGAGAATTATCCGCAACGGATGAAATATGCTCATAAAGTCTGGGCGAAATATCAGCAGTTGAAACTAGCGGCGCAATATTAATGTTTTTTATTTTTGAAGAATTCCCGAGGGTGTTCTTCGAAAAGTGAAAACAGCTGTCTGTGGTTTATTTATTAACGGATTAATACATAAGCCGGGATTTTTAATTTAACTTCTATTTACAGGAATACAGAAATGAACAAAAGGACGTTACTGAGTGTACTCGTTGCTGGCGCATGCGTAGCCCCGTTTATGGCGCAGGCTGCTTCGCTGCAAGCGACCACCAGTGAACCGTACACCATGAAAGCCAGCGATCTGGCGAAGAAGGAAAAAGAGCTTACCAGCTTCCCGCTGATGGCCTCCGTAAAAGAGACCATCCAGACGCTGGACAATGCTCAGGTCGAAATGATTGAGCCAGGCCGTGCGGCGAACCCGGAAAACGTGAAGCGCGTTGAAGGGATCGTGAAGGCCAGCGACTGGGAATACCTGTTCCCGATGCGTGCGCAGTCCTATACCTACAGCAACTTCCTGAAAGCGGTGGGTAAATTCCCGGCGCTGTGTAAGACCTACAACGACGGTCGCGACAGCGACGCCATCTGTCGTAAAGAGCTGGCAACCATGTTTGCCCACTTTGCGCAGGAAACCGGCGGCCACGAAAGCTGGCGTCCGGAAGCTGAATGGCGTCAGGCGCTGGTTCACGTCCGCGAAATGGGCTGGACTGAAGGTCAGAAGGGCGGCTATAACGGCGAATGTAATCCGGACATCTGGCAGGGGCAGACCTGGCCATGCGGGAAAGACAAAGACGGTGATTTCGTAAGCTACTTCGGCCGCGGTGCTAAACAACTGTCTTACAACTACAACTACGGTCCCTTCTCTGAAGCGATGTTTGGTACTGTCCGTACCCTGTTGGACAAGCCTGAACTGGTGGCCGACACCTGGCTGAATCTGGCGAGTGCTATCTTCTTCTTCGCCTATCCGCAGCCGCCAAAACCAAGCATGTTGCAGGTGATCGACGGAACCTGGCAGCCGAACGATCACGATAAGGCCAACGGTCTGGTACCGGGCTTTGGCGTGACCACCCAGATCATCAACGGCGGCGTCGAGTGCGGCGGCCCGACTGAAATCGCGCAGTCTCAGAACCGCATCAAGTACTACAAAGAGTTCGCGAACTACCTGAAAGTGCCTGTTCCGGCAAATGAAGTGCTGGGCTGCGCCAACATGAAGCAGTTCGATGAAGGCGGTGCCGGCGCGCTGAAGATTTACTGGGAACAGGACTGGGGATGGAGCGCCGATACGCCAGACGGTAAGACCTACTCTTGCCAGCTGGTGGGCTACCAGACGCCATTCAGCGCGTTCAAAGAGGGTGACTACACCAACTGCGTTAAGAAGTTCTATAACGTGAACATCATTAACGACGATGGTTCTGCCACTACGCCGGATGAAAAACCCGTCACGCCAACGCCAGCTGAAGATGAAACGCCAGCACCAGCACCAGCGCCAGTACCGGATGAAACTCCGGCAGTCGTGAACCACGCCCCTGTAGCGCAGATTGCAGGTCCAATCGGTGCGGTTGATGCCGGTGCGCAGGTCTCTCTGAGCGCGGAAGGTTCTACTGATGCTGATGGCAACAAGCTGACCTACACCTGGCGTTCACAGGATGGTCAGACCGTCACCGGTCAGGATAAAGCGGTGGTGACCTTCAAGGCGCCAGAAGCGGCGACGGCTCAGCAGATTGAAATCAGCCTCACCGTCAGCGATGGCGAACTGAGCAGCACCACGTCTTACCTGCTGAACGTGAAGGCGAAAGCGGCCACGCCGTCTCAAGACGACGCGTCTTACGCCGCGTGGAGCGCGAACAGCAAGTACAACGCAGGCGATATCGTGAACAACCACGGTAAACTGTTCCAGTGCAAACCGTTCCCGTACAGCGGCTGGTGTAACAACGCTCCGGCATACTATGAACCAGGCGCAGGCCTGGCATGGTCTGATGCCTGGACGGCTCTGTAAAAGCAAACGGCAACCGAAAGGTTGCCGTTTTAGTGTTTGCACCCTCTCCCTGTGGGAGAGGGCAGAGAAGAAGCAAAGCTAAAAAAAAATTTTTATGAAAACAATGGTTTAGTTATAATTTTAATCAACCAACTTATTTGAAGTTCAAGGAAAAGTTCAAATTTCAGAAGCCAATTTAAGAGGTGCTCCTGGATTATGCATTTTATTGCATAAAAAATTTATAAAAGAGCAGTGATAGGAAAGGTGTTAGTGTTTATAAATGAGATATCATAATAGTCAATGTGATTTGATAGACTACATCCTCTGACTGTAACATCATTTGCATGAGTTCGAGAAAGGTAGTCATAGGCAAACATGCCGTTTGAATATGTTCCTAACCAACCATAAGAGGCCATATCCCCCCAGTCACCAACCAGTGTACCTGCTGTTCCACGAACAAATGGTTCGCCTATACTACCAAAGTCAGGCAAGGCAGGAATATTGTATAAAGGGTAATAATCCCCAATGAACTATATTTACCATGAATGAATACCCTTAAATCATTGATGAGGTAATGCATACGTTCGAATGTTTGCGGGAGGGATTTTGTTACGGAAGGCGATAAAAATATGTGATTGTTATCTAATAATAATTCATCTGAAAATCATATAAATAAAAAATTATAATCCAGAAAAGGAATGTCTTGAATTTTATAAAATAGATATATCAATAAAAAAGCCCCGCAGGGCTTTTTTATTGAATTAAGGGTCTAGATATATTTATCAATCAGCACTAATATTCCTAATACCACCATAAACGAAAATGCCGTAACTGTTATGCCGTATTCTATATAGAATGGTTTTCTGAGTCGTAAAGGTAATCCACGAATGAAATCTTTATCATCATTTTGGGAAGAACTAGATTTCTTATTCCATATCAATGGTCTGAAAATAAAATCCATCCGAAAGCCGTAAGCGGATTTAACATATAAACTGTTAATGTTGTCATATATTTGAGTCATCCAAGGAAGTTTACCATACTTTTCTTTATATAAGGCGCAAATTTCTTTGTAATATTTACGGTTTACTCTCCCTAGAATAGCGCTGATTATGCACAACAGCATAGCTATAATACCAGTATATGCTATAGCGTACTGTAAGTTATTCATCACTTGTTATCTCATATAAGCCAAGCATCTTACCAAGATACTCTCCAACACTACCGAAGGTAGAACCAAAAAATTTATCGCTACCATACCCAATTCCTCCAGCTACGCCTATCGTACAAAGCAAAGCTCCCGCACCACCTGCTTCAACGGTTGCAGCTCCCAGAACTAATGAGCAGACGGCAGTTGCAGCTCCTTTATCAATTAATTGTGAAGCTACCATCCCACCAAACATACTACCTGAAAACTCACCAATCGAGGTAAAAGCAGTTTTTGCACAATCCCGGCCCACTGCGCAAGCTTCTGTAATTTTTGAAGCAGTATCAAGGGCAGATAAACCAACTCCGATTTTTCCTGCCACGTCCATCAATTTGATGTACTTTGCAAGTTTCTCAATATGAGTAGCGTAGCCCTCGATATCTCCGACACCTGTTTCATCCCACCGATGTGTTATGGAATGGGTTGAAAGGCCCAGGGCTGATTTCAGGTCTGCATATTGATTGAACATGAAGCGATGCTTCATGAACATTTTCAGAACGCTATCAAGTTCCTTAAACAACCTTCCTCTTTCAACATAAAATTGTTCGCCGATCAGTGTGCCACTGGTGAGGTACTGATTTTTGTAGGTTGTTTCGATCTCTTTGAGAATTTTCTCAACTCTTTCAAAGTAACGTTTAGCGGCTTCTGTAGCTTGTCCAGAATAACTGTACACGTTGTTTGCTGTACTGGCGGCGGCTGCAAACATTTCAACAGTATCTTTATTTTTATAGAGGAAGCGGGCCTGTTGGTCTGTCAGAGGGGCTAATGCTTTATCTAACTTCTCCTGTGCTGCTTTCATATGCTCTATCTGCTTGCTGTCCTGCTTATCAGGATCAACCAGAAGGAAGATAGAACCTGCTTTTCGTGAAACATTCGTCTTCAGTGAACGATATAGTTCGCGTGTACCCGCTGGTGGATTATCGAAAATATAGCGATCAAACGCCGGAGCAGATCCGCCATAGGGAAGAATGCAGTAACCCGCATCTACAGGGATTCTTGGCTCGCTGGGGGCTACTGGAGCTGGGGCTGGAGCAGGTTGTGCAACGGTTTTCGGCTGAACTTCAGGCTTGGCGCTGGCAACAGGTTTTGGTGCTGGCCTGGCTGATTGCAGTTTACTTTCAGATTCGAAGTTATAGCTATCATTCCAGTTAGAGGGGATGAAGCGGCACTTGCAGCCGCACGTACCTCTGCTGTGTAGGGTTCCCGCAGCACTTACTCCATGAATTATATAATTTGGTATGCCGCCAGCAATATGGTAAATTTTTCCATCTTCACCACAAATGTATTTATCTCCATTCCTTGCAGTGGCGCGTCCATAAAATGAATGATTTTCACAGCCTGTTATTATTCTGCCCCCGCAAGTTGTCTTATCACCAACCGTTAAAAAATATCCCGTAGCCATTTTTTTAATCCTTTAATTGATAGGGTTATTTAAATTTGAGTAAATCCATTTTTGTTCCGGCATAGACCATATTGTTGCAATGTCAGGATTGAAATCTCTATTGGTTTCTGCCGAATTGATATTTTCGAGAGCAAGGATTGCTTCTTTCTTGCAGATTACATCATCAAGTTCATTAACTGACTCAAGATATTTCCTGTAGTCAGCGCTATCACTGATTTTATTGTTCCAGCATGAATAGATAAAATTCAATGTTTCTTTACTGAATCTTATTACAATGTCTTCATCACCCTCATATCTGCTGTCAACAGTGAACCCCTCAACTGCAAGGCACTGGCTTAAACAATATTTTTTATTAATTAAGTTACCCTCGCTATCACTCCAGAATCCAAATGAATAAATAAAGTTGTACCTGCTGTTATTGGTTAATTTTTTACAATTAACCATCATTTCTTGAATGTCAAAATTATTAAGTGGATAGACTTTCCATCGTTCATTATTCCTTTGCATATATTGCACTAATATTTCCGCATACAGCCGTGAAACAAATATTGCAATACCTTTTTGATCGGAGGTAGATAGCCAGAAAGGTTCCATCCACTGTTTAACTTCCTTCTTCTCATTAACTACATCAACTAGCCTGGCGATAACCCATAAATCACATTCATTGATGTATTTAATCTTATCATCCGGTTTGTAAAAATAAATATCGTTCAATTTAGAGTTCTCTTGTAAGTGAAAGCTCTAAGATATGAGGTGGATAGATATTTTTAATGATCCAGTTCAAATGATATGCAGTTTATGGGTTGCTTTTGATTACCTAGATGTTACCTATTTAGATGGTGAATATTAATGCCTGCATTAATATTTTTAATTTATTAAATTCAGTAAAACAGATTCCCATTTCAAAACCGCTTCCATCTTCTCTTCAAAGTAATCATAGCGATCATAGTGTTTAGAAGACACGTCACTTTTATTATGATTCTGAATGCGGTCCCTGATTTCCTTTGACAGTTTTATTTGTCCTCCGAGGGTTTTAAAAGTTCGACGGAAATCGCGTGGCGTAAATGATTGCATATCAACACGCTCACGACGAATATTTTCACTGAGAATACTTGTTGATATGAAAGGAGTGGGTTTTACAGAGTTCTTTTTCAGGGTTCCTTCCTTCTCTTTTGTAATCCATCCCTCCATTTTTGATTCATAACGTATATCAGGGAAAAGGTATTCACTTTCAGGATAACGCAAACACATTTCATCAATTAATTCTATCGCGCTGGGGCTTAAAGCGATGTGATACCATTTTTTTGTTTTTGCAATTTCAGGAGGGATCGAAAGTAACTGCGCATCCCGATTATAATGTTCTTTTTTTGCTGCCAGTATTTCGTATGGACGTTGACCACAACAAAAGAAAACAAGCTTTAAAAACACACTTATGTCATGTATGAAGTGTTCGCCTGAATGCGCATCTTTCAGTAGCTGACCCAGCTCATCAAAAGACAGGTAGCGCTCACCTACGTAGCTCTCACAAGCAAGTGTAGGAATGGCAGTAACAGGGTTAAAAGGGATATCAAACTTGCTTTGTACAACATCCATAACAGGCGATTTATCAGACTTCATACCCCAGGAAAAGAGAGCGCACATGTAGGAACGAACTTCAGGTAGACAGGTGTTCGGGGACATGGTGAACACTTTTTAACATCCTTTACCCATGGTGATCGACTTTTTCTTCAGGTTGATCACCCCCACTTTCGTGCTGTACCACCACACTTCATAGCAGCCGTCATCCTGCGTCTCCTTCAGCCCGACCCGTTCTCCCCTGAACGCCTTGCCTGCGCTCAGACTTACCCCTTTCACGCTCAGCTTTCCGCTGATATCCACTTTCCTGACCATCACGCCCTCATCGTATTCCGGTGGCGTCATGGTGCCACTGTACTGTCGTGCAGATGGCTTATACCGCGAGCCCGGTACCGCCATATCCAGCGCCTCATGCGGGCGTTCAAGGTTATAGACCGTCCGCCAGTGGTCGAAGGCGCGCTGCAGCTCACCCTCGCTCGCGAACCACTTCCCCTGCAGCACCTCTGCCTTCAGGCTGCGGTGAAAACGCTCCAGCTTGCCCTGCGTCTGCGGATGATACGGCCGGGAGTGCCCCACCCGGATACCCAGGCGCATCAGCCACAGCTCCAGCGCTGTCCAGGTGCCGGTGGTGTCTCCCCACGGTGAGCCGTTGTCCATTGTCATCCGGTCCGGCAGGCCGTAGCGTTCAAACACGCTGACCAGCTGCTGCTGCACGGTCTCGCGCCGTTCATCGTTACAGTGCGCCAGGCACAGGGAAAAACGGGAGTGGTCGTCCAGCAGGGTGAGCGGATGGCAGCGGCCACCGCCGAAGGGAAAGTGGCCCTTAAATCCATCTGCCAGAGGCGGTTCGGCGCGTTGTGTTCGAACCGTCCCGTGGCGGGAATGCCCGGTGAAGTGCCCGGCAGCAGGCCATGGCGGGCCATCAGGTTATGGACGGTGCTGAAGGCGGGCATGGTGTGCCCCTGGTCTTCGAGCCAGCGCTTTATTTTGCGTGCCCCCCAGCGTTGATGGCGGTCATGGGCCATACGCAGCAGGGCCGTGATGTCGTCAGATGAGCGGTTCGGGGAATGGTGCGGTATGCGCGGGCGGTCCTGAAGGCCGGCGGCACCTTCCTCCGCCCAGCGACGAAGCCACTTATAGCCGGTGGCAGGTGAAATGCCGAAGCGACGGCAGAGGGAACGGATGTTCGCCCCGTCCTGCGAGGCGAACAAAACAAACCCGGTACGTAATGACATGGTATCTCTCGCATCCCAGGGCATAAGCGACTCCATAAACGGGTTCTTATGCCTTAGTTGTAAGTGTCTACCATGTCCCCGAACAAGTGTTCACTATGTCCCCGGACCGTACAGTGGGAGAGGGCCGGGGTGAGGGCATCAGGCCGCAGAGTTCTGTTTTTTGCCGGGTGGCGCTGCGCTTACCCGGCCTACATGGGGCTGGGTGCTTACCGGTGCAATTTCCCATGATCCCGCAGCCACGCCGCCGTGCGCACAATCCCTTCATCCAGCGTCACAATCGGTTTATACCCCAGCTCATTCTCCGCTCGCGAAATATCCAGCGTGAAATCAAAGTTAAGCTTCGATACGCCGTAATGCGTCAACGCAGGCTCTTTGGCGGATTTACTGCCAAAACGCTCCATGCTGCGGGCGATCATGTCCAGCATCGGGTAGGGGACGGAACGAATGCGACAGTCGATCTGCAGCTCGTCGATCAGCCGCTGCACAATGCTGCGAAGCGTGCAGTGCTCGCCGTTGGTGATGTTGTAGGCGCGACCGGAAATCAGCTTATCGCAGTCCGGCTGGCTCGCCAGCCACATGGCGTGGACGGCGTTTTCGTAATAGGTCATATCCACCAGCGCATCGCCGCCGCGCGGCAGCAGCACGCTACCGTAGTGGTGCATCATCTGCGCCAGACGCGGAATAAACACTTTGTCGTGCGGCCCGAACAGGCTCTGCGGGCGCAGCACCGTAAAGCGGGTATGCGGGTTCGACTGCGCCAGCAGGTCAATCACCTCTTCACTGGCCGCCTTGCTGCGGGCAAACTCACAGGCAAAGCGAGCCGGACGGAAATCTTCCTGCACGTCACGATGGTGGTGATAGTCGAAATAGAGTGACGGGGAGGAGATATGAATGAAATTACGCACGCCCCAGGCAACGGCCCATTCGCCCAGACGGCGCGTGGCGCGCACGTTGGCGAGGTCAAAAGCTTCCTGGGTACCCCACGGGGAGGTGAAACTGGAGCAGTGCCACAGCGTGTCAATACCGGCGAGCATCACTTTCGCCTGAGAGGAGACCAGCTCCGTCAGGTCGGCATGGACAAATTCTGCGCCCATTTTTTGCAGCAGCTTACCCATCGCCTCGTTGCGACCGGTGGCCCTGACGCTGATGCCTTTGTTGCGCAGAAACTCGACCGCATTTCGGCCTAAGCCGCTGGTCGCCCCGGTAACCAGTACCTTCATATCAATCCACTGTGTTGAAAAAGAATTTCGTGCGCATTCTTTCGTGAATTACGACGTGTTGCAATGGGAAAGGTGAAAGAATAAGAGTTTTATTTACTTCTTTTCCGCCTTTTGTTCTGCCAGTTGCGCAATACGTTTTGCCATTCCGCGGAAGATAAACAGGTGTGCGGGGATCATCAATAACCAGTAGAACAGACCCGGCATCCCGTGCGGATGCCACCAGGCGCGGACGTCCAGTTCCCGGCGATCGCCTTTATCCTTCAGCGTAAAGCAGAGTCGGCCCAGCCCAGGCGCTTTCATGCCAAACAGCAGCGCCAGCTGTTTTTCCGGCTCGACGATGATCACCTTCCAGCTGTCTACCGTATCGCCCACCTCAAGATACGGGTGCGCCGGGCGGCCTTTCGCCAGACGATGGCCTACCAGCAGATCCATCGCGCCGCGCGTTTGCCAGAGAATATTGCCGAAGAAGTAGCGTTCTTTGCCACCGATCTGGTTCACGACCTCCCACAGCTCTGCAAGGCTGGCGGACGTTTTCACCGTGCATCCTGCCTGTTTCGGGTAGTAGCCATACTCCGGCCGCCAGCGGGCAAAGGCCTGGGCGTCGTAGCCCCAGTCGCTGGAGTTCACCAGCTGCTCTTCCTCTTTCAGCGTATTGCGCACGGCATCGTCAAAGCGGATCAAATCCTGAGGAATGAGCGCCCGCAGCGCGCGATCGTCCGCCAGCAGATCGTGCTTCAGCCCCTGGATCAGCGCTTTCGCGGTCGTCGGCGGTACCGAGGTGATCACATTCAGAAACCACACCGAAATCCAGCGGGTTGGAAAGGGGATAGGGATCAGCCAGCGGCGGCGGCCGCTGACGCGCATGAAATGTTCGAACTGCTCCTGATAGCTCAGGACTTCGGGGCCAGCGGCTTCCAGCACGCGGTGTTGCGCCGCCGGGTGATCCAGCAGGGCCACCAGATAATGCAGGAGATTCTCCAGCGCAATCGGCGTGGTGCGCGAACGGACCCAGCGCGGCGGCGTGAGTACCGGCAGGTTGTAGACCATATCGCGCATCACTTCGAAGGCGGCGGAGCCCGCGCCGACAATAATCCCGGCCCGCAGTTCGGTGACGGGGATATTTGCTCCGCGCAGGGTTTCAGCCGTCAGTTGGCGGGCGCGCAGGTGATCGGACTGCTCGTGTTCAGGTGCCTGGAGAGAGCTTAAAAAGATCACCTGCTTCACCGGCGTTTGCAGCAGGGCATCGCGGACGTTCATCGCCACCTGACGCTCGTGGGCGATAAAATCCCCGCCTTCGCCCATGCTGTGCACCAGGTAGTAAAGCGTGTCGACCCCGTCCAGCAGCGCGGGAAGTTCCTTCGGCCAGTTGAGGTCAACGTTGTGGCAGGTGACGCCTGGCAAACTGAGTTTTTGCAGGCGTTCGGTGTTGCGTGCCGCTGCCAGCACCTGGTGTCCCCGCTGGCTTAACGCCGCGGTGAGATGCTGACCGATGTACCCGCTGGCGCCGAGCACCAGAATGCGTTGCGGCACGTGATGCTCCTTATCGCTGTAAAAACGCCTGCCAGTGTTTCACCACGTCCGCCAGCTGTTCGCGGCTCACGTCAAGGTGCATGACCAGGCGCACGACAGATGAGGCGTTGATCAGCACGCCACGTGATTTCATAAACTCACCCAGCGCAGCGGCGTGCTCATCTCCGACGCGCACGAACAGCATGTTGGTGTCGTGACGCATCACGTCGGCACCAATCTCGCGCAGCTGCGCCGCCATCCACGCGGCGTTGTCGTGATCGTCCTTCAGGCGCGCCACGTTGTTTTTCAGGGCATACAGTCCGGCAGCCGCCAGAATACCCGCCTGACGCATGCCGCCGCCGGTCATCTTACGCCAGCGGTTGGCACGCTTGATGTAGTCTGCGTTACCGACCAGCAGAGAGCCCACCGGCGTGCCCAGACCTTTAGAGAGGCAGATGGTGAACGAGTCGCAGTATTGCGTGATCTCTTTCAGTTCGCAGCCGTACGCGACCACGGCGTTAAAGATACGCGCGCCGTCCACGTGCAGCCCGAGCTTGCGCTCGCGGGTAAACTCCCAGGCCGCTTTCAGGTATTCGCGCGGCAGCACTTTGCCGTTGTGGGTGTTTTCGAGGCTGAGCAGTCTGGTGCGGGCGAAGTGAATATCGTCGGCTTTGATTTTCGCGGCGACCTTATCGAGCGGCAAAGAACCGTCCGGCGCGGCGTCAATCGGCTGCGGCTGAATGCTGCCGAGCACCGCCGCGCCGCCTGCTTCATACAGGTAGTTATGTGCACCCTGGCCGACAATGTACTCTTCACCGCGCTCGCAGTGGCTGAGCAGCGCGACCAGGTTAGCCTGCGTGCCGGTGGGCAGGAACAGGGCCGCTTCCTTGCCGCTCAGTTCAGCCGCGTAGCGCTGCAGCTCGTTGACCGTCGGGTCATCGCCGTAGACGTCGTCCCCGACCGGGGCGGCCATCATCTCTTCGAGCATGGCGCGGCTCGGGCGGGTAACGGTATCACTGCGTAAATCGATCATGGCATGTCCTTATTATTAAAAAGGCGATGCCAGATGTTTTACCTGAGCCAGTTGGTTTTTGCCAGTTCGATCACCTCGTCACCGCGCCCGCTGATGATGGCGCGCAGCATATACAGGCTAAAGCCTTTGGCCTGTTCCAGCTTGATCTGCGGCGGGATCGCCAGCTCTTCTTTGGCGACGACGACATCCACCAGCACCGGACCGTCGATGGAGAAGGCGCGCTGCAGGGCTTCATCCACCTCAGAGGCTTTCTCCACGCGAATACCGGTAATGCCGCAGGCCTCGGCGATGCGCGCGAAGTTGGTGTCGTGCAGCTCTGTGCCGTCCGTCAGGTAACCCCCGGCCTTCATCTCCATCGCCACAAAGCCCAGCACGCTGTTGTTGAAGACCACGATTTTCAGCGGGAGCTTCATCTGCACCACCGACAGGAAATCCCCCATCAGCATGCTGAACCCGCCGTCGCCGCACATCGCCACCACCTGACGCTCGGGGGCCGTCGCTTTTGCGCCCAGCGCCTGCGGCATGGCGTTGGCCATCGAGCCGTGGTTGAACGAGCCGAGCAGACGGCGTTTGCCGTTCATCTTCAGATAGCGTGCGGCCCAGACCGTTGGCGTGCCCACGTCGCAGGTAAAGATGGCATCGTCGTCCGCGAAATGGCTGATCTGCTGCGCCAGATACTGCGGGTGAATGGCTTTGTCGCTCGGTTTGGCGAGGTCGTCCAGCCCCTTGCGGGCATCGCGATAGTCACTCAGGGCTTTATCAAGGAACGTGCGGTCGGTTTTCTCTTCGAGAAGCGGCAGCAGTGCTGCAAGGGTAGATTTGATGTCGCCCACCAGCGCCATATCGACCTTGCTGTGCGCGCCGATGCTGGCCGGGTTGATATCAATCTGAATGATTTTCGCATCCGCCGGGTAGAACGGGCGGTACGGGAACTGGGTACCGAGCAGGATCAGCGTGTCGGCGTTCATCATCGTGTGGAAGCCGCTTGAAAAACCGATCAGCCCGGTCATCCCCACGTCGTAAGGGTTGTCGTACTCGACGTGCTCTTTGCCGCGCAGGGCGTGGACAATCGGCGCTTTCAGCTTCCCGGCAAATTCGAGGAGTTCTTTATGCGCGCCCGCGCAGCCGCTGCCGCACATCAGGGCGATGTTGCTGGAGTAACGCAGCAGCTGGGCCAGCTTTTTCAGCTCCTCTTCAGCAGGCGTTACCACGGGCTGCGGGGCGTGATACCAGTGGGTGCTGGCCCCTTCTGGCGCAGCCTTGAGCGCCACATCGCCCGGGATGACGACCACCGATACGCCGCGGTTCAGCACGGCTTTACGCATGGCAATCGCCAGCACCTGCGGGATCTGCTCCGGGGATGAAACCAGCTCGCAATAGTGGCTGCATTCACGGAACAGCTCCTGCGGATGCGTTTCCTGAAAATAGCCGCTGCCGATTTCCGAAGAGGGGATATGGGCGGCAATCGCCAGCACCGGCACATGGTTACGGTGACAGTCGAACAGGCCGTTAATCAGATGCAGGTTGCCCGGCCCGCAGGATCCGGCGCAAACGGCCAGCTCGCCCGTGAGCTGTGCTTCAGCACCTGCGGCGAAGGCGGCAACCTCTTCATGGCGGGTGGGCATCCATTCGATGGTCTTCATCTTGTTGAGGCTGTCGCTGAGTCCGTTCAGGGAATCGCCGGTCACGCCCCAGATACGTTTCACGCCAGCCTGTTCGAGGGTTTTTGCTATATATGCAGCCACGGTGTGTTTCATGGTTGTCCGTCTCCTTTTTGTGATATCGCTTACAAGCTTAGAAGAAAGTCACTGTATTGCCTGCTTATTGCCCCTTAATTAAAGGTGGTTTTCCTGCGCAATTATTCGGCATAATCTGGTGATACTTAGGATGAAAACAGGAATCATTTCAAATGGTTAAATCATTGTTAATTGCTGTTAATGAAAAGCTATCATGCGACGATCTTGGCAAACTCTTGTTACGACTTGCCGTTGGCGGGCTGATGCTGTTTCACGGGCTGCATAAGCTTTTTGGTGGCGTGGGGTTCATCAGCGGCATGCTGGTGGAAAAGGGGTTGCCGGGGTTTATCGCCTACGGCGTGTTGATTGGCGAAGTAGTGGCACCGATCCTGATTATTGTTGGGCTCTTCACGCGTCCGGCCGCGCTGGTGCTGGCGTTTACGATGATCGTGGCGTGGCTGATGGTGGGCGTGGGGGAAACGCTCGCCCTCGATAAGGTAGGTGCATGGGCGATTGAAAGCCTGGTGTACTTCTTTATCGGTTCGCTGGCGGTGGCGTTTTTAGGGGCAGGGCGGTACGCGGTAGGGAAAGCGCCCGCGTGGCGGTAATGTCGTGGTAGGTCGGGTAAACGCAGTGCCACCCGACAAAAAAAGCCCGGTGGCGCTGACGCTTACCGGGCCTACAGGTGAATGGTTTACCGTTTATGCGAGAACCAGATCACCCTGCGGATGACACGAACACGCCAGCACGTAACCCTCGGCAATTTCGGCGTCGGACAGCGTCATGGTGCTGGTGACGGTGTAGTCACCGGAGACCACTTTCGTCTTACAGCAACCGCAGACGCCTGCACGGCAGGCTGCTACCACCGGCACCTTGTTACTTTCCAGCGCCTCCAGCAGCGTAGTGCCCACGCGGCCAAAGAAGGTTTGCGCTGGCTGAAGTTTGGTGAACTTAACGCCGCTGGTTACCGCTTCCGCCACCGGGGTGAAGAACTGCTCTTTGAAGAAGCGGGTCACGCCAAGCGCTTTCACCTCTTTCTCGACGATATCCATGTACGGCGCCGGGCCGCAGGTCATCACGGTGCGGTTCGCCATATCCGGCACGCTTTGCAGCAGCTCGCGGCTCAGGCGACCGGGCACAAAACCGTGGGTCGCGTTGTGCTCCGCCACCAGCGTCACCGGATAATCACGCCACTCCTCGGCAAAAATGACATCTTCCGGTGAACGCACGCTGAAGATCACCTGCACGTCGGCCTGCGGGCGATTTTTCGCCAGCCAGCGGCGCATCGACATAATTGGCGTTACGCCACAGCCCGCCGCCAGCAGCAGGAATTTATCGTCTGCTTTGTCGTCACAGGTGAAGTCACCCTGCGCGTCAGACAGCCAGATATAATCTCCGCGCTTCACGTCACGTGTCAGCCACTGGGAGCCTGCGCCGTCGTCAATGCGACGGACGGTGAGCGTAATGTACTCGCTCACGCCCGGCGTGGAGGAGATCGTGTAGGCGCGCAGGGTGTCCGCCGAGTTGCGAACGCTAACCAGCGCATACTGGCCTGCACGGTACGGATAGTAGTCATGGCACAGCAGCGACAGCGTCCACACATCCGGCGTCTCCTGATGGATGTGATGAACCTGCATCCGCCACGGACATTGTGAGGTTGGCATGGTCATGAGTTACTCCTTACGCGCTCAGCAGCTGCTTCATGTCATCTTCAACGTTGGTCACGGAACGCAGACCGAATTTCTCGTTCAGCACCGCCAGCAGGTCCGGCGTCAGGAAGCCTGGTGCGGTCGGGCCAGTCACGATGTTGGTTACGCCGAGAGAAAGCAGGGTCAGCAGGATGACAATCGCTTTCTGCTCAAACCATGACAGCACCAGCGACAGCGGCAGGTCGTTCACGCCGCAGCCCAGTTTCTCCGCCAGAGTGACCGCCAGAATGATGGCCGAGTAAGCGTCGTTACACTGGCCCGCATCGATCAGGCGCGGCAGGCCTTCGATGTCGCCGAAGTCCAGCTTGTTGAAACGGTATTTGCCGCACGCCAGGGTCAGGATCAGGCAGTCTTCCGGCACGTGGGTGGCGAAGTCGGTGAAGTAGTTACGCTCGCCGCGCGCGCCGTCGCAGCCGCCGACGAGGAAAATGTGGCGCAGCTTTTCACGGCTGACGAGATCGATCAGCGAATCAGCGGCGCCCAGCAGTGTTTCACGACCGAAGCCGACGGTGATCAGGTGCGGGATCTCGCTGTACGGGAAGCCCGCCATCTGCTGCGCCTGGGCGATAACGGGACCGAAATCGTCGCCTTCGAGGTGGCTCACGCCCGGCCAGCCTACGATGCTGCGCGTCCAGATGCGGTCGTCATACGCGCCCACGGTAGGGTCGATGATGCAGTTAGAGGTCATTACGATAGGGCCCGGGAAGCGGGCGAACTCCACCTGCTGGTTCTGCCAGCCGCTGCCGTAGTTACCGATCAGATGCGTAAACTTGCGCAGCTCCGGGTAGCCGTGCGCGGGCAGCATTTCACCGTGGGTGTAGACGTTAACGCCGGTGCCTTCGGTCTGTTTCAGCAGGTTGTAGAGATCTTTCAGGTCGTGACCGGAAATCAGGATGCACTTGCCTTCGGTCGCCTTAACGTTGACCTGCGTTGGCGTCGGGTGGCCGTAGGTGCTAGTTTCACCGGCATCCAGAATGCTCATTACCTTGAAGTTCATCTGGCCGATTTCCATTGAGCATTCCAGCAGCGCGTTCATATCCGCAGGCCAGGTGCCCAGCCACGCCATGATTTTGTGGTATTGGGCGTAGATGTCGTTATCGTACTGGCCGAGCACGTGCGCGTGTTCCATATAGGCCGCAGCGCCCTTCAGGCCGTACAGGCACAGCAGACGCAGGCCGAGAATGTTCTCGCCAATCGCCGCTTTGTCTTTATTCGGGGTGAATTCTGCCGCCTGACGCTGCAGGTCGCCCAGATCGTCGCTGGCCAGCTGAAGCTCTGACATCGGGTTTTCCACGCAGGCGCTGGCGTCCGCCTTCAGGCACTGCGCCTTAAGCGCTTCACGCAGGGCAATCGCTTCGCGGGCATAGCCGACAATGCGCGGGGAATCGAAGTTAACGTTGGTCAGCGTGGAGAAAAACGCGCGCGGGGCGAAGTTGTCGACATAGTGGTCGACAATGCCGTATTCACGGGCTTTAAAGGCCCAGGCGGAAAGGCCTTGCAGGGCTGCAATCAGCAGATCCTGCAGGTCAGATGTTTCTGCGGTTTTGCCGCACATACCCTGTGCGTAGGAGCAGCCATTGCCTGCCGGGGTACGGATGGTTTGTTCACATTGCACACAAAACATAATCACACCTGTTAAAGTTATATTTGATATACATGTTTAAGGTTATGCCTGTGCCAGAACGGTGAAAAGGGCTTTTTGCTACAAAATAGAGGGAGATTGATTTAGCGCAATTTTGGCGGCAGGTTCGCTACCGCCAAAGAAGTATCAGGCCGAGAAGAAGGCCATCAGAACGGGAACCAGCAGGCTTAAAATAAAGCCGTGCACGATGGCGGCAGGGACCAGCTCCAGCCCCCCTGAGCGTTGTAAAACCGGCAGGGTAAAGTCCATCGAGGTCGCGCCACACAGCCCCAGCGCGGTAGAGCGGCTGCGGCGTACCAGACCCGGGATCAGCATGATGGCAATCAATTCGCGCGCAAGGTCATTGAAGAAGGCGGCGCTGCCAATGACCGGTCCGAACGATTCGGTCAGAAGAATACCGGAGAGGGAGTACCAGCCAAAACCCGACGCCATCGCCAGGCCGGTTTTCAGCGGCAGGTCGAGAATAACGGCATTAATCACGCCTGCGACCATTGAACTGGCGACGACGACAATGGCCACTATCATTCCCCGGCGGTTGAGGACAATCTGTTTCAGCGTCATGCCATTATTTCGCAGCTGAATACCAATCAGGAACAGCAGGAAGATCAGGGTATATTCGCTGGCCTCCGTGGCGTGCTGTAAAAATGACCATCCGGTAAGGCCCAGCAGAAAACCGAGCACCACGACGCCGCAGAGTTTTAATGATTCCAGCGCCATCGCAATACGGGAAGGGAGTTTTTCCTGTTGATGGTTATTTTTCCAGGGAATAGTGCGTTCCAGCCAGAACAGCGCGGCAATATTACACAGCAAAATAACCACCACGGTGACGACGGAATAATGGAGGATAGAGAGTAAATTCGCTGACAGGTTATCCAGGAAGGCCAGGCTTATCCCCATAAAGAAAAGAATGACGTAAACAATCCAGCTGAGAAAACGGTTGATGAGCCGTAATGCGGATTCTCTGCGCAGCGGAATAAGGTAGCCCACGATCAGGGGCAGCAGAATAATGAGGAGTCCTGAAAACATGAACAGCCGGTCCTTTTGAGTATCTGTTAAGCGCCAGAGACACTACCCAATAAAGGCTGTCAGGTAAAGGAGCAATAAAAAAGCCGGGTGGCGGCTACGCCTTACCCGGCTTGTATATTTGGGGTGGTGCGGCCTGATGCCCTCACCCCGGCCCTCTCCCACGGGGAGAGGGAGAAAACCATTAATCGCGTTTTTCCAGCAGGGTGCGGTACAGCACGCCGCCCAGAATACCGCCGATAATTGGCATCACCCAGAACAGCCAAAGCTGCTCAAGCGCCCAACCGCCCTGGAAGATAGCAACCGCGGTGCTGCGCGCCGGGTTAACGGAGGTGTTGGTCACCGGGATTGAGATCAGGTGAATCAGCGTCAGCGCCAGACCAATGGCGATTGGCGCGAAGCCTGCAGGTGCGTATTTGTCCGTTGCGCCGTGAATAACCAGCAGGAAGCCTGCGGTCAGTACGATTTCAATCACGATGGCAGACAGCATTGAGTAGCCGCCCGGTGAGTGTTCACCGAAACCGTTAGAGGCGAAACCGCTGGCTACGGCGTCAAAGCCTGCTTTGCCGCTGGCAATCACGTACAGGACTGCGGCTGCAATAATACCGCCGATGACCTGGGCAATAATATAGCCTAATACGTCTTTCACCGGGAAACGACCGCCCGCCCATAAACCCAGCGTCACAGCAGGGTTAAAATGACCGCCGGAAATATGCCCTACCGCGAATGCCATGTTTAAGACCGTTAAGCCGAATGCCAGTGCGACACCGACAAAACCAATTCCTAATTCCGGGAATGCCGCTGCCAGCACTGCACTACCGCAGCCGCCAAACACCAGCCAGAATGTACCAAAACATTCTGCCGCTAATTTTCTGAACATAACCACCTCAATAATAAATTTCCGCACACTATCCTGCGCACGGGTTATATCGCCATAAAGGGATGACGACTCAAAGAGCCTTTATTTTAGAAAGCAACAACACCCCTTCGCCACTTAAATAAATTCGGATAATTTGATTTAAGGCAATGTGATGTCAATCCTTGTTCAAACTGGAGGTAAATAGAGCATAGTCCAATTTTCAAACGGGAGTATCTTGTTCTGGAAGCACCTTTTCAAATGAAACTTGATGGGTAAATTCTGAATTTTTCGTGCTTCATCGGAATAACGGAGGTGTCTGGCAGTGTCCACTCGGCGCCGCTGCCGCTATACTGCTGATAACTTGAAGGAAAAAGTGGTTATTACGCGGGGGATTTATGCTTCTCGAACGTGTGGAAATTGTCGGGTTTCGCGGTATTAACCGCCTGTCGCTCCAGCTGGAGCAGAATAACGTCCTGATCGGTGAAAACGCCTGGGGTAAATCCAGCCTGCTGGATGCGCTGACACTGCTGCTTTCCCCTGAAGATGACTTGTACCACTTCGTTCACGATGACTTCTGGTTTCCGCCGGGGGATGTCGCGGGGCGCGAGAAGCATCTGCATATCATTCTTACGTTTCGCGAGTCCGAGCCGGGGCGGCATCGCGTACGTCGTTTCCGCCCGATGTCGCCATGCTGGGTGCCATGCGATGATGACTATCACCGTATTTTCTACCGTCTTGAAGGTGAAATGGCGGAAAATGACGGGGTGTTAACCCTGCGTGAGTTTCTTGATGAAAAAGGCAACCCCATCCCGCTGGAGAATATTGACGACCTGGCGCGCCATCTGATTCGCCTGTCGCCGGTGCTGCGCCTGCGCGATGCACGCTTTATGCGCCGGATCCGCAACGGTTCCGTACCCAATATGCCGGAGGTGGAAGTCACCGCCCGCGAGCTGGATTTCCTGGCACGTGAGCTGGTCTCTCGCCCGCAGAACCTCACCGACGGTCAAATCCGCCAGGGGCTTTCGGCCATGGTGCAACTGCTGGAGCACTATTTTTCCGAGCAGGGGACGTCACAGTCACGCCATCGCCTGATGCGTCGCCGTTCGCACGATGAACAACGCAGCTGGCGTTATCTTGATATCATTAACCGGATGATAGACCGGCCCGGTGGACGTACCCATCGGGTGATCCTGCTGGGGTTATTCTCGACGCTTTTGCAGGCGAAAGGCACCGTCCGGTTAGACCGGGACGCCCGCCCGCTGCTGCTGGTGGAAGACCCCGAGACGCGCCTGCATCCGATCATGCTCTCCGTTGCGTGGCACCTGTTGAACCTGCTGCCGCTGCAGCGCGTGACCACCACCAATTCCGGCGAGTTGCTCTCGCTAACCCCCGTGGAATACGTCTGCCGCCTGGTGCGTGAATCCTCACGCGTATCCGCATACCGGCTGGGGCCGGGCGGCCTGAATGCGGAAGACGGTCGCCGCATTGCATTTCATATTCGCTTTAATCGTGCTTCATCGCTGTTTGCCCGCTGCTGGCTGTTGGTTGAGGGTGAAACCGAGACCTGGGTTATCAACGAACTGGCGCGTCAGTGCGGTCACCACTTCGATGCGGAAGGTATTAAGGTCATAGAGTTTGCCCAGTCGGGGTTAAAACCGCTGATCAAGTTTGCCCGCAGGATGGGGATTGAATGGCATGTTCTGGTCGATGGCGATGAAGCAGGTAAAAAGTATGCCGCAACCGTGCGCGGTTTGCTGAATAACGATCGCGAAGAAGAGCGTGACCATCTGACTATGCTGCCCGCGATGGACATGGAACACTTTATGTATCGACAGGGATTTGACGATGTTTTTCACCGCGTGGCGATGATCCCGGTGGACGTGCCGATGAACATGCGGCGGGTGATCGCCAAAGCGATTCATCGTTCGTCAAAACCGGACCTGGCCATCGAAGTGGCGACGGAGGCGGGAAGGCGAGGCGTGGAGTCGGTGCCCACGCTGCTGCGTAAAATGTTCTCCCGCGTGCTTTGGCTGGCGCGCGGGAGAGCGGATTAACGTTGGGTTGCCTGCGTCATTTGTTGGATCAGGCTATCCAGCAGTTCGTACCGGCGGCGGTATTCAGCGCGTTTCTTACTCGCAATCTCTTCCATCGGTTTGCGCGGCATGGTTAACGGCAGCGCGAAATGACCGCTCTCCCGGCGCTCGCCACCCAGGGAGAGCCAGAAACTGTCGTAATCCGCCAGCAGTTTTCCCTCTTTTTTCTTGCGGTAACGCCAGCTACGGTAAATGTGAGTGGCGTTGCTCACGGCGAGGATCTGTTCAACCGGGAACGCGGTGCCCAGCGTCATCACCGCTTCAACCAGCAGACGTTTCGGGAACAGGCCGTGGCACGCTTTGGTCGCGCCCTGAATCAACTCGTGCGGAACGTGCGCTTTTGCGCCCTGTAACCCGCCGATGAACAGCGTGGTTTTTCCCTCAAACGGGCACAGCGTAAAGGTCATTTCGGCCAGCACGGTGTTCTGATGGTTGCAGAAGGTGAGGGTCGCTTCACCCTCTTTGTCCATAAAGGCATCGGCACACAGGCGAATCGTGAACTGCTGCTCGTCCTTGCCGGTTAGCGTCAGCAGCGTCATTCCCTGACTTGAAAGATAGCCCTTGAGCAGCGTGGCGGGGAGGTGTTGGCTCATCGTCTGATAGTGCCCGTTTAGCGCCTTCAGCGCGTTCCGGCGGTTCATACTGACCGTCAGCCACGGACGATGCAGCCGGCACGGCAACCCTGGCTGGACCTGCAAGATTTGCATCAGACGCGGTTGCTTTGCCAGGCTTGCCAGCAGGCGAGCGGTGCTGAAAGGGGAAACCAGGGAACGTAACATAAATTTGCGTCGATATGAGGGGTTCTGCCACGCCAGACCGGGCGTGATGGCACCGGTTGCCAGACTTTTAAAAAGCGCCCAGCCGGACGTAGGCTGCGGCAGATTAGAATAAGGTGTATCGACTATGGAAGACATGTTAGATCCTGCTTCTTGGGGAAGAACGCTATTTCAGCAGGCGTTTTGTCAACATCATGTAAACAAATGCGGCCATTTCCAGAAAACAGGGGTTTCGTTGAGGAGTGGTTTAGATAGAATCAACGGTGATGTTAGCCAGAATAATTATTTGGAATATTTATGAACCTTAAGGGAAAACGCAGAAAACTGTTTCTGCTGCTGGCGGTCGTGCTGGTGGTCGGTGGATTCTGGCTTTGGCAGGTCCTCAATGCGCCCGTGCCGCAGTATCAAACGCTGATCGTTCGCCCCGGCGAGCTGCAGCAAAACGTGCTGGCGACCGGCAAACTGGATGCCCTGCGTAAAGTCGATGTTGGCGCGCAGGTGAGCGGCCAGTTGAAAACGCTGTCCGTCGAGATTGGTGACAAGGTCAAAAAAGGCCAGCTGCTTGGCGTTATCGATCCTGAACAGGCCGAAAACCAGATCCGCGAAGTGGAAGCGACGCTGATGGAGCTGCGCGCGCAGCGTGCGCAGGCCCTGGCGGAGCGTAACCTTGCGCAGGTGACGCTGACGCGCCAGCAGGCGCTGGCGAAAACCCAGGCCATTTCGAAGCAGGACCTCGATACCGCCACCACGGAACTGGCGGTAAAACAGGCGCAGATCGGTACCATCGACGCGCAGATTAAACGCAATCAGGCTTCGCTGGATACGGCGAAAACCAACCTGGACTACACCAAAATCGTCGCGCCGATGGCCGGAGAAGTGACGCAAATCACCACGCTGCAGGGACAGACGGTGATTGCCGCGCAGCAGGCGCCAAACATCCTGACGCTGGCGGACATGGGCACCATGCTGGTCAAAGCCCAGGTTTCCGAGGCGGATGTGATCCATCTTAAGCCGGGGCAGAACGCCTGGTTTACGGTGCTGGGCGATCCGCAGACCCGCTACGAAGGCGTGCTGAAAGACATTCTGCCGACGCCGGAAAAAGTGAACGACGCCATCTTCTACTATGCCCGCTTTGAGGTACCAAACCCGCAGGGCGTGCTGCGTCTGGACATGACCGCCCAGGTACATATCCAGCTGACCGGCGTGAAAAACGTGCTGACCGTTCCGCTCTCCGCGCTGGGTGAATCCGCCGGGGATAGTCGCTACAAGGTGAAGGTGCTGCGCAACGGCGAAACGCGCGAGCGCGAAGTGGTGATTGGCGCGCGCAACGACACCGACGTGGTGGTGGTGAAAGGGCTGGAAGAGGGGGAGGAGGTTGTCACCAGCGAAAGCCTGCCCGGAGCCGCTAAATGACCGCGCTGCTTGAGCTGAAGGATATCCGCCGCAGCTATCCGTCCGGCGACGGCCCGGTGGAGGTGCTGAAAGGGATCTCGCTGCGCGTGGAAGCGGGCGAGATGGTGGCGATTGTTGGCGCGTCCGGTTCGGGTAAATCGACGCTGATGAATATTCTCGGCTGTCTGGATAAACCCACCAGCGGTACGTACCGGGTGGACGGAACGGATGTCTCCACGCTCGACGGCGACGCGCTGGCGAAGCTGCGCCGGGAACACTTCGGCTTTATCTTCCAGCGTTACCATCTGCTTTCTCACCTGAGCGCGGCGCAGAACGTGGAGGTTCCCGCGGTTTATGCGGGCGTCGAGCGGAAGAAACGGCTTGAGCGCGCGAAGGCGCTGTTAACGCGTCTGGGGCTGGCGGAACGCGTGGAGTATCAGCCGTCGCAGCTTTCCGGCGGTCAGCAGCAGCGCGTGAGTATCGCGCGCGCCCTGATGAACGGCGGGCAGGTGATCCTCGCGGATGAACCGACGGGCGCGCTCGATAGCCACTCCGGCGAAGAGGTGATGGCAATCCTTCACCAGCTGCGCGATCAGGGGCATACGGTGATTATCGTCACCCACGACCCGCAGGTGGCGGCGCAGGCGGAACGCATTATTGAGATCCACGACGGCGAGCTGGTAAGCAACCCGCCGCCGCGCGAGTCCCGGGCGGCCGCACCGAAAGAGGCGCTGCCGGCCGCAACCGGCTGGGGGCAGTTCTCCAGCGGCTTTCGTGAAGCGCTGACCATGGCCTGGCTGGCGATGGCGGCCAATAAAATGCGCACCCTGCTGACGATGCTCGGCATCATCATCGGTATTGCCTCGGTGGTGTCGATTGTGGTGGTGGGCGACGCGGCAAAACAGCTTGTGCTGGCGGATATCCGCGCCATCGGCACCAATACCATCGACGTCTATCCCGGCAAAGACTTCGGCGACGACGAGCCGCAGTATCAGCAGGCGCTGAAGTATGACGATCTGGCGGCGATTCAGAAGCAGCCGTGGGTCAATTCGGCTACGCCTGCGGTCTCGCAGAACCTGCGTCTGCGCTACGGCAACATCGACGTAGCGGCCAGCGCCAACGGCGTCAGCGGCGACTACTTCAACGTCTATGGCATGACCTTCAGCGAAGGGGCGACCTTCAACGCCGAGCAGCTAGCGGGCAGGGCGCAGGTGGTGGTGTTAGACGCCAACTCCCGCAGGCAGCTGTTCCCGAATAAAACCAACGTGGTGGGGGAAGTGATCCTGGTGGGCAATATGCCTGCCACGGTGATCGGCGTGGCGGAAGAGAAGCAGTCGATGTTCGGCAGCAGCAAAATCCTGCGCGTCTGGCTGCCGTACACCACGATTTCCGGGCGCATTATGGGCCAGTCCTGGCTCAACTCCATTACCGTTCGCGTGAAGGAGGGCTACGACAGCGCCATGGCCGAACAGCAGCTTGAGCGGCTGCTCACCCTGCGCCACGGGAAGAAAGATTTCTTCACCTGGAACATGGACGGTCTCTTGAAAACGGCGGAAAAGACCACACGTACTCTTCAGATGTTCCTGACGCTGGTGGCGGTGATTTCGCTGGTCGTCGGCGGTATCGGGGTGATGAATATCATGCTGGTGTCGGTCACGGAGCGCACGCGGGAGATTGGCATCCGCATGGCGGTCGGGGCCAGAGCCAGCGACGTGCTGCAGCAGTTTTTGATTGAAGCGGTGCTGGTGTGTCTGGTCGGCGGGGCGATGGGCATTGCGCTTTCGATGATGATTGCGTTTGCGCTCCAGCTCTTTTTACCAGGGTGGGAGATTGGCTTTTCCCCCGTGGCGATCCTCACCGCGTTCTTATGCTCGACCTTCACGGGTATTTTGTTTGGCTGGTTACCGGCACGAAACGCGGCGCGGCTGGATCCGGTGGACGCACTGGCGCGGGAATAACCCGAAAATAAAAATGCCAGCCGATCGGGCTGGCATTTTGCCTGCGGGGTGTACACAATGAATTAGGGAGCTATGCAACCGCTTCTGCTTCAACGGGGACGATCAGACTGGCGTGATTGCCTTTAGGCCCCTGGTGTACATCGAACCGAACGGACTGCCCGGCTTTGAGCGTCCTGTAACCATCCATCTGAATGGTGGAATAGTGAGCGAAGATATCCTCGCCGCCGCCTTCAGGGCAGATGAAACCAAACCCTTTGGCGTTGTTGAACCACTTAACAGTACCCATTTCCATGCTTCGACATCCTTCGTAAATCTTATAAATTAAGATGGAATGAACCGGTGGTGGAGTGGGGGCTGTTCAAAACCTCGCCATCTCACGCTTGTACAATTTAGATAAACGGAAGAAGCCGTCAAGCGTTTGGCGCTGGAGTTGGGACAATAATCAACCAAAATTTGAGGCAGTTAACGCTATTGCAACAGTTTGTGACAGACATCGCGGATGACAGTAATAGATGATTGTTATCTAACATCTGAGGTAGATTCAAAGTGGTTATGCATAATGGGTAAGACCAACGATTGGCTGGATTTTGACCAGCTGGCGGAAGATAAAGTGCGCGACGCGCTAAAACCGCCATCTATGTATAAAGTTATGTTAATGAACGATGATTACACGCCGATGGAATTTGTTATTGACGTGCTACAAAAGTTCTTTTCTTATGATGTAGAACGTGCAACGCAACTGATGCTTACCGTTCATTATCGAGGCAAAGCGATCTGCGGCATCTTTACTGCCGAAGTCGCGGAAACCAAAGTGGCGATGGTGAACGACTATGCGAGGGAGAACGAGCATCCGTTGCTGTGTACGCTGGAAAAGGCCTGATAAGGCATAAAATTGGGGGAGGTGCCTATGCTCAATCAAGAACTGGAACTCAGTTTAAACATGGCTTTCGCCAGAGCGCGTGAGCACCGACATGAGTTTATGACCGTCGAGCATTTACTGCTCGCACTGCTTAGCAACCCATCTGCCCGCGAAGCGCTGGAAGCCTGCTCCGTGGATCTGGTGGCGCTACGTCAGGAACTCGAAGCCTTCATCGAACAAACCACACCGGTGCTGCCAGCCAGTGAAGAAGAGCGCGACACGCAGCCGACGCTCAGCTTCCAGCGCGTGCTGCAGCGCGCGGTATTCCACGTCCAGTCTTCCGGACGTAGCGAAGTGACTGGCGCAAACGTCTTAGTCGCCATCTTCAGCGAGCAGGAGTCACAGGCTGCCTACCTGCTGCGCAAACACGAAGTCAGCCGCCTCGACGTGGTTAACTTTATCTCTCACGGAACGCGCAAAGACGAGCCTAACCAGGCATCGGATTCCAGCAATCAGGTCAATAACAATGAAGAGCAAGCAGGCGGGGAGGATCGTATGGAAAACTTCACCACCAATCTTAACCAGCTTGCTCGCGTTGGCGGTATCGACCCGCTGATTGGTCGCGAT
The DNA here is from genome assembly GCF_013337145.1 of Enterobacter sp. JMULE2. NCBI lineage: Bacteria > Pseudomonadati > Pseudomonadota > Gammaproteobacteria > Enterobacterales > Enterobacteriaceae > Enterobacter > Enterobacter sp. JMULE2. The sequence goes on from NZ_SGWD01000014.1 coordinate 476,129, forward strand.
AAAGAGCTGGAGCGCGCGATCCAGGTGCTGTGCCGTCGCCGCAAGAACAACCCGCTGCTGGTGGGTGAGTCAGGCGTGGGTAAAACCGCGATTGCCGAAGGGCTTGCCTGGCGCATTGTACAGGGCGACGTGCCGGAAGTGATTGCCGACTGCACCATCTACTCGCTGGATATCGGCTCGCTGCTGGCGGGCACGAAATACCGCGGTGATTTTGAAAAACGCTTCAAGGCGCTGTTAAAACAGCTGGAGCAGGACACCAACAGCATCCTGTTTATCGATGAGATCCACACCATCATCGGCGCAGGTGCGGCTTCCGGCGGCCAGGTGGATGCGGCTAACCTGATCAAACCGCTGCTCTCCAGCGGCAAGATCCGCGTGATGGGCTCCACGACGTACCAGGAGTTCAGCAACATCTTTGAGAAAGACCGCGCGCTGGCGCGTCGCTTCCAGAAAATCGACGTCACCGAACCGTCCGTCGAGGAAACGGTGCAGATCATCAACGGCCTGAAAACCAAGTACGAAGCGCACCACGACGTGCGTTACACCGCGAAAGCGGTCCGTGCGGCGGTGGAACTGGCGGTGAAATACATCAACGATCGTCATCTGCCGGATAAGGCGATTGACGTGATTGATGAGGCAGGGGCGCGTGCGCGCCTGATGCCGGCCAGCAAGCGTAAGAAAACCGTTAACGTGGCGGATATTGAGTCCGTGGTGGCCCGCATAGCGCGTATCCCTGAGAAGAGCGTTTCTCAGAGCGACCGCGACACGCTGCGCACCCTCGGCAATCGCCTGAAAATGCTGGTCTTTGGTCAGGATAAAGCCATTGAGGCCTTAACCGAAGCGATCAAGATGGCCCGTGCCGGACTGGGGCATGACCACAAGCCTGTCGGTTCCTTCCTGTTCGCTGGCCCGACCGGCGTGGGGAAAACCGAGGTGACGGTTCAGCTCTCGAAAGCGCTGGGCATTGAGCTGCTGCGCTTTGATATGTCCGAGTATATGGAGCGTCACACCGTCAGCCGTTTGATTGGTGCGCCTCCGGGATACGTGGGCTTTGACCAGGGCGGCCTGCTCACCGACGCGGTGATCAAGCATCCACACGCGGTACTGCTGCTCGATGAAATCGAGAAAGCGCACCCGGACGTGTTCAACATCCTGCTGCAGGTGATGGACAACGGGACGCTGACCGACAACAACGGGCGCAAGGCGGACTTCCGCAACGTGGTGCTGGTGATGACCACCAACGCCGGGGTACGTGAAACCGAGCGTAAATCAATCGGCCTGATCCACCAGGATAACAGCACCGATGCGATGGAGGAGATCAAGAAGATCTTCACGCCTGAGTTCCGTAACCGTCTGGACAACATTATCTGGTTCGATCACCTGTCTACCGAGGTGATCCATCAGGTGGTGGACAAGTTCATCGTCGAGCTGCAGGTTCAGCTGGATCAGAAAGGCGTATCGCTGGAAGTGAGCCAGGAGGCCCGCAACTGGCTGGCCGAGAAAGGCTACGACCGTGCGATGGGTGCCCGTCCGATGGCCCGCGTGATTCAGGACAACCTGAAGAAACCGCTGGCGAACGAGCTGCTGTTTGGCTCGCTGGTGGACGGCGGCCAGGTGACCGTGGCGCTGGACCAGGCGAAGAACGAACTGACGTACGATTTCCAGAGCGCGGCGAAGCACAAGCCGGAAGCGGCTCACTGAGTGAGTTGAACGTTAATGTCAAAAACCGGGCTTTTGCCCGGTTTTTTTATGGCTGCCAAGGTAAAAGCAAAACGACAACAGTGTTGTCGTTTTTAGTATTTTCTCCCTCTCCCTGTGGGAGAGGGTTGGGGTGAGGGCATCAGGCCGCAGAGGAATTTTGCGAGGCGCTTTCCAGTTTCTTTCGAAGTCAGTTGCTGGATAAAACTACAGTATTAAAATGGCGGCGCACCTGCAAAATCAGGTGCCGGGATTGGCGTCCTGATTACACACGAGAAATGATGTTGATACGTCAACTATCATCAGGTTCGTTCACACTTTTGAAAGCTAGCGATATAATCCGCAGACTCAATTATGGTGGGCTGAACCGGGGCTTCTTTTGAAGCGCCGATTTTCCCGTGTGGGTCGGTACGCCAAACCGGTTCAGTCTGCCACCTGAGTTGGCGTTCGGGTGGAGATCTCATCATTTCACACGGAGTCATAATCAAATGGAACATAACAATTTTTCACAGCTCTACAGCGAACTCTCTCTCAACCCCGATCTCCCAATCCTTGCCGAGCGCTGCAAACTGCTCACCGAAATCCTCCTCGACTGCAAATCACTCCCACAAACCCAGCCCGTTTGCCGCTGTCTCGGGGCCTGGCTGGAAGAGGTGAAAACCGGCCTCACAGAGTCAATGCGTGATTTTCAGGTGGTGGAATTTGAGGACGAAGCAGAACAACCGCGACAAAAAGAGTGGTTACTGGAAGATACAGAAACGAAATGCGACTACTGCCGGGCGTTAAACCATGTGCTGCTGGTGTCGCATTTTGACCGCGATATGTTGCCGCATCTCACGGGATTACTTCACGACATGGCTCATTCTATGGCAGGGGATTTAATCGCTCCTGCACAACCGTGGATGACAATACATCTTCCGACGCAGCAACACTGAAGCCATAAATAAAAAAGGCCGGGGTTATCCCGACCTTTTAAATATTCATCTGCCATTACAGGCGAAAACAATTAGCGACTACGGAAGACAATGCGGCCTTTGCTCAGGTCGTACGGGGTCAGTTCAACAGTCACTTTGTCGCCCGTTAAAATGCGGATGTAGTTTTTGCGCATTTTACCGGAGATGTGCGCAGTTACCACGTGACCGTTTTCCAGCTCTACGCGAAACATGGTATTAGGCAACGTATCAAGTACGGTACCCTGCATTTCAATATTGTCTTCTTTGGCCATCTAATCCTCTGGGGTATCACTACCAAGTTTTGAACCGGCAAGATAATGCCGAAATTCATCAATTAAGTAAAGAATTGCGCGTTTAAAACGCAGCAAAACAGTTTCAGCGCATTGCCCAAGCGTCACGGTACAACCGAACGGAAAGCGCATTCGTAAAGGGGAAACGACAGGATAAACGTCAGGACGTTATCTGAAGCGAGGGTCCCAAACGGCGGCGGGGCAACAGGCAGAAGCTACTCTGCGGCATAATTATAACACCCTCATAAAAAATATGCGGAAAACATTTAGGCATTGGGCAGAAAGAGTGTACGCGGTACCCAGAAGTCGCGCGGGAGCTTCTCCAGACGACAATTATCAAGATGTTCAATGTAGTGGCGACGGGAGATTTCGACAGCGCCAAGCGAGGCGGTGTGCTCGTTAAGCACCTGGCAATCCATCAGTCGTCCGCCACGCTGGGCAAATTCCTCGCTGAACACCAGCAGTGCCGTTTTTGAGGCATTAACCGCACGCGAGAACATCGACTCCCCACAAAACAGCGTTCCCTGAGCCACGCCGTACATGCCGCCCACCAGGTCACCGCCATCCCATACTTCAATAGAATGCGCGTAACCCAGCTCATGCAATTGGTGATAGGCGGTGATGATATCGCGAGTGATCCATGTACCTTCGTGCCGATCTTCAGCACAGCCTTCAATGACCTGACCAAAAGCGTGATTCAGGGTTACGCGATACGGCGACTTCGCGTGAAAGCGCTTCATGCTGCGGCTAATGTGAAACTGCGCTGGCCACAATACGGCTCGTGGATCGGGTGACCACCATAAAATCGGGTCGCCTGGAGAAAACCACGGAAAAATCCCGCGCTGATAAGCCATCAACAGACGAGCAGGGCTGAGATCGCCGCCCAGTGCCAGCAACCCGTTAGGTTCACGTAGCGCCCCCTCCGGTGAAGGGAACGCAATATTATGACGAGACAGCTGGACCAGGCGCATGACAGCAGAACTCCAATACGCGAGTGAGGATCGGTACAAATATAGTCTACAGACGTTGTTTAAACTGGTAGTAGCGACCCTGTTTTGCCAACAGTTCTGCGTGACTACCTTGCTCAATAATGTGTCCGTTGTCCATCACAATTATCCGATCGAAACTCGCCAGTCCGCGCAGGCGATGCGTCACCATCAGCACCGTTTTACCGGCCATAACATTCGCCAGTAAATCAAGGATTTGGCTTTCGGTGGTGGCGTCCAGCCCTTCGGTGGGCTCGTCGAGCAGCATCAGCGGCGCATCGTGCAGCAGCGCACGGGCGATCGCCAGACGACGCAGTTCGCCACCGGAGAGTTGACGACCGCCTTCACCCAGCCAGCTATTCAGACCTTCGTCCTCAAGCAGCTTATGAAGCCCGACCTGTTCTAGCGTGGTACGAAGTGCATCGTCAGATGCGTCCGGCGCTGCCAGCAGCAGGTTGTCTCGCAGCGTGGCGCTAAACAGATGCACGCGCTGTGGGACAACGCTGACGGTCTTGCGTAAGATCTGCTCGCTGAAATCAACCAGCGGCACTTCGTTAAAGAGAATCTGACCGTGCTGCGGATCCCAGGCGCGCGTCAACAGCTGCAGAAGCGTTGACTTACCGCATCCGGTCCGCCCAAGGATTGCAATGCGCTGGCCCGGGTTAACGGAGAGATTGATATCTTCAAGCGCATTCTGCGTCTGTGTGTTATAGGCGAAGGTGACGTTATTCAGCGTCAGCGCAACCTGCGCAGGAACCGCACTCTGTCCAGCCGTGAATTTCACCTCAGGTTCCTGCTCCGCAATTTCCGTGATGCGCAGGGCAGAGGCGATAACCTGCCCGAGATGCTGGAAGGCTCCCGTCACTGGTGCCAGCGCTTCGAAGGCTGCCAGAGCACAGAAGACAAAGAGCGCAATTAACGGGCCTGGCTGCAGATTTCCACCCACGCCGCCGGAGGCCATCCACAGCATCGCGATAACAGCCACGCCACCGATGAGCATCATCAGCGCCTGGGAGAAGGCCGTGAGTTCAGACTGTCGACGCTGAGCTTCATGCCAGTTCAACTCCGTACTTTCCATACGCGCGCGGTAACGCTTGCTGGCACCGAAAATGGTCAGTTCAGCCTGTCCCTGCAGCCAGGAGGTCAGCTGCTGACGATATTCTCCACGCAGGCGCGTCAGGCTTTCGCCGGTGGATTTACCGGCGCGATAGAACAGCGGCGGCAGGATAATCAACGTCAGCAGCATAATGCCGCCGAGCGTCAGCGCGATAGGGACGTCCAGAACACACAGACCCAGCGTGACGACAACAATCACCACAAACGCGCCGACTATCGGTGAAATCACGCGCAGATAGAGGTGATCAAGCGTATCGACATCTGCAACCACGCGGTTGAGCAATTCACCCTGACGAAAACGCGCCAGCCCGGCAGGGGAGAGCGGGAGCAGCTTGCTGAACGTGTAAATGCGCAGGTGCTGGAGCACGCGGAATGTGGCGTCATGGCTGACCAGACGCTCGAAGTAACGCCCGGCGGTACGGGTAATGGCGGTGCCACGTACCCCTGCTGCCGGGAGCATGTAGTTAAAGCTGTAGAGCCCGGCGAAACCTGCAACGGCAGAGGCAGACAGGAACCAGCCAGAAAGGGTGAGCAGGCCGATGCTGGCGAGCAGGGTAATAATTGCCAGCACGATCCCCAGCGTCAGCATCCATTTGTGGCGCTTATACAGGGCAAGATAAGGGAGCAGGGCACGCATCAGATGTCCTCCTGGCGATTCGCGAGAAGGGCCGCAAAAGGCCCCTGCGCGGCAACGAGTGAGGCATAATCGCCTTGCTCAACGAGTTGACCGTTTTCCATCACCCAAATCTGGTCCCAGTCGGCGATGCCTTCAAGCTGGTGGGTGACCATCAGCGTGGTTTGCTGCTGTGATGCGGCATTAAGCGCTTCCATCACGCGTTGTTCGCTGTGCGCGTCCAGGCTGGCGGCAGGCTCATCCAGCAACATCAGTTGGCAAGGATTCAACAACGCGCGGGCAACAGCCACACGCTGCGCTTGCCCTACGGACAGCCCGGCAGACTGGTCGCCAACGACCGTATCCACGCCCTGCGGGAGCAGCGGCAGAAACTCGCTAACCCAGGCGCGATCGAGGACCGATTGCAGCTCGTCTTCCCGCGCGTCCGGGCGAGCCAGAAGCACGTTTTCGCGTAGCGTGGAAGCCGGAAGCTGCGGGTTTTGTCCTACCCAGCTCAGCTGTTTGCGCCAGGCATCAGGCTCCAAATCGCACAACTCAGTTTTATTAATGCACAGCGAACCGGTGTAAGCCATAAAGCCGGAGAGTGCATTTAACAGCGAGCTTTTCCCTGAGCCACTGGTTCCGACCAGCACCACGCGCTGCCCGGCAGGCAGGGTAAAGTTGAGCGGACCTGCCAGCACTTTGCCTTCAGGTGACAGAACAGAAAAATCCTTCGCCTCAATCGTCACGGGCTCTTTGGCGTTCAGAACGATGTCACCACGCTCGGGATGCGCCAGCGGTGTTTCAAGGAAGGTTTTCAGGCTGTCGGCCGCGCCAACCGCCTGTGCTTTGGCATGGTAAAAGGTGCCAAGATCGCGCAGCGGCTGGAAAAACTCCGGAGCCAGGATCAATGCCAGGAAACCCGCTGAAAGCGTTACGGCTGTGCCGTAGTGGCCGAAATCCAGCGCGCCGAGGTAAGAAAACCCGAAGTAGACCGCCACAAGGGCAATCGACAGCGAAGTGAAGAATTCAAGCACGCCAGAGGAGAGGAATGCGAGACGCAGCACCTCCATGGTGCGCTGACGGAAATCCTGAGACGCCAGGCGAATATTTTCCGTTTCCGCTTCACCCCGGCCAAAAATACGCAGGGTTTCCATTCCGCGCAGCCGGTCAAGGAAATGACCGCTCAGGCGGCCCAGCGCGAGGAAGTTACGACGGTTAGCATCCGCCGCACCCATCCCGACCATCGCCATAAACAGCGGGATAAGCGGGGCGGTACCCAGCAGGATCAGCGCCGCTACCCAGTTGGTCGGGAAAATCGCAATCAGAATCAGCAGCGGGACGCAAACGGCCAGCGCCATCTGCGGCAGGTAGCGGGCGTAGTAGTCGTGCATATCGTCGATCTGTTCAAGGATCAGCGTCGCCCAGCTTCCTGCTGGTTTACCCTGGATCCAGGCCGGCCCGGCCTCCTGAAGACGATCCAGGACCTTACGGCGGATCTCGTAGCGGATATGCTGTCCGGCATGAAAACCAACGCGTTCACGCAGCCAGACGACCCACGCACGAAGGATAAAAACCAGAATCAGGACAATAAAGGGCAACAGGAGCGCTTCACGCGGAATGTTCTCCATGATCATATGATTAAGAATGCGGGCCAGCAGCCATGCCTGGGCAACAATCAACAAACCACTGACGAGTCCCAGAAGACGGGAAATCATGAGCCAGCGGCGGGAAAGAACGCTTTGCTGTTTAAGCCAGCGTGTTAACTCTTGTTGACGGGTTTTTTCCATTGCGTACTTTGCAGGTGACGTTATAAGAAATTAGACCACTGCATGTTACACGTGGGGAAAAATAAAGGCGACCTGTGGCCGCCTTTATTTACGTTTGTTACTGACTTGTAAAGATTATTTACCTTGTTCAGCCAGTCCGTCGAGGTAGCGTTCAGCATCCAGCGCGGCCATACAGCCGGTGCCTGCAGAGGTAATCGCCTGACGATAAATATGGTCCATCACGTCGCCAGCCGCGAACACGCCCGGGATGCTGGTCTGGGTCGCGTTACCGTGAATGCCGGACTGCACTTTGATGTAGCCGTTTTCCAGCTCCAGCTGACCGTCGAAGATCGCGGTGTTCGGGCTGTGACCGATCGCCACAAACAGGCCCGCCACTTCCAGCGACTCGATGTTATCGGTGTTCTGGGTATCGCGCAGACGCAGACCGGCAACGCCCATCTGGTCGCCCGTGACCTCTTCCAGGGTACGGTGGGTGTGAAGCACGATGTTGCCGCTTGCCACTTTATCCATCAGGCGTTTGATCAGGATCTTCTCCGCGCGGAAGGTGTCGCGACGGTGGATCAGGTGCACTTCAGAGGCGATGTTTGCCAGGTAGAGCGCTTCTTCCACTGCGGTGTTACCGCCGCCGATCACGGCGACTTTCTGATTGCGATAGAAGAAACCGTCGCAGGTCGCGCAGGCAGATACGCCGCGGCCCTTGAACGCTTCTTCAGACGGCAGACCAAGGTAACGGGCAGAGGCGCCGGTGGCGATGATCAGCGCGTCACAGGTGTATTCGCCGCTGTCGCCGGTCAGGCGGAACGGACGGTTCTGCAGATCGACCTTATTGATGTGGTCGAACAGAATTTCAGTTTCGAATTTAGCGGCATGCTCGTGCATACGTTCCATCAGCAGCGGCCCGGTCAGGTCGTTCGGGTCCCCTGGCCAGTTTTCCACTTCGGTGGTGGTGGTCAGCTGACCGCCTTTTTCCATGCCGGTGATGAGTACCGGGTGCAGGTTAGCGCGTGCAGCATAGACCGCTGCGGTATATCCCGCAGGTCCAGAACCAAGGATTAGCAGCTTACTGTGTTTGGCCGTGCCCATGAGATCCCCATTGTTGTTGGCAGACATTTGGCTGGATTGTAGGGAATTTGTTGTCGTAAAAAAAGAGCGCAGGAATTTTGATATCAATCTGTGTAATAGCCACGGACGATGAATGAGGCGCTATAACATCACTATTTCGCCTGAAATCCGGTCGTTTATAAGGCAATAAAATGACGATTAATACCCTGCCGTAATGAATATCCGGCATGTTGTACTAAAAATCGATGTTTTGCTTTGACAATCACCTGCGCTTTTGCGAAAACATTCAAGGAAGAAAAAAAAACCGCGTTAACCGTGTGCCGCATAGGCATGCACGTAAATGCCATTTTTACCGTGTCAGTGAAATCTACGCATGGCGTGGACAGACGCCATACGTGATGTCGGTGACTGCCTTCGGGCAACGGTCTTCTTACCAACAGAACCCGAATCCGCATCGCGTCTATAGCCTAATAATTCGAGTTGCATGAAGGCGGCGACGCAGCGAATCCCCGGGAGCGTACATCAGTACGTGACTGGGGTGAGCGAGGAAAGCCAACGCACAGGCAACTTGAAGTATGACGGATATAATACATAACCAGGCGATGTGATGACTAACGGGTACAGGCTCTGAACAGTGATGTGCACAGGGTCCAGGCAGGAGTAGGGAAGGAATACAGAGAGACAATAATAATGGTAGATAGCAAGAAGCGCCCTGGCAAAGATCTCGACCGTATCGATCGTAACATTCTTAATGAATTGCAAAAGGATGGGCGTATTTCCAACGTCGAGCTTTCAAAACGTGTGGGACTTTCCCCGACGCCGTGCCTTGAGCGTGTGCGCCGACTGGAAAGACAGGGTTTTATTCAGGGCTATACGGCTCTGCTTAACCCGCATTATCTGGATGCCTCACTTCTGGTATTTGTTGAGATTACTCTGAATCGTGGTGCGCCGGATGTGTTTGAACAATTCAACTCCGCTGTACAAAAACTTGAAGAAATTCAAGAGTGTCATCTGGTTTCCGGTGATTTCGACTACCTGTTGAAAACCCGCGTGCCTGATATGTCCGCCTATCGTAAGCTGCTGGGTGAAACCTTGCTGCGTCTGCCGGGCGTGAACGACACCCGTACGTATGTGGTGATGGAAGAGGTTAAACAGAGCAATCGTCTGGTCATTAAGACGCGCTAACACGGAACAGGTGCAAAATCAGCGTAGTTTGATTACACTCCTGTTAATCCATACAGCAACAGTGCCGGGGAGTCCCCCGGCGCTGTTGTCCGTTTTAGCAAACAGGCAGGATATGCCTGATACCTGGAGAGCCTTTCTTGAGCCAGGAATACACTGAAGACAAAGAAGTCACACTATCGAAGCTAAGCAGCGGACGTCGTCTCCTCGAGGCTTTGCTGTTGGTTATTGCCCTTTTCGCCGTCTGGCTGATGGCAGCCTTACTCAGTTTCAACCCCTCCGATCCCAGCTGGTCGCAAACCGCATGGCATGAGCCTATCCATAATTTAGGCGGTGTACCGGGTGCCTGGCTTGCGGACACGCTCTTTTTCATTTTCGGTGTGATGGCCTATACCATTCCCGTCATTATCATTGGCGGATGCTGGTTTGCCTGGCGTCATCGCCAGAATGACGACTACATCGATTACTTCGCGGTATCGCTGCGCCTGATTGGCGCGCTGGCATTGATCCTCACATCGTGCGGGCTGGCGGCGATAAACGCCGACGATATCTGGTACTTCGCCTCCGGTGGCGTCATCGGCAGCCTGCTGAGTTCCGCCCTGCAGCCGATGCTTCACAGCAGCGGAGGTACCCTGACGCTGCTTTGCATCTGGGCCGCAGGGTTGACCCTGTTTACTGGCTGGTCATGGGTGAGCATCGCCGAGAAGATCGGCAGCTTTATTCTCACTATCCTCACTTTTGCCAGTAACCGTACCCGTCGTGACGATACGTGGGTCGATGAAGACGAATATGAAGATGAGTACGAAGAGGAAGACGAGGCGCCGGTACAGCGTCGTGAATCTCGTCGGGCCCGTATTCTTCGTGGCGCGCTCGCGCGTCGTCAGCGCGTCGCTGAAAAATTTGCCAATCCGCTTGGGCGTAAAACAGATGCGGCGCTCTTCTCCGGCAAACGCATGGATGAAGACGAGCAGGTTGAGTACCGTGCGGCGGGTGCCGCCGTCGATCCTGATGATGTTCTGTTCTCCGGCAACCGTGCGATGCCGGGCGATTTTGACGAATACGATCCGCTGCTGAATGGTCATTCAGTGACAGAACCGGTCGCAGCCGCTGCTGCCGCAACCACGGCAGCGCAGGCTTTTGCTGCGCCATCGGAAGCCGTAATGCCATCCGCGCCCGTTCCTGCACCGGAGTCGGTTATCCAGCAACCTCAGGTTGACTGGCAGACTGCGCCGGGTGTCCACACCCCGGAACCTGTTATTGCGCCTGAACCAGAAAGCTATGTTCCTGTGCAGCAGGCACAATGGCAGCAGCCTTATCAGCCGGAGCCCGTGTATGAACCACAGGGGTACCCGGAATATGAGCAGCCGGTCGCACAGCCGTATGTACCGGAACCGGTTGAACCTGCGCAGCCATACGCACAACCTGAGCCTGACGTGGCGGAGGAGGCGAAACCATCTCGTCCACCACTGTACTACTTTGAAGAAGTGGAAGAGCGCCGCGCCCGTGAGCGCGAGCAGCTGGCAGCCTGGTATCAACCTGTGCCGGAGCCGGTGCAAGAGCCTGTCGCAAAAGCGCCTTCCGTTTCCGTACCGCCAGTCGATCCAACGCCTGTGGCAGAGAGCGTGAAGCAAGCCTCTGTCGCTGCCGCCGCTGCGGCACCAGTCTTTAGCCTGGCGACCGGCGGCGCGCCTCGTCCTCAGGTGAAAGAGGGCATTGGCCCGCAATTGCCTCGTCCTAATCGCGTACGTGTGCCCACGCGCCGCGAGCTGGCTTCCTACGGTATCAAGCTGCCTTCCCAGCGTATGGCTGAGGAAAAAGCGCGTGAATCGGACTATGAAGACGACGCCGATGAACTTCATCAGGATGAGCTGGCGCGTCAGTTCGCCGCGCAGCAGAATCAGCGTTACGGTGAAGAATATCAGCACGACGAGCAAATCCAGGAAGATGAAGACGATGCGGCAGAAGCGGAATTAGCCCGCCAGTTCGCCGCTACGCAGCAGCAGCGTTATTCTGGTGAACAGCCTTCGGGCGCGAACCCGTTCTCGCTGACGGATTTTGAATTCTCACCGATGAAAGATCTGGTGGATGATGGCCCAAGCGAACCATTGTTTACGCCGAGCGTAATGCCGGACGCTGAACCCGTGCGCCAGCAGCCTGCGCCTCAGGCCTACGCGCAGCCGCAACAACCTGCTCAGCAGCCGTATGCGCAACCGCAGCAGCCACCACAGCCGCCGCAGTTACAGCAGCCTGCGCCTCAGCCGCAGGAAAGCCTTATTCACCCGCTGCTGATGCGTAACGGCGATAGCCGTCCGCTGCAGCGCCCAAGCACACCGCTGCCGTCGCTGGATCTGTTAACGCCGCCACCGTCAGAAGTGGAGCCGGTTGATACCTTTGCGCTCGAACAAATGGCGCGTCTGGTCGAAGCCCGTCTGGCTGATTTCCGTATCAAGGCGGATGTGGTGAACTACTCGCCGGGTCCGGTGATCACGCGATTCGAACTGAATCTGGCACCAGGCGTAAAAGCAGCGCGTATTTCTAACCTGTCACGAGACCTGGCGCGTTCCCTGTCGACCGTTGCGGTACGTGTGGTGGAAGTGATCCCAGGCAAGCCGTACGTTGGCCTTGAGCTGCCGAACAAGAAACGTCAGACCGTTTACCTGCGAGAAGTGCTGGATAACACCAAGTTCCGCGATAACCCGTCCCCGCTGACCGTGGTGCTGGGTAAAGATATCGCAGGCGATCCGGTAGTGGCAGATCTCGCGAAAATGCCTCACCTGCTGGTTGCCGGTACCACCGGTTCCGGTAAGTCAGTTGGCGTTAACGCCATGATCCTCAGCATGCTATACAAAGCGCAGCCGGAAGATGTGCGTTTCATCATGATCGACCCGAAAATGCTCGAACTGTCGGTCTACGAAGGTATTCCGCATCTGCTCACGGAAGTGGTGACGGACATGAAAGACGCCGCCAACGCGCTGCGCTGGAGCGTCAATGAGATGGAACGCCGCTACAAGCTGATGTCTGCGCTGGGCGTGCGTAACCTGGCCGGCTATAACGAGAAAATCGCCCAGGCGATGCGCATGGGACGTCCTATTCCGGATCCTTACTGGAAGCCGGGTGACAGCATGGATGCCCAGCATCCGGTGCTGGAAAAACTGCCTTATATCGTCGTGCTGGTCGATGAATTCGCCGACCTGATGATGACCGTCGGTAAGAAAGTGGAAGAGCTGATTGCTCGTCTGGCGCAGAAAGCGCGTGCGGCGGGTATTCACCTTGTGCTGGCGACGCAGCGTCCTTCCGTGGACGTTATTACTGGGCTTATCAAAGCGAACATTCCGACGCGTATTGCGTTTACCGTATCAAGTAAAATTGACTCCCGTACCATTCTTGACCAGGGCGGCGCTGAGTCGCTGCTGGGTATGGGGGATATGCTCTATTCCGGTCCGAACTCCACCTCGCCGGTGCGTGTCCACGGTGCGTTTGTCCGCGATGAGGAAGTTCACGCTGTCGTGCAGGACTGGAAAGCGCGCGGTCGTCCACAATACGTGGACGGGATCACCTCTGACAGCGAGAGCGAAGGCGGCGGCGGCGGCTTCGACGGCGGCGAAGAGCTGGATCCGTTGTTCGATCAGGCGGTTAACTTCGTGACCGAAAAACGCAAAGCGTCCATCTCTGGCGTGCAGCGTCAGTTCCGCATCGGCTACAACCGCGCGGCGCGTATCATCGAGCAGATGGAAGCGCAGGGGATTGTGAGCGAGCAGGGGCATAACGGTAACCGCGAGGTGCTGGCTCCGCCGCCGTTTGATTAACCTTCAGCGATTGCAAAGAAGGGTAAATCAGCCAAAATTAAGCATTTTCTTCTGTCGCCTGCCTTCGGGCAGGGCCAGAATAGAAGACGAAAACCCCATATCGGGAAGACGTATTTTAAGGAATAACAATGAAAAAAATCGCCATCGCCTGTGCATTACTCACCAGTTTTGTCGCCAGCAGCGTCTGGGCTGATGCAGCCAGCGACCTTAAAAGCCGACTGGATAAAGTAAGCAGCTTCCACGCCAGCTTCACGCAAAAAGTAACTGACGGCAGCGGCAACGCGGTGCAGGAAGGTCAGGGAGATTTGTGGGTAAAACGCCCAAATCTCTTCAACTGGCACATGACCCAGCCGGATGAGAGTATCCTGGTGTCTGACGGTAAAACCCTGTGGTTCTTCAACCCGTTTGTTGAACAAGCCACGGCGACCTGGCTGAAAGATGCGACCAGCAATACGCCGTTTATGCTGATTGCCCGCAACCAGTCCAGCGACTGGCAGCAGTACAACATCAAACAAAACGGTGATGAGTTTGTCCTGACGCCGAAAGGCAGCAACGGCAACCTGAAGCAGTTCACCATTAACGTGAGCAGCAACGGCACGATCAATCAGTTCGGTGCGGTTGAGCAAGATGACCAGCGCAGCAGCTACCAGCTGAAAACGCAGCAAAACGGCGCTGTTGATGCATCGAAATTCACCTTTACCCCGCCGCAGGGCGTAACGGTGGATGACCAACGCAATAAGTAAGAGGCATGAGTGGGCAATCTGTCGCTCGATTTTTCAGATAATGCGTTTCAACCTCTGGCCGCTCGTATGCGGCCAGAAAATTTAGCGCAGTACATCGGCCAGCAGCATCTGCTGGCTGCCGGGAAACCGTTGCCACGCGCCATTGAGGCCGGGCATCTGCACTCGATGATCCTCTGGGGGCCACCAGGCACCGGTAAAACGACCCTCGCTGAAGTGATCGCCCGATATGCAAACGCGGACGTTGAGCGGATTTCTGCCGTGACCTCCGGCGTGAAGGAGATCCGCGAAGCGATCGAGCGTGCGCGGCAGAACCGCAATGCCGGGCGGCGCACCATCCTCTTCGTGGACGAAGTTCATCGCTTCAACAAGAGCCAGCAGGATGCCTTCCTGCCGCATATTGAAGACGGCACGATCTTCTTCATCGGTGCCACCACGGAAAACCCATCCTTTGAACTTAACTCAGCACTTCTTTCCCGTGCGCGCGTTTACCTGCTCAAATCGCTGACTACAGACGATATCGAAAAGGTGCTCACCCAGGCGATGGATGACAAAGCGCGGGGTTACGGCGGACAAGACATCGTTCTACCGGATGAGACGCGCCTCGCGATTGCTCAGCTGGTTAACGGTGATGCGCGTCGGGCATTGAACACGCTGGAAATGATGGCCGATATGGCCGAAATGGATGATTCCGGCAAGCGGGTGCTGAAGCCTGAATTGCTTACTGAAATAGCCGGTGAGCGCAGCGCGCGTTTTGATAATAAAGGCGATCGTTTTTACGACCTGATCTCGGCGCTGCATAAGTCTGTGCGCGGTAGTGCGCCGGATGCGGCGCTTTACTGGTATGCGCGCATTATCACAGCGGGCGGCGATCCGCTGTATGTCGCACGTCGCTGTCTGGCGATTGCATCAGAAGACGTCGGTAATGCCGACCCGCGCGCCATGCAGGTGGCTATCTCCGCCTGGGATTGTTTCACCCGCGTCGGGCCTGCTGAAGGCGAGCGTGCGATTGCGCAGGCGATTGTCTATCTGGCCTGCGCGCCGAAAAGTAATGCGGTTTATACCGCCTTCAAAGCAGCAATGTCTGATGCACGTGAGCGTCCGGACTATGATGTGCCGGTTCATCTGCGTAACGCACCAACAAAGTTGATGAAAGAGATGGGGTACGGGCAGGAGTATCGGTACGCCCACGACGAACCCAATGCCTACGCCGCCGGAGAGAACTATTTCCCGCAGGAGATGGCACAAACCCGCTATTATCACCCCACAAACAGAGGTCTTGAGGGTAAGATTGGCGAAAAGCTCGCCTGGCTTGCCGGACAGGATCAAAATAGCCCTATAAAACGCTACCGTTAGCGCTATCGTTGCGGTAATGTTGGCGTTGTATCCCTGTGACCGCAGGCTGTGGTCACTTTTCCTATTTTAATTCGATAAGCACAGGATAAGCATGCTCGATCCCAATCTGCTGCGTAATGAGCCAGACGCAGTCGCTGAAAAACTGGCACGCCGGGGCTTTAAGCTGGATGTAGATAAGCTGCGCGCTCTTGAAGAGCGTCGTAAAGTTCTGCAGGTACAAACTGAAAATCTGCAGGCAGAGCGTAATTCTCGATCGAAATCCATCGGCCAGGCGAAAGCGCGCGGGGAAGATATTGAGCCATTACGCCTGGAAGTGAACAAACTGGGTGAAGAGCTGGATCAGGCGAAAGCTGAACTGGACGTTCTTCAGACCGAAATTCGTGATATCGCCCTGGCTATCCCGAACATTCCTGACGACAGCGTGCCTGTCGGCAAAGATGAAAACGACAACGTTGAAGTGAAACGCTGGGGCACGCCTCGCGAGTTCGACTTCGAGGTTCGCGATCACGTGACCCTGGGCGAAATGCACGCGGGCCTGGACTTTGCTGCGGCGGTTAAGCTGACTGGCTCTCGCTTCGTGGTCATGAAAGGTCAGATTGCCCATCTGCACCGCGCGCTGGCACAGTTCATGCTTGATCTGCACACCGAGCAGCACGGTTACAGCGAAACCTACGTACCGTATCTGGTTAACCACGATACGCTGTACGGTACGGGTCAGCTGCCGAAATTTGCCGGCGATCTGTTCCACACCCGTCCGCTGGACGAGGAAGCAGACAGCAGCAACTATGCGCTGATCCCAACCGCGGAAGTGCCGCTGACTAACCTCGTGCGTGATGAGATCATCGACGAAGACGACCTGCCAATCAAACTGACTGCACACTCTCCGTGCTTCCGTTCTGAAGCAGGATCTTACGGTCGCGATACGCGCGGTCTGATCCGTATGCACCAGTTCGACAAAGTTGAGATGGTGCAGATCGTCCGTCCGGAAGAGTCTATGGACGCGCTGGAAGAGATGACCGGCCACGCTGAGAAAGTGCTGGAGCTGCTGGGTCTACCGTACCGCCGTATGGCGCTGTGCACCGGCGACATGGGCTTTGGTGCCTGCAAAACCTTCGACCTGGAAGTTTGGGTACCTGCGCAGAACACCTACCGTGAAATCTCCTCTTGCTCTAACGTCTGGGATTTCCAGGCGCGCCGCATGCAGGCTCGCTGCCGCAGCAAGTCCGACAAGAAAACCCGTCTGGTGCACACCCTGAACGGTTCTGGTCTGGCTGTGGGTCGTACGCTGGTTGCCGTGCTGGAAAACTATCAGCAGGCAGACGGACGTATTGAGATCCCGGAAGTGCTACGTCCCTACATGAAGGGCCAGCAGTTCATCGGCTAAATAATATGTCTTAAAACAAGAAAGCGCCTCAGGGCGCTTTTTTTATGCCTGCTAATTGATACGACTCAATAATCTCTCCCTCTAAAGTAGTAATACTCCTCCGAATGAAAGTCAGCATAAAAAGCTGATAACGAAGAAATTCGTTCTATATAAAACTATATAGCGGTTTGTGCCGCCTCTCTTTTCTTTGTGAGCAACCAAAGTGAGTCTTTATGAAAATCAAAGCGCCTGAAGCGTTAATGGCTGCCGAGGTCACTCGCCGTGGGTTGATGAAAACCACGGCAATTGGCGGCCTGGCTGTAGCCAGCAGCGCCTTCACGCTCCCTTTTACCCGACTAGCATCGGCGGCGGATGCATTATCCCCAGCCTCAGCCCCGGAAAAAGTGGTGTGGAGTGCCTGTACCGTTAACTGCGGTAGCCGTTGTCCACTGCGCATGCATGTGGTGGATGGTGAAATTAAATATGTCGAAACCGACAACACCGGGGACGATAACTATGAAGGGTTACATCAGGTTCGCGCCTGCCTGCGCGGGCGCTCCATGCGTCGCCGCGTCTATAACCCGGATCGTCTTAAATACCCGATGAAGCGTGTCGGTAAGCGTGGGGAAGGGAAGTTCGAGCGCATTAGCTGGGACGAAGCCTACGATATTATCGCGACCAACATGCAGCGTCTGATCAAGGAGTATGGCAACGAGTCCATCTACCTGAACTACGGCACCGGGACGCTCGGCGGCACGCTGACTCGCTCCTGGCCGCCGGGAAAAACGCTGGTAGCACGCCTGATGAACTGCTGCGGTGGTTATCTCAATCACTACGGCGACTACTCTTCCGCGCAGATTGCGGCTGGCCTGAACTACACTTACGGCGGCTGGGCCGACGGCAACAGCCCGTCTGATATCGAAAACAGCAAGCTGGTCGTCCTGTTCGGTAACAACCCGGGCGAAACACGCATGAGCGGCGGCGGGGTGACCTACTATCTCGAACAGGCCCGTGCTAAATCCAATGCCCGCATGATCATCATCGATCCGCGCTACACCGACACCGGTGCCGGACGTGAAGACGAGTGGATCCCAATCCGTCCGGGTACCGATGCGGCGCTGGTTTCAGCGCTGGCGTGGGTGATGATCACTGAAAACCTCGTCGATCAGTCTTTCCTCGATAAATACTGCGTCGGCTATGACGAGAAAACCCTGCCAGCCAGCGCGCCTGCTAACGGTCACTACAAGGCCTATATTCTCGGACAGGGCAGCGACGGCGTAGCGAAAACGCCAGAGTGGGCGTCCACCATCACCGGGATCCCGGTGGAGCGTATTGTTCAGCTGGCGCGTGAGATTGGTTCAGCTAAACCAGCCTACATCAGCCAGGGTTGGGGACCGCAGCGTCATGCAAACGGTGAAATTGCGACCCGCGCGATCTCCATGCTCTCCATTCTGACCGGCAATGTCGGCATTCACGGCGGTAACACCGGCGCACGCGAAGGCTCGTATGAAGTCCCGTTTGAACGTATGCCGACGCTGGACAACCCCGTGCAGACCAGCATCTCCATGTTTATGTGGACGGATGCGATTGAACGTGGCCCGGAAATGACCGCCCTGCGCGACGGCGTGCGCGGCAAAGACAAACTGGATGTGCCGATCAAGATGATCTGGAACTATGCCGGCAACTGTCTTATCAACCAGCACTCCGAAATCAACCGTACCCATGAAATCTTGCAGGATGACAAGAAGTGCGAAATGATTGTGGTGATTGACTGCCACATGACATCGTCGGCGAAATATGCCGATATCCTGCTGCCGGACTGTACCGCGTCAGAGCAGATGGATTTCGCCCTGGATGCCTCCTGCGGCAACATGTCCTACGTGATCTTTACCGACCAGGCGATTAAACCGCGCTTCGAGTGCAAAACCATCTATGAGATGACCTCTGAGCTGGCGAAGCGTCTTGGCGTAGAGCAGCAGTTTACCGAGGGGAGGACGCAGGAAGGGTGGATGCGCCATCTGCACGAACTTTCCCGTAAAGCGATTCCGGACCTCCCGGACTTCGATACCTTCCGCAAGCAGGGGATGTACAAACAGCGTGACCCGGAAGGGCATCACGTCGCGTACAAAGCCTTCCGCGAAGACCCGCAGGCTAACCCGCTGACCACACCGTCGGGCAAAATCGAAATTTACTCCGAAGAGCTGGCAAAAATTGCCTCCACCTGGGAGCTGCCGGAAGGGGATGTTATCGATCCACTGCCAATCTACACGCCGGGTTTCGAAAACTACAACGATCCGCTTACCGCGAAATTCCCGCTGCAGCTGACCGGTTTCCATTACAAGGCCCGCGTCCACTCAACCTACGGCAACGTCGACGTACTGAAAGCCGCGTGCCGCCAGGAGATGTGGATCAACCCGATGGATGCCAAAGCGCGTGGAATCAACAATGGTGACCGCGTACGCATTTTCAATGGTCGTGGTGAGGTACATATCGAAGCCAAAGTCACTCCGCGCATGATGCCTGGCGTTGTCGCGCTGGGGGAAGGGGCCTGGTATAACCCGGATGCAAACCGCATTGACCAGGCGGGCAGTATTAACGTACTGACCACACAGCGGCCGTCGCCACTGGCGAAGGGCAACCCGTCCCACACGAACCTTGTTCAGGTTGAAAAGGTGTAAGGAGTAACCGATGACAACCCAGTATGGATTTTTTATTGATTCCAGCCGCTGCACAGGGTGTAAAACCTGCGAGCTGGCCTGCAAAGATTACAAAGACCTGACGCCGGATGTGAGCTTCCGCCGTATTTACGAATACGCCGGTGGCGACTGGCAGGAAGATAACGGCGTCTGGCATCAGAACGTCTTTGCCTACTACCTGTCAATTGCGTGCAACCACTGCGAAGATCCGGCTTGTACCAAAGTCTGTCCGAGCGGTGCGATGCACAAGCGTGAAGACGGCTTTGTGGTGGTGGACGAAGATGTCTGCATCGGCTGCCGCTATTGCCATATGGCGTGTCCGTACGGTGCGCCGCAGTACAACGAAGCCAAAGGTCATATGACCAAGTGCGACGGCTGCCACTCCCGCGTGGCCGACGGTAAAAAACCGATCTGCGTGGAATCCTGCCCGCTGCGCGCGCTGGACTTTGGCCCAATTGAAGAGCTGCGTAAAAAACATGGCCAGCTTGCTGCCGTTGCGCCGCTGCCGTCCGCGCACTTCACCAAGCCGAGTATTGTCATTAAACCTAACGCCAACAGCCGTCCTACAGGTGATACCACCGGCTATCTGGCAAACCCGAAGGAGGTGTGAGATGGGAAGTGGATGGCATGAATGGCCGCTGATGATCTTCACGGTCTTTGGGCAGTGTGTTGCGGGTGGCTTTATTGTGCTCGCGCTGGCGCTGTTGAAGGGTAATCTCAACGCTGAACAGCAGCAGCGTCTGGTGCTGAGCATGTTTGGCCTTTGGGTACTGATGGGGCTTGGCTTTATTGCTTCTACGCTGCACCTCGGTTCACCAATGCGCGCGTTCAACTCTCTGAACCGCGTGGGCGCATCGTCCCTCAGTAACGAGATTGCCAGTGGGGCGATTTTCTTTGCTGTTGGCGGACTGGGCTGGCTGCTGGCCGCGCTGAATAAATTGCCTGCGGCGCTGCGCAGCCTGTGGCTGATTGTGACGATGGTGCTGGGCGTGGTGTTCGTGTGGATGATGGTGCGTGTCTATAACACCATTGATACTGTCCCAACCTGGTACAGCGTCTGGACGCCGATGAGCTTCTTCCTGACGATGTTTATTGGCGGGGCCGCTGCTGGGCTACCTGCTGCTGCGCGTGGCGGGTGTGGATGGCTGGGCAATGCGTTTGCTGCCTGCCGTATCGCTGCTGGCGCTGGTGGTGAGCGCTGTGGTTGCTCTGATGCAAGGGGCGGAGCTGGCAACGATTCACAGTTCGATTCAGCTGGCATCTGCCCTGGTCCCGGATTACGGTTCTCTGATGGCCTGGCGCATCGTTCTGCTGGTCGCGGCGCTGGTATTCTGGATCGCCCCTCAGCTTAAAGGTTATCAGCCCGCACTGCCGCTGCTGTCACTGGCCTTTGTGCTGGTATTGGCGGGTGAAATGATTGGCCGCGGTGTGTTCTACGGGTTGCATATGACCGTTGGTATGGCTATCGCCAGTTAGCGTTGTATTTAGTTCTATCAAGCCGGGCCCGAGCGCCCGGCTTTTCTTTTTTCAATCATGAAATTTTTCGACTGTCGTTTTGTTTTAATTTCGGGCATTAATAAATAAAAACAGAGACATAATTAATATCTATAGCAGGCGTGGCATTAGCAGGATAAGTTTTTTAAATCGACAGGGATCATATTGTGCGTGGCGCTTAAATCAGTGGATTGACTTTGTTTTTGCCAGTGGCATGATGCGCACGAAATCTGAACTTCCTCACGGTTTTTAATCCATGACCACCTATACCCGGCCAGTGCTTCTGTTGCTCTGTGGCCTGCTTCTGTTGACCCTGGCGATCGCAGTGTTAAATACGCTCGTCCCGCTGTGGCTCGCCCATGAAAACTTACCGACCTGGCAGGTGGGTATGGTCAGCTCGTCCTTTTTTACCGGGAACCTGCTGGGCACATTATTAACCGGTAGCCTGATTAAGCGTTTTGGCTTTAATCGCAGCTATTATCTGGCTTCGCTGATTTTTGCCGCCGGATGTGCCGGGCTGGGACTGATGGTTGGTTTCTGGAGCTGGATGGCATGGCGCTTTATCGCTGGCGTAGGCTGCGCGATGATTTGGGTGGTGGTTGAAAGTGCGCTGATGTGCAGCGGCACATCACGTAACCGCGGACGCCTGCTGGCCGCCTATATGATGGTTTACTACGTCGGCACCGTGCTGGGTCAACTGATGGTTAGCAAGCTGCCAACCGACCTGATGAGCGTTCTGCCGTGGGTAACGGGCATGGTGCTGGCCGCAATCCTGCCGCTGCTGTTTACGCGCATTGTGAACCAGAACAGCGAGCATCAGGAAGCGACCCACATCTGGCCGATGCTGAGGCTGCGCCATGCGCGCCTGGGGATTAACGGCTGTATTATTTCCGGGATTGTGCTGGGTTCGCTCTATGGCCTGATGCCGCTCTACCTGAATCATCAGGGCATGAGCGATTCCGGAATAGGGTTCTGGATGGCGGTGATGGTCAGCGCCGGGATTGTAGGGCAGTGGCCTGTCGGTCGTTTGGCTGACCGCTTTGGTCGCCTGCTGGTGCTGCGCGTTCAGGTTTTCGTGGTGATCATGGGATGCCTTGCGATGCTCAGCAATGCCGCCATGGCACCGGCCCTGTTTATTCTCGGGGCTGCGGGCTTTACGCTCTATCCTGTTGCGATGGCCTGGGCCTGTGAGAAAGTTGAACATCACCAGCTGGTGGCGATGAACCAGGCGCTGTTACTGAGCTATACCATCGGCAGTTTATTAGGGCCGACGTTTACCGCGATGCTGATGCAGAATTATTCCGATAACCTGCTGTTTATCATGATCGCCAGCGTATCGTTTATTTATCTCTTAATGCTGCTGCGCAAAGCGGGCGAGCACCCAACGCCAGTGGCACATGCCTGATTAAATAAAAGCCTGTCGATGACAGGCTTTTTTGTCCCCATCACAACTAAGAGTTTTACTTATTGTGTGTTTATCTCACCAGGCGATAATTCACAGGAGTCCTACCACAATAAGGCAGCCATCATGTCTATACGTCGTTTTTCCACTACTGCGCTTGCCGTAGTGTTGTCTTTAACGTTTGCAACCGCTCCGGTCATGGCTAATCCTGGAAATGGGAATGGCGGTGGTCACGGAAACGGTGGCGGACAAGGTAATAGCGGCAATCATGGCAACGGGAATTCTGGTGACCATGGTAATAAGCAAAACAACGGTAAGGACAATCCGGGAAAATCGGATAAGAGCTTCAAAAACAGCAAAGATGTCAGTAATGATGTCGACGTTCGTGTGAGCTTCGATCATGCCCGCCATCTGGCACTGAATTACGGCTTAACGGGCTATGATTCTCTGCCTCCGGGGATCGCAAAAAACCTGGCGCGCGGTAAACCGCTGCCTCCGGGCATTGCGAAGAAAACCGTGCCAGCGTCTATGCTGGGCCAACTTCCTTCTTATCCGGGCTATGAATGGCGGGTGGTGGGGGATGACCTGGTCTTAATCGCATTGAGTACCGCGATTGTGACCTCCGTTATTAACGGCGTCTTCAAATAGAATAAAGAAAAGGCCCGGTTTTCACCGGGCCTTTTCTTTAATACATCACCTTGTGGCCGTACTGTTCAAGAATACCTTTGACGCGTTCCATCGTCTCTTTTTTCGGCGGCTTCACGCCATCAAGCTTATATTCTTCACCCATCGCCACCCATTTGTGTTTACCGAGTTCGTGATAGGGCAGAAGCTCAATTTTCTCCACGTTGCCCATATCACGGGTAAATTCGCCCAGACGGTGCGCGGAATCATCATCATCTGACCAGCCCGGCACGACCACATAGCGGATCCAGGTTTTAATGCCTTTGTCGGCAATGTATTTGGCAAATTCCAGCGTGCGGTGGTTGGAGACGCCAACCAGGTTCTGGTGGATCTCATCATTCATCTGTTTGAGATCGAGCATGACCAGATCGGTCACTTCGAGCAGTTCATCAATAACCGGATCGTAGCGGCGTACAAAGCCATTGGTGTCGAGACAGGTATGGATGCCTTCCTTGCGGCAGGCACGGAACCAGTCGCGGACAAATTCAGCCTGCAGGATGGCCTCGCCGCCGGACGCGGTGACACCGCCGCCGGACGCGTTCATAAAGTGGCGGTAGGTCACCACCTCTTTCATCAGATCTTCAACGGTTACTTCTTTCCCGCCATGCGTATCCCAGGTGTCACGGTTATGGCAGTACAGGCAGCGCATCAGGCAGCCCTGGAAAAAGGTGATAAAGCGGATGCCCGGGCCATCGACGGTGCCACAGGATTCAAAGGAGTGAATGCGACCAATAATTGACATTGCGGTGATATCTCCAGCATCGGCCCGTCCGGGGCCTGTGTATGCACAGCTCAAAACCGGCTGTGTTAAGTCTGTTTTGGCTGTTATCCATTAAGTATAGATAGCGGACAAAAGAGACTGAGATGGAGAGGGTGCTAAAAAGGCCCCACTGACGTGGAGCCTTTATTGTACGCTTTTTAACGCGTGATTTCAGTCAATTCCAGTTAGATGGACTGAGTGAAAGTACGGGTGATAACGTCCTGCTGCTGTTCTTTAGTCAGGGAGTTAAAACGTACTGCGTAGCCAGATACGCGGATGGTCAGCTGAGGATATTTCTCAGGGTGTTCCATCGCGTCGAGCAGCATTTCACGGTTCATTACGTTCACGTTCAGGTGCTGACCACCTTCGATGGACGCTTCGTGGTGGAAGTAACCATCCATCAGACCCGCGAGGTTAGTTTTACGCACTTCGTCGTCTTTACCCAGCGCGTTTGGCACGATAGAGAAGGTATAAGAGATACCATCTTTCGCGTAAGCAAACGGCAGTTTAGCAACGGAGGTCAGAGAGGCAACTGCACCTTTCTGGTCACGACCGTGCATTGGGTTAGCACCTGGGCCGAATGGCGCGCCAGCACGACGACCGTCTGGGGTGTTACCGGTTTTCTTACCATACACAACGTTCGAGGTGATGGTCAGAACAGACTGAGTCGGGATAGCGTTACGGTAAGTCGTCAGTTTCTGAATTTTCTTCATGAAACGTTCTACCAGGTCAACCGCCATGTCATCAACGCGAGAGTCGTTGTTACCAAACTGCGGGTATTCACCTTCGATTTCGAAGTCTACAGCCAGGCCGTCTTCGTCACGAATTGGTTTAACTTTCGCATATTTGATTGCAGACAGGGAGTCAGCGGCAACGGACAGACCCGCGATACCACATGCCATGGTGCGAACCACGTCACGGTCGTGCAGCGCCATCAGAGAGGCTTCGTAGCTGTACTTGTCGTGCATGTAGTGGATAACGTTCAGCGCAGTGACGTACTGTTTAGCCAGCCAGTCCATGAAGTGATCCATACGATCCATCACTTCGTCGAAGTTCAGAACGTCGCCTTTGATCGGCTCAGACTTAGGACCAACCTGCATTTTCAGTTTTTCATCAACGCCGCCGTTGATTGCGTACAGCATGGTTTTCGCCAGGTTTGCACGCGCACCGAAGAACTGCATTTGTTTACCAACAACCATTGGGCTTACGCAGCAAGCGATAGCGTAATCGTCGTTGTTGAAGTCCGGACGCATCAGGTCATCGTTCTCGTACTGCAGAGAAGAGGTATCGATAGACACTTTAGCGGCGAATTTCTTGAAGTTCAGAGGCAGTTTTTCTGACCACAGAACGGTGATGTTCGGCTCCGGAGAAGGACCCATGGTGTACAGGGTATTCAGGAAGCGGAAGCTGTTTTTGGTTACCAGAGTACGGCCGTCAACGCCCATACCACCGATTGATTCTGTTGCCCAGATTGGGTCACCAGAGAACAGCTCATCGTATTCAGGGGTACGCAGGAAGCGAACCATACGCAGTTTCATGACCAGGTGGTCAATCATTTCCTGAGCGTCTTGCTCGGTGATTTTGCCTGCTTTGATATCACGTTCGATGTACGCATCCAGGAAGGTGGATACGCGACCGAAGGACATTGCTGCACCGTTCTGAGACTTAACCGCGGCCAGGTAGCCGAAGTAGGTCCACTGGATAGCTTCCTGAGCGTTGGTAGCAGGACCAGAGATATCGCAGCCATATTTAGCAGCCATCTCTTTGATCTGACCCAGTGCGCGGTGCTGTTCAGCGATTTCTTCACGCAGACGGATAGTCGCTTCCAGGTTTACGCCGTTTTCCAGGTCAGACTGCAGGGAAACGAACTGCGCATATTTGTCTTTCAGCAGGAAGTCGATACCGTACAGCGCAACGCGACGGTAGTCACCGATGATACGGCCACGGCCATACGCATCTGGCAGACCGGTCAGAACGCCAGATTTACGGCAGTTCAGAATGTCTTTGGTGTAAACATCGAATACACCCTGGTTGTGGGTTTTGCGGTATTCGGTGAAGATTTTTTTCAGCATTGGGTCCAGCTCGCGGTTATACGCTTTGCAGGAACCTTCAACCATTTTGATGCCACCGAACGGGATGATTGCGCGTTTCAGTGGTGCTTCAGTCTGCAGACCAACGATTTTCTCAAGGGCTTTGTTGATGTAACCAGCATCGTGAGAAGTGATGGTGGAAGCAACGGAGGTGTCAAAATCAACTGGCGCGTGAGTGCGGTTTTCCAGTTTAACGCCTTCCATTACGCTGTCCCACAGCTTGGTGGTCGCGTCAGTTGCGCCAGCCAGGAAGGATTCGTCACCTTCATACGGGGTATAGTTTTTCTGAATGAAGTCACGTACGTTTACTTCATTCTGCCAGTCACCTTTCGCAAAACCTTCCCAGGCTGTGGCTAACTTTTCATTAAGCTCGGACATGTAACACCTACCTTCTTAAGTGGATTTTTTATTTACTGCCTGAGACAACCATTAATGATGGTCGTCGCCACGCAGGTAAATGACCCAGTATGTCAACCCAACTAACAGACCCCCACCGATAATGTTCCCGATAGTGACAGGGATCAGGTTATCAGTAATGAAGTTCATGATAGTCAGGTGAGAGAAACTTTCCGGATTTGAACCAACTGCGGTCCAGAACTCCGGGCTCGCAAAGTTGCGGATAACAATCCCCATTGGGATCATAAACATATTCGCAATACTGTGCTCGAAGCCGCTGGCAACAAACATCGCAACCGGCAGAACCATAATCATGGCTTTGTCCATCAGGCTACGACCCGAGTAGCTCATCCAGACGGCCAGGCAGACCATCAGGTTTGCGAGGATGCCGAGAGCAACAGCTTCGATAAATGTATGGTGCATTTTGTGGTCAGCGGTTTGCAGGACGTTAAGCCCCCAGCCACCGTTGGCGGTCATATACTCGCCAGAGAGCCACATCAACAGAACAAAGAGCAGACAGCCAATCAGGTTACCAACATAGACGTTTAGCCAGTTGCGTGCCAGTTGACCCCAGGTAATTCTTCCGCTGGCTTTCGCCACAACAATCAGCACCGTAGAGGTGAAAAGGTCGGCGCCGCAGATGACGCAAAGAATCAGACCCAGTGAGAAGCAAATGCCGCCAATCAGTTTGGCCATGCCGAAAGGCATCCCGGCAGTACCGGTGGTGGCAGTGATGTAGAAGACGAAAGCGATTGAGATGAACACACCGGCCGTGATCGCCAGATAGAACGTCTTCATCGGGTGTTTCGTTGCTTTATAGACACCCGCTTCTTCGGCAACTTTGGCCATTGCAGCTGGGAGTAAAAGATCAAAAGGGTTGTCAGCTTTCACACTAACTCTCTCTTTATTAAGTCGGCGACGAGATACTAACAAAGCATTATAGAAGAGAAATTGATATAGATCATATCTCGCCTGGCTTATAGGCCCGCAATGTGTATGGATTTACAGTGAATGCGGAGTAAGTATTTGATTATCCGTATAAAAATAAATTTTAAAAGTTATGAAAAGAGTTGAATTTTTTCGTTAGGCCTCCCGTAAAACAGTTAATTAAAATGGAGTATTTACCACAAAAAGTAACAGCCCAGCCCAGGTAAGTATTATTATATTTACCCGTAATTAACTTAATTATTACAATCAAACGTCATTACCGAAAAAAAAAAAAAGGGGCAATGAAATTGCCCCGTAATATAGCCCAGACGATTGGATACGCCTACATCTGGTAATGTTATGTGCGCTTATTTTGACCAGTAAGCGGTTTTTGCCTTCTGTAATTTTTCATACGCTTTCAGCAGCGACTGATGCGCCGGGAAGGCTTTCAGATCGCTATCAACAGCCTGCAGGCCATAGAACGGCTCTTCGCCGCTCAGCGCCGCGCTGGCCGCTTCGACGGCATCTGCACCGTACATACGGACAAAGGCATTCAAGTACTGCAGAGGTTCACGGTCCTCTTCCTGAGCGAGCAGCAACAGCGTCTGAAGACAGCGGTAGTAGTTGGTGCGCTCGGCTGAGAAGACGGACTGGTTGAATTCCATGGTCCACTCGGTCCAGGCCAGGGCCTGGTCCAGATCGCCACCCGCAAGAGCCAGCATCGCTTTCAGCTCACCAATACGCAGGGTGTACCAGCCGTTGTCTTTACCGGTCGCCAGACCCAGCAGTTCACGCACGCGGGTGAAGTCATCGTGGCCTTCTTCGTCCAGTTGGGCGATCAGGTTCAGATAATCTTCTTTCTCCCACTCGCTGCCCGGCAGGGCCAGCAGCGTTTCGCGCAGGTGTGCGCCCATGCTGTTATTCGCCAGCCACAGATCTTCAGCCGGGTAGATGTCGGACATGCCAGGAACGATAATGCGGCACGCGTAGACGCCAAGGTGTTCGTAGTCAGCAATATAGACGTCCTGGTCTTCCGCTTTGAAGATTGCCATCAGCGTGGCGAACTCTTCTTCCGTGGTACCGGCAAAACTCCAGTCCACGAACGGATAGTCTGCATCCTGCTTAAACATGTCCCAGGAGATCAAACCGCTGGAGTCGATGAAGTGGGTTTCGAGGTTGGTGTGCTCGGCCACTTCTTCATCGTCAAAGGTTGGCGGGGTGAACACGTCGAGATCTTTCAGGCTACGGCCCTGCAGCAGCTCGGTGACGGTACGCTCCAGCGCCACGCCGAAGTCCGGGTGCGCGCCGAAGGAGGCAAAACAGGTGCCGTTGGTCGGGTTAAACAGCACGACGCAGATAACGGGATATTTGCCGCCCAGCGAGCCGTCATAGGCAAAGATTGGGAAACCTTCTGCTTCCAGCTTAGCGATGGATTCCACCACGCCCGGATAGCGCGCCAGCACGTCTGCCGGAATTTCTGGCAGGCTGATGGATTCGGCAATAATGCGGTTTTTGATGTGACGTTCGAAGACTTCAGAAAGACCCTGCACGCGCGCTTCATTGCGGGTGTTACCCGCGGACATACCGTTGGATACATACAGGTTGCCGACAATGTTCATCGGGATGTAAACGGTCTTTTCGTCAGACTGGCGAGTAAACGGCAGGGCGCAGATACCGCGATCCTCGTTACCGGACTGCAGATCGATCAGCATGCTGGCAGTCAGTTCGCTGTCTGGATCGTAGAACGCACGCAGGCGCGCGTCGAGAATGCCTTCCGGCAGTTCGTCGTCTTCGGTCAGCGGGAACCATTTTTCGTTCGGATAGTGAACGAACGGGCCGTTAGCGATGGTTTCGCCCAGCCAGAAGTCAGCGAAGAAATAGTTAGTGGACAGACGCTCAAAATACTCACCCAGCGCAGAGGCCAGTGCCGCTTTTTTTGTCGCGCCTTTACCGTTGGTAAAGCACAGGGCACAGTCTTTATCGCGAATATGCACGGACCAGACATGCGGCACCGGATTGAGCCAGGAGGCTTCTTCGATGTTAAAACCCAGGTCGGTCAGTTTCTGCTGGAAGCGAGCGATGGAATCTTCCAGAGCGGCGTCTTTGCCGGGGATAAACGTTTGAGTCATGGCGTTCACTTTTATCGTACGTAAAGCGCGCAATGATACGGGTTTTGCGTGACGGGTGCTATCTTCGGCGAAAATAAAAGGCTGGGCTATGCTTAGTGGCAGTAACTGACTGTTAAGGCATAGAAAAATGAAAGCATTTGATCTCCAGCGGATGGCGTTTGATAAAGTTCCTCCTGAATTTCTGGGCGAAGTGGCGCTGCGCAGCCTGTATACCTTCGTGCTTGTCTTCCTGTTTCTTAAAATCACCGGCCGTCGCGGCGTGCGGCAGATGTCGCTCTTTGAAGTGTTGATCATCCTGACGCTGGGGTCAGCGGCGGGGGACGTCGCCTTTTATGACGATGTGCCGATGGTGCCGGTGTTTATCGTTTTTGTCTCACTGGCGCTACTTTACCGTCTTGTCATGTGGCTGATGTCGAAAAGCGAAAAGCTGGAAGATCTGCTTGAAGGGAAGCCGGTCGTTATCGTCGAGGACGGACAGCTGGCCTGGGAAAATGTAAAAAGCGCCAATATGACCGAGTTTGAGTTCTTTATGGAGCTACGCCTGAACAGCGTTGAACAGCTCGGGCAGGTGCGGCTGGCGATCATGGAAACCAACGGGCAGATCAGCGTCTATTACTATTCTGACGACGAGGTGAAGCCGGGACTGTGTATCCTGCCGGATATGCTGATCGAGCGTTTCAGAACGGTTCCTGAATCAGGCGAGTATGCTTGCGTAAGATGTAGCCATGTTGTCGCGATGCAGCCGGGAGATCGTCAATTGTGCCCCCGCTGTGCAAATCCGGAATGGACGAAGGTTAGCCGGGCCAAACGTATCACCTGACAGCCATTTTGTCGGTTTTGTCTTAGCGAGGCGGCAGATTGTTTTGTGTGACGCGGGGCACATTTCATGGGTCATAAGTTTTAGACATTGCGGCGCGTGTCACTGAATGATAAAACCGATATCCACAGTTATAACTTATGGCTTTTAGCGTGGTGAGGGGAAATGGCTCAAGTCTTTAATTTCAGTTCAGGTCCGGCAATGTTACCGGCAGACGTGCTTAAACAGGCTCAACAGGAGCTGTGTGACTGGAACGGTCTGGGTACGTCGGTGATGGAAGTTAGCCACCGTGGTAAAGAGTTTATTCAGGTGGCGGAAGAGGCAGAAAAGGATTTTCGCGATCTGCTGAACATTCCCTCGAACTACAAAGTATTGTTCTGCCACGGCGGTGGGCGCGGTCAGTTTGCCGGTATCCCGCTCAACCTGCTGGGAGACAAAACTACCGCTGATTATGTGGACGCGGGCTACTGGGCGGCCAGCGCTGTCAAAGAAGCGCATAAGTACTGCACACCGAATGTCATCGACGCCAAAGTGACCGTTGACGGCCTGCGCGGCGTTAAGCCGATGAGCGAGTGGCACGTTTCTGATAACGCAGCCTATCTCCACTACTGTCCGAATGAAACCATCGACGGTATCGCCATCCATGAAGAGCCAAACTTTGGTGAAAACGTGGTTGTTACCGCGGACTTCTCTTCGACCATTCTTTCCACGCCGCTGGACGTTAGCCGTTACGGTGTGATCTACGCTGGCGCACAGAAAAATATCGGCCCTGCTGGGCTGACAATTGTGATTGTGCGTGAAGACCTGCTGGGCAAAGCACACAAATCCTGCCCGTCGATTCTCGATTACACCGTGTTGAACGATAACGATTCTATGTTCAACACGCCACCAACGTTTGCCTGGTATCTCTCCGGGCTGGTCTTCAAATGGCTGAAGCAAAACGGCGGCGTGGCGCAGATGGATAAGGTTAACCAGCAGAAGGCTGAACTGCTGTATGGCGTGATCGACAAGAGCGATTTCTACCGCAACGATGTGGCGAAAGCTAACCGTTCCCGCATGAATGTGCCGTTCCAGCTGGCGGATAGCAACCTGGACAAAGTGTTCCTGGATGAGTCCTTCTCTGCGGGTCTGCACGCGCTGAAAGGCCACCGTGTGGTGGGCGGCATGCGTGCCTCCATCTATAACGCGATGCCGCTGGAAGGCGTTAAAGCGCTGACCGATTTCATGATCGACTTCGAACGTCGTCACGGTTAATTTGCTGTTTTTCACCCCCGCAGCATCCCTGCGGGGTTTTTATTATGTTGAGTTGAGAGTTTAGTTTTCATGGAATCCCTGACGTTACAACCTATCGCGCGGGTAGATGGCACCATCAATCTGCCTGGTTCAAAAAGTGTCTCGAACCGCGCTCTGCTGCTGGCAGCTCTGGCAAACGGCACCACCGTCCTCACAAACCTGCTGGACAGCGATGACGTGCGCCATATGCTCAATGCACTGAAAGCGTTGGGCGTTCATTACACTCTCTCTGACGATCGTACCCGTTGTGAAGTCACCGGCAACGGCGGCGCATTACGTTCCGCTGAAGAGCTTGAGCTGTTTCTGGGTAACGCGGGTACCGCGATGCGTCCGCTGGCGGCAGCCCTGTGTCTGGGCAGCAACAATATTGTGCTGACCGGCGAACCGCGTATGAAAGAGCGTCCGATTGGCCATCTGGTCGATGCCTTACGCCAGGGCGGCGCGCAGATTGACTATCTGGAGCAGGAAAACTATCCACCACTGCGTCTGCGCGGTGGTTTTACCGGCGGTAACGTCGAGGTGGACGGCAGTGTTTCCAGCCAGTTCCTGACGGCACTGCTGATGACCGCGCCGCTGGCACCGCAGGATACGGCGATCGCGATTAAAGGCGATCTGGTTTCTAAACCGTACATTGATATCACGCTGCACCTGATGAAAACCTTCGGCGTTGAGGTGGAAAACCAGTCTTATCAGCGCTTCGTGGTGCGCGGGGCGCAGCAGTATCAGTCTCCGGGCAGCTACCTGGTTGAAGGGGATGCGTCATCCGCGTCCTACTTCCTGGCCGCGGGTGCGATTAAAGGCGGCACGGTAAAAGTGACCGGTATTGGCCGTAACAGCGTGCAGGGCGATATCCGTTTTGCGGACGTGCTGGAAAAAATGGGCGCGGTTGTGACCTGGGGCGATGACTTTATCTCCTGTACCCACGGTGAGTTGAACGCCATCGACATGGACATGAACCATATCCCGGATGCGGCGATGACCATCGCCACGGCGGCGCTGTTTGCCAAAGGCACTACCACGCTGCGTAATATCTACAACTGGCGCGTAAAAGAGACGGACCGCCTGTTCGCGATGGCGACCGAGCTGCGTAAGGTCGGCGCAGAGGTGGAAGAGGGCGAAGACTACATTCGCGTGACTCCGCCGGCAAAACTGCAGGTTGCGGAAATCGGCACCTATAACGATCACCGTATGGCGATGTGCTTCTCGCTGGTGGCGCTGTCCGACACGCCCGTGACCATTCTTGATCCGAAATGTACGGCGAAAACCTTCCCGGACTACTTCGAGCAGCTGGCGCGCATTAGCACGCTGGCCTGATACCTTCATGCCGCATCATCCGATGCGGCATTTCCTTACGCTTCCTGACGAACACTCCCGCTCATTTCTTCTACACTCTGCTTCTATCATTCTGTAATTTGCACGCAAAGGTAACAGTTGCGCACGTTGGCGCGTATAATGCGCGGCGTTCATGTAAACGGTATGCCTTATTTAAGGAGAAAAAGATGACGGCACTTGCCCCGGTAATCACCATTGATGGGCCTAGTGGCGCAGGGAAAGGTACTCTGTGCAAAGCGATGGCAGAAGCATTGCAATGGCATCTTTTAGATTCGGGAGCAATCTATCGCGTGCTGGCTCTGGCTGCGCTGCATCACCATGTGGATGTCGCCTCTGAAGAAGCGCTGGTACCGCTGGCTGCACATCTGGATGTGCGTTTTGTTTCGACTGATGGCAACCTTGAAGTGATCCTGGAAGGAGAGGACGTCAGCGGGGAAATTCGTACTCAGGAAGTCGCTAACGCGGCCTCCCAGGTCGCGGCCTTCCCGCGCGTTCGCGAAGCCTTGCTGCGCCGCCAGCGTGGTTTCCGTGAAGCCCCAGGTCTGATCGCTGACGGACGCGATATGGGAACCGTGGTATTCCCTGATGCGCCTGTGAAAATTTTCCTCGATGCCTCTTCGGAAGAACGTGCTCAACGCCGCATGCTTCAGTTGCAGGAAAAGGGGTTTAGTGTTAACTTTGATCGCCTTTTATCCGAGATAAAAGAGCGCGATGACCGCGATCGTAACCGCGCCGTCGCCCCACTTGTTCCTGCAGAAGATGCATTAGTTCTGGATTCAACCAGTTTAACTATTGAGCAAGTGATTGAAAAAGCGCTACAATATGCGCGCCAGAAATTGGCACTCGCGTAATCGCGACCGATTTAGCAGTACCCCCGCTGCAATGGATTGACGGCGGGTATGTGAAACAACCCCATCCGGCACGGAGCCAGGTGGACGTTATCTTAACCTGAAGATTAAACATGACTGAATCTTTTGCTCAACTATTTGAAGAATCCTTAAAAACAATCGAAACCCGTCCGGGTTCCATCGTTCGTGGTGTTGTTGTTGCTATCGACAAAGACGTAGTACTGGTTGACGCCGGTCTGAAATCTGAGTCCGCCATTCCGGCAGAGCAGTTCAAAAACGCCCAGGGCGAGCTGGAAATCCAGGTTGGTGACGAAGTTGACGTTGCTCTGGATGCAGTGGAAGACGGCTTCGGTGAAACCCTGCTGTCCCGTGAGAAAGCTAAGCGTCACGAAGCTTGGATCACGCTGGAAAAAGCTTACGAAGAAGCTGAAACTGTGGTCGGTGTTATCAACGGCAAAGTTAAAGGCGGCTTCACTGTTGAGCTGAATGGTATTCGTGCGTTCCTGCCAGGTTCACTGGTAGACGTTCGTCCAGTCCGTGACACCCTGCACCTCGAAGGCAAAGAGCTTGAGTTCAAAGTAATCAAGCTGGACCAGAAGCGTAACAACGTTGTTGTATCCCGTCGTGCCGTTATCGAATCCGAAAACAGCGCAGAACGCGATCAGCTGCTGGAAAACCTGCAGGAAGGCATGGAAGTCAAAGGTATCGTTAAGAACCTCACTGACTACGGCGCATTCGTTGACCTGGGCGGCGTTGATGGCCTGCTGCACATCACCGACATGGCGTGGAAACGCGTTAAGCACCCAAGCGAAATCGTGAACGTTGGCGACGAAATCACTGTTAAAGTGCTGAAGTTCGACCGCGAACGTACTCGTGTATCCCTCGGCCTGAAACAGCTGGGCGAAGATCCATGGGTAGCTATCGCTAAGCGTTACCCAGAAGGTACTAAACTGACTGGTCGCGTTACCAACCTGACTGACTACGGCTGCTTCGTTGAAATCGAAGAAGGCGTTGAAGGCCTGGTGCACGTTTCCGAAATGGACTGGACCAACAAAAACATCCACCCATCCAAAGTTGTTAACGTTGGTGATGTAGTGGAAGTGATGGTTCTGGATATCGACGAAGAACGTCGTCGTATCTCCCTGGGCCTGAAACAGTGCAAAAACAACCCATGGCAGCAGTTCGCGGAAACCCACAACAAGGGCGACCGTGTTGAAGGTAAAATCAAGTCTATCACTGACTTCGGTATCTTCATCGGCCTGGACGGCGGCATCGATGGCCTGGTTCACCTGTCTGACATCTCCTGGAACGTTGCAGGCGAAGAAGCAGTACGTGAATACAAAAAAGGCGACGAAATCGCTGCAGTTGTTCTGCAGGTTGACGCAGAGCGTGAGCGTATCTCCCTGGGCGTTAAACAGCTCGCAGAAGATCCGTTCAACAACTGGGTTGCACTGAACAAGAAAGGCGCAATCGTAAACGGTAAAGTGACTGCAGTTGACGCTAAAGGCGCAACCGTAGAACTGGCTGACGGCGTTGAAGGTTACCTGCGCGCTTCCGAAGCTTCACGTGACCGCGTTGAAGATGCCACTCTGGTTCTGAGCGTTGGCGACGACGTTGAAGCTAAGTTCACCGGTGTTGACCGTAAGAACCGCGCAATCAGCCTGTCTGTTCGTGCTAAAGACGAAGCTGATGAGAAAGATGCAATCGCAACTGTTAACAAACAGGAAGATGCAAACTTCTCTAACAACGCAATGGCTGAAGCTTTCAAAGCAGCTAAAGGCGAGTAATATCAAGTTCTCAGCATCATTTGAGCTGTAACGCATTTACAGCGAGAAGGATGAGGAGCAGACTTGACAGATTGCAGGATTCGTCCTGTAATCAATAACAAAGGGCGGCTACGGCCGCCCTTGTTTAATGAGCTGTTCAGCTAATTGGTTTGAAAGGAACCGGAGGAATCATGACCAAGTCAGAATTGATTGAAAGACTTGCCAGTCAGCAACCGCACATCCCAGCAAAGGCTGTGGAAGATGCTGTTAAAGAGATGCTGGAGCATATGGCCACCACTCTTGCCCAGGGCGAGCGCATTGAAATCCGCGGTTTCGGTAGTTTTTCTCTGCACTATCGTGCTCCACGTACCGGGCGTAACCCGAAGACTGGCGATAAAGTTGAGCTGGAAGGCAAGTACGTTCCGCACTTTAAGCCGGGTAAAGAACTGCGCGATCGCGCCAATATTTACGGCAACTGAGTTTTAGCCATAATGGCTAAGCTGGGTTTAAAAGAAAGCACCTGCGGGTGCTTTTTTTGTGCCTCTCGTCTGCATTTCTGAATGCGTCACGCATTTCCATTCTGGCTTTTCTGCAAACCGCTAAAAACGTTGCAGCGCCCGCCGTAACGCCCCTTTTTCCTG
Source organism: Enterobacter sp. JMULE2 (assembly GCF_013337145.1). Taxonomy (NCBI): domain Bacteria; kingdom Pseudomonadati; phylum Pseudomonadota; class Gammaproteobacteria; order Enterobacterales; family Enterobacteriaceae; genus Enterobacter; species Enterobacter sp. JMULE2. The sequence goes on from NZ_SGWD01000014.1 coordinate 512,359, forward strand.
TCTGACGACACGCTATTCTCACGGCATACTGCCCGAAACAGGGAGGTATAAATGGGGATTCACATTGTCAGTGCTTGCGCCATTCTGGCCATTATTCCGCTCTATTGGTTACCTGTTTTACCGGAGCCAGAGAGCGTCTGGATGATGATTGCCGCAGGGATCGCGTTAGCCGCGCAGCAAAGACGATGGCTAACGTTCTCAGGCATCGGGTTGCTCTTTTTTTGCTGGGGCGTATTAGCGGCGCAGGAGAGCGTTTGGCCCTTGAATCATCTCACGACAGGGCCGCAGCAAGCGGAGGTGGTAATTACAGCAACCGACGGCGCAACAATGCATCAGGGAAACATTGTCAGCCTCAACGGAAAACGCTGGTGGGGCGTTACTGGGGTGACGCTGTATGGCAATTACCTGCCCCAAAAGGTGTGTGCCGGTCAACGCTGGGCCATGGTGCTGCGTCTTAGAGCGGTACATGGTGAATTAAACGACGGTGGCTACGATTCGCAGAAAAATGCTTTTGCCCGACATCAAACGCTGAGCGGGCGTTTTACGCATGCTGAGGCTGTTGACGCACGCTGTAGTCTGCGTTCACGGTATCTGGGCTCACTGCAAAACGCACTCACAGCATACCAGTGGGGGCTGGTGATCCTTGGGCTGGGGATGGGGGAGCGCCTGAATGTACCGCGTGAGATAAAAAATCTCATGCGCGAGACAGGGACAATACACTTGATGGCAATTTCGGGTCTGCACATCGCGCTGGCTGCGTCCATCGTCTGGTTACTGGCAAGAGGGTTGCAATATTTCCTGCCGAGCCACGCTATCCATTGGCAGTTTCCCATGCTTGCAGGTCTGTGCTTTGCGGCTTTTTATGCATGGTTAACGGGGATGCAGCCGCCCGCAATGCGCACGGTGGTCTCTCTCATGGTGGTGGCTGCGCTGCGGATTAGCGGCCGTCAATGGTCTCCCTGGCAGATCTGGTTAGCCTGCGTGGCGGCGATTCTGATTTTTGACCCTGTTGCTGTTCTGTCGCAAAGCTTTGCGCTGTCGGCGTTTGCGGTTGCGGCATTAATTTTTTGGTACCAGTGGCTACCGCTTCCGAACGGGCTCTGGATCCGCCGAATAAAACCTCTGGCAAATCTCATACATCTGCAAACAGGGATGCTGTGCCTGCTGCTTCCACTGCAGGTGCTGATATTTCATGGTTTCAGCCTGTCTTCATTCCTCGCGAATCTGTTTGCTGTTCCGCTGGTCACGTTTATTTCCGTGCCCCTGATCCTTCTCGGTATGCTGCTCCATCTTTTTCCGCTGGCGTTACTGGAGAACGCTGTCTGGTATGCGGCCGATAAGTCTCTGGCAGGGTTATTCGGGTTGCTGACTCGTTTGCCGGACGGCTGGCAGGATGTCGATGAACGTTGGCAATACCTGACGCTGCAACCCTGGCTTGCCATTATCGGCTGGCGTTTTAGAAGCTGGAAAGTTCTACCGGCTGTATGTCTGACAGCAAGTATTATGCTCGCACTTCCTTTGTGGCGAACGGATAAAACTGACAGCTGGACGCTGCACATGCTGGATGTCGGGCAGGGGCTGGCAATGGTAATTGAACGTCAGGGGAGGTCTATTTTATACGATACCGGGCTGGCCTGGCCGGGGGGCGATAGCGGGCAGCAGTTGATCATTCCATGGTTACGCTGGCATCATCTGAAGCCAGAAGGGGTGATCCTGAGTCATGAGCATCTCGACCACGCGGGAGGACTGGCATCGCTGCAAAAAGCCTGGCCCGAAATGTGGGTGAGGAGTCCGCTGCACCAGGATGGACATCTTCCTTGTTTTCGAGGGCAGCGATGGCAGTGGCAGGGGCTAACGTTCAGCGTTCACTGGCCGCCTGAAGAAGGGCACGCCAAAGGTAACAACCGCTCCTGCGTGGTTAAGATCGACGACGGTGAGCAGAGCATCCTGCTGACCGGGGATATTGAAGCACAGGCCGAAATGGCAATGCTGAGCCACCGCTGGCGCCATCTTGCGTCTACACTCATTCAGGTACCTCACCACGGCAGCAACACCTCGTCTTCTATGCCGTTGGTGCAGCGTGCCGAAGGGGAAATAGCGCTGGCCTCTGCAGCCCGCTATAACGCGTGGCATTTTCCATCCGCGAAAGTGGTGCGGCGCTACGGGAAAGAGGGATATACCTGGCTAGACACCCCTCATTCTGGACAAATATCGGTGACATTTTCGCAACATAACAGGCAGATCCGACGCTTGCGTGAACACAATTTACCGCGTTGGTATCATCAGTGGTTTGGCGCGCCCGTAGATAACGGGTAGAATATGCGGCTATTTCAACAAATGCTGGTTTTTTGAATGCATAACGACAAAGATCTCTCCACGTGGCAAACGTTCCGCCGACTCTGGCCGATGATTGCCCCTTTCAAAGCAGGCTTGATCGTGGCGGGCGTAGCGTTAATCCTCAACGCAGCCAGCGATACTTTTATGCTATCGCTCCTCAAACCGTTACTGGATGACGGTTTTGGTAAAACGGATCGCTCAGTGCTGCTATGGATGCCGCTGGTGGTTATTGGGCTGATGATCTTACGCGGTATTTCCAGCTATATCTCCAGCTACTGTATCTCCTGGGTATCAGGAAAAGTGGTAATGTCCATGCGTCGCCGACTCTTCGGTCACATGATGGGCATGCCGGTCTCATTCTTTGATAAACAGTCTACGGGCACGCTGCTGTCACGTATTACCTACGATTCAGAGCAGGTGGCATCATCGTCCTCCAGCGCGCTGATTACCGTGGTCCGTGAAGGCGCATCGATCATCGGCCTGTTTATCATGATGTTCTATTACAGCTGGCAGCTGTCGCTCATCCTGATCGTGCTGGCCCCGGTTGTCTCCATTGCTATCCGCGTCGTCTCAAAGCGTTTCCGCAATATCAGTAAGAATATGCAGAATACGATGGGGCAGGTCACGACCAGCGCTGAACAGATGCTGAAAGGCCACAAAGAAGTGTTGATCTTTGGTGGTCAGGAAGTCGAAACCAAGCGCTTTGATAAGGTCAGCAATAAAATGCGCCTGCAGGGAATGAAAATGGTGTCGGCCTCCTCTATCTCCGATCCTATCATTCAGCTGATTGCCTCACTGGCACTGGCATTTGTTCTGTATGCGGCGAGCTTCCCGAGTGTAATGGAGACCCTGACTGCAGGGACCATCACCGTAGTGTTCTCCTCCATGATTGCGCTGATGCGTCCGCTGAAATCCCTGACCAACGTGAACGCGCAGTTCCAGCGCGGGATGGCAGCATGCCAGACGTTGTTCAGCATTCTCGATTCCGAGCAGGAAAAAGATGAAGGTACGCGCGTGATTGAGCGTGCAAACGGAGACGTTGAATTCCGCAATGTGACCTTTACCTATCCAGGCCGTGAAGTGGCAGCACTGCGTAATATCAACCTGACGATTCCAGCAGGTAAAACCGTTGCGCTGGTGGGCCGTTCCGGCTCGGGTAAATCAACCATTGCCAGCCTGATTACGCGCTTCTACGACATTGATGAAGGCGAAATCCTGTTAGATGGTCATGACCTGCGGGAGTATACCCTGCAGTCGCTGCGTAACCAGGTTGCACTGGTTTCTCAGAACGTGCATCTGTTCAACGACACGGTTGCCAACAACATCGCCTATGCGCGTACTGAAGAGTACAGCCGCGAGCAGATCGAGAATGCCGCACGCATGGCGTATGCGATGGACTTCATTAACAAGATGGATAACGGTCTGGATACCATCATTGGTGAAAACGGCGTGCTCCTTTCCGGTGGTCAGCGTCAGCGTATCGCCATTGCGCGTGCGCTGCTGCGCGACAGCCCAATCCTGATTCTGGATGAAGCGACGTCCGCGCTGGATACTGAATCTGAACGCGCTATCCAGTCAGCGCTGGACGAACTGCAGAAGAACCGCACCTCTCTGGTGATTGCGCACCGTCTCTCGACCATCGAACAGGCTGATGAAATCGTGGTGGTAGAGGACGGCGTGATTGTCGAGCGGGGCAGCCATGCCGATCTGCTCGCCCACCGTGGCGTCTACGCTCAGCTTCATAAGATGCAGTTCGGTCAACAATGATTGCACGCATCTGGTCCGGTGAATCACCGCTGTGGCGACTGCTTCTGCCGCTCTCCTGGCTCTATGGCCTGGTGAGCGGTGCCATTCGTCTGATGTACCGCCTGGGGCTGAAGCGCGCCTGGCGCGCACCGGTTCCGGTTGTGGTGGTCGGTAACCTGACCGCTGGTGGGAACGGCAAAACGCCGGTGGTGATCTGGCTGGTGGAGCAGTTGCAAAAACGCGGTATTCGCCCAGGGGTTGTATCGCGCGGCTACGGTGGTAAAGCGACGCACTATCCGCTTCTGCTTACGGCTGATACAACAACGGCCGAAGCGGGTGATGAACCGGTCCTGATCTATCAGCGGACAGGTGTGCCGGTTGCGGTCTCACCCGTGCGCAGCGACGCCGTTCAGGCACTGCTTGCCGGGCACGCGGTGGACATCATTATCACCGACGATGGCCTTCAGCATTACGCGCTGGCGCGTGATAAAGAGATTGTGGTTATCGACGGCGTGCGCCGTTTTGGCAACGGCTGGTGGCTGCCTGCCGGCCCGATGCGTGAACGCGCGTCGCGTCTTCAGTCCGTTGATGCGGTCATTGTTAACGGTGGCCAGGCTAAGCCAGGGGAAATCCCTATGCATCTTCAGCCTGGCATGGCGGTTAACCTGTTAACGGGCGAGCGTAAGGCGGTTGAACAGCTGCCTGCGCTGGTGGCGATGGCGGGTATTGGCCACCCTCCGCGCTTCTTCGCGACGCTGGAGCAGTGTGGTGCCCGGCTGGAAAAATGCGTTCCGCTGGCGGACCACCAGGCGTTGGTGGAAGGCCAGGTAGACGCCCTGACCGTACCCGGGCAGTCGCTGATCATGACCGAAAAAGATGCGGTGAAATGCCGTGCCTTTGCGAAAGAAAACTGGTGGTATCTGCCGGTTGACGCTGAACTCAGCGGCGAGCAGCCGGAACACTTGCTCAAGGAACTGATTGCGTTGGTGCGATAAACGCTTACGCGGTTCTGGTGGCGCTTTGACTGACAGGAAAACGCATGTCTTTACCGCAACTCTCGCTTTCAGCCGCACGTCATTTACACCTTGCTGCCCAAGGGCTGCTTAAAAAGCCTCGCCGTCGCGCACAACCCTCTGACATTCTCTCCACCGTACAGCGCATGTCGTTGCTGCAAATCGATACCATCAACATCGTGGCGCGAAGCCCTTATCTGGTGCTCTTCAGCCGCCTGGGCAATTATCAGCCGCAGTGGCTGGACAATGCGCTTAGCCAGGGTGAGCTAATGGAATACTGGGCACATGAAGCCTGTTTCCTGCCCCGCAGTGATTTCGCACTGATTCGTCACCGCATGCTCTCTCCGGATAAGATGGGCTGGAAATATCGTCAGGAGTGGATGCATGAACACGCCGCTGAAATTGAGCAGCTTATCGCGCATATTCAGGAAAACGGTCCAGTGCGTTCGTCTGATTTTGAGCATCCGCGAAAAGGGGCGAGCGGATGGTGGGAGTGGAAACCGCATAAACGTCATCTGGAGGGGTTGTTTACATCCGGTAAAGTGATGGTTGTGGAACGACGTAACTTTCAGCGCGTATACGACCTGACGCACCGCGTGATGCCGCACTGGGACGACGAGCGTGACCTGCTTACGCAGGAAGCGGCCGAAGCCATCATGCTGGAGAACAGCGCCCGCAGTCTGGGAATTTTTCGTCCGCAATGGCTGGCAGACTACTACCGACTCCGTCAGCCCGCGCTTAAACCGTTGCTGGATGTGTGGCAGCGCGAGCAGCGCGTCATACCTGTCGCTGTCGAAACGCTGGGCGAGATGTGGCTGCATGCCGATTTACTCCCGCTTTTACCACAGGCGCTGGAAGGTAAGCTCAAGGCCACACACAGCGCGGTACTGTCACCTTTCGACCCGGTCATCTGGGACAGAAAACGGGCCGAGCAGCTGTTCAATTTCAGCTACCGGCTGGAGTGTTACACCCCCGCGCCAAAACGCCAGTACGGCTACTTCGTTTTGCCTCTGCTGCATAAAGGGCAACTGGTGGGACGCATGGATGCCAAAATGCACCGCAAAACCGGGACGCTTGAAATCATCGCGCTGTATCTTGAAGACGGGGTTAAGGCGACGGCTACCCTGGAGAAAGGATTATCATCCGCCATTAGCGAATTTGCGCGCTGGCAAGGGGCGAACAGCGTGACGCTGGGTCGTATGCCGGACGGGCTGTTTACGACCTGCCGAAGTGGTTGGGAAACAGACACTCCCTGAAAAGGGAATGTGTTAAGCTTTAGCGATTACCCATACGGAGGAACTATGGATCACCGTTTACTTGAAATTATTGCCTGCCCGGTGTGCAACGGCAAACTCTACTACAGCCAGGATAAACAAGAGTTGATATGCAAGCTGGACAGTCTGGCTTTCCCGCTGCGGGACGGTATTCCGGTCCTGCTGGAAAATGAAGCCCGTTCCCTGGTGGCAGAAGAGAGCAAGCCATGAGTTTCGTTGTCATTATTCCGGCGCGCTATGCATCAACGCGTCTGCCGGGTAAACCTCTGGTTGATATCAACGGCAAGCCAATGATTGTGCATGTCCTGGAGCGTGCGCGTGAATCGGGTGCAGACCGCGTCATCGTGGCAACCGATCACCCGGACGTGGCGCAAGCGGTTGAAGCGGCGGGTGGTGAAGTGTGCATGACTCGCGCCGATCACCAGTCCGGCACTGAGCGTCTGGCGGAAGTGGTTGAGAAATGCGGTTTCAGCGATGATACGGTCATCGTCAACGTGCAGGGCGACGAGCCGATGATCCCGGCGGTTATTATTCGCCAGGTAGCGGAAAATCTGGCGCAGCGACAGGTTGGCATGGCCACCCTCGCGGTACCCATTCAAAATGCTGAAGAAGCATTTAACCCGAATGCGGTTAAAGTGGTTATGGATGCCGAGGGCTATGCGCTCTATTTCTCACGCGCGACGATCCCCTGGGATCGCGATCGCTTTGCGGTATCGAAAGAGACCATCGGTGATTCATTCCTGCGCCACATTGGGATCTACGGCTATCGTGCGGGCTTCATTCGCCGCTATGTCAACTGGGCACCAAGCCCGCTGGAGCATATTGAAATGCTGGAGCAGCTCCGCGTGCTCTGGTATGGCGAAAAAATCCACGTAGCCGTTGCCAAGGAAGTTCCCGGAACGGGCGTTGATACGCCGGAGGATCTTGAGCGCGTTCGCGCCGAACTGCATTAATTTTGCCTCCATCCCTCCTTTCGGGGGGATGTTCTCACCCCACAATTTTTCCTTTCTTACCCATAATTGATCTCTTCCGGGTGACATCCTTTGCTCTCGCGCTCATTATAAAAGCAGTAGCCTTAATGGGGGTAATCTCATATGGAACAGCTGCGTGCCGAACTGAGCCATCTGCTTGGCGAGACGTTGAGCCGGGTCGAGTGTGTGAATGAAAAGGCGGATACCGCACTTTGGGCGCTGTATGACAGTCATGGAAACCCAATGCCTCTCATGGCCAGAAGCTTTACCTCACCCGGCGTCGCCAGACAGCTGGCATGGAAAATATCGATGCTGGCAAGGGAAGGTACGGTGCGAATGCCGACGGTTTACGGTGTCATGACGCATGAGGAACACCCCGGCCCGGATGTCCTGCTTATTGAGCGCCTGCGTGGCGTCTCTGTTGAAGCCCCGGCGCGCACGCCGGACCGCTGGGAACAGCTGAAAGATCAGATCGTCGAGGCGTTGCTGGCCTGGCACCGGCAGGATAGCCGCGGGCTCGTCGGTCCCGTCGACAGCACTCAGGAGAACCTGTGGCCGCTCTGGTATCGTCAGCGGGTGGAAGTGCTGTGGGGAACGCTTAACCAGTTCAACAACACCGGTTTAACCATGCAGGACAAACGCATTCTGTTTCGTACCCGCGAGTGCTTGCCTGCGCTGTTTGACGGCTTTAATGACAACTGCGTGCTGATACACGGCAATTTTACCCTGCGCAGCATGCTGAAAGATCCCCGCAGCGACCAGCTGTTGGCGATGGTTGGGCCGGGCATTATGCTCTGGGCACCGCGCGAGTACGAACTGTTCAGACTATGCGACAGCGCCTCTGCGGAAGGTTTGCTCTGGCATTATCTGCAACGAGCACCTGTCGCGGAGGCGTTTCTCTGGCGGCGCTGGCTCTATTTGCTCTGGGATGAAGTGGCGCAACTGGTGAATACCGGACGGTTCAATCGCGCCAACTTCGACCTGGCGACAAAATCACTCTTGCCCTGGCTCGCCTGACGCGCCTTTCAGCCATTGCCAGAGGCGTCCAAGCGTCTCGTAACCGACACGATCGCTGTGCATCAACCAGACCGGGGACGGGATTGCTCGTTCCCACGGGTTAAGCGGCGCGTTGATCGCTATCTGGTTAGCCGGTGCGGGTAGGGGGTGTAATCCCTGTTTCTCGAAGAAAATCATCGCTCTCGGTAAATGCGACGCCGATGTCACGAGCAGGAACGGCACGTCGCCGATGGCCTGCTTCACCGCGGCGGCTTCCTCTTCGGTGTCTTTTGGGCTGTCCAGGGTGATGATAGATGAACGCGGCACGCCCAATGATTCAGCGACGCGTGCGCCAGCCTCCGCCGTACTCACCGGGTTTGTTTTGGCGGCGGCTCCGGTGAAGATCATTTTCGAACCCGGATTAGCAAGCCACAGGCGGATACCTTCGTTCAGGCGCGGCAGGCTGTTGTTGATCAGATTAGAGCTGGGTGCCCAGTTCGGATCCCAGGTATACCCGCCACCCAATACCACGATGTACTCCACTTTCTGATTTCCCTGCCAGGTCGGGTACTTATTTTCGATGGGGCGTAACAGACCATCCGCGACCGGCTGCAGGCTCAGCAGCAGCATCATCAGCCAGCCGAGGGTGATAAGCGTTTTGCCACTTTTCTGAAAGCGACTGAACCACACCAGTGCCAGCCCCAGCGCGATGAGAAGCAGCAGCAGGGGAAGGGGAAGCATCATGCCTCCGATGTATTTTTTTAGGGTAAAAAGCATCCTTTTTGGTTCCTTTTTTAACCATACAGCAGGCGATTACCCGTGATATTACACCAGAGTGGTTCATTCTCCGCGCGGGTGTGACAAAATAGCGGTTTTGCAGTTAGCGAGTGGAACCTTCCCAATGCGGGATCGCAATTTTGATGACATCGCGGAAAAGTTTTCGCGCAACATTTATGGCACCACCAAAGGTCAGCTTCGTCAGACGATCCTCTGGCAGGATCTGGACAAGCTGTTGGCGGAATTGGGTGACCGGCGGTTGCGCGTGCTCGATGCCGGTGGCGGGGAAGGTCAGACTGCAATTCTGATGGCGCAGCGGGGGCACCACGTCACGCTTTGCGATCTTTCTGCTGAGATGGTTACTCGCGCCGAACGCGCGGCAGAAGAGAAAGGTGTGAGCGACAACATGCATTTTATACATTGCGCCGCTCAGGACATTCCCCAGCATTTGGAAACGCAGGTTGATCTGATATTGTTTCATGCTGTGCTCGAATGGGTCGCCGAACCGCAAGCCATGTTAAAAACGCTGTGGTCGATGTTGCGTCCGGGCGGTGCGTTATCGCTGATGTTCTACAATGCAAACGGTCTGCTGATGCGAAACGTGCTGGTGGGCAATTTTGGCTACGTGCAGCAGGGTATGTATAAAAAGAAACGGCGCACGCTATCGCCGGATTTCCCACGTGAACCGCAGCAGGTCTATGGCTGGCTGGAGGAGATCGGTTGGGAGATCACCGGTAAAACAGGCGTGAGGGTGTTTCATGATTATCTGCGTGATAAACAAAAACAGCATGACTGTTTAGACGCCTTAACAGAAATAGAAACGCGGTATTGCCGCCAGGAGCCTTATCTGAGCCTTGGCCGCTATATACACGTCACCGCGCGCAAGCCGCAGAAGCAAGGATAATCTATGAGTGAATTTTCCCAGACAGTCCCCGAACTGGTTGCCTGGGCCAGGAAAAACGATTTCTCCATCACGCTGCCGGTAGACAGACTCTCCTTCCTGCTGGCGGTTGCCACGCTGAACGGCGAACGGCTGGATGGTGAAATGAGCGAGGGTGAACTGGTGGATGCGTTCCGCCATGTCAGTGATGCGTTTGAGCAAACCAGCGAAACCATTAGCGTGCGTGCCAACAACGCAATCAACGATATGGTGCGTCAACGTCTGCTGAACCGCTTTACCAGCGAGCAGGCGGAAGGAAACGCCATTTATCGTCTGACGCCTCTGGGGATCGGCATTACCGATTACTACATTCGCCAGCGCGAGTTTTCGACGCTGCGTCTCTCCATGCAGCTCTCGATCGTGGCGGGCGAGCTTAAGCGCGCCGCCGACGCGGCAGATGAAAACGGTGACGAATTTCACTGGCACCGTAACGTCTACGCGCCGCTGAAGTACTCGGTGGCAGAGATTTTCGACAGCATCGATCTGACCCAGCGTCTGATGGATGAACAGCAGCAGCAGGTGAAAGACGATATCGCTCAATTGCTGAATAAAGACTGGCGTGCAGCCATCTCCAGCTGTGAACTTTTATTGTCAGAAACCTCCGGTACGCTGCGTGAACTGCAGGATACGCTGGAAGCCGCAGGCGACAAGCTGCAGGCCAATCTGCTCCGCATCCAGGATGCGACCATGGCGCACGACGACCTCCACTTTGTCGACCGTCTTGTCTTCGATCTGCAAAGCAAACTCGATCGTATTATTAGCTGGGGCCAGCAGTCGATCGACCTGTGGATCGGCTACGACCGACACGTGCATAAATTTATCCGTACCGCGATCGACATGGATAAAAACCGCGTCTTCGCTCAGCGTCTGCGTCAGTCGGTACAAACCTATTTCGATGCCCCGTGGGCGCTGACCTACGCGAATGCCGACCGTCTGCTGGATATGCGCGACGAAGAGATGGCGCTGCGTGATGAAGAGGTTACCGGTGAATTGCCACCGGATCTGGAATACGAAGAATTTAACGAAATTCGCGAACAACTTGCGGCGATGATCGAAGAACAGCTCGCTGTCTACAAAACCAGACAAGCACCGCTGGATCTTGGTCTCGTGGTGCGCGACTATCTGGCGCAATATCCTCGCGCGCGGCACTTTGACGTTGCCCGCATCGTGGTAGATCAGGCGGTACGCCTGGGCGTCGCGCAAGCAGATTTCACCGGACTGCCGCCGAAGTGGCAGCCGATCAACGATTACGGAGCCAAGGTACAGGCGCATGTCATTGACAAATATTGAACAAGTGATGCCAGTGAAGCTGGCACAGGCGCTGGCGAATCCGTTATTTCCGGCGCTGGACAGCCAGCTGCGTGCCGGTCGTCACATTGGTCTTGACGAGCTGGATAATCACGCTTTTTTGATGGATTTCCAGGAATACCTGGAAGAGTTCTACGCGCGCTACAACGTGGAGCTGATTCGCGCGCCGGAAGGGTTTTTCTACCTGCGCCCGCGCTCAACCACGCTGATTCCGCGTTCCGTGCTCTCCGAGCTGGATATGATGGTCGGCAAAATCCTCTGCTACCTCTACCTCAGCCCGGAACGTCTGGCGAACGAAGGGATTTTCACTCAGCAGGAACTCTACGACGAACTGCTGTCGCTGGCAGATGAAAGCAAACTGCTGAAGCTGGTGAACAACCGTTCGACAGGTTCCGATCTTGACCGTCAGAAATTACAGGAAAAAGTTCGCTCTTCCCTGAACCGTCTGCGTCGTTTGGGCATGGTCTGGTTTATGGGCCATGACAGCAGCAAATTCCGCATTACGGAATCCGTCTTCCGCTTTGGCGCCGACGTGCGCGCGGGTGACGACGCCCGTGAAGCGCAGCTGCGCATGATCCGCGACGGTGAAGCGATGCCGGTGGAAAACCATTTGCAGCTCAATGATGAGCATGAAGAGAATCAGCCGGATAGCGGGGAGGAAGAGTAATGATTGAACGCGGTAAATTTCGCTCACTAACGCTGATTAACTGGAACGGTTTCTTTGCCCGAACCTTCGATTTGGATGAGCTGGTTACGACGCTCTCCGGCGGTAACGGTGCGGGTAAATCCACCACCATGGCGGCATTTGTGACGGCGCTGATCCCCGATCTGACGCTGCTGCACTTCCGTAACACCACCGAAGCGGGCGCGACAAGCGGCTCTCGTGATAAGGGTCTGCACGGTAAGCTGAAGGCCGGTGTCTGTTATTCGGTGCTGGACGTCATTAACTCCCGTCACCAGCGCGTCGTAGTGGGCGTTCGCCTGCAGCAGGTCGCCGGTCGCGACCGTAAAGTGGATATCAAACCGTTCGCCATCCAGGGGCTGCCAACATCCGTGCAGCCGACGGCGCTGCTGACGGAAACCCTGAACGAACGTCAGGCGCGCGTGCTGACGCTGCAGGAGCTGAAAGACAAGCTCGAAGCTATCGAGGGCGTGCAGTTCAAGCAGTTCAACTCCATTACCGACTACCATTCCCTGATGTTCGATCTGGGCGTGGTGGCGCGTCGTCTGCGCACGGCATCAGACCGTAGCAAATACTACCGTCTGATCGAAGCGTCCCTGTACGGCGGTATCTCCAGCGCTATTACCCGCTCCCTGCGCGACTACCTGCTGCCGGAAAACAGCGGCGTGCGTAAAGCCTTCCAGGATATGGAAGCCGCGCTGCGTGAAAACCGCATGACGCTGGAAGCCATTCGCGTGACCCAGTCTGACCGCGACCTGTTTAAACACCTTATCAGCGAAGCCACCAACTATGTGGCCGCAGACTATATGCGTCACGCCAACGAGCGCCGCATTCATCTCGATCAGGCATTAGAGTACCGCCGCGAGCTGTTTACCTCGCGTAAGCAGCTGGTGGCCGAGCAGTATAAGCACGTCGAAATGGCGCGCGAGCTGGGTGAGCACAACGGTGCCGAAGGTGACCTGGAAGCGGATTATCAGGCCGCCAGCGATCACCTCAACCTGGTGCAGACCGCGCTGCGTCAGCAGGAAAAAATCGAGCGCTATGAAGCGGACCTCGATGAGCTGCAAATTCGTCTCGAAGAGCAAAACGAAGTGGTGGCTGAAGCCGCCGACATGCAGGAAGAGAACGAAGCCCGCGCCGAAGCCGCCGAGCTTGAAGTGGATGAGCTGAAAAGCCAGCTTGCCGATTACCAGCAGGCGCTGGACGTGCAGCAGACGCGTGCTATTCAGTACACTCAGGCCCTGCAGGCGTTACAGCGTGCCAAAGAGCTGTGTCATCTGCCTGACCTGACGCCCGAAAGCGCCGACGAATGGCTGGATACCTTCCAGGCAAAAGAGCAGGAAGCCACTGAGAAACTCCTGTCTCTCGATCAGAAAATGAGCGTCGCGCAAACGGCGCACAGCCAGTTTGAGCAGGCTTACCAGCTGGTGGTGGCGATTAACGGCCCGCTGGCGCGTAATGAAGCCTGGGACGTCGCCCGTGAACTGCTGCGTGACGGGGTGAACCAGCGCCATCTGGCCGAGCAGGTTCAGCCGCTGCGCATGCGTCTCAACGAGCTGGGACAGCGTCTGCGCGAGCAGCAGGAAGCCGAGCGTCTGCTGGCGGAATTCTGCAAGCGTCAGGGGAAAAATTACGATTTCGACGAGCTTGAGGCTCTGCATCAGGAGCTTGAAGCGCGTATTGCGGCACTTTCAGACAGTGTCTCTAACGCCAGCGAACAGCGTATGACGCTGCGCCAGGAGATGGAGCAGCTTCAGTCCCGCTCGCAAAAACTGTTGCAGCGTGCGCCGGTCTGGCTGGCAGCTCAAAGCAGCCTGAGCCAGCTCAGCGAACAGTGCGGCGAGCAGTTTGAATCCAGTCAGGAAGTGACCGAATACCTGCAGCAGCTGCTGGAGCGCGAGCGCGAAGCGATTGTTGAGCGTGATGAAGTCGGTGCCCGCAAGCGTGAAGTCGACGAAGAAATTGAACGCTTAAGCCAGCCGGGCGGTGCGGAAGATGCACGCCTGAATACCCTGGCGGAGCGTTTCGGCGGTGTACTGCTGTCCGAAATTTATGACGATGTTGGCCTGGACGATGCGCCGTATTTCTCCGCGCTGTATGGTCCGTCGCGTAATGCAATTGTTGTCCCGGATCTGTCGCTGATTTCTGAGCAGCTGGCAGGACTGGAAGATTGCCCGGAAGATCTCTACCTGATCGAAGGGGATCCGCAGTCGTTTGATGACAGCGTATTCAGCGTCGACGAGCTGGAAAAAGCGGTGGTGGTGAAAATCGCTGACCGCCAGTGGCGCTATTCTCGCTTCCCGGAACTGCCGCTGTTTGGCCGTGCCGCGCGTGAAAACCGTATTGAAAGCCTGCACGCCGAGCGTGAAACGCTCTCCGAACGCTTTGCGACGCTGTCGTTTGACGTTCAGAAAACCCAGCGTTTGCACCAGGCATTCAGCCGCTTTATTGGTAGCCATCTTGGCGTGGCCTTTGACGCGGATCCGGAAGCAGAGATTCGCAGGCTCAATACCCGCCGTGGTGAACTTGAGCGCGCGATTGCCAATCATGAAAGTGACAACCAGCAGAGCCGCGTCCAGTTTGAACAGGCGAAAGAGGGCGTCGCCGCCCTTAACCGCATCCTGCCGCGCCTGAATCTGCTGGCTGATGACACGCTGGCTGACCGCGTAGATGAAATCCAGGAACGTCTGGATGAAGCGCAGGAAGCCGCGCGTTTTGTGCAGCAGCACGGTAATCAGCTGGCGAAGCTGGAGCCGGTCATCTCCGTTCTTCAAAGCGACCCGGAACAGTTCGAGCAGCTAAAAGAAGATTACGCCTGGTCACAGCAGGTGCAGCGCGAAGCGCGTCAGCAGGCGTTTGCCCTGACGGAAGTGGTGCAGCGTCGCGCCCACTTCGGCTACTCCGATTCAGCAGAAATGCTGAGCGGAAACAGCGATCTGAATGAAAAACTGCGTCAGCGCCTGGAGCAGGCTGAAGCCGAGCGTACCCGCGCTCGTGAAGCCATGCGTACGCATGCCGCACAGCTGAGCCAGTACAGTCAGGTCATGGCCTCGCTGAAAAGCTCCTTCGATACCAAGAAAGAGCTGTTGAACGATCTGCACAAAGAGCTGCAGGATATTGGCGTGCGTGCCGACAGCGGTGCGGAAGAACGTGCGCGCATTCGTCGCGATGAACTGCACAGCCAGCTCAGCAACAACCGCGCGCGCCGCAATCAGCTGGAAAAAGCGCTGACCTTCTGCGAAGCGGAAATGGACAACCTGACGCGTCGCCTGCGCAAGCTGGAGCGCGACTATCACGAAATGCGCGAGCAGGTCGTGACCGCGAAGGCGGGCTGGTGCGCGGTAATGCGCATGGTGAAAGACAATAACGTTGAGCGTCGTCTACACCGTCGCGAGCTGGCCTATCTTTCCGGGGACGAATTGCGTTCCATGTCGGATAAAGCGTTGGGTGCGCTGCGTCTGGCTGTGGCGGATAACGAACACCTGCGTGATGTGTTGCGCATGTCGGAAGATCCGAAGCGTCCAGAGCGCAAAATCCAGTTCTTCGTGGCCGTTTATCAGCACCTGCGCGAACGTATTCGTCAGGATATCATCCGTACCGACGATCCGGTCGAAGCCATCGAACAGATGGAAATCGAGCTGGGTCGCCTGACGGAAGAGTTGACCTCCCGCGAGCAGAAACTGGCTATCAGCTCCCGCAGCGTGGCGAACATCATCCGTAAGACCATTCAGCGCGAGCAGAACCGTATCCGCCAGCTGAACCAGGGCCTGCAGAGCGTGTCGTTTGGCCAGGTTAACAGCGTACGTCTGAACGTGAACGTGCGTGAGGCTCACTCTACGCTGCTGGACGTGCTGTCTGAACAACACGAACAGCACCAGGATCTGTTCAATAGCAACCGTCTAACCTTCTCTGAAGCGCTGGCGAAGCTGTATCAGCGCCTGAACCCGCAGATCGATATGGGCCAGCGTACGCCGCAAACCATTGGTGAAGAGCTGCTGGATTACCGTAACTATCTGGAGATGGAAGTTGAGGTTAACCGTGGCTCCGACGGCTGGCTGCGTGCGGAGTCTGGTGCGCTGTCGACGGGTGAGGCTATCGGTACCGGTATGTCGATTCTGGTGATGGTTGTCCAGAGTTGGGAAGATGAAGCGCGTCGTCTGCGCGGGAAAGACATCTCGCCATGTCGTCTGCTGTTCCTTGATGAAGCGGCGCGTCTTGATGCCCGTTCCATCGCCACGCTGTTTGAGCTTTGCGATCGCCTCGATATGCAGCTCATCATCGCGGCACCGGAGAACATCAGCCCGGAAAAAGGGACGACGTACAAACTGGTACGTAAAGTGTTCCAGAACAGCGAACACGTACACGTTGTCGGGTTACGCGGTTTTGCACCGCAACCACCTGAGTCCTTACCGGGTACGGCAGACGCCTCCTGAGGTGTTTTGTTACAAAGCGCGGCGCAGTAGCGCCGCTTTTTTTTTACTCATAGCTTGTGCTTACGGCTGCGTTATCTTTAAACTTCTTTACATAAGGTAAGCCAACAGCAATTGTGCCTACCTATAATGAAAGAAAGCCCCAATGTGATGGGCGTGTCGTGAAAACAGGGGGCAAGGGATGTTGCTAAAGAAAAATCGTGGTCGTCAGCTGTCAGTGCTGAGTTTGTGTCTGGCAGTGATGTTTGCTCCACTGTTCACCGCGCAGGCTGATGAGCCTGAGGTTGTACCGACTGACAGCTCTGCAACGATGGGCGCTCAGCCTACATCGTTGTCGCAGCCGCTGGAGCAGTCGCCAGCAACGGCCATTATGGCCGGTATTACGCCGTTACCTGAAGGTATCGACATAGAGTCTGTCCGTCAGCAGCTGCAGTCCGGGCTGCCATCAGGATATACGCCTGCTTATCTCAATCAGCTCACGCTGCTCTATGCCGCGCGTGATATGAAACCGATGTGGGACAATCGTGATGCGGTGCGAGCTTTCCAGCAGCAGCTGGCCGAAGTGGCCATCGCGGGCATTCAGCCGCAGTTTACGACCTGGGTTGAGCTGTTGACCGATCCTGCCGTGACGGGGAAGGCGCGTGACGTGGTTCTCTCGGATGCCATGATGGGGTATCTCCAGTTTGTGGCGGGTATTTCGGTGAATGGCAATCGCTGGTTATACAGCGAAAAAC
This sequence comes from Enterobacter sp. JMULE2, assembly GCF_013337145.1. Lineage (NCBI taxonomy): Bacteria > Pseudomonadati > Pseudomonadota > Gammaproteobacteria > Enterobacterales > Enterobacteriaceae > Enterobacter > Enterobacter sp. JMULE2. Next base: position 529,567 of record NZ_SGWD01000014.1, read on the forward strand.
CGTACAAACTGGCGACGCCAGCCCTGTCGGTCATAAACCAATGGCAACTGTCACTGGATAGTGGCGACCTGCCGCGCTTTATCGCAAGCCTTGCGCCTGCACATCCGCAATACGCCACAATGCATCAGTCGCTGCTTGAGCTGGTTGCGGATTCGCGTCCGTGGCCGCAGCTGCGAGCGACCGCCACGCTGCGTCCGGGGCAGTGGAGCAGTGATGTTCCCGCACTGCGCGAAATTCTCAAACGTTCCGGCATTCTGGATAATGGGCCAAAGATTGCGCTTCCTGGCGATGACGGTCAAAGCGTGGCCGTGAGCCCGTCGGCACCGGTAAAAGAGACCAGTGCAGCTCCGCTAAGCTCGAAGCCAGCCGCGTATGATCGCGAGCTGGTTGCGGCAGTTAAGCAGTTCCAGGCTATTCAGGGGCTGGGTGCCGATGGCGTAATTGGTCCGTCAACGCGCGACTGGCTGAATGTTTCTCCGGCACAACGGGCGGGCGTACTGGCGCTGAATATCCAGCGTTTGCGCTTGCTGCCAGGCACGCTGTCTACCGGCATCATGGTAAATATACCGGCGTATTCGCTGGTCTATTACCAGAACGGGAGTGAAGTGCTGGCTTCGCGTGTGATTGTCGGGCGTCCCGATCGTAAAACGCCAATGATGAGCAGCGCGCTGAATAACGTGGTGGTTAACCCGCCGTGGAACGTTCCGCCGACGCTGGCTCGTAAGGATATCCTGCCTAAGGTCTGGAACGATCCAGGATATCTGGAGCGCCACGGGTATACCGTGATGCGCGGCTGGAACAGTAAAGAGGCGATAGATCCCTGGATGGTCGACTGGTCAACGATAACGGCGTCAAATTTACCGTTCCGCTTCCAGCAGGCTCCAGGCGCCCATAACTCGCTGGGGCGCTATAAATTCAACATGCCAAGTTCAGATGCAATCTATCTGCATGATACGCCGAACCACAACCTGTTCCAGAAGGATACGCGCGCGCTCAGTTCGGGCTGCGTCCGTGTGAATAAGGCCTCCGAGCTGGCAAATATGCTGCTGCAGGATGCGGGCTGGAACGATACGCGGATTTCAGATGCGTTGAAACAAGGTGATACCCGTTACGTTAATATCCGACACAACATTCCGGTCAATCTTTACTATCTGACGGCGTTTGTCGGCGAGGACGGGCGCACCCAGTACCGTACAGATATTTACAATTATGATCTCACTGCGCGATCCGGCGCACAAATTTTGCCAAAAGCTGAACAATTAATCAGGTAAATGAAGTAGTTCGGGCAAATTGATTGTCGTAAGTTATGGTGAATACGGGGCGATCTGGCTGTAAGCCGCGTATTCACTGGGGTTGGGCGCCTTGACGTAAGCTGTTTTGACGGTTAAGGTGCCCTTCGTGCGCTAAGCATATTTACGATTTCATTGACCTGTAGACCTGATTATCATGGACAAATTTGACGCTAATCGCCGCAAATTGCTGGCGTTAGGTGGTGTTGCGCTCGGCGCTGCGGCCATCCTTCCGACGCCAGCATTTGCCACCCTCTCGACACCACGTCCGCGTATTTTAACGCTCAACAATCTTCATACCGGTGAGTCGCTTAAAGCGGAGTTTTTCGATGGCAGAGGCTATATTCAGGATGAATTAGCAAGACTTAACCATTTTTTCCGTGATTTCCGCGCGAATAAAATAAAAGCCATCGATCCAGGACTGTTTGATCAGATTTTCCGCCTTCAGGGCCTGCTGGGAACCAGCAAGCCGGTGCAGCTCATTTCAGGATACCGTTCACTCGATACCAACAATGAACTGCGCGCCCACAGCCGTGGGGTAGCGAAAAAAAGCTATCACACCAAAGGGCAGGCAATGGATTTCCACATTGAAGGCGTTTCGTTAGCCAATATTCGCAAAGCCGCGTTATCTATGCGCGCAGGTGGTGTAGGATACTACCCACGTAGCAACTTTGTGCATATTGATACCGGGCCGGTTCGGCACTGGTAATAACGAAACACAGGAGCAGTATGAACTATCGTATTATTCCGGTTACCGCGTTCTCCCAGAACTGTTCATTGATCTGGTGCGAGCAAACTAAACTGGCCGCGCTTGTCGATCCCGGCGGTGACGCTGAGAAAATCAAGCAGGAAGTCGCAGCAAGCGGCGTTACGCTGATGCAGATTTTGCTCACTCATGGTCATCTTGACCATGTGGGTGCTGCGGCTGAACTGGCTGAACACTACGGTGTGCCGGTGATCGGCCCGGAAAAAGAAGATGAGTTCTGGCTGCAGGGGTTACCCGCCCAAAGCCGCATGTTTGGCCTTGATGAGTGTCTACCATTGACGCCCGATCGTTGGTTAAACGAAGGAGATCGCGTTACCGTAGGGAATGTGACTTTACAGGTGTTGCATTGTCCTGGGCATACGCCAGGCCATATCGTCTTCTTTGATGACCAGTCACGTCTGCTGATTTCCGGCGATGTTATTTTCAAAGGTGGCGTAGGACGCAGCGATTTCCCGCGCGGCGATCACGGTCAGCTGATTCAGTCGATTAAACAAAAGTTATTGCCGCTGGGTGATGACGTAACGTTTATCGCAGGACACGGTCCGATGTCGACGCTGGGCTATGAACGGCTCCATAACCCGTTCCTTCAGGACGAAATGCCTGTCTGGTAACCCGAATAAAAAAAAGCCTGCATAATGCAGGCTTTTTTATGGGCGCAACTTACAGTACGGCGACAATCGCTTCGCACAGTGGCGCCATGTTGTCAGGTGTCATGCCTGCAACGTTCACGCGGCCAGACGCTACGGCGTACACGCCAAACTCTTCACGCAAACGCAGCACCTGCTCTTTGGTCAGGCCGCTGAACGAGAACATGCCGTTCTGTTTGATGATAAAGCTGAAGTCGCGGTCAGCGCCTTTCTCAGCCAGGGTGTTCACGAACAGCAGGCGCATGCGCTGAATGCGCTGGCGCATATCGTTCAGCTCTTGTTCCCAGATCGCACGCAGGGCATCGTTGCTCAGGATGGTGGCAACAACAGACGCACCGTGTGCCGGTGGGTTAGAGTAGTTCGCGCGGATAACCGATTTCATCTGGCTGAACGCACGATCGACGGTCTCTTCGTTTGCCGCGACCAGCGTACAGGCACCTACGCGCTCATTGTACAGGCCGAAGTTCTTGGAATAGGAACTCGCCACGATCAGTTCCTGATGCACGGCTGCGAACGCGCGCAGGCCTTCCGCATCTTCTTCCAGACCACGGGCAAAGCCCTGATAGGCGAAGTCAAACAGCGGCAGCCAGCCTTTTTCTACGGACAGCTTCGCCAGGTGTTCCCACTGCTCAAGCGTTGGATCGATACCGGTTGGGTTGTGGCAGCAGCCGTGGAACAGCACTACGTCACCCGCCTGCGCTTCGCTCAGGCTCGCCAGCAGGCCGTCAAAGTCGAGGGAGTGATTTGCCGCGTCGTAGTAAGCATATTCACGTACTTCCAGACCCGCAGAGTTAAAGACGCTCTTGTGGTTTGGCCAGCTTGGGTTGCTCACCCATACGCGCTTAACAGAGGTGTTTTTCGCCAGGAAATCCGCCGCAACGCGCAGCGCTCCGGTACCGCCAGGGGTTTGTGCTGTGCGAGCGCGTTTGCTGCTCACAATTTCGCTGCCTTTACCGAACAGCAGTTCCTGAGTGCAGCGACCAAATTCAGGGATACCATCAATACCGAGGTAGTTTTTGGTGGTTTCGTTTTCCAGCAGATACTGTTCAGCTTTTTTAACGCTGGTCAGGACCGGGGTTTTGCCGGTTTCATCTTTATATACACCAATACCCAGGTTGATTTTGCCAGGGCGGTCGTCGGCACGAAACAGATCGGCCAGGCCCAGAATAGGGTCGGCAGGAGCGGCGGTAATGTTCTCAAACATGACGAAGTTCCATTGTGATTACAGAAGTGAAATCCGCTATCAGGTTAACGGTAGATTTACAAAATGCCAACCGTTTGCGACGAAAAGCGTGCGGCTTTTCAAAAGTCGCCATTATTTTCTGTCGGGCATAAAAAAACAGGGCCGAAGCCCTGTTCATTAAGCATATAACAACGTGGTGTACTGATTAGAACTGGTAAACCAGACCTACAGCAACGGTATCATCGTTGTTGATGCCCAGCTTGTTGTCGTCTTTCAGCTGGTTGATCTGGTAGTCAACATAGGTGGACATGTTTTTGTTGAAGTAGTAAGTCGCACCGATGTCGATGTAGTTGATGTAATCTTCATCACCCACGCCTTCTACGTCTTTCGCTTTAGATTTGTAGTAAGCGATGGATGGACGCAGGCCGAAGTCGAACTGGTACTGAGCAACAACAGAGAAGTCCTGAGTTTTGTTAGCGAAGCCGTTGTCCAGGCGAGCCGCGTTGCGCATTTCACCGTACAGCGCTGCCAGGTAAATGTTGTTCGCGTCGTATTTCAGACCGGTAGCCCACTGCTCAGCTTTATCGCCTTTGCCCCACTGCAGATTCTGCTGGGCATTGGTACGGTCAGCTGCGCCGTATGCACCTACAACACCGAAACCGTCGAAATCGTAGCTAACAGAAGTTGCCCAGCCGTCGCCGTTGGAACGTGACGCATCGGTACGCTCGTTTTTGCCCAGGTACTGAACGCCAAAGTTCAGACCGTCAACCAGGCCGAAGAAGCCGCTGTTACGGTAAGTCGCCAGACCACCAGTACGGCCAGAGAAGAAGTTGTCGCTCACGCCGGTGTCGCCGCCGAACTCTGGCAGCATATCGGTGATGCCGATTGCATCATAAACCAGGCCATAGTTACGACCGTAGTCGAAGGAGCCTGCGTCACCGAATTTCAGACCTGCGAATGCCAGACGGGTTTTGTTACCGGACTGTGCATCGGAGCCTTCAGAGTTGTTACCCTGGAAGTTGTATTCCCACTGACCGTAACCAGCCAGCTGATCGTTGATCTGAGTTTCGCCTTTGAAGCCCAGACGCGCGTAAGTTTTGTCGCCATCGTTGCCGTCATTATCAGAGAAGTAATGCAGACCAACAGCTTTCCCGTAAAGATCTAATTTGTTGCCGTCTTTGTTATAGATTTCTGCAGCGTTTGCTGCACCGGCTACCAGCAGGGCAGGGATAACCACTGCCAGGATATTGCGCTTCATCATTATTTATTACCCTCATTGGTTTTTTTATGACACTCGCCACTGCCGTCAATAAATTCTGTCAATAAATATTTCCGGAACTATTGATGAGAGTTAGGTGTCTTTATGTATCTGACAGGCATCTTTCCATTCATAGAACCGTTTCGCTAGCCCGAAAGTGCTACAATTCTCAAGATTAGGTAACAAAAAGAAATAATGTGTAACTAGATATATATTTTGGGGAACTTTGTGAACCATCTCAAATTTCAGAGAGACTTGGTTAATTAATCGGCGGTTTCATTCCTATATATGAATTGCTTATGTTTAATTTGGCTAAAGGCAATTCATATAAACAGCGGTTAAACGGCTCATCTTTTCTTATGACCGCGAAAGGCCTTCTGGATGGCTGTGAAATTGAATAAAAAATATGCTATTGCTTGAGAATTAAATAAGCACAATAAGAATGCGGGATATTTTTTATTCACAGATATTCCATGGAAACAAAACGTAACAGCTAGTGCTTTTGACGGGGTTGTCTTTTAAAGAGGCTGACTTTGCGCTGACATAAACTGACATTGCAGAATAAAATAATGGCCAGCATGTGCTGGCCATTATCATTGAGGCGGGTTAGAAGCTTGCGTTACGCGGCGTACGTGGGAACGGAATCACATCACGGACGTTCTGAACACCGGTTACGTAGGCAATCAGACGCTCGAAGCCCAGGCCGAAGCCTGAATGCGGAACAGTACCGTAACGACGCAGATCGCGATACCAGCTGTAGTCAGCCGGGTTGAGACCCATCTCTTCCATACGGGCATCCAGGACGTCCAGACGCTCTTCACGCTGAGAACCCCCGATGATTTCTCCGATGCCAGGTGCCAGGACATCCATTGCGGCAACGGTTTTACCGTCTTCGTTAAGGCGCATATAGAAGGCCTTAATGTCTTTCGGGTAGTTTTTCACGACAACCGGTGCTTTGAAGTGTTTCTCTGCCAGATAGCGTTCGTGCTCAGAAGAGAGATCCACGCCCCAGTAAACCGGGTTCTCGAACTTCTCACCGCACTTCTCGAGGATGGCAACCGCATCGGTGTAATCCACCTGCGCGAAGTCAGCGGATACAAAGCGCTCCAGACGGGCAATAGCGTCGTTATCCACGCGCTCAGCGAAGAATTTCATGTCGTCTGCACGCTCTTCCAGAACGGCTTTAAACACGTATTTCAGCATGGCTTCCGCCAGGCCTGCCACATCATTGAGATCGGCAAAGGCCACTTCTGGTTCCAGCATCCAGAATTCCGCCAGGTGGCGGCTGGTGTTGGAGTTTTCTGCGCGGAAGGTTGGGCCAAACGTGTAGATCTTAGACAGCGCACAGGCATAGGTTTCACCGTTGAGTTGGCCGGATACCGTCAGGAAGGCTTCTTTACCAAAGAAGTCTTTGTCGTAATCCACTTTACCTTCCGGCGTACGCGGCAGGTTTTCCATATCCAGCGTAGAAACGCGGAACATCTCACCCGCACCTTCAGTGTCGGACGCGGTGATCAGCGGCGTGGATACCCAGAAGTAACCCTGCTCATCGAAGAAACGATGCAGCGCCTGCGCCAGCGTGTGACGCACGCGGGCCACCGCACCGATCAGGTTGGTGCGTGGACGCAGGTGTGCCACTTCGCGAAGATACTCAATGCTGTGGCGTTTTGCCGCCATCGGGTAGGTATCCGGATCTTCCACCCAGCCGGTGACTTCAATCGCCGAAGCCTGAATTTCGAAGCTCTGGCCCTGACCAGGCGATGCGACAACCACGCCGGTAACAATGACGGAGCAACCTGTGGTCAGGCGCAGAACGTCATCATTGTAATTGGGCAGAGAATTATTAATGACGGCCTGTACAGGATCAAAGCAGGAACCGTCATAGACGGCGAGGAAGGAGATGCCAGCTTTAGAATCTCGGCGGGTACGCACCCATCCGCGCACGGTGACTTCTTGGTCAACGGCGACACGGCCCTGGAGTACGTCGGCTACAGGCACAACGCTCATAATATTCTCTCTGTTAATTGTCGGAAATGATAAACACTTGTCCGCCCTTATGGGGGGATATCTATGTTACCTGGCATCCGCCATCAGACAAGCAGATTTCGCAGTCTTAAGAGAAGAAATAAGAAATAAATAAGAAGTGGGGAGCCTTTACGGCTCCCGAATGCGGTTAACTGGCTTTTTTAACCTGCGGCAGATCGAAGGCTTTGCGCAATGCGCGGACAAAAGCTTTGTCATGACAGATGGTTTTACCCGGACTATCAGAGAGTTTCGCCACTGGCTTGCCGTTACATTCCACCAGCTTTATGACGATGTTCAGAGGTTTTACCTGAGGAATATCGCAGGTCAAACGGGTGCCAATACCAAAGCTCAGATTCACTCTGGAGGAGAAGTGGCGGTAAAGATCCACCGCTTTGGCTAAATCCAGGTTATCAGAGAAGACCAGCACTTTCGTCATCGGATCAATGCCCAGCTTCTCGTAATGGGCAATGGCCTTTTCACCCCATTCCACCGGGTCTCCGGAGTCATGGCGTAAACCCTGATAACGCTCAGCAAATTCAGGACCGAAGTCGCGCAGGAAGGCATCCATTGTGATGCAGTCGGTGAGGGCGATCCCCAGTTGATTCGGATACTCATCAAGCCATGCGGCCAGGGCCGCGCGCTGGCTATTGGCCAGGTCAGGGCTGATCTGCTGATGCGCCTGGAACCACTCGTGCGCCTGGGTGCCCATTGGCGTCAGGTCCAGACGACGCGCAAGGTCGTAATTGCTGGTGCCCACAAACCACGGCTCTTGCTGAAGACGTTTAACGATAGCCTGCTGTACTTCGCGAGAGAAACGGCGGCGGGTGCCAAAGTCCATCAGGCGGAAGCGGGACATATCCAGCCCTTCGGTCAGGTGGGAAAATTCAACCAGCTTATTCTCCAGTGAGGCAACCGCCTGCTCAACGCCGGTTTCCGGCGAACGGTAGCGGTGGGCCAACTCGCTGATCACCGCCAGAAGCGGCACTTCCCACATGATCACTTCACGCCACGGACCGGCAAGGCGGATATTCAGCTTGCCATTATCGTTAGTCACCGTGACCTGCTCTGGCTTGTAGCGGAAGTCGCGCAGCCAGGTAAGGTAGTCAGCTTTAAAGAAGGGCAGGCCGGAAAGCCAGTGATATTCGTCGTCCTGCAGCGCCAGATGCTGCATGGCATCGACCTGTTCACGAATGGAATCCGCGTAGATACCCAGCAAGTCGTCGCCCCGGCAGCGAAACTCCGCCGCAACATGAACGTCATGGTAATGGTGGAAAACGGCTTGCTGCATATGCAGTTTATACGCGTCGGTATCCAGCAATGTATGCAGAACAGGAGAAGCGAATTGAGTCATAGGTGCGCAGTAGCATCCTCTCACGGGAGCGTTTAGTACAATAAACAACTCCGGAGTATACCTGTTTTAGTGATTTATTGAACCCCGATCACAACATAAGCGCTCTTTATGGTCGAGGGCATTTTGTGCCTCGTGTTATACAAATGTAGCAATAGAGCAGCTAACCACTTGAATTTACAGATTACTACTGTGCTACAACCATGCTTTGGGGCAGTGATGGGGCAAAGCGTGAAAGCGCCTGGTTGAGCAGGGTAACCTGTTCGGCACTCTTCTCTGACATCCACTTTCCATACACCTTGTAAACCATCTGTGCATCGGTATGTCCCATTTGAGTTGCTATAAAGTTTGGGTTTGCCCCAGCTGATAATGACCAGCACGCATAAGTATGTCGCGACTGGTAGGCGTTGCGGTACCGTATTCCGGCGCGCTTGATTATCGGGGCCCAAATTTTATTAATCGAATTAACCGCGTAGTGATATCCTCTACGAGGCCCATGCTTGACGCATTGAGGACTGAAAACGAAAGTGCAGGGGTGTATGACTGACTGGCCATATTCCCGCAATTTCACTTCAATCTCATACTGCCGGCCAAGGCGCGTCAGCTGGGCCTGATTCCTCAGGGCATCAATAGCTGGTTGAATGAGATAAATCACCCTGTCAGTGCCTGCGTCGGTTTTTGGCAGGGTGAACTCATTCGTCTGGGTAAGGTTGCGTTTTACTGTGATGGTTCCGGCATGCAGATCGATATCTTCCCACGCCAGACCGCACAACTCCCCATGCCTCATTCCAGTATAGACTGCCAGCGACCAGAGATTTCTCATCTGCTGGTGGCCGCAAGCCTGGATAAACCGGATAAACTCTTCTGTCGTGAGTGGATCTGGTTCACCTTTCGCTTTTTTGAGGCGGTTAATTCCGCTAAACGGGTTTTCCTTCGCGTAACCGTTATCCGCTCCGAACTGGAAGATCTCGGCCATCAGCATCATGTAATTATTCACGGTCGAAGACTTCCTGCCTTTAACCTGTGTCCGGTGATCCTTCTTCATTACATGAAAACCCGTCAGCAACTCCTTTCTCACGTACAGCAAATCCTCAGTGGTCACCGCAGAAACCATTTTGTTTTCGCCGATGCGCGGAAGCATGTTTTTTATGATGGATTCGTACCGACTCATAGTGTTAGAGCTGATTTCCATCCTCTTCAGCTCAGACCACTTTTCGGTAAGCTCCAGCACAGTAATTTCCTTTCTATCCTGACCGAACCGGGCAAGGTTCGGTGAGTTTGGGAATTTTTCCGCATAGTCAAAATTTCCCATCCTTATCGCAAAACAAACTGAAGAACGAAGCTCGCCGGCTATCTTGCGATTTTTGGCAGTATCAGGGACACCGAGGTTTTCCCTGACACGCTTGCCTTTATATACAAACCAGATGCGGAGTGAACCGCCGTGGTTTTCGACGCCTGTCGGGTATGATGCATTAGCCATTAATCCCTCCTGACGTCCAGGAGCGTTGACGAGTGTACTGCTTTTCATGCTGTCTTCGCACCTGGTTGATTTTTTTTCTGAGCCTCGATCCACTGATCAACGGCTTTTCTGTTGTACATGCATTCGCTCGAAGGCTTTGGATTGCCATCTGGTGAAATGTGCAGGTACTCGCGACCAAGCATCCAGGATTCTTTTCTGGCTCGGGTGATGGTTCCGGGCTTAAGCCCGGTAACCGCAATCAGAACCTTTTCGCTAACCCAGTCATTCGGCACCAGAAGAATAATTTCAGCACTGGTTTGCATGGTTCTCCTCCATTTTCTCTTTAGCCAGACGCACGCAACGCGCAAAAGAGGAGGGCGTAACAATTTCGCGCAGAGCCTGAACCAGGAAGTCGTTGTGCTGCTGGTGCAGATCTATGTTGCGTTCTTTTTCCTCATGACGCAGGACTGCCAGACGGGCTGTGATGATGCGACGCTTCCCTTTGATCAGCCGCAGAGCGTTCTCTGCCTTTTTGCGCCATGTACTCCATTCACTGCTGCTGTTCGATTTCGCCAGTTGCTCTTCAATACTGAGCTGCGCTTCTTCTGCGTTAACAAGCTGCTGCAGGCAATCGCTGATAGTGTTCAGGTTGTCTGTCTCCACGAAGAATTTGTGCATTCTTAACCCTCCCACCCAATCGCCTGGAACAGGCCCATTTTAGGGTGATACCAGCGAGTGCCGCGCGGTTCAGCTTCTGACATCATCTGGCGAAACGCGGCCATAAACGGCTCCAGTTCGACAATAGCCCTACGTGACAACAGCCCGTCTGGAGTCATAAATTCGTGCGTGTCTGTCGGGATGCGGTAGGCATTGACCAAATTACGGCACTTGGCGTCACTCATTCCGCTTTTGGCTACCACCTGGCGGTAACCGACATATCCGGCGCGCATGGTCCCGCGTTTGATGTTCTCCACAGCTTCAGTGACCGTTTCGATCTGCTCTTCAACATGATTCAGGCGCTTCTGCTGGCGAACGGCATCGGCGGCCATTGCGGCGATCATCTCGATTTCCGTCAGTGGTGCGCGAGTGCGAAAATAGCTGTTAACCAGCTCACGCTGAACCTGCCAGGCCAGATCGTCCGTGAGTGACTTCGCCACCATCAGATATCCAGATTCGAAAAGCACAATTCCAGAGGGCGCAAACTTAGAAAACACACCTTCCGGAAGGTCCCGGCGTATAGCGTCGGAACCTAATTCAACGTAATCTACCCCATCGACAAAGTAGTTCCTGTTTTCACGAAAATTACGTCCTGCTGTTCCATCTGGTCGTTGGTGAGCTTCGTCAATCATTGCGAATGTCACAACTCGCTGATCGCGGAATTCGACGGCTGGTAGTTGTTTGTTATTAATCGTTACTGTGTTCATCACCATTCTCCTCAGTGCATCACCGGCATGTCAGGCATACCTTCTTTTTGGATTTGTTCAATAAAGCTGTTGTGCAGCAGGTCGAAGCACTCTCTGCCCAGAGGCGACAACCTGAAGCCGCGTTCGTCGTCAGTCACAACCATGTCTTGGTACATCCGCAGCGCCAGCTTCTGCCCAATCTGCAGGCCGTATTTTTCGATGGCGCAGCCCTCAACATGATTTGCGAGCGCGAATCGCTCCGGTCCTGGGTAGACGCTGATTGAGCCGCACTTGCCGGAGTAGATAACGGCTGTGTCAAAGCCGCCTTCGTCATTGGCTACATCAATGGTCCCGTTCTTCTCCTGTTCCTCAGTAATTAAGACGGCGATGAGCAACCAACGCCATACGATTATTTCCTTCTCAATGCCAAGAGTGATCCAGCCGCTTTCTACCGCCTCCATGATGCAAGCCAATATGTCCATGCCTTCCGCGATGTTTTTGTCACAGTGACCTTTGTCGAGCTGGCGAATAGCTACTGAATACCCGATAACTCTGTTTCCATAACGGATGCCAATTGATGTGGGCTCCGGGTTAAAGACTGAATCAACCATTAATGCACTCCTTCTGGTTTGCATGCTTGCAGTGCATCACCCTCTTTAACGAATCGGTCATGCATCGCATCCCATTTCTCACACCATTTCTGCATATCTCGCTTACGCGCCAGGATTCGGCGAATGCGGCGCATGCATCGCTGGTGGGCTGCGATATATTCCGCCGTTACCTCCCCTCGTTGGCACATTTCAAAGCCATCTCTTTCTACGAGGACATCTGGATGGTTAGTCTGAAAACCTGAACATTCAAAAGCCCATGTCGTCATAAAAAACGCCAGGTAGCGGATCGCAGTGTCACGACTGAAGCATTTTTTGATGCGTCCATGGCGGCGGGCCACAAACACGGGTCCCGCAGGTGTGTCGTACTTCTGGAACACCAGGTCAATCATGCTGGTTGTACGGTTATTGTTCATTTTCTGTCCTTAACTTTTGAATAGCGCTCATGAGACATCACTTCCCAGCTCTGACCGCCATCGCGGGAAAATAGCCGCCAGCGGCGATTAACCCTCAGGCTCAGGTTTCCGGAGCCGTGCATACGGCAGGGATGAATCCGCCTGGTTCTGAACTGGCGGAGTACATGGACCGCCTGCAGGTGTACCCACTCAGGAATTCGTATTGCTGTCAGGGCCATTGTCCTTCTCTCCTGCAGGTGGGGTGATCGTGTAACCGGCGCGTTCAGCCATCCATAAAAAAGTCTCGAACGAAGCGGTAACTTCTCCTTTACAAACCCGGCGCGTGTCTATCACCTTCCCGTTCTCGATGGTCAGCACTACTTCAAATGTGGCGTGCTCCACCGAATAATTAACTTCAGTCATGAGATGCCTCCTGTTTAATCGGTGTATTCTTTTTTACATGCTCGACCAGCTCAGCAATGAGATCGTCGATTAATGCCTTTCCGCTTTCTGTCAGGAACTCACCGCTGCCATTTACATCAACAGAGCCGCTGTAAATTCCCTTAATAGCTTTTACGCCTTCGACATTTCCGTACTCACTGATCGCGAGCCTTTCGAATTTTCGTAATAATCCATCAAGTAAAATCTCTGTTAACTCGACCGTCTTAATACCGCCTTTATTCAGCTTAATAACAAGGCAGTTACTGCCTGTTTTGCGTTGGTGGCGTAATAGCGCTGCTTTTAAAATTCTGCGTCGATAGGTTTCAATTACGTTGTTTTTCACGGCGTTCAAACTCCGAATCCATCCATGTTGAAACCTGAGCTGATAAATCAAGGCAGAGGCCAGATAGGGAAATTATTTGCTCAATATCCATATCAATAATGTTTGTGTTGATTAGTTCCATTAAGTGATAAAGGTTACCGGCTGTATTTTTTGCTGTTTCTATAGAGCTATCTTTGCTGAGCATATTCAGACCCCGTAAGCTTTGCGCATGAAAAGGTCAGCGATATGGCGGTACTCTTCACCATAATTAATAAAGATAACCAACGCTGTTTTATACGCAGCTTTGTCTTTGATGAATGTCATTTTTAAAACCATCCTGTTTTCAGGTTGCAGGAAGCCACACCAGTTAAGGCGTAATTAAATGCATTGTGTTATTTAAAGTTTATAGGCGTCGAAGTCGCAAATGCTTTTATTCAATTTCTCTAACGTCTGAACTACTAGAGTAATAAGAGCATGCTCCCTTTCTTCTTCCGTGCTAGTCATTTGTTCCAAAAGAATCCATAAAGAACATGAGCAGCAGCGTACATCATGCGACCATTCAAGAATTGTTCTGCTGGTTTCTTCTTTGTCCAGGGTGATTGATTTGTCATTCATCATTTATTCTCCGGCCAGTCAGCGGCAAATAACATTTGAGGTGTTTTAATTGGCTTATTAAAAGAAAGTAAAGTTTGCATTTGGCTTTCCTCAAGGTGAGTGCGTCCTCACCTTTTAAGATGTTATAGTGATGAAGGCTGAGAAAATACTTTTTAATGAGCTTTTGCTATTAATGATTTTTTTCGCATATTCACCTGCTTCTTCATAAGATTTGAAGAAGTCAATCAAAACAAAATAAAGACCTTGGCGCTCATAGAGAGCGTATTCAATTTCTTCTTCGAATAGTTTGATGAATTCGAAGTTAGCGCCATCCTGATGAGGTTGAGCAATCTTTAAATAGCTCCAATTCGCTCCAGAAGATTTTAATTTTTCGATAACGATTTGGCTGTCAATTTGTTGGGTTACTGAATCTGCGCTTTTCATCTCACTGGCTCCGTTGTTTGCCGATGAATGCAATATAACTCGCGGTTCTTAATTTGTAAACACCGCGAGTTATATTTAAAAATAATTAGCGGTTATGAAATTGAATGATAAGGGATTATTTTTTGATTCGAATCGAATTTAGGTCGAAAAAAAACCCGGCGAACCGGGTTTATAAGCATGTCGTAGTTGATAGATCAAACCAGCATCATAGTCGTTTGTATCGCTACGCCAATGATACGACAGTTCCCATTTACAGGGACCAAAGGCCATGCTGGATTTAAGCCCTTTAGATACTTTTGTCCGCCATCAATTATTAACTTTTTAAAAGTAGCTTCGTTAGAATCCTCAAGCTTGGCGATAACTAAGCTACCATTATGGGCTTCTCGACCTGTATCAAACAGAACATATGTACCCTCGGGGATGCTGATTCCCATCGGAGCGGTCATGGAGTCGCCATCAACTTTTAGCCAGAAAGCATCTCCCTGTATGTGAGCATCAGATTCTAACCACTGGTCAACGTCCTTTATCGCATAAGCCTCTATAGCTTCACACCACGCACCTGCCTGAACGCTACTCAATACAGGATATTTATTCCCAGGCTTATAAGCGCCAGCAAAAGCTACGTTGGAGCGTGTCAGTTCCTGCGCCTCACTTGCTAACGTAGGGCTAAACTTTTCAACAGGAACCCCCAGGATCTCCGCGAGTTCTATGGCCCTCTTCAAGTTTAATGCGTTTTTACCCGCGAAAATCTGTGCAACTGCGCTCTGACTAATACCTAGCTTTTCAGCAAGAATTTCTTGTGAAAGACCCAACTCTTTCTTTTTGCTGTCGTAAATAGCTTTCAGCCTCTCGGCATCCTGTAACTGGTCAGCTGTTAACGGTTTTTTCTTCATGTTGAATCTCCTTATGAGTCAAAATTATCACCGCAGAGAATATAAAGCAATAACCGCCGGTGTTGCAATTATAACAACCGCGAGTTATATTCTCTGCGGAGGTGATAAATGCGAAAGATAACTTTGAGAAGCTTCGCCGAAGAAGTTGGTCAGCTCAAGGCGGCTAGTCAGCTTGGCGTGAGGCAAAGCGCAATAAGCAAGGCAATCAGAAATGGTCGGAATGTTGTAGTGACCATTTCCATCGATGGAAAGGTTACGGCAGAGGAGATTAAGTCCTTCCCATGTAATCGAAGAGACGATTCTTGTGTATCCGCCAGTTGAAAACAGCGTCCTCACAAGGATGCCAGAAGCGCACACTCAGGCCGATTCGGACTGGATTAAGCAGCAACTACTTACCCTTGCACCATCAGCACGACAAAAGGCAATGCAACGTTATGCCATGGTGTATCAGGAAACGTTCGACGCCGAACCGGTTTCTTACCGCAAGGAGAATCGGGCAAGACATGAAGCAAATACACGGCTTCGCATGTTCGTGAGGAATCACGGCAGAGCTTTACAGGGGTATACAACTCAGCCGCCCCTGGCAGGAACACAACTACGTTCCTGAGTGATGCCGGGCTTAAAGGTGCCCGGTGGCTGAATCCCAATTCTCAATGCATCCGTGTACTAGTTAAGTGGTTCGGGCGCAATTAAATGAGAGGAGGGGAGGGGGAGGAGTGCCTGTGTGTTAGTGCGAAGCACTGGAACAGGCTTTTCCAACAGACAGGCACATAGGTTAGGTAGATCTCGATCTAGGGCCTGGTTTTAAAAAATGCCCGTATCACTCAGCTAGTACAAAGAGGGAAGAATGAAAACAGACCTGAAGCAAAATTTAATCGCTCTCTTGGAAGAGCAGTTCATCCGGTCCGATGACAAAGTCATTTTCGACTACGTGATGCAAAAGAAAATCAAGGCTCAGGGATACCACCTGCAGCGCAATTTCACTGTCAGCGTCGGCGGTGGACGTAAGGGGTTTATCGATTGCCTGGTGACTTCATCTGATGGCCAGCAGTGTGCCATCGAAGTTGACAAACGCACACCTCGCAGCCGCTCGCTGATGAAACTGTGCGAACTGCCTGCAGGGATGTCTGGTTTCGTTCTTCTCAAAGACGGAAAGCACCCTTTGCGTTACAGCGAAGGCGGAATCGACATCATCCGGGCGACGAAATTTAAGTGAATTGAATCAGAAGGGAGGCTGGCAGCCTTTGGGGAGGCCACCAGCCATGTGAGGGGGAATCCATGAAAACCACATCACAAATTTATTATCTCATCACCACGGGAGCCGCACAATGCAGCTGACGATCACGCCAAATTTTGCCCAGGAGCGCGCGCTAAATATGCTGCGGCGTGACTGGAAGGCGCATAACACCTTCATGGTGTACGCACCAACGGGCAGTGGCAAAACTGGGTTGGCGGCCTTCATCGTCGCCGGGTTTGTCAGTCGCGGTATGCGTGTTCTGTTCTGCGCTCCGTACACCATCCTGATTGGCCAGACGGCTAACCGCTTTGTGGAGTACGGATTACCGGGTGATGAGATCGGTTATATCTGGGCGGATCACCCGAACTACGATCCGTCTCTGAAAATCCAGATTGCCAGCGCCGACACACTGATTCGTCGTGTGTTTCCGGAAGATATCGATCTGCTGATCATTGACGAAGCGCATCTGCGTAAAAAGCGAATTCTGCAGGATATTGAGCGCCTGCGCGCCGGTGGCGTAAAAGTCATTGGTTTGTCCGGAACACCATTTTCTCCGTTCCTGGGTAAATACTATGACCGGCTGATTAAACCGACCACCATCGGCGAGCTGATCCAGCGCGGGGACCTGAGCAAATATGAGTTTTTTGCGCCCACTAAGCCGGATCTGAAAGGCGTTAAAACTAAATCATCGCTGGAATACGGCAGTGATTACAACGAAACGCAGCTGGCTGAAATCATGTGCGGCTCTACGCTGGTGGGCGACATCGTTCAGAACTGGCTAGAGAATGGCCGGGATCTGCCTACCATCGCGTTCTGCGTCAACGTAGCCCACGCCAATTTTCTGACAATCCAGTTTAACCATGCTGGCGTTAACGCTGAGGTCATGACCGCCGACACTCCAGTTGATGAGCGCCAGACCATCATTCACCGCTTTGAAACCGGCGCAACGAAAATCATCGTGAGTGTGGGCGTTCTGGTTGCCGGGTTCGATAGTGATGTTCGCTGCATCATCTACGCCAGGCCAACAAAGAGCGAAATTCGATGGCTGCAGGCGCTCGGGCGTGGCCTGCGTACCGCACCGGGTAAAGAGTCCTGCCTCATCTTCGATCACAGCGGAACCGTGCACCGTCTGGGCTATCCGGATTCTATCGAGTATGACGATCTTCCCGGCAAGTCTGATGGTATGGAGGAAAGCGCGCGCCGTGCAGCTCAGGAACGGGCCGAAAAGCTTCCACATGAATGTTCCCAATGTCATTACATGAAACCCGCTGGTGTGTACGTCTGCCCGAAATGTGGACATAAACCGCTCGGTGGTGAGGACGTCGATACCGACACCGGCCGCAAACTCAAAAAGCTGGGTAAAAACCAGCATCAGCCCACTAAGGCAGAGAAACAGGCCTGGTGGAGTCAGATCAAATTCTATCAGCGCCAGCGCGTATCGCAGGGGAAAAAGCCCGTCAGCGATGGCTGGTGCGCAAATACCTTTCGCGAACGGTTTGACGAGTGGCCTAACGGGTTAAGCGATTTCCCGATGGAGATCACCCCGACTGTCTCTAATTTCATCCGGCACAAATTGATTGCGTATGCGAAAGGGCAGGAGAAGGCCAAGCGCCTGCAGGAAGCATCAGGCACGGCAGCCCCATCCTCAGTACAGCAAGCACAGAAAGCGATTAGCGATATCAAACAGCAGTTAGGAAAACGAGCATGAAGACGGCAGAAGCGGCAAAAGGTCAATGGGCAATGATTTTTGAGCACTTCGGGTTACCTCCCATTAATGCCAGAAATCACTTTAAAGGCGAATGTCCGGTATGTGGTGCGCGGGGAAAGCTGCGTATTGATGACCGGGACGGCCGGGGAACATGGATCTGTACCTGCGGCAGCGGTGACGGAATGAAGCTTGTCACTCTGACACAAGGGAAGCCATTCAATGAAATTTGCAGGGAAATAGACCAGCTGATTGGTAATAACTTTACCCGCGAAGCGTTCCCGCGCACTTCAGATGCAGTAAGCGCCCGTGATCGGGTTCTGTCCAAATTTTCGAAACTGGTCAACCTGAAAGGAACTACCGGGGCGGATTATCTGCAGGCCAGGGGAATTTATCAGCTCCCACAAGAGGCAGTGAAGTTCAATGATAAACAACGCTACGGCGGTAAGGTTTACCAGTGTCTGTATTCACTCGCAACTGACGACAAAGGAGAGCTTTGCTATCTGCACAGAACCTTACTGGACGGTAATCGGAAAGCCCAACTAAGGGATTCTGCCGGAGCGAAGCGCCAGAAATCTCTTCAGGACGAAAGCTATCTGGATCATGCCCGTTCCGTCGCTATTCGCATGTTCCCGGTAGCGACGACCCTCGGAATTGCCGAGGGTATCGAAACGGCTCTTTCCTGCAAGCAGCTGTACAACGTTAACACCTGGGCCACCATGACCAGCGGATTCATGAAGAAATTCCGTGTTCCTGCAGGTGTGAAGAATTTGATTATTTTCGCAGATCGAGACGTCAACAGCGCCACCGGATTGGCTGCGGCCACGGAATGCGCTCATGCCAACTTACTGGCAAAAAATGACCTGGAAAAAATCAGCATCTACTACCCGGATAACGGGGATTTTAACGACATGCTCATGAACGGCGATCAGGTTCGTGAGGTGGTTTTCTTCAAGAAAAAGGCGGCTGCGTAATGCGTACTGATAACAACGAACATAAAGCACTATTCACCATCCCGACGGCAGCGCACAGCTCCGCCCTCGCAAACATCAAGCCTCTGCCCGAGCAACGGAGAATCACCGGGCATAAGCAAACTGACGCTTATCTTTGGGTGCTGGAGGTGATCCGTCTGAACGAACCCGCACATCTGGACGCAGCCGAAGCCGCGCTGGAGAAAATTGAAATCTCCCCAAAAGAGGCCGAGGAACGTTACGCGCGTTATTTGCTGGCGAATGGTGGCGATCCTTTCCAGGTTGCTTTCGGTACCATCGGCATGGATAACCCGGCACAGGCAATCAGGAACGCCCGGGAGGACATCAAAAAAGCAGCATCAGTCAGGGCCACGTTCGGCAGCTATGAGGCAGCTCTCGAAGATGTGGAAGCCGAGCGAGTAATCAAGTCTTCCCCGAAATTTATCGACGATCATCTTTGGGGCTGGACTCTGGCCGAGAATAAAGCTGGCAGCATTAACGGCAGCCGCATGAACGAAATTGATGAACTGCGTCGGGTATTTGTTGATGGATATCGCGATGTGTTGCCTGAGCCTTATACGCTGTCTGATGTTGTTCGTGAGTTTGTTTACTGGGACTGGCTCTACAGCGTTCGCAATACCGCAGGCAAGGAACTCGGCTATGAATATGGCTACTCCGAGCATCACGAATCAGTTAACGACCGCGAGCGCTATCTCGAAAAATTGCTGACAACCATCAAGCCAGTGACCCGAGCCGAGGCCGTTGAGGTCTGCCGCTGGTTCCTCGATAGTGAAAAACCAGAATACATGGAAAACAACGGCGCGGCGGTGATTCTTAACCTGGTGGGGGAGTGTGAAGAATGAAACTGGAGGCATCGCTTAAACATTTTAGCCCTCAGGGCATGCATATCAGCGACGACGTGAAAGGAACCTCTCCGGATCGTATCACTGGCACCGATGTTATGGCGGCCATTGGTACCACCAGCAGCCGAGCGCGGTTTGGTCTGGCTGCCTTCTTTGGTAAGACCGGGATCAGCAAAAGCGATGAGCAGTTGGCTGTACAGGCTCTGGCGCGTCATGCAATGGAATCAGCGCCCAGGAATGTACGTAAAGCAGCAGCAGGCGAGTTTGGCTGGTGCATGCTGGTGCTCGCACAATTCGCCTTTGCCGAATACTCCCGTTCAGCGGAAACCAGCGTGACGTGTCACAGCTGCGGCGGCAGCGGATTAACCTCTCAGTATGAAGATGTGATCAAATATCCTGGAGTCTTCAACTCTGACGGAATGGAAATCGTACCACCGAAAATCAAGCACGAACTGGTCAAGCGTAAATGCGCGGCATGTAACGGTAAAGGTGAGCTGCTGGCCCGATGCCGTTGCGGCGGTAAAGGTGAGGTGCTCGACCGCAAAGCCACAAGCGAGCGCGGCGCGCCGGTGTTTAAAACCTGCGAGCGCTGCAGCGGAAATGGATTTTCTGGGGTGCCGTCTACTGCAGCCTATAAAGCGATACTGAAGCGAGTCCCGGATTTGCACGTCAGAACGTGGACACGTAACTGGAAACCGTTTCTGGAGGGACTTGTCGACGTCTGCTACAGAGAAGAACAAAAAGCAGACTCCGCGTTTCAGGACGCAACGAGCTTTCGTGATGATGTGAACAAAATTTAGCAAATTAGCCACGTTAAGCTTGATTTTGTCCGAACTTGTCATGTATGCTTCAAATCGTAGGTTATTGCGCCTACACGAAATCAAACCCGCCTCCGAGCGGGTTTTTTTGTGTCGGAATTACCCGCGCATAGCTCGATGCAATTCAACCATAGATGCTTTCAGTGGCAGCACTGTAAGAAATGGGCGATGTAATTCTCTCTACGTGATGATAATTAATTAGCGCCGACTCACCTGCTAAAAGTTATCTTTTGATATATTTTTTTATCCAAGTGAATTGGTTTTGTATGCGTTATTTTCCACGGAAAACATATATATTCTTCGCTCGCAATTGAGATGGCGTTGCGGTAAATGGTGGATATGCGTCCTTCAGTCTGGCGGCAATGCTGCAGCGCCATCTCAATTGCGGTGAATCCCCCTATGCGGAGGGGCATTTAGCTTAATTTATCTTAATCTCGACCATGTATATGCGCGTCAATTGATTGCTAACAATGACGCACCGGGAGGCACCCGGCACCGCAATACCTTTGGCCCTTTAGCTCAGTGGTTAGAGCGAGCGACTCATAATCGCCAGGTCGTTGGTTCAATCCCAACAAGGGCCACCAATGCCGACTTAGCTCAGTAGGTAGAGCAACTGACTTGTAATCAGTAGGTCACCAGTTCGATTCCGGTAGTCGGCACCAAATGCAGTCATCGTATAATCGCTATTACCTCAGCTTTCCAAGCTAATGATGCGGGTTCAATTCCCCCAGTTAGCTCTAAATTTTGCTTTTCTGCCTGCGATGATGGTTTAACCTGAGTGGTGGGAAAGCGTTTCCATTTAAACCTCGTTCCTGCGGGGTTGTATTGTTTGTACACAACAGAAAAGGTCACTTAGATCCCCTGATGATCTCCTTGATGTTCATTCACGGTTGGTTGAAACAAATTTCGCTCTGGTGAGTGGCCTTTTCTTTGTGGTGAATCCGTAGGTCGATACGGCTGAATAAATATCAGTGCGGGACAAGCTTTAAACGTACCGAACGAGGCGAGATCATTAGACAGGTTATGCTGCTAACCGCCTGGCCCTGAACGCTGGCACTATCGACGCCAGCCACCACTGCAATTTTAATCTCAGCCCTGGCATCCGCCGGGGCTTTTTGTTTCCATTCATCCAGGTCAAAATTTTAAAAACGGGCCGGGTGGGTTAAAGTGATAACCATCAGCAAGGCCTGTGGGGGTGTAATGGATAGACATACCGAGGAGCACTATCTTGATGCAGATGATGATCTCCTTAATTACCTTGAGATGCATGGCGAGAATTGCATTAAAGAAATTTTCCAGTCCAACGCATTGAACAAAGACGCAGCGCAAAAGCTGCTTAGTATCCTGATAGTGGGGATCGGTTCGTCATTTCTGCTGCTAACCCAAAAGGAAACTCCGGCTTATCTTTATTCTGGTCTGGCTATGTTTACTGTTTACTGGTCTCTGTGTGCGGCATATCTCGTGGTTCGCGTGCTGGGGGTTAGAAAAAGGATGCTGGGATGTTCAAGGCCGTACGATTTGTACCATGACGGCTATAAAGGCTTCACCGACGGTGATTACGCTTTTTTTGAAAGCCATGGCTACACGGGAAAGCGTAACACCCTGAGCATTCTGAGGCGATACAGGTTACGTGGTCTTGATGGCATTGCTTCTGTGGCAAAAAAAGAAAATGAGAGGCTTGGAAGGGAGCTTGAAAGGGTAAGGATCGCGACAATCCTTACCCCGATATTATCAACAATCGTTTCGGTAATTACTTACGTTTTCTCGTAAATTCATCCATGGAATCATTTACGACCATCCAGCGAGTGCTCAAATCCCGTGAAGGTTCTGGTGCTGGCTTGGATTGCTGGGTTGGCTGATTATTTTGTTGTGCTGACTGGCTATTTTCCTGTGGTTTCTTATTCGATTCTGACAAAAGTAACTCCTTCTTTGTTACGTGGTTATTTGGCGATGTCACGATAGCAAATAGAAGAAAGTGCCGCCACACGATCTGGTGGCGAAAGCCTGGCCCACTTCTGTGGGCCTTTTTTATTCCCGCGCCACGCTCGGCGCACATCAACCGCAGAGTCTTTCAGGGTGAGCCTTAGCAGTGGTCAGTGTGACTACATCTGCGGGCTGTCCACTCTGAGCGTAAGGCTCACCACTAAAGGAAGGTCACTATGTTTGGTTTTGGTAAAAAAGCACGTAAAGCAGTAGCTGAAGTAAAGAAATTTGAGAAACGCGATCTGGCTCAGGCTGTGATTAATGCGGCCTGGCTGGTGGCGTATGCCGATGGCGAGTGCTCTAACGTGGAAAAGGCGGCCGTGGATCAGGTTCTTCGCGCTAATCCGGTGCTGGGCGCGTTCACTTCTGAGATTCAGGGTATTAGCCAGACCATCATCGCGCAGCTCGATGCTAACTATAAAGTTGGCCGCCTGGCAGCGTATCGTGAGATTGAAGACTGTAAAGGCGATCAGCGTGAAGCTGAAGATGTGCTGGTGACGGCGATTGCGATCGCCGAAGCGGATGGCGATATCCAGGAATCTGAGAAGAAAGTGCTGGACGAAATCGCCAACCGTCTGGGCCTGCGTCTGGAGACGTACCTTGATTAATCAGGCAAGACTGGTGCTGGCGGCGTTGCTGCTGGCGCTGGTGGTGATGGTCGATTTCACCAGTAAGCTGATGTCGGTTCTTGCCGATGGCGTGCTGGTGGCGATGGTGGTCATTGTGATGTGGCCGCTGGTTAAACCCGAAAAATAACCAGCCTTCGGGCTGGTTTTACTTTGAGGCTTCATCATGTTTGGATTAAAGAAGAAGAAAAAGACGAGAAAAAAGGCTCTGGCAAACCAGTGGTGTCCTCTTCTGGATCTTCATCGGCTTACAATCATTTGCGCGACCCATTCAGCCCATTAAATCCAGCAAGTCCTGCGAGTATTTTTAACGCGCCTGATGATGTAACCACGCATCACCATTCACACCACAGCAGCGACTGCGGTTCATCCAGTTCCAGCAGCAGTTATGACAGTGGCTCATCATCCTGCAGTAACAGCAGCTCCGGGGACTGGTGAGGGCAGTATTTATCAACTAACGCCGCCGGAGTGCCGGTATGGCACAACGGAACCCTATGGACGAAACACAAAAAGAGGCTGGCCGCGCGCTGGCGGTCATTCGCTACGTCAACACCTGGAAGAAGCTGATTATCTTTATGGTGCTGGTAACGTTCTGCGCATCCGGGTACGCGGTATGGGATTACCGGCGGGAGCTTGCCTTCTGGGCGATGGCGAGCTTTGGCAATCCGCGTATTGATGAGGAGCGCGTAGAGCCTGAGGTCACATCGCTGATGGCTGATACTACTGCGCTCAGTGCGGCGGTGTGGTCGGTCAACCTTGAGAGCAACCAGCGCAGGGCGTTATTTGTTCGTGTGCGTAATGAGCGCCTGACAAATCAGGAGGGGACGGGAGACCTTGCCCTCAGGCCCCAGTCAAAGCTTACGGCTGAGATAATCGAGCTCATAAACAGCAAAACGAAATGCTGGCCTCACGTGGCAAATACCGTAGTTGGAAAGACGGCGCGCGAAGCGGGGGTGAAATGGGTATGTGCTGCAGCTATCCCTCCTCAGTTCGGGACGATGATTGGTATGCTGGCAGTAGGATTTGCTGAGCAGCCAGAAAATGAGGATTACGTGAAGATGCGTATCCGGGATGCTGCGGAGAGGATTATTAAGTGATGGTTGAAGAGATTTGCTGGGGTGTTGTCTGCGCCTTCGCGATTGTCATGTGGGTTTTAATAATCAGGTCGCTATGGTGAGTTCGGAAGATGATCAGCATGCTTTTCTCTTTCCTGCTCTCGATGGCTGTCTTTTTTTTGCTTCTGGCATTTCTTTGTGATTTTGAGGATTGAATTGTGGGTGATTTAAGCGAGCACTTCAGCAGGAGTGAGTTTGCATGTCGTTGCGGTTGTGGATTCGACACCGTTTCTCCTGAGCTCATTACGGTGCTGGAAGATGTGCGCACGCACTTCGGCACGCCGGTGAAAATAAACAGCGGATGCCGCTGCGAAAAGCATAATGCGAAGGTGGGTGGCGTACCGAACTCCCAGCACGTCCAGGGTATCGCTGCTGACATCGTTGTTTCTGGTCGTACCCCGGCGCTGGTGGCCGACTATCTCGAACGCAAATACCCGGACCGCTACGGTGTCGGCCGCTACAGCAGCTTTACGCACATTGATGTCCGCCAGGTCAAAGCGCGCTGGCGAGGGTGATTTTATTTTCTGCTGCCGCGTCACGATGGCCAACAGAAAAATCAGCATAAACGATCTGTTTTTATGGGGTGTGCTATCGGGTTTTCCCGGCAATATATTTCACAACTCAGCACAAAATTCTAAACATGCCTCGCTAATGCGGGGCTTTTTCATTTAAGAGAGACGCAAATGCAAAAAAGAGCAAAAGATTTTAAATTTCACCTTGGTCAGCTGGTGAATATCCGTATCAGCGACGAATGGGGAGAGGTACAGGCTCGCGCTCAATACCGTAGTGACGAAAATCAGTATTTCATTCACTACCAGGCTGCCGATAAATGTGCGACCACGCGCTGGTATTCCGAGTCGCAACTGCTGGCCGTAGAAGACGAGCGCTCCCCTGGTTCGCCAGTGTTCGGCTGTGTTGATTTGCCGCCAGGCGCTGTAGTCGAAGAGTAATCATTCCAAAGCCCATCAGCTGGTGGGCTTGATAATTATTATCTTCAAAATCCACATTTAGCAGCACAAGCCTTTATGGCGCCACGCGGCAAAACTTCATTTCTCAGAGGATTATTCTGTTATGGCAATTATTCCCGGCGGTATGGGAGGCGGTGGCTCTGGTGCGCCTGGCCCTCAAGGGCCGCCTGGTCCACCCGGGCCAAAAGGTGACACCGGCGCAACTGGGCCCGCGGGCCCACCTGGTCCTGCCGGAACGCCAGCGCCCATTGCCGATACTTTTCTGCTGGATATTTTCAACTGGACGGGCAGCCAGAACATAGCCAACGCCGCGTTTCTGAATTTCCTCTCCCTCGCTGGCATTACTCAGCAGACGGGTGGAACTGCAGGCGTAACAGTTGCTGCTGGTGTGGCAAAGCTGCCGGCAAAAACAAAGCCATCAGGCGTGACCTTCTCGTTTCGAATTACCGGAACGGTCGGCGGCTCATCCGGTACTGCTCGTGAATGGAAGTTCCAGACGCGCCGTGCAAACGGAACGACCATCATCGGCTCTACGGACGCAAGCAAGACGAGCGGGAACAGCATTGATAACCGTGATTCGGTGCTGGAGTCCCACACGTCCGGAGCGGCTGACCCGTTCACAACAGAGGGCGTCATTGTTGGCCTGCAAAACGACAGCGGCGCGACAATCACCCTGACATCAGTATCTGTGCGTATTTATCGCCAGGTTAACGCGGAGTAATTGATGGGATTAAAAACTGGGGTTTATACGCTGGGACGTGAATGGCGGCTACTGAGTGACGGTATCAACACCTCGTTTGTTACAGCTGAGGCTGGTCGGATTGAGTTTGTGTCTGCCGACACTGAGCCACCAGTTAATGCTCGTGGGCATACCGTTGTTGCAGGAGAATCAATGACCATAACACCTCCAACGGTCATATGGGGGCGTAGCGCTACAAAAATGTCAGCAAGAGTGGCGCTATCGGCGTGGTGACCAGAATTTAAAAGGTACTCCTGGCGACATTGAGTAACCGGGGGGCGGGAACACGCGGGGAACGGCTAGTTTTTGAATTTTCATGGGGACACCACCATATAGTGCAAGTGTATGTATTTTCTACGAAAATAAATCTCAAGCCTGTGCCGTCAGACCCTCGGCAGGACATTAGACCAGATGCTAATTAATTGATTATAAGAAGTAAAATAAATTTTCACCTGTGCTGTGGAGGTGGGTAATGACGGATGTCAGCAATATTGGCGACGTGTATAACTGGAGCGTCGCCAGAATTGCCGAGGCGTTTGGCATGGATCGAAAAGCTGTTAAACGCCGATTGCTTGAGGCCAATATCCCTGTTGCCGCAACGGTGCGCGGTAATCCGGTGTATGCACTCAGAAATGTCGGTCCAGCGCTGTTCCGTGGCAGCGAGCGGGCTGGTCCTGAAAGTATTCATGATCCGTCTCAGATGGATCCGAAATCCCGCAAGGACTGGTATCAGTCAGAAAATGAGCGACTCAAGCTTGAGAAGGAGCAGCGAAAACTGGTCCCTGTTGATGAGGTTGTTTTTGTTTACTCTTCGATGCGAAAAGCAGTCGTCCAAGTTCTCGAAACCATTCCGGATATTCTTGAGCGTGACTGTGGCCTGATGCCCCAGGCAGTGGGCATGGTGCAAAAATCTATTGATGATTTGCGCTATATGCTGCAGGAAAAAACTTATGCCGCCTGTGCAGCAGAGCTAATGGATAATGATGGAGGTGAACCCGACGAGGAGGGGTAATGATTTTTTCTTCAGCCCCGAATATAGGCAGGGACATTTCATGGGGCTTCTCCCCGCCGCGGCGAATCCCGGTTGCGGATGCTGTTAAAAAGTACATGCGCGTCCCAAAAGGAGCTGGAAGCTCCGTTGACTGGGATCCGCACCTTACGCCTTATGTTATCGAGCCCATGAATTGCCTGGCCTCCCGTGAATACGATGCCGTGATATTTGTCGGGCCGGCGAGAACAGGGAAGACGATTGGCCTTATTGACGGCTGGATTGTCTACACCATAGTCTGTGATCCCTCCGACATGCTGGTTGTTCAGATGACCGAGGATAAGGCCCGCGAGCACTCGAAAAAGCGACTGGACCGAACATTCAGAAGCAGCAAGGCTGTAAAGGCCAGGCTGAGTCCGCGCAGTAACGACAATAACGTGCATGACAAAACCTTCCGGGATGGCTCTTTTCTGAAAATTGGCTGGCCATCGGTAAATATTATGTCCTCGTCCGATTATCGCTTTGTGGCACTAACCGATTACGATCGATTTCCTGTTGATATCGGTGGTGAAGGGGATGCCTTTTCTCTCGCATCGAAGCGTACCACCACATTCATGTCCAGCGGTATGACGCTGGTGGAAAGCTCTCCGGGGCGAGACATCTCTGATGTTAAGTGGCGTCGCAGCACGCCACATGAAGCGCCGCCAGCGACGGGCATACTCTCCCTCTATAACCGTGGCGATCGTCGCCGATGGTACTGGCCGTGCCCGCACTGCGGAAAATATTTTCAGCCTGTTGGTGATGTGGTGACCGGCTATCAGGAAATAAGCGATCCGGTGCTGGCAAGTGAGGCCGCATATATTCAGTGTCCGCACTGTGCAGGTCGTATCGCGCCAGAGCTGAAGCGTGAGCT
Organism: Enterobacter sp. JMULE2; assembly: GCF_013337145.1. Taxonomy (NCBI): domain Bacteria; kingdom Pseudomonadati; phylum Pseudomonadota; class Gammaproteobacteria; order Enterobacterales; family Enterobacteriaceae; genus Enterobacter; species Enterobacter sp. JMULE2. The sequence goes on from NZ_SGWD01000014.1 coordinate 557,568, forward strand.
CAATGGCCGCGGTCTGTGGTTACGTGAAGGTGAGACTGTTACACCAGACGGTGTGCGCGGAGGGACGCCGCGTCGTTCGAGAATAGCGAGTTTCTGGATGGAGGGCCCGGCTGCGGCTTACCAGACGCTTGCCCAGCTGGTCTACAAACGCCTGACGGCCGAGCAGGAATACGAGGCAACGGGCAGTGAAGAGACCCTGAAGACCGTCATCAATACCGACTGGGGGCAACCCTATCTGCCGCGTTCTTCTGTTGATCAGCGTCAGAGTGACGAGCTTATGGCGCGTGCCGAGCGCTACGGAAAGCGGCTCGTTCCGCCGAAGGTGCGCTTTCTCCTGGCATCCGTGGACGTTCAGGGGGGAAAACATCGGCGCTTTGTCGTCCAGATTGTGGGTTACGGGCAGCATGGCGAGCGCTGGCTTATCGATCGGTACAACATAAAAACGTCACTTCGCTGCAGCAGCGATGGCGAAGCGCAGCCCATTGAGCCTGGCGGATATCCTGAGGACTGGGATGTGCTGATTTCCGATGTCCTTGAAAAGGAGTATGCACTTGAAACCGATCCGCGTCGCACCATGCCGGTGCTGGCGATGGCGGTGGACAGCGGGGGGGAGGATGGCGTGACGGACAATGCCTATAAATTCTGGCGCAGATGTAAGCGAAACGGGCTTGGGAAACGTGTTTACCTGTTTAAGGGAGACAGCACTGCCCGCGCGAAACTCATTACCCGAACCTACCCTGACAACACCAGTCGCAGCGATCGCAAGGCGGGGGCCAGGGGCGATGTTCCTGTTTACCTGCTGCAGACCGACAGACTCAAGGACGGTATTCATAACAACCTCAAGCGTGAAACCGAGGGGCCGGGATTTATTCATTTCCCCGACTGGATCGGCGAGTGGTTTTACGACGAGCTTACCTACGAGGTGCGGGGGGCGAACGGCAAATGGAGCAAGCCCGGAAAGGGGCCCAATGAGGCGCTGGATCTTTTTTGCTATTGCCACGCCCTGGCCATTTTACGTGGCTATGAGCGCATCAAAGACTGGAGCAACCCTCCGGTCTGGGCGATGCCACAGCACCTGACCGCCATCACAACCACTGACAGGACAGACAAAGCTGCTGCCAGTCAGACAGAAAAAACCGAAACAAGCTCCGGTGCTGTCGCACCGATGAAAAAACCCAGACTCATTTAGGTGAAATATGACTATCGCGGAAATTCAGGCGATGCGCGATAGCGCACTGAGTGCCTATAAGAACGCCCTCAAAGCCCAGAGCATTAATAAAGACGGGCGAGGGATAACGATGCAAAACCTGTCATCGCTCCGAGCCGAGCTGGACAGGTGGGACAGAAAACTGGCCGCTGCCAAAAGAAAGTCCAGACCGTTTTCACTGGTGAAATTTACGGGGGAATGATGAATATTTTAACCCGCGCGATCAGGCATATATCTCCCGGATGGGCGGCAAGCAGACTGCGTTCGGAAATGCAGGTCCAGGCATATGAAGCAGCGAAACCGTCCCGAACGCATTCTGCCAGGCGCGAAAATCGCAGCGCGAACACGGCGGTGTTTGCCGCCGGCGCATCCATTCGAGAGCAGGCCCGATGGCTGGATGAGAACCATGACCTGGCAATTGGCATACTTGATAAATTAGAAGAACGTGTAGTAGGGGCTCGCGGGATCCAGATAGAGCCCCAGCCACTGACGCCCGACGGTAAAGTGCATGAAGACTTTGCAGCCGAAATTGCCCGCTTATGGGACAAATGGGCGGAAGCGCCGGAAGTCACCGGCTGCTTCAGTCTGGCTGAGGCGCAGCGCCTGATGCTTCGCTCTGCTGTACGCGATGGGGAGGTCTTTGCTCAGCTTATTCGCGGCCCGGTTAAAGGCGTTGAATATCACAGCGACGTCAGGTTTACCTTTGAAATGCTGGAGGCTGACTTTGTACCACTGAATCTTACCGGCACCGGCGATGGTTACAACACCATAATGGGCGTCAACGTTAACGCCTGGAATCGCCCCGTAGGGTATCACGTTTATAAGTTCCATCCACAGAGCGGGCTCGGCTCCAGCCAGACCAAAATCATTCCAGCCGATCGCATTTTGCACCTTGCTGTGCGCAAGCGACTTCATCAGGTGCGGGGGGTGTCCATATTTGCCGGTGTCCTGCAGCGTCTTGATGATATAAAAAGTTACTATGTCTCTCGTTATTTTTTAATGGTTCACACGCTTTCAGTTTTTAACTTAACCTTTTGATAGTTATGGATTTTTATTTTCATCCCATTTCAACGATATGCCGATGATTTCAACGATTGCAAAGGTCTGTGTATTAAAGTGTGTATTAAAAGTGAGGGATTATGGTTGCAGAAAATAAGCTTAGCGATAAGGCGCTCAAAGCTATGTGTGGTAAACCGCTTGAACGTCAAAAGTGCATTGCTGATGGTAAGGGGCTGTCACTGAGGATAAGCCGGAACGGAAGGATTAGTTTTGTGTTTTCTTATCGGCTTGGTGGGCGAGAGAGCAGCCCAGTAACATTAACACTGGGTAAGTATCCAGACATGTCGCTAAAGCTTGCCAGGGCAAAACGTGATCAGTGCCGATCATGGTTAGCTGATAATCGAGATCCACGCATTGAAATGAAAATCACTGCTGAGAAAACGCTTAGGCCTGTCACAATTAAAGAGGCACTGGATTACTGGTACGAAAATTATGCATGTGTTAAACGCAAACGACATACAGATACTATTTACCGATTCAAACTACATATTTATCCTAAAATAGGCGATATTCCGCTTGAACGTAGCACTATTAAAACATGGTTAAGCGTATTTGATGCTTTGGGCAGAAAGTCCCCGACAATGTCAGCTTATATTTTTTTAGACGTTAAACAAGCCCTGCAATTTTGCCGTGTAAGGCAATTTGCTCATTCGAATGTCCTGAGTGATTTAAAAGTAACTGATGTTGGGTCTTTCCCGGAAAAAAGAGAAAGAGTATTGAGTGACGAAGAGCTAAAAACGGTTGGCAAATATCTCTTTAATGATGAATTGCTGAATGTTGAAAACGTACACAGTTGCCGTTTAGTGCCACAGATTTACATCCGAAGGATTTTACTAATCTGCCTGATTTTTGGTTGCCGCCTGAGTGAGGCCAGGCTATCCCATCCGTCAGAGTGGAACTTTGAAGATATGCTCTGGATTGTACCTAAGGAGCACAGTAAGAACGGGAAGGAAATTTACAGGCCGATTCCTGAAAAGGCACTTAAATTTTTAAAAGTATTTTATGAAGAAAATAAAGGCAATGATTATATTATAGGTCGTCTGGATAATCAGAGAAATATAAGTACATTTGTATGGCGGTATAATAAAGTAACATTTGGAGGGGATAACCCCTGGACACTTCATGATTTCAGACGAACTCTTTCAACTCGCTTAAATGAAATGGGGGCTGATTTTTTTGCTATAGAGCAATTGCTCGGGCATACGATAAAAGGGGTTTCAGGGATTTATAACAGAAGTCGATATATTCAAAAAAAGAAAGAGGCCTTAGATATGTGGTTAACATATATTGAGGGTTTAATTAATGAAAATTCAAATGTAACTTTTATAAGAAGAGAGGCCATCTAATATGGAAAAAAATTTCGATCACCTGTCAGGCGTAGACCGCGTTATCCGTGAAGATGAATGCAAATACCTAACTTGCCTGGCGCATACATCGCGCTGGCGGCTGGAGAAGGTAGGAAAATTCCCTAAGCGTAGAAAGCTTGGTGCAAAGGCCGTTGGCTGGAGTCTCGCGGAGATACAGGCGTGGATCCGTGGTGACTGGCATCCGGGATGGAAAGAAGAGCAGAAAGCAAAGCAGTAAAGCGAACAACCCGCCTTGTGCGGGTTTTTTTATGTCTATTTTTTAAGGAAACAAAGAATGAAGAAAGATATTACCTTGAGCGGTAAGGGTTCCCCGCGTGCAGAGGCCAGCCCACATCCAGAATGCGCCGATCTGGCGGTATTGAGATTTGAGGGTGTCAATATTCGCGTGTTGCGCTTGAATGGCGAGCCGTGGTTTGTGGCTGCCGATGTGTGCTCTGCGCTCGATATCGGAAACGCAACCAAAGCGGTTAGATCGCTGGATGCTGACGAGAATACCCTAACTTCAATTCAGGGTATTCATTCAGGCCGGGGCAATCCTTCCGTGAACGTAATATCCGAATCTGGCTTTTACAAACTGATCGTAAGGTGCCGTAAGGCCAGCGTTCCTGACACATTCCCGCACCGCTTTACTAACTGGGTATTCAGGAACGTGATACCGGGTATCAGAAAAACGGGTGGTTATGGCATCCCGTGGGGTGAACTGCAGGATTTTACCCGGCGAAAAGAGCAGTACGCGATAAGCGCCAGCAAAAAGGGCAAGGCGCTGCAAAAATGCAGGAGGGAGAAACGGAAGCTGGCGGAGGAAGAAAAAAGGCTGATACGTGAATATCAGCCTGAGCTTTCCTTGGGGGATGTGCAGTCCTCAAATAGCAGAGACGATTCTACCAGGGGAAAGCGGCGTGTATCAAGCGATTTAGAACACCCATTCAGCAGGATATTTCGCTGAAAAATGACGGTATCGTCAGCGGGTGGAAAGCAGGAAATAACGCCGATTGTGAAAGCGCAGTGTTTTATCTCTGTTTGCTGGTGGTTGGGCGTGGTGCCGGGGATCTGCCTGTGATTTAGCCCCTGCATTGCTGCAAGGGCTGTCCGGTCATCTCATTAATCGCGGTTTTGTGGTGCGGGTATCTGGGGCGGGGCTGCTGTCTGCTGGTGGTTCACTGCCGGGGCGCAGCTGCTGGAGCTGCTGCCGGGCAGAGCTGACTATTTCCTGCAATTCCTTCCCTGCTTTGGCGCTGGCCGCTTCGATGTGCGCGAGGGTATCCAGTGCGCTGTTAAGGTCTGACATAACCTTCTCGCTGCCGTTCTGCGTCAGTTGTCGGCGGGCGATCTCTCCGCGCATGGCGGTAACGATGAATCCGGCGTTACTTTCTCCGTCCTGCTTAACACCTTCCATTCCTTCCATTACGTCATGGGGGACGCGGACGGTTGTTAACTGTGATTTGGCATTTTTATTTGGCGTTGCCATGAATAGTACTCCTCTGGTTTGGTGTGTTTCAGAATACACCAAAAAAGAAATACAAAAAAGTCTTGACGTGTGTTTCATTTAAAAATAGCATGAAACACACCATTGAGGTGAATGGTACTACGAAAACGCGAAGCCCGGCAGTGCGGAAACACTAACCGGGCGTCTAACCATCAACGAAAGGAGTAAACGATAATGGCTACAGCCAATATTACCACAACAGGACGGCCGGCATTCACCTGGCTATTTCTGGGGCAGCCTAAGGGCGAGGAGTGGACGGGTAAGCCTGTCACTCTGCGCACTCAGGCAGACACCGAAGAGGCAGCGCGTGACGCGTTTCCATCGTGGGATCTGACGTTCGCCGCGAAAATCAGGACGGCCAGCCCGCTGAATTGCCAATTCATTGAGGACAATTACAGCTGGTTGCTGGTGGGGGTGCGCCATGCGTAAAACCTTCCATGTCGCCGGATACGGCGTTAACAAGCGCGGTCACACGGTAGGCATTCATTACACAATGACCAGCGCAAGCGCAGATGAAGCCAGGACAACAGCGCAGCAACTGGCGCAGGCAGCGGGCTATAAACACGTGCGTATCACTTTTATTCAGGGGGCGCAAAATGCGTGAGCCAATCAGCCTTGACCAGGCAGAATATAAAGCAACGTTGGCTGCCTCACTCTTCGAAATCATTCTGGAGAGGGCTAATAAAGAATGCCATCCGGTGCTGGTGGATTTGATTTCAATCGCCTGTGATTTTAACCACGAAATTCGCGTGGCATTAATCGCCGAGCTGGGTATAGGAGATACGAAATGAGACGGGTTCCTTTTGAAGTTCTGAACCAGGCTGAAAATGCGCTGGCTTACAGCGATCAGGCGCTGGCTATTCTGGAAATCTGGATGGAATGCCTCGGCAAAGGTGACGAACACCAATGTAACTGCGTGGCCGCCATACACAGCCTGGTATATAAATCCAAAGAACACCTGCAAAAAGCAGTAGATATTAAAAACATGGTCAAAAAAATTAATCGGGCTAAGCCCGAGGGCATCGCTCAGCCAAAAATCGAGGATCACAGCCGCTGGAAAAATAACTACGGTGAAAAAATCACGGTAAAGAGTGCTACTGAATCCCGTATTACATACGTCCGTGACGGGTATGAAAACGAATGCGTTTGCTCTGGATACCGGTTCAGTAATGAATTTACGTACCTGCCGGAAGAGACGGAGAAAAGCCAGGCTGAGGCCAGGGAAAAAGTTAAACGCCGCATTGCTGAGATTCGCAGCACGCTGCCGCTGAGTGTTGGATCTGACGGATGGGATAAGGGACTGAAATGAAAAACGCACCTAACGTTAAGGCTCTGCCGAAAGACAAATATACCGAAGCGATTATTTTCGCCGGGGCTGACGCATACGCGCACGCCAGACACTGGATCGAGAGCGAGGGCAAAAAATCGGGAGACACAACGCCGCCCGTCTATCTGAGTGGCCGCGAGCTGGCGCAACTGCACAACATCCGGGTGGTTGACGATGGCCGTTACCGCGCCCGCGTCTTTCTGGCCGGGGATATCACAGAACAGCAAATCAGTGATGTGGCGATGCGCCTGGCGGCCGCTGGCGTGGTAGAGGCGCGGATGTACCGCAGCGCTGAGCATGAGCCGGAGGACTGGGGCGACTTCCTTGACCGCCAGCGCCAGAGCATCGAGGAGAACAGCCAGTACGCGCACACGCTGCCGCTGAGCGTTGGATCTGACGGATTCGACGTTGAGCAGGATTACACGCTGAAAAGCTATCTCCCGGCGCAGAGCCTGACCAGCATTTACGGGCCCAGCGGCTCCTACAAGAGCTTTCTGGCGGTATCGTGGGCGTGCCACATTGCCGCCGGGATGAAGTGGGCTGGAAAGTCGGTTTCCGCTGGCTCTGTGATGTACGTCGTCGGTGAGGGTGGTATCGGCGTTCCTCGCCGTATCAGGGCATGGGAGAAGCAACACGGGCTTAAGCTGGATAATCTGTATCTGGTCAATCGTCCTGTGTTCCCGGTTCGCTTTGAGGATATCAGCCAGGTGATTAACGCTGCCCGAGACGTGGAGAGGAAAACAGGCCAGCCAATCCGCCTTATCATCCTGGACACGCTGGCGCGCTGTTTCGGTGGCAATGACGAGAACGATGCCAAGGACATGGGGGCATTCATCGAAGGGTGTGATCGCATCAAACAGGCGACGCGCTCTACGCTGCTGGTGGTGCATCATTCCGGTAAGGACGACACCAAAGGCGCTCGCGGCTCCAGCGCGTTCAGGGCGGCTCTGGATGCAGAATTTAGCGTAAGGCGCGAGGGGGAGGGCGGCGCTATCGTGCTGACCTGCACGAAGATGAAAGACGCTGAGGAACCGAAACAAGCGGCGTTTGACCTGGCGGAGCTGGATCTGTTCCAGGACAGAGACGGCGAAACGGTTTCATCGCTGGTGGTGCGTGACGTTCCGCGGGAGCCGCAGGGCGTTGATCCTGAGCTGGAGGGCATTAAACACCTGAGCGAAAACCACGCCACCTTGTGGCAGTCAATCCGCAGCCGCAAGGCCAAAGGCGAGCCGTGCAACCGTGCGGTACTGCGTGACGACATGGAGGCAATGCTTGGCGACAAGGCCAGAAAATCATTCCACAAATGGTTTGATAAGCTGGTGCGCGATGACCTTATTTCTGTAGATAGCGCTGGTGACATTACTATCACGTGCAAAAACTCGCGGTAAATGTGCGGCTGGTGCGGTTAAAGCCACTAAAACAACTGAAAAGCGCACTTTTTCCATATATATCTGGAGAAAGTGCGGTGACGATGGTTTGTTGGTCTGAAAGCCGCGCCATTACTGGCTTTTAGCTGTGCGCACCACTTTGAAAACGCCGCACTATTCTGCGGCGCAAATGAAAGCGGCAATAAATGCGCTAGGCGCGGCAAATTTAATTAATCAGAGAGGTTTAAATGTTGGACGCTCAAGAGGTAGAAAGACAGGCTTTTGTTACTGCAACATGCCTGATGGAGAAAGCGATTACGCATATTGATTCGCTGTTCGGTGAGGGGTACGCCAAAGCAAACCCTGGGCTTATTGGTGACATCATGAAAACGGCAATGCTGGATCAGATTGGTATGTATATCCGGGGAGTGGCTGAGACTCTGGAAGAGATCTAGCCAGCCTGTTTATCCCACGATTCAATCTCCTAAATTTTCAGGAGAACCACCACGCCGGGCAACGCCCGGTTTTTTTATGCCCGTGCACCATTAACCCTAATTTTAAGTTCCGACGTAATACGTACGGACCTCCCTGAACGGGCGCATTTCAAATTCGCCATCACCCCTCCGTGCGCGGAGTGAGCTCTTATTTTTTATAATTTTCAGGAGAGCCAACACGCCGTGCAATGCCCGGTTTTTTCGCCCAAAGTGAGGAAGACGAGGAAATAAGTTGGTTACGCCAGAGGTGATTTACACCCCCCAAAATCGGGTATGTAAAAACCAGCACACCGCACTATACAACCCAGACTCATTAATAAGTGTCTGATTTGTATGGTTTCGTCCATTTTGCAGGATATGCTTTCTCTTTTCGTCATCGACTATTGGTAGCGGGCATTTAGGTGAGCTTGATTTCAAGCCCCCCTCCGTGCGGTTTTTTTATGCCTGTGCACCATTAACCTAAAAATATGGTTGAATAATAAAAATTAACCGTAAATACTGATTATGTGATTTTAACCAGTACAGGACTTCAATTGTGGTAGCAAAACAAAAACCGAAGGGCATTACCGTTCAGTTAGATACTGAGCTGAGTTTGGCGCTGAACCGTAGTCGCCAACAGATTATTGATGAACTGAACGCATCAGGATTTAACGGCCTGGCCATGGCTCCATCTCTCGGGGCGCTGGCGCGTATGGCACTGCGTAAATCGCTGGGGCTACCTGAAAACAAAAAGATGATTTGCAGGCGTAAGGCTGACCATGGAACTGACGTTATACGACGGCATTAATGCCGAATCAGCAAAAACGCTTGCTGCGAACATCGTTAAGGCGGGAAAGTTACCCCTGACTATCGCCATTCATTCACCCGGCGGTAACACGTCAGATGGCTTTATGCTGGCTAACGCTATCAGCCGTTACCCTGGCTACGTGACTGCTCGCATTGATGGCATCGCCGCTTCTATGGCTACGGTGGTTGCGTGTGCGGCAAGACGCGTGGTTATGGCCTCTAACGCCTGGTACATGATCCATAATCCATGGTCTGTGGCTGGTGGTGGTGCCGAAGATTTTCGGAAAAACGCCGATCTTCTGGAAGCAACGCAAAAACAGATGATCGCCGCGTATGCAAAAAAATCAGGGCTCGGGGAAGACGAAATCAGCGCCATGATGGACGAAGAAACATGGATGACAGCAGACGAAGCCAAAGAAAAAGGCTTTGTTGATGAAGTCTACCCGTCTGAAAGCATTGATGCTTTTTCCGGTGCTACGTTCTACGCATCGCTGGCGAACTTCCAGAACGCGCCAGAGGCAGTAAAAAGCATGTTCACTAATAACCCGGCCAGTGATAACCCGGATGATGTTTCACGTATTTTTTCGAAGCATCGCAAGGCTGAGTCACCGGACGTTGATCAGGTAAAAGCCCGTTACGACATGGGCGGGATTTCGCTTGATGATGCTGCGGGGGTGCTTCTTTTTCTGGATAGCTGCGCTTCTTTCCCGCAGTTTGATTCGGTGGAACTGCGCCAGCAGCTGATTAGCGGAAAAATTAATTTAACTCAGGCCAGAGAAGGTTTTTTACAGGAAATGGCGAAAGGAACAGAATCAATTGCCGGGGGATTTGCCCATATTACTAACGGTAATCTTGTCGGTGACTCTATACGCGCTTCTATTGAGGAGCGCATTGGTATTGCTCAGCGAGAGAAAGACAACCGCTATACCGGCTACTCCCTGAAAGAGCTTGCCCGCGCATCACTTCGGGATCGAAATATCAGCATCAGCGGTATGAATACCGTGCAGATGGTAGGTATGGCGTTCACTCACTCGTTAAGCGATTTTGGTCAGATTCTTGGAGACGTGGCGAACAAGTCTGTTCTTACTGGCTGGAATGACTCACCGGAGACGTTTGACCAGTGGACGCGCACGGGCAACCTGCCGGACTTTAAGCCGGGGCATCGTGTGGGGCTTGATACTTTCCCGCGCTTGCGTGAAGTTCGCCCGGGGGCTGAATACAAATACGCGACCATTGGCGAGCGTGGTGAGCGCATCATTCTTGCAACGTATGGCGAGCTTTTCAGCATCGACCGCCAGAGCATTATCAATGACGATCTTTCTGTGCTGTCCACCATTCCCCAGGCGATGGGAAGGGCAGCGAAAGCTACGGTTGGCGATCTGGTTTATGAAGTGCTGATGGCTAACGCCGCGATGTCTGATGGTTATCCTCTGTTCAGTGCCGAGCACAAAAATTTTGTTGAAGGTGCTCTTTCCGTTGAGAC
>NZ_SGWD01000015.1:0-421445 GCF_013337145.1 Enterobacter sp. JMULE2
CTGGAATATCGCCTATGGCAGAAAACTCGCTGAACAGGCACGGACGCTGTGGCCGGAGCAGGCTAAGCCTCTGGTACAACAGTGGGAACAGCAGCTCAGTAGCGCCTTGCTGCCAGCGGAACAGCTGAACGGCTGGCATCAGGGAATGACAATCCTGCAAAAACTGAGCGACAGGCTGAACGGGCTGGATGAGCAGAAAGGGAAATACATGACGGTCAGCGAGCTCAAATCACAGGTTTTTGCTGCTACGCAGGCATTCGGTAAAACGGTACCGGTTGAAGAACAGCTGCGGCAAATGAGCATTCCGGGCCTTTCACAGACAATCCCGGCCGCGCAAAAGATGCAGACAGAACTGCATCTTAAGCAGTTAATCACGCGGTATTCCGCCGTAACAGAACGCCAGTAACCGTCCTTACGCGTATTTTCGGAGTTTCAATGAATGAGAACGAGCTTCACAGAAATCACTGGTGCGAATGGTCAGCTGCAGACCTCACTTTTCTGGAGGTCAACTACCGTACCATGCCCCTGCCTGAGCTTGCCCGCATTCTGGGGCGAACGCCCGGCTCCGTTCGCCTGATGGCTCATAAACTGGACTGTCAGGAAAAGGCATCGCCACGATGGACCGCAGAAGAAGACGATATCATTCGTCAGCACTATGCTTCAGGCGCAGGCGCTGCATTCATTGCGACGCTTCTTAAAGACAGAACGTCTTCGGCTGTCTTTACCCGGGCCGATACGCTGGGAGTGACCAGCGGCAGGTACTGGCGGGAGGAGGAGCGTCGAATTCTGAAGGAACACTATCCTGCTATCGGTTCCGGGGTGCTTAATCTGCTGCCAGGCAGAACCCCTGAGGCTATCAAAATAATTGCGGGAAGAATGGGGCTTCGTAAATCAAGCAGCAGCCGCGAGGGGTTTCGTCCGTGGAGCGACGCAGAGTGGAGGCTGCTGGAGGAAAACATTCATCTCAGCATTGCTGAGCAGCAGGCAACACTGTTTCCGGACAGGACAAAACGAGCAGTGGAGAAGGCCCGCGAGCGATTACTCAAAAAAAAACGGGCTCTTTGCCGCGAGCTTAAGGCGTGATGCGTTAGCCAGTTGTCTTTAGTGCCGGATAACGCCAGGCGAACCGTGCTGTCCGCCACGGGCAGTGTCTCAACTTTGTGGTGAGCATTTTCCCGTAACGTCGATGCCCGCCCGGAGTGGAATGAGCAATAACGGCCTGCTGACAGGCATCGTTAATTTAAATCCCACTTTAAGCAAAGCGATATTTCGCTTATGTCCACCCCGCATCATAAATTCCCGGCGCGGTTCGTAACATTCGAAATTCGCAAGTGAGAAATAAAATCAAAAAATAAATAGCAAAGAAATGCTGTGAGCAACTTTATATTTTAATTATGGAGTGTCTGATGAGTCAAGGAATCGTAAGGCCATGCAGGTATTGTGGTGCGCTTATTTCAACCGATGCCACACGGTGTGGGCACTGTAAAGTCATAAGCCCCTTTTCCGGACGATGGGTTCGATATTTACTGCCGTGGTTACTGAGTGCCTTATTACTTGCCGGTTTTATCTTGCTTACCTCTTTTTACGGGTGACATACATAGCCTGCATATACAGGATGACGGAAGCATCATTGTCTGAACTTATTTTCAACCAGCACCCGTTTGGGTGGGATTTTAAGATGGAGTCGTAAATGAAAGAAATGAGCATAACAGATGAATTGAGTCGGGCCAGTGAGTGGCTTGCAAAAAATCAGGGGGTATTAACCGAATATGCGGTCAATATTATTTCGGCCGCCGTACTGTTAATTTCCGGACTGATATTTGCCCGCCTTGTCAGTGCGGCGCTGGAGCGGGTGCTCTCCCGTCGCGGGATTGACGTGACGGTATCGGGCTTCCTTGCGGTCATGGTCCGCTATGCCATCGTGGCCTTCACCATCATTGCCGTACTCGGTCGTCTTGGCGTTCAGACCGCATCGGTTATTGCCGTGATGGGGGCTGCTGGTCTGGCGGTGGGGCTTGCCCTGCAGGGTTCGCTGTCAAACTTCGCCGCCGGCGTGCTGCTGGTGATGCTGCGTCCCCTGCGTACCGGTGAGTTTGTGGATGTCGGGGGCGTGGCAGGCACGGTAGACCGGGTGAATATCTTTTCCACTACTCTGCGCACGCCTGACAACAAAATCATTATCGTGCCGAACGGCAAAATCATCGCCGGGGACATCATCAACTTCTCGCGCGAGCCGCATCGCAGGGTGGATATCACCGTGTCGGTGGCCTGGTCTGCCGATATTGAGCAGGTAAAGCGCGTGGTGAGTGATGTCGTTACGGCCGATACCCGGATTATCCAGGAAAATGGCATCACGGTACGACTGAATGAGATGGCCCCGCCGGCCCTGAACTTTGTGGTGCGCTGCTGGACGGATACCGCCCTTTACTGGGATGTCTGGTTTGACCTGACGGAAGCCATCAAGCGTGGGCTCGACGACAACGGTATTCCTGCACCACGCCCGCAGATGGATGTCAGCATCCGAAATGGCGACAGGCTAGATAGAAACTGAACCATGCTCATCCCGTGCAACCAGACGGTTGTCGTGTGATTAAGAGTTTCATCAGACTCAATGAACTAAAGGAAATGAAGCAATGAACAAAAAAATAACGTGTGCGTTTGTGTTACTGAGCGCGCTGTTACCTGCCGTATCCGCCGTGGCAATGGATAAAACAGCGACCGGTGCCGTTGTTGGCGCAACCGTCGGCGCTGCTGCCGGGAAGGATGTGAAATCAGCCGTCGGGGGCGCGGTTGTCGGTGCAGGCACCGGAGCAATGACCAAAAGCGGTGACACAGGCAAGGCAGCCCGACAGGGCGGTGCGGCAGGCGCAGCTACCGGTGCAGTCGTGGCGGCCGCAACGGGTAAAAGCGTGGTGAAAGGTGCCGTCACGGGGGCGGGCGCAAGTGGACTGGCCGGCGAGGCCCTGCACTGATAAATGACACAGGGCAGCGAACATACTGCCCTTTCTGCAGATCGCGTGGACTGGCGGCACGATTTCTGGCTGCTTAGTAAAAGGGCACGTTAAGGTCGTACAGAAAACGCTCCAGGCTTATGCGCCATCACATCAACCCGTACAGGTAAATTTATGCCCCCTTCACTCGCGGAGGTTATCCATCTGATCCGCAGTCGCGGCGACAGTGCCCCGGGTTTTATTACGACAGAAACCCGGCTTGTTTCAGGTCTGGGATTCTGCAGTGATGACATGGAGGAGCTGCTTCACGAAGCGGAATGGCGTTTTGGCGTCAAATTTCCATCTGATGAAAATGCCCTTCGGGAGCTCTTTTCCCTCCTGCCACATGAATACCTTTTGACTCTGCAGGATAGCCTGCCGCTCTCACCCGCATGGGTGTTGTGCCGGTTACGGGGCGCGCCTTTGCCGGTGCAGGCAGATATCAGCGTGGGGGATTTTTTCCGCGGACTCACCTCGCTGTGTCTGAAGGGTGGCGAAATGTAGTCTTGTCTGTGGCAAACCATGGCAACTGACACGGAGCCACAGCAACGAGTTACCGGCGGTGCAAATGCATCCTGAAGAGCGGTACCAAATCGCGAATACCGACGAGGGGAAGATCGTGCCCGACCAGAATGCCATTTTGCAGGTGCACTGATGCGCTGTCGGTTACACCAGTTTCAATCCTGTATTAACCGGTCTGCATTTGCGCACGGCGATCGTTCTCATATATGGCGATTGTGTGCCCCGGTATTGTGTTATGGAGTTTTCATGTTTTTGCAGCTGATATGGCTTGCGGCGCTGATGTCACTCATGGTGGTTATTCATACGCTCTGGAGTCTGCATATTCTGAGGCTTGTGCCCGGGAAAGTCACCGACACGGTCAGGCTGGTGATGATACTGGTTCGCATCTGTGTTTCGATGCTGATGATCCATTTTATCGAGGCGGCGTGCTTTGCTCTCTTTTATTACTGGCGCTCAGGCTTCAGCGATGTCGCAACCGCCGTGTATTTTTCGCTGGCAAGTTACGCGACGGTGGGCTACGGCGACGTATTGCTGCCTGCACATCTTCGCATAACTGGTGCGGCAGAAGGTCTGGTCGGGGTCTTGCTGGCAGGCTGGACGGTCGCACTCCTTTCCCGGGTACTGGCTACGCTACGGCCCGGGTCAAAATAGTTTGTCCATGAATATTTTCTTATCTGAGTGAGTAACCCATGCGTCTGACTTTACCCGCAGCAGAGACTCTGCTGCTTCCCTTCACCTCAGGACAAATAGCGACCTGCCTGCTGTGTGGCTTTGCCGTGGGCCTTGAACGCCAGCTGCGCGGCAAGCCGATTGGCATCCGGACCTCCACGTTAATTGTCCTCGGGAGCTACTGCTTCCTCGCCATGCTGGGTGCTGTTACTGCGGATGCCGCCGACCGGGCTCGTGTGCTGGGACAGCTGATTACCGGTGTGGGATTTTTAGGGGCCGGCGTCATGATGACGCGCGATGGTATCGTGACGGGTGCAACATCCGCCGCTACGGTCTGGATGATGGCGGCAACGGGCGCAATGATAGGTCTGGGTCTTGCTCTGCAGGCTATTATCATGACGACTGTTGTGGTGTGCATATTGTCCAGCGTTGACATTCTTGAACGAAAAGTCCTTAGCCTGCAGAAGGGGGTCCACAGACGACGAGAGAAATCCCCGCAGCCCCGTAATGACAGTTGAGTCCCGGACTTCTAAATACCCGGAGCAGGCATTCAATACGAAATACTTTACTTTCTGTACAGGGTAGCTTGCGAGTAGCCTGAACTGGATACGAACTTTAACAAACCGAAAACCACTCTTTATGGTGAAGATGATACAGGGGTATAAATTTAAAAGAGTAATGCAGTCATTCTGGCATCGGTCAAAATAGTCATTCACATAACCACTTTTCTTATTTTTCAAACAGAATAGGGCTGGTGATATGTCTGAACTTATATCCGAATAATTATTATTTTTTTGAGGTGACGTTATGGAGATAAAAACTGCTGGAACCCCTTTGTTGTGGGCTGTTTTTTCATTCATCATTATCGCTATGCTGATGATCGATCTGCTGCTGCAGGGGAAAAAAACTGAAAAAATTATGACGCTGAAGGATGCAGCGTGCTGGTCGATGCTTTGGGTCAGTCTGGCTATGATGTTTAACCTGGGGTTTTGGTACCATCTCAGTCAGGAAGTGGGGAAAGATCTCGCGGACGCTCAGGCTCTGGCGTTTCTTACAGGTTATCTGATTGAAAAAGCACTAGCCATTGATAATGTTTTTGTATGGCTGATGATATTTAGTTATTTTTCTGTACCGTTCCAGCTGCAGCGACGCGTACTTATCCTCGGTGTATTAGGGGCCATTTTGCTTCGGGTTGCTATGATTTTTTCAGGAAGCTACCTAATTTCTCAGTTCTCCTGGTTACTTTATGTGTTTGGCGCATTCCTGGTGCTTACCGGAGCCAGAATGGCATTAGCCAGAGAGGATTCGAATTCGCCAGGAAATAGTATTGTTGTAAAGTGGATGCGTAAAAATTTGCGTATGACTTCAAATCTGGAAGGCGAGAAATTCTTCGTGCGTCGCAATGGTGTGCTGTATGCCACCCCACTACTGCTGGTACTCATAATGGTGGAAATAAGTGACGTTATTTTCGCGGTAGACAGTATTCCTGCTATTTTCGCTGTGACTACCGATCCCTTCATCGTACTGACTTCAAACTTGTTCGCCATTCTGGGGTTACGCGCAATGTATTTCCTTCTTGCGAATGTTGCTTCCCGCTTCTCTTTGATTAAATATGGCCTTGCATTCATTCTGATATTTATCGGCATAAAAATGCTAATCATGGATTATTATCATATTCCTGTTGTCATTTCTTTAAGTGTGGTTGCAACAACCCTTATTGTTACCCTGCTGATTAATTTATGGGTTAACCAGCGACGTCTTAATTCACCTGATGCATAGTGTATGTTTAGACTCAGCGGTAAACCGAGGAGCGACGGTCCACTCGTAAGCACGACCGAACAGAGCGGAATACCCGTTATCGATACTGCACAGAACACACTGAGAAAATGAAGGGAATATATGTCATCAGAAATTAATGGCCTGCATTCCGGCACGATGTACGATATCAGCATGGCCATTCACGAACTGCTTGACTGGATAGATAAGAACATCCATCAGCCGCTGTCGGTAAAGGATATTGTCAGGAGGTCTGGCTACTCAACATTTTATCTGCAGCATATGTTCACATCTGTCACCGGTGAGCCGATTGCCCGTTATATTCGTCGAAGAAAGCTGGGCGCGGCGGCCCGCTTACTGCGTGAAAATGATGCTGGCATATCAGATATCGCCTTCGGACTGGGTTTTGAAGATATCTCAACTTTTTATCGTTGCTTCAGAAGAGAGTTAGGCCTTTCACCCGGTGAATACCGCAAACGCTGGATAAAGCCTTCTGATCTTATCATTTACCGGGGGAAAGAATTGAGTAACTTATGAGTCGGACGCTGGTCGACAGAAAAATCCTGAATAAATTGTGGTTATTTCTCAATGAGGAGCACATTAAAATTCAATTTATT
Organism: Enterobacter sp. JMULE2; assembly: GCF_013337145.1. Lineage (NCBI taxonomy): Bacteria > Pseudomonadati > Pseudomonadota > Gammaproteobacteria > Enterobacterales > Enterobacteriaceae > Enterobacter > Enterobacter sp. JMULE2. The sequence continues at coordinate 6,575 of NZ_SGWD01000015.1, forward strand.
ATATTTTTGATACGGCTAAGGAACACGTTTGGGGTGACAATATGAATGAACGTATATATTTCGATTATCTTGTTATAGGTGGTGAGCATGATGGACGGTGTTACAATGGTCCTTTAACCGATTGTCCTGAAATTAACTCAATATACGTACCCATGGCGAAGTATTGTTCTCCTCATATTCCATCTGAAGTTCTTGTACAAAAAAAGATAAGTTACAAGGTACGCCATTATCATCGTTATGATGGTAAATGTTTCCTGATAGCAACGAATGAAAATCCGGAAGATGATGAAATCGAACAAGCTATAACCAAAATGCAGCCCCGCCCCGTTAACTGAGCTGTCGAAGGTACTGTATTTTTATCCGCCAGACCAGGCATCAGCCTTTGGTTGACCTGAGAGCCTGTACGGATTGCAGTGGCCGATAGACAAAAATTTAATTGTGTAAGTCCCGGCAGCGAAGAACAGAGCAGTATTACCGTTTTGAGCAAGTTGCTGATGTGCGTATTACCGTGAGTGAGAACGATAATTGGGCGATCTCTCTGAGTGGTAATGCAACGATAATCCCTGCGCATCCCCGGAGTGATCGGATGGATGCCTGACCGGGATCGTTTTGACGCCATTTTGCAATTGTCAGCAAAATTCCCTATTAATCATGGATAGTTATGTCTTCAGAACAAACGAACTCAGCATCAACAAACCAGCCGGGTAAAACCGCGGCTTACTCCATACTCGTTTTGATTATCACAACGCTGTCGGTCGGCATGCCTTATCAGGTAGACATCAAGATCCTGCTGCTTCTTGCGTTAACACTTACAGTACTCATTGCCAGGGCGGATGGCTGGCACTTTACGCTGATAATGGACAGTATGTGCAGCGGCATTGTAAGGGCTTTCCCTGCGCTGTGTATTTTTATCCTCATTGGTGCGCTTATCGGGAGCTGGATCCAGGGCGGGATTATCCAGACCCTCATTTTCTATGGGCTACAGATTTTAAGTCCAGCGTTCTTTTTGCCGGCAGGCTTACTGGTTTGCAGCGTCGTGTCGCTGGCAACCGGTACCTCATGGGGCACCGCCGGTACGATGGGGATAGCCTTTATGGCTATGGGACAAGTCCTCGGGATCCCTGCTCCACTCACTGCGGGCATGGTGGTTTCAGGTGCCATTTTTGGCGATAAATTGTCCCCTCTGTCCGATACCACTAATCTTGCCGCTGCCACAACCGGTGCGGATTTGTTCGCCCACGTCCGCTCTCTGTTACTTACTACGGTGCCATCGTATTTGCTGAGTCTGGGCGCATTTTATGTCGCAGGGAGGCATTACCATCAGACGCAAAGCACAGGCGGCAATCAGGTCAGTGAACTGCTGCAGTTACTTCAACAGAACTTTGTTATTAGCCCATGGTTGCTGTTACCGATTTTGGCGGTACTGCTGATGAGTGTGCTCCGGGTGCCAGCGCTGATTGCACTGATGAGTGGCGCATTACTTGGGGTTCTGTGCAGTGTAATGGTCCAGGGGGACTCAATCGGCAGCGCTCTGAATGCCATGAACAGTGGATACGTCAGCCACAGCGGCGTGGCGACGCTTGATACTCTGCTTAATCGCGGGGGTATTGTGAATATGATGGGGACCTTTGCGTTATCATTTATGGCACTGTGTCTGGGCGCGTTAATTGACGAGCTCGGTTATTTGCGTGTGGTAATGCAGGGGCTATTGCAGCAGGTCAAACGGCTGGGTTCCCTGGTAGCCCTCGTCATTGGCGCCTGTTTCATGACCAATGGTCTGATGGGTGAGGTATATCTGTCGATCATCGTTAACGGGAATTTATTCCGCCAGGAGTTTGCCCGTCGTGGTTTGCAGCCAGCAATGCTCAGTCGTACTCTGGAAGAGGGCGCTACGTTAACAGGGCCTTTGATCCCCTGGACTACGGCCGGGGCATTTATGGGAGGGGTGCTTGGGGTACCGGCAATTGATTATGCACTATATTCTTTCTTTAATCTGATCAATCCGTTGGTGGCCATTGTCTTCGCTTCCGCCGGATTAGCGGTGCTGCGCACTAAACCGACCACAGCGGCACCGCATTCAGCAAGCCACGACCTCCGGTGACGGTTAGAGCTCCCCTTTGCAATGCAACCGTCGGAGTTTTTCTGCGGGCGGTATCACGGGAGACTTGCTCCGTGATGCTGACCTGCAGACCGGCACAAGCGTTGTGGTTCCGATCAGATTATCCTGCACCAGCACTGTTTCAGAGATAATGCGCATTCCCTTTTTTCTCAGCACACAGATCTCCGCTGCCATTCGCTGGCTCCCAAACCAGAACAACCCGTCCAGCGCGGTGATCTGCAGACCCGATTCGAGCGCCTGCTTCAGTCGTTCACGAGGCGCTTTTACTGTTCTGGCTATCTGACGCCAGGGCTCAGCAGAGATGCCCTGCTTATCAATGCGGTTGATCCGGGTCGTCATACGGTAGCTGAACGTGTCGGGTATGCTGCTCATATCCTCTTTCAGGCTGTAAACACAACCAAAACGCTTTCCGTTGAATGTAGCGCTTTTCTGGCTAAGCTGAAAATCGTCACGCAGTCCTGCAATCAGTTGAGGGGTTCTGACCAGAAGCAGACGAAAGGGCAGTTCAAAGCTGGTCACGTAATCCACATTCAGCAGGGCGATCCGCAGTCGTTCACCTGACCCTGCTTGAAGCTCACGGCACTCTTCCAGTACATCCCGCCACTGACGCGCCAGCCTGGGCGTTTCGTCTGTTTCTTCAAAAACGTATTTTTCAATACGGTAATCAACATCCGCCATGGTTACCTTTATCCTGCCCTGAAGGCGCTGAAAGCCTTTGTTTGCCTCAATTATCTTCCCGCTGCAGGTCATATCAAGGAGATGTCCTGCTTACCCTGAGATGCATGCCCTTAATAAAGCATCAGTGCAGCATTTTCTTTTTAAATGATTCGAAATCAATTACCTTGTTCACTGAGTTATCAGCATGATGTTCATTCTCAGTGGCGTCCTGAACCCTGCGCTGCATAATTGCTGACCGCCTGCGGCTTATGGCTTCGCTGATGCCATCTTGTCCAGGCGCGGCATATGCGTTCAGCCATTGCGTAAGCATCGCCTCAACCGGAAGCCAGTATTCGCTACCTCTGGTGCTTCTGAGCGTCGCGTTAAGCCGTAAATCAAATGACAACGCCGTTTCTTCATTTTCCGGAAATGCGCCCACGTTTTGCCAGACATCGCGGTACTCGCTGCTCACCTGAGCAATATGGCTCATCACGCTGCGGTCAGTCTGCCTGCTGAAACGTAGCTCATGATGCTGCGCCAGATAAGTATCAATCGCTGCGCCCATTTCAGTTGGTGTCAGGACGCTGAGATCTGCTTCCGACCATTCGATGCCATTAATGAAGCGAGTACTCAGTCGTGCAAGAAATCCCTGCAGATCGCCCTTGCGGACCCGGTGAATTACATGTACCCAGCGCGTTTTAACTTCCATGGCAATAAGGCAGGTGGCGTGACCAATTTTTACAGCATGAACCACCCAGCGAAAGATATTGTCCGCCGGGCTGGTGGAAAACGGTTTGCCCTCATCTGCTAAGGTAGGAAACAGGCTATCCTTCCCTCGTCTGTTACCGTCAAGGTGTACAGCCGCAGCGGCGGAACAATGAAATATGATCATTTGGTTATCCTTTTTCTTATGGTACCGCGTCACTGACCGACAATCATGTAAACATTCTTTACAAACATTTGGTGGCAAACAAGTCGAATTATCAATCAGCTGTCCAGTAATTCGATACCACCTCCGCCTGTCTGAGGATAAGTTCAACTGCGCCGGCTGTTTTATCTGGCGGGTATTTGTATTTACGCAGTATCTGGCGTACCAGAACACGCAGACGAGCGCGTACGCTTTCGCGAACCTGCCAGTCTACAGTGGTGGATTTGCGCAGTTTTTCCGTCACTTCAACCGCCAGTTTTTTCAGCAACTCATTGCCCAGTTCACGCACTGCGCTTTGATTTTCTACCAGTGCGTCATAGAAGGCTATTTCATCCGGGTTCAGTCCCAGCGCATCATCACGTGCCATTGCGGTCTGGAACTCTTTGGCCATCTGGATTAATTCTTCGATCACCTGCGCAGTTTCAATAGCACGGTTATTGTACTTTTGCAGCACGGCTTTCAGACGGTCAGAGTATTTTTTCTGCTGCACCACGTTGTTGCCAGACCGGGCATGAATGCCGTCATTCAGCAGTTTTTCCAGCAGTTCCACTGCCAGATTACGCTGCGGCATTTCCCGCACTTCTTCCAGGAACTCATCGGACAGCAAACCGATGTTTGGTTTATCCAACCCGGCCAGGGCAAAAACATCCTCAACCCCTGTAGCGACAACCGCATTATCGAGGATCTTGCTCAATAGGGAGTTTTTCTCTGACTGGCTAAATTTTGCCTTCGGATCAAGTTTGATAAGCCCCACTCTGACCGCCGAAAGGAACGCGAACTCCTCCTGTAAGGGTTCAGCTTCATCAATGGTGTTACAGAGCGACCATGCTTTGCTCATCGCCAGTGAGACATCGAGGTAGCGCTTTTTACCGTCATCCAGACCCAGAATGTAGTTAACGGCATTGCGCAAGAACGCTAATGGATCGCGAGAAAAACCTTCGTAGCTAAAGCCGGGTTTTCCTGCTGAGGGTGCAAACATCCCGTGAATGACGTCGATTTTTTCCAACAGAATGGCAAAGGCTTCGCGGGCATCCACCGTGGTCTGCCCTTTTCCTTTCGAATCAGTGTAGGTTTTTAGCGCCTGCTTCAGTTCGTTGGCGATACCAATGTAATCCACCACCAGCCCGCCGGGCTTATCGCGGAATACGCGGTTAACGCGCGCGATGGCCTGCATCAGGTTATGACCGCGCATCGGTTTGTCGATATACATGGTGTGGCAGCACGGCGCATCAAACCCGGTCAGCCACATATCACGAACAATCACCAGCTTCAGCGGATCGTTCAAATCCTTAAAACGGGCTTCAAGACGCTTTTTGGTCTGCTTGTTGTAGATGTGCGGCTGAAGATGGTCTTTGTCAGATGCCGAGCCGGTCATAATGACTTTTATGGCACCTTTCTCGACATCAGTGCTGTGCCAGTCCGGGCGGAGCGCCACGATAGCATTGTAAAGCTTCACGCAGATATCACGGCTCATGGCGACAATCATCGCTTTGCCGTTCATGGCTGCGTTGCGCGTTTCAAAGTGCTGAACCAGATCCGCAGCAACCTGCTCAATGCGAGGCTCTGAGCCTACCAGCTTTTCCAGACGGCTCCAGTCGCCCTTGGTTTTCTCCTGCTGGCCCGTCTCTTCATCTTCCACCAGCTCATCCACCTGGTCGGAGAGCGTTTCCAGCTCTTCATGATTCAGGTCGAGTTTTGCCAGACGGGATTCGTAATAAATCGGCACCGTCGCGCCGTCATCAACTGCATCCTGAATGTCGTAGATAGAGACGTAATCACCGAACACGGCACGGGTATCTTTATCTTCAGAGGCAATCGGCGTACCGGTAAAGCCCATAAACGACGCATTCGGCAGCGCGTCGCGCATGTGTTTGGCGTAACCGTATTTATAGACGCCAGTTTCACGGTCCAGCGTGGCGCTCAGACCATACTGGCTGCGGTGCGCTTCGTCGGAAATCACCACGATATTACTGCGCTGATTAAGCGCCGGATGGCTCTGCTCGTTGTCCAGCGGCGCAAACTTTTGCACGGTGGTAAAGATAATTCCGCCGGCTTCACGGGCATTGAGCAGCTCGCGCAGCTCATCGCGATCGTTAGCCTGTAAAGGCGTTTGCTTCAGCAGATCCTGAGCCTGGCAGAAGGTTGCATAGAGCTGACCGTCCAGATCGTTGCGGTCGGTCACCACCACGATGGTCGGGTTATTCATCTCCGCCTGTTGCAGCAGCTTTCCGGCGTAGCAGCACATAGAGATACTTTTGCCGGAGCCCTGAGTATGCCACACCACACCTGCTTTTTTACTGCCGGGGGTAATATTACTGCGCAGCGGCAGATGTTTGCCGGTAGACGCCACAATCGTGGCCGCAACCGCTTCACGCACCGCGTGGAACTGGTGATAGGCGGCAATCTTCTTGATCAGTCGTTTGCCGTCAGACTCAAACAGAACAAAGTAGCGAATGTAATCGAGCAGAAGCGCACGGTTAAAGAAGCCCTTCACGACGGTTTGCAACTGCCAGTCAAACTGTGGCTTATCGTCTTCGTTAGCGACGGTTTTCCACGGCAGAAAGCGCTCCTCATCCGCAGTAAGCGAGCCGATACGGGCATTCTGCCCATCGCTCACCACCAGTGCTTCATTGCAGATAAACAGGTCGCTGAGTTCGTTTTTATAGGTCTGCAATTGGTTAAACGCAGCCCAGATATCGGCATTGGCATCAATCGGGCTTTTCAGCTCAATCACCGCCACCGGCAAGCCGTTGATATAGCCAATGATATCCGGACGACGAACCTGTTTTATCCCCTGAATAGCCACCTGATTCACGACCATAAAGCGGTTATTGCCGGGATGGTTAAAATCCATCAGCAGCGCTTTATCGTGAACCGTCTTGTCATCACGTTTGTACTCAACGGGCACACCGTCGAGCAACAGGTGATGGAATGCTTTGTTACTGACGACCAGATCCGGACTTTGGGCATGGGCGATACGCAGTATCACCTCTTCCAGCACGGAAACAGGGAGATGGGGGTTGATGGTTTGCAGCTGCTCCAGCATCACCGGGCGCAGAAACACATCATGAAATGAAGCACGCAGCGGGTTGTCGCCATCCAGCGCGATATCTGGCCCGTGCAGCACTTCCCAGTCCTGTTCAGCAAACCATTTCAGGCATTGCTGCTCTAAATCGTCTTCGCTCAGCATTACTCTTCCTCTCCCTCGGTGATCATACCGGTCTGTTTCAGCTCAATCGCCAGTTCCAGCAGGCTCGGGCGGATCGCTTTTTCCAGACGGTTCATGCTATCCATCATCCAGTTGATAATGGCAGGCCAGATCTCTTTATTGCCGCCGTCAAACGTCTTTGAGCAGACGATCTGGCAGCTTTTTCGCTCTGGCAGCAATCGCCAGTCGAGCGGCTCGCCAAACAGCGATTCAATGTGCGTTTTGCGTTCCTGCAGGCGTTCAAATAACCAGGTGTTTTCCAGCGCATCCCCGCGCGAAATATTGAGCTGCACGCGAGCGTCTTTCTGGGAAAAGATCAGCTCAAACGGCACGCCGCTGACGCCCGACCCGGCGGCCAGCCAGTGATCGGTTGAGGGGGCACGGTTGTTAAACAGTGTACAGGGGCTGGTGCGGAATTTTTCCAGCGCCATCGTCCAGAATTCGCGGCGCATATAATGACGTTGTTGCAGTTCGCTACAGCTGGACTGCTCTTCCGCCTCTTTCTGCGCCATGCCGATCATGTATGACTCCGCTTCCGGCGTCGGGATTACCTGGCGAATATCAACAAAGACGTCTTCACCGAAACGGTATGGCGTGACTTTGAAGCACTGCACCCGAATACCAAACTGCATCAGCCACAGTGCGGTATTAGTGACCTCTTTGCGGAAATTGGCCGCGACCATAATGACGCGCTGGGTACCTTTACGGTTGAGCACCCCTTCTTTCAGGCTTTCCCAGCCCATAAACTCGGCGATGACGTCTGCTGCCTGGCGGTTCTCGTTGGGTTCGTACTGATCCAGATAGAGCTGGAAGATCTCGACCACGCTCTCCTGACGCAGGTTGGCGCAGTACCCGGCGTATTTTAGCGCCTGCCAGACTACGTCGCGCACGGAGTCATCGAGTTTGTTCTCGATGATCACCATGTTGCCTTTTTTATCCAGTGCCAGGAGATCGAGGCGCTCTTTGGTGTCGTCAAAACCGGCGAACTCTTTTTGGATAATCAGCAGCTCATCGTCGTTGTCGCGGGTTAACGCTTGGGGATTCTTTGCCAGCCACTCCTGCAGGTGGTCGCGTTCACGGAAACCGAGGCTGCTGAACGACACTTCCTGCAAGGAATGCAGGCTGTTGGTCGGCGTGTCGACTTTAAACATTTTCCGCCTCGCTTACCGCCTGCTCGGCTTCCGGCAGGGTGATTTCACCGGAGAGGAGTTTGGGGAGGAGGGTGTCACGGATAGATATCAGCGTATTATTTTGATTTCGATATTGTTTGATAAAGGTTAGGTACCCCTCGTACTTTTCATTGAAAACATTAACAATACTAACGTCTGGAATACACAAAGGAATAGATGATAAATCATCATAAGAAAGTGACTGTCTTACACTACCGCTGGCCAAAATATTTACATTGTTTTTGAAATATGTAGTTTTTGTCAGAATTTCAACATACCATTTGTACTCTTGCTCAGTTTTAAAAACAACATAAACTGGGCTAACTGCTCCGTTTACATTCCTAACATTTAATCCAATTGAACCAATATTAATTCGGGATGGATTATATGCAAAAGACCATTGCTCCACCAGTATATACTTTTCAATGGACTTGCTATATACCTGCTTTGTAAAATGTTCGTCGGAAGGGACTAAATCCCCGGATGCAATAGCAGAAAGCACAACAGCTGAAGTAGAGCCAACTTTTGTTCTTATACGATGACTAATATCGCCAATACAGCCCAATTTCCACCCCGTAGGAGTTGCTCCCAACGCCCCCTCCTGCATCGCAGACGGAAATAGCTCTGCCGTTGCTTTTAACTCGGCATATTGCTCAGGATATTCACGCTCAAAAAACACCATTGCATCAGCATCTTTCCCAGAAATAGCCGTCATGGCGGCGAGCGTGGCTTCCTTCTGCGAACCGCCCGCTTCCAGCACTGCTATTTTGGCTTTTACCGGTTCAAAATCGACAAACCAGCTTTTGAACAGGGCTTGAGCTATTTGTTCAAGTGTTTTATTAACCTGTTGATTAAGTTCTAATCTACCATCTATGGCTTTTAGAATTTTTATAATTTCGTTCTGTTTGCGAATATCAGGAATTTGAATTTTGAACGAAGGTATTTCTTTGATTGAAAGCCTATCCGTTGTACTTCCGTGAATGGTTTTTTCTCGGATTACCTCCTGGAATGCAGGAGAGAGATAGGCATATAAAAGAAAATCAGGAGTAACTTTATTTCTTTTCGCACGTAACAATCCCATACGACGACCTAAACAACAGCGTAATCCCTCAGGAATAATTGATGCCTCACCAATTTTTGTTTCATACGAAAAAACAACATCACCAGGCTGAGGCGTGACCCTGCGAGTCCATTTAATATAATCCTCTTCAGAAATATAAGAGGACTGCTCAAGGTTTAACCTTCCTTGCTCCAGGGATGATATACTTAAAAAAATAGCATCACCTTGTTCTAGTTTTTTAGGCGTGGCATGAGGGCCATCGTATACATCAGCCACATCACCAAGAGAATAAGTTAAATTAGAACTCATAACCCAGTCCCCCCAAACTCACCTTGATCTGCGCTTCCAGCTTCGCACTCTCTTCCAGCTGATCTTTCAGCTGCGCCGTCAGGCGTACCATCTTCTCGGCAAAGGGTTCATCGTCTTCTTCCTGCTCGGCAGCACCAACGTAGCGCCCTGGGGTCAGCACAAAGTCGTTTTTCTGAATATCTTCCAGCGTTGCCGAGAAGCAGAACCCGGCATCGTCTTTGTAGTCTTTATCCGCCTGCCAGGCATGGAAAGCATCGGCAATTTTAGCGATATCCTCGCGGCTGAAATCACGCAGTACGCGGTCTTTCATAAAGCCAATCTTACGGGCATCAATGAACAGGACTTCGCCTTTGCGGTGCGCTTTGCCGTTCCCGCCAGATTTATCTTTGGTCAGAAACCAGATACAGGCCGGGATTTGGGTGTTGGTAAACAACTGGCCCGGCAGCGCGACCATGCACTCCACCAGATCGGCCTCGATCAATTTTCGGCGAATTTCTGCTTCAGTATTACTGTTGGAACTCATAGAGCCGTTAGCCAACAGCAGCGCCATCGAACCTTTTGGTGCCAGGTGGTGGATCATGTGCTGCATCCACGCAAAGTTGGCGTTGCCCTGCGGCGGTGTACCGTATTTCCAGCGGACGTCGTTTTCAAGCTTAGCACTCCACCACTCCTTCATGTTGAAGGGCGGGTTAGCCATCACGAAGTCGGCGCGCAGATCCGGGTGCTGATCGTCCAGTAGGGTATCGGCGTTTTTACTGCCGAAGTTAAAATCAATTCCCCGGATCGCCATGTTCATTGCTGCGAGTCTCCAGGTGGTCGGGTTGGACTCCTGACCGTAGACCGAAATATTGCGTTTTTGCTCGGCTGCATTGTAGTTTTTTTCGCCGGCATGCTCCTCAATAAAGCGGTCACTGGAAACAAAAAATCCGCCAGAACCCATTGCAGGATCGTACACTCGCCCATTGTAAGGCTGAAGCATTTCAACAATCAGGGTCACAATACTTTTGGGTGTGTAGTACTGCCCGCCTTGCTTGCCTTCTGCCAGTGCAAACTGGCCAAGAAAGTATTCGTAAACGTGACCGAGAATATCTTTGCTGTTTAGATGAAGTTTTACGCCGTTATATTCCGGGTTATTGAAGTTGGCATCGGAGAACGTGTTAATCAGACCAATTAATACGTCATTACTCAGCTGATACTGGCTGAGGCGGTTAAGGATCCCTTTCAGCTTCGCGTTGGTTTTTTCAATTTCATCCAGCGCGTTATCAATCAGCCATGAAACAGAACGCAGTCTCACGTCGTGACCTGATTCATCTCGCCACAAAACAGTACCTGTCGGCAGTGTCGCTTTGGTTTTCAGGGTTTCCCAGCGTGCTGCCTTTGGCACCCAGAAGACATTTTTCTCTGTATAGTAATCTTCTACCTCCAGCTCTTCCTGAATAGCCTTTGCGTATTCTTCGTCGGAGATATAATCATCACGCGACATTGCATAGATGTTGTCTGGATTGCCGACATCGCGAAACAGGGCGATCAGTTCCTGCTGACGGGCGTCAAATGCATCAGAAACGTACTTGAGAAAAATCAGCCCCAGCACAACGTGCTTATAATTGGCTGCATCCATGTTAGCGCGCAGCCTGTCGGCCGCTTTCCAGAATTTTGTGTCAAGATCGTTCAAAAATTGCTGTTCAGCGTTGTCCATCAAAACCTCAATAAATCATGTATGACTGGTTCTGTGTGCGGCTTGCACAGAATCACGGAAATGGCCGTCAACCGTGAATGATACCGTTACGTAAGAACAATACCAAGCTGGTGGGGCATATTTTCGCATCAATTACTTGTGGAAATAGGTGCATATTCTTTTACTCTTAGGGAAAAATGGCAGTATTTATTGTTTTATGTGCTGGAGCATTTAACCCTATGGCAAAGTTAGTTTTTTCTTATTCTCATGTAGATGAAGCACTGCGTAATGAACTTGAGAAACACCTGTCTTCTCTGAAAAGAGCCGGGAAGATCACAACATGGCACGATCGTCGTATCGTCCCCGGTCAGACGTTTGAACACCAGATTGATCACTATTTTTCGCAGGCAGATATCATTCTGCTACTCATCAGTAGTGATTTCATTAATTCCGATTACTGCTATGAGATTGAAATGGCAAACGCACTTGAGCGACATAGTCGGGGTGAGGCGGTGGTTATTCCTGTCATATTAAGAGATTGCGCATGGCATGATCTACCGTTCGGCGGCATTATGGCAGCAACAATCGATGGTAAACCTGTCACAAGGTTTGCATGCCATGATGAAGGTTATGTTCAGGTTGTACATGCCGTATCCCGTGCTATTGCAGATATTGAAGCCAGAAAGCGTCAGCAGAATACATTAGCTCGGACTTCATCTACAGAACACCTTCTCTCTCCGACAACCGATACCATTCTAACGCCCCGTTCCAGCAATCTTTCATTACCAAAGCGTTTTACTGATCTGGAGAAAGATCGAGCTCGCCGCGATGGGTTTGATTATGTTGCAAGATTTTTTGAAAACTCACTTGACGAACTCAAAAAGCGTCATTCGGGTTTAGAGACCGATTTCAATCGTTCTGAAACGGATTCTTTCACCTGCGCTGTGTACCATAATGGTAGCAAGCTCGCGGAGTGTGGCATCAGACGTGGGATCCAACATTATGGAACAGGAGATATCTGTTACGTAAGCGTCGTCTCAATACCGTCTGGCTCTGAAACCACGATCCTGTAACTTAAGCCCCCACTTATTTTGCAGGTGGACACCTAATGCGCGCCAAAGAAAGACTTCCCCGAAAACGATATTCCCCTGAGTTTAAAATGGAACTGGTCAGGCTGGCACTTGAAAAAGAAGGAAGTGTTGCTGCGCTGGCCCGGCAACATGACGTCAATGACAACCTGCTCTTTAAATGGATAAGGCTCTGGCAGCGTGAAGGACGTGTCTGCCATCCACGGAAAAACTCATCGTCCCTTCCTGCTCTCATACCCGTGCAGCTTCGGGCAGAGCCATCTTCCCCAACGTCCGAACCACCATCCTGTTCACCTCAGACTGCCTGTCACATAAGATGTCGTGGCGGAGAGATAACGCTGACTCATCCCTCAAATGAACTCATCACCACTGTCCTGCGCGAACTGATGCGGGGGCCCGTATGATAAATCTTCCTGCAGGCACTAAAATCTGGCTGGTTGCCGGTATTACCGATATGCGCAACGGCTTCAACGGCCTGGCCGCAAAGGTGCAGACGGCGCTGAAAGACGACCCAATGTCCGGCCATGTCTTCATCTTCCGGGGACGTGGCGGCAGTCAGGTCAAACTGCTGTGGTCCACCGGCGACGGGCTGTGCCTGCTGACCAAACGGCTGGAGCGCGGGCGCTTCGCCTGGCCGTCAGCCCGCGATGGCAAAGTGTTCCTGACCCCGGCGCAGCTGGCGATGCTGATGGAAGGCATCGACTGGCGGCAACCTAAGCGGTTGTTGACCTCCCTGACCATGCTGTAGGCCTCTTTATCCTGGTTGTTGCAGAATAAGCCTGGTAAAATACGGGCTTATGAACGACACCTCTTCTGACGACATCCTTCTGCTGAAACAGCGCCTTGCCGAACAGGAAGCACTGATCCACGCCCTGCAGGAAAAGCTGAGCAACCGGGAACGTGAAATAGATCATCTGCAGGCGCAGCTGGATAAGCTCCGCCGGATGAACTTCGGCAGCCGTTCTGAAAAGGTATCCCGCCGTATCGCACAGATGGAAGCTGACCTGAACCGGCTCCAGAAAGAAAGTGATACGCTGACCGGACGGGTGGATGATCCGGCAGTGCAACGCCCGTTGCGTCAGACCCGTACCCGCAAACCGTTCCCTGAAGCACTCCCCCGTGATGAAAAGCGGCTGCTGCCGACAGAGCCGTGCTGCCCGGACTGCGGCGGTGCGCTGAGCTACCTGGGTGAAAATACCGCCGAACAACTGGAACTGATGCGCAGCGCCTTCCGGGTTATCCGCACGGTGCGGGAAAAACACGCCTGCACAAAATGTGATGCTATCGTGCAGGCTCCCGCACCTTCGCGGCCCATCGAGCGGGGTATCGCCGGACCGGGGCTGCTGGCCCGCGTCCTGACCTCAAAGTACGCAGAGCACACGCCGCTGTACCGTCAGTCCGAAATATACAGCCGCCAGGGTGTGGAACTGAGCCGTTCACTGCTGTCGGGCTGGGTGGATGCATGCTGCCGGCTGCTGTCCCCGCTGGAAGAGGCGCTTCAGAACTATGTCCTGACTGGCGGCAAACTCCATGCCGATGATACCCCCGTTCAGGTGCTGCTGCCGGGTAACAAGAAGACAAAGACCGGGCGGTTGTGGACGTACGTTCGTGATGACCGCAACGCCGGCTCAGCAGTCGCGCCGGCGGTGTGGTTCGCTTACAGCCCGGACAGAAAAGGCCTCCACCCGCAGACCCATCTTGCCGGCTTCAGCGGCGTGCTGCAGGCGGACGCGTACGCCGGGTTCAACGAGCTGTACCGCAATGGAAAAATAACGGAAGCCGCGTGCTGGGCTCACGCCCGGCGCAAGATCCACGACGTACACGTCCGCACCCCGTCAGCACTGACGGAGGAAGCCCTGAAACGTATCGGCGAGCTGTATACTGTTGAGGCGGAAATAAGGGGAATGCAAGCAGAACAGCGCCTTGCTGAACGTCAGCAAAAAGCTAAACCACAGCTGAAAGCCCTGGAAAGCTGGCTGCGTGAAAAAATGAAAACGCTGTCGCGACACTCAGAACTGGCGAAAGCGTTCACGTATGCACTGAACCAGTGGCCGGCACTGATGTACTATACAGAGGATGGCTGGGCTGAAGCAGATAACAACATCGCTGAAAATGCCCTGCGGACGGTGAGTCTGGGTCGGAAGAACTTCCTGTTCTTCGGCTCGGATCATGGCGGAGAGCGCGGTGCACTGCTGTACAGCCTGATCGGGACGTGCAAACTGAACGGTGTGGAGCCAGAAAGCTACCTTCGCCATCTCCTTGACGTTATTGCTGACTGGCCGGTCAATCGGGTCAGCGAACTGCTCCCCTGGCGCGTAGTACTGCCAACTGAGTAACACATCCCTGTCAATACGGTCCTCGCTGGACGCTTAGTACGCCAGGATAAGCTGGTGACAGAACAGAGGGTGAAAGTCCCTCCCGGGTAAGAGCCAGCCACTCGCCCGGTCCTTTAGCTATGCGCGGCAGCGGGTAACTTCTGACGTGAAGTGTTAGCGAAGGCATCCACAGGCCCGGTATTGAGCCACGAAATACAAGCTAATTGGAGGTGGTGATGTTGTTAAGCGAAGCAGAAACCAATAATGGACATGTCATCATGGCGAGACGTGTTCATACCTCCCGGGGTCGGAGACCCGGCGCATGTGGAGAAGTTCGTCAGACGGAACCTGGGAGATCCTGAACCAGCCCCGCAGTCGCGGGCCGCTGTACTAAAGCGTAAAGACAAGGTGCAACGGAGTTCAGGAAGTCGGACACGGGCATAGTACCGGAGAAATCAGTGAACAAAACATGTAACAGTGTGGCGGAATTGACGGAGGGAAGGCCCGTGACCAAGGGGAACAGCCAACAGCACGACCGTATCCGGACTCAGAGCCGGGGAAATACGACGTCACGTCTGCTGGCTGTGCGGGAAGCTGCACAAAGGGATAAACATCAACAGTTTACCAGTCTCTTCCACCACATAAGCGAAGCGCTGCTGATGCAGAGCTTCCATCAACTCAAACGTCAGTCTGCACCGGGCTGCGACGGAGTGACATGGGACAGCTATGCGCAGAACGCGCATGACAATCTCAGAGCACTCCACGGCAGACTTCAGCGGGGGCAGTACAGACCCCTGCCAGCAAGGCAGGTGTTCATCCCCAAAGAAGATGGGTCAGAAAGACCGCTGAGCATTGTGTGTCTGGAGGACAAAATCGTACAGCAGGCGATGGTGACGGTGCTGAACCAAATCTACGAGGCTGATTTTCTGGGGTTTTCCTATGGATTCAGACCGGGAAGAGGTCAGCATGACGCACTGGATGCCCTGCATTCGGCGATTATGACGCGAAAGGTAAACTGGGTGCTGGATCTGGACATCAGTAAGTTCTTCGATACCGTGGAACATGACTGGTTGCTCCGGTTTCTCCGGCACCGGATCGGGGACGAGCGCATACTGAGGCTGATCAAACAGTGGATCACGGTTGGAGTAAGGGATAAACACGGACACCGGCAGCGTTCGCGCGTCGGCGTCCCGCAGGGCGCGGTGTGCTCACCGATACTTGCTAACATTTACCTGCACTACAGCTTCGATCAGTGGATGAACAAAACCCGAAAGTATGCGCAGGGGGACGTGGTGATGGTCAGGTATGCTGACGACGCTGTGCTGGGATTCCAGAAGCACCGGGATGCCCGGGAGTGCTTGTCAGCTCTGAAACAGCGGCTGGGGAAATTTGGTCTGAAAGTCCATCCGGAGAAAACCCGACTGGTACGCTTTGGGCGTTTCGCCCTGAGCCACTACAGGGAAGAGCAGGGAAAGCCCGGAACGTTTGATTTTCTGGGATTTACCCACTACGTTGGACAAAACCGGGCAGGCAACACGGTGGTGATGCGCAAGACCAAACGTAGCCGTCGTCTGGCACAACTGAAGGCAATCAAACAGACACTTCGAAAGCGACTTCACGAGAAACCGGCCGCAACAGGCCGATGGTTAAGGCGAGTGGTTGAGGGGCACATCAATTATTACGGTGTCCCCTTCAACAGCAGAGCGCTGACCCGGTTCGTGGAGGAAGTGAAAAAGTTGTGGCTGAAGTCACTGAAACGGAGAAGTCAGAGGCACCGAATGACATGGAAACGCTTCAGAGAGTTGTGCAAACGCTGGATACCCGCCCCCAGAATTGTCCACCCGCACCCAATGCACCGCTTTCACGCCAGAACCCAAGGTAAGAGCCGGATGCGTTAGCAGCGCACGTCCGGATCCGCGCGGGGGGTAGCCGGTAACGGCTATTCCTACCGCAACCGTTTACAAAATGTATTAGACAAAATAACAGCTAAAATAAATGCAGTAGTACCAGCAACTGAGCAGGTAAGAGCTAGAGTTGACTTCGATTGGTCAAAAATAATAAGCACATCATTTGAGTCAATCTCTGATAAAGGGGCAATTCCTCTTAGCAATCGAGGTGATGGTTTTAGACGTATCACTATGATGGCTTATTTTGAAAGCCTTGCTGAAGAAGTTGAACATCAAAATATAATATTCGGCTTTGAGGAACCAGAAACTTTCCTTCATCCATCAGCACAAGAAAATCTTTTTGATAAACTCTTTGATATTACCAAAAGTGGATATCAGGTTATCATTACAACACATTCGCCAGTCATAGTAGCTAAATCATGTAAAAGACATTTACATCACGTGATAAAAGAAAATGGTGACTATCGTTATCATGCTGAAGTAGATAACGTTTTGGAGATAGCTAATGATCTAGGTATAAAACCCGATAGCACTTTCTTCCCAGCTATAGAGAAATCTAAATTATTACTTTTACTCGAAGGTATAGATGATTGTACAGCATTTAAATACATTAGTAAAAAGTACCATGAAGAAACGATTATCCCGAATCATTTCGAAGAGCTTGGTATTTTAACTATTCCTATTGGTGGGTGTAGCAGTATCAAGCACTGGGTGACGCTTGATCTTATTAAAGAATTCAACAAGCCATTTTTTATTGTGTTAGATTCAGATAAAGAAAGTAAAGAGCATGAATCTCCAAATAAAAAAGAACTTGAGCAGATGGGCTTTATAGAAAATGTGGATTTTAATGTGTTACGAAGGAGAGAAATAGAAAACTATTTCACAGGAAAATCTTTAGAGAGGTTGGTTCCTGGTTCATCCCTAATTTTAGATGAGTGGTGTGATGTAAAAGCAATATGCAAAAATCACGCCTTGACAATAAGATTAGGAGGAAAAAGGGTTACTCATAAACATTTTTGTTCGCTAACATTTGATGAATTAAGGGAAAGCTTCTTTACCCAAGATGGCGATGAGTTTTTGGCCATATATGATAGGCTGTGCGCCAAATTAGCAAGTTAACTTGTAAGTGCCCCCAACATTCACAATCAATGGTGATGGGGGCATTTTAGGGGGCATATTATTGTCTTCTTTTTTTTTTCTATTATTAAACAATTGGTTGCGTTCATGTTTTGCTCCTGTTATCTTCGTTAAAGAAGCTTTTTGCACATCAGCCATTACATCCCTCTGCCAGCTGCGACAAACCATCACACATCTCCTGCAACTCATTAAACATCCTTGCCACATGGAAACCATCGCACACGGAATGATGGACCTGTACCGCCATAGGCAACAATACTTTCCCATCCTGCTCGTAGTATTTTCCAAACGTGAACATAGGGGAAAAGAAATTCTTCATGTGCGCAATGTTCATCGTAAAGTTAGTAAACGTTACCCAGGGAATAGACGATACGAAAAAGACATTTTCCCGCGACTCTTCTTTCGGCCAGTAAGAAAGGTTATTGCCATAGCGTGCAACGTCTTCTGCATAGATGCTCTGGAAGTGATGCATATTGCCGTCGTAGTGGCTCCACAGTGACGAAAAAGTCTCCGTTTCGGGATGGAAAATGGTATAGCTTGGATGGATTTCATTCCATATAACCAGCTCATTGTCCTTCATGGCCATACGGAATTCCGGATGCCGGTTCATAATTTTAGAAAGGAGGAAAATAATCGTCGGGTAAAACTTCCAGCCGACCTCTTTGATATGTTTTCGCAGCACGGTGATGTCGATCAGAACCGTTTGGTTAATTGTACACTCTGCAAATGACTGGAATACCTCAAAATGTTCTTTCCTTGGCCAACGAGATAAATCAACAGGCGTATATTCCGGCATTGTCTTTTTCATTTTTAAACCTTTGATTATCAAAATGGTGTTAGAACAAAACAGTCCTGACACCCATTCAACTACACCTGATTACCTTGTTTACCTCAGGCTGAGGTTTTCCGAACAGGTATCCCTGCACCAGATCGCAGCCAAGCACCTGAAGACGTTCAAGCTGCTCTTCGGTTTCAACGCCTTCAGCAATGACCCGCATATTGAGGCTCTTGGCCATGCCGGTAATCAATTTAACGATATTCAGTGCTTCATTCTGCGTGGATATAGAATTCACAAAGGATTTGTCTATTTTGATTTTGTCAAAATTCAGTTCACTCAGTCTTGAGAGTGAAGAATATCCCGTCCCGAAATCATCGATAGAAATTTTTACGCCCAACGATCTCAGCTTTTTAAGAATACTGATCGGCATGTTGCTGTCACTGAAGAGTGAAGACTCGGTAACCTCTAGCTCAAGGCGGTTAGCCGGTAGTCCTGTCTCTTTTAGAATGGACTGCACCATCGTCGTAAACGATTTGCTGCCCAGTTGAATCGGTGAGACATTCACAGAAATTCTTGCCGGAACGGCCCAGGAAACCGCTTCACGGCAGGCAATCTCAAGCACAATTTTGCCAATTTCATTGATCTTGCCGGTTTTTTCGGCGACAGAGATGAAGCTATCCGGCGACAGAATTCCCCTCACAGGGTGTTTCCAACGAATAAGCGCTTCATAGCCGTAAATTTCATTACTGAAAGAATCGACAATAGGCTGGTAATAAACAACGAATTCATTGTTATCGAGCGCCAGCGCCATATCATGCTCAAGGGTTCTGCTTTCCTGTAATTTTTGCAGCATCCACTGTCGGAAGACTTTTATCTGCTGTGAACCCTCTTTTTTGGCCTCGTAGAGTGCCAGATCGGCAAATTTATAAAGATAATCAGAGCGCCGTTCATTATCAGATAAAACGATACCCACACAGGTGGCAATTTTTATCAGTTGGTTATTAATGGTATAGGGCTGGCTAATATGATTACTGATTTCTTTTGCGCGCGAAACGGCTGCCGTTTCGGTGAGGCCACTCGACAGAAGGGCAAACTCGTCTCCGCCCAAACGGTAAAACGTATCAGTGGCGCTGCTCATTGAGGTGAGTCGTCGGGATACCTGATTCAACAGTAAATCACCGGCGTCATGGCCATAGGTATCGTTGACCTCTTTGAACCTGTCTAAATCAAATAACATCACCGTTACAGGGATGTGGTTTTTGTCTGCCTGAAGATTAATTTTGCTGAGATCGTCCCAGAAGAAAAGGCGGTTTTTCATGCCGGTCAGGGAGTCATGATAAACATCATACTCCAGCTTCGCGTTCTGAATTTGCAGCTTTTCTTTTGATATCTGAAGTTCGTCAGCAAGGCTTTTAACCTGCATGTGTGCTTTGAGAATGTTTTTATTCTGGTAGATCATTAAGAACCCCAGAATAAAGCTTAATATCACCAGAAGTAACGAAAGTGCGGAATAGATATAATAGAGTATTTGTATTTTTCTATTGGATTCATTAATCGTATTAATATCTTTTGTTAACGCACTTGAAGAGAGTTGGCTTAGTGGCGCATCGAGCAGATGCATATCAGCCAAATATTTTTTTAACTCTGCATGGCTCATTTTTTCCAGATGACTATCCAGATAAGAAAGTATTTCTTCCAGGCGTGCAGCGAGCGCCTGATGCGTTTTATCGCTTTCGATATAGCGACCTAAATCTCCCTCCTTCATTAACTCACCCTGGCTGAGCATAATTTCGAGGCGCATGCGGGCCTGGTCTATCGTAACCTCATCGGTATCGGTTGCGTACAGACCAAGCCATGATTCAAATCGGTAATACTCTGATACCAGTTGAGCCACGGACCAGGACTCAGTGTAGTGAGTCAGTTTTTGCAACTCTTGCTGACGATCGTAAACAAGAAATGCAATATATCCTGTCGTGATAAAAAGAGAAAAAATGATACCAACCAGTATCCTGTTCATTATGTTCTCCTGAACTGCTATTCAATCTTCATTTTGCTAACCTGCCATGCCGAGCGCGAGTAATAAATCTGATTATTCAATTCAGGAAGACTGTCATAAGGGTAAACAATGAATGATGGGCCTTTATCGCGAATGCGCATATATTCGCCATTGATCTTTAAGGCAAGTATGGCGTTGTATTTTTTAAAGTCGCTGAGAGGGATCTCGGTAGCGTAATCATTGAGCGCAATAACATTAACGACAGAACCCTTCGCGCCAACATAATCCATGAGTTTGCCCATTGGGACACCCTCAAATTTTGTACGGTCAGTGTACCAGGGAGATGTCGTCTCAAAACTCACCATACCCAGTTTTTCAAGGCTTGCGAGATCAAACACTGCTTTTCCCTCTTCATTGGTATTTTCTATATTACCGTAAATCGTCAAAATGGGTTTTCCAACGGGTTTTGGCAGTTCGCCAGCCCAGGCTAAACTCTGTACCAGACAGCATACCAGCATTAGGGTTAATCGCATTATGGCCTCCACTTTTGAACAGAAGTATATGAATTATAATTTAGTTATCACAGTAGTTTATGTATTTTATTGAGTCGCTATTACTTCTGTACTTATGTGAAGATAAAGTGTATCCAAATCAATGGGTTGTGTGATTTTAGGAGGGGGCGTTTGAATCACATACAACGCCTCTTTTTTTTGAGGCACGCTAAACTGACTTGAATAAACTCTCTTGCGTTTAAAAAACGATCGCTTTAATTGGGTGTTATTTTCTCACCGCAAAGATTGTATCTGTCATGGACAGGTAAAAAAACGCCACCCAATGGGCGGCGTCGTCATATTTAGCGATTGTCCAGCGTAGTGCACCGTTACTTTTTCGTGCCCGGTGAAGCATCGAGTGGCAAACGCCATAGCTCGTAGCGTTCATGACCGGGTTTGACCACTCCAGCAAAGTGGTCATTAAGGCTACTTGAGGTAAAGATCAAGTCACCGTCCGGACGAATAGCCGGCGTGTCTGGCCAGCGTACGGATTCATTTTCAGCAATAAGCGACATTGTACGGGTCTTCGGATCATACCTGACAATGCCGTTGTGGGTGACATCCGTAATATAGAGGTTGCCCTTTGCATCGGTCACCAGACCGTCCGTGTTGCCTCCCACCGTGCCCAGATTCTGGATTTGCCCGGTAATCTGCGCATCGGTTAAGCCAGACTGCTTCAGAACGGCAGTCGGTACCGCGTACGCATGTGTTCCCGTCGTCACCGTCCAGTACAATGTCTCAGCATCGGGAGAAAGCGCAATGCCATTGATGCCAATCAGCAGCGGTTTACCCGGCCACACTTCCGCACCGTGGGAAACGACTTTTACGCCGGGTTCAATCTGTAGGGCAGGGTGGCGATCCAGTACGCGTCGGGCTGCGCCGGCGGTGAAATCCACAACGATCAGACCGACACGGTTTTCAGGCGCACTTCGCGATCCGCTGTCGGAAATGTATGCGATACGACGATCTTCATCGACAACGACATCATTGAGGAAGCTCGCCTTACGGTCAGCCACGCCGTCCAGTGGGATCCGTTTAACCGTGCGGCCCGAGTCGAGATCCAGCACGACCAGTTTCTGCGAGCCTGCGGGGGATTCCGCTTCTCCCGCGACGAACCCCATATCCAGCGCCCATAACCAGCCGTTCTTACGATCAACATAAAAGCCGAGCACGTTGCGCAGGTTCCGATCGGGAGCAGAATCTACCTCATTACCCTGGCGTGACGGAAATGCCGTCAGGCGCGCCGGGCCCGACTGAGTGCGGGTATCCAGAATACTTAACGTGGCGGGGGCACTGGCCGAAACCAGTCGCGGCGTGCTGACAAAGGCTCGGCCCTTTGCATCAAAATGAATACCGGCGATGGGGGCATTAACCGACCCGGAAAAAAGCGCTGGCTGCCCGTTCTCTGGTGTATTCCAGCTTACGCCTGAATAGCTGCGCCAGCGTTCAAGAGGCACTTGATTCGCCGCGCTGGCGCAGCTTGCGAAAGAAAACAATACCGCCATCGCAATGGCGGAGAAAGTACGGGTACTGTGGGACATAAATGCTCCGGTGAAGAGAGTAAGAAGCGGCTTCTTAATTCGGTATCAAAGAATGGAGCGGAACGTGCCGCCCTCGACGCGTACCGCAGCTCCGTTAGAGGCTGCGCAGAGTGGGCTTGCCAGCAGCGCGACCATAGCGGCTATTTCGTCAGCCTCGATCATTCGTGCGATCAGCGTGCTGGCGATAGCCAGCCCAATTCCTGCGGTCGCTCCAGTGACAAGTGCGGTCTTACCAGCGAGTTGAAGATCCATAATTTTTGCCTTTTGGTGATAAGTGCGGTCACTTTACTCATCGCCCAATCGGAGATAAATTAGCGAAATTGAAAAACATTTGTTCGTGAAAGAGCAAAATGAGCAGAAAATTCGATTATCTCGGCGATGTTGAAGTCTTCATTACTGTCGTTGAACATGGCTCATTTACCGCGGCTGCGGTTGCCCTTTCAACCACCCCCTCAGTCTTAAGCCGCGCGGTGTCCCGCCTTGAAGTACGTCTTGGACGACAGCTACTACAGCGCACCACTCGTCGCGTGGGGCTCACGGAAGCCGGACGAATTTATCTGGAACAGGCGCGAGCGGCGTTTTCCCTGCTTGATGACGCCGAACGGGATGGTCGTGGTCAGGGGGGCGATCTGACGGGCCGCGTGAGGATCAGCGTTCCGACCACCTACGGGCACTATTGTCTGCCGCCCCTGCTGGCTCGCTTTTCTCAACAGTATCCGCACGTTCAGGTAGAACTGAATATCACCAATCGCAACGTCGATCTGATCGCGGAGGGATTCGATCTCGCTGTTCGTCTGGGTCAGATGCCTGATAGTGGCTTAGTGGCGCGCAAGCTGGAAGATGCGGCATTGCTTCTGGTGGCATCCCCTGCTTACCTTCATCGAACGGGCGTCCCGCAGACGCTGGATGAGCTGCAACAGTACCGCTGTCTGCCTTTTATCATGCCGCGAACGGGGCGGATTGCACCCTGGGTGTTCCGTGATGATGGACGCGACGTTGACTGGCTGCCCCGTTCAACCTTCGAAATATCGGATGACGTGCTGGGCGTGGTTTCACTGGCGGAACAGGGGATGGGGATCTGCCAGAGCTATGAATTTATCGTCCGCGACAGGATAGCGCGCGGCCAGCTCGTCGAAGTGCTGCCCCATTTACGCGGGCGCTCGCGGCCTTTCTCCGTGATCTTCGCGCCGCACCGTCGTCAGTCGGCAGCCACTCGCGCGTTGATCGCTCTTCTGACCGCTGACGCATGACAAGGAACTGTTCACCATGAAAAAAGATAGCTATGCCTTTCTGATCCCACTCATCGTTGGCGGGTTGGCGTTGATATTCGGTTTTGTTGTCTGGTCAATCAAGATTTATCGCGTGACCTTTCTCACCGTCCTGGGAGAACAGGTTCTTGCGGTTGGCGCATTGCTGCTGCCGCTGGTGGTGATGGCGATGTTCATCGTGAAGAGAGCGTTCAAAGGCAAAACCGTTGTTGACGTTGTCAAAATTTACCTCGGCCTCATCATCTTCAGCCTGCCGGTGGTCATTTTCGTCATCGTTACCGCGGCCTGGCTACTGGGCGGAGAATACTCTACCTGGAGTCAACCTTACCGGTATGAATCCGGCAGCCGAAAAAGCTGTTCGGGGGCGAAAGTCTATGAGCCGGAACTCAAGAGAGAGATCCGCATCTGTTACCCGCAGGGGAATTATTTTATCGACAGCACCCTGTACGTGGAAAAGCGGAGTAATTCGCTGGGCATGGTGGTGCTTTGGGCAATCACACGGCCCTGAACCCGGGGCCGACTCATCCCCCTTAGCTCGCCTCCAGCATCCCAAAGCTCACAATCCGCGAGCGGCCCAGCTCTTTCGCCCGGTACAGGGCCACATCCGCGGCGCGCAGCAGGCTGTCACTCTGGGCATGTTGCGGGTAGCTGGCAATGCCAATCGACACATCCACCGGACCAATCTCGGTCAGCCCATAGCGAAGCGACAGCTCATGCACGCCGTTGTAAATTTTCTGCGCACAGGCATGCGCTTCTTCTTCATCGGCACCGGAAAGCAGAACCAGGAACTCTTCGCCACCGTAGCGGAAGGCCATACCCGTATTATGCGTGGCGCGCTGAACAACCGACGCCACGCTTTTAATGACCTGGTCACCCGCTTCATGACCAAAGCGGTCATTAATGCTCTTGAAGTGATCGATGTCGATCATCAGACAGCTTACCGGTTGCTCGCTTCGCATGGCCTGCGCCATTTGCGTCCGCAACGTATCTTCCAGGTGATGACGGTTACGTAAACCCGTGAGCGGGTCGAAGAGCGCTTTTTCCAGTAGAGCATCGCGTAGCCGCTGGTTGGCCAGTGCCAGCCCCAGCGCTTCAGTCATAAGTTCAAGATAAGCGCGGGAGGGGGCGGTTTCAGGGGTGATGTTCTGGAAAGAGAGCAGGCCGATGGCTTCGCCCTGCGCAATGAGCGGAACGCACAGGGACCTGTGTGCTTGCGATTCTGGCAGGTGATAACAACCAATGTCAGGCTCACCGTTCACCGGGGGATGGCTCTGCCCGCGCCGGACAGCCCAGCATTCATCCGGATGGAATGCGGGTGTGTCACCCTCCGGGGACAACCATTCTGCTGCGCAGCGCATCTGCCAGGGTTCGCGATCAAAAATATATAACCGCCCGGAAACGCCCGGCGCAATATTGGGCGCAAATAGCTCTGCCACATTAATAACGTCGGCGAGGTTTTCACAGCCCTGCAACCGCTGGGTCATACGAGCCAGCAGCTCGCGGATCGCCCAGTCGGCATCGCGCTCTTTTTCCAGCTGCTGTCGCACCAGCCCGTTCTCGCGGAAAATGCGGATGGCCTGGGCCATATCGCCTATTTCATCAATCTGGGTAAAGTTTGGCGTTTCAACGGCATAGTCCTGCGAAGCCAGCCGGTGTACGACGTCGCTCAGCCGAACCACCGGGTGAAGCACACGACGCTTGAGAATAAAGCCCATCACGAACAGGAAGAGCAGGGCCGTGAGGCCGACCATCACTTCCGACACCGTGCGCAGTGCTTTCGATGTTTTGGTGGCCGCCTGTACGTCGGCAATGATGCGCTTATCCAGGATCTGGCGGAAATGATCAATCTGGCTCTGCGCGCGCTCCATCTCTTGTTCGTAGACAGGGCCATAAAGCAGGGCTACGGCCTGCTGTTGCTCGCCACGGGCTATGCTGTCGAGTGCGGTTTGCTGCTCGTCCTGCAGTTCCTCAATGATTTTTAAACCATCCTGAAGCAGCATGAGTTCTTCGCCGGAGGCGCCGTTATCTTTTAACTGCACCAGATGATGCTCTATGCTTTTTAATTCGCTCTCTTTCTGCCGATATTCTTCCCGAATAGAGGGCTCTTTTTTGATGACGAACAGGCGCGCTAAATCAGAGAGCATCCAGGTATTTGTCTCGATCTCTTCCGTAAGCCGATCAAACACCTGCCGTTGCTTAACGGCCTGACGTTCAACGCTATCGGCGTTGGATGCCAGGAGCATAACGATGCCAGAGGCAAGGGTCAGGCACACCGTGGCACCATAGGCCCAGTTTGTAATCGTGGCGATTCGCACCTGTGGGATCCTTCTACGACAAGAGTGGGGAGGCGTTTTTCAAATTATAGAAAATGTTTGATTTAGCGTGAAAAGAAAGGCGGCACAGAGCCGCCTGAAATGAAGAGAAACATCATAGATCTGGCCGGTTTTTTCCTTCTTCGATGAAGTCTGCGTCCAGCTCTTCGGCGTTACCTTCGTGATCGCGCCCTGAGAACAGGTTCCAGCAGGCGATAAACAGCGCGGCAATCAGCGGCCCGATGACAAAGCCGTTAATGCCGTACAGCTCCATGCCGCCGAGGGTAGAGATCAGAATCAGGTAGTCCGGCATTTTGGTGTCTTTGCCTACCAGCAGCGGGCGCAGAATATTGTCCACCAGCCCGACGATAATCACGAAGAAGCCGACAATAAACAGCCCTTGCCACAGCTGGAGGGTGGCGAACAGGAAGATGGCCGCAGGCACCCAGACAATCGCCGAGCCGACGGCAGGCACCAGCGAGAGGAAGGCCATCAGCGCGCCCCAAAGTATGCTGCCATCAATGCCTGCAATGGCAAACGCAATCCCGCCGAGCGTGCCCTGCACCACGGCGACCACCGCCGTGCCTTTTACCGTCGCCCGAGAGACGCCGACGAATTTGGCGAACAGGTGCTGTTTAGCGAAATCAGACAGCGGCAGGGAATCAAGGATCTGGCGCACCAGATAGGGGCCGTCCTTGAGCAGGAAGAACAGCAGATAGAGCATGATGCCGAAGCTGATGGCAAAACCGAACGTCCCCTTACCGATCAGGAACGCGCTGCCTGCCAGATACTGACCACCCTGCAACGCCACGTCAGAGAGTTTTTTCTGGATTTGCGCGGCGTTAGTCAGGTTGTGGTCCGCCAGAAAACCGCTGGCCCAGTCCGGCAGGCGGTTAAAGATGCTCGCGATCACTTCCGGGAATTGTGTGTTGTTCGCTTGCAGTTTGGTGTACACCACGTTCAGCTCAATGGCGAGCGAGGAGAGGATCACCATCAGCGGGATAAAGACGATCAGGCAGATAATGCACAGCGTCAGGAACGAGGCCAGCCCGTTGCGATCGCCAAGCGCAGCGCGCAGTTTGTTTTTCACCGGGTTAAAGATGATGGTCAGGATGGCGGCCCACAAAATCGCGGAGAAGTAGGGCGACAGCACGTCGAAGAAGGCCCAGGTCACAAGGGCGAGGATGAAAATAAAGAAACCTTTGGTCAGTCCGTTAAAGCGCATAGTCAGTCCTGGTTACTAAGAAACTGTGTCGACTATAGAACTGATTGTAGGATTTACCAACCCTTGCGCCGGGGGGGCGGCGTCTTATGCGGCATATGGGCGGTGTTGCGGTATGAATCCGTTATTCACGGATACCACTTTCGACTGACCGAAGATCGCCTCTTTCCGCACCATGCTGTAAGCATCTGCTTGCGGAGGTGCTTATGGCCTGGCGTCCGATTCTCTATGTAATCCTCACAACCCATCCCCGACTCAGCGCGCGGCGTGCCCGTCTGCGTCTGGTCATCTAGCTTTTTATTAACAATCGCGGTATAACACACCTTCTTTGGATGTTTAGATGTCCATACGTTTAGAAGGTAATATGCAAACACAACAAGAAAATGGGCAGCTTAAACGCACCATGAAAACACGCCACCTCATTATGCTTTCGCTGGGTGGCGTGATTGGCACAGGGTTATTTTTCAATACGGGCTATATCATTTCGACGACCGGGGCGGCGGGCACGCTGCTGGCGTACCTGATTGGCGCGCTGGTGGTCTGGCTGGTGATGCAGTGTCTGGGCGAGCTTTCCGTAGCGATGCCGGAAACCGGCGCGTTCCACGTCTACGCCGCCCGCTATCTGGGCCCGGCGACGGGCTACACCGTGGCGTGGCTCTACTGGCTCACCTGGACGGTGGCGCTTGGGTCGAGCTTTACCGCCGCCGGGTTCTGTATGCAGTACTGGTTCCCGCAGATACCCGTCTGGGCCTGGTGCGTGGTCTTCTGCGCGGTGATTTTTGGCCTCAACGTCATCTCGACGCGCTTCTTTGCTGAAGGTGAGTTCTGGTTCTCGCTGGTGAAAGTCGTCACCATCATTGCCTTTATTATTCTCGGCGGGGCGGCGATCTTTGGTTTTATCCCGATGCAGGACGGTGCACCCGCGCCGGGCTTAAGCAACATCACCGCCGAAGGCTGGTTCCCGCACGGCGGCCTGCCGATCCTGATGACCATGGTGGCGGTGAACTTTGCCTTCTCCGGTACCGAGCTTATCGGCATCGCGGCGGGTGAAACCGAAAACCCGCACAAGGTCATTCCGGTAGCGATCCGCACCACCATTGCACGCCTGATTATCTTCTTTATCGGCACCGTGTTTGTACTGGCGGCGCTGATCCCGATGCAGCAGGCCGGGGTAGAAAAAAGCCCGTTCGTGCTGGTGTTCGAAAAGGTCGGTATTCCTTATGCGGCTGATATCTTTAACTTTGTGATCCTGACGGCGATCCTCTCGGCGGCGAACTCCGGTCTGTACGCGTCTGGACGCATGCTGTGGTCGCTCTCGAATGAGAAAACGCTGCCGCGCTGCTTTGCCCGCGTCAACAAAAACGGCGTGCCGCTGACGGCCCTGTCGGTTTCCATGCTCGGCGGCGTGCTGGCGCTGTTCTCAAGCGTGATTGCGCCGGACACGGTGTTTGTGGCGCTGTCTGCAATTTCCGGATTTGCGGTGGTGGCGGTGTGGATCAGCATCTGCGCGTCGCACTTCGTTTTCCGTCGCCGCCATTTGCAGTCCGGCCAGTCGCTCTCTGCGCTGCAGTACCGTGCGCCGTGGTATCCACTGGTGCCGGTGCTGGGCTTTGTCCTCTGCGTGGTGGCCTGTGTCGGCCTGTGGTTTGATCCGAGCCAGCGCATTGCGCTTTACTGCGGGCTGCCGTTTGTCGCCCTGTGTTATGGTGCGTACTACCTGACCCGAAATCTGACATCGCAGGAGCCTGAACATGTCGCAGAATAATCCGCTTACCGCCCTCCTTGAAAAGCAGCCCTTCGTGGTGCTGGATGGCGCGATGGCAACGGAGCTGGAAGCGCGCGGCTGTAACCTGGCAGACAGCCTCTGGTCTGCCAAAGTGCTGGTTGAAAACCCGGAACTCATCCGTGAAGTGCATCTTGATTACTACCGCGCGGGTGCGCAGGTGGCGATCACCGCCAGCTATCAGGCCACGCCTGCGGGCTTTTCCGCGCGCGGTCTGGACGAGGCGCAGTCTCGCGCGCTGATCGGTAAAAGCGTGGAGCTGGCGCGTAAGGCGCGCGAAGCGTATCTTGCTGAAAATCCGCATGCGGGCACGCTGCTGGTGGCGGGATCTGTCGGGCCATACGGAGCCTATCTGGCGGATGGCTCAGAGTATCGCGGCGACTACGTGCGCAGTGCGCAAGAATTCACCACCTTCCATCGTCCTCGCGTGGAAGCGCTGCTGGATGCGGGCGCTGACCTGCTGGCCTGCGAAACCCTACCGTCCTTTGAGGAGATTAAGGCGCTGGCGGCGTTGCTGTCTGAATATCCCCGCGCCCGGGCGTGGTTCTCCTTCACCTTACGCGACAGCGAGCACCTGAGCGACGGTACGCCGCTGCGTGAGGTGGTCGACGCGCTGGCACACTCTCCGCACATTGTTGCGCTGGGCATTAACTGCATCGCCCTGGAAAACACCACCGCGGCGCTGAAGCATCTGCAAAGCCTGACGGCGCTGCCGCTGGTGGTCTACCCGAACTCGGGCGAGCACTATGACGCTGTAACCAAAACCTGGCACCACCACGGTGAAGCGTGCGAGACGCTGGCTGGGTATTTGCCGCAGTGGCTGGAAGCGGGAGCGAAGTTAATCGGCGGATGCTGTCGCACCACGCCGAAAGACATTGCTGAGCTGAATGCGCAGCGCTGAGTCTTTTGCCGGGTGGCGGCTGCGCCTCACCCGGCACACATCATGCCGCCTCCGCCAGTACAAACATCCCGTACGGGTGGATCTCAAGATAGTACGCATCGCCCACGTCTGGCTGCAGGCGCGTGGCGTTCACCTGCAGTAAAATCTCCTGTCCGTGCCAGTCGACAATCACCTCATACTGCGGACCCATATAGGCGACGTGGCGGATAGTGCAGCGCTGGCTCGCCTCGCCGTGCTGGCTGAGCGTAATCGCCTCCGGACGCACGCCGACGGTGCCTTCGCCCTGCGTAGCAAAGTGCAGCGGACGCGGCAGACGGTAGCCGTGGATTTCCACGACATCCTCGCTGAAGCGGGCCGGGAAGAGGTTGGCATCACCCATAAAACTCGCCATAAAGCGAGACGCCGGCTGCCGATACAAATCCTGAGGCGAGCCAATCTGCATAATGTTGCCCTTGTTCATCACCAGCACGGTGTCGGAGACCGCAAACGCCTCGCTTTGATCGTGCGTCACATACAGCGAGGTGATGTTGAACTGCTTTTGCAGCTCGCGGATTTTGTCCCGCATGCTGCGCCTGAGGTTCGCATCGAGGTTGCTCAGCGGTTCATCGAACAGCAACACTTTGGGTTTGAGGATCAGAGCGCGGGCCAGTGCCACGCGCTGCTGCTGGCCGCCGGAAATCTGATCCACGTAGCGATCTTCAAACCCCTCCAGGTCAACCATCGCCAGGGCTTCTTTGACCCGCGTTTTTATCTCTGCGCGCGAAACGCCCAGCATCTTCAGACCGTAGCCCACGTTCTCGCCCAGCGACATATGCGGGAAGAGCGCGTAGGACTGGAACACCATACAGATATCGCGCTGCTGAATGGAGCGGTGGGTCACATCCTCGCCATCGATGTAAATCTGCCCTTCGGTCGGTTTTTCCAGCCCGGCGACCAGGCGCAGCACGGTGGTTTTACCGCAGCCGGACGGGCCGAGCAGCGTTACCATTTGTCCCTGCGGGATCGCCAGGTTGATGTTTTCAATTACCGTATTTGCGCCAAAGCGTTTGGTCACGTTGCGCAGTTCAACAAAATGTTTCTCAGTCATAGTGTTACGCCTGGTTTTTGGCTTTTGAACGGGCGATACGCGCCTCGCCGATCAGCCAGTCAAAGAGGAAAATGATCGCCAGCATGACCACAATCAGGATCGAGCCGTAGGCAATCGCCACACCGTATTCGCCGTCTTCCACGCGGTTCAGAATGTAGGCCGTTGCCACGCGGGTGTCCGGCGTGACGAGGAACACAATGGCGCTGACGGTAGTGATGGCGCGCACAAAGCTGTAAATCAGCGCTGATAAAATGGCCGGACGCAGCAGCGGCAGCAGGATGTGGGTGATGGTGCGCAGGCTTCCGGCACGCAGGCTCAGCGAGGCCTCGTCCAGTGACTTGTCGATCTGCCCTAATCCCGCGATCCCGGCGCGAATCCCCACCGGCACGTTACGCATTACCATGGAGATAATCACGATGGCGGCGGTGCCCGTGAGGTACACCGGCGCGCTGTTAAAGGCCAGAATGTACGACACGCCCGCCACGGTACCCGGTACGGCAAAGCACAGCATGGTGGTGAACTCGATGGTCTTTTTACCCCGGAACTGCTGGCGCACCACAACCCAGGCAATCAGCAGTCCGAAGGCGGCGGTGATCGGCGCGGCAATCCCGGCGTAGAGCAGGGTATCGAGCAGCGAAGGCCACGCGCCGTCGCTCATCCCCTGGCCGAACAGCTTGATAAAGTTATCCAGCGTCAGGGTGTAATCCACGCCCCAGTTGACGGTAAAGCTGCCATAGAAAATGCTGCCGTAGAGCAGGGCGTTAAAGGCGATCCACACCGCCAGCAGGGCGATCACGCTCCACACCAGCGTCACCGGCAGCGGCTGCACGTCGCCGCGGTACGATTTACCGGACACGGTGACGTAGGAGCGCTTGCCGATCCACATGTACTGGATGCAGAACACCAGCAGCGAGAACAGCAGCAGGAAGGCCCCAAGGGTACTCGCTGCCTGATAATCCAGCTGTGAGCCGGTAATGTAGAAGTAGATCTGCGTGGCCAGCACGTCGAAGTTCCCGCCCAGCACCAGCGGGTTACTGAAGTCGGCCAGCGACTGCACAATCACGATTAAGAACGCATTCGCCAGCGCCGGTTTCAGCAGCGGCACGAAGACGCCGTTAAAGGTCTGCCAGCGGCTGGCGCGCAGGGTGTACGAAGCCTCTTCCAGCGACGGGTGGATGGTTTTGATCGCGCCGTCGAGGATCATAAAGGCCATCGGCGTGAAGGCCAGCACCTGCGCCAGCCAGATGCCGGTGAAGCCGTACAGCCAGTTGGTATTGGTTAACCCAAACCAGTCCACCATCAGCTCCGTCATATAGCCAGAACGCCCCATCATCAGCGTAACGCCCAACCCCACCACAAACGGCGGGGTCACGATGGGGAGAATCGAGAAGATACGGCCAATGATGGCGCTGCGTTTGGCGATGCGCGTGGTGTAGATCGCCAGCACCAGGCCAAAGAAGGTGCAGCCGACCCCGACGGCTATCGACAGCAGAATCGAGTTGATGATGACCTGGATAATGTGCGCCTGCGACAGCACGTTCATAAAGGCCAGCGGGGCGAATTCACCTGCGTCGTTGGTGAACATCGGAATGAAAATGGCGATGCTCGGCCAGACGATAAAAATGCCGATCAGCGCCACGATGGTAATCAGCGAGCCGATGACAAAGCGATCGCCGCCCAGCCACTCCAGGCGGGTAAGGGCCAGCGTCATGATGGCGCCCAGGGCGACAAACAGCACGATGGTGGCATAGCCTAAACCGCGTCCTTCCACGGTGGCGCTGATGACCACGAACGCCATACACAGCAGCGCCCAGCCCGCGTCGAGGTAGTGGCGGCTGCGCTGCTCGCGCTTCGCCTCGTTAAACGGGCGCACCAGCAGCAGGGTGGGGAGCAGATACCACAGCCAGCTGATGTTGAAGTGCGACCAGCTGTAGGCATCGAGGATCTCGTCCCCGGTGGATTCCAGCAGGCCATAATCCAGGCTCCAGCTCGGCAGCAGGACAAAAGCCAGCCAGCCAACGAAAACCCAAAGGAAGACCGCATCCCGTTTTTTCACGGGATGAAGAGCGAGTGTCTGTGACATAGCAATTCCGGGTGTTAAGGAAATTGTAGGCCGGGTAAGCGTAGCGCCACCCGGCAATTACCGCGGTAGTGAGCTTATTTACCCATCTTCACGTCGCTGACCCATTTATTGATCAGCGCTTTACGCACGTCCGTGGAGCCGTACTTGTCCATGTCATAGCTGATGAGCTTCAGGTCATCGAGCTTGAGCGAGTTCGGCGAAGTTTCCGCCGTGGTGTTGGTCAGGATTTGGTAGGACTTGCCCTTCTTCCACGCCAGCTCCTGCGCTTCTTTGGAGAGCACCCAGTCCACGAACAGCTTCGCGTTCTCTTCGTTGCGCGCGCCCTTCAGAATGCTCACTCCGCCAATTTCATACCCGGTGCCTTCGCACGGAGAGATCAGCTCCAGCGGCGCACCCTGCTCTTTTTCCAGCGAGTAGTCGTGCAGGAAACCGATGCCGATGGCGGTTTCACCGCGCGCGGCGTTACGTGCCGGGGCAATGCCGGATTTGGTGTACTGAGACACGTTGCCGTTCAGCTGTTTCAGGTAGTCGAAGGCCTGGTCTTCCCCCCACAGCTGGACGAAGGTTGCCAGCGCGGTATAGGCGGTGCCGGAGCTTTGCGGATCGGCGATCTGGATCTCGCCCTTGTATTCCGGTTTGGTCAGATCCTTCCAGCATTTGGGGACCGGCAGGTTTTTCTCTTTCAGGCGCTGGGTGTTGACGCCAAAACCTAAGATCCCGACGTAAACCGCTGAGGAGAGGTTGCCCTTCACCTTGGCCGGATCGCGGAATTTCTCCATGATCTGTTCCAGGTTTTTCGATTTATAGGGCTGGAGTAACCCCATCTCACCGGCCTGGGACTGCGGATCGAGCGTGCCGCCGTACCAGACATCGGCCTGCGGGTTTTTCTTCTCGGCATCCACCTTCGCCAGCGTGCTGCCGGAGCCGTTGCGGATAAACGAGGTTTTAACATCGTACTTTTCACCGAATGCTTTGGTTTCGACTTCGCACATTTCGTTGGTGGCGCTGCAGTACACCACCAGACGGCCTTTGGCCTGTGCGGCACCGGTTAAGGTAGCCAGCGCGATCCCGGAAGCAATGAGGGTAGAGAGAAGCGTTGTTTTCATTATTCAGCCCTTTTTATGACGTTATGTGACTGCGAGAAGCGGTGATGCCCGCCATCAGCAGAGGCATCAGTAATAAACCCATCAGGACGGCGGCAATCGAGAGCAAGCTGAACATCCCCGACCAGCCGTAGCGTTCAATCACCTGCGACAGCGGCCATCCGGCCAGCGAGGCGCCCAGATAGGCAAATACGCCGAGAAAGCCGGTAATCGAGCCTGCCGCCTGTTTATGTCCACACTCAACGGCGGCAAGGCCAATGAGCATCTGCGGACCGAAGACGAAAAATCCGACCGTAAAAAAGCACATCGCCAGCAGGGCGTAATGATGCACTGGTGCCAGCCACAGCGCGGCGACAGACACCATCAGTCCCAGCGTGAACAGCAAAATCATCGGTGCACGCTGGCCGCTGAACAGCAGGTCTGATCCCCATCCGGCAAACAATGCGCCCAGTAAGCCGCCCACTTCGAACAGCATCACCGTGGCGTTGGCGCTGAGCAGGTTCACGCCGTGGCTTTCTGCCAGCCAGATGTTGCCCCAGTCGTTCAGGGCGATGCGGATGAGATACACCAGCACATATGACGCCCCGAGCAGCCAGATCATCGGGTTTTGCAGCATGGTGGTTCGCAACATCTGCCATAGCCCCATTGGCGGGCTTTGCTGCTGCTGGCGCAGCTCCAGCGGATCGCTCCGCCACTCCCCGACCGTGGGCAGACCCTCTTCCTGCGGTGTGCCCCGCAGCTGTGTGGTCAGCCACAGGCCGAGTACGATGCTGATAATCCCCGGTGTCAGCATCGCCGCCTGCCAGCCCCATCGGTGGGCGGCAACGGCGCAAATCAACGGAATAATCGCGCCACCGATATTGATGGAGGTATTCCAGCAGCCCCACCAGAAGCCGCGCTCGTTACGCGAATACCAGTGGGTCAGCAGCCTGGCGCAGGGCGGCCAGCCCCAGCCCTGAAAGAAGCCGTTCAGCGTCCAGATAAACAGCAGCAGCGGGAACGCATCGCTAAAGCTGAACAGCACGTTCAGCACGCCCGTTGCCAGCAGCCCGATGCCCATAAAGGCGCGCTGTCCGTGGCTGTCGTGCCAGAGCCCGGCGGCAAATTTGGACAGCCCGTAGCTGAGATAAAACAGCGAGCCGATAAGCCCGATATCGCCCTTGCTGAGCCCCAAATCCAGCTGCAGCGCGGGTAAAACAGTGTTCAGACTTTTGCGCGTCAGGTAAAACGCGGCGTAGCCAATCACCATACAAAGGAGCAGCCTGGGGCGCAGCGCCCGGTAACGTTGTGAAACCTCTTCAGCAGACAGTGCGTGCATGGCGTTCTCCGTTTGAGATGACTCTAGGGAAGTGCGGCATAAATGGGATGAGACAAAGTCTGGAGTGACTAAGACTTTTTCCTGGTCAGAGCGGCGTTTGTTGCAAATTTGTGGGCAGGTTAACAATTACGCGCGTCCCGAGACGGGATTCCAGCGTCAGTTCGCCGCCGAGCGCCGAGACGCGTTCGCGCATGCCCTGAATGCCGAAGCCGGGCTGCTGCTGCGGGCTGATGCCGCTGCCGTTATCGTGCACCTCGAGGTAGAGCCGCGCGTGACGCTGGCAGAGCAGAATCGTGACTTCGCTGGCGTTGGCGTGTTTGCAGACGTTGTTGAGCAGCTCCTGGAGCAGGCGATACAGGGTAAAGACCAGCGTTTCGCTCTCCGGCGGCGTGGGAAGCCGGTAGTCAAAACGGCAGCGGATCCCGCGTTCAGCAAAGGCGAACTCGTTGACCAGGTGGTGCAGAGCCTCCTGGAGCGACAGCTCGTCCAGCACGGGTGGGCGGAGCTGGCGCAGCAGCTGGCGCGTGGAGTGGTGAATACGCCGCGCGAGATCGTTTATCTGTCCGGCGGCCTCAATGGCGAGCGGCGTATCGCTCGCCCGCTTCACCAGCTGAGACTGGATCTGGATAGCGGTGATGTTCTGGCCGATTTCGTCGTGAAGCTCGCGCGCCAGCTGCTTGCGGGTGTCCTCTTCGGAATGGATCAGTTTTTCCGCCAGCGCCCGTCTGGCCTGAAGTTCATTCTCAAGCCGATGGCGATAGCGTTCGAGGTTCATTGCCAGATGCTGCTGGCGGCTGATGGCGATCCCCAGGCCAATCCCCAGCAGCGACTGGGTAGAGAGAAAAATTTCCAGTTCGAGAAGGTCGCTAAACCCGACGCCCACCTGGCGGGCAATGGTGATCATCATGCTGCCGAGCAGCCCCGAAAGGACACCGCCCTGCCAGCCGAATTTCCACGCCATCACCACGTTGGGCAGGAACACGACAATCAGCAGCAGCCGCTCCAGCGCCGGGGAGAGCACCATCTGCGTGCCGATGCCGATAATGAAAAACAGGCTGCACCAGATAATCAGCGAGGTGCGCAGCGGCGGATTGCTGGTGTCCAGCCCCAGCAGATGGTATCGATGCTGCTGGCGTAAAAATTCGAAGACCAGATAGACGAACGGCGTAAGCAGCACGCCACCAGTAAAGGAGCCAAGCAAAAGCAGCGTGGCCGGGCTGTCCAGAAAGGGCGACAGGAGCAAGGTTTGCAGCAGGGCATTCACCGTCACCGCCGCAATCAGCGTCGACAGCCGCTGCCAGTAGAGCGGGAAGCGGTGCCAGTACCGCTGTGCCAGCCAGGCGCTGACGATGCCGATAAGCGGTACGGCCAGCATCAGATACCGCGTGAGGAGCTGCTCACCGTGCAGCCACAGAATGGCGGCAAGGGGGGGAAGAACTAATGCGGGCCAGTAGCGGCGGGAAAGTAAAATCATCAGCGCCAGCCACACCCCCTGCGGCAGAAACAGCACCGCCTGCTGGCCGTTGTGGGTAAGGTAGAAGCTCAGCGTCCACAGCATCAGCCAGCCGGTGCCCCAGGCCAGCATAATGAACAGAGAAAGGATCAGATGCCGGACTGCGCGCCGCATCAGTGGCCCGTCAGCAACTGGTTATCCAGCGCGAAATGCACCAGATCGATAGTGCTGTTGCACTGGAGCTTGCCCAGCACGTTGGCACGGTGGACGTGTACCGTCTTGTGGCTCAGCGAAAGCGTATAGGCAATTTCCTTCACGCTTTCGCCTTTCACCAGCAGCTCAAACACTTCGCGCTCGCGCGGAGTGAGCGCCTCAAGCGCTTTTGGCATCGGCTCGCCGCCGCGCAGCGCTTTTATCGCATCGGCGCACAGGTAATGCCCGCCCATGCCGACGGCGCGCACGGCCTGCACCAGCTCCTCCGGGCCGCAGCGCTTGGTCAGATAGCCGCTTGCACCCGCGTCGAGGGCACTTTGCACAAAGGCCGGTGTGTCGTAGATGCTCAGGATGATGGCGCGAAACGTCGGCCGCTGCTGGCGCAGGCGCTTGAGCAGGCTAAGACCGTTTTCGTCCGGCATCGCGACGTCCATCACCGCCACGTCGATATCGTTGCGCGACAGGGCGGGCCACGCCTCCGCCGCGCTGCTAAACTGGCCCTCAACGATCACATCCTCTTCCAGATTTAACAGCTGGGCGAAACCGGAACGCACCACCACGTGATCGTCCACCAGCACCACTTTAATCATCTCGACACCTTTTGCTCATTCGTTGACCTATGATGCCCGTTGCCGGCGGGCTGGCAATCCTGCGGCTGCGGTTATGTAACCGATGTAACAAAATTGCAATAAAGCCACAGCCCACTTTTTAACTATCCTTTGCCGGTTTTTTTCTAAAAACGATTCGGAATGAGCGATGCCTTTTTATTCCTTTATCAAAATTCCCGCGCCGGAAATACTGCCCTCATAACAACAAGGGGAGCAGGCAATATGGCAATTTCATCGCGAATCACATTACTCGGCGCACTGGCGCTGTGGGCTTTTCAGGCGCAGGCGGTAGACGTCACCGTTGCGTATCAAACCTCTGCGGAACCGGCGAAAGTCGCGCAGGCGGACAACACCTTTGCCAAAGAGAGCGGCGCGAAAGTCGACTGGCGCAAGTTCGACAGCGGGGCATCCGTCGTGCGTGCGTTAGCCTCCGGCGACGTGCAGATCGGCAATATTGGATCCAGCCCGCTGGCGGTGGCGGCCAGCCAGCAGGTGCCGATTGAGGTGTTCCTGCTCGCCTCACAGCTCGGTAACTCTGAAGCGCTGGTGGTGAAGAAAAACATCACCAAACCGGAAGATCTGATCGGCAAACGCATCGCCGTGCCGTTCATTTCAACTACGCACTACAGCCTGCTGGCGGCGCTGAAACACTGGGGCATCAAGCCGGGTCAGGTACAAATTATCAATCTGCAGCCGCCGGCGATTATCGCCGCCTGGCAGCGCGGCGACATTGACGGTGCCTACGTCTGGGCACCGGCGGTGAACGAGCTGGAAAAAGACGGCACCGTGCTGACCGACTCTGAAAAAGTGGGCCAGTGGGGCGCGCCAACCCTCGACGTGTGGGTCGTGCGCAAAGACTTCGCCGAGAAACATCCTGAGGTGGTGAAAGCCTTTGCGAAAAGCGCGATTGACGCCCAGCAGCCGTACATCAGTAACCCGGATGAATGGCTGAAGCAGCCCGCCAACCTGGAAAAACTCTCCCGCCTGAGCGGCGTGCCGGAGGCGGACGTGCCGGGACTGGTGAAAGGCAATACCTATCTGACGCCTGCCCAGCAGGTGCAGCAGCTGACCGGGCCGGTGAACAAAGCGATTGTGGATACCGCCACCTTCCTGAAAGAGCAGGGCAAAGTGCCTGCGGTGGCAGCGGATTACAGCCAGTACGTGACCGATCGTTTTGTGAAATAAGGAGTCCGCCATGCTGAATATTACGAACCTGTACGCCGATTACGGTGGTAAACCCGCGCTGGAGGAGATCAACCTGACGCTGGACAGCGGTGAGCTGCTGGTGGTGTTGGGCCCGTCAGGGTGCGGAAAAACCACGCTGCTGAATCTGATCGCCGGGTTTGTCCCTTATCAGCATGGCACCATTCAACTGGAAGGCAAAAAGGTGGAAGGGCCGGGCGCCGAGCGCGGCGTGGTCTTCCAGAACGAAGGATTGCTTCCCTGGCGCAACGTGCAGGAAAACGTGGCGTTTGGGCTGCAGCTGGCGGGTGTTAATCGTGAACAGCGGCTGGAAACGGCACGGGCGATGCTGAAAAAAGTGGGGCTGGAAGGGGCGGAAAAACGCTTTATCTGGCAGCTTTCCGGCGGCCAGCGGCAGCGCGTAGGCATTGCCCGCGCGCTGGCCGCAAATCCGCAGCTGTTGCTGCTGGACGAGCCGTTCGGGGCGCTGGATGCCTTCACCCGCGAGCAGATGCAAACCCTGCTGCTGCGCCTGTGGCATGAGACGGGCAAGCAGGTGCTGTTGATTACCCACGATATCGAAGAGGCGGTGTTTATGGCGACTGAACTGGTGCTGCTCTCGCCGGGGCCGGGCCGCGTGCTGGAGCGTTTGCCGCTGGATTTCGCCCGCCGCTATGTCGCGGGAGAACCCGTGCGCAGCATCAAATCCGATCCGCTGTTTATCGAACAGCGTGAATACGTTTTAAGCCGCGTGTTTGAACAACGGGAGGCTTTCTCATGAGCATCGTCTTCAGTGAAAAAACGCGCCGCACGCGTCTGGCGCTGCGCTGGCCTTTCTCGCGCCAAATCACCTTGAGCGTCGGTACGCTGCTGGTGTTGCTGGCTGTGTGGTGGGCGGTTGCTGCCCAGCAGTGGGTCAGCCCGCTGTTTCTGCCGCCGCCGGGACAGGTGCTGGCCAAACTCATTACCATCGCCGGGCCGCAGGGCTTTATGGATGCCACGCTCTGGCAGCATCTTGGGGCAAGTCTGGCGCGTATTCTGGTGGCGCTGCTGGCGGCCGTCATCATCGGTATTCCTGTGGGCATTGCGATGGGGCTAAGTCCGACGGTGCGCGGCATACTCGACCCGCTCATTGAGCTTTACCGTCCGGTGCCGCCGCTGGCCTATCTGCCGCTGATGGTTATCTGGTTCGGCATCGGTGAAACGTCAAAAATCCTGCTGATTTATCTGGCAATTTTCGCCCCGGTCGCCATGTCGGCGCTGGCGGGCGTGAAGAGCGCCCAGCAGGTGCGGATCCGCGCGGCGCAGTCGCTGGGCGCCAGCCGCACGCAGGTGCTGCTGTTCGTGATTTTACCGGGCGCACTGCCGGAGATTTTAACCGGGCTGCGCATCGGCCTCGGCGTGGGCTGGTCCACGCTGGTGGCGGCTGAGCTGATTGCAGCCACGCGCGGCCTTGGGTTTATGGTGCAGTCGGCGGGAGAGTTCCTGGCGACTGACGTGGTACTGGCAGGGATCGCGGTGATCGCCGCGATCGCCTTTGGATTAGAACTGGGGCTGCGCGCGTTACAGCGCCGCCTGACGCCCTGGCATGGAGAAATACAATGAGTGAACGTCTGACCATTACCCCGCTGGGGCCGTACATTGGCGCGCAGGTGTCGGGCCTGGATGTGACCCGTCCGCTGAGCGATAACCAGTTTGAGCAGCTGTACCACGCGGTGCTGCGTCATCAGGTTGTATTCCTGCGCGAACAGGCGATCACCCCGCAGCAGCAGCGCGCGCTGGCCCTGCGCTTTGGCGATCTGCATATCCACCCTGTCTATCCGCATGCGGAAGGCGTGGAGGAGATTATCGTTCTGGACACCCAC
Organism: Enterobacter sp. JMULE2; assembly: GCF_013337145.1. NCBI lineage: Bacteria > Pseudomonadati > Pseudomonadota > Gammaproteobacteria > Enterobacterales > Enterobacteriaceae > Enterobacter > Enterobacter sp. JMULE2. Next base: position 47,411 of record NZ_SGWD01000015.1, read on the forward strand.
AACGATAACCCGCCGGATAACGACAACTGGCACACCGACGTGACCTTTATCGAGACGCCACCCGCCGGGGCGATTCTGGCGGCGAAGCTGCTGCCAGAAACCGGCGGCGATACGCTGTGGGCCAGCGGCATTGCGGCGTATGAGGCGCTCTCCGCGCCGTTCCGGACGCTGCTGAGCGGGCTGCGGGCGGAGCACGACTTCAAAAAATCGTTCCAGGAGTACAAGTACCGTAAAACGGAAGAGGAACATCAGCGCTGGCAGGAGGCGGTTGCGAAGCATCCTCCGCTGCTGCACCCGGTGGTGCGTACCCATCCGGTCACGGGCAAGCAGGCGCTGTTCGTGAACGAAGGGTTCACAACGCGTATCGTGGACGTATCCGAGAAAGAGAGTGAGGCGCTGCTGGGATTCCTGTTCGCACATATCACCAAGCCGGAGTTTCAGGTGCGCTGGCGCTGGCAGGAGAACGACCTGGCGATCTGGGATAACCGCGTAACGCAGCACTATGCCAATGCGGACTATCTTCCGCAGCGCAGGATTATGCAGCGGGCGACGATTTTGGGGGATAAGCCGTTTTACCGTGCGCCTTGATTGCCGGGTGGCGGCGTTGCCTTACCCGGCCTACGTTCCAATGTAGGCCCGGTAAGCGTAGCGCCACCGGGCAACGGAGTTAAAGGTGCGCCTCAATGTACCGCTGATAGCGGTTTGCCTTCAGGTAACACAAATCCACCAGCACCAGCCCGTCGACGCAGTCGTTAAATGCCGGATCGCTGCCAAAATCAATAAACTGCACGCCGCCGGGTTCGCACAGCTCGGAATACTGCTTGTAGAGCGGCGGAATGCCGCAGCCCAGATTGCCGAGCAGGGATTTCAGCTTCGTCAGATCGTCCACGTAATCCACGCCGCCAAACTGCGCAAGCACGTCCGGCAGCGAGGCGGGATACGGCTGGCGCGAGGCGGCGAGCGGATGCGTCGCCGGGAACCACAGGCGGTAAAATGCCACCAGCAGATCCCGCGCCGCAGGCGGTAAACCGCCGGAGATGGAGACCGGGCCAAACAGGTAGCGGTAGTGCGGATAACGCGCCAGATAAGCCCCAATCCCGGACCATAAATAATCCAGGCCGCGGCGTCCCCAGTAGCGCGGCTGAATGAAGCTGCGCCCCAGTTCAATACCGTGTTCCAGCACGTCCTGCATTTTGTCGTCATAGTGGAACAGGCTATAGCTGTACAACCCTTCCAGACCGCGACGTTCAACCTGTTTTGCGGTCGGCATAAAGCGATACGCGCCGACGATCTCCAGATCCTCTTCATCCCAGAGGATCAGGTGCAGATAATCGTCATCATAGCTGTCCGTGTCCCGGCGTTTGCCGCTCCCTTCCTCCACGGCGCGAAAGGCAATCTCGCGCAGGCGGCCCAGTTCGCGCAGCAGAGGAGCCTCTTCTTGCCCGTTGCGCTGCCACAGGTAGATGGTTTTGCCGTCGCTGGTTTTCCCCAGGCACTCTGCCTGCGCCAGTTCACGCCTCAGCGTAGCCCGGTCTTCAGGACGGGCAATGGCGCACTGGGTTTTAAAGACGCCAGGCACTCCCTTGCCAAGACGCATCACGTGCTGACGGCACTGCTCGGCCATCTCACGCGACGAAAGGGTGGCGCTATGCCAGTGATGCCACGCAATCTGCTGGCCGATTTTAATCGGCAGCTGGCTATGGCGGCGGCGGAACATCTGCTGCATCAGCAGCAGCAAGGACAGCGTCGGCGACACAAGCGTGCTGGCATAAAAGAGCAGGCTGTTATGCGCCTGAATATGCACCGGCAGCAGCGGGGCGCGCAGCTTGCTGGCGAGTTTGATAAAGCCTGAGTGCCACTTTTTATCGCGGACGCCTTTTCGCGTCGGCCGGGAAACTTCGCCCGCCGGAAAGAAGATCAGCACGCCTGCGTTTTGCAAATGCTGTTCCATCTGAACCAGGGATGTTTTCGCCGTCCTGCCGCCCATATTGTCCACCGGAATAAACAGCGAACTGAGGGGCTCAAGGTGAGTCAGCATCCGGTTGGTCACGACTTTAACATCGCGTCGCACGCGGGAGACGGCGTACATCAGCGCCAGCCCGTCCAGCGTACCCGTCGGGTGGTTGGCAATAATGACCAGCGGGCCATGTTCGTGGATTTGTTCGAGATCGCGGGCGGAAACGGTGCAGAGAATATCAAGGTGTTCCAGAACTTGCTCCACCATATCCAGCCCTTTCAGGTGGCGGTGGGCTGCGGCAAATTGCTGAAATTCGTCTTCGTAAAACAGTCTTTTTAACAGACTTTTTTGCCAGGGTGCAGGCCTCGCCTGAGGCCAAAGATCGTCGAGAACGCTATCGAGGCTAAACATGGTTACTCCTCCTGCCGTCTTGCGAAGACAGTAGAAGGAGCAGATGTCGGTTGTATTGCAGTTTGGTGAAGATTAGCGGAGGATTTTCTTCTCAGCCAGATCCAGCGCGAAGTAGCTGAAGATCAGGTCCGCACCCGCGCGTTTGATCGCGCCCAGGCTTTCGAGAACCACTTTCTCTTCGTCAATCGCACCTGCCTGCGCGGCGAATTTGATCATCGCGTACTCGCCGCTGACCTGGTAAGCGCCCAGCGGCAGCTCGGTGCGCTCGCGGATGTCGCGCAGGATGTCGAGGTACGCGCCCGCTGGTTTTACCATCAGGCAGTCTGCGCCCTGGGCTTCATCCAGCAGGGATTCACGAATCGCCTCGCGGCGGTTCAGCGGGTTCATCTGGTAAGTCTTACGATCGCCCTTCAGCGCCGTGCCCGCCGCTTCACGGAACGGGCCGTAGAAGGAGGAGGCGAATTTGGTGGAGTAGGACATGATGGCGGTATCGGTGAAGCCAGCCGCGTCCAGCGCCTGACGGATCGCCTGAACCTGTCCGTCCATCGCCGCAGATGGCGCGATAAAGTCCGCACCTGCAGCGGCAGCGACGACCGCCTGTTTGCCAAGATTCAGCAGGGTGGCATCGTTGTCCACGCCGTGATCGCACAACACGCCGCAGTGGCCGTGAGACGTGTATTCGCAGAAGCAGGTGTCGGACATTACCACCATTTCCGGCACGGTCTCTTTGCAGATGCGGGACATGCGGGCGACGAGGCCATCTTCTTTCCACGCATCGCTGCCGGTGGCGTCGGTGTGGTGAGAGATGCCGAAGGTCATCACCGAGCGGATCCCCGCGTTGGCGATGCGTTCAATCTCACGCGCCAGATGTTTTTCCGGAATGCGCATCACGCCCGGCATCGCCTCGATGGCTTTGTAGTCATCGATCTCTTCTTCGACAAAAATCGGCAACACCAGATCGTTTAAGGTCAGGGTTGTCTCTTCAAACATAGCGCGCAGTGCAGGTGACTTGCGCAGGCGGCGGGGACGTGCAATTAAATCGGTCATGGTATGCCTGATGTTTGTGGAACAAAGAAGACTAGTGTACATGAAAGTGAAGAGGGGTGTTTTACGAAATTGGGCATTTTGATTTTGCGAAATGCGCCAAAACAAGCCGCATCAAATGTCTCTATTATAGAATGAATGATGGTTTTTTAGGGAACGTGAAATATTGGCGGCAGTTTTGAATTGAATAGAAGGTATCATTATAAATGATCTATTATTTTTTATTATATTATCCTGATCAATAAAATAAGGTTGTAATTTGCTGATTTTATAATATTTATTCACAATGATTGTTATCGTTCCGTTTTTTTAGACATGAGTTGTCTGGATACGGACTTAATTGAATCATTCATTGAACCTTTTAGAAATGAAATTGCATAATTCCCTCCGCAATTAAACATTGCAAAATGATTTGACGGACAAACTTGCTTACGTCCCTGAGGAGGGATGACCCAATGCAAACATGGAAAAAGAAACTGGTTGTATCTCAACTTGCATTAGCCTGCACCCTGGCTATCGCTTCTCAGGCTAATGCGAAGGATATTTCCGGCACGACGTATAATACGTTTGGATATGATAATACCGCCTCTACCCCCTGGTATTATGGTTATGCAGACTGGGATTACTCGGATGCCACCCATGATGGTGATATTTATCCGGTGATTAACAAATCCACAGTAAACGGTGTTATTTCAACATACTATCTGGATGATGGCGTTAATGGTCGGGCGAATGCGTTGAGTATTTCCAACAGCACCATCAACGGCATGATCACGTCTGAGTGTATGACCACGACATGTGAAGATGGCACGGAAACAGATGGTACAGCACATACGCAGTATGACCGCTTCAGCCTGACGGTAGATAACAGCACCATCAATGACACCTACGAGCATTATGCTTATGACGTTGTGAATGGTGACACCACCGAAACCCATTATCAGGATACCTATGCTCTGGGTAACGCGATTACGCTGGATGTAGAGTCTGATATCGTTATTCAGAATAACTCCCACGTTGCCGGTATCACGCTGACGCAGGGTTACCAGGAGCTGGATAATACCCCGTATGACGGTGTGGAAGGCGTTGCCAATAGCAGCAACATCTTTACCGATACCCTGGTGGTGAAAGACTCCGTGCTGACCTCCGGCGCATACAGCGATCTGGGCACCAGCGGTTTCTATGGTCAAACGGCCAAGCCGAGCGACTACGGTGAAACCAACGCGACGGCGGCGGATGACGCGGCGCTGATCGTGGCTGCCAGTGCGTCTGACAACGCGATGCAGACGACAGCGACGTTCGATCACTCCACCGTTACAGGTGACATCCTGTTCTCCAGTACCTTCGATAACAACTTCTACGAGAATGGCGACCCGGCAACCGATACCACCGATGACGGTGTGTATAACCCAACCACCAACGGCTGGGACGGTACCGATACACTGGATGTCACTCTGACTAACGGCAGCAAGTGGGTGGGTGCAGCGCAGTCCAGCGTTGAAGCCATCGGCACCGCACAAATGTACGGTGAAGGTTACAGCGACGTTGACTGGAGTGCCCTGTCTCCAAACAGCATCTGGCCGGGTTCCACCTTCGACAGCAACGGTCACGTTGCGGGTGAAGAGGTTTATCAGAGCGGCCTGTTCAACGTGGCGCTGGATAACGGTTCCGAGTGGGATACCCGTAAAGTCTCCAACATCGACGCGCTGACGGTGAATAATCAGTCGCAGGTCAATGTTGAAAACTCTGGCCTGCTGGCAGACACCATCACGCTGACCAATGCTTCAACGCTGAATATCGGCGACAGCGGCGCGGTCGCGACCGACAGCCTGTACCTGGACAGCTACAGCCGTGCAGCGCTGACTGAAGAGACCGCTGAGCTGTATGCCAACACCATTACCGTAGACAACGGTGCCGAGCTGGCGCTGGGTATGGGTCAGGTTGATACGCACAACATGGTGCTGACCGACGGCGGCGTGCTGAACGTGGCTAGCCGCGATTACGTGCTGAACAGCGATCTGAACAACGCGCGCTATATCACCAACGATAAGTACAATGCCGATTACGACTACGGCGTTGTGGCGATTAATTTTGATGGCCATCTGTCAGTGAACGGTGACGTTGCAGGTAACTACAAAGTACGCATCGATGATGCGACCGGTGCCGGTTCCGTTGCCGATTACAAAAATAAAGAGATCGTCCGCATCTATGACAATAACGCGGATACCACAGCCAGCTTTACTGCCGCGAACAAAGCTGATTTAGGTGCCTACACCTATCAGGCGCAGCAGAAAGGTGACACCGTTGTTCTGCAGCAGAAAGAGCTGACTGACTATGCCAACATGGCGCTGAGCATCCCGTCTGCTAACAGCAACATCTGGAACCTGCAGCAGGATACCGTCGGCACGCGTCTGACCAACAGCCGCCACGGCCTGGCGGATAACGGCGGAGCGTGGGTGAGTTACTTCGGTGGTAACTTCGACGCTGATAATGGCAACGTTAGCTACGATCAGGACGTGAGCGGCATTATGGTCGGTCTGGATACCCAGATTGACGGTAACAATGCGAAATGGATCGTCGGTGGTGCTGCAGGCTTCGCGAAGGGCGATATCAGCGATCGTACCGGTCAGGTTGATCAGGACAGTCAGACTGCGATGGTCTACGCGTCAGCGAAGTTCATGAACGATCTGTTCCTCGACAGCTCCCTGAGCTACACCCGCTTCAACAACGATCTCTCCGCTACCATGAGCAACGGTCAGTATGTTGACGGTGACACCACGACCGATGCGGTCGGCTTTGGGATGAAACTGGGCTACGACTGGAAACCAAACCTGTCTGGCTACATCACGCCTTACGCGGCGGTATCCGGCCTGTTCCAGTCTGGGGATGACTACCAGCTGAGCAATGACATGCGAATTGATGGGCAGTCATACGACAGCCTGCGTTATGAGCTTGGCGTAGATGCGGGTTATACCTTCAATTACGGCGGAGAGCAGGCGTTGACGCCTTACTTCAAGCTGGCTTACGTGTATGACGATGCCGACAACAATGCTGATGTGAACGACGACAGCATCGACAACGGTGTTGAAGGTTCCGCGGTTCGTGTGGGTCTGGGCACGCAGTTCAGCTTCACGAAGAACTTCAGTGCATATACTGATGCAACTTATCTCGGTGGCGGCGACGTTGACCAGAACTGGGGTGCAAATTTGGGTGTGAAATATACCTGGTAAAATATAAAAAGCGGGGGAATATTTCCCCCGCTTTTTTATATAACAATTAAAAATAATCGAGAACCGACAGAGACAGATGACTTGAGGTCTGCATGAATGTTAATGCGAAGCCACTTTCTGAATTAAGCCGGATCGTACAGTGCCTGGAAGTCGCCAGCACCCCTTTTAAGACCGCGCCACAGAAATTAATTTCAACCGTCAATAATGATGACGATGATGTTCCATACACATTTGTAATACAAACCGGCGTCGTTGCCATCCACAGAAAGTCAGATGAACTTCTCGTGGGGATTGCAAAGGCACCCTATATTTATGGTTTAAGCGCGTGGGTAAATAATAGCCATCAGGAATATGTGATGATGGCGCATTCACATTGCTCAGGTTTTTATTTACCTGCCTCTTCACTGTACCAACGGCTTCAGCAAGCCTCACTCTGGCAAGACGCATTTTGTTGGCTGTCGTGGATCAACCATCATCTGGGTAAACGTGACATGCAACTGGTGGGGAATAACTCTTACAGCCAGATCCGGGCCATGCTCATTAATATGGCCGAGTGGGATGAAACGCTGCGCTCAAAAATTGGCGTTATGAATCATATTCAGCGTAGCACAGGGATCTCACGCTCTGTGGTCGCGGAAGTTCTGGCAGCGCTGCGGCAGGGTAATTATATTACGATGAGCCGGGGCAAACTGGTTAGCATCAACCGTCTGCCCGCGGACTATTAGGTCAGTTAGACGCCGTCAGCACCTGCGCTTTATTCGCGCTCAGCTCAGCAACCAGATTATTGATGCCATCGCTCATGTTGACGAAGCGCGTGTTCGGCGAGCGGGTAACGACCACAAACGCCCCTACGTTGGACTGCGGGATCATCGCCATATAGGTGATGAATCCGCCACCGCCGCCGGTTTTCTGAATAATGCCCGGGCGGCCGTCTTTCGGCGCCATGTACACCCAGCCCAAACCGAGGGCGTCGGCTTTACCCGGTACGTCCATGCCGATAACGCGGGTCAGTTGGGTACGCTGATAAATCAGCGTTTGCATGCGGTCGGCCTGGTGGGTGCGAGAGTAGAAATCCGAAGAGAGGAACTGCTGCATCCAGCGCATCATGTCGCCGGGCGTGGAATACACGCCACCGCTGCCGATCGCCGCCAGGGTGTTATTACACGGGCTGGCACCTTTTTCAGCGACCATCAGGCGACGGCACTGGTCCGGGGAGGGGGTAAAGGTGGTGTCCTTCATCCCCAACGGACGGGTAATCTGCTCTTCAAACAGCTGAGGATAGGGTTTACCCGAAGCGGTCGATAACGCATCGGCCAGCAGATCAAACGCGAGGTTTGAATAGGCGGCCTGCGAACCCGGCGTGGTTTTCAGCGTCGCTGTGCTCAGGTAATTCCAGCGCTGTTCGCGCGTCGGCCAGACAAAGACGGGACGATGTGCCGCGCCGCCAGGTTGTTCTCGCGGCAGGGCACTGGTGTGGGTCGCCAGGTTGACCAGTCTGATGGGGGCACCCTGATAAGTCGGGACGCGAGCGCCGGGTGGTGCATATTTGCTGAGCGGGTCGTCGAGTTTAACCACGCCCTGGTCGAGAAGCTTCACCAGCATTTCGCTGGTCATCAGCTTGGTAATGGAGGCAATACGGATCACCGAATCCAGCTGCGGGTGAATGTTATTCCCCGGGCGCGTTTCACCAAAGCTGCGAAACACGCGCTGGTTACCGTCAATCACCACCAGCGCCATTCCCGTCGCGCCGCTACCGTAATAGATCAGGTTCGCGTAGCGATCGGCGATATCAGAGGCTAAAACCGGGGCCGTCAGCGGCTGCGCTGCCTGGGCGGTGGAAAAGCTCACCGCACATAGCGCGGCGAAAGAGAGCAGACAACGTTTCAACGAAAAGCATCCATCAAGTAAATAAGGAAAGTTAGGGGTATTTATACTACTAATCGGTAAGCTGCAAAGGCCCGAATTGCATAACGATAGCGAGAAAAACGTAACCATGGGTAAATATGAACAATTTACTTGCGGCCTGGATCCCATTTTGTGACATCGGGCTTATGATAGGCACCAGTGCTACTCAATCTTGCGGAGAACGGTATGTCTGATAAGCGTGTGGTTATGGTGGTTGATATGCAGAACGGGGTATTCGAGACGCCGCGTCATCAGCGCGAGAAATGTGTCTCTCTGATCAACCAGCTTACGCAGGCAGCCGACAGGGTGGTTTTTATACAGCATACCGAAGCCGGGGGCCTGGAAGAGGGAAGTGAAGGGTTTGCGTTGCTTCCTGAGCTAAATCAGCCAGCAGGTGCGTTGTACGTCACCAAAACCGCCTGTGATGCCTTCTATAACACCGCGCTTGAGACGCTGCTGCGTGAACAGGGCATTCGCGAGTTTGTCATTTGCGGCTGTGCCACCGATTACTGTGTCGATGCCACCCTCAAAAACGGCGTCAGCCGGGGCTACCACATCACGGTTGCTGAAGATGCCCACACCACGGCCAATCGCCCGGCGGCGGAAGCCCAGGTTCTGATTGCGCACTACAACGATGTCTGGCGTAACTTCATCGCCCCTGCCAATCCACCTTCGGTGAAACGCACCGAAACAATTCTCGAAAACTGGAAAGCGAACTAATAATAAACCCACGGGTCTGACCTTTTTGCCTGCGCCGCTGGCGGGCTCAGGTCAGATTTTCGTGTGGCGATGTGTTGAGCACAGCAACAGCCAGAACAACAAAAAGGAAGCACAATGTTTAAGTCTTTTTTCCCAAAGCCGGGGCCTTTTTTCCTGTCGGCATTTATTTGGGCACTGATTGCTGTCATTTTCTGGCAGGCGGGCGGCGGCGCATGGCTGACGCGTATCACGGGGGCAACGGGTGAGGTGCCAATTAGCGCCGCGCGCTTCTGGTCGCTCAGCTACCTGCTGTTTTACGCCTACTACACGGTCTGCGTAGGGCTGTTTGCGGTTTTCTGGTTTATCTACTCTCCACACCGCTGGCAATACTGGTCGATTCTGGGCACCTCGCTGATCATCTTTGTGACCTGGTTCCTGGTCGAAGTCGGCGTGGCGGTGAACGCCTGGTATGCCCCCTTCTACGATCTGATCCAGACGGCGCTGAGTTCCCCGCATAAGGTGACGATTAACCAGTTCTACCATGAGGTGGGTATCTTCCTCGGCATCGCCCTGATTGCGGTCATCATTGGCGTGATGAACAATTTCTTCGTTAGCCACTATGTCTTCCGCTGGCGTACCGCCATGAACGAACACTATATGGCGCACTGGCAGCACCTGCGTCATATCGAAGGTGCCGCGCAGCGTGTGCAGGAAGACACCATGCGTTTTGCCTCTACGCTTGAAGACATGGGTGTCAGTTTTATCAACGCCATTATGACGCTGATCGCCTTCCTGCCGGTGCTGGTGACGCTTTCCGCACACGTGCCGGAGCTGCCGATTATTGGTCACCTGCCGTATGGTCTGGTTATCGCCGCGATTGTCTGGTCGTTGATGGGCACGGGGCTGCTGGCGGTGGTCGGCATCAAGCTGCCGGGTCTGGAGTTTAAAAATCAGCGTGTCGAAGCGGCCTACCGTAAAGAGCTGGTTTACGGCGAAGATGATGCTAACCGCGCCTCGCCACCGACCGTTCGCGAGCTGTTTGGCGCCGTGCGTCGCAACTATTTCCGCCTCTATTTCCACTATATGTATTTCAACATTGCGCGCATTCTGTATCTGCAGGTTGATAACGTTTTCGGTTTGTTCCTGCTGTTCCCGTCGATTGTTGCGGGTACGATTACGCTGGGGCCTGATGACGCAGATCACCAACGTCTTTGGTCAGGTGCGCGGTTCGTTCCAGTATCTGATCAGCTCCTGGACCACGCTGGTGGAACTGATGTCCATCTACAAACGTTTACGCAGTTTCGAGCGCGAGCTGGACGATAAAGATCTGCAGGAAGTCACCAACACATTTAGCTAATACAGGGAGTTGCTATGTCTTTTGCCGTACCGCGTACGTTATCGCTGTCCTTACTTGCTGCCCTGGTACTGGCGGGGTGTGCCGAGAAAGGGGCCACGCCACTCAAAAAAGGGGAAAAGCCCGTGGACGTGGCGAGCGTTGTCCGGCAAAAAATGCCCTCCAGCGTGAAGGATCGCAATGCGTGGGCGGACGCGCTGGCAAAGACCTTTGAAAGCCAGAAAATTGCCCCTACCGAGGAGAATATCTGCTCGGTGCTGGCGGTGGCGCAGCAGGAATCAATGTACCAGTCAGACCCGGTCGTGCCGGGTCTGAACAAAATTGCCTGGAAAGAGATCGACCGCCGCGCGGAATCGATGCATATCCCGGTGTTCCTGGTCCATACCGCGCTTAAAATCACCTCGCCAAACGGCAAAAGCTATAGCGATAGGCTGGATACGGTGAAAACCGAGAAACAGCTAAGCGCCATTTTTGATGACTTCATCAACATGGTGCCGATGGGGCAAAAACTGTTTGGCTCGCTTAACCCGGTACACACCGGCGGTCCGATGCAGGTCAGCATCGCGTTTGCAGAAAAACATACCGACGGTTACCCGTGGAAAATTGACGGAACGGTGCGTCAGGAGGTCTTCTCCCTGCGCGGCGGGCTCTGGTTTGGCACTTATCACCTTCTTAACTACCCGGCGAATTACAGCGAGCCGCTGTACCGCTTTGCAGACTTTAACGCGGGCTGGTATGCCAGCAGGAACGCAGCGTTCCAGAATGCCGTGAGCCGGGCATCCGGGGTGAAGCTGGCGCTGGATGGCGATCTGATTGCCTACGGCAGCAGCGAAGCGGGTACGACCGAACGTGCAGTGCGCAAACTGGCGACAAAGCTGGATATGAGCAATAGCGATATTCGCCGTCAGCTGGAGAAGGGCGACAGTCTCGCGTTTGAGAAAACGGATTTGTATCAGCAGGTCTTTGCGCTGGCAGAGAAGAAAAGTGGAAAAGCGTTACCGAGGGCTATCCTGCCCGGCATTCAGCTCGAGAGCCCGAAAATCACGCGTAACCTGACAACTGCATGGTTCGCGAAACGCGTGGATGACCGTCGGGCTCGCTGTATGGGGATTTAGAAACGACGGCGCAGGCGAAGCACTAAGGCAATGACGCCAAGAATCATGCACCCGACGAGGAAGGGGACCAGGCCAAACAGGGTGCTTACCCCGAAACCGATCTCAACGCGTGGGCGCCCGCTATCCTGAACCTGCATCAGGTGTTCATAAACGCCAGGCGCATGAACCAGCATGTTGAGAAGCTGTGAGCCTGCCCAGAAGCAGAACAGCACAAACAGGGCATAGGCGATATTACCCGCCGTGGAGGTTTTTGGTTGTTTGCCGCCAAAAATCGGTTTCGACAATGTAAAATCAGCCATAAAGACCTCCCGAAATATCACTCTGTTTTATACGTTTCGTATAGGGTGAGTTTGACAGGTCATCGCATTTGTCAATATCAGAATCGTGGTAATTTACCCTCAGGAATGCTCCTGGATTGATGATTTCTGCATCACATCACAATTTGATCACTTAAGTGAAATTGTGTCGCGTTTCAGAATTTCCGCATTCGCCACAGACCCGGCCATAAAACTGTGAGAGGATGTCTTTTTTTCCTGCCGGAGTTGTTATGAAACTCACGTCCAAACTACGCCGTGACTGGCATTACTACGCCTTTGCTATTGGGCTGATCTTTATTCTTAACGGTGTTGTGGGGCTATTGGGGTTTGAGGCAAAAGGCTGGCAAACCTATGCCGTGGGGCTAGTCACCTGGGTCATCAGTTTCTGGCTGGCAGGGTTGATTATCCGCCGCCGCCCTGAAGAGACGACAGCGGAAGAGACGGAAACGGTGAAGAAAACCGATTAACCGTTTACGGAGCTTTTAAGGGCGCTGTCAGCGGCGTGACGCTCCAGCGCCAGTTCGATCAGGCGAGTGATGAGTTCCGGATAGCTCATTCCGCTGGCCTGCCACAGTTTCGGATACATGCTGATGTTGGTGAAGCCTGGCAGCGTGTTGATCTCGTTAATGACCACCTCGTTTTCCGGCGTCAGGAACACATCAACGCGAGCCATACCGCAGCAGCCCAGCGCCTGATAAGCTTCTACGGCGATCGCGCGGATCTTATCGTTGATGACCGGATCGATAACCGCAGGTACCACAACCTGCGCGCCTTTATCATCAATGTATTTGGTATCGTAAGAGTAGAAATCGCTGTTCAACACCACTTCACCGCAGGTGCTCGCCTGTGGGAAATCATTCCCCAGCACGGCGCACTCAATTTCGCGGCCTTTGATACCCTGTTCAACCACCACTTTGTGGTCAAACTCAAACGCCAGACGCACGGCGTCGGTAAATTGCGCTTCGGTGGTGACTTTGCTGACGCCAACGGAGGAGCCCTGATTCGCCGGTTTGACGAACAGCGGCAGGCCGAGCTGGCTGGAAAGCTGCGCGAAATCGAATTTCTCGCGGTTGGCGCGGGTGAGCGTGACGAACGGCGCAATACTCAGCCCGGCATCGCGCAGCAAACGCTTGGTGACGTCTTTGTCCATACAGGCGGCGGAGCCCAGCACGTCGGAGCCGACAAACGGCAGGTTCGCCATGCGCAACATCCCCTGCAAAGAGCCGTCTTCGCCCAGCGTGCCGTGCACGATAGGGAAAATAACGTCAATCTGAGCCAGCGCCTGCGCATTACCGGCGTCGATAAATTGCCCCTGAACCAGGCCTGGTACGGTCGCGACGCTGGTTTCTGAAGGATTAAGGGCGATGTGCGCCGGATCGTTAGCATTGATCAGGTACTGGCTGGCATCGTTAACATGCCACTGACCCTGTTTATCAATACCCAGCAGCACCACGTCGAAACGGCTTTTATCGATCGCATCGACAATATTTTTGGCCGACTGCAATGACACCTCGTGCTCTGCTGATTTTCCCCCAAAGACAATACCTACGCGCTGCTTTGCCATCTCACTCTCTTCCAGTCTGTCGAAAAGCCAATAACATACCACGATGCCCTGCGGGTTTCGCGGCCTTCTGCCATAATGTTTTGGGGTTATCGTGGGGGGCGCGTGAAAGGAAAAAGTCTGCTAACCGTTTTCATTATTGTGGCTGTCGCAACGGCGGGCTACCGCTGGTTGCCGTCTCATTACAACCCTTTTACGCCGCTTACCCTTGACGATCCTCCCGGAAAAATCACCCAGTTTAAGCTTCGGCGCTTAACGCCGGAGGCCTGCGAAAGCCTCCTAACCGAAGCAAATCTAAGAGCGCTTATCCGCACGCAGCCGGTGGCTGACAGCGCGGGAGCATGCCCGCTCAGTAACGTGGTGCGCGTGAGTAATTTCGGTCCGGTCAGCCTGAACAGCAGTTTTCTGGCCAGTTGCCCTCTGGCATTAAGCTCTGCGCTGTTTGTCAGTCAGCAGGCCCGGCCGCTGACGAAAAGCTGGATGGGCAGCGAGCTTACGCGCATCGACCATCTGGGAAGCTATGCCTGTCGTAATATTTACGGCCGCCCGGATGCGCGTCGCAGTGAACATGCCACGGCAGAGGCGCTGGACATCAGCGCATTTCGGCTGGCAAACGGTGAGCGGATCACCATTCTGAGGGGCTGGTCATCGGCTAAAACCCAGCCGTGGCTTCAGGCTCTGCTGGCGGCGAGCTGTGGGTATTACGGTAACGGTCTGGGGCCAGAATATAACGCGGCCCACGCTAACCATTTCCATCTTGGGATGCGCGGCTTCGGCCTGTGCCGCTGAAGCATAATCTTTCGTCAGAAAGTGGATAATTTGTGACTTGTTTCACAAATATGATGACTGGGAAGATAAAACACCAAAGTCAGCAAGGCCGCATCTCTGGTGCGACGTCAACGCGCGTAACTTGCTAATCTGTCGGCGAATTCGCCTAAAAATGAAGACTATTTCTGTTATGGAATCCTGGAAAGTTAACCTCATCTCGGTCTGGTTCGGCTGTTTCTTTACCGGACTGGCCATTAGCCAGATTTTACCCTTTCTGCCGCTGTACGTGTCTCAGCTGGGGGTGACCTCCCATGAAGCCCTCTCTATGTGGTCAGGGTTGACGTTCAGCGTCACGTTTCTGGTTTCGGCCATCGTCTCGCCGATGTGGGGCAGCCTGGCGGACAGAAAAGGCCGCAAGCTGATGCTGCTGCGTGCATCCCTCGGTATGGCGATCGCCATTTTGCTTCAGGCCTTTGCCACCAACGTCTGGCAGCTGTTTATCCTGCGGGCAATCATGGGGCTGACTTCCGGGTATATTCCGAACGCGATGGCGCTGGTGGCCTCGCAGGTGCCGCGTGAACGTAGCGGCTGGGCGCTGAGTACGCTCTCTACCGCGCAGATCAGCGGGGTCATCGGCGGCCCGCTGCTGGGGGGATTCCTCGCGGATCACGTGGGGCTGAGAGCGGTATTTTTCATCACCGCGATACTGCTGGTGATCAGTTTTCTGGTGACGCTTTTCCTGATCAAAGAAGGGGGCCGTCCCGTTGTCAGCAAATCAGAACGCCTGAGCGGCAGGGCGGTCTTTGCCTCGCTGCCTTATCCCGGCCTGATGATCAGCCTTTTTGTCACCACCATGGTGATCCAGCTGTGTAATGGTTCCGTCGGGCCTATTCTGGCGCTGTTTATCAAGTCGATGGAGCCAGACAGCAGCAATATCGCCTTTCTCGCGGGGTTGATTGCGGCGGTGCCTGGCGTGTCGGCTCTGATCTCTGCGCCGCGGCTTGGCAAACTGGGCGACCGGATTGGCACGGCGCGCATCCTGATGGCCACACTGATATTTGCGGTCATACTCTTTTTCGCTATGTCGTTCGTAACGACCCCGCTTCAGCTTGGCGTTCTGCGCTTCTTGCTTGGTTTTGCCGATGGAGCCATGTTGCCCGCCGTGCAAACACTGCTGGTGAAATATTCCAGTGACCAGGTCACCGGGCGTATTTTTGGTTACAACCAGTCGTTTATGTATTTGGGCAACGTCGCCGGTCCGCTTATTGGTGCATCCGTTTCCGCGATGGCCGGTTTCCGTTGGGTATTTGCCGCGACGGCTGTGGTGGTGTTGATAAATATTATCCAGCTGGCTATTGCACTGCGTCGTCGCAGACAATTAGCGGAGGCAAAAGGAGCCCGTTAACCCTGGGGATGTATTATATATTTTTATGGCTGCCGCTTTTTTATATAACAAAAAGCGGCCTGTTGTTATAGAAAAACGTTTCGCTGCGGTGCGCGCTACGCTATTTTTGACGTAACGTCACTTTTGCATAAGATAATACTTTTCTCCTCTTTGCATAAATCATTGAGAGTGCTAATTTCAGGGAAAACCCATAAGGAAATAGCACCATGAAGAATCTCATTACTGAGTTGTTGGTTAAGCTTGCACAAAAGGAAGAAGAGTCGAAAGAATTGGTCGCCCAGGTTGAGGCGCTGGAAATAGTCGTCACCGCGCTACTCAGACATATGGCTGCCCAGGATCAACAGGCGTTAATTGACAGCATTGAAAGCGCGCTGGACAACGCCAAACCTGATTCACAGGTTCCACCTGAGGACGCCGAAATGCTCCATCAATACATAAAAAAGCTGTTAAGGCATCCGCGCAGCTAAACTGTCACGATGCGTGACGGGCTGTCATAGAAATGTCATGCCGGTTGCCTATAGTCGCTCTGTTTTTATTTTTATGTATTTGTACATGGAGAAAATAAAGTGAAACAGAGCGCGCTTTTTATCGCATTAATCCCGCTGTTATTTGCCCCTGCTATTCACGCTGAAACCGCGAATATGAACGTCCTCGAACATCGTGCTGCGCAGGGGGATATCACCCAGCCCGGTGGTGCGCGCCGTCTCTCAGAGGATCAGACTGCCGCCATTCGCGCTTCTCTGAATGAAAACCCCGCTAAAAATATTATTCTGCTGATTGGCGACGGAATGGGGGATTCCGAAATTACGGCGGCGAGAAATTATGCCGAAGGAGCGGGCGGCTATTTTAAAGGCATCGATGCGCTGCCTCTGACGGGACAATATACCCATTACTCGCTGGATAAAAAAACCGGTAAACCGGATTACGTCACGGATTCAGCCGCATCAGCAACGGCGTGGGCAACCGGTGTGAAAACCTATAATGGCGCGCTGGGCGTCGATATTCACGAGAAAGATCATCAAACCATTCTGGAAATGGCGAAAGCGGCGGGGCTGGCAACCGGCAACGTCTCTACCGCTGAGCTTCAGGATGCCACCCCGGCCGCGTTGATGTCGCACGTGACCTCGCGTAAATGCTATGGCCCGTCGGTGACCCGCGAAAAATGTCCGACCAATGCGCTGGAAAACGGCGGTAAAGGCTCGATTACAGAACAGATGCTGAACGCGCGCCCTGACGTGACGCTGGGCGGTGGGGCGAAAACCTTTGCCGAAACGGCGACGGCCGGTGAGTGGCAGGGTAAAACGCTGCGCGAGCAGGCGCAGGCGCGCGGCTATCAGCTGGTAAGCGATGCGGCTTCTCTGGCGGCGATTACCGAAGCAAACCAGGACAAACCGCTGCTGGGACTGTTCTCTGACGGCAACATGCCGGTGCGCTGGGAAGGGCCAAAAGCCTCGTACCACGGCAATATCGATAAGCCAGCGGTGACCTGTACGCCAAACCCGAAACGGAATGACAGCGTTCCTACGCTGGCGGCGATGACGGACAAAGCCATCTCTCTGCTGAGCAAGAGCGAAAAAGGCTTCTTCCTGCAGGTAGAAGGGGCGTCAATCGATAAGCAAGACCACGCGGCGAACCCGTGCGGGCAGATTGGCGAAACGGTGGATCTCGACGAAGCGGTGCAAAAAGCGCTCGAGTTTGCGAAGAAAGACGGTAACACGCTGGTGGTGGTCACCGCTGACCACGCGCATTCAAGCCAGATTATCCCTCCCGATACCAAAGCACCGGGTCTGACGCAGGCGCTGACGACCAAAGACGGTGCCGTGATGGTGATGAGCTATGGCAATTCTGAAGAAGAGTCTATGGAACATACCGGCACACAGCTGCGCATCGCGGCGTACGGCCCACATGCTGCGAACGTGGTGGGTTTGACTGACCAGACCGATCTGTTCTACACCATGAAGGCCGCGCTGAGGCTGAAATAAGTTCGTCACCCGGCGGAAATCGTGGCTGCCGGGTGGTATTTTCCCCGTCACGAACCAGACTTAGAGTGGAAATTCACATAAAGGATAGTGCAATGAAAACGACAATACTGGTTACCTTACTCTCAGGCGTGTTCTTGATGGCTTCTGCGCATGCGGAAGAAAAGACCTTTACGCCCCAGCAGCAGCGTATGACAACCTGTAATCAACAGGCGACCTCGCAATCTCTGAAGGGCGATGCCCGTAAGACCTACATGAGCGACTGCCTTAAAAACGGTGCCTCGAAACCGGATGAAAAAAGCCTGACGCCGCAGCAGCAAAAAATGCGCGAGTGTAATGCGAAGGCCACCGAGCAGTCCCTGAAAGGGGATGACCGCAGTAAGTTCATGAGCGCCTGTCTGAAGAAAAAAGTGTAGTTCTAACGGGTGAGTTGCTGTCGCGGCTCACCCGAAATTTCATACTTTCCCCGAAATCCCCCTCTCTATAATTTGGGAAAATGTTTCAGAATATTCCCAAAAATGATGAATGATGAAATCTATTACAACAAAGAGAGCATTCAGGAAGAGTGGAATAAACATCTTTCTCAGGATGACTCACACCGCTCCGGGATACGATTTTGCCGGCGGATCCGGCTGGCGCGCGTGGTGGGGCTGGCAGCCATGTTTTTCCCGATTGCGGGTGTGCTGGTTACCCATTTTCTCCCAGGCGGCTGGTGGTTATTACTGGTGGGGTGGGCCTTCGTCTGGCCACATCTCGCCTGGCAACTTGCCTGCCGCTCATCCCAACCGTTTTGCAGTGAAATCGTTAACCTGAAGGTAGATGCAATCATCGCCGGTGTCTGGATTGGCCTGATGGGCCTGAATGCGCTGCCCACGGCGGCGCTGATCATGATGATCGGCATGAATATGATGGGATCGGGCGGTTTTCGGCTGTTTATTGCCGGTATTATCATTATCCTGTTTTCCGCTTTGGTCACGCTGCAGCTGAACGGCAGCATGATTACGCTTTATTCTGAGCCGCTGGAGTGGTGGCTGACGCTACCGGTTCTGATGCTGTACCCGATGCTGTTTGCCTGGGTCAGTCACCGGACGGCGGTTCGGCTGGCTGAGCATAAACGGCGGCTTGAGCTAATGAGCACGCGCGACGGGATGACGGGGGTGTTCAATCGCCGCCACTGGGAAACGCTTTTGCGCAATGAATATGAGCAATGCCGTCGCAGCCATCAAACGGCGACAATATTGCTCATCGACATTGATCACTTTAAGAGCATTAACGATACATGGGGCCATGACGTCGGCGATGAAGCGATAGTGGCTATCACCCGCCAGCTGCAGTTGACGCTACGCTCGTGTGATTTTATTGGCCGTTTTGGTGGGGATGAATTTGCCGTGATTATGTCCGGTACGCCTGCGGAAAGTGCTATTGCCGCGATGTCCCGCGTACACGAACGTCTGGTCAACATGCCGCTACCCGGAGCACCTTCAGAAAGGATCCGTATTAGCGTCGGGGTTGCCCCCTGGGGACCGCAATTCGGACACTACCGCGAATGGTTAAAAGCAGCAGATGTTGCCCTCTATAAAGCGAAAAATGCCGGACGAGGTCGCACCGAAGTGGCAGCCTGACGCCCGGCTCTGTTTATCAGGATTTACTCAGCTTCTCTGATTTTTCCATGCATTTTGCCATCGCCTCGATGACGGCAGCACGGAATCCGCGCTCTTCCAGCACGCGCACGGCTTCAATCGTTGTGCCGCCCGGAGAGCAGACCATATCCTTCAGTTCACCCGGATGTTTACCCGTCTCGAGCACCATTTTGGCGGAGCCCATGACGGCCTGCGCGGCAAATTTATACGCCTGCGCGCGCGGCATACCGCCCAGCACCGCGGCATCCGCCATCGCTTCAATAAACATAAAGACATACGCGGGGGCCGAACCGCTTACGCCGACAACCGGATGGATCATCGCTTCAGAAATGACTTCTGCCTCACCGAAGCAGCGGAAAATGTTCAGGACATCCGCCACGTCTTCGGCGGTGACCAGTGCGTTAGGGGTGATAGATGTCATCCCGGCGTTGACCAGAGAAGGGGTATTTGGCATTGCGCGGACGATTTTACGGTCGTGACCGAGCGCGCGAGCCAGCTGGTCGAGGGTCACACCGGCGGCAATGGACACCACCAGCGTCTCTTTATTCAGGCTGGAGGTGATATCGCTCAGCACTTTGATCATGATGTTCGGCTTCACGGCACCAAAGACGATATCCGCGACCTGGGCGACGTCCTGCGCGCTTTCGGCGGCGTTGATACCGTACTCATCACGCAACGCCGCGACTTTATCCGGTGATGGGGTGTAGACCCAAATCTGTCCCGGCAGTACCTGCCCGCTGGCGATCAGGCCACCCAGGATGGCTTTGCCCATGTTACCGCAGCCGATAAACCCGATTTTCTTGTCCATCACGTCTCTCCGTTATTATGCGTTGTTATCTCTGATTGATAGGCTTATAGCTTAACAACGAAAAGCAGGCGACAATAGCCGTCAATGCGATACAAGGGTGACAATATGGCGATTTGGGTTGATGCGGATGCCTGTCCGAATGTGATTAAAGAGATTTTGTTCCGCGCCGCCGAGCGCGTACAGATGCCATTAACGCTGGTGGCGAACCAGAATATCCGCGTGCCGCCTTCCCGGTTCATCCGCTCTTTGCGCGTACCGGCCGGGTTCGATGTGGCGGATAATGAAATTGTGCGTCTGTGCAGCGCCGAGGATTTAGTGATCACAGCGGATATTCCCCTGGCCGCAGAATTGCTGGATAAAGGGGCGGCAGCGCTGAACCCGCGTGGTGAACGTTATTCGCCGTCGACTATTCGCGAAAAGCTCACCATGCGCGATTTTATGGACACCATGCGCGCCAGCGGCGTGCAGACTGGCGGGCCTGATAGCCTGTCTCAGCGTGACCGTCAGCAGTTTGCTGCCGAGCTGGATAAATGGCTGCTGGAAGTGAAGCGCCGCACGGCGTAATGATAACCATTGTCAAAATGTGGTACAGTGTGGCCTCCACAGGGTTGTCATCCCGTACCGCTTTGCAGTAAAGTAAACGCAACATCTTCTGCAATCATTTCTTTACAGTCTTCAGCCTTCCGGCATCAAGGGGAAACACCTGGTTATGAACCCACCCATCTTTTTAGTTGGCCCTCGCGGCTGTGGGAAAACCACCGTTGGCCTGGAACTGGCGCGCGTGTGCCAGAGTCAATTTGTTGATACCGATCACTGGCTTCAGGAACATGCGGCTCAAACCATCGCAGAGATTGTCGAAAAAGAGGGCTGGGAGAGCTTTCGCGCGCGTGAAACTGCCGCGCTGGAAGCGGTAACGTCGCCTGCGACGATCATTGCAACGGGTGGGGGCATTATCCTGGCGGAGTACAACCGGCAGTTTATGCGCGAAAAAGGGATTGTGATTTATCTCTGCGCGGCGGTCTCTACCCTGGTTGGACGTCTTGAAGCGTTTCCGGAAGAGGGGCAGCGTCCTGCGCTGACCGCGAAGCCGCTCAGCGAAGAAGTGAGTGAGGTGCTTGCGGAACGCGATGCGTTATACCGCGAGGCGGCACACCACGTTGTGGATGCCTCTGCTTCACCTGAAGAGGTTGTTATTCAGATTATTACCGCCCTTCGTTTGGCCTGTGCCAGCTAACTGCCGTCTATACTCATAGCTCAGACATAAAAAAAGGATGAGCTATGCCAACCAGACCTCCCTATCCGCGTGAAGCACGCATTGTTACCGTTGAAAAAGGTCATGCCGACCATACCGTGACCTGGTATCAGCTGCGTGCCGATCACCCCAAACCCGATTCGCTGATAAGCGAACATGAAACCGAACAAGAAGCGCTGGATGCGAAACGGCGCTACGAAGATCCCGATAAGTCCTGATTAAATTCCTAAACCACGCAAAACCGTGCCTGAATCACACTTTTAATGCATCGTGAATGTTAAGCACGGGTTAATATTTAGTTATTACAGGGTGATTCGGCATGGGCCTGGGATCTTTACATTTCGGTGCAGAGATCCCCTGCTACGCTTGGTGCTGTTTTGTTGAAAAAACGAACGGTGCAGCGTAGTGAGCCTGTACCTGTGTAACGGTTGTGGTAGTAATGGAAGGCGATCAAAATGAAGGCGACATTGGCGATCCTCACTATTGGTGTGGTCCCTGTAAGCGAAGTATTACCGCTCTTAACCGAGCATGTCTCTGAGCAACAGATCGCTCATCTTAGCCTGTTGGGTAAGATGAGCCGTGAAGAGGTCATGGAAGACTACGCGCTGGATGAAGGGGAGGATCCCCTGGCGACGTTATTAAGTGACGGTAAACTGGCGCATGTGTCACGCCAGAAAATCGAGCGCGCGCTTCAGGGTGTTATTGAAGTGCTCGATAATCAGGGTTACGACGTCATTTTATTAATGAGCACGGCACCGATAACAGGACTGGTTGCGCGTAATGCGATTTTGCTGGAACCGATGAGAATTATTCCGCCGCTGGTGGCCTCGATTGTCGACGGTCATCAGGTGGGGGTCATTGTTCCCATCGAGGAACTGATGGATAACCAGGAGGCAAAATGGCAGGTGCTGGAAAAAGTCCCGCTGTATGCGCTGGCTAATCCGTTCTGGGACAGTGAAGCGGCGCTTATTGCCGCAGGACGGGAGCTGATGGAGAGAGGTGCGGATGTGTTGATTCTGGACTGTCTCGGCTTCCATCAGCACCATCGCGATTTACTGCAAAAAGCACTCGATATACCGGTGCTGTTGTCCAATGTTCTGATGGCGCGTCTGGCGTCTGAATTACTGGTGTAATGATTTTGCGTGACAGGCCATGAGCATGGCCCCTATAGTGGATTTTTATCTATAAATATAAGGGCCAGTTCATGCTTCAAAGTAACGAATACTTTTCCGGTAAAGTGAAATCCATCGGTTTTACCAGCAGCAGCACTGGCCGCGCCAGTGTCGGCGTTATGGCGGAAGGGGAATATACCTTTGGCATTGCGGAAGCAGAAGAGATGACGGTTGTTAGCGGCGCGCTGAACGTCTTACTGCCGGGTGAAACGGAATGGAAAGTTTACGCTGCCGGGCAAGTATTCAACGTCCCTGCCCACAGTGAATTCCATCTGCAGGTTGCTGAGCCTACCTCTTATCTGTGCCGCTATCTGAAATAAAAAATAAGCCGGGTGGCGCTAACGCTTACCCGGCCTACGTTTTGTCTGTTATCTCTGCGCTTCGCCGCCGAGACCTTCCACCAGATTCTGAATCAACGCGGCCAGCTCGCCGGTCATCAGGATGAAGTCCGCGTCAAAACGCTGGGCATAATCTTCCCGGTCGATATCTTCGTTCTGATCGCGCAGCTCGTCGCAGAATTTCAAACGCTTCACCGAGCCGTCATCGCACATCATGAACTGAATGCGCTGCTGCCAGTCGAGTGCCAGCTTGGTCACGACTTTGCCCGCTTCAATGTGTACGGCGATCTCGTCGCTCACCAGATCCTGCTTTTTCGCGCGGATCACACCGCCATCTTCCAGCAGGGCTTTCAGCTCCGCTTCATCCAGGATCTGGAAACCTTGCGCGGCAGTCCCGCTGCGTACCCACTCGGTCAGAGTCAGCTCAATCGGCGTTTCCAGCGCCAGCGGAACGACCGGTAAAGAGCCGATGCTTTTGCGCAGCAGGGCCAGCGTGTCTTCCGCTTTTTTGGCGCTGGCGCAGTCCACCATGATCAGCCCGTTTACGGTGTCGATCCACATCATGGTCTGGCTGAAGCGGCTGAACGCGCGAGGCAGCAGGGAGTGCAGCACTTCGTCTTTCAGCGAATCTTTTTCGGTCTTTTTCAGCTTGCGGCCCTGTTCGGCTTCCAGCTTGAAAATTTTCGCTTCGAGCGCCTGCTTGACGACCGGCGTAGGGAGAATTTTTTCCTCTTTACGCGCACAAACGATAATTTGACCGGTGCTGCTGGCGTGGGTCAGGGCATCGCTTTGTGAACCCATTGGCGGAACCCAACCGGTTTTTGCCATATCCTGGCTACCGCAAGGGGAAAAGGTGTAAGCGGCTAACTGTTTTTCCATCTCTTCTGCACGCAGCGAAACGTCGCGGCTGAGACGGTAAACCATCAAATTTTTGAACCACAGCATGATAATTTCCACGGCCTTGTCGTTAAATCAGCGGGCATGATAACGAATTGTCGCATCGCTTGCATTGCTAATCGGGTAGGCGGCTTCTACTCTGTTGATAATCAAAATAATGAGGAGTCTCTTGTGCGTATTGGGATCGATTTAGGCGGCACCAAAACTGAAGTGATTGCGTTGAGCGAGCAGGGGGAACAGCTGTTTCGCCACCGCTTGCCTACGCCGCGTGATGATTATCACCAGACTATCGAGACGATTGCCCGGCTGGTCGAGTTGGCCGAGCAGGCAACAGGGCAGACGGGCAGCGTTGGAATGGGGATCCCCGGGTCGATCTCGCCGTACACCGGCGTGGTGAAAAACGCCAACTCTACGTGGCTCAACGGCCAGCCGTTTGATAAAGATTTGAGCGCGCGTCTTAAACGCGATGTGCGTCTGGCTAACGATGCCAACTGTCTGGCGGTATCGGAAGCTATCGACGGTGCTGCTGCAGGCGCCCAGACCGTTTTTGCGGTGATTATCGGTACGGGCTGCGGCGCGGGTGTGGCCTTCGGCGGTCGCGCCCACATTGGTGGCAACGGCACGGCGGGCGAGTGGGGGCATAATCCATTACCGTGGATGGACGAAGACGAACTTAACTATCGCGCGGAAGTGCCGTGCTACTGCGGAAAGCAGGGCTGTATCGAGACCTTTATTTCCGGTACGGGGTTTGCTACGGACTACCATCGCCTGAGCGGGCAGGCGCTGAAGGGAAATGAGATTATGCGTCTGGTTGAAGAACAGGATCCGGTCGCGGAACTGGCGCTTAGCCGGTATGAAATGCGGCTGGCGAAATCGCTGGCGCACGTGGTTAACATTCTCGACCCGGATGTGATCGTGCTTGGCGGTGGGATGAGCAACGTTGACCGGCTGTACGCCACGGTACCGAATCTGGTCAGGCAATGGGTCTTCGGCGGCGAGTGTGAAACCCCGATCCGCAAAGCGGTGCACGGGGATTCCAGCGGCGTGCGCGGCGCGGCATGGCTGTGGCCGGAATAAACTTTTTTTCCCCTCTCCCTGTGGGAGAGGGCCAGGGTGAGGGCACCAGACCGCACCCCTCCCCCCATTTATTCCACCGCAAACACCTTATCCAGCCTGCTATACCCCAGCCCGTTAATCTTCTTCACCTTGATCTGCACCGGAATGCGCTCTTTCATCGTCTCAACGTGGCTGATCACGCCGATGGTTTTGCCGGTGGCGTTCAGCGCGTCGAGCGCATCCAGCGCGGTATCCAGCGTTTCGCTGTCCAGCGTGCCGAATCCTTCGTCGAGGAACAGGGAATCGATCCGCGTCTTGTGACTCACTAAATCCGACAGCGCCAGGGCCAGCGCCAGGCTCACCAGGAAGCTTTCGCCGCCCGAGAGCGTACGGGTATCGCGCACCGCGTCCGCCTGCCAGGTATCGACCACTTCCAGCTCCAGCGCATCGCTGACTTTCCGCTGAAGCAGATAGCGTCCGTGCAGGCGATTAAGCTGCTGATTAGCGAGCCAGACCAGATTATCCAGCGTCAGCCCCTGAGCGAATTTACGGAATCGGTCGCCGGTGCTGGAGCCAATCAGGGAATTCAGGTAGCCCCAGTCGTCCGCCAGGCGCGCGGCCTCTTCTATTTGCTGCATAAGCGCCTGCTGGTGCAGACGGTTATCGCTGTCCTGCTTGAGCTGCTGGCGGATCTCACCCTGATGCGTGGTGTTCTCACGAAGTTGATGTGCCAGTTGCTCCAATTGCATTTGTAATGTTTGAACATCGGCGTCCAGCCCTTCCGGGCGCAGCGCCTGATGGTCCTCTCGCTGCCGGGTCGCTTGCGCGGAGAGCGCTGTCGCCTGCTGTACCTGGTTTTCCAGCGTCTGCTTTAGCTGCTCAAGGCGTCGAACGGTGTCGGCATCCAGCAGCGCAGAAAGGAACGCGTCTTGATCCTCAAAACAACTTGCCGCCAGTGCCGTGGCGAATTGCGCCTGTGACTGCTGCAAACGTTCTTTCTCCAGCGCCTCCTGCTGTTGCTGCGCGGTAAGCTGACTTTGCAGCGACACGCATTCGTCGTGAATTTCGCGCCAGTTCGCGGGGATCGCCGTTTCGGTTTCAGTGGCCTCCGTTGCCGGAAGGGTATCGAGCAGCGGCGTCAGGGCGTTAATACGTTCCAGCGTCGCGCCATGCTGGGTCTGTTTCTCCTGCCACTGCGCGTATTCACTTTCACGTGAGGCGAGCCAGACGGATTCAGTGCCTGCATCCGGAATACCCAGCGACAGCGTATGCAGGGACGTTTCCACTGCCTGACGCGTCGCCGCCAGCTGTTGCTGGTACTGACGTTCCTGTTCTTCCTGCTCGTTAAGCTGGGTTTGTAGGGTCAAACGCTGGCTGAGCTGATAAAGCTGCTGCTCGTAGTGCTCCTGCTCGCTCATCCACGGGGTAATATCCTCCTGAATATTCAGTGTAATATTCAGAGAAGCACACACTTCCAGCCACTCTTTAGTGAGCGCTTGCTCTTCCTGAGAGAGCGCCTGCGCTTCGTCTGTCTCGCGTTGGATCTGCTGTGACAGGGCGTTAACCTGGCCGAGAACTAACAAACCTTCGTCTTTAAGTGCGGCGACCTCTTTAGCTAACCGATCGCGGCGGCGTTGATTTTCACTGAGTTCCAGCGCCTGGTATGCCGTCACGGCCGGATGGGTAGTGGAGCCGCATAGTGGGCAAGGCAGCCCGGCCTGGAGTTGAGCACGCTCCGCCTCAAGGCTTTTGATTTTCTCTTCCTGCCTGCAGAGTGTTTCAACGTCCAGATAATGCTGGTTTTTTTCTTTATACTGCTGGCGGCGCTGTGCCAGCGTTTCATTAAGCGCGACCAGCCCGGTCTGTGCTTTTTGCACGCTTTCGGCGTTCTGGCGCTGACGTTTTTGCAGCGGTTGATAGCGGGCATGGAGAGCGGTCAGGCGCTGGCGCGTAGACCGGGTTTGCGCCCGTTGCTCCATCGCCATTGCGACCTCGTCAGCCGTCAGCGTGAGGGAACTTTCTGGCAGACCCGTCAGCTTATGGCGTAATTCAGTGATGCGCGCAGCAAGCGTAGTGAGCTGATTTTTATCGCGATTTAGCTGAGAGAAGTGAGCCCGCCAGCCTGCAATCTCCTGGCCCCACAGGCGGTACCGATCGTGGTCTGTCAGCCACTGTGCCAGTGCCGCCAGTTCTGTCTGTAGCTGCGTATGAGTATGTAAAGCGCCGTTGCGGATCCGCGAGCGCAAGGCGGTTTTTTCCAGTAAGCGAGTATTTACTTCAACAATACGCTGCTTCGTTTGCGCCAGGCGTGATGCCTGTTCTTGCTGATGTTCCCACAGCGGGCGGAGCTGGGACGCGGGTTGCGCGAGCTGGAGCTTTGCCAGGTCTGGGGCTGCATCAGTCAGCGCCTGTTGCGTCTGCTGCTGTAAGGTCGCGGCACGCTGCTGTTCGCGGATAAGCTCTTCGCTGCGAGTAAGCCACTGAAATTCTTTCTGGTGGCTCTGCTGCTGCGCCAGCAGGGTTTTCTCTTCGTCAGTGAGTGCCTGCAAACTTTGCTGCAACTGCTGCTGCTGTTCTTCACTCAACAGGACAACGCCTGCTGCTTGCGCTTCGCACATCTCAAGCGCATTGCGCGCGGCTTTGTGTTTTTCAAACACCATGGCGGAAATCTGGCCGTAGATCTCGGTGCCGGTAAGTTCCTCGAGTAGCTCCGCGCGATCGCTCGGTTTGGCATTCAGGAAGGCGGCAAACTGTCCCTGAGAGAGCAGCATCGAGCGGGTAAAACGGCCATAGTCCAGCCCGGTAAGAGCTGCCGTTTGTTCCAGTTTATCCGTCACCTTGTCGGCGAGGATTTTTCCGTCCTCGCAGCGTGCCAGCTCCACGCGCGGGGCCTGCAGGTTCCCGTCAGGCTGATTGCGCGCACGGTTCTGGCTCCAGAACGCGCGATAGGCGATGCCCTTTACCTCGAACTCCACTTCCGCCAGGCACTCGGCGGTGTCGCGCGTCATCAGGTCGTTTTGCGCCTGAGAGACCTTTTGCAGTCGTGGCGTTTCGTGGTAAAGCGCCAGACAGATGGCGTCGAGCAAGGTGGTTTTCCCGGCACCGGTGGCACCGGTAATGGCAAACAGCCCGTTGCTGGCAAACGGCTCAGCGGTAAAGTCGATTTTCCACTCGCCCTTGAGCGAGTTCAGGTTTTTCAGGCGCAGGCTGAGAATTTTCATGCATTTTCTCCCTCATCGTTAAGCGCATGCAGGGTATGCGTGAACAGCTCGTTGAGCCTTACTCGCTTCGCGTCGTCAATCTCTTCCTGAGACAACCGGCGCTCAAACACCTCTTCGACCCGCAGTTCACTGAGCGTTTCACGCTGCGCACCTGACAGAATTTTCTCGCGCTGCTCCCGGCTGCGGCGAACCAGTAAGACCTCGACGGGCAGATCGACCGTCAGCGCCTGAATTTTTCTTTGCATATCATGAAGGTAGTCATCGGTGGTGATTTCGATATCCAGCCAGACGGGCGGAACCTGCTCGACACCACGCCACTGCGCAAGCTGTTCAGTGATGGCCGCCAGATCGCCTTTTAGCACCGCCAGCGGCTGGGTGACGGGCACGTCCAGCGTCTCGACAGCGCTGAGTTTTCCGTCGGTAAAACTGACCAGATGCACGGATTTTGCTTTGCCTGTTTCATCGAAGCTGAGTGAAATGGGCGAGCCGCAATAGCGGATATGCTCGCAGCCGCCGACGATCTGCGCCCGGTGAATGTGCCCGAGCGCGATATAGTCGGCAGGCGGGAAGTTCTGCGCCGGGAAGGCATCCAGCGTGCCGATATAGATGTCACGTACGGCGTCACTTTTACTGGCACCCACGGTGGTGAGATGCCCGGTCGCGATCACCGGGATTGCCGCTTCGCCGCGCAGGGCGCAGGCATCGGTATGCTGCTGGTGATAATAATCAGTGATAGCCTGTAATAAATGCTGTTGCTTTTCGCCGCCGGAAAGTCCCGCCTGGCTTTGTACGATATCCCGCGGACGCAAAAACGGAATGGGACACAGCACCGCACCCGGCGTGCCGTCACGTTTTTTCAGGATCTGCGGGGCATGTCCGGCGCTGGCCACCACGGTGGTATTGAGAAACGCCAGAATATCGCGGGATTCATTCAGCGTGGCCACAGAATCGTGGTTTCCGGCGACAATCACCAGATGACAGCCGGTCTGCTGCAGATTCACCACGAAACGGTTATAGAGCTCACGCGCATAGCTCGGTGGGGAACCGGTATCGAAGATGTCACCCGCGACAATAATCGCATCGACGTTATGCGATTGTGCCGTCTCCAGCAGCCAGTTCAGGAAGGCTTCGTGCTCCGCCGCCCGGCTTTTGCTGTAAAAGTTTTGACCCAGATGCCAGTCTGAAGTGTGAAGTATGCGCATAGCTGATCCGTGGCGAAAAGAGTTGATGACGATTATAAACTTTCAGGGGATGGAAAATAACCGCTGTAATAAAACAACAGTTTGCCATTTATGGTGGTAATGTTTTTCATAAATCTGTCATAAATCTGACGCATAATGACGCCGCATTACAAACTTGTAACTTAAATAAGATAAGACAGGGCAAAGTATGGCGAGACGTATTCTGGTCGTAGAAGATGAAGCTCCAATTCGTGAAATGGTGTGCTTCGTGCTCGAACAAAATGGCTTCCAGCCGGTTGAAGCGGAAGATTATGACAGCGCGGTGAACCAGCTGAATGAACCCTGGCCCGATCTGATTCTGCTTGACTGGATGTTGCCTGGCGGCTCTGGACTGCAGTTTATCAAACATCTTAAACGTGAAGCGATGACCCGCGATATTCCGGTGGTTATGCTGACTGCGCGCGGTGAAGAAGAGGATCGCGTGCGCGGTCTGGAAACCGGCGCGGACGATTACATCACCAAGCCGTTCTCCCCCAAAGAGCTGGTTGCTCGCATCAAAGCCGTTATGCGCCGCATTTCGCCGATGGCGGTAGAAGAGGTGATTGAGATGCAGGGCCTGAGCCTTGACCCCACCTCACACCGCGTGATGACGGGCGAAAATCCCCTCGACATGGGGCCTACCGAATTCAAACTCCTGCACTTCTTTATGACCCACCCGGAACGTGTCTACAGTCGCGAGCAGTTGCTGAATAACGTCTGGGGAACTAACGTGTATGTGGAAGACCGGACGGTTGATGTGCATATTCGCCGCCTGCGTAAAGCGCTGGAGCTTAGCGGTCACGATCGCATGGTGCAGACGGTCCGCGGTACGGGTTATCGTTTTTCGACCCGTTTCTGAACAGTGACAGGAGTGTGACGCGTGCTGGAACGTCTGTCATGGAAAAGGCTCGTCTTTGAACTGATCTTATGCTGTATTCCGGCCTTCATTCTGGGGGCCATCGTTGGGCATCTGCCGTGGTTTTTGCTGGCGGCAGTGACCGGGTTATTAGTCTGGCATTTCTGGAACTTACTGCGCCTCTCCTGGTGGCTGTGGGTGGACAGAAGCATGACCCCTCCGCCGGGAAGCGGCAGCTGGGAACCGCTGCTGTATGGCCTTCACCAGATGCAGATGCGTAATAAAAAACGTCGTCGCGAGCTGGGAAGCTTAATTAAACGCTTTCGCAGCGGCGCAGAGTCGCTGCCGGATGCCGTCATTCTGACCACTGAAGAAGGCACGATTTTCTGGTGTAACGGTCTGGCGCAACAGCTTCTGGGCCTGCGCTGGCCGGACGATAATGGGCAAAATATTCTTAACCTGCTGCGTTATCCGGAGTTCACGCTGTATCTGAAAAAGCGTGATTTTACGGGGCCGCACAATCTGAGGCTCAACAACGGGCGTCATCTGGAAATCCGCGTGATGCCTTACAGCGATCGGCAGTGGCTGATGGTGGCGCGGGATGTCACCCAGATGCACCAGCTGGAAGGGGCGAGACGCAACTTCTTCGCCAACGTGAGCCACGAATTACGCACCCCGTTGACCGTGCTTCAGGGCTACCTGGAGATGATGCAGGAGCAAACGCTCGAAGGTGCACCGCGTGAAAAAGCGCTGCACACCATGCGCGAGCAAACGCACCGTATGGAAGGCCTGGTCAAGCAGCTGCTGACGCTCTCGAAGATTGAAGCCGCGCCTTCACTGGCACTGAATGACACCATCGATGTGCCGATGATGCTGCGGGTGGTGGAGCGGGAAGCGCAAACGTTAAGCCATAAAAAACATCACATTAGCTTTGAGGTCGACAGCACCCTGAAGGTGCTCGGCAGTGAAGATGAACTGCGCAGCGCTATCTCCAACCTGGTGTATAACGCGGTGAATCATACGCCGGAAGGGACCCATATCGTGGTGCGCTGGCAGCGTGTTACCGCGGGCGCTGAGTTTAGCGTTGAGGACAACGGGCCGGGGATTGCCCCTGAGCACATACCGCGTCTGACCGAGCGATTCTACCGTGTGGATAAGGCGCGCTCGCGGCAGACCGGGGGAAGCGGCCTGGGGCTGGCGATTGTGAAACACGCGGTGAATCATCATGAAAGCCGTCTTGATATTCAGAGTACGCTGGGTAAAGGAACCCGCTTCAGCTTTGTTATTCCGGAACGATTAATTGCCAAAAAGATTGCCTGACGGCAGGCGTGTCATTTTACCTTTCCACGGGCCAGCATTTGCTGGCCCGTTTGCTTTGCAGTCAAGCGAAACGCGTGTGAATATTATACGGTTGATGCTTTTTTGTTCGCATGATTAGCCATGGGTTTTTCTTATAATTAGTGCATTGTGCTGGTCTGTTTTTTCATGCTGGCATATTGTTCTGGTTTTGCGATCCCTCCTTGCCTTTAAACGTTATAAGCGTTTAAATTGCCTCCCAGATACTGTCAGACCGACTGTATTTGCGTGGTAAATCGAAAAACTATTCTTCTCCACGCCAGGACGGGAGCATTTCCCGCTGAAATTGAGCAAATTTTCCGCTGTATCGTCCCGTCAGGGATAGCGAAAATCTCAACGTTTTCAACACCACATCCACAGGCAGTAAGGTTTTATGACCCATCACTTAAAATCGCGTGACATCATCGCGCTGGGCTTTATGACATTTGCGCTGTTCGTTGGCGCAGGTAACATCATTTTCCCTCCAATGGTTGGCTTACAGGCGGGTGAACACGTCTGGACAGCTGCGTTTGGTTTCCTGATTACTGCCGTGGGTCTACCGGTCCTCACCGTTGTCGCGCTGGCGAAAGTCGGTGGCGGCGTGGACAGCCTCAGCACCCCGATTGGCAAAGTGGCTGGCGTTCTGCTGGCGACCGTCTGCTATCTGGCCGTTGGTCCGCTGTTTGCGACCCCGCGTACGGCGACCGTTTCCTTTGAAGTGGGGATTGCTCCGCTGACGGGTGACGGCGCGATGCCGCTGTTTATCTACAGCCTGATCTACTTCGCGATTGTGATTCTGGTTTCCCTCTATCCGGGCAAATTGCTGGATACCGTGGGTAACTTCCTGGCGCCGCTGAAAATTGTGGCCCTGATCGTGCTGGCGGTAGCCGCTATCGTCTGGCCTGCAGGCCCGATTAGCGACGCGATGGACGCCTATAAAAATGCTGCGTTCTCCAACGGCTTTGTGAACGGCTATCTGACGATGGATACGCTGGGCGCGATGGTGTTTGGTATCGTTATCGTCAATGCCGCGCGTTCCCGCGGCGTGACTGAAGCGCGCCTGCTGACTCGCTATACCATCTGGGCTGGCCTGATGGCCGGTGTGGGTCTGACGCTGCTGTATCTGGCACTGTTCCGCCTGGGTTCCGACAGCGCCATGCTGGTCGATCAGAACGCCAACGGTGCAGCTATCCTGCACGCTTACGTTCAGCACACCTTCGGTGGTGCGGGCAGCATGCTGCTGGCGGCGCTGATTTTCCTGGCGTGTCTGGTAACCGCAGTGGGCCTGACCTGCGCCTGTGCAGAGTTCTTCGCACAGTATCTGCCGCTCTCTTACCGCACCCTGGTGTTTATCCTCGGCATCTTCTCTATGGCGGTGTCCAACCTCGGTCTGAGCCACCTGATTCAGGTCTCGATTCCGGTACTGACGGCGATTTATCCGCCGTGTATCGTGCTGGTGGTGCTGAGCTTTACTCGCCCGTGGTGGAACAACTCGTCGCGAATTATTGCGCCAGCCATGTTTATCAGCCTGATTTTTGGTATCCTTGACGGGATTAAAGCATCAGCTTTCGCAGACATTCTGCCTGCATGGACACAGCGTCTGCCGCTGTCTGAGCAAGGCCTGGCCTGGCTGATGCCTACCGTTGTTGCACTGGTTCTGGCGATTATCTGGGACCGTGCTGCAGGGCGTCAGGTCGCATCGAACGCCCATTAATCAACGGCAACAAACTGTTTAACCACGGGGCTTAAGGCCCCGTGGTTTTTTGTTTTTTTCGTGTTGAATGGCAAGATTTAAATGGAAAGCACTAACAAACTTAAACGTGGATTGAGCACGCGCCACATCCGCTTTATGGCGCTGGGCTCGGCTATCGGCACCGGTCTTTTTTATGGCTCGGCAGATGCCATCAAAATGGCCGGTCCAAGCGTTCTGCTGGCGTACATCATCGGCGGCGTGGCGGCCTATATCATCATGCGCGCGCTGGGTGAGATGTCGGTTCACAACCCGTCTGCCAGCTCCTTCTCGCGCTACGCGCAGGAAAACTTAGGCCCGCTGGCCGGGTTTATCACCGGCTGGACCTACTGCTTTGAAATCCTGATTGTGGCGATTGCCGACGTGACCGCGTTTGGCATTTATATGGGCGTCTGGTTCCCGGCGGTGCCACACTGGATATGGGTGCTGAGCGTGGTGCTGATTATCTGCGCCGTCAACCTGATGAGCGTGAAGGTGTTTGGTGAGCTGGAGTTCTGGTTCTCCTTCTTTAAAGTCGCGACCATTATCATCATGATCCTCGCCGGTTTCGGCATCATCATCTGGGGTATTGGTAACGGCGGCCAGCCGACCGGTATCCACAACCTGTGGAGCAACGGCGGCTTCTTCAGTAACGGCTGGCTCGGCATGGTGATGTCGCTCCAGATGGTCATGTTTGCCTACGGCGGTATCGAGATTATCGGTATTACCGCTGGTGAAGCGAAAGACCCGGAGAAATCCATTCCGCGCGCCATCAACTCGGTGCCGATGCGTATTCTGGTGTTCTATGTGGGTACGCTGTTCGTGATCATGTCCATCTACCCGTGGAACCAGGTGGGCACCAACGGTAGCCCGTTTGTTCTGACCTTCCAGCACATGGGCATCGCCTTTGCCGCCAGTATTCTCAACTTTGTGGTGCTGACCGCGTCGCTTTCCGCGATCAACAGCGACGTCTTTGGTGTGGGCCGTATGCTGCACGGCATGGCGGAGCAGGGCAGCGCGCCGAAGGTGTTCGCCAAAACCTCACGCCGCGGCACGCCGTGGGTGACCGTCGTGGTCATGA
The DNA here is from genome assembly GCF_013337145.1 of Enterobacter sp. JMULE2. Classification (NCBI taxonomy): domain Bacteria; kingdom Pseudomonadati; phylum Pseudomonadota; class Gammaproteobacteria; order Enterobacterales; family Enterobacteriaceae; genus Enterobacter; species Enterobacter sp. JMULE2. The sequence goes on from NZ_SGWD01000015.1 coordinate 81,761, forward strand.
CCGTGGCGCTGCTGTTCTCGGTTTACCTGAACTACATCATGCCGGAAAACGTCTTCCTGGTGATTGCATCGCTGGCGACTTTCGCGACGGTGTGGGTGTGGATCATGATCCTGCTGTCGCAGATTGCGTTCCGCCGCCGCCTGCCGCCGGATGAGGCGAAAGCGCTGAAGTTCAAAGTCCCGGGCGGGGTGGCAACCACCGTCGTTGGGCTGATCTTCCTGGTGTTTATCATTGGCCTGATTGGCTACCACCCGGACACTCGTATTTCCCTTTACGTGGGCTTCGCGTGGATTGTCCTGCTGCTGGTGGGCTGGATGTTCAAATGCCGCCGCGACCGTCAGCTGGCGGAAGCACAGTAACATTCTTTTCCCCTCTCCCTGTGGGGTGAGGAATCCCCCCAAAATGATATTTGCACCGACGACCCCCTCTCCCTTGAGGGAGAGGGCTGGGGTGAGGGGGGAACATACGGCTGTGGTGGTTATTCCGTTCACTTTATATTCCTTGCTACTCTGCAACGACATGACCGGTGAACGTGCCAGGGTGGCTCAATCGCCACCACCCTGGCGACCCGGGCTCCCGGCGGTAAATCGCCGCTTCGCGGTGCCCTCAGCTTATTCCTTCAGGCTATCGGGTCGGGCATGAGCCTGCATCCCTGCAGGCCACGCCCTCTCGGCGCATCCCTGCGCCTCGCCCCGGCCTTACGGAAACGCTTCGGCGATTTACAGCCGGACCAGGGCGTCGCTGTAAGTCATTAATTTTGCTGAAGCAACGTTTATCGCTTCAAGTAAAAAAATGACTGGGGATTCCTCAGCCTTGTGGGGGAGGAAATTTTACCTCCTCCCCCGTCCTCCTCCCCCAATAAATCACGTCATGGTGAGCTATCCTTAATCACCCTGTGGCAAGGTGACGTCAATTTCATCAAAGGGGATTCGTGATGTTAAATGCCTGGCACCTTCCGGTTGCCCCATTTGTTAAGCAAAACAAAGACAACCTTGTGATTACGCTCTGGCTGGCGGGGGAAAATCAGCCTGAACGGGTGACACTCCGCGCTGAAATAGATAACGAAGAGACCGGGCTGAAAATGCACAAGCTGCGCAGCCAGCCGCAGCCGGGGATCACGGCGTGGCGGGCGAATATCGACCTGAATAGCGGACAGCCGCGTCGCCGTTACAGCTTCAAACTGCTGTGGAATAACCGTCAGCTGTGGTTTACCCCGCAGGGGTTTAGTCGTTTCCCGCCCGCACGGCTGGAGCAGTTTGCGGTCGATTACCCGGATAACGGCCCGCAGTGGGTTAACGATCAGGTCTTTTACCAGATTTTCCCGGACCGCTTTGCGCGCAGCGAAAAGCGCACCGCACAGCAGGATAAGGTTTATTACCACCATGCGGCGGGTCACGACGTCATTATGAAAGCGTGGGATGACCCGGTGACGGCGCAGGCTGGCGGCTCGACCTTTTACGGCGGCGATCTCGATGGCATCAGCGAAAAACTGCCGTACCTGAAAAAGCTTGGCGTGACGGCGCTCTACCTGAACCCGGTGTTTAAAGCCCCAAGCGTGCATAAATACGATACGCAGGATTATCGCCACGTTGACGAACAGTTTGGCGGTGACGAGGCGCTGCTGCGCCTGCGTAAGAACACCCAAAATGAAGGCATGCGGCTGATCCTGGACGGCGTGTTCAACCACAGCGGAGATTCACACGCCTGGTTTGACCGCCATAATCAGTCGATGGGAGGGGCATGTCATAACCCGGACTCGCCGCAGCGCGACTGGTACAGCTTTAACGAGGAAGGCCGCGCCCTGGACTGGCTGGGTTACGCCAGCCTGCCGAAGCTGGATTTCCAGTCGCCAACGCTCGTGAATGAAATCTACGGCGGCGAAGACAGCATCGTCCGCCACTGGTTGAAAGCGCCGTGGAACATGGATGGCTGGCGTCTGGACGTGGTGCATATGCTCGGTGAAGCGGGCGGGGCGCGGAACAATCTTCAGCACGTCGCCGGGATTACGCGCTCGGCAAAAGCGGCCCAGCCTGAAGCGTTTGTCTTCGGCGAGCACTTTGGTGACGCGCGCCAGTGGCTGCAGAACGATGCGGAAGATGCGGCAATGAACTATCGCGGCTTTACCTTCCCGCTGTGGGGATTCCTCGCTAACACCGATATCTCCTACGATCCGAACCATATCGACGCTGAAACCTGCATGGCGTGGATGGAGAACTATCGCGCCGGTCTGTCTCATCAGCAGCAGCTGCGGATGTTCAACCAGCTCGATAGCCACGACACCGCGCGCTTTAAATCCCTGCTCGGCAAGGATGTGGCGCGTCTGCCGCTGGCGGTGACCTGGCTCTTCACCTGGCCTGGGGTGCCGTGTATTTATTACGGAGACGAAGTGGGGCTGGACGGCAACAACGATCCGTTCTGCCGCAAAACCTTCCCGTGGGAGCCGGCGAAACAGGACAAGGTGCTGTTCAGCCTGTATCAGCGGCTGGCGAAGCTGCGTAAACAGAATCAGGCTCTGCGCTACGGTGGCTGTCAGGTGGTCTATGCGCACGATAACGTGGTGGTGTTTGCCCGCGTCTATAACCAGCAACGCATGCTGATCGCCATCAACCGGGGTGAGGCCTGCGAAGTGGTGCTGGATGATTCACCGCTGCTGAAGGTGGCTATGTGGAAGAATAAAGAGGGCAAGGCAACGATACAGGACGGCGTGCTGGCGCTGCCTGCGGTATCCGCGACGATCTGGTCCGGCAGCTAAGACCTGCTAATGTTTCCACCTTTTAAGATGGCGCAAATGCAACTATTTGTGTCAATCTTAACGGATCGTTTACGGTGAAGGTGGAAACATGGACGAGCTTTACATCCTTGGCTGTTTGTTCCTGGTTTTTGCGCTGGGCGTTGCACCCGTGCTTGCGGTTATCGGCTTTAACCGAAGCACGGCGGCGAAACAGGAGATCGCCCGGCTGCGCCAGCGCATTGAGGCGCTCGAGCAGCGCGGCGTCGCGGAGAAAGTGCCGGAGCCTGAACGGGCCGCCGCGCCGGCGGCAGTGACCGCGCCGGTGGTTGAGGACGCTCCCACGCCTGTCGACCCCTGGTGCTCCGATACTCCCACTGCCGTGGCAAAACCCGCTCCGGCCCCGGCACCTGCGGCAAAACAGCCTTCTGCCTTTGCCGGCATACTGACGTCGCTGGTGCGCTGGTTCATGCAGGGTAATCCGCTGGCGAAGCTTGGGATCCTGCTGCTCTTCCTCGGTCTTTCATTCCTGCTGCGCTATACCGTTGAACATTCCCTGTTCCCGCTTGAGCTGCGCCTCGTGGCAACGGCGCTGTTTGCCATCGTTCTGCTGGCGGTTGGGTGGCGGCTGCGGCACAGGCAGCGTGTCTATGCGCTGATCCTCCAGGGCGGGGCGACCGGCGTGCTCTACCTGACGGTGTTTGGCGCATTCCGGCTCTGGCAAATGCTGCCGATGACGCTGGCCTTTGCGCTTCTGGTGGTGATATGCGCGGCGAGCGTCGGGCTGGCGGTGCTGCAGAAGGCGCTGAGCCTCGCCATGCTGGCGAGCCTCGGCGGGTATCTTGCGCCGCTGCTGTTGTCCACCGGGGGCGGCAGCTTTGTCGCGCTGTTCTCTTTCTATCTTCTGCTTTCTATCGGCATTCTCGTTATCAGCATCTGGCAGCACTGGCGCGAGCTGAATCTGCTCGGGCTGCTGTTTACGTTCGGCGTGGGCGGCCTGTGGGGGCTGAGTGACTACCAGCCTGAAGATTATTGGGTCTGCCAGCTGTTCCTGATTGCCAATACGTTGATATTCGGCGTCCTGAGCGTGGCGCTGTCGCTGCGGGCGCAGGAGAAAGGGAAGCAAATTATTGACGGTGTGCTGCTGTTTGCCCCGCCTCTGGTTGGTTTTGGAATGCAGTATGGCATGACTCAGCACTGGACCTACGGTCCGGCGCTCAGCGCGCTGGGGTACGGCGCATTTTATCTTTCCCTCGCGTTCCTTGCGCTGCGGCGCTATCCCTCCATCGGACGGCCGCTGGTCATGGCCGCGCTGGCCATCGGCGGCGGATTTGCCACGCTCGCCATTCCACTGGCGCTGTCGGCGCGCTGGACGGCGATGGCCTGGGCGCTGGAAGGGCTGGGTATCCTCTGGCTGGGCGTGCAGCAGCATCAGCGTCACATGAGCTATAGCGGCACGGCGCTGCTGGTGCTGGCGCTCGGCAGCGCGCTGTGGGCGCAAACGGACGGCGTGACGTCGCTGAGCCTGCTGCTGATCTTCACTATCCTCAGCCTTTGCTGGCTGGCTGCGGCCTGGCTGTGGCGGACTCTCTTTATGCCGGTCAGCTGGGCGCTGCTGGCCGGTGGGCTGCTGTTCTGGCTCGTGGCGCTCTTGGGCGCATCGGGGCTGGTGATGACGCAGGAATTACCGATTCTGGCGGGCGTGCTGGCACTGACGGCGGCGTCGGTCTGGAGCTGGCGGCAGGTGGCTGCGCGTTTAGCGTGGCGGGAGCTGGATGCCAGCAAATGGCTGCTGTGGCCGGTTATGCTGCTGATGGTGGGATATCAGCTCTGGCACCAGCAAATCGTTGCCGCCGGTTGGTCGAATCTGGCCTGGTGCGTTGCGCTTCCTGCTGCGCTGATGCTGCTGCGGCGCGACGGTAAAAGGCTCCTGCCGCGCATCGCGATGGGGCTGCATGTGTCGCTGTTATGGATGATTTTACTGGCGCTGGCCGCCGAGCTTTACTGGTTTGCCCGGTCGTTGCCGTGGGGCATGGCGGCCTGGGGCAGCGGATTAGCGATGGCTGCAGGCGGCGGGGTGATTATGGCGCTCTCTGCAGCCGTAAGGCGTCGCGGGTGGCCGTTCCGGGAGTGGCCTGCGCTCTATGCCTGCCTGGCACCGATCCCCGTGGTCGTGGCGCTATTGGTATTGCTGGTGGTGACCAATTTCCAGGACGGTGTGGTGTATCGTCAGACCTGGCTGCCGCTGATAAACCCACTTGAGGAAGGCGCTGCGTTCGCGCTGCTGGGGCTGGTGGTCTTTTATCGGGCTGTGGATCGCTACTACCCGGCGTGGCTCTCGCAGGCCCGCCCGTGGCCTGCCGTCGCGATGATGGCATTTGGCTTCTGGTGGCTGAACGGTGCGCTGATGCGCGCGCTGGCCTGGTACGGCGACGTGGCCTGGAATATGGCATCGCTGTGGGATTCGCGGCTTATCCAGACCAGTTTTGCCCTGTTCTGGATGCTGAGCGCGCTGGTGGTCATGATCCATGCCACCCGTCGGGCTTCCCGGCAGGAGTGGCTTTGCGGTGCCGCGCTGCTGGGTGTGGTGATAGTTAAACTGATGCTGGTGGACAGCGCGGGCGGAGGCGGTTTGTCCCGCGCGGTGGCGTTTATCGGCGTGGCGATACTGGTTCTGATCGTGGGGTATTTCTCCCCGCTGCCGCCCAAAACAGGAGATGAAAAATGAAATGGATGAAAGCGGTAGCCTGTACCGCGCTGCTGGCGCTTTCCGGCCCGGCGTTCTGCAACGAGGGGCAAACGGAATCGCCCCGGGACTATGCCTTTGGTCTTTCACTCGATACGTCGGTTCCTTCCCGGTGGTATCGGGTGATGCTGCCGCTGGCCGTCTATGAGCAAAGCACGTCGCCGGATCTGCATGATGTCCGCGTCTTTAATCAGTCGGGCGAGCCGGTTCCCTTCAGCCTGGTCAGCGCGACGCGTCCGCAGGCCCCAGCGCAATCCACCGCGCTGCGCCTCTTCCCGCTGGACGCCTCGCCGCTTGCGGCTTCGCGAGGATCCGGTGACAGCGATAAGATCCTACTCCGTTCCGGAAATGGCGTTGAGATTGTGCTGGAAGGACAAAAAGCCGCCGCAGCCGGGCAACATTATCTGCTGACCCTGCCTGAGCAGGCGACGGAAGAGATGGGCATATCCCAGCTGCAGCTGCTCTGGAATACCCCTCAGACGCCGTGGCAGGGAACGGCGTCGGTCTATTACAGCGAGGATCTTAAGCGCTGGTATACCCTGCGCGAGGATATGCCATTGCTGGACGTCGTCAGCGGCCAGGATCGTCTTAAGCTCGATCGGATCGATACCGATACGGTTTTATCTCCCGATGCGAATCGCTATCTCATGGTGGTGCTGAACGCGCAGAGCCAGGGGATAACCTTGACCGGCGTAAACGCAATCAGCGCACCAGCCCAGGCGGCCCCGGAAGCGGTCGACCTTGAGGGAGAAGGGGAGCAGCTATCGACAAGCGAAGCGCAGTGGCACTGGGCGCGCCCGCAGCCGCTGAGCGCTGTCAGCATCTCACTGAATGGCGATGGCGTTCTTCCCGTGGAGATCGCGTGGCGGAGTACGGAAAAAGACGCATGGCATCCCCTGAAAAAAGATGTCCTTTACCGTCTTGAGGGAAAAACGTCGCCACCGGTTTCGCTTCACGGGGGCCTGGTGCAGGCAGTGAAAATCACGACGCTGAATGCGCGTCTGCCAGAATACCTGCCGAGCGTCACGGGACATCGCGACCGCTACGATCTGGTGTTCAACGCGCAGGGGAAAGCGCCGTACGTGCTCGCCTGGGGCAACGGGGCGGCAAAGCCTGCCAGCGTGGAGCCCGGCATGCTGATCCCGGCCGATTTGCGCAAGACCTATGATATGGCGAACCTGCCGCAGGCCGACATTCAGGCTGATGTCGCATTAGGCGGCGAGGGGCGGCTGACCGCTACCTCTGCGGCCGAGCGGGAGAGCAGGATGAACACGCTGCTGGTATGGGGCGTGCTGATTGCAGGGGTGATTCTGCTGGCGGGCATGGCCTGGTGCATCTGGCGAGAGACGCAGCGTAAGGCATAAAAAAAGGCCCGCATAAGCGGGCCTTCGTCGTAAACCGTGCCGATTACAGGCTGGATACGTTCTCGGACAGGTATTTAGCCACGCCGTCTGGAGACGCGTTCATACCTTCTTTTCCTTTTTCCCACTGAGCCGGGCACACTTCACCGTGCTCTTCGTGGAACTGCAGCGCGTCAACCATGCGCAGCATTTCGTCGATGTTACGACCCAGCGGCAGATCGTTCACAACCTGGTGACGAACGATGCCGTTTGCGTCGATCAGGAAAGAACCACGCAGGGCAACGCCAGCGTCCGGATGTTCGATACCGTAAGCCTGCTGGATTTCGCGTTTGATGTCCGCAACCATTGCGTATTTCACCGCACCGATGCCGCCATTTTCGACAGGGGTGTTACGCCATGCGTTGTGTACAAATTCAGAGTCGAAGGAGACGCCAACCACTTCCACGCCACGCTTCTGGAATTCTTCATAACGTTTGTCGAACGCGATCAGCTCAGACGGGCAAACGAAAGTGAAGTCCATTGGCCAGAAGAACAGAACGGTCGCTTTACCGTTGGTATGCTGTTTGAAGTTGAAGTTTTCAACGATTTCACCGTTGCCCAGAACTGCTGCAGCTGTAAAATCCGGAGCCGGACGAGTTACCAGAACCATATGATTCTCCTGTAGATACTAAGGTTATTTGGAACGCAACGCGGGCCAGTATAGAGAGTGTTCGGGAATAAGACAAAGAGGTGGTGACAATCGTTCCGTCAGCTTTTACCTATCAATCATACCGGCATCACAGTTCTTTATTTTTCGCCTGCGTCATCATACGCGGGTAGAACTGCCAGAAGCGGGTTTCCAGCGCATCGTAATGTTCATCCAGGTCATGCCATGAGTCGCGCAGCGCATCCAGACGCGGGCGGCGGCTCGCCATCCCATTCAGCACGTTCTGGATGAAATCCATCTCGCCGTAGCGCTCCAGCCAGCGTTCCGACCACAGGTAGTTATTCAGATTCACAAATCGCGGCGGTGAGTCCGGTAAAATAATCGACACCTGCTGATGGGCATAGCGCACAAATTCGGGCAGCGGCATCTCCGGCGACAGCTGTTCCCAGTGGCGCGACAGGAAGTGATCCCACATCACATCAAGCGTGATCGGCGCAACGCGGCGCGTCTCAGGGCGAAACCACGCTTTGGCTTCCGTCACTTCCGGCAGGTTATCGGTCAGCACGTCGATGCGGCGGTGCATAAAAATTCCGTCGACAACCTCAGGGGAATACGCTTCTGCGGGGTTGCCGCGTACAAAATCGGCCAGCAAATTGCCGGAAAGGGAGCTGTCAGCGAGGTGTGCGAGATGCAGATGAGCGAGAAAATTCATGCGTTTTATTTGTCCGGGGGCGGCTAGTTGTTGCAGCAAAAGGGTGTGAGCACTAGACTATGCCGCCTGTTTTTAAGTCACGAGTATACGTCATGCGCGTCGCCGATTTCTCCTTTGAACTACCTGAATCCCTGATTGCTCACTATCCCATGCCTGAGCGAAGCAGCTGTCGCTTACTGTCACTGGATGGGCCGACGGGCGAGCTGACGCACGGTACTTTCACCGATTTGCTCGACAAGCTCAACCCTGGCGATCTGCTGGTCTTTAACAACACCCGCGTGATCCCGGCGCGCCTGTTTGGCCGTAAAGCCAGCGGCGGCAAGATTGAAGTGCTGGTCGAACGTATGCTCGATGATAAACGTATTCTGGCACATATTCGCGCCTCCAAAGCGCCGAAGCCGGGCGCTGAACTGCTGCTGGGCGATGACGAGAGCATCAAAGCAACCATGACCGCGCGTCACGACGCGCTGTTTGAGGTGGCGTTTGACGACGAGCGCACGGTTCTCGATATCCTGAACGCCATCGGCCACATGCCGCTGCCGCCGTACATTGAGCGTCCTGACGAAGAGGCCGACCGCGAGCTGTATCAGACCGTCTACAGCCAGAAACCGGGTGCCGTAGCCGCACCAACCGCGGGCCTGCACTTTGATGAGCCGCTGCTGGAGAAACTGCGCGCGAAGGGCGTAGAGATGGCGTTCGTGACGTTGCACGTTGGTGCGGGCACCTTCCAGCCGGTGCGCGTGGACAGCATTGAAGACCACATCATGCACTCTGAATACGCCGAAGTACCGCAAGAGGTTGTGGATGCGGTGCTGGCGGCGAAAGGCCGCGGTAGCCGCGTGATTGCTGTGGGCACAACTTCCGTACGTTCGCTTGAGAGCGCCGCGCAGGCCGCGAAAAGCGATCTTATCGAGCCGTTCTTTGGCGATACGCAGATCTTTATCTACCCGGGCTATCAGTACAAAGTGATTGATGCGCTGGTGACCAACTTCCATCTGCCTGAATCGACGCTGATTATGCTGGTTTCCGCGTTTGCCGGTTATCAGCATACGATGAACGCCTACAAGTCTGCGGTAGAACAAAAATATCGCTTTTTTAGCTACGGGGACGCGATGTTTATCACGTACAATCCGCAGGCTTTGAATGAGCGTGTCGGGGAATAAGTCCGCGGCACCGTTTTACAACGTTGGACTGTTTTTCTGACGTCGGAGAAAAAATGAAATTTGAACTCGATACCACCGATGGCCGCGCGCGTCGCGGTCGCCTGGTGTTTGATCGCGGCGTGGTTGAAACCCCCGCGTTTATGCCTGTGGGCACGTACGGCACCGTAAAAGGGATGACGCCGGAAGAAGTTGAAGCCACTGGCGCACAGATTATCCTCGGTAACACCTTCCACCTGTGGCTGCGTCCGGGTCAGGAGATCATGAAGCTCCACGGCGACCTGCATGACTTCATGCAGTGGAAAGGTCCCATCCTGACCGACTCCGGCGGCTTCCAGGTATTCAGCCTGGGCGATATCCGCAAGATCACCGAAAAGGGCGTTCATTTCCGTAACCCAATCAACGGCGATCCGATTTTCCTCGATCCCGAAAAATCGATGGAGATTCAGTACGATCTCGGCTCCGACATCGTAATGATCTTCGACGAATGTACGCCGTACCCGGCGGACTGGGACTACGCCAAGCGCTCCATGGAAATGTCCTTGCGCTGGGCGCAGCGCAGCCGCGACCGTTTTGACTCCTTACAGAACAAAAATGCGCTGTTCGGCATCATCCAGGGCAGCGTTTACGAAGATTTACGCGATATCTCCGTTAAAGGTCTGGTAGAGATAGGTTTTGATGGCTACGCTGTCGGCGGTTTGGCTGTGGGTGAGCCGAAGGAAGACATGCACCGCATTCTGGAGCATGTCTGCCCGCAAATCCCGGCGGATAAACCACGATACCTGATGGGGGTGGGTAAACCAGAAGACCTGGTTGAAGGCGTTCGTCGCGGCATTGATATGTTCGACTGCGTCATGCCAACCCGCAACGCGCGTAACGGTCATCTGTTCGTAACCGATGGCGTGGTGAAAATCCGTAACGCGAAGCATAAGAGTGACACCAGCCCGCTCGATTCCGAGTGCGATTGCTATACCTGTCGCAATTATTCTCGCGCGTATCTGCATCATCTCGATCGTTGTAACGAGATTTTGGGCGCGCGTCTCAATACCATTCATAATCTTCGTTATTATCAGCGCTTAATGGCTGGTTTACGTAAGGCTATCGAAGAGGGTAAATTAGAGAGCTTCGTGACCGATTTCTACCAACGTCAGGGCCGGGATGTCCCACCTTTGAACGTTGATTAATTTTAATAATGAGGGAATTTGAATGAGCTTTTTTATTTCTGATGCGGTAGCAGCAACAGGTGCTCCAGCGCAGGGCAGCCCGATGTCTCTGATTCTGATGCTGGTTGTGTTTGGTCTGATCTTCTACTTCATGATCCTGCGTCCACAGCAGAAGCGCACCAAAGAGCACAAAAACCTGATGAACTCCATTGCGAAAGGCGATGAAGTACTGACCAACGGTGGCCTGGTCGGTCGCGTGACCAAAGTAGCGGAAAGCGGCTACATTGCAATCGCGCTGAACGACACCACTGAAGTGGTTATCAAACGTGACTTCGTAGCTGCCGTTCTGCCGAAAGGCACCATGAAGGCGCTGTAATCCCAACTTTTCCCAAAGGGAACTGCCGTGTTAAACCGTTATCCTTTGTGGAAGTACATCATGCTGGTCGTCGTGATTCTCGTCGGCCTGCTGTACGCGCTTCCCAACCTGTATGGTGAGGATCCGGCCGTTCAAATCACTGGCGCGCGCGGTGTCGCCGCCAGTGAGCAAACGCTGATCCAGGTCCAGAAAACGTTACAAGAAGAAAAAATTACCGCTAAGTCTGTGGCACTGGAAGAGGGCGCAATTCTTGCTCGCTTCGACACCACCGACACGCAGCTCCGCGCCCGTGAAGCGCTGATGGGCGTGCTGGGTGATAAGTATGTCGTGGCGCTTAACCTTGCTCCTGCAACCCCGCGTTGGCTGGCTGCGCTGAACGCAGAGCCAATGAAACTCGGTCTTGACCTGCGTGGCGGCGTTCACTTCCTGATGGAAGTGGATATGGATACCGCGCTTGGCAAGCTGCAGGAACAGAACATCGACAGCCTGCGCAGCGATCTGCGTGAGAAAGGCATTGCGTACACTACCGTGCGTAAAGAAGATAACTACGGCATGAGCATCACGTTCCGCGACAGCGCGGCACGCGACCAGGCTGTAACTTACCTGTCTCAACGTCACCGCGATCTGGTCATCACCTCTCAGGGCAGCAACCAGCTGCGTGCGGTGATGACGGATGCACGTCTGAGCGAAGCGCGTGAATATGCCGTTCAGCAGAACATCAACATTCTGCGTAACCGTGTAAACCAACTGGGCGTGGCTGAGCCGCTGGTACAGCGTCAGGGTGCTGACCGTATCGTGGTGGAACTGCCGGGTATCCAGGATACCGCGCGTGCGAAAGAGATTCTGGGTGCGACTGCAACCCTGGAATTCCGCCTGGTTAACTCCAACGTCGATCAGTCTGCTGCCGCCTCTGGCCGTATCCCGGGCGACTCCGAAGTGAAAGAGACCCGCGAAGGTCAGCCGGTTGTGCTGTACAAACGCGTGATCCTGACCGGTGACCATATCACCGACTCCACTTCAAGCCAGGATGAATACAACCAGCCGCAGGTTAACATCTCGCTGGATAGCGCGGGTGGTAACATCATGTCTAACTTCACCAAGGACAACATCGGTAAACCGATGGCGACCCTGTTCGTGGAGTACAAAGACAGCGGTAAGAAAGACGCCAACGGTCGTGCCGTGCTGGTGAAAGAGGAAGAGGTGATTAACATCGCCAACATCCAGTCTCGCCTGGGTAACAGCTTCCGTATCACCGGTATCAACAACCCGAACGAAGCGCGCCAGCTGTCACTGCTGCTGCGTGCCGGTGCGCTGATTGCGCCAATTCAGATTGTTGAAGAACGTACCATTGGTCCAACCCTGGGTATGCAGAACATCAAACAGGGTCTGGAAGCGTGTCTGGCCGGTCTGGTGGTCTCTATTCTCTTCATGATCTTCTTCTATAAGAAGTTTGGTCTGATCGCGACCTCCGCGCTGCTGGCAAACCTTGTGATGATCATCGGCATTATGTCCCTGCTGCCGGGGGCGACGCTGACCATGCCGGGTATTGCGGGTATCGTTCTTACCCTTGCGGTGGCGGTCGACGCCAACGTACTGATAAACGAACGTATCAAAGAAGAGTTGAGTAACGGTCGCTCTGTGCAACAGGCGATTGAAGAAGGCTATAAAGGGGCGTTCAGCTCCATCTTCGATGCGAACGTAACAACACTGATTAAGGTTCTTATCCTGTATGCAGTGGGTACTGGCGCGATCAAAGGCTTTGCAATTACAACCGGTATCGGTGTTGCAACGTCAATGTTTACCGCTATTGTCGGCACCCGTGCCATCGTGAACCTGCTGTACGGCGGCAAGCGCGTCAAAAAGCTGTCTATCTGAGGAGTGCGTTGTGGCACAGGAATATACTGTTGAACAATTGAACCACGGCCGTAAAGTCTGGGACTTTATGCGCTGGGACTACTGGGCCTTCGGCATTTCAGGTTTTCTGCTGATTCTGTCCATCGTCATTATGGGCGTGAAAGGCTTTAACTGGGGTCTCGATTTTACCGGTGGTACGGTAATTGAGATTTCCCTGGAAAAACCGGTCGATATGGACCAGATGCGCGAATCGCTGCAGAAAGCGGGCTTTGAAGAGCCGCTGCTGCAGAACTTCGGCAGCAGCCGCGACATCATGGTGCGTATGCCTCCGGTACACGACGCCAACGGCAGCCAGGAGCTCGGTAGCAAGGTTCTGAAGGTTATCAACGAATCGACCAGCCAGAATGCGGCGGTGAAGCGTATTGAGTTCGTTGGCCCGAGCGTGGGTGCGGACCTGGCGCAAACCGGCGCGATGGCGCTGATGGTGGCGCTGATTTCCATCCTGATCTACGTTGGCTTCCGCTTCGAGTGGCGACTGGCGGCAGGTGTGGTTATCGCGCTGGCGCACGACGTGGTGATCACCATGGGCGTACTGTCTCTGTTCCATATTGAGATTGACCTGACGATTGTGGCATCCCTGATGTCCGTCATCGGTTACTCACTGAACGACAGTATCGTGGTATCTGACCGTATTCGTGAAAACTTCCGTAAGATCCGTCGCGGTACGCCGTACGAAATCTTCAACGTGTCGTTGACCCAGACGCTGCACCGTACCTTGATCACATCCGGAACGACCTTAATGGTTATCCTGATGCTGTATCTCTTCGGTGGTCCGGTGCTGGAAGGCTTCTCGCTGACCATGCTGATCGGTGTGTCTATCGGTACGGCGTCGTCTATCTACGTCGCGTCCGCACTGGCACTGAAACTCGGCATGAAGCGCGAGCACTTGCTCCAGCAGAAAGTCGAAAAAGAAGGGGCGGATCAGCCGTCAATTCTGCCGTAAGACAGTGTCTTAGACGTTATCGAAATCCCGGTCTGTTGGCCGGGATTTTTTTTATCTGCTCCTGACAAACACTCCTGACAGTATGCTGTCAGGAGCCCTGTCGTAGACTCCTTCTGAACCCAACAACAGGCAGGAGGAAGTATGAAAAGTGTGATTAACTGGTTTGAAATTCCGGTCGCCGATATGGATCGCGCCATCAAATTTTATGAACCGGTAATGCAGGTTACGCTGAAGCGCGAGAAAATGGACGTGGCAGAGCTGGCGATTTTCCCGCACGAAGACCCGGCAACCGGCGGCGCACTGGCGAAGTTTGACGGCATTACGCCGTCGCAGCAGGGCGCTATTATTTATCTGCATACTGACAATCTGGTGGCCACGCTCGATCGTATTGCCTCTGCGGGCGGTGCGTGCGTCTTTGGTCCGCTGGAATTGCCGCGAGGCATTGGCACCATTGCCTTGTTCACCGACAGCGAAGGTAATCGCGTCGGCCTTCATCAACCGGCCTGAGAGCAAAAGAGACGATGACCCGACGCGCTGACCGTTTGTTTCAGATTGTGCAGATCCTGCGGGGCAGGCGTCTGACAACGGCAGCGCATCTGGCGGAGCGGCTTGGCGTCTCCGAGCGCACGGTCTACCGCGATATCCGCGACCTGTCTCTCTCTGGCGTGCCGGTAGAGGGCGAGGCGGGGAGCGGATACCGGCTGATGTCGGGCTTTGACCTGCCGCCGCTGATGCTGACCAATAAAGAGTCCGAGGCGCTGATGGTGGCAATTCGTCTGCTGAAAACCTGGGGAGGGGAATCGCTGTCCCGCGAGCTGGAGTCGGCTCAGGAGAAGGTGCTGGCGATCCTGCCCGAGGAGAGCCGACGCAAGGCGGAGCAGACGCGGATTTATGCGCCGGATATTGCGCTTCAGCCCCATTCCCGCAGCGGATTTGATGTGATTCATCAGGCGATCTCTGCGCAGCGCGTGCTTGCCCTGCATTACCGTGATGAGGCCGGGCAGTTAACCTGGCGTGAGGTGCAGCCGCTTGGGCTGTTCTTCTGGGGGGAGCACTGGCTGTTGGCTGCGTGGTGCGAGCGGCGCGATGACTACCGCTGTTTCCGGCTCGACCGATGCCTCAATATTGTGCAGACGGAGAGGCGGTTTAGCGAGAGTGCGGACAGGTCATTGGCGGATTTTTTGCGCAAGGTGAAGCAGTAAAAAGCCGGGTGGCGGCTACGCCTTACCCGGCCTACATCCGGATCGTAGGCCCGGTAAGCGTAGCGCCACCGGGCGAAATCCGCACTGTTTAGAAGTTATAACCTACAACCAGGTAACCACCCCAACCGGTAGAACGGACGCTGAAATCGCCGTTACCGAAGTTCAGGCTCGCGTCGTCGTTCCACTGACCACCGTTATGCCAGTAACGCGCAACAACAGAGTAGTGCCAGTGATCGTAGTTCAGCGCCAGGATGTGGCTGGAAGCGATGGAGTCGTTGGTGCGCGCTTTCTTACCGTTCAGATCGCGGAAGTCGTTGTCGCCCAGGTCTGAGCCCCAGTCAAAGTTGGTGAAGCCGATGTAGCTCAGGTTGCCGCCCCACAGCTGGGTGATTGGCACAAAGTATTTCACTTTGAAACGGTAGCCGTCCCACTCGTTTTCGTTCGCGGCGCCGTAGTTCTGCCACTGGTACTTCGCGTACACGTTCATGGACAGGCTCATTGGCAGACCGGTATCGATGTCCGTACCCAGACCCATGTACCAGGTGCTCTGACGACCGGACTTGTTACGGCCCATGTCGTAGATATAGTTGTTTGCGAAGTACCACTCTTTGAACGGACCAAACGCCAGGCTGGTGCCAGTCAGCTTATCAATAGAGAAGCGTGGTTCGATCTCCATGAACAGCGGGGAACCGTGGTTCCAGATACCTTTCGCGTCGGTGTTACCACCGAAGAATACCGGCGCATCCATATAACCATAGAAATCAAACCAGTCTTTCTTGGCGAACGCTTCGTATTCCAGGTAGGTATCGTTGCGGATCTGAGGTCCGAAACGGGTGTGGTAGCTGCCAACTACGTTAACGCTCTGGTGCCACCAGTCGGAGAGGTATTGTGGTTTATCGTTTTCCGCTGCGTTAACAGTGAAAGAGGAGGAGAGTGCCAGTACAGCACCGGCTGCGAGTAATGTTTTTTTCATAATCATGCCACTGATTGAAATTCCCTTCCGGGAGTGAAAAATGCGCGATTTGCGTATCAAAATATTTCGTGTTTCTGCGGAGCCTATTATAGGAATCCTTGCTCACAAAAATATGTGTTGTTTCACATATCTCTCACATGCGTAATCGATTGCGTTCACGTTTGCGTACTTTAAACGGCCGGGATTGTAACGGCAAACATTTATGTTGCCAATCCATACGAAATGTAAATGTTAGCGGAGTGACATTTCACTCCGCTAAAAGAGGAGGTTATTGCGCGGCGGGTTGAATGTCGTGAATGCGGATAAAGCCCAGCTGTTCTGGGGTGAGCCCACTCAGCTGTAGCGGGATATCAACATCGCTCGGGGCCAGCGTGCTGGCGGGGGCGGTGAAGAGCTGGTTCTTCACGTTCACTTCCTGGTAGCTTTCCGTGGTGCCCTGAATCTGGCCCCACTCTACGGTGCCGCTGAACGCGGGAAGCGGATCGTTGGATTCACCCTGAATGCGTAATGTTGCGCGAGTACCATCGGCATTCGCTGCAACATTCACCAGAGACATCTTTAACGTGCCAATCTGGCTGTTCAGGCGGGCAGGCGTGTTGGCGCCCGGCAGCAGATAAACCCCGCTGCTGGACTTCGCATTGAGGGCGTTTTGCTGGGTGATCTTCACTGTCTCTTTGTTCAGTTTGTCCATCGCCGTATTGAGCGTATTCACGCTCTGTTTCATCTGACGGACTTCGGTCTGCTGTGCACAGGCGCTAAGGGTAAAGAGGCTCCCCACCAGCAAAATTTTCAGATAACGTCTTGTCATTGCGTTTATTTCCTTGAAATAACGGATCGCTCTAATGGTAGCCAGCTTCATTGTGTCTGACATAGATCCTTTATCTCAAAAAGCTCTTCCTTTGTTGTCAGGCCAGATCAGGGTAAAATGAAAATCAGTTAACCGGATTACAGGGATACCGTATGCATTGCCCATTCTGCTCCGCTGTGGATACCAAAGTCATCGACTCTCGCCTGGTGGGCGAAGGGTCTTCCGTACGCCGTCGCCGACAGTGTCTGGTGTGCAACGAGCGTTTCACGACCTTTGAAGTTGCAGAGCTGGTAATGCCGCGCGTGGTGAAAAGTAACGACGTGCGCGAGCCGTTCAATGAAGAAAAGCTGCGCAGCGGAATGCTGAAAGCCCTCGAAAAACGGCCCGTCAGCGCAGACGATGTCGAAATGGCGTTAAACCACATCAAGTCTCATCTTCGTGGCTTAGGTGAGCGCGAGGTGCCGAGCAAAATGATTGGCAACCTGGTGATGGAACAGCTGAAAAAGCTCGATAAAGTCGCCTATATCCGCTTCGCCTCTGTCTACCGCAGTTTCGAAGATATCAAAGAGTTCGGCGAAGAGATCGCCCGCCTACAGGATTAAGCCCATGCAGGACGAGATGTACATGGCACGAGCCATGAAGCTGGCGCAGCGTGGTCGTTTTACTACCCACCCGAACCCGAACGTGGGGTGCGTTATTGTCAAAGAGGGCGAGATCGTGGGCGAAGGCTATCACCTTCGTGCGGGCGAGCCCCACGCCGAGGTGCATGCCTTGCGCATGGCGGGCGAGAAGGCGCGCGGCGCAACGGCCTACGTTACGCTCGAGCCCTGCAGCCATCACGGGCGTACGCCGCCGTGCTGTGAGGCGCTGATTGCAGCGGGTGTGTCGCGCGTTGTTGCATCAATGCAGGATCCGAATCCGCAGGTGGCCGGACGCGGTCTGTATCGCCTGCAGCAGGAAGGCATTGACGTCAGCCATGGGCTGATGATGCAGGACGCGGAAGCGATTAACAAAGGCTTTCTGAAGCGCATGCGTACCGGGTTCCCGTATATTCAGCTTAAGCTGGGCGCTTCGCTGGATGGACGTACGGCGATGGCAAACGGCGAAAGCCAATGGATCACGTCGCCGCAGGCAAGGCGCGATGTGCAACGTCTGCGTGCGCAAAGCCATGCTATCCTCACCAGCAGTGAAACCGTTTTGGCTGACGATCCGGCCATGACCGTGCGCTGGGACGAACTGAGTGCCGATACCCAGGCGCTTTACCCGCAGGAGAACCTGCGTCAGCCGCTGCGCATTATTATTGATAGCCAGAACCGCGTGACGCCGGATCACCGCATCGTGCAGCAGCCGGGTGAAACCTGGATTGCCCGCACGAAAGAAGATACGCGTGAATGGCCGGAAGGCGTGCGCAGCATCATGGTGCCGGAGCATAACGGGCATCTGGATTTAGTCGTGCTGATGATGTTGCTCGGCAAGCAGCAGGTCAACAGTATCTGGGTCGAAGCCGGGCCTACGCTCGCCGGTGCGCTCTTACAGGCTGGGCTGGTGGATGAACTGATTGTCTACGTTGCGCCTAAACTGTTAGGGCACGACGCGCGCGGCCTGTTTGTGCTGCCTGGCCTTGAAAAACTGGCCGACGCACCTCAACTCAGATTCAGCGAGATTCGTCCGGTGGGTCCGGATGTCTGCCTCCATTTAACGACAGCGTAATTGCTCCCGAAATAGGGAAGCAGTGCGCAAAGTATTATGATAAAATCCGCCCCCCTGCGGGGCCAAATGAACCCGTAAAGGAAGAGTATGAACATTATTGAAGCTGCTGTAGCTACCCCGGACGCTCGCGTCGCCATCACCATTGCGCGTTTCAACAACTTCATCAACGACAGCCTGCTGGAAGGTGCGATTGACGCCCTGAAACGTATCGGCCAGGTTAAAGATGACAACATTACCGTTGTTTGGGTTCCAGGCGCTTACGAACTGCCACTGGCGGCGGGCGCGCTGGCGAAAACCGGTAAATACGACGCGGTGATTGCGCTGGGTACCGTTATTCGTGGCGGCACTGCGCACTTCGAATACGTTGCGGGCGGTGCAAGCAACGGTCTGGCACACGTTGCGCAGGATGCTGAAATTCCTGTCGCATTCGGCGTGCTGACTACCGAAAGTATTGAACAAGCCATCGAACGTGCTGGCACCAAAGCCGGTAACAAAGGTGCAGAAGCTGCACTGACCGCGCTTGAAATGATCAATGTATTGAAAGCCATCAAGGCCTGATTTTTTTGTAAGGGGAATTCCGTGAAACCTGCTGCTCGTCGCCGCGCCCGTGAATGTGCCGTTCAGGCGCTTTACTCCTGGCAGTTGTCCCAGAACGACATCGCTGATGTTGAATACCAGTTCCTGTCAGAACAGGACGTGAAAGACGTTGACGTTCTGTACTTCCGTGAACTGCTGTCGGGAGTGGCGACTAATAGCGCGTATCTCGATGGTCTGATGAAGCCATACCTGTCTCGTCTGCTCGAAGAGCTGGGCCAGGTGGAAAAAGCAGTGTTGCGTATCGCGCTGTTTGAGCTGTCTAAACGTGATGATGTGCCGTACAAAGTGGCCATCAACGAAGCGATCGAACTGGCGAAAACCTTCGGCGCTGAAGACAGCCACAAGTTCGTAAACGGCGTACTTGATAAAGCAGCACCTGCGATCCGTCCCCACAAAAAGTGATCCGCAAACCGGAGTTCTGCATTGCCTGACGGGCAGTGCGGCTCCGGTTTTTTCTTTTATTTGCTGAGGCATAACGTATGGCATGCGGCGAA
This sequence comes from Enterobacter sp. JMULE2, assembly GCF_013337145.1. Taxonomy (NCBI): domain Bacteria; kingdom Pseudomonadati; phylum Pseudomonadota; class Gammaproteobacteria; order Enterobacterales; family Enterobacteriaceae; genus Enterobacter; species Enterobacter sp. JMULE2. The sequence goes on from NZ_SGWD01000015.1 coordinate 101,294, forward strand.
TTCTCCCTGATTGCCCGTTATTTCGACCGTGTCAGAACCTCTCGTCTTGATGTTGAAACCGGCATTGGCGATGACTGTGCACTTCTCAATATTCCCGAAAAACAGACGCTGGCAATCAGCACCGACACCCTGGTGTGCGGGCGTCATTTCCTGCCCGATATCGCTCCTGCCGATCTGGCGTATAAAGCGCTGGCGGTGAACGTTAGCGATCTGGCGGCGATGGGTGCCGATCCTGCCTGGCTGACGCTGGCTCTGACGTTGCCAGAGGTCGATGAAGCCTGGCTGGAAGCGTTTAGCGACGCGCTGTTTGAACAGCTGAATTATTACGATATGCAGTTGATTGGCGGTGATACCACTGCCGGGCCGCTGTCGATGACGCTGGCGATCCACGGCTACGTGCCGCTCGGCCGCGCGCTGAAGCGCTCGGGCGCAAAACCAGGCGACTGGATCTACGTGACCGGTACGCCGGGTGACAGCGCGGCAGGGCTGGCGATCCTCCAGAGCCGTTTAACGGTTGGAGATGCTGACGATGCGGCGTATCTGGTGAAGCGCCATCTGCGGCCAACGCCGCGTATTCTGCACGGCCAGGCGCTGCGCGAGCGGGCAAGCTCGGCTATCGATCTCTCTGACGGGCTGATCTCCGATCTCGGGCATATCCTTAAGGCCAGCGGCGTAGGCGCGCGCGTTGACCTGGATCTGTTCCCGCTGTCGGAGCAACTGCTTCGCCATGTCGAACCTGAGCAGGCGCTGCGCTGGGCGCTGTCCGGGGGTGAAGACTACGAACTGTGCTTCACCGTGCCGGAGCTGAACCGTGGAACGCTGGACGTGGCGTTAGCGCATCTCGGCGCGAAATTTACCTGCATCGGGCAGATTATGCCGGAGAGCGAAGGGCTGAAGTTTGTCCGTGAAGGTGCGCCGGTAACGCTCGACTGGAAAGGGTACGATCACTTCGCGTGAGTTTGTGCGCTCTGTATTGCCGGGTGGCGGCTCCGCCTTACCCGGCCTACAAATAGGGTGCGATCGTAGGCCGGGTAAGGCGAAGCCGCCACCCGGCAAGTGTTTACTTAAACCCCACCACCGGATGCTGCTGATACGGCGTCTCAAGCTCGGCAATCTGCTCCGGCGTCAGCGTGATGTCCACCGCATTCAGCAGCTCATCCAGCTGTTCTTCCCGCGACGTGCCGATAATCGGTGCGGCAACCCCGCGTTTGCTCAGCAGCCATGCCAGCGCCACCTGGGCGCGGGTTGCACCGGTATCGTCGGCAATGCCTGCCAGACGCTCGGCAATCAGCGCATCGCTGGCTTCTGTACCGCTATAGAGATTTTTCCCCACTTCATCCGATACCAGGCGAGCCGTGGTTTCGCCCCAAGGACGGGTCAGTCGACCGCGCGCCAGCGGGCTCCACGGGATCACCGCCACGCCCTCCTGATGGCACAGCGGCAACATCTCGCGCTCTTCTTCACGGTAGATCAGGTTGTAGTGATCCTGCATGGTGACAAAGCGTGCCCAGCCGTGCTGTGCCTGGAGATCCAGCGCCTGGGCAAACTGTGAGGCATGCATGGACGATGCGCCGATGTAGCGCGCTTTACCGGCTTTCACGACGTCGTTCAACGCTTCAAGCGTCTCTTCGATCGGGGTGTTGTAATCCCAGCGGTGGATTTGCAGCAGGTCGACGTAATCCATGTTCAGGCGTCTGAGGCTGTCATCAATAGAGCGCAGGATCTGCGTGCGAGAAAGGCCTTCAGTCAGATCGCCTGACGGATAGTAGACTTTGGTGGCAACGACGATGTCATCACGGCGGGCAAAATCGCGCAGAGCGCGGCCAACAATCTCTTCGCTGCTGCCGTCGGAGTAGCTGTTGGCGGTGTCAAAGAAGTTAATGCCGCCTTCAATGGCGCGTTTGATAATCGGACGACTGCTCTCTTCCGGCAGCGTCCAGGCGTGGTTTCCCCGATCGGGCTCGCCAAAGGTCATGCAGCCCAGGCAAAGTCGGGAAACCTTAAGGTCCGTTTTTCCTAACGTAGTGTATTGCACGGTTCCGCTCCTGCTATTTTAAACATGAGGTTTAAGCATAGCAGGAGCGGAAAAGGGGGAGGGGTTATGCCAGCAAGCTGCGGATTTTGGCTTCGATACCTGCGGCATCCAGACCAATCGCCGCGCGGGCTTCGTCCTGGGTACCTTGCGGAATGAAATGATCCGGCAGGCCGAGGTTCAGCACCGGAACGGCTTTACGGTTTGCCATCAGCACCTCGTTTACGCCGCTGCCCGCGCCGCCCATGATGGCGTTTTCTTCCAGCGTCACCAGCACGTCGTGGCTTTTCGCCATGCTCAGGATCAGGGACTCATCGAGCGGCTTAACGAAGCGCATATCCACCAGCGTGGCATTCAGCGTTTCGGCCACTTTTGCCGCTTCCGGCATCAGCGTGCCGAAGTTCAGGATCGCCACTTTCTCACCGCGACGCTTCACCAGGCCTTTACCGATCGCCAGTTTTTCCAGCGGCTGAAGTTCAACGCCCAGGGCATTGCCGCGCGGGTAGCGAACCGCGCTCGGACCGTCCTGATAGTGGTAACCGGTAAACAGCATCTGGCGACATTCGTTCTCGTCGCTCGGCGTCATGATCACCATGTCCGGGATGCAGCGCAGGAAAGAGAGATCAAATGCGCCCTGGTGCGTCTGGCCGTCGGCACCCACGATGCCCGCGCGGTCGATAGCAAAAAGCACCGGCAGCTTCTGGATGGCAACGTCGTGAATAACCTGATCGTAGGCGCGTTGCAGGAAGGTGGAGTAAATTGCCACCACCGGCTTGTAGCCACCGATCGCCAGACCCGCCGCAAACGTCACCGCATGTTGCTCGGCGATGGCGACGTCAAAATACTGGTCAGGGTATTTTTTGGAAAACTCGACCATGCCGGAGCCTTCACGCATGGCGGGCGTCACAGCCATCAGCTTGTTGTCTTTGGCCGCGGTTTCACACAGCCAGTCGCCGAAGATTTTCGAATAGCTCGGCATACCGCCGCTGCTTTTTGGCAGACAGCCGCTGGTATGGTCAAATTTCGGCACCGCGTGGAAGGTGATCGGATCTTTTTCCGCCGGTTCGTAGCCACGCCCTTTTTTGGTCATGATGTGCAGGAACTGCGGGCCTTTCAGGTCGCGCATGTTCTTGAGCGTGGTCACCAGCCCCAGTACGTCGTGGCCGTCAACCGGGCCGATGTAGTTAAAGCCCAGCTCCTCAAACAACGTGCCCGGCACCACCATGCCTTTGATGTGTTCTTCGGTACGCTTGAGCAGCTCTTTAATCGGCGGTACGCCGGAGAAGACTTTTTTGCCGCCTTCGCGCAGCGAGGAGTAAAGCTTGCCGGAAAGCAGCTGTGCCAGATGGTTATTCAGCGCACCCACGTTCTCGGAGATCGACATTTCGTTATCGTTAAGGATAACCAGCATGTCCGGCTTGATATCACCCGCGTGGTTCATTGCCTCGAAGGCCATACCCGCAGTGATCGCCCCGTCGCCAATCACGCAGACGGTACGGCGCTGTTTGTTCTCTTTTTCTGCGGCAACGGCAATACCGATACCCGCTGAAATGGAGGTCGAGGAGTGACCGACGCTCAGCACGTCATACTCGCTCTCGCCGCGCCACGGGAACGGGTGCAGGCCGCCTTTCTGGCGAATAGTGCCAATTTTATCACGACGACCGGTCAGAATTTTGTGCGGATAGGCCTGATGGCCTACATCCCAGATGAGCTGATCGAACGGCGTGTTATAGACGTAATGCAGCGCCACGGTCAGCTCAACCGTGCCAAGCCCGGAGGCGAAATGGCCGCTGGAGCGGCTAACGCTGTCGAGCAGGTAGCGACGCAGTTCGTCGCACAGCTTCGGCAGGCTCTCTTTCGGCAACAGGCGTAACTCCTGGGTGGAGTCAACTAACGCCAGTGTCGGGTATTTGGCAATATCAAAACTCATCAAAGGCTCATCGAGATAGGTTGTTTATTTATCACGCTGGATTATGTAGTCCGCTAGCGCTTCCAGTGCCGAGGTATCCAGCGATTGCGCGGCCAGCTGATTCAGCGACTGGCGGGCATCCTCTATCAGGTCCCGGGCTTTACGTTGGGCTTGCTCAAGACCCAGCAGGGCGGGGTAGGTACTTTTGCCAAGCTGCTGGTCCGCACCCTGACGTTTACCCAATGTTGCAGTATCGCCCACCACATCCAGAATGTCATCCTGAACCTGGAATGCCAGACCGATACTTTCTGCGTATCTGTCCAGAATCGGCAGGGCTTTACGCCCGTCTTCACCCGCGCTCAGCGCGCCCAGGCGAACGGCTGCACGAATGAGCGCACCCGTCTTATGGCGATGAATGCGCTCCAGCTGTTCCAGATTAACCTGACGACCTTCCGCCTCTAAATCCAGCGCCTGACCGCCGCACATCCCGGCGACGCCGCTGGCCATTGCCAGTTCGGAGACCATCGCCAGACGGTCGCGATCGGCCACTTCCGCCATCGGTGCATCGCTTAAAATCGAGAATGCCAGCGTTTGCAGGGCATCCCCTGCCAGAATGGCATTCGCCTCGCCAAATTTAATGTGGCAGGTTTGCTGACCGCGACGCAGATCGTCGTCGTCCATGGCCGGGAGATCGTCGTGGATCAGTGAATAGGCGTGGATACACTCCACGGCGGCTGCCGGGGCGTCCAGCGTGTTATCGCTGATACCGAACATATTTCCCGTGGCGTACACCAGGAACGGGCGCAGGCGCTTTCCACCCAAGAGTGCGCCATAGTGCATGGCTTCAACCAGTGGAGTGTTCTGAAAAGGCTGCGGTTCAATGAAACGGCGCAGGGCATCATTGGCGCGAACAACGCGCGCCTGAAGCGCGTTAGCAAAATCCATTTACTCGGCGTCCGGTGTGAAAGGCGTGGTTTTCGCGTCTTCGCTGTCGGAAAGCAGGATCTGCACGCGCTGCTCGGCCTGCTGCAGTTTAACCTGCCCCTGGCGCGCCAGCTGCACGCCACGTTCGAATTCGTTGAGCGCGTCTTCCAGCGGGAGATCGCCGCTCTCAAGACGGGTAACTATCTGCTCCAGCTCACTCAGCGCAGTTTCAAAACTGGCCGGTGCGTCGTTCTTCTTCGGCATAGTGAATTGACTCTTATATTCTTCGCCCCATCATGGTAACGGACTCGGGGCAATTATCAAATAACGCGAGCGGCGCGATGGTGGTATACTTGCGCGCCTGGATGCAGCCACGGGTGTGGGCTGCTGTATCATTTTCCATTACAAGCCTTAATACGCTTGCCTAAGAAACATTGCCGCCATGAAGTTTATCATTAAATTGTTCCCTGAAATCACCATCAAAAGCCAATCTGTGCGTTTGCGCTTTATTAAAATTCTCACCGGGAACATTCGTAACGTATTAAAGCACTACGACGAAACGCTCGCCGTGGTGCGTCACTGGGACCACGTGGAAGTGCGCGCCAAAGACGAAAACAAACGTCTTGATATTCGCGACGCGCTGACCCGTATTCCGGGGATCCACCATATCCTTGAAGTGGAAGATGTTCCATTCAGCGATATGCACGACATCTTCGAGAAAGCGCTGGTCCAGTACCGCGATCAGATCGAAGGCAAAACTTTCTGCGTGCGCGTGAAGCGTCGCGGCAAGCACGAGTTTAGCTCTATTGAAGTTGAACGCTACGTGGGCGGTGGTCTGAACCAGCACGTCGAAACGGCGCGCGTGCGTCTGACCAACCCGGACGTGACTGTGAATCTGGAGATCGAAAACGATCGCCTGCTGCTGGTAAAAGGGCGCTATGAAGGCATCGGCGGCTTCCCAATCGGCACTCAGGAAGACGTATTGTCGCTGATCTCCGGCGGCTTCGACTCCGGCGTCTCCAGCTATATGCTGATGCGTCGCGGCTGTCGCGTACACTATTGTTTCTTCAACCTGGGCGGCGCGGCGCATGAAATCGGCGTTCGTCAGGTGGCGCATTACCTGTGGAACCGCTTCGGCAGCTCCCACCGCGTGCGTTTTGTGGCGATCAACTTCGAACCCGTGGTCGGCGAAATCCTCGAAAAAGTGGACGACGGCCAGATGGGCGTGGTGCTGAAGCGCATGATGGTACGTGCGGCGTCTAAAGTGGCTGAACGCTACGGCGTGCAGGCGCTGGTGACCGGTGAAGCGCTGGGCCAGGTTTCCAGCCAGACGCTGACCAACCTGCGTCTGATCGACAACGTGTCTGATACGCTGATCCTGCGTCCGCTGATCTCCCACGATAAAGAGCACATCATCGATCTGGCGCGCGAAATCGGCACCGAAGATTTTGCCCGCACCATGCCGGAATACTGCGGCGTGATCTCAAAAAGCCCAACCGTGAAAGCGGTGAAGGCGAAGATCGAAGCGGAAGAAGAGCACTTCGATTTCGGCATTCTGGAAAAAGTGGTGGCGGAAGCGTCCAACATTGATATCCGCGAGATTGCCCAGCAGACCGAGCAGGAAGTGGTTGAAGTTGAAACCGTGAGCGGTTTCGGTGCTAACGATGCGATTCTGGATATCCGCTCTATCGACGAGCAGGATGACAAGCCGTTGAAGGTTGAAGGCGTGGACGTGGTTTCTCTGCCGTTCTACAAGCTGAGCACCAAGTTTGGCGATCTCGACCAGAGCAAAACGTATCTGCTGTGGTGTGAGCGCGGGGTGATGAGCCGCCTGCAGGCGCTGTATCTGCGCGAGCAGGGCTTTGCCAATGTGAAGGTGTATCGCCCGTAGTTTCTCGCCCGGTGGCGCTTCTGTATGACCGGATACATAGGTGACAGATCAGACCGGGAACATAGGTAACACTTTTCAGTCTATCCGGAGCACACTCTCGGTTTTTCGGTCGTAGTACGCAAGCGTTATTCCGTTAAAGATGATGGCCTCAAGGCCATCATCCTGTTCTTCCAGCATGATGTACTCATCAGTCAGCGCTTCACTCAGGAACACCGTCCCCTTTTTCCCCATATAGAGTGTCCCCCGCGATTTTACCCTGTAGACCGTACCGCCTTCCGGATACGCGTATTCAGGAACACGGCCATCCCAGTGTCGGTTCGAGGGGTGCCATACCGTTCCGGGCGTTGCACCCGCCAGGGCTTCATGCGGCCTTTCGTGGTTAAATTCTTCCCGGTAGCCACTGAACCACCGCTGTTGTTCTTCCATCGTCATGAAGGTGTTGCCCTGTTTCACCGCACTTTTCAGGGAGCGGTGCATTCGCTCATGACGGCCATTTTCTTCCGGATGCCCCTTCCTGATACGCTCAGGCCTGATGCCCAGCTTGATTAGCCAGACGGCAAGACGACTTAGTCCGGCTATCCCTGTTCCCGCGAAGGGCTGACCGTTATCGGTTCTGAGCACTTCCGGCAGACCGTATTCCAGGAACGCATCCGTCAGGCACTGTCTGACGAAGGGCTCGCTCTCCCTGTCCGTTCCCCGGCAGCTCAGAAGATACCGGCTGTGATTGTCGGTCAGGGTGAAGGGATGGCAGTACTCTCTGCTCAGCAACCTGAACTTGCCTTTAAAATCAGCGCTCCAGACCTGGTTGTTCTCACTGATGGTGGTCAGGGGCCGGCGATTGCCCGGGGCCCTGCGTTTTCGCTTTTTATCCGGAACCAGGCCTTCACGCTTGAGGATATCGCCGATAGTGCTGGCAGCAGGTACGGTAAAATCGACATGATGATTGAGCAACCACATCCGCAGTTTTTTGGGGCCCCAGTCAGGGTGTTTTTGCCTCAGGGCCGTAAGCTGTCCGGCGATATCATCAGGAACCGTCCGGGAGTGGGAGTGTGGCGCGCGCGACCGGTCAGAGAGAGATGACAGGTCAGCGGGGTCAAAACGCTGAAGCCATTTATAGCCGGTTTTACGGCTGATGCCAAAAAGACGGCAAAGCGCGGAGAAGGAGTCCGTACCTGCATGGCAGGCACGGATAAAATCAAGGCGTTGCATAGGTCGGGTCTCAGTCCAGGGCATAGCGAGTCTCCTCTTCTATGCCAGTTATAACTGTTACCCATGTATCCGGTCTAAAGTGTTACCCATGTTTCCGGTTCATACCCTTCGCTTACCGGGCCTACGGTACCGTGCATTTGTAGGCCGGGTAAGGCGCAGCCGCCACCCGGCTTTTTTATTCGTAATAATTATAAATCCCCGCTGGCATCACCAGCGATGACGCCACTTCGTACGCTTTCTCGCGTCCGACCAGCAGGTCAATAATCTTTAAACCGAAATCAATCGCGGTGCCAGGCCCCTGGCTGGTGAGCAGGTTGACGCGCGGATCCCAGACCACACGTTTATCCACCCAATGCTCTTCCGGGATCGTATCCTTAAGCCCCGGGAAGCCGGTCATGTTGCCGATGGGAAAGATATCGTGCGGCACCAGAACCGTTCCTGCTGCGGCACAGATAGCCGCGACGATGCGGCCGGATAAATGAAACTGACGCACGGTTTCAACCAGCAGCGGGCTGTCGCGAAAACATTCCGCGCCTTTCAGGCCGCCGGGCAGGACGATGATGTCGTAATCTCCGTCAGCCACCTGTACCAGCGGTGCATCTGCCAGGATTTTCACCCCGCGTGAACAGGTGATTGCCAGATTACCGTCGCTGGCGACGCTGGCGGTGGTGACCTTAATGCCGCCACGCACCATCAAATCGATAGTGGTGACGGCTTCCATCTCTTCGCTACCAGGGGCGAGGCAAATCAGTGCCGACGCGCTCATATTCACTCTCCTTACGTTTAACCAGGTCATACAGTCGGGCGTTTTCCGGCACCGCGATGCCGTGCGCGCGGGCGCGTTTTAGCAGATAGCCAGTGATGTAGTCGATCTCCGTGTGGCGTAAAGCCCGAACGTCCTGCAGCATCGAGGAGATATTTTCTGCCGTACTATCAATAACCTGCTCGACATAATAGCGTAAATCATCCGCCGAAGTATGCAGGCCTTCACGTTCAATCACCGAGGCGACTTCTTCACACAGCGCGGCAATCTCCTGAGGATGATTTTTCAGCTCACCGTTCGGACAGTCCCACAGCGCCGTCAGCGGGTTGATCACGCAGTTCACCGCCAGTTTGCGCCACAGCTGAGGGCGGATGTTGTTGTGCCAGGCGACGTCTGGCAGCACTTTCTGTAACACGTCCGCCAGGTAACTGTAGTCGCCGTCCTGCTCGCGGGCCGGACCGATATGGGTCACGCCGCTCGCAACATGCACGATGATATTGCCATCGCGCCGCGCCGCCTGAGTCGTGGTGGCCATCAGCAGCGGCTGCGTGATGCTCTTGAGTTCATCAATGGTTCCCATGCCATTATGCAGCAGCAAAATGGGGGCTGTGGGGGGAGTTGCGCGGCCAGCGCTTTTACCGCATCGGAAACCTGCCACGCCTTGAGCGTCACCAGCAGCAGGTCGCTTTGTGCAAGGAAATCAGGATCGTTAGCGGTAAGGGATTCGTTAAAGATACTTCCGTCTTCACCAATCAGGTTTACACTGCAATAGGGCTGGGGCACGCGCAGCCAGCCCTGTACCTCATGTCCGTGCTTACATAGCGCGGTCAGCCATAGCTGACCCAGGGCTCCGCAACCGAGCACTGTAATTTTCATTGTTCCTCCTCACCTGCAACTGCGCCAGGTGTTACGGCCTAAGTATAGCGCCGTCGACTATGCTTTTGAGTTATGCCTTGTTGCGGGTATTATGCAACGCAACAAAAATGAAGGGAGAAGAAAAGATGCCATCTTTCGATATTGTTTCCGAAGTTGATATCCAGGAAGTGCGTAACGGCGTGGATAACGCAAGCCGTGAAGTTGAGTCACGTTTCGATTTCCGTGGCGTTGAGGCGACGTTTGAACTGAACGACGCAAATAAGACCATTAAGGTGCTGAGCGAGTCTGATTTCCAGGTCAATCAGCTGCTCGACATTCTGCGCGCCAAGCTGTTAAAGCGCGGCATTGAAGGTACCTCGCTGGACGTGCCGGAAGAGTTTGTCCACAGCGGCAAAACCTGGTTCGTGGAAGCGAAGCTGAAGCAGGGCATTGAGAGCGCGGTGCAGAAGAAGATCGTGAAGCTCATCAAAGACAGCAAGCTGAAGGTGCAGGCGCAAATCCAGGGCGAAGAGATTCGTGTGACCGGGAAATCTCGCGACGACCTGCAGGGCGTGATGGCGCTGATCCGCGGCGGCGATCTGGGACAGCCGTTCCAGTTCAAAAACTTCCGCGATTAAGACAAAAATGCCCGGTTCAACCGGGCATTTTTTTAAGCTTTCAGGGCCTGCTCCACCTCGAAGCGGTTGGTCACCTTGCTGTCTATTTTAACGTAAGCGCTACGTTCCTCCGGAACTATCAGCACTTCAGTCACACCTTCTTTTGCTTCCAGACGCTGTTTGAGCGCATCACTGACGTCGACCTCTTCCGGAATTTCCACGCGCAGGCTGCTCACGTAGCGCGGCTCTTTCATGGTACTGGCAACCAGCAGCCAGACCATCGCCAGCAGCGCACCGGCCAGAAACACGGTTTGCGAATCAAACAGGCCGTCCACCCAGCCGCCGAGCGAGCCGCCAATGGCTACCCCGAGGAACTGGCTGGTGGAGTAAATGCCCATTGCAGTACCCTTATAGCCCGCCGGAGATTCTTTACTGATAAGCGACGGCAGCAGCGCTTCCATCAGGTTAAACGCCAGGAAGAACAGCTGTACGCCAGCAACCAGTTCCCAGAAGTGCGGGCCGGAGCCCCAGAGCACGATCTCGGCAACCAGCAGCAACGCCACGCAGCCCACGAAAACGCGCTTCATCTTGCGCTTCACTTCGGCGTAGATGATAAACGGCACCACGGAGACAAATGAGATCAGCATCGTCACAAGATAGATTTTCCAGTGCTCGGCGGCAGGGAAGCCCGCAGCGGCAAGCTGGCCGGGCAGGGCGACGAAGGTGGACATCAGCAGAATGTGCAGGCACATAATACCGAAGTTCAGCTTGAGCAGGCGCGGCTCGACAATCACCTTGCTGAAGCAGCCCTTCACCATTCCGGATTCACGGTTCAGAACGTGGTTTTTACTGTCCGGCACCACCCACAGCGTAAGCGCGATCCCGATGGTCGCCAGCACGGCAATCATCCAGAACAGGGCGTGCAGCCCCAGTTTGTGGGTGATGATAGGGCCGAGCACCATCGCAATCGCAAACGTCACGCCAAAGCTAACGCCGATAAAGGCCATTGCCTTGGTGCGGTTCTGCTCGCGGGTGAGATCTGACAGCAGCGCCATCACGGCGGCGGCAATCGCGCCGGAGCCCTGCAGGGCGCGGCCAAGAATAATTCCCCAGATAGAGTGGGAGAGGGCGGCAATTACGCTACCAAGTACAAAGACCAGCAGACCGCCGACAATCAGTGGTTTACGACCAACGCGGTCTGAGAGCAGACCAAAGGGGATCTGAAATACCGCCTGCGCCAGTCCGTAGATGCCAATGGCCAGACCAATCAGCGCTTCGCTGGCTCCCTGCAGCGCCATGCCGTACGTGGTCAGAACAGGCAGGACCATAAACATGCCAAGCATCCGTAGCGAGAAAACAGTCCCTAAACCCCAGGTCGCGCGTAGCTCGCCCGGCGTCATTTTATAATCGTTCATTGCCACCTCAGTTCAAAAGCAGGCACTAGTTTAGGCGGGGTGTTAATTGCGGTAAATAGGTGTTTGTTTAAGAGATATTACCATCGTGCAAAACCGCGTCGGGTGGCGGCGATGCCTTACCCGACCTACCGATCCCGTAGGCCCGTGCAAGCGTAGCGCCGCCGGGCAAAAAAAAAAGCCAGGTGATTAACCTGGCTTTTTCAATTCAGCACACTTACCAGACGTAAGTGAGCAGGTTGTGTGAATCCGGCACCATGAAGTCCACGGACATCATCACGGACAGCGAGGTGATGGCCACAATCGAGAACACAAACAGTTTGCGCGCCCAGACTTTGTCATCTTCCACTTTGTAACCGCGCAGCGCCATGCCGAGCCACCAGACGCTCACTGCAGCCGCCACCACCAGATATTTATACCCGGCGTAGCCGCCCAGAGAGAGCATCAGCGTTGCCACAGCAAAGGCGATGATGTACAGCGTGATGTGGTTCTTGGCAACGGAAATGCCCTTCACGACCGGAAGAACCGGAATGTTCGCTGCCTGATAATCCTTAAAACGGAAAATCGCGATGGCATAGGAGTGCGGCATCTGCCACAGGCTAAAGATAGCCAGCAGGATCAGCGCACCGCTGTCGAACTCGTTCGTGACTGCGCAGTAGCCAATCACCGGCGGCGCAGCGCCGGAGAGAGAACCAATCAGCGTGCCGTAGACGGAGTGACGCTTCATATACAGGCTGTAGACGCCTACATACACCACGAACCCCATCACCCCCAGCCAGCAGGCCAGCGGGTTAGCACCAAACCACAGCAGCATAAAGCCAGCAATACCCAGCAAGGTGGCGTACACCAGCGAGACGGAAGGGGCGATCAGGCCTTTCACCAGCACCCGATTTTTGGTCCTTTCCATCTTCTTGTCGATATCCATGTCGATGTAGTTGTTAAATACACAACCGGACGCAACAACCAGTGACACACCGACCAGCGTGTAGATAAAGAGGGTGTAATCAATGCTGCCCTTAGAGGCCAGCAGGAACCCTCCGATCACGGAGATCAGGTTGCCAAAGATGATGCCTGGTTTCGTTACTTGCAGGTATTGCTTAAACATACTCGCCGCTCTTAGTGAACCATCATGTTGTAGTTAAGGTTCCACATAATCCAGATGGAACCGACTACCAGGATAGCGATGATAATCACGGTAAAGATAAAGGCCGTCATATTCCAGCCTTCATCGGACTTGGTGTTCATGTGCAGGAAGCAAACCAGATGCACCAGAATCTGAATCACAGCGGTTACCAGGATTGCGCCCAGGATAACCGGCTTAGACGCAGAACCGTTCATCACCATCCAGAACGGGATCACCGTCAGGATGATCGACAGGATGAAACCTGTCATGTAGGTTTTTACGCTGCCGTGGGAAGCGCCATGATCGTTTGAATGACTCATTACATCGCCCCCATCAGATAGACAACAGAGAACACACAGATCCATACCACGTCCAGGAAGTGCCAGAACAGGCTCAGGCACATGATACGGGTACGGTTAGTGCTGGTCAGGCCGCGACGGGATACCTGGAACATCAGTACCGCCATCCAGATCAGACCAGAGGTCACGTGCAGACCGTGAGTACCGACCAGCGCGAAGAACGCGGACAGGAAGCCACTGCGATCCGGACCGAAACCTTCCATGATCAGGTGATGGAATTCATAGATTTCCATCCCGATAAATCCAGCGCCAAACAACCAAGTCAACGCCAGCCAGGAGACAACCTGGCTCTTGTTGTTTTTGTACATGGCGATAGCCGCCATGCCGTAGGTGATGGAGCTGAATAACAGCAGTGCGGTTTCAACCAGAACGAACGGCAGTTCAAAGATGTCCTTACCGGTCGGGCCGCCCGCTGTGCCGTTCACCAGAACGGCATAGGTTGCGAACAGACAGCAGAACAGAATGCAGTCGCTCATCAGGTAGATCCAGAAACCGAAGACTTTCATCGGTCCTGTATCGTGGTGCGCATGGTCAGCATGCGCGTGGGCAGTTGAGTGCGCCAGAGTATCAGTTGCCATTTTTCAGCCCCGCTTTAGAAATCTCGTCGAAATGCTGATTTTCCAGCTTTTCAACTTCACGGACTGGTACGTAGTAGTCCACGTCCTCGTCAAAGCTCTTCACAATCCAGCTGATTACGATGCCTGCGAAGCCAACAATCGCCATCCACCAGATGTGCCAGATCATTGCGAAACCAAATACCGTTGCGAATGCGGCAATCACGATGCCCGCGCCGCTGTTTTTCGGCATGTGGATCTCTTCGTAATGAGCAGGTTGCTTGTACGCTTCACCTTTTTCTTTCATTTCCCAGAATGCGTCGCGTTCATGGATCTGCGGCACAACGGCAAAGTTATAGAACGGCGGTGGAGAAGAGGTAGCCCACTCCAGCGTACGGCCACCCCATGGGTCACCGGTCAGGTCACGGTTCTGGTCGCGGTCGCGAATAGACACGTAGAACTGAATCAGCTGAGACGCGATACCACAGGCAATCAGCACTGCGCCGCCCGCTGCAACCATCAGCATTGGGTGGAACTGCGGATCGATCTGCTGGCTCAGACGACGGGTCATGCCCATGAAGCCCAGCACGTACAGCGGCATAAATGCGACGAAGAAGCCGATGATCCAGAACCAGAACGCGCGTTTACCCCATTTTTCGTTCAGCGTGAAGCCGAACGCTTTTGGCCACCAGTAGGTTACGCCAGCGAAGCAGCCGAAGACCACGCCACCGATGATAACGTTATGGAAGTGCGCAATCAGGAACAGACTGTTGTGCAGCACGAAGTCAGCACCCGGTACCGCCAGCAGTACGCCGGTCATCCCACCTACGGAGAAGGTGACGATGAAGCCGATGGTCCACAGCATTGCTGAGTGGAACACGATACGGCCCTGGTACATGGTGAACAGCCAGTTGAAGATCTTCACCCCGGTAGGGATGGCGATAATCATGGTCGTAATACCGAAGAAGGCGTTTACGTTCGCGCCCGCACCCATGGTGAAGAAGTGGTGCAGCCAAACGATGAACGACAGAACGGTAATACAGACGGTTGCCCACACCAGAGAGGTGTAACCAAACAGACGTTTACGCGAGAAGGTTGCAGCGATTTCGGAGAACACACCGAAGACCGGCAGAACCAGGATGTACACTTCCGGGTGACCCCAGGCCCAAATCAGGTTGATGTACATCATCATGTTGCCACCCATATCATTCGTGAAGAAATGGGTGCCCAGGTAGCGGTCCAGGGTCAGCAGCGCGATGGTGACGGTCAGAATTGGGAAGGACGCAATGATCAGGATGTTGGCGCACAGAGATGCCCAGGTAAATACCGGCATCTTGAACATGGTCATGCCAGGGGCACGCATCTTGATAATGGTCACGAAGAAGTTGATACCGGTCAGGGTCGTACCGACACCGGAGAGCTGAAGCGCCCAAATCCAGTAGTCGACGCCAACGCCCGGACTGTACTCAATTCCTGACAGCGGCGGGTACGCCAGCCAGCCGGTCTGAGCAAATTCGCCCACACCCAGTGACAGGTTAACCAGGATAACGCCGACAACCGTGAACCAGAAGCTCAGGTTGTTCAGGAACGGGAACGCCACGTCGCGCGCGCCGATTTGCAGCGGAACGACAACGTTCATCAGACCGATAACCAGCGGCATCGCCACGAAGAAGATCATGATAACGCCGTGGGCGGTAAAGATCTGATCGTAGTGGTGCGGCGGCAGGAAGCCGGCTTCACCCGCCGAGGCGAGTGCCTGCTGGCTACGCATCATGATCGCATCCGCAAAGCCACGAATTAACATGACGATACCGACGATGCAGTACATGATGCCGAGTTTTTTGTGGTCAACCGAAGTCAGCCACTCATTCCACAGGTAGCTCCACTTACCGAAGTAAGTGATCAAGCCCAGTAAGGCTGCGCCACCGATGATAATTGCAGCCACCGTAACCACGATAATGGGTTCGTGGTAGGGCACTGCATCCAGTGTCAATTTTCCGAACATTTTCTTCCTCGGCCCCTTAGTGAGCGGTTTCCGCGTGGCTCATGTCCATGCCTTCCATACCTTCGTGCGCGCTGTGCTCGCCTTCAGGTTGGGTCATGTCCATGCTCTTGCCGTGATCCATAAATTTGCCAATGACGTCTTTAAACAAATCTGGTTTCACGTTAGAGAAGTACTCCACCTTGTTGTATTCGCTAGGCGTAGCCACTTTTTCGAACGCCGCCATGTCAGACATGGTGTTAGTAGACTGCTTCGCTTTTTCAACCCACTGGTCGAAAGCGGCACGGTCTGGCGTTGCGATAGCTTTGAACTTCATACCTGAGAAGCCCGGGCCGCTATAGCTGGCGGAGATACCATCATAGGTGCCTGCTTCATTCGCGATCAGGTGCAGGTTAGTCTGCATACCGGCCATCGCGTAAATCTGGCTACCCAGACGCGGGATGAAGAAGGAGTTCATTACGGAGTTGGAGGTCACTTTGAACTGAACCGGAGTGTTCGCCGGGAAGGCGATTTCATTCACGGTAGCAATGCCCTGCTCTGGATAGATGAAGAACCATTTCCAGTCCATGGAGACCACTTCAATGGTAATAGGTTTCTCATCGTGAACCAGCGGTTTGCTTGGCTCAAGTGCGTGAGTGGTTTTCCAGGTCAGAACGGCAAGGAACAGGATGATCAGAATAGGTACCGTCCAGACCACAGCTTCCACTTTATTGGAGTGTGACCAGTTAGGGCTATACTTCGCATCTTTATTGCTCGCACGATACTTCCAGGCGAAACCAACTGCCATCAAAATGGCTGGAATAACCACAATCATCATCAGGCCAAATGCCGTCAGAATCAGTGAACGTTGTTCCAGTCCAATCTGTCCTTTGGGGTCTAGTAGTGCAGAATCGCAGCCACTGAGTAATACAGTGCCCGCGAATAATGACAACCATCCCAAACTTTTATTGTATTTCCCGAGTCTCATTTAACGACCTCAATTCCACGGAGTCTGGTGGCGTTTAAAGTGTGGGGGCATTTTACGGGAAGGTTACATTACTGTAAACATCATTAGGCCTGTGTCAGGAAGGTGTTACTGGGTTCTGCCGCACATGTCACAAGTGTTGCAAATTATGTCGCTTTTTAAGACATAAGCCGCATGGCGCGGGCTTTATAACGAAAGGACCCCCAAGCATACCCTAAAAGGGGCAATTGGTATAACCATTGTTAAAAACACACAAAAAATTAACAATTAATTATCAATAAAAAGACAACTAAAAAACGAAAATTCAATGTTTCAAATGCTGAATCGTTTAATGAGAAAATAGAGTTTGGAATTGACTCCAATAATTTCCAGAAGCTATCCCGCACAAAACAACAAATATTTTTTTTCGCGATTGTCGGTTATTTCACCGTTATAATTTCACTTCGTGATTACAACGGGAAATAACCTTTCGTTTTTTTCTTCAGCTCATCTGCGTTTTGCGCAATGCCAGAAAATCGAGAAGTCCCCCGATCAGGATCCCGGCGATGGCGAGCAGGGCACCCACGTCGAGCAGGAGCGTTTCGAGCGGGAGCGTCAGAGAGGTGGTTGCATTAATGATGAGTACGACAAGCCACAATCCCAGCGCAAGGCACCCCACCGTTAACAACCGTAAGGCAAAACGGTAGGCGCGGTGATATTCGGTACGCGGCATAAAGTGTTCAGTACGCTGGGTATATTCCAGCGTTTGACGACACACCAGCAGCAATAAAATCCCCGGCACGGCGGCAACCACCGAGAAGAGATAAAATGTCGGCCAGCCGTGGGATTCAACGAACCAGCCTGCAATGGGGCCGACGTAAACGCGGCCCACGGCGGAAAGTGCTGAAAGCAGGGCAAACTGCGTGGCCGAAAATGATTTGTTGCATAGGGTCATCAGCAGGGCGACAAAGGCTGCCGTTCCCATTCCGCCGCAGAGGTTTTCAAAGAACACGGCTGCCGCCATGCTGATCATATGCTTATCGGAAATCGACAGCAGCCAGTAGCCCGCGTTCGACGCCCCTTGCAGGATGCCGAAGATCAGCAGGGCGCGGAACAGCGTCAGCCGCTGCATCAACACGCCGCCGTACAAGGCGCCGACGATAGTTGCAAACAGTCCCAGCGTTTTATTCACCACGCCAACTTCCCCGGCATCAAAACCGACGCCGCGTATGAGGAAGGTCGTGGTCAGACTCATGGCAAAGGCATCGCCGAGCTTATACAGGACAATCAGCAGCAAAATCAGCCAGGCATTGTTGCGGCCAAAAAAATCACGCAATGGTTCAGCGACGGCCTGCTCCAGCGAGCGTGGAACCGGGATCACATCGCTCGGTTCAGGCGCGAACAGGGTGGCAATAATGCAGGGGATCAGCAGTGCGGCCATCAGCCAGTACATGCCCTGCCAGCCGAGATAGCGGTCAGCAAGCCACAGTGCGAGTCCACCGGAAACCAGCATGCCCAGTCGATAGCCCAGCACGCTGATGGCGGCACCCGCACCACGCTCTTCCGCAGGCAACACGTCCGTTTTCCAGGCATCGAACACGATATCCTGCGACGCGGAACAGAAGGCAATCACCACCGCAAGCGCCGCCATCCAGCGCAATTGCGTGGAAGGTTCGAGGAAGCCCATGGCGGCAATGGCCAGCAGTAACAGCACCTGAGTCATGACCAGCCAACCGCGACGCCGCCCGAGGAACGGCGGCGTATAACGGTCCATCACCGGAGACCAGAGGAACTTAAAGACGTAAGCCTGGCCGACAAGCGAGAAAAAGCCGATGGTTTTGAGATCGATATTCTCGACGGTCATCCACGCCTGTAAGGTGCCGGAGGTGAGCGCGAGGGGTAAACCGGAGGCGAAACCGAGGATCAGCAGAATGGCTGATTTCGGTTGCTGGAAAATGCGTAAGTAGTGACTGGACATGTTTTTATTGAAACTGACCCGGCTAAGCGCCGGGTCAGTGCGCAGAATTAACGAGCGTTCTGCTTGATGAAGTCATGAATGCTGGTGTCCTGCGCCATATCGGCGATGGTATCAGTCAGCACGCTGTTTACCGCGTTAGCAATGTTCTGGTTGGATGCCTGGAACGCACCTTCAACAGAGTAGCTGGCGCGGTAATTTTTGGTCATCTTGTTGCCGTTTTTCGCGGTAGCAATGATGGCGATATCCGCTTTGGTCGCGATGTTGTAGCGCACGTTACCCTGGGAGACGTCAGCGTACAGGTTGTTCACGATGATCTGCAGATCAACCGCGCCGCTTGGCCCAATCATATAACCGCGAGAGGTCATCTGCTTCTCTAGCACTTCCTGCAGCAGGAAGCGCAGGTCGCGGGAGGCGGTCAGCGTAACCTGCTGGTTATCGCGGGTCACTTTTGCCAGCGCCTGGTCCTGACGCTGATCGGCACCGTTAATGCTCACGGTCACACCCATCAGGCTTGGATCCTGCTGAGGCAGGGTAATTTTTGGTGACACATCAATAGTCGTTGGCGGGGTTGCGCAGCCTGCCAGCATAAAAAGTGCTACCAACGGAAAGAAGAGTTTTTTTAACATTTTCAGGTTCTCAACGAATCGTAAGCATATAAAGAGAAAAATTGTCGCCATCATAACATCGCTAACGGCGAGGGGAAGTGGTCAACGCATGTAAATTCATCGCCTTGTCCGAAAACTGACCAGTTCACCGTTTTTCTCAATCCGTGTATGACAAAACGTATGAGCCTCACAGTGAACTTCATTCGTTTGAATGAGAAAATCAGACGAAAACTAAATATTTGTTGTCAAGGTGTAATGGAAACGGTAAAAGCGGCTAACATTTAAAGGGATGGGTGACATCCTGGCGTTGTCGGAGGAGTAATTTCATGATGATACGTGAGCAGATAGAAGATAAATTAAGGGCAGCGTTCAACCCTGTGTTTCTCGAAGTTGTCGACGAAAGCTATCGTCATAACGTACCGGCGGGTTCTGAAAGCCACTTTAAAGTGGTTCTGGTCAGCGATCGTTTCCTGGGAGAGCGTTTCCTGAACCGACATCGCTTGATCTACAGTACCCTGACGGAAGAACTCTCCACAACCGTACATGCGCTGGCGCTGCATACCTACACCATTAAGGAATGGGAAGGCTTGCAGGATACGGTATTCGCATCACCGCCTTGTCGCGGCGCAGGCACCATAGCCTGATAAATCGGATTTGCAACGGTTGGAGCTTTTCCAGTATGTTGCATACAGATTTCCTCAAAACGGCCTCCGGGCCGTTTTGTTTTGTCTGAGTTTTGAGCGGATGGTGCGATTTTAAGGCTAAAAATAGCCTTAAAGTGTGAAAAAAGCCGCAGCAACATGCCCCAACCGTTCTCGACTCACCTAAGTGATGCCGCTATAATGCCGCGTCTTATTGAATGTCTTCGGGATGATTCTGGCGACAGGGAATGTGAATCTGCACTAAGAGAGCATCCCGGTAAAACAGACAGATTCAGAGTTGACCGAGCACTGTGATTTTTTTGAGGTAACAAGATGCAAGTTTCAGTTGAAACCACTCAAGGCCTTGGCCGCCGTGTAACGATTACTATCGCTGCTGACAGCATCGAAACTGCTGTGAAAAGCGAGCTGGTCAACGTAGCAAAAAAAGTACGTATTGACGGCTTCCGCAAGGGCAAAGTACCAATGAATGTTGTTGCTCAGCGTTATGGCGCTTCCGTGCGTCAGGATGTGCTGGGTGAACTGATGAGCCGTAACTTTATTGATGCGATCATCAAAGAAAAA
Organism: Enterobacter sp. JMULE2; assembly: GCF_013337145.1. NCBI lineage: Bacteria > Pseudomonadati > Pseudomonadota > Gammaproteobacteria > Enterobacterales > Enterobacteriaceae > Enterobacter > Enterobacter sp. JMULE2. The sequence goes on from NZ_SGWD01000015.1 coordinate 121,693, forward strand.
ATCAATCCGGCCGGCGCGCCGAACTACGTTCCAGGCGAATACAAACTGGGCGAAGACTTCACCTACTCCGTAGAGTTCGAAGTGTACCCAGAAGTTGAGCTGAAAGGTCTGGAGTCTATCGAAGTTGAGAAACCTGTTGTTTCCGTGACTGACGAAGACGTTGACGGCATGCTGGACACCCTGCGCAAGCAGCAGGCGAACTGGAAAGAGAAAGAAGGTGCTGTTGACGCTGAAGACCGCGTTACCATCGACTTCACCGGTTCTGTAGACGGCGAAGAGTTTGAAGGCGGCAAAGCGTCTGACTTCGTACTGGCAATGGGCCAGGGTCGTATGATCCCAGGCTTCGAAGACGGTATCAAAGGCCACAAGGCTGGCGAAGAGTTCACTATCGACGTGACCTTCCCGGAAGAATATCACGCTGAAAACCTGAAAGGTAAAGCAGCGAAGTTCGTCATCAACCTGAAGAAAGTGGAAGAGCGCGAACTGCCAGAACTGACTGAAGAATTCATCAAGCGTTTCGGCGTGGAAGATGGTTCTGTTGCTGGTCTGCGTACCGAAGTGCGTAAGAACATGGAGCGCGAGCTGAACGGCGCTGTGCGTAACCGTGTGAAATCTCAGGCGATTGACGGTCTGGTGAAAGCGAACGACATCGACGTTCCTGCTGCCCTGATCGACAGCGAAATCGACGTACTGCGCCGTCAGGCTGCACAGCGTTTCGGTGGCAACCAGCAGCAAGCGATGGAACTGCCACGCGAGCTGTTCGAAGAGCAAGCGAAACGCCGCGTTGTTGTTGGCCTGCTGCTGGGCGAAGTGATTCGTACCCACGAGCTGAAAGCTGACGAAGAGCGTGTGAAAGGCCTGATCGAAGAGATGGCTTCTGCATACGAAGATCCATCAGAAGTGATCGAGTTCTACGGTAAGAACAAAGAGCTGATGGACAACATGCGCAACGTCGCACTGGAAGAGCAGGCTGTTGAAGCGGTACTGGCGAAAGCTAAAGTGTCCGAAAAAGCGACCTCTTTCAACGAACTGATGAACCAGCAGGCGTAATTTCGCCCCAACGGTTTAAAGTTTGAACAAAAACCCGTTGCCTTTTGGCGACGGGTTTTTTTTATCACACCAATAGCCCAGGAAGAGTGCTAAAACGCCCTTTCAGTGTTAGCGTAACAACAAAAGGTTGTTATGCTTGAAATAGGGCAATGTGAACCCCATAAGTATGGAATCACGATGAATGAGACTGGCTGATAATCCGTCCATAAGGTTACAATCAGTACAGCAGGTGTTTTCAATTTAGATCCAGGAGACGGAAATGTCATACAGTGGCGAACGAGATAACTTTGCACCCCATATGGCTCTGGTGCCAATGGTTATTGAACAGACCTCACGTGGTGAGCGTTCTTTTGATATCTATTCCCGTCTGCTCAAGGAACGCGTTATCTTTCTGACCGGCCAGGTGGAAGACCATATGGCTAACCTGATCGTGGCGCAGATGCTGTTTCTGGAAGCGGAAAACCCAGAAAAAGACATTTACCTGTACATTAACTCCCCTGGTGGCGTGATTACCGCAGGTATGTCCATTTATGACACCATGCAATTCATCAAGCCTGATGTAAGCACTATCTGTATGGGTCAGGCTGCATCTATGGGCGCGTTCCTGTTAACTGCAGGGGCGAAGGGTAAGCGTTTCTGCCTGCCTAATTCCCGCGTGATGATTCACCAGCCGCTGGGCGGTTACCAGGGCCAGGCGACGGATATCGAAATCCACGCCCGAGAAATTCTGAAAGTTAAAGCGCGCATGAATGAACTTATGGCGCAGCATACGGGTCAACCCCTCGAGCAGATCGAGCGCGATACCGAGCGCGATCGCTTCCTCTCTGCTCCAGAGGCAGTTGAGTACGGCTTAGTCGACTCCGTGTTAACCCATCGTAATTGATGCCCGCGACGCGAGTGTGCCGCTATACTAAAGTAGGGCGGCACGCTGCTTTAAGCAGCTTGCGTCTGAGATTGGCATTTGCGTCGTCATGTGCGGCACAAAGAACTTAAAAAGAGGTTTGGACTCATGACAGATAAACGCAAAGATGGTTCGGGCAAACTGCTGTACTGCTCTTTTTGCGGCAAAAGCCAGCATGAAGTGCGTAAACTGATTGCCGGGCCGTCCGTGTATATCTGCGATGAATGTGTCGATTTATGTAACGACATCATTCGCGAAGAGATTAAAGAAGTTGCGCCACACCGTGAGCGTAGCGCGTTGCCAACGCCGCATGAAATTCGTCATCACCTTGACGACTACGTCATCGGCCAGGAGCAGGCCAAGAAAGTGCTGGCAGTGGCGGTATACAACCACTACAAACGTCTGCGTAACGGCGATACCAGTAACGGCGTGGAACTGGGTAAAAGCAACATTCTGCTGATTGGCCCAACCGGCTCCGGTAAAACGCTGCTGGCCGAAACGCTGGCGCGTCTGCTAGATGTTCCGTTTACCATGGCTGATGCTACCACCCTGACCGAAGCCGGTTATGTGGGTGAAGACGTTGAAAATATCATCCAGAAACTGCTGCAGAAGTGCGACTACGACGTACAGAAAGCGCAGCGCGGGATTGTCTACATCGATGAGATTGACAAGATCTCCCGTAAGTCTGACAACCCGTCCATCACCCGTGACGTATCGGGCGAAGGCGTGCAGCAGGCGCTGTTGAAATTGATCGAAGGTACGGTTGCCGCCGTTCCACCGCAGGGCGGTCGTAAACATCCGCAGCAGGAGTTCCTGCAGGTTGATACCTCCAAAATCCTGTTTATCTGCGGCGGTGCGTTTGCAGGCCTCGATAAAGTGATCTCTCACCGTGTTGAAACCGGCTCCGGCATTGGTTTTGGCGCGACGGTGAAATCCACCTCCGAAAAACCAAACGAAGGTGAGCTGCTGTCACAGGTTGAGCCGGAAGATCTGATCAAATTTGGTCTTATCCCTGAGTTCATTGGTCGTCTGCCGGTTGTGGCAACGCTGAATGAACTGAGCGAAGACGCGCTGATCCAGATCCTGAAAGAGCCGAAAAACGCGCTGACCAAGCAGTATCAGGCGCTGTTCAATCTGGAAGGCGTTGAGCTGGAATTCCGTGACGAAGCGCTGGACGCGATCGCCAAGAAAGCAATGGTTCGTAAAACCGGCGCGCGTGGCCTGCGTTCTATCGTTGAAGCAGCACTGCTCGACACTATGTACGATCTACCGTCCATGGAAGATGTCGAAAAAGTGGTTATCGACGAGTCCGTTATCGGCGGGCAGACCAAGCCGCTGCTGATTTACGGCAAACCGGAAGCTCAGCAGGCATCTGGCGAATAATTCACCAAATCATACAAGCAGTTATTCAAAAAGGGGGGATTTTATCTCCCCTTTACTTTTTCCGTATTCATGGCGTTGAATGTGTGGGAAACATCCCCATATACTGGTTACATGTTAATGGTTGTGTGAAGCACAGTGACATAACCAGTTTACCTGGCGGACACTAAACTAAGAGAGAGCTCTATGAATCCTGAGCGTTCTGAACGCATTGAAATCCCCGTATTGCCGTTGCGCGATGTGGTGGTTTATCCGCACATGGTCATACCCTTATTTGTAGGGCGGGAAAAATCTATCCGTTGCCTCGAAGCCGCCATGGATCATGATAAAAAAATCATGCTGGTGGCGCAGAAAGAAGCATCAACGGATGAGCCGGGTGTAAACGATCTTTTCACCGTCGGGACCGTGGCCTCTATTTTGCAGATGCTGAAGCTGCCTGACGGCACCGTGAAGGTGCTGGTAGAAGGCCTGCAGCGTGCGCGTATTACCACTTTGTCAGACGATGGCGAACATTTCTCTGCCAAGGCAGAGTACCTTGATTCGCCTGAGCTTGATGAGCGCGAGCAGGAAGTGCTGGTGCGCACCGCGATTAGCCAGTTTGAAGGCTATATCAAGCTGAACAAGAAAATCCCACCAGAAGTGCTAACGTCGCTGAACAGCATCGACGATCCTGCGCGTCTGGCGGATACCATCGCTGCACACATGCCGCTGAAGCTGGCTGACAAACAGTCCGTGCTGGAAATGTCCGACGTTAATGAACGTCTGGAATATCTGATGGCGATGATGGAGTCTGAAATCGATCTGCTGCAGGTTGAGAAGCGTATTCGCAACCGCGTGAAAAAGCAGATGGAAAAATCTCAGCGTGAGTACTATCTGAATGAGCAAATGAAGGCCATTCAGAAAGAGCTAGGCGAGATGGACGACGCGCCGGACGAAAACGAAGCGCTGAAGCGTAAGATCGACGCGGCGAAGATGCCGAAAGAGGCGAAAGAGAAAGCGGAAGCCGAGCTGCAGAAGCTGAAAATGATGTCTCCAATGTCGGCTGAAGCGACCGTCGTGCGCGGCTACATTGAATGGATGGTACAGGTTCCGTGGAACGCCCGCAGCAAGGTCAAAAAAGATCTGCGTCAGGCTCAGGAGATCCTGGATACCGACCACTACGGCCTGGAGCGCGTGAAAGACCGCATTCTTGAGTACCTCGCGGTACAAAGCCGTGTGAACAAAATCAAAGGCCCAATCCTGTGTCTGGTAGGGCCGCCAGGGGTAGGTAAAACCTCTCTGGGTCAGTCCATCGCCAAAGCGACCGGACGTAAGTATATCCGCATGGCGCTGGGTGGCGTACGCGATGAAGCGGAAATCCGCGGTCACCGCCGTACCTACATCGGTTCAATGCCGGGTAAACTGATCCAGAAGATGGCGAAAGTGGGCGTTAAAAACCCGCTGTTCCTGCTTGATGAGATCGACAAAATGTCGTCAGACATGCGTGGCGATCCGGCGTCTGCGCTGCTGGAAGTGCTTGACCCAGAACAGAACGTGGCGTTCAGCGATCACTACCTGGAAGTGGACTACGACCTGAGCGATGTGATGTTCGTGGCGACGTCCAACTCCATGAACATTCCGGCCCCGCTGCTGGATCGTATGGAAGTGATCCGTCTCTCCGGCTATACCGAAGACGAGAAGCTGAACATTGCGAAACAGCACCTGTTGCCGAAGCAGATTGAGCGTAACGCGCTGAAAGCGAACGAGCTGACCGTTGAGGACAGCGCGATTGTTGGCATCATCCGCTATTATACCCGTGAAGCGGGCGTGCGTAGCCTTGAGCGTGAAATTTCTAAACTGTGCCGTAAGGCGGTGAAACAGCTGCTGCTGGATAAGAGCCTGAAACACATCGTGATTAACGGCGACAATCTGCACGCCTACCTGGGCGTACAGCGCTTTGATTACGGTCGCGCAGACAATGAAAACCGCGTTGGTCAGGTGACCGGTCTGGCATGGACGGAAGTGGGTGGCGATCTGCTGACCATCGAAACCGCCTGCGTGCCGGGCAAAGGCAAGCTGACCTACACCGGCTCGCTGGGTGAAGTGATGCAGGAGTCCATTCAGGCAGCATTGACCGTGGTGCGCGCGCGCGCGGAAAAACTGGGTATTAACCCGGATTTCTACGAAAAACGCGACATCCACGTTCACGTTCCGGAAGGGGCGACGCCGAAAGATGGCCCAAGTGCGGGTATTGCTATGTGTACCGCGCTGGTTTCCTGTCTGACGGGCAACCCGGTGCGTGCCGACGTGGCGATGACCGGTGAAATTACCCTGCGTGGTCAGGTACTGCCAATCGGTGGATTGAAAGAAAAACTGCTGGCGGCACATCGCGGTGGGATCAAAACCGTATTGATTCCTTACGAAAATAAACGCGATCTGGAAGAGATTCCGGACAACGTGATTGCCGATCTGCAGATCCATCCGGTGAAACGCATTGAGGAAGTTCTTAGTCTCGCACTGCAGAATGAACCCTCCGGAATGCAGGTTGTAACCGCAAAATAGTGACCTCGCGCAAAGAGCGTCAATAAAAACAAGGCTGGTAAGTCATTTCGCACTTGCCAGCCTTTTTTGTATAGCTAATTTAGATTGCTGATTGGGTTAGCCATCAACAACGGGTGTTGTAAGGTCATGGCAGGCCTGATATAACTGCTGCGCGGTCGCGCTGTGAAGGATTCAGGTGCGATATAAATTATAAAAGAGAGGAAGAGAACAGTGAATAAATCTCAACTGATTGACAAAATTGCTGCTGGTGCTGATATTTCTAAAGCTGCAGCTGGACGTGCGTTAGATGCATTAATTGCTTCTGTTACTGAATCTCTGCAGTCTGGGGACGACGTTGCGCTGGTAGGCTTCGGTACTTTTGCTGTTAAAGAGCGTGCTGCCCGTACTGGCCGCAACCCTCAAACCGGTAAAGAGATCACCATTGCTGCCGCTAAAGTGCCGGGTTTCCGTGCAGGTAAAGCGCTGAAAGACGCAGTAAACTGATTGCTTTCCCGCTTCAGGGAAGCCGAAAAGTACAAGGGCGCATCATTTGATGTGCCTTTTTTGTTTGTCCAGACCTGATTTGTGCGAGTTTATGCGAGTTGTGGGCTGACAATCGCCCCGTTTTCTTGTCACAATACGCCTTTACGCGCGACGGTAAGGATTTCCCGTCAGCGTCAGGTAACCAGTCACCTACAGCGGAGTGTTGTTACACCATGATGGACAGCTTACGCACGGCTGCTAACAGTCTCGTGCTCAAGATTATTTTCGGTATCATTATCGTGTCGTTCATTTTGACCGGCGTGAGCAGTTACCTTATCGGCGGTGGCGCGAACTATGCCGCAAAAGTGAACGGCCAGGAGATCAGCCGTGGGCAGTTCGAGAACGCTTTCGCCGGTGAACGTAACCGTATGCAGCAACAGCTGGGCGATCAATTCTCTGAACTGGCAGCGAACGAAGGCTATATGAAAACCTTGCGTCAGCAGACGCTTAATCGCCTTATCGATGAAGCGTTGCTGGATCAGTATGCAAAGGGACTGGGTCTGGGCATTAGCGATGAGCAGGTCAAAAAAGCCATCTTCTCAACCCCGGCATTCCAGTCTAACGGCAAATTCGACAACGCCCGTTACAACAGCATCGTAAACCAGATGGGCATGACTGCCGATCAGTACGCGCAGGCGCTGCGTAACCAGCTGACCACTCAGCAGCTCATCAATGCCGTTGTAGGCACCGATTTCATGCTCAAAGGTGAAACCGACGAACTGGCTGCGCTGGTGGCTCAGCAGCGTGTCGTGCGTGAAGCGACAATCGACGTGAATGCGCTGGCGGCAAAGCAGCAGGTGAGCGACGCAGAAGTTAACGCTTACTACGAGCAGAACAAGAACACTTTCGTTGCGCCTGAGCAGTTCCGCATTAGCTACATCAAACTGGATGCGGCTGCGCTGCAGGAAACCGCGACTGACGCGGAAATCCAGTCTTACTACGACCAGCATCAGGATCAGTTCACTCAGCCGCAGCGTAACCGCTACAGCGTGATTCAGACGAAGACCGAGGCAGATGCCAAAGCCGTGCTGGACGAGCTGAACAAAGGCGCTGATTTCGCGACCGTCGCGAAAGCAAAATCCACCGACATTATCTCTGCGAAAAACGGCGGTGATATGGGCTGGCTGGAAGATGCGACCACGCCGGACGAGCTGAAAAATGCCGGTCTGAAAGAGAAAGGCCAGCTGTCAGGCGTCGTTAAGTCTTCCGTTGGTTTCCTGGTCGTGCGTCTGGACGACATCACCGCGGCAAAAACCAAGCCGTTGGCTGACGTTCGCGACGATATCGCGGCGAAAGTGAAACAGGAAAAAGCGCTGGATGCTTATTACGCACTGCAGCAGAAAGTGAGCGATGCGGCGAGCAACGACAATGAATCTCTGGCGGGTGCAGAGCAGGCGGCGGGTGTCAAAGCGGTTGAAACAGGCTGGTTTGGACGCGACAACCTGCCGGAAGAGCTGAACTTCAAGCCGGTTTCTGACGCCATCTTCAACGGTGGTCTCGTGGGCGAGAACGGCACGCCGGGCAGCAACTCTGACATCATTACCGTTGACGGTGACCGTGCATTCGTTCTGCGTGTCAGTGAGCACAAAGCGGAAGCCGTTAAGCCGCTGGCGGAAGTGAAAGATCAGGTTGTTGCGCAGGTTAAGCACAACAAAGCTGAGCAGCAGGCAAAACTGGATGCTGAGAAGATCCTGGTTGACCTGAAAGCAGGTAAAGAGGACGCGCTGAAAGCCGCTGGCCTGAGCTTCGGTGAGGCGAAAACGCTGAGCCGTACCGGTCAGGACCCAATCAGCCAGGCCGCGTTTGGTCTGACGCTGCCTGCGAAGGATAAACCAAGCTTTGGCACCACAACCGATATGCAGGGTAACGTCGTTCTGCTGGCGCTGGATGAAGTGAAAGCGGGCACGCTGCCAGAAGCACAGAAGAAAGCGATGGTTCAGGGGATTACCCAGAACAATGCCCAGATTGCCTTCGAAGCCATGATGAGCAACCTGCGTAAAGAAGCAAAAATCAAGCTGGGTGATGTGATGACTCAGCAGCAGTAATTACGTGTCTGCTCGCAGATTTTCGTAACGCTCTGCAAAAACTAAAGGCCGCTTTCGCGGCCTTTTCCATTTCTGCAATCTGCTGTTTGTGCCCGTTTTACCCGGCGGCTATCGTGACGTGGCTGTCAACAAACAAGGAGATAACAGCATGAAACGTGGAATCAAAGCACTGTTAATTACGCTGGCCATTGCCACCACCGGGATGAGCGCGGGCGCGCTGGCGGTGACGCCCGCCGCTAAACCACAGGCTACGCAGAGCAAGTCTGACGCGGCAGCGTCGGTGCAGGGGCAAACCAAAGCGACTGACGTCGGTAAAAATACCGATGATGACGGTACGCGGGTAAGCATCAATTCGGCCTCTGCGGAAGATCTCGCCCGCGTCATGAATGGCGTCGGGCTGAAAAAAGCGCAGGCTATCGTCAGCTACCGCGAAGAGTATGGTCCTTTCAAAACGGTCGACGATCTCAAACAGGTACCGGGAATGGGGAGCGCGCTGGTTGAGCGCAACCTCTCACACCTGACGTTGTAATTACGCAATTTCTTGCACTGCGGCCAAATTTTGCCAGGATAAAGAGGTCATACCAGTTATGACCTCTCATCCTACAATAACAGTAAAGGCTATTGCGCTATGCAGACAAAAATCAAAGTACGCGGTTTCCATCTCGACGTTTACCAGCACGTGAACAATGCCCGCTATCTTGAGTTTCTTGAAGAGGCGCGCTGGGACGGGCTGGAAAACAGCGAAAGCTTTCAGTGGCTGACCGCGCACAACATCGCGTTCGTGGTCGTCAATATCAACATCAACTACCGCCGTCCGGCCGTGCTGGGCGATGTACTGACGGTGACCAGCCAGGTGCAACAGATCAATGGCAAAAGCGGGGTGTTAAGCCAGGTGGTGACGCTAGACCCGGAAGGGCAGGTGGTAGCTGATGCGATGATTACGTTTGTCTGTATCGATCTGAAAACGCAGAAAGCGCTGCCGCTGGAAGGGGAGTTGCGAGAAAAGCTGGAGCTGATGATCGCTTAGAAAATTTGTCTTTTATAAAAGACAAAAGGATTTTTCAGGGATAGAATAATGGACAGGGACTACGTTGTTGAACGTTACCGGACCCGTGACGGAAAAATTCCGTTCGAGGAGTGGGTAGCAAGGATGAGGCGTAAGGATCCGGAGACCGTTTTACGGATCCTTATGCGTATTAACCGCGCAATAAAACGTAATTTTGGAGATTACAAATACCTTAGAGAAGGTGTTTGGGAGATGCGAATTGATAGTGGTCCCGGTTACAGGATCTATTTTGCCGTAGAGCATCAGAGGGTCTTGTTGTTACTCATCGGGGGTGACAAGAAGAGTCAAAGAGAAGATGTTAAACAGGCGGTAGATTACTTGAAAGATCATCTATCGAAAGGAAAAACAGATGAGCACCTCTAAACGACAATATTCAAGTTCTGTCAGTCATCACGATGCGGTTGTGAAAATGCTTCGTGAGAACCCTTCCTATGCTCAACTTTACCTGCAAATAGCACTGGAAGAAATTTATGAAGATCAGGGGATCCCTGCCTATCTCATTGCACTCCGTCAGGTCATCGAATCCCGCGGCGGCATAGGTGAAATTGCTGCTAAATCGGGTCTTTCCCGTCAGCAGCTATACCGAACCTTGTCTGATAACGGCAACCCAACTCTGACAACGCTGATGAAGGTCACCCGTGCTGCCGGTGTGAAACTGTTCGACAGCACGGTCAAGTAGGCCTATTTAAGCCCGGTTTTTTTCTGCATCGCGGCCATCACGCCGACTTTATCGGCAAGATAATGGTTCAGCCCATTCGCACGCAGGTTACAGGCGGCACACTGGCCGCAACCGTCGCCTTTGATGCCGTTATAGCAGGTGAGGGTTTCGCTGCGAACAAGGTCCAGCTTGCCCCAGTAGTCCGCCAGCGCCCAGGTTTCGGCTTTATCCAGCCACATGAGCGGGGTTTCAAAGCGCGTCTCTTTCGCCATCCCCAGATTGACGGCGTGGTTTAACGCTTTCACAAACTCGTCGCGACAGTCCGGGTAGCCGGAGAAGTCGGTCTCGCACACGCCCGTGATCACCGCTTCGGCTTTTACCTGGTAAGCGTAGATCGCCGTCAGGGTCAGGAAGAGGATATTACGGCCCGGCACGAAGGTATTCGGAATGCCGCTGGCATCGGGTTCGTAGTCCGGGACGGGAATACTGTCCCGGGTGAGGCTGCTCACGGCCAGTTCATTTAACAGCGTAACGTCCAGCACCTTGTGCGCGCGTGCGCCCAGTTTCAGAGCCAGTTCACGGGCCACGTCGATTTCAGCGCGGTGGCGCTGACCATAATCGAAAGTCACGCAGTGAATTTCATCGTACTGATGAAGAGCCTGAACCAGGCAGGTAGTGGAATCTTGTCCTCCGCTGAACACGACGACAGCACGTTTCATAAATCATCTCGACAGTTACGGTAAAAACAGTATGTTAACGCCTGACTTCAGCGCCGACCAGCTTCTTCACGATTTGGGGGCAGGAAGCCAGGCTTCGGTGAAATCAAACCAGCCACGGGTATTAAGCCGGATACCATTAACGCCTGGTGGGGCGCTGATTTGATACTGGTAGTTAAATAGCGGTGTAATCACCGCATTTTCCATAAGCTGGCTAAAAATGGCTTTCAGGCCAGCATGCCGCGCCAGTTCATCGGGCTGGGTCTGAACCGCATCCAGCGTGGCTTGTAGATGAGCAAACTGTGGCGCGCTTAACAGGTGGGGCCAAAGCGCATCACAGCGTAGCCACTGCTCAAGCGTATACTCTGGCGCTTCCCCAATCAGCCTGTCACCCATCATGATATCCGCCTCAGCCAGTTGCTGGCATCCGTCCCATGTTTTGGCGTCGTGAAAAATGACCCTTAGCTCACAGCCTTGCTGTGTAAGATACTGTTTCAGCTGGTTTGCCATGGTGTGGAGTTCAACCGGCAGATGATAAATCAGCGTCAATGTCTCAGGCAGACGAACATCCGTTAAATCAGGCCACTGCGGTATACCCCAGCCGGGCAGGAGTTCTGCCGTTGGCGTGATCAACCCCTCATTCAACGGCAGCGTGTGCAGCAGCGTCGAGAGATGGATGATATTGATCAGCCGTTGTGCCTGCATTTTGTTCAGGCGTGGGCTGTGCTTCAGCGTGAGATAACAAAACCCCAGGCTGGTACTGCTGCTCACCAGCCGCAGGTTTTCCAGTTCATCAAGCTCGCCAATGGCGATTTGTACCGGATGACGACAGCTGGTGCCAAGTCCGTAGTCAAACAGCGTCGGCGTGATCCAGTATTCAATCGCTTTCAGCAGCGGGTGGCTAAGATGGTGCTGCTCGTGGCTTTCCAGACGAACCAATTCAGGATCGAACACGCTCAGTTTGAAAGGACCGCTACCCGTCATGGGCTGGTCGGGATGGGCGAGGCGACTGCAGTATGTCGCCAGGCGGTGCGCAAGCCAGTGATCCGGCTGATGGAGGGTAAATGTCAGACACTGCGGGTGGGTGACGTCAATGCGTAATACGCTCTGAAACAGCTTACGCAGGGCTGGCAGCACCAGCAGCGCCGTCAGGCTTCGCTGAAGCTGTGCCGTCTCGATTTTATCGCCGTTATGCCAGTGCAGGGTGGAACGGATGTAAAAGTGCCACCGCATGCCGTCTGCCGAGACCTCCCAGTGGTGCGCCAGATCCCCCGTCGGTTCGCTGCCGCTGCCGTGAAAGCGCGTCAGCCCGGAGAAAACGTGCCCGGCCAGATGTTGCTCCGCCCGACCGGGCAAAAATCCGGGATGAAGGGGATCCAGCGAGCGGTAGTAGGGGATACGCAGCGTAGGCGTATCATTTTGCCAGTGGCCGCCCAGAAATGGATGCAGCAGCGCACGTAAATCCTCAGGCGCAAGCTGTGCCAGTTCGAGGGCGTTATGTTGCTGCCCGCTTTTCAGCGCCTCTTCCATCATCACATTGCGCAGCGATTCCGGGGTGACGTGAAACGTCAGCTTACCCCGCTTTCCGCGACCAGACTGCGCTCGCCAGCTGAGCCATCCTGCCTCCTGAGCCTGACGCAGCAGCGTTCGGACATGCCGCTCGCTACAAAAACAGCGGGCGGCCAACTCGCTGATAGTGACCTGTTGCGTTGCACCCTCGGAAGGTTGCCACAGTCGCTGATACTGATTAAGACGATTAAGCTGGCGCATAAGAAACCCGGAACAATAATTATCATCTATTCACTATTACTTCCGTATATCTCACACGATACTGATACACAAGTTAATCGCTTCACATTTTCAGGAGTAATCATGGCCAGGCTTGCGGCATTTGATATGGACGGCACGCTGTTAATGCCGGATCACCGTCTGGGGGAGAAAACCCTGAGTACCCTGAAGCGCCTGCGCGAGCGTGATGTCACCCTGACGTTTGCCACCGGTCGTCATGTGCTGGAAATGCGCCATTTGCTGGGCGCGTTTTCCCTCGACGCCTTTCTGATCACCGGCAACGGGACGCGAATTCACTCTGTGGAAGGCGATGTGCTGCACCGACAGGATCTCAACCCTGAAGTGGCGGATATCGTGCTGCACAGCACCTGGGATACACAGGCCAGCATCCACGTCTTTAACGATGGGGGCTGGTTTACCGGCAGCGAAATCCCGGAATTACTGCACGCGCATGTTTACAGCGGCTTTAAATACCAGCTTATCGATCTGCGACGGATCCCCGCCCATGCGGTCACCAAGATCTGCTTTTGCGGCGATCATGACGATCTCTGTTGCTTACGGATTCAGCTGAATGAGGCGCTGGGCGACCGGGCGCATCTGACCTTCTCGGCGGTGGATTGTCTGGAAGTGCTGCCGGTGGGCTGTAACAAAGGTTCAGCCCTGGCGGTTCTGAGCGACCACCTGGGCTTAACGATGCAGGATTGCATGGCGTTTGGCGACGCCATGAACGACCGCGAGATGCTGGGCAGCGTCGGTCGCGGTCTGATCATGGGGAATGCGATGGCGCAGCTAAAAGCAGAACTTCCCCATCTGCCGGTTATCGGACACTGCGGCAATGAAGCGGTGTCCCATTTTTTGACGCATTGGCTGGACAACAACAACCTCCCGTATTCCCCCGAATAGTGAGACCCTTCCAGCAAGCCAGACTTCGGTCTGGCTTTTTTTATTTCACCAGCTCTGCAATCTGCGCTTTCCACGGGGCGATATCGCCGATGTTGGCCTGCACCCACTCCGCGTTGTAGTAGGTCTCGAGATAACGCTCGCCGCTGTCGCAGAGCAGCGTGACGATGGAACCGGTGCGGCCCTCTTCGCGCATGCGTGCGGCAAGCTGCAGTGCGCCCCACATATTGGTGCCCGTCGACGCGCCCACTTTGCGGCCAAGCTGCGTCTCCAGCCAGTGCGCCGTTGCCACGCTTGCGGCATCCGGCACGCGCATCATCTCATCCACGACGTCGGGAATGAAAGAGGGTTCCACGCGCGGGCGACCAATCCCTTCAATTTTACTGCCCACCGGGCTACGCAGTTCGGCGTTACGGTTTTGCCAGTAGTCGAGGAACACGGAGTTCTGGGGGTCAACCACCATCAGCTGGGTATCGTAGCCCTGACAGCGGATGTAGCGGCCGATAGTGGCAGACGTGCCGCCCGTACCGGCGCTCATTACAATGTACGACGGAACCGGGTGCGGCTCGTGGGTCATCTGGCGGAAAATACTGTCGGCAATGTTGTTATTGCCGCGCCAGTCGGTGGCTCGCTCGGCGAAGGTGAACTGGTCCATATAGTGGCCGTTCAGCTCGCGCGCCAGCATTTCAGAGGCGGCGTAGATTTCGCAGGCGCTTTCCACAAAGTGGCAGCGTCCGCCGTAAAATTCGATCTGTTCGATTTTGCGTCTGGCAGTGCAGGAAGGCATCACCGCGATAAACGGCAGGCCCAGCAGGCGGGCAAAATAGGCTTCAGACACCGCCGTTGAACCGGATGAGGATTCAATGATAGTGGTGCCTTCTTTAATCCAGCCGTTACATAAACCGTATAAGAACAGGGAACGTGCCAGACGATGCTTCAGGCTACCGGTAGGATGAGTGCTTTCGTCTTTCAGATAGAGCTGAATGCCGTCAAATCCCGGCAGGGAAAGGCGAATCAGGTGCGTATCCGCCGAGCGCTGATAGTCGGCATTGATTTCGCTGATCGCATGTTTAACCCAGGTGCTATTCATCGTAGTTATCCGTTTGTCATTTTGTGCCTAGCATAGCGAAAAGCACAGAAAAAATTGTTGCTATCTGGCCTTTAAAATAGAATGTAGGGAGAAAAATTTTCTCTGCGAGGTGGGTATGCTAGATAAAATTGACCGCAAGCTGCTTTCATTGTTGCAAACGGACTGCACCCTCTCTTTGCAGGCGTTAGCAGATGCCGTTAATCTGACCACCACACCGTGCTGGAAACGCCTCAAGAAGCTGGAAGATGACGGCGTGCTGCTGGGCCGTGTGGCGTTATTAGATCCCGAAAAACTGGGGCTTGGACTGACGGCCTTTGTCCTGATAAAAACGCAGCACCACAGCAGCGAATGGTATTGCCGCTTTGTCACTCAGGTTTCTGAGATGCCCGAGGTGCTCGGCTTCTGGCGTATGGCGGGAGAATACGATTACCTGATGCGCGTCCAGGTGGCCGATATGAAGCGCTATGATGATTTCTACAAGCGGCTGGTCAACAGCGTACCGGGCTTGTCGGATGTCACCTCAAGCTTCGCGATGGAACAGATAAAATACACCACAGCATTACCCATTGAATAACTTCGAAAAATACCTTCAGGAACAAACCGCGTGCGATTATTTGCCCAATTAAGCTGGTACTTTCGTCGGGAGTGGCAACGCTACCTCGGCGCGGTATGCCTGCTTATTATCATTGCCATCCTGCAGCTGATCCCGCCGAAAGTGGTGGGGTACGTCGTGGATGGCGTCACCGAACAGCATTACACCACCGCACGGGTGTTGATGTGGGTCGGCACGCTGGTGCTGACCGCGGTGATTGTATACCTGCTGCGCTACGTCTGGCGCGTGCTCTTATTCGGTGCGTCCTATCAGCTGGCCGTTGAGCTGCGTGAAGATTTTTACCGCCAACTGAGCCGCCAGCATCCTGAATTTTATCTGCGCCACCGGACCGGTGACCTCATTGCGCGCGCTACCAACGACGTGGACCGCGTGGTCTTTGCCGCCGGGGAAGGGGTGCTGACGCTGGTGGATTCACTGGTCATGGGCTGCGCTGTGTTGATTGTGATGTCGACCCAGATTAGCTGGCAACTGACCCTGCTGGCGCTGCTGCCAATGCCGCTGATGGCGCTGGCGATCAACCGCTACGGTGAAAAGCTCCACGAGCGTTTCAAGCTGGCGCAGGCGGCGTTTTCATCGCTCAACGATCGCACCCAGGAGAGTATGACCAGCATCCGCATGATCAAAGCCTTCGGCCTGGAAGACAGGCAGTCCGCACTGTTTGCCGCCGATGCGGCGGATACCGGCGCGAAAAACATGCGCGTGGCGCGTATTGACGCCCGGTTTGACCCGACGATCTATATCGCCATCGGCATGGCGAATATGCTGGCGATTGGCGGCGGGAGCTGGATGGTGGTGCAGGGTTCCATGACCCTCGGTCAGTTGACCAGCTTTGCCATGTATTTGGGGCTGATGATCTGGCCGATGCTGGCGCTGGCGTGGATGTTTAACATCGTTGAGCGCGGCAGCGCCGCGTACAGCCGTATTCGCGCGATGCTGGCGGAAGCGCCGGTGGTGAAGGACGGCAGCGAAGCCGTTCCCGACGGGCGCGGAACCGTGAAAGCCGATATTCAGTCGTTTAGCTATCCGCAGACGACGCATCCGGTGCTCGAAAGCGTGAACTTCACGCTGCAGCCCGGACAGATGCTGGGAATTTGCGGCCCAACGGGAGCCGGAAAAAGCACCGTTCTCTCTCTGCTGCAGCGCCACTTCGACGTGACGCAGGGCGATATTCGTTTTCATGACATTCCCTTGTCGAACCTGCTGCTGGACGGCTGGCGTAGCCGCCTGGCGGTGGTGAGCCAGACGCCGTTTTTATTCTCCGATACCATCGCGAACAATATCGCCCTCGGTCATCCTTCGGCAACACAGGACGAGATTGAACATGTGGCGCGCTTAGCCAGCGTTCATGACGATATTTTGCGTCTGCCGCAGGGCTATGAAACGGAAGTCGGCGAGCGCGGGGTGATGCTCTCAGGCGGACAAAAGCAGCGAATTTCGATCGCGCGTGCGCTGCTGCTGAATGCTGAAATCCTGATCCTGGACGATGCGCTTTCCGCCGTTGATGGTCGTACTGAGCATCAGATCCTGCACAATCTTCGTCAGTGGGGAGAAGGACGCACGGTGATCATCAGCGCCCACCGACTGTCGGCGCTGACGGAAGCCAGTGAAATTCTGGTGTTGCAGCATGGGCATATCGCCCAGCGCGGGCAGCACGAGCAGCTGGCGGAACAGCCGGGCTGGTATCGCGACATGTATCGTTATCAGCAGCTGGAAGCGGCGCTGGATGAGGAGGCG
This sequence comes from Enterobacter sp. JMULE2, assembly GCF_013337145.1. Taxonomy (NCBI): domain Bacteria; kingdom Pseudomonadati; phylum Pseudomonadota; class Gammaproteobacteria; order Enterobacterales; family Enterobacteriaceae; genus Enterobacter; species Enterobacter sp. JMULE2. The sequence continues at coordinate 138,697 of NZ_SGWD01000015.1, forward strand.
ACCCATGCGTAAGCTCGGAACAATGTGGCCGACGCTCAAACGCCTTCTGGCCTACGGTTCGCCATGGCGTAAACCGCTTTCGGTTGCCGTGCTTCTGCTGTGGATTGCGGCGATTGCCGAAGTCAGCGGCCCCCTGCTTATCAGCTATTTCATCGACAATATGGTGGCGAAAAGCTATCTGCCGTGGGGGCTGGTCGCAGGCTTAGGTGTGGCCTACGTTGGGCTACAGTTAACGGCGGCAGGGCTGCACTATGCCCAGTCGCTGCTCTTTAACCGGGCAGCCGTGGGCGTGGTGCAGCAGCTGCGTACGGATGTCATGGATGCCGCGCTGCGCCAGCCGCTGAGCGAGTTTGACACCCAGCCGGTCGGGCAGGTAATTTCGCGCGTGACCAACGATACTGAAGTGATCCGCGATCTCTACGTCACCGTAGTGGCAACCGTGTTGCGCAGCGCCGCGCTAATCGGTGCGATGCTGGTCGCCATGTTCAGCCTCGACTGGCGTATGGCGCTGGTGGCGATCACTATCTTCCCGGCGGTGCTGATCGTTATGGTGATCTACCAGCGCTACAGCACGCCGATTGTTCGCCGGGTGCGCGCTTATCTGGCCGACATCAATGATGGCTTCAATGAAGTGATCAACGGCATGAGCGTCATCCAGCAGTTCCGCCAGCAGGCGCGCTTTGGCGAGCGCATGGGCGAAGCCAGCCGTTCGCACTATATGGCGCGTATGCAGACGTTACGTCTGGACGGCTTCCTGCTGCGTCCATTGCTTAGCCTGTTCTCGGCGCTGGTCCTCTGTGGGCTGCTGATGCTGTTTGGGCTGACAACGCGTGGAACCATTGAGGTTGGGGTGCTCTATGCCTTCATCAGCTATCTGGGGCGCCTTAACGAACCCCTAATTGAGCTCACTACCCAGCAATCGATGCTGCAACAGGCGGTGGTCGCCGGTGAACGCGTGTTCGAGCTGATGGACAGACCGCGTCAAACCTATGGCGATGATGAACGTCCTCTGCAAAGCGGTTCGATTGCTTTTGATAAGGTCTCGTTTGCTTACCGCGATGACCAGCTTGTCTTACAGGACATTAATCTTGAGGTACCGTCGCGCGGCTTCGTGGCGCTGGTGGGGCATACCGGCAGCGGCAAGAGTACGCTCGCCAGTCTGTTAATGGGCTACTATCCGTTAACGCAAGGTGAGATCCGCCTCGATGGACGCCCGCTTGCATCACTCAGCCACAATGTGCTGCGTAAGGGCGTCGCCATGGTGCAACAGGACCCGGTCGTACTGGCCGATACCTTCTACGCTAACGTCACGCTGGGTCGGCCTTTTACCCAGGAACAGGTCTGGGAGGTGCTGGAGAAAGTGCAGCTGGCCGATCTGGCGCGCGGGTTCAGTGAGGGTATCAATACGAAACTAGGCGAGCAGGGGAATAACCTCTCCGTAGGGCAGAAACAGCTGCTGGCCCTGGCGCGCGTGCTGATTGAAACGCCGCAGGTGCTGATTCTCGATGAAGCGACGGCCAGCATTGACTCCGGTACCGAGCAGGCCATCCAGCAGGCGCTAGCCGCTGTTCGGGATCACACCACGCTGGTGGTCATCGCGCATCGCCTCTCAACCATTGTCGATGCCGATACCATCCTGGTGCTGCATCGTGGACAGGCCGTTGAGCGAGGTACGCACAGACAACTGCTGGAAGAGAAAGGACGCTACTGGCAGATGTACCAGCTGCAGCTGGCAGGTGAAGAGCTGGCAGCCAGCGCGCGCGAAGAAGAGTCGCTGAGCGCCTGATGCACCAAAAACAGGCAAGCTGCTAACAGTCATTCCTGTTGGTGCAAAACTGAAACGCACTGTGCACTGCCATGGTGCGTTTTTTTTCACCCGTTCGGTATTGAACCCCATTCCTGGCTCATTGCCCGCCGTTTTCTCGCTGTTTTCAATTCTGGCACACCCCTTGCAATGTCCCTTACGTGTTAGCTGCGGCCATTACCGAATTCTGACTGGAGGGGATTTATGAAGCTGGTTACGGTTGTAATCAAACCATTCAAACTCGAAGACGTACGTGAAGCGTTGTCTTCAATGGGTATTCAGGGACTGACTGTCACCGAAGTGAAAGGCTTTGGTCGTCAGAAGGGTCATGCCGAGCTTTATCGCGGTGCGGAATACAGCGTGAATTTCCTGCCAAAAGTAAAAATCGATGTCGCGATTGCGGATGACCAGCTTGATGAGGTCATTGATGTCATCAGCAAAGCGGCCTACACCGGCAAAATTGGCGACGGCAAAATTTTCGTTGCCGAACTGCAGCGCGTCATTCGCATTCGTACCGGCGAATCTGACGAAGCGGCTCTGTAAGTAACTCCTGGCACACAGTGATAGGGATCGAGAAAATGAAGATAGCAACACTCAAAACGGCTCTGGGGTCGCTGGCACTGCTGCCGGGCCTGGCTCTGGCTGCGCCTGCCGTGGCAGACAAAGCCGATAACGCCTTTATGATGATTAGCACCGCGCTGGTGCTGTTCATGTCCATTCCGGGCATTGCGCTGTTTTACGGCGGCCTGATCCGCGGCAAGAACGTGCTCTCCATGCTGACGCAAGTTGCGGTAACGTTCGCGCTGGTCTGCGTGCTGTGGGTAGTTTACGGATACTCGCTGGCGTTCGGCACGGGCAATGCGTTCTTTGGTAACTTCGACTGGGTGATGCTGAAAAATATCGAGCTGACCGCGCTGATGGGCAGCTTCTATCAGTACATCCACGTCGCTTTCCAGGGATCGTTTGCCTGCATCACCGTCGGGCTGATTGTGGGTGCGCTTGCTGAGCGTATTCGTTTCTCTGCCGTTCTGATCTTCGTGGTGGTCTGGCTGACGCTCTCCTATGTGCCTATCGCGCATATGGTATGGGGCGGCGGTCTGCTGGCGAGCCATGGTGCGCTGGACTTTGCGGGCGGCACCGTTGTACACATCAACGCCGCAGTCGCGGGCCTGGTGGGTGCCTACCTGATTGGCAAACGTGTGGGCTTCGGGAAAGAAGCGTTCAAGCCGCACAACCTGCCGATGGTGTTTACCGGTACGGCGATTCTCTACTTTGGCTGGTTTGGCTTCAACGCAGGCTCTGCAAGTGCCGCTAACGAAATCGCCGCGCTGGCCTTCGTGAACACCGTTGTCGCAACGGCGGGTGCAATCCTCTCCTGGGTCTTTGGCGAGTGGGCCGTTCGCGGTAAACCGTCTCTGCTGGGTGCCTGTTCGGGTGCTATTGCCGGTCTGGTCGGTATCACGCCAGCCTGTGGTTACGTGGGTGTAGGTGGTGCGCTGCTGGTGGGGTTGGTTGCAGGCCTTGCGGGTTTGTGGGGCGTTACCGCTCTGAAACGTGTTCTGCGCGTTGACGACCCTTGCGATGTATTTGGCGTCCACGGCGTCTGCGGCATTGTCGGCTGTATCATGACCGGGATCTTTGCAGCCAAATCACTGGGCGGCGTGGGTTATGCGGAAGGCGTCACCATGGTTCACCAGGTGCTGGTACAGCTGGAAAGTATTGCCATCACCGTTGTGTGGTCTGCTGTCGTGGCCTTTATTGGCTATAAGCTGGCGGACATGACTGTCGGCCTGCGCGTACCGGAAGAGCAGGAACGCGAGGGTCTGGACGTCAACAGCCACGGCGAGAATGCGTATAACGCATGATCTGAGTGTCTTGCCGGGTGGCGGCTTCGCCTTACCCGGCCTACAACTGCACAATCCGTAGGCCCGGTAAGCGTAGCGCCACCGGGCTTTTTACATCACCCTCTATTACGCATCACCCCTTCCTGCACCGTCGAGGCCACCAGCACGCCATCCTGCGTATAAAACTCTCCCCGCACAAAGCCGCGCGCGCTTGATGCCGACGTACTTTCCACGCTGTAGAGCAACCACTCATTCATGTTGAATGGACGGTGGAACCACATCGAGTGGTCGATGGTGGCGACCTGCATCCCTTTTTCCAGGAACCCCACGCCGTGCGGCTGCAGCGCCACAGGCAGGAAGTTAAAGTCAGACGCATAGCCCAGCAGGTACTGATGAACGCGGAGATCTTCCGGCACTGTACCGTTGGCACGCATCCAGACCTGACGTTTCGGTTCTGCAGTGTGGCCTTTCATCGGGTTATGGAATTCAACAGGGCGGATCTCAAGCGGCTTATCGCAGAGGAACTTCTCCTTTACCTGCGGCGGAAGCAGATGCGCCAGCGCGCGGGCGATATCGGTTTCCGATTTGAGATCGTCAGGCGAAGGGGCTGGCGGCATCACTTTTTGATGCTCATAGCCCGGTTCAGGCGCCTGGAAAGAGGCGGTCATGTAAAAGATCGGTTTGCCATGTTGAATGGCTGCCACGCGGCGAGCACTAAAACTGTTGCCATCTCTCAGCACTTCAACGTCATAGACAATGGGTTTTGCGCTATCGCCAGGGCGTAGGAAGTAACTGTGAAAGGAGTGCACCAGACGGTCGGTCGGGACGGTTTCCTTGGCTGCGTACAGCGCTTGTCCCACGACTTGCCCACCGAAGACCTGGCGTAAACCCAAATCTTCGCTCTGTCCGCGAAAGAGTCCTTCCTCAATTTTTTCCAGATTCAGTAATGTCAGCAGATTGTTCAGTGCCTGACTCATAGTCGTCCTCAATAAACGCCGTGGCGAAAGATACGCAGAGTATAACGCAGAAATGAAAGTGGTCCGATGGGTAGATTAGTCTGAATATCGGGGGGAATTCAGGCGTTAATCATTGATTTGTGCCACACTTGAATACGTTATGTGAATGAAACGACATCGGATGGGATCGATCCCGCTGGTGCATTGATGATAAGGAGACTTCAATGAAACTCGTGCCTATGCTAAGTGGTATAGCTATTGCGGTGGCGTTGTCCGCCTGTGCAGGTAAGAGCGCTCAGGTGCCGGTGCCCGCAGCTGACCCGAACGGGATTACTACACTTTCACAGCAGTCAATTCAGCAGCCAAATGTGTCCGGTACGATCTGGATCAAGCAAAGAGTGGCTCTGCCGCCGGATGCGGTATTAACGGTAACGCTGTCTGATGCTTCACTGGCTGATGCACCGTCGAAAGTGCTGGCGCAGCGTGCGGTTCGCACCGAAGGTAAACAGGCACCATTTAGCTTCGTACTGCCTTACAACCCAGCAGATGTGCAGCCAAATGCGCGTATCTTGCTGAGTGCGGCGGTAACGATCAACGATAAACTGGTCTTTATTACCGACACGGTGCACGAAGCGATTAACAACGGTGGAACAAAAGTTGACCTGAATCTGGTCCCGGTGCAGCAAACGGAAGTTCCGCTTGCGCCTCAGACTAACCAGCCGGCTGTCGCAACCCCACCTACGCAGCTGTAATTCCTGCCTTTACCCTCTCCTGCGGGAGAGGGTTCAGTACACCCAAAGGTATTTCTGCAAATCGATCTGTCCCGAACCTGACACCTGCACACCTTCTGACAATAACGCCTGACGCTGACGCTGCAAATCCGGCCCGGTAAGCGAAATGGCACCGTGACGATTCACCACACGATGCCACGGCAAAGCACTTCCTTCCGGGAGCCGCTTCAGAACGCCACCCACCTGACGTGCCGCACGCGGTGAGCCTGCAAGACGCGCTACCTCACCGTAGGTGGTGACAACCCCTTCCGGGATGGAGGCCACGATTTGCCACACGCGTTGCGGGAAAGAGTCATGTTCGTCCATTTATCACTCCAGTGGGTCGTAATGAAGTGTGATGGTAAACGAAGATGAAGGCGATTGCCGCTTAAGTTTGCGCAATAAACCAGCATCCAGATGCCCATGGCTTGCAATTGACGGGCGGCATAGGGATAATGCGCCAGCGCGTTGGTTAACAACGCTCTCAATGGGGGCTCTGTTGGTTCTCCCGCAACGCTACTCTGTTCACCAGGTCAGGTCCGGAAGGAAGCAGCCAGGGCAGACGACGTGTGTGCCGGGATGTAGCTGGCAGGGCCCCCACCCATTTCTTCCCCCAAAAAATCTTCTGCTTTAGATACCTTTGCTCTCAGGCTATTAATCCTTATAGATAAAGTGGTTTTTATAAGCCCGGAAATATATCTTTCATTTAACTGAAATAATATTGTCATAAACCTGTAATAATAGACTGTCATTTTATTATCGGGTGTCTTTTTTCCGTCATAAGCAAAAAATATATATCTGGATTAGAAAGTTAACTTCGTGTATTAAATTAAACACGGTTTCCGAAGGGAAGTGACAATTATGGCTACTGCGGTTTTGAATGTTAAAATTGATGAAGCGCTAAAAGAAAGACTTCGCCACTATGCCGAAGTAAATAATGAGAATTTAAGCGTGACCACAGAGAAACTGCTGCTGCTGGCGTTTGAAGCAGTAGAAGAGGCGGGAGTATCGGAAGAGGATATTGATAATCAGCATACGGAAGAAGAGAGCGTTTCTCCATTTACTCCTAAAGAAATCAAGGCACTACGTAAACTTCTGAAGAAGAGAAAATGAAACAACAACTGTCGACCGCCCATGACTACAAAGAGGCCTGCGATCTGTTGCGTTCAGGCTACGTCAAACATGTACGTCTTGGCTGGAATGTAGGAAGTGATGAGTTCTTTCGTATTGCGTCTGACTGGTGTGATACCGGCGCAAAAATAAAGAAAGAGGGTGAAGATTTTGTTATTTCACTGAAAGGTTTCCCGATTCCTCCTCAGCACTAATTCCTGATCGGTGAAAACAGCTGACTGCCTCTATGACAGTCAGCTGTTTTTATTATTTACGAAAAAATTTTACACCAGGCTCCGTTTAATCGAGGGCGTGGTTTGGTTCAGGGCGAGCCACAACGGCTTGATTCTCAATAACGCTTGCTCAAGTTCTTCCGGTTCAAGTGAGAAAGGCATACGCAAATAGCGATCAAATGCCCCTGAAAGACCGAACCGCGTGCCGGTCCCCATGTTGATCCCAATCGTCTCAGCCCGTGCGGCGAGCTGCGTTGCCAGCATCCCCGGCAGTTCAATCCAGTACGAAAGCCCGCCTTCGGCTTCATGGAAGGTCCAGTCCGGGAAATGCTCGCGCAGGAGTTCCCCGCACCTGTTCCGTCGTTCCACCAGCATTTTCCGGCGAGCGGGCAAAAAGGTGTCGCTGTTTTCGATAAGCCACAGCGTTGCCAGCTGTTCCAGCATAGGGGAACCGAGGTCCAGCGTATCGCGCGCCTGAGCGAGCGCCGCGATGGTGCGTGAAGAGGCGCGGATCCAGCCGAGACGCAGTCCACCCCAGAAGCTTTTCCCGGCAGAGCCCAGCGTAATCACCGCTGCCCCAGGATTAAACGCTGCCAGAGGGGGCGGCGGCGGCGCATCAAACCAGAGATCGAGCATGGTTTCGTCCACGACCAGCGTGGTACGCGTCCGCGCGGCGATGTCGGTGATCGTCTGACGGGTGGCGGCGTCCATACAGCGTCCCGTTGGATTATGAAAATCCGGCATCAGGTAGGCCAGGCGCGGGGCCGTTTGGGCAAGCGTTGCCGCGAAACCGTCGGTATCCCAGCCGCTTTCAGGCAGTGATACGCCTACCGGTCGGCAGAGTGCCCCCTGAATAGCGGCGATCGCCAGCGGGTAGGTTGGATGGTCGACGACGATGCGATCGCCTGGCCCGGTCATCATGCGCAATACCAACGCAAAGCCGCTGACGGCACCATTTACGACCATCACTTCGTCTGCCCGCGTTGGCAGCCCGCGCGCGGTATAGCGTGCGGCAATGGCTTCCCGCAGCGCGGGCAACCCGAGCTGGTCATAGCCCGTCAGCGCAAGGTGCTGGGTAATCGCCGTCAGCGCATGGGTATACGCCTGATGGATTTCGGGCCCGGCGTTGAGTGCGGCGGTGGACAGGTCCAGCGCCGCGCTGGCCGCAGAAAGCGTCGGTACCGCGCGGGTATCCGGCAGGATCACGCGTGAGCCGCTGCCGTGGCGACTTTCCAGATAACCCTCTTCCCGCAGATGGGCGAGCGCGCTGCCAACGGTGGTTCGGCTGACGTTTAGCGTATTGGCTAATTCCCTCTCACCCGGTAGCCGCGTATTCAGCGCCAGTCTGCCATCCAGAATAAGCAGACGTAATGCATCGGCCAGCTGACGCCAGAGCGGCGTACGCGACGAGGATTGTTGCCAGTGGCCTAAAAGGCGTGCCAGAGACTGGCTTCCAAAACGACGAGATGACATATGCAGTCCACTATTTAGAAACTGGACATTAATCATAGAGCCATTTTGACCCAATATAAAACTCTGGTTCACTGGAGAAGATAAAAAATGGTACGTCGTCTGCTACAGCTTTATGTCGGTTTAGGGCTTTATGGCCTTTCCACCGCGATGTTTATTCGTGCGGATCTGGGCGTCGATCCGTGGGACGTCTTTCACCTTGGGGTGGCCTTACAAACGGGGATGACCATTGGTACGGTCATCATTGTGACCGGTGCGGCGGTGCTTCTGCTGTGGATCCCGCTGCGTCAGATGCCCGGGCTGGGCACCCTCAGTAACGTTATCTGTATTGGCCTGGCGGCAGATGCTTCAATGGCCTTAATCCCTGAGTTGAGTTCGCTGCCTGTCCGCATCGCGCTGCTGGTGTCCGGGATCGTCGCGAACGCCATAGCAACCGGGATGTATATCGGTGCAGGTTTTGGGTCAGGTCCGCGCGACGGCCTGATGACCGGGATCCACGCCCGGTTAGGCTGGTCAATCCGCAGCGTGCGCACCTCTATTGAAGTCTCTGTTCTGATTATCGGTTGCCTGCTTGGCGGTTCATTTGGTGTGGGGACAGTGATTTACGCCCTGACCATCGGCCCGCTTATCCAGCTCTGTTTGCCGTGGTTCCGTCAAAAGCCGCGTATCGAGACGGTTCCTCAGCCAGAGCGGGTTGTTTAATTTTGCGAAGCGCTCACATGTTTTAATGGCGTCGCTGTGCCAGAATAGCGGCTTGTTATCAAGCGATGCCGGACTGCATGAAAGCGATCACACTCTATGACGTTGCCCTCCTCGCGGGGGTGTCTTACCAGACCGTGTCCCGCGTGATTAATGGCGCGGAGCACGTCTCCACCCGCACGCGGGAAAAGGTGCAGCAGGCGATGGCCGAACTGCACTACGTGCCTAATCGGGGCGCACAGCAGCTGGCGGGGAAACGGACCCGTACGCTGGGACTGATCACCACCGATCTGGCTCTGCATGCACCCTCGCAAATTGTCTCAGCGGTAAAATCCCGCGCGGCAGAGCAGGGGGCAAGCGTCTTAATTTCAATGGTGGAGCATGTTCAGCAATGCCAGGCTGCGGTGCAGGAACTGCTGGCTCAGCGTGTGGAAGCCTTACTGGTCAATGTCCCGCTGGACGATCCTGACGCAGAGCAGCTTCAGAAAATGGCTTTGCCTGTGCCTGTTCTGTTCCTCGATGTTTCCCCTTCAGCGCAGGTCAACAGTCTGGTATTTAACGCCGGGCAGGGGGCCGCGCTGGGCGCGGAACATCTGATTTCTTTGGGGCATCAGCGCATCGCTCTTCTCAGTGGACCAGAGAGTTCCGTTTCAGCGCGTGCGCGTCTGGCGGGGTGGAAAACGGCCCTGGTGCAAGCCGGTCTTGAAGCCGCTGACGAGGTTCATGGCGACTGGAGCGCCGCCTCCGGATATGAAAAAGGCCACCAGCTTTTATCCGGATCGCAACTACCTGACGCCATTCTGGTCGCGAACGATCAAATGGCACTGGGCGTGATGCGCGCCTGCGTTGAGAAGGGCATTGCTATACCGGGCCAAATATCGATTGTCGGGTTTGATGATACGGCTGACAGCGCCTGGTTTTCACCGCCGCTGACCACCGTTCGGCAGGCTTTTCGTGAGGCGGGCGAGCGCAGCGTGGAATGGCTGCTGACGCCGACGAGAAGTGAAAAATGCTGGCAAGAGCAGCTTCCCGTCACGCTGATCGCGCGCCATTCGAGCGCCCGTCGCGCAGCCGATCGGGTTGAGCGGGAAGAGCTTGCCCATCAACTGAGAAATCTGGCATTGCTGGCTGAAAAAATCGCGCGGGGATAAATCTTTTGTGATCCGGCTCGCTACGTGAGGATCGCACACTTTACCCTTCTCTGTTGCCAGGGCATGTTGACTGAAATTGTGAGCGCTTCGCAAAGAGGTTATTATGTCTGACACATCAACGCTGACCCTCAGCGCACTTCTGGCTCGTCGGGACTGGGAAAACCCCGGGGTGACGCAGTGGAATCGCCTGGCGGCCCACGCGCCGTTTCACAGCTGGCGTGACGAAGCCTCTGCCAGAGAAGAGGCGAAAACCCCGAACAAACGTTCTCTCAACGGGGTGTGGCAGTTTAGCTTTTTTGCAGCACCAGAACAGGTTACGCAGGCATGGGTAGAAGAGGATTATACCGATGCCGTCGCGATGCCCGTTCCTTCGAACTGGCAGATGCAGGGCTTTGATACGCCGATCTACACCAATGTGACCTATCCGATCCCCGTCAATCCGCCCTGCGTTCCGACAGAGAATCCTACCGGTTGTTACTCGCTCACATTTGAGATGGATGACGCCTGGCTGCACGGCGGGCAAACCCGCATTATCTTCGACGGGGTAAACTCAGCATTCCATCTCTGGTGCAACGGCCAGTGGATTGGCTATTCCCAGGACAGCCGCCTGCCCGCCGAGTTTGATCTCACGGCAGCGCTGCGTTCAGGCCAGAACCGTCTTGCGGTCATGGTGTTGCGCTGGTGCGACGGGAGCTATCTTGAAGATCAGGACATGTGGCGCATGAGCGGTATTTTCCGTGACGTATCGCTGCTGCATAAGCCTGAGACGCAGATTGCGGATTACCACGTTGTGACCGATCTCAACGTGGAGTGCGACCGCGCAATGCTTAACATCGACGTCGCGCTGGCAGGGTCCTGCTATTCTGCCTGCGAAGTGGTCATCACTCTGTGGCGAAACGGCGAAAAATGCGCCAGCGTCACGCAACGCCCCGGCTCTGCGGTGGTTGACGAGCGAGGCCGCTGGGCCGAGCGGCTAGCGGTGGCGATCCCCGTCAAAGATCCCGCACTGTGGAGTGCGGAAACGCCTGAACTTTACCGGCTGACAATTGCGCTTAGGGACGCACAGGGTGATGTGCTGGACGTCGAGGCATGCGACGTCGGCTTTCGCCGGGTTGAAATCAGCAAGGGTCTGCTGAAGCTCAACGGTAAACCGCTGCTGATTCGGGGCGTGAACCGCCATGAGCATCATCCGGAAAACGGGCAGGTGATGGATGAAGCGACGATGCGCCGCGATATCGAGCTGATGAAGCAGCACAACTTTAACGCCGTCCGTTGCTCGCATTATCCGAATCATCCGCTGTGGTACAAGCTTTGCGATCGCTACGGTCTGTACGTTGTGGACGAGGCCAATATCGAAACCCACGGCATGGTGCCAATGAGCCGTCTTGCTGACGATCCCCGCTGGCTGCCAGCCATGAGTGAACGCGTGACCCGCATGGTGCAGCGCGATCGTAACCATCCGTCCATTATCATCTGGTCGCTGGGGAATGAGTCCGGGCACGGTGCAAACCATGATGCGCTTTACCGCTGGCTGAAAACTACCGATCCAACGCGCCCCGTGCAGTACGAAGGCGGTGGGGCGAATACGGCGGCAACCGACATTGTCTGTCCGATGTATGCTCGTGTTGATCAGGACCAGCCGTTCCCGGCGGTGCCAAAATGGGCAATCAAAAAATGGATCGGCATGCCGGATGAAACTCGCCCGCTGATCCTCTGTGAATATGCCCACGCGATGGGCAACAGCTTTGGCGGGTTCGCCAAATACTGGCAGGCATTTCGCAGTCATCCGCGCCTGCAGGGCGGGTTCGTCTGGGACTGGGTCGACCAGGCGCTGACGAAGAAAGACGAAAACGGCAAACCCTTCTGGGCTTACGGCGGTGACTTCGGCGATAAACCGAATGACCGACAGTTCTGCCTGAATGGTCTGGTATTCCCGGATCGCACGCCGCATCCGGCGCTGTATGAAGCGCAGCGCGCGCAGCAGTTTTTCACCTTTACATGCGTGAGTACCTCTCCTCTGGTGGTTGAGGTGAAAAGTGATTACCTGTTCCGCCATACCGACAACGACGTGGCGAGATGGTCGGTTACCCGCGACGGGGAGGTGCTGGCTCAGGGTGAGGTTGCGCTTTCCATTCCCCCTCAGGGGCAGCAGCGTCTGGAAATCTCGCTGCCGACGCTGACGGCCGGGCCGGGGGAGGTCTGGCTTAATGTGGAGGTTATCCAGCCGCAGGCAACAGCCTGGTCACCGGCGAATCATCGCTGCGCGTGGGATCAGTGGCTGCTTCCGACGCCGCTGTACGTTACGCCACCGCGGGCAGTCGGGATCCCGCCGGTATTCACAGAGCAGGATGATGTGCTGGACATTACCCATGGAGAGCAACGCTGGCGGTTCGATCGCGCCTCGGGAAATCTGACGCAGTGGTGGAACAAGGGCGTTGAAACGCTGCGCTCGCCGCTGACGGATAACTTTACCCGTGCGCCACTGGATAATGACATTGGCGTGAGCGAAGCCACGCAAATCGATCCGAATGCCTGGGTTGAACGCTGGAAAGCGGCCGGAATGATTGAGATGTCTGCGCGCCTGCTTATGTGTGAAGCGGAACCGCATGCCAATGACGTGGTCGTGACCACGCGACACGTCTGGGAGTATCGCGGTAAGGCGCTGTTTTTGAGCCATAAGGTCTGGCGGATTGACGATTGCGGCGTGCTGCATGGCGATGTGCAGGTGCAAGTGGCGTCCGATATTCCCGAGCCCGCGCGTATCGGCCTGAGCGTCCAGTTTGCACAGGTACCGGATACGGTGCGCTGGCTGGGGCTGGGGCCGTTCGAGAACTATCCGGACAGGAAGCTGGCGGCGCAGCAGGGGCGCTGGACGTTGCCGCTCGATGCGATGCAGACCCCCTACATTTTCCCGACAGAAAACGGCCTACGCTGTGACACCCGAGAACTCGCCTGCGGGGCGCACGTGCTTCAGGGAAATTTCCATTTCTCCGTCAGCCGCCACAGCCAACAGCAGCTTCGTGAGACAACGCATCAGCACTTACTGCGCGATGAGCCGGGCTGCTGGCTCAATCTGGATGCATTCCATATGGGCGTTGGCGGTGATGATTCCTGGAGCCCAAGCGTTTCACCTGAATTCATCCTGCAACATCGTCAGCTTCGCTACGCCTTTAGCTGGCATCAGAACGCACTGTAGCGCGCCAGTCGCGGCCACCGCGGGTGGCCGCGTCGCTCAGGATAAAATTCCGCTCAGCCCGTGAAGACTCATGTAGAACCCGACGAGGGTAATCAGTGCCGCAGATATCCAGGGCGCTTTTCGCGAAAACTCGTTGAAACCCGGCCAGCGCTTCGTCGCGTGCTTAAGGCTTAAGGCGGCAATCGCGCCTGAAGCCACCAGCGTCAGTGCGAGACCAATACTGAAGCTGAACACCAGCGTTGCGCCGAGTGCGAAATGTTTGAGCTGCAGGCAAATCAGCAGCACCGTGATGGACGCCGGGCAGGGAATAAGCCCGCCCGTCAGGCCAAACAGGGCGATCTGCCCGGTAGTGACGTTTTGTCCGTTGAAACGACGGTTAATATCCTGGGCATGCGCACGCTGGTGGGCGTCTTGCCACTCTTCTTCAACCAGTTGATGGCCATGGTTGTGATGATCATGATGATGGTCGTGGTCGTGGTCGTGGTCGTGGTCGTGGTCATGATCATGATGCTCGTGCGGCTGGCTCTCTTTCCAGGTGCGCCAGGCCATCCAGAGCGCGATCGCAATGATCAACACGCCAGAGATCAACTGGAACCAGGGCTCAGACGTATGAGCATCCCAGCCCCGACCAAACCATAATCCCGCCATTGCAATGATCCAGACCACCGCCGTGTGAGACAGGGTTGCGGCAAGCCCGAGAAGGATCGCCTGCTTAAGCGTCCCGCGGATCGCCACGATAAAAGCGGCCATCATCGTTTTTGAGTGGCCCGGCTCAAGGCCATGCAGTGCACCGAGCAAAATAGCGCTGGGCACAAACAGCCAGGCGTTGCCCTGTTGAAGGAGAGAAGCAAAATCGTTCATTGAACATTCCGGGAGAAAATGGTGCTCTGATACTACTCCCCCCCAGTAGTCTAATACTACCCCCCAGTAGAAAAATACTCAGGGGGAGTAGGGCGTGATATGCTTAAAACGTCAAATTAGGGGGAAAGAGATGTCACATACGGTTCGCGACAAGAAGATGTTATTAACCCGCCTGAAAAAAATTCAGGGGCAGAGCAACGCGCTGGAAAAAATGCTTAATAGCGACCACGAATGCGCCGATGTTCTCCAGCAGCTGGCAGCGATCCGCGGGGCGGTCAACGGCATGATGATGCAGGTGATCGAGGGCCATTTAACCGATCACGTGGTGAAAGAGCCCGAAGAAGAGCAGCGTGAAGCCGATCTTGGCGTGGTTTTAAAGGTGATCAAATCCTACCTTAAGTAGAATGTGTCTTGAGGTTCATTTCCGCCCAGAGAATAAATTCCTCCCTTGGCAGCGCCTTGCTGTAGTACCACCCCTGTCCATACTGCACCCCGTGAAGGTGCAGCCAGCGGAGCTGCCCGTCGGTCTCTATACCCTCCGCCACCATGGCCAGATTCAGCGATTTCGCCATTTCAATAATGTGCGGGGTGACGTTTTTGTACTCCAGCGCGTCCACAAACGACTTATCAATCTTTAACGTGTCGACGTCCAGATCCTGTAGGTAGCTCAGGCTGGAATAACCGGTACCAAAATCATCGATATAGATGGCATGACCCGAACGGCGGAATGCCGCGATGGCCGGTGCGCTAATTTTAGGATCGGCAAAGCCGCGCTCGGTTAACTCAAGGGCGATCTGTCTGGGATGGACTTTCCACTTATTGAGCAACTGGCTCAGCAGAGGCGGCAACTTGCCGGAGAGTAAATCGGCAGGCGCAAGGTTAATGGAAATATGCTGATCGCCATGCAGATGTAGCCAGTGACCCATATCCTCAAACAGTTTTTCGATGACTAGCTGCGTCAGTTGCGAAATAAGGCCCGTCTGTTCCGCTAGCGGAACGAAAATTTCCGGTGAGAGATAGCTCCCGTCAGGCTGAGGCCAGCGGGCAAGCGCCTCTGCACCGACAATTTTCCCACTGCAGAGCGCCACAATGGGCTGGTAGTTAACCACAAATTCGCGGTTATTAATCGCATCAAGCAGCCTGTAGCGT
The DNA here is from genome assembly GCF_013337145.1 of Enterobacter sp. JMULE2. NCBI lineage: Bacteria > Pseudomonadati > Pseudomonadota > Gammaproteobacteria > Enterobacterales > Enterobacteriaceae > Enterobacter > Enterobacter sp. JMULE2. The sequence goes on from NZ_SGWD01000015.1 coordinate 153,940, forward strand.
GGGGATTGTATACGCCGCAGGATACGCAGAACAAAAAGCGCGGCAAGCAGGCTTATCAACACGCCAAACGGCAGCCAGAAAAGAAGTTGCCGATGCCAGGTTTCAGCCAGCGGTTTTAACGCCGCCCAGGCGACGATATTAAACCCCAGTTCAGGAACAGGCTTAATAATATACATTGAGCCGTTGTACTGAACGCGGGTCATTTCCCGATCGACAATCATGTTGCGGATATGAGGAGCAAGCGTGTTGCTGCTGGCAAAAACGAGGTGTGTTGAGCTGCCCACCAGCGCGGCATCAATTGCGATCTCACCGAAAGGGATCACATCCACCAACGAGGCTGGATCGATCAGCACAAGGTAATGGCCTTTGCCCAGCGCGGCCATATAGCGGTTAAAACCAAGATCGTTTTGCGTGGTCAGCCAGGCACTGTAACCATCTGCAGTAATACGCATCGGGGGCGGGAAAGCGGCTGCGTCGCTGTCTTGTTCCAGCGAGGAGCAGAGGGGCTTCAGGCTGTCGATGTAGATCACTTCCTGAACATAACGCCATGAGAAAGCAACCCGACGCATTTCCCGTAAATGCAGATAACTACAGGGAGGCCCCTCAAAGGCCTGAAGCCGGGTCAGCGCTTCTTTTGCCTGATCAACAACCCTGTCGGTACGAAGCAGCACGCGGGAGGCGTAACTATCAAGCACATCGACAAATTTATCCTCCGCCTGGCGATGCGCCAGCCAGATACTGAGGCAAATCGGTACCAGCACAGAAAATATCAGTATGCCTGTGACCAGGCTGACCAGATGTCGGGTTTTCATGCTGCTGTTTCCTTTCTCATATGCCTGTTACCGGGCACAGAGTCGCTTGTCGGAGGCGAAAGATTTTACCGCGAAATGATATAGTTATAGCACGCAGGTGTCATGATTTTCATTTTGTCGCAGACCATTAAGGTCGTTTTGCGAGGAAGGGTGGGAATTTTCAGGGGTTGTTTTTTCAACTGAGCCTGGATATTATTTTGTTATGTTATAACAAAACATGAAGAGCGTATGATGAAACCTGATATCCATCCAGCCTATCGCACTGTGGTGTTTCACGACACCAGTGCCAACGAATACTTTAAAGTCGGATCGACCATCAAGACCGACCGTGAAATTGAGCTCGACGGTGAAACGTATCCGTACATCACCATCGAAGTCTCTTCAAAATCACACCCGTTTTATACCGGTAAGCAGAAAACGTTCTCGACGGATGGCAGCGCTGCGCGCTTCCGCAAACGTTTTGGCGGCTTTCTTAATGCGAAGCGGGGTTAACTATGCAGGTACTTAACTCGCTGCGCAGTGCGAAACAGCGTCATCCGGATTGCCAGATCGTAAAACGCAAGGGACGCTTGTACGTCATTTGCAAATCGAACCCGCGCTTTAAAGCCGTTCAGGGTCGTAAAAAAAGACGCTAAACGCGCGTTTCACGCCAACTTTCCAGGGATCTGATCTGTTTGCCATCGACGGTAAAATTGTCGGTGGCAAGCCAGTTTTCAAACGCTTTCGCCAGCATCGGCCACTCGCTGTCGATGATTGAGAACCAGTCCGTATCCCGGTTGTGTCCTTTCGTCACCAGAGCCTGACGAAAGCGCCCTTCAAACTGAAATCCCAGACGGAGCGCCGCCTTGCGGGAAGGTTCGTTCAGGCTATTGCATTTCCATTCATAGCGGCGGTATCCCAGCACGTCGAACGCATACTGCATCAGAAGATATTGCGCTTCTGTGGACATCGGCGTGCGGCTAAGAAGGGGGGAGAAATGCACGTGTCCCACTTCCATAACACCGTTTGTCGGATCGATACGCATCAGCGCCAGCGTACCGACCGGCGCCTGAGTCTGATTATCAATGACGGTGAAATGTATCGGATCCGGTAATTCGCACACGCTTGCTACCCACGCGGCGAATTCGCCTGCGGTGGCATCAGGTTCACGCAGCAGCCATGTCCAGCTGCGGGTATCTTCTGCCAGTAGATAGGCGGAAAAGAGGGCATCGGCATGTTCCACCCGCAGCGGCTCCAGCCGACAGTAGCGGCCATTAAGATGCACGCGGGAAGGGTGCGGGCGGGGTTGCCAGTCGATAAGTTCATCGCCAACAGGTTGTCCAAACTGATTGAATGTGCTCATGTTATTTTCCGCTCTGCTGTAAGTGATCCCAGAGTAAATAAATGCTGGTTCCTTAAAAAGTACCAGTGAGGTATGTTCTGGTGGTGCCACGGAGAGAGAAAATGAATATACCTGGCGATGAATTTTATACCCTGATCGCTGCTGCGCTGAAAAAGCGCGGTGAAGAGACCTTGCAGCGCACGCTGTATCTTGCCATGCGTGAAGCTGTCCTGCAGGGAAGGCTGCAGGCTGAAAGCCGCTTACCGGGCTCCCGGGTGATTGCGCAGCAGCTTTCCGTGTCCCGTAACACCGTTAATGCGGCGCTTGAGCAACTCTCGCTCGAAGGATATCTGCTGCGCAGTCGTCAGGGTACGCGCGTGGCGCAACTGGCGCAGCGCGGAAATCGACAGGATTTTCCCGAGCCGACCGTCACGCTGGCTAAGCGGGTGACGCAGCTGCCAGTACCGACGCCGAGGGAGACGCCGGTACTCGCTTTTACGCCCGGCACGCCCGCCATCAATTACTTTCCTCTTCCGCTCTGGCGGCGCTTGTACGATCGCGTTTTACGCGAGGAAGGGAGTGCATTGCTTGGCTATGGCGATCCGGGCGGGGAATCCTCATTACGTGAGGCGATTGCCCGCCATCTTGCCCTGTCGCGGGGGATTGATTGCGATGCCAGCCAGATTGTTATTACCGAGGGGGCTCTGGAAGGGGTGAATCTCTGCACGCAGCTATTGAGCGAGCCGGGGGATATCGCATGGATTGAAGATCCCGGCTATGCGGGGGCAAAGAGCGCGTTTGCGAAATCGGGATTAACGATGGTGGGCATGCCCGTGGACGACGAGGGAATGGACTGGGAAGGGCAACATGCAGCGCGTCCTGGGCTTATCTTTACTTCGCCTTCCCATCAGTTTCCCTACGGGAGCGTGCTGAGCGCGCGTCGGCGTTTGTCATTGCTGGCGCTGGCGCTCCAGCATAAGGCCTGGATTATCGAGGACGACTACGACAGCGAGTTTCGGTATACCGGAGAGCCGGTGCCAGCAATGCTGGGAATGGTCAACAACGCGCCGGTGGTTTATCTGGGAACATTCAGTAAAACGCTGTTCCCGTCGCTCCGAATCGGTTTTATGGTCATCCCACCGTCGCTGGCAAACGCGGCGCGTCCGGCCATTGGTGCGTTATTGCGTGGGGGGCATCGTGCGGAACAGCGTACGCTGGCGCTGTTTATTGAAGAGGGCCATTACGCTCGTCATCTTGCCGCCATGCGTCGGCTCTATCGGAAACGCTACCGGCAGCTGCGCGACGTGCTCAACGCGGAGCTACATGTCGCGCATCGTGTGCTGGCGGCGGAGGGCGGTATGCACCTGACGGTGGCGATTGACGGGATTAATGACAAGGCGATTGTTCAGCAGGCGAGGGCATTTCAGCTGGCCCCCGCGGCGTTAAGCGGGTACTACCTGACGCCGAAGCAGGGGCAAACCGGTCTGGTACTGGGGTACGGTAATACCTCTGCTTCTCAATTTGCGTCAGGTATCCGACGCCTACAGACGCTGATTACACAGCAGCAGGACGGGAAAGCGTAAAGACGTCATAGAAAGAGAGCTGGCCTTTGGTTGAAACCATTTTCTGCAGCTTCTCTTTCTGCCCGGTCTCCACGGCAGGGGAGTGTAAAATGCTGTCGATCAATTCTGTCGGCACAAAGCGCGTGTTGTACCACTCGCCGTTATAGCAGACCCGGAAATCAAGCACGTCGATATCTTCGTAGCGGTAGCGGGGATTAACGTCGAAAAAGAAGAACGCGTTGAATACCACAAACAGCACAACGAGCAGCCAGACGGAGTCCACCAGGGTTTCGGATGTTAGCATCACCACAAGCGTTGCCAGCCAGGCAGCGTACATGGCGACGAAGAGTCCCGGATGCTTGCGGATGAAGCTAATGCTAAAACGCGGGCGATTGTCGCGCTTTTCGCGGTGGTTAAGATCGTCGATGGTGGCGGTGAGCAGGCGCTGTATCTCGGTCATTTTCTGCCTTCATGATTGTTGAAAATACAGGGGATCCGCCTATTTTAGGGGAGCAACCAGGCTGAAAAAAGTAACAGTCAGGCGCTAAAAGACCATAACAGTTGGCTCCCCGGTATCTTAGAGCATCTTGATGATTTTTGCCGGATTGCCGCCAACGACAGCATTGGCCGGTACATCTTTTGTCACCACCGCGCCGGAAGCCACGACCACATTATCACCCAGCGTGACGCCAGGATTAATGACGGCGCGCCCGCCAATCCAGACGTTATTGCCAATGGTCACGGGCTTGCCAAACTCGACGCCGCTGTTGCGTTCATCGGGATCCAGCGGATGAGTTGCCGTGTAGATATGCACACCCGGTGCCAGCATGCAGTTGTCGCCGATATGAATAGGGCAGACATCCAGCATCACGCAATCGAAGTTAGCGTAAAATTCTTTACCCAGGTAAATGTTGTAACCGTAGTCACAGCGGAAACTCGGCTCGATATACGCGCCTGCGCTTTGTCCTAAAAGTTCCGCCAGAATGTTCTGGCGTTCAGTTTTCGCGTCGGGGGCGGTGTGGTTATAGCGGTGAATCAGATGGCGGGCTCGCAGCCGATCGCCCCGTAACGTCTCATCACCAGGGCGGTAATGTTCACCTGCAATCATCTTCTGTTTTTCTGTGCTCATTTAGGAACCTCTCTGGATATCATTACTGCAGAGTAATAGGGATAGGCCAGTAAGGGAACGTTCCCGGAAAACCTGTGTGATAAGAGTCACAACAATGTTGCGGATGAGCACGTTTTACACGGAGACCTGCTTTCGCACAGGGAGCGTAAGTCGAAAGGTGTATACAAACCAGAACGCGACGTAGAACCTCTACAGATACACGTTAAAGATTAACGAACAAATTTCCATACGGACGTTGGGATTTTGTCATACAGCTTATTCATGGTCAGCTCAGCGAGCCGATGGTCAGCGGCTGAATAAAATACAGCCAGTTCATTATCAGACAGCTCGTATTTATTTTTTTCGATGACACGTTCGAGCGTGTCTATTGACTGACAACGTCGCAAGCGCATCAAATAATCGACTTTTGTTAATGGTTTATCAGACATAAATTCACCTTAGTAATTGTAATAATTTTAACAGGAAAGACTAACCGGGTTTGCTCTGCTCACGTTGACGAAGCAGCGGAATAGCCGATTTCCCGATTTACGCCATTTTTGCAAATCCTGGGCGTTAATGCCGTAGCTACTGAACAACATAAAGGTGTCGTCCAGGTATTCGTCAATTTGCTCAATGAGCTTATTATCTTCATTGTACTTAATTTTATAATTAAGTGCGAAGGTTGCAATATGCTCTATCAGCTCGTTCAACTGTAAATTGATCGCAGACGTTGGGTCATTCACCCAGCCATGGTTACTTTCATCAAGATTGGCAAGGCAGTCATGGTACAAGGATTCGCAGAGAAATTTCAACTGCGCGATATCATGCCTTTTTGGCGAGTACTCGTCCATAGCGCATCCCCTTCTGAGTGATTTCTTACTCACCGAACATCATGTCGGGATGGATACAACATACTTAGCCGCACGGGTGCTGTGTTCCTGATAACTCTAACTATAAGCCACTCTGATCGAGTTTTCACCGCGCTATTACGAAAAATTACAATTAAAACCTGATACTGCGAGCGTTTACGCAATTGCCCGGTCTGAACAGAACGTTTTTAACCGAATTAACACTGATTTTTTATCGCGTCCTTACGTTTCATTGATTTAGCGTAAACTGTCAGACGAAGACCAGATTCGGACTTTTCTTTGTTCGATAGTGATGCTAGGAATATTCCTAATAATTTACGCGGCGAAATGAAATTAAAAAAATCATGAATTCGCCGATTAAGTTTTCAGTTAATTATGATATGTCTTATTAAGATGACAGAAAATAAATAGCAGCACAATAAGCGTAATTTATGATTTTTTTGAAATGAAAAAGGCCGCAAATGCGGCCTTTTTATCATATGAAACCGGTATCAGTGAGGTTCTACCGAATGACTGTGCTCAACATCTTCATTTTTACGGCTGAAGCGGCGGCGAACCACCACGAAGAACACCGGTACGAAGAAGATCGCAAGAACGGTCGCGGTGACCATCCCACCCATTACGCCGGTACCTACTGCGTTCTGCGCGCCGGAGCCCGCACCGGAGCTGATAACCAGCGGCATTACACCGAGGATAAATGCCAGAGACGTCATCAGGATTGGACGCAGACGCATACGAACGGCTTCGAGCGTCGCCTCAATCAGACCTTTGCCTTCTTTCTCCATCAGATCTTTGGCGAATTCCACGATAAGTATCGCGTTCTTCGCGGACAAGCCAATGGTTGTCAGCAGGCCCACCTGGAAGTAAACGTCGTTGGTTAATCCACGGAACGTTGCGGCAAGCAGCGCGCCGATAACCCCCAGTGGAACAACCAGCATAACGGAGAACGGAATCGACCAGCTCTCATACAGTGCCGCCAGACACAGGAAGACCACGATCAGTGAAATGGCGTACAGGGCAGGGGCCTGGTTCCCGGACAGACGTTCCTGATAGGACATACCGGTCCAGTCATAGCCGATACCTGCAGGCAGTTTACTGGCGAGTTCTTCCATCAGGTTCATCGCTTCACCGGTGCTTCGACCCGGCGCAGCCTGACCCAGGATTTCCATCGATGGCAAGCCGTTATAGCGTTCCAGACGCGGTGAACCGTATTCCCAACGCGAGGTTGAGAAGGCGGAGAACGGTACCATTTGCCCATCGCTGCCGCGAACGTACCAGTTGTTGATGTCGTTCGGCAACATACGGTACTGCGCTTCGGACATCACGTACACCTTCTTCACACGACCGCGGTCGATGAAGTCGTTGACGTAGCTACCGCCCCAGGCCGCGCCCAGTGTGGTATTGATGTCGCTGATGGACACACCCAGCGCCTGGGCTTTTTCCTGGTCGATGTCGATTTTATACTGCGGCGTATCTTCCAGACCGTTTGGACGCACGCCGACCAGCAGGTCAGGGTGTTTAGCCACTTCACCAAACAGCTGGTTACGCGCCTGAGTCAGTTTCTCGTGACCCAAACCACCCTGGTCAATCAGCTGGAAGTCGAAACCGGTCGCCGTACCCAGTTCAACAATCGCTGGCAGGTTAAAGGCGAAGACCATCGCATCTTTAATCTGCGAGAAGGTGCCCATGGCGCGGCCGGTGATCGCTTCAACTTTGTTCTCTTCGCCCGGACGTTCAGACCAGTCTTTCAGAGAAACGAAGGCAATACCGGTGTTCTGACCACGACCCGCAAAGCCAAAGCCGTTAACCGCAAACACGGATTCAACGTTGTCTTTCTCTTTGGTGAGGTAGTAATCCGTCACTTCGTCCAGCACTTTCTGGGTACGCTCTTGCGATGCACCCGCCGGGAGCTGTGCCATCGTCAGGAACACGCCCTGGTCTTCATCCGGCAGGAACGAGCTTGGCAGACGAACGAACAGGAAAGCCATGCCCACCACGATGATGATATAGAGCAGCAGATAACGACCGGTGCTGCGCAGGATGTTACCCACGCTGTCGGTGTAATGGTGCGTGCTCTTATCAAACATGCGGTTAAACCAGCCGAAGAACCCTTTGTGCTCGCCGTGGCCGCCTTTCTGAATCGGCTTCAGCATGGTGGCGCACAGGGCAGGCGTCAGGATCAACGCCACCAGCACGGACAGCGCCATCGCGGAAACGATGGTAATAGAGAACTGACGGTAAATCGCACCGGTTGAACCCCCGAAGAAGGCCATCGGAATAAATACCGCAGACAGCACCATCGCGATACCGACCAGCGCGCCCTGGATTTGCCCCATCGATTTACGGGTTGCTTCCTTCGGCGGCAGGCCTTCCTCCGCCATCACACGCTCGACGTTCTCTACCACAACGATGGCGTCATCCACCAGCAGGCCGATGGCGAGCACCATCCCGAACATTGTCAGAGTGTTTATCGAGTAGCCAAATATCGACAGGATTGCGAAGGTCCCGAGCAGTACGACCGGAACGGCGATGGTTGGGATCAACGTCGCACGGAAGTTTTGCAGGAACAGGTACATGACCAGGAAGACGAGGATGATCGCCTCAACCAGGGTTTTTACCACTTCGTGAATCGAGATTTTAACGAACGGCGTGGTGTCATACGGATATACGATTTTCAAACCTGACGGGAAGAAAGGTTCCATCTTCTTCAGTTCTGCACGGATAGCCGTGGCGGTGTCCAGGGCGTTAGCGCCTGTCGCCAGTTTGATACCCAGACCGGAAGCCGGTTTGCCGTTGAACTTCGCGATGATGTCGTAGTTCTCACCGCCCAGCTCAACTTTCGCCACGTCGCGCAGGCGAACCTGAGAACCGTCCTGATTCACTTTCAGCAGAATTTTGCTGAACTCATCGGCGGAGGTCAGACGCGTCTGTGCGATGATCGAGGCGTTAAGCTGCTGGCCTTTCACCGGCGGCGTACCGCCTAGCTGACCGGCTGCCACCTGGGCGTTCTGTGCTTTGATCGCGCTGATCACGTCAACCGGCGTCAGCTGGAAGTTGTTCAGCTTGTTCGGATCCATCCAGATACGCATCGCGTACTGGGAACCAAACAGCTGCACGTCACCCACACCGGAAGTACGGCTGATGGCGTCCTTCATGTTGGCGCCCACGTAGTCGGAAATATCCTCCTGCGTCATGGTGCCGTTGGTGTTGATAACGCCGACAACCATCAGGAAGCTACTGGACGATTTCTCGACGCTCACGCCCTGCTGTTGTACTTCCTGCGGCAGCAGCGGCATCGCCAGCTGCAGTTTGTTCTGCACCTGAACCTGCGCGATGTCAGCATCGGTACCTGACTGGAAGGTCAGGGTGATCTGAACTGTACCGGTTGAGTCACTGTTAGAGGACATGTACATCAGGTTATCGATACCGTTCATGTTCTGTTCGATAACCTGAGTCACGGTGTCCTGCACCGTTTTTGCATCAGCCCCCGGGTAGGTTGCGGAGATCGTCACCGCCGGTGGCGCAATCGTTGGATATTGCGCGACGGGCAGCTTCAGGATCGCAAGTCCCCCAGCTAGCATGATAATTATGGCGATCACCCACGCAAATATGGGGCGATCGATAAAGAAATTAGGCATGTCTTAACGGCTCCTGTTTAAGTTAAGACTTGGTTTGTTCTGACTGACCAGCGGCTGAAGCTTGTTGTTTATCGTCAGACTTCACTTCCTGTGCTTTAACCTGCGCGCCAGGACGAACTTTTTGCAAACCAGTGATAATCACGCGATCGCCATCTTTCAGACCTTCCGTCACCAGCCATTTATCGCCAATCGCCTGCGTAGCAGTGATATTGCGGGTTTCGACTTTGTCATCAGCCCCGACAACCAGTGCGCTCGCATCGCCGCGTGGCGTACGGGTCACACCCTGCTGTGGAACCAGAAGTGCGGTTGGATTCGTCCCTTCTTCCAGACGCGCGCGAACGAACATACCAGGCAACAGCGTGTTGTCCGGGTTCGGGAAAATCGCACGTAAGGTGATGGAACCGGTGGTCTGGTCGACCGTCACATCAGAGAATTCCAGTGTGCCTGACTGTGGGTATTTGATACCGTCATTGGTCACAAGCTCCACTTTGGCTTTGCCGTTTTCCTGTTGCAGCTTGCCGCTTGCGAGCTCTTGCTTCAGACGCAGGAAATCATTGCTGGACTGCGTAACGTCAACGTAGATCGGATCAAGCTGCTGCACGGTAGCCATCGCCGTGGCCTGACCGTTTTGCACCAGCGCCCCTTCCGTCACGGAAGATTTACCAATACGACCGCTGATAGGGGAGGTCACTTTGGTGTAGGCCAGGTTAATACGCGCGGTTTCGACGGCGGCTTTCGCGGCAACGACGGCAGCGTTGGTCTGCTGTGCATCCGCCAGCGCAGTATCATAATCCTGTTGACTGATGTACTGCGTACCGAGCAGTTTTTTATAGCGGCTCAGCGTGAGCTGGGAGATTTTGGCTGCAGCTTCAGCTTTCGCCAGATCGCCTTTCGCGCTTTCATAAGACGCCTGATAGGTTGCTGGATCAATCTGATACAGAGACTCACCGGCTTTCACATCACCGCCTTCCGTGAAGTTACGTTTCAGGATAATACCGCTCACCTGAGGACGCACTTCCGCAATGCGGTAAGCACTCGTACGGCCTGGTAATTCTGTGGTGATTTGTAGAGGTTCAGATTTGAGCGTCACAACGCCTACTTCTGGCGCCTGCTGAGCTCCTTGTTGAGCCGGTTTGTCGTCACATCCTGTTAGCGCTAAGCTGCCTGAGAGCATCAGAACGACCGCCAGAGGCGTTAACCCTCTGTTTTTGTTCATATGTAAACCTCGAGTGTCCGATTTCAAATTGATCAAGGGTCCTGAGTCTAAAAACCCATTGCTGCGTTTATATTATCGTCATGCTATGGTACATACATTCACAAATGTATGTAAATCTGACTCCTGTAAATTCACTGACATATGGCACGAAAAACCAAACAACAAGCGCTGGAAACCCGACAACACATTCTGGATGTGGCGATTCGTTTGTTCTCTCAGCAGGGTGTGTCATCAACCTCGCTGGCGCAGATTGCTCAGGCCGCGGGCGTCACGCGGGGAGCGATTTACTGGCATTTCAAAGACAAGTCAGATCTGTTTAGTGAAATCTGGGAGCTTTCAGAATCCAACATTAGCGATCTAGAGACTGAGTATCGGGCAAAATTCCCTGACGATCCACTCTCAGTATTAAGAGAAATTCTAGTATATATCCTTGAAGCAACGGTAGTTGAAGAACGTCGCAGGCTAATGATGGAAATTATTTTTCATAAATGCGAGTTCGTGGGCGAAATGGCGGTCGTCCAGCAGGCGCAGCGTAGCCTGTGTCTGGAGAGCTATGACCGTATCGAACAGACGCTAACGCAATGTATTCAGGCAAAAACGTTACCGGCCAACCTGCTGACGCGACGCGCAGCCATCCTGTTACGTAGCTATGTCTCCGGGCTGATGGAGAACTGGCTATTTGCGCCACAATCTTTTGATCTTAAAAACGAAGCGCGTAGCTACGTCGCCATTTTGCTGGAGATGTTGCAATTTTGCCCGACGCTGCGTGACGAAACCCACTCCGTTCCTGCCTGACCGTCGCCAGGATTTATCCTGGAGGTTCATGTTCTTGCTATTCTGCTTTCAGCGGGCGTGATATTCTTCACGCCGGACTATTTTCGGTCATTTCTCACATCATACTCACGACTATGCTGCACACCAAACGCTCGCAACATCCTGTTCTTGCATTATTTTTTGCTATGCTGTTTTTCCTGGCTTCCGCGCCGCTTTCATATGCTCGCGCAGATAACGCCAGCGATATCCCTTCGCGTGCCGATGTTCAGGCGCAGCTTGATACGCTTAATAAACAAAAAGAGCTGTCGCCTCAGGAGAAACTCGTCCAACAGGATCTGACGGAAACGCTGGAAACGCTGGATAAAATTGAACGCGTAAAAGCAGAAACGGCTCAGCTTCGCCAGAAGGTCGCGCAGGCACCGGACAACATGCGCAAGGCGACAGAGGCGCTGAGCGCGCTGAGCGACGTCGATAACGATGACGAAACCCGCAAAACGCTTGCGACGCTCTCGCTGCGTCAGCTGGAGTCGCGTGTGGCGCAGTTGCTGGACGATCTCCAGACCGCCCAGTCCGATCTCGCCACCTATAACAGCCAGCTTGTCTCGCTGCAAACGCAGCCTGAGCGCGTGCAAAACGCGATGTACACCGCGTCTCAGCAGCTTCAGCAGATCCGCAACCGCCTGAATGGGACAGCTGTGGGAGATGGCGCGTTACGCGCTACGCAGCAAACGTTGTTGTTGATTCAGCAGACGTTGCTTAATGCGGAAATTGAACAGCAGCGCAAGAGCCTTGAAGGCAATACGGTGCTGCAGGATACGCTGCAAAAACAGCGTGATTACGTCACCGCCAACATTAATCGTCTTGAACACCAGCTCCAGCTGTTGCAGGAGGCGGTAAACAGCAAACGCCTGACGCTGACGGAAAAAACCGCTCAGGAAGCCGTATCGCCAGACGAAACCGCCCGCATTCAGGCCAACCCGCTGGTGAAGCAGGAGCTTGAGCTCAACCATCAGTTAAGTGAGCGTCTGATTCAGGCCACCGAAAGCGGTAACTCGCTGGTGCAGCAGAATATTAAAGTCAAAAACTGGCTGGATCGCGCGCTGCAGGCGGAACGTAACATTAAAGAGCAGATTGCGGTTCTGAAAGGGAGCCTTCTGCTGTCGCGAATTTTGTACCAGCAGCAGCAGACGCTGCCGTCCGCCGACGAGCTGGAGGACATGACCAACCGCATCGCGGATTTACGTCTGGAACAGTTTGACGTCAACCAGCAGCGCGATGCGCTTTTCCAGAGCGATAACTTTGTCGCGAAAGTGGAAGAGGGCCATTCCAGCGAGGTGAACCCGGAGGTTCACGACGCGCTGCTGCAGGTCGTCGATATGCGTCGCGAGCTGCTCGACCAGCTCAACAAACAGCTGGGTAACCAGCTGATGATGGCCATTAACCTGCAGATCAACCAGCAGCAGCTGGTGAGCGTCTCGAAAAGCCTGCAGGAGATTTTGACCCAGCAGATTTTCTGGGTGAACAGCAACAAGCCGATGGACTGGGACTGGGTCAAATCCTTCCCTGAGACGCTGAAGTCGCAAATCAAGAGCATGAAAATCACCGTCAACTGGGAAAAGGCCTGGCCTGCGGTGATGATTGCCTTCCTCGCGGGCCTGCCGCTGTTGCTGATTGCGGGTCTGATCCGCTGGCGTTTGAAATGGCTGAAACAGTATCAGGCCAGGCTGGCGTCAGAAGTGGGACAACTGCGTAACGACAGCCAGCTGCATACCCCGAAAGCGATCCTGATTGACCTGATCCGCGCGCTGCCGGTCTGCCTGCTGATTCTGGCCGCCGGGCTGATTCTGCTCACGATGCAGCTCAACGTCAGCGACCTGCTCTGGGCGTTCAGCAAAAAGCTGGCGCTGTTCTGGCTGGTGTTTGGTCTCTGCTGGAAAGTGCTGGAAAAAGACGGAGTGGCGGTGCGTCACTTCAACATGCCGGAACAACTTACCAGCCACTGGCGTCGCCAGATTGTGCGCATCAGCCTCGCGCTGCTGCCGCTGCACTTCTGGTCTGTCGTGTCTGAACTCTCACCGCTGCATTTGATGGACGACGTGCTGGGGCAGCTGGTTATTCTGCTGAACCTGCTGCTGATTGCCGTTCTGATGTGGCCGATGTGCCGCGACAGCTGGCGTGATAAAGAGTCCCACAACCTTCGTCTGGCGACCGTAACGGTGCTGGCGATCATTCCGCTGGCGCTGATGGTACTGACGGCAACGGGCTACTTCTATACCACGCTGCGCCTGTCAGGCCGCTGGATCGAAACGGTTTATCTGGTGATTGTCTGGAATCTGCTATTCCAGACCGTGCTGCGCGGGTTGAGCGTGGCGGCGCGGCGTATCGCCTATCGCCGTGCGATCGCGCGTCGTCAGCATCAGGTGAAAGAGGGGGCAGAAGGCGCGGAGCCGCAGGAAGAGCCGACCATTGCGCTGGAGCAGGTCAACCAGCAAACCATGCGTATCACGATGCTGGTGATGGTGGCGCTGTTTGGGGTGATGTTCTGGGCCATCTGGTCTGATTTAATCACCGTCTTTGCGTACCTCGACAGCGTCAAGCTCTGGCAGTACAGCGGCACCGAGGCGGGTGTGACGGTGATGAAAAGCGTGACCATGGGCAGCCTGCTCTTTGCGCTGGTGTCGCTGGTGGTCGCCTGGGCGCTGATCCGCAACCTGCCGGGCCTGCTGGAAGTGCTGGTGCTGTCCCGCCTGAACCTGCGTCAGGGGGCGTCTTACGCCATCACCACTATCCTGAACTACGTGATCATTATCGCGGGTGCGATGACGGTCTTTGGTTCGCTGGGTGTTTCATGGGACAAACTGCAGTGGCTGGCGGCAGCGCTCTCGGTCGGTCTTGGTTTCGGCCTGCAGGAGATCTTCGGGAACTTCGTCTCCGGCCTGATCATCCTGTTCGAACGTCCGGTGCGTATCGGCGATACCGTCACCATCGGCACCTTCTCCGGCACCGTCAGCAAGATCCGTATTCGTGCGACCACCATTACCGACTTTGACCGTAAAGAGGTGATCATCCCGAACAAAGCGTTCGTGACCGAGCGCCTGATCAACTGGTCGCTCTCCGATACGACCACCCGCGTGGTGATCCGCCTCGGCGTGGCCTACGGTTCCGATCTGGACAAGGTGAAAGAGGTGCTGTTGAAGGCGGCGTCTGAACATCCGAAAGTCATGCACGATCCGGCTCCTGCCGTGTTCTTCACCACTTTCGGTCCGAGTACGCTGGATCACGAGCTGCGCCTGTACGTGCGTGAGCTGCGCGATCGCAGCTACACCGTCGATGAACTGAACCGCGCGATCGACCGCCTGTGCCGTGAAAATGACATTAACATCGCCTTCAACCAGCTTGAGGTTCACCTGCGTAACGAAAAAGGTGAAGAGCATACGGAAGTGAAGCGCGAGATTAAGGGTGACGATCCGACTCCGGCATAATCTATTTTCCCTCTGCCCTCAGGGGCGAGGGAACGATTTTCTCCCTCTCCCTCAGGGAGAGGGCTGGGGTGAGGGTAATTTCCCCTCAAAATCCCGTCGCACAATCTCCAGCGCTTTCAGCACCGTCTCCGCCGGGATCTCATGATTCTCCAGCAGCATAATCAAATCGACGGCCAGCTTGACCTCGTCGGGTGCATTTTCCAGTGACATCTTTGTGGCTCCTGTTAACGGGTCAAACGTTCAATGACGCGCTCGATCTCATCCAGCGCCTGTCGGCAGCGGGCAATACGGCCTTCGAGGGCGCTTATCTCGCGCATCAATAGCTGCTGCTCTTCCAGCGTTTCGCTGTTGTTCAGTCGGGCTTCGCGCTCGCGCTTCATCTCAAACAGCCGGCGTTCAAACTCCTGGTTCTCCAGCCGCTTGCGCTGCCATTTACCGAGTCCCGGCGAGGCGCTGTCCCAGGCGCGCAGCGGCCAGGCGGCGATTTCGCGATGTAAAGCAGTAATCTGCTCGGCGAGATGCTCCGCCAGCCAGGCCACCTGTTCCTGCTGTGCGTTCTCCACCGCATGGCGTAACTCATCAAGATTCGTTTGCGTCTCCGCCAGATAATCCTGAATTAACGTGCTGCGGGTACGAAAAAGCTGTCGGTCAAAGCGCGGCTTCAGCGTGGCGTGTCCCATCAGCGGCGTGGCCTGCGCGCGCAAGGCGATCAGTTGATTTTGTAGCGTCTCAAGAAGCAAGGCTGTTTTCAAAACGCTCTCCAGTGGTAAAGTAGCCGTTCAGTTTGATAACGATTCGCATTATGCAGCGTACTATTTTAATCATCATTGGCTGGTTCGCGGTAGTGTTGGGCACGCTGGGCGTTGTTTTACCCCTGCTACCGACCACGCCGTTTATCCTGCTGGCGGCCTGGTGCTTCGCCCGCTCGTCGCCGCGCTTTCACCACTGGCTGCTCTACCGCTCATGGTTTGGCGGCTACCTGCGGTACTGGCAAAAACACCGGGCCATGCCGCCCGGCGCGAAGCCGCGCGCGATCGCGGTGATCCTCATCACCTTCGCCATTTCATTATGGCTGGTGAAAATGATGTGGGTACGCATTCTGCTGCTGGCGATCCTGACCTGTCTGCTTATCTTTATGTGGCGGATCCCCGTGGTTGATGAAAAGCAACAAAAGCACTGAAGCCTCATCATGGCTGTTGCAATTATTGCGTACAGCCAGTAAATTCGACCGTTTTCGAGCACAGGTGCGCCTGGTTAAAGGTTAAGCAATTGTTACCTTTGCCGACTCGTTGCGCGCCGTGAGTAACACTGTTTCACTTAGGCACAAACCGATGACCGCAACTGCACAGCAGCTTGAATTTCTGAAAAACAGCATCAAAAGCATCCAGGACTATCCAAAGCCTGGCATTCTTTTCCGTGATGTCACCAGCTTGCTGGAAGACCCGAAAGCGTACGCGCTCAGCATTGAACTGCTGGTGGAGCGTTATAAAAACGCCGGGATCACCAAAGTAGTAGGTACCGAAGCCCGTGGCTTCCTGTTTGGCGCACCGGTTGCGCTGGCAATGGGCGTGGGTTTTGTGCCGGTGCGTAAGCCGCGCAAGCTGCCGCGTGAAACCATTGCTGAGAGCTACGAGCTGGAGTACGGCACCGATCAGCTGGAAATCCACGTGGATGCCATCAAGCCAGGCGACAAAGTGCTGGTGGTGGACGATCTGCTGGCAACCGGCGGCACCATCGAAGCGACCGTGAAGCTGATCCGCCGTCTGGGTGGGGAAGTGACCGACGCGGCATTCATCATCAACCTGTTCGATCTGGGCGGCGAACAGCGCCTGGAAAAACAGGGTATTACCAGCTACAGCCTGGTGCCATTCCCGGGTCATTAATCCCGTTCCTCACAACCTCGCTCAATGAGTGAGGTTGTGATAGCATTCCCCTCCATAAATTCACCTTCCAGCGTTGCAGAGCCTGCCCATGAGTTATCAGGTGTTAGCCCGTAAATGGCGACCACAAACCTTTGCTGACGTTGTCGGTCAGGAACATGTGCTGACGGCCCTGGCGAACGGCTTGTCGCTAGGTCGCATCCATCACGCCTATCTTTTTTCCGGCACCCGCGGCGTCGGTAAGACCTCTATTGCCCGTCTGCTGGCGAAAGGCCTCAACTGCGAAACCGGGATTACCGCCACGCCGTGCGGCGTGTGCGATAACTGCAGGGAAATCGAGCAGGGGCGTTTTGTCGATCTGATTGAGATCGACGCCGCCTCGCGCACCAAAGTGGAAGACACTCGCGATCTGCTCGATAACGTGCAGTACGCCCCGGCGCGTGGCCGCTTCAAGGTCTACCTGATCGATGAAGTGCACATGTTGTCGCGTCACAGCTTCAACGCCCTGCTGAAAACGCTGGAAGAGCCGCCTGCACACGTGAAGTTCCTGCTGGCGACCACCGATCCGCAAAAGCTGCCGGTTACCATTCTGTCGCGCTGCCTGCAGTTCCACCTGAAGGCGCTGGACGTTGAGCAGATCCGCGCGCAGCTTGAACACATTCTTGATGAAGAGAAAATTGTCCACGAACCGCGCGCCCTGCAACTGCTGGCTCGCGCGGCGGACGGTAGCCTGCGTGATGCGTTAAGCCTGACCGATCAGGCGATTGCCAGCGGTGACGGCAAGCTCTCGACCGACGCGGTCAGCACCATGCTCGGTACGCTGGATGACGATCAGGCGCTCTCGCTTATCGAAGCGATGATTGCCGCCAACGGCGAACGCGTGATGTCGCTGGTAAACGCGGCTGCCGCCCGAGGCGTGGAGTGGGAAGGTCTGCTGGTTGAAATGCTCAGCCTGCTGCACCGCGTGGCGATGCTGCAGCTTTCTCCATCGGCAATCGGCGCGGATATGGCCGCCATCGAGCAGCGGATGCGTGAACTTGCCCGCACCGTGCCGCCTGCCGACGTGCAGCTTTACTACCAGACGCTGCTAATTGGCCGCAAAGAGCTGCCGTTCGCGCCGGACCGCCGGATGGGCGTTGAAATGACGCTGCTGCGCGCGCTGGCGTTCCACCCACGCATGCCGCTGCCCGAGCCGGAAGTGCCGCGACAGTCCTTCGCGCCGGTCGCCCCGACCGCGGTGATGTCGCCGCAGCAGGTGCCGCCGCAGCCGACACCGTCGCCGCAAAACGTGCCGCTGTCGGATGCCACCAGTTCGGTACTTGCCGCACGCAGTCAGTTGCAGCGTGCGCAGGGAGTAACCAAACCAAAAAAGAGTGAACCGGCAGCGCCAGCAAGAGCGCGGCCGGTGAACAACGCCGCGCTTGAACGACTGGCCTCGGTAACGGAGCGCGTTCAGTCGCGTCCGGCACCGTCCGCGCTCGAGCAGAAAGCCCCGGCGAAAGAAGAGGCTTACCGCTGGAAGGCGACCACCATCACCGAAACGGTGAAGGAAGAGGTCGCCACGCCAAAAGCGCTGAAGAAAGCGCTGGAGCATGAGAAAACCCCGGAGCTTGCCGCGAAGCTCGCCGAAGAGTCAATCGAGCGGGACGCCTGGGCCGCTGAGGTCAGCAAACTGCAGCTGCCGAAGCTGGTAGAGCAGGTCGCGCTCAACGCCTGGAAAGAGCAAGAGGGCAACCAGGTGCGTCTGCATCTGCGTCCGGGCCAGCGACATCTGAATTCCCCTGGTGCGCAAAAGGCGCTGGCGGAGGCGCTCACCGCATTGCAGGGTGCGCCGGTTGAATTGACTATCATTGAAGATGATAATCCCGCAGTGCGAACGCCGCTGGAGTGGCGCCAGGCCATTTATGAAGAGAAGCTCGCGCAGGCGCGCGAGTCAATTATCGCGGATAACAACATTCAGACCCTGCGCCGGTTCTTCGACGCCGATCTGGATGAAGAGAGTATTCGCCCCATTTGATCGTGAGTCTGACTTACGGTTGTAATCCTTAAACGTGAAAGAGAGAGAAGCCTATGTTCGGTGGAAAAGGCGGTCTGGGTGGCCTGATGAAGCAGGCTCAGCAGATGCAGGAAAAAATGCAGAAGATGCAGGAAGAGATCGCTCAGCTGGAAGTCACGGGTGAATCCGGTGCCGGTCTGGTAAAAGTGACCATCAACGGTGCGCACAACTGCCGCCGCGTGGAAATCGACCCAAGCCTGCTCGAAGACGACAAAGATATGCTGGAAGATCTAGTTGCCGCCGCGTTTAACGATGCCGCGCGCCGTATCGATGAAACCCAGAAAGAGAAAATGGCCTCTGTTTCCAGCGGTATGCAACTGCCGCCGGGCTTCAAGATGCCATTCTGATGCAAACCAGTCCGCTGCTCACGCAGTTAATGGAAGCACTGCGCTGCCTGCCGGGTGTTGGCCCGAAGTCGGCGCAGCGCATGGCGTTCACGCTTTTGCAGCGCGACCGCAGCGGCGGGATGCGCCTGGCGCAGGCTCTGACCCGCGCCATGTCAGAAATTGGTCACTGTGCGGATTGCCGCACCTTTACCGAGCAGGACGTGTGTAACATCTGTACGAACCCGCGTCGCCAGGAAAACGGTCAGATTTGCGTGGTGGAGAGTCCGGCGGACATCTACGCCATCGAGCAAACCGGGCAGTTTTCTGGTCGCTACTTCGTGCTGATGGGGCATCTCTCCCCGCTGGACGGTATTGGCCCGGATGATATCGGTCTCGACCGCCTTGAACAGCGTCTTGAGTCCGAAACCATCAAAGAGGTGATCCTCGCCACCAACCCGACGGTGGAAGGGGAGGCAACCGCTAACTACATCGCCGAACTGTGCTCGCAGTATGGCGTTGACGCCAGCCGCATCGCCCACGGCGTGCCGGTGGGCGGCGAGCTGGAAATGGTCGACGGCACCACGCTGTCGCACTCTCTGGCCGGGCGTCACAAGATTATTTTCTGACCAAACGGAGGCTGCGCGCGTGGCCTCCGCTTGAAATTTTCCTCCCTTATCCCCATCTCTCACTCAACGTTTTACAACCCCATTAAATGGCATTGTTGAGGTCGACTTAGATGAAAGGACAAGAAACCCGTGGTTTCCAGTCAGAAGTAAAACAGCTTCTGCACCTGATGATCCATTCCCTGTATTCCAACAAAGAAATTTTCCTGCGTGAGCTGATTTCCAACGCATCCGATGCGGCGGACAAGCTGCGCTTCCGCGCGCTGTCTAACCCGGACCTGTACGAAGGCGACGGCGAGCTGCGCGTGCGCGTCTCATTCAATAAAGAGAACCGCACCCTGACCATTGCCGATAACGGCATCGGGATGAACCGCGACGAGGTGATCGACCACCTCGGCACCATCGCCAAATCCGGCACCAAAGCGTTCCTCGAGTCCATGGGCTCTGACCAGGCGAAAGACAGCCAGCTGATCGGCCAGTTCGGCGTGGGCTTCTACTCGGCGTTTATCGTTGCCGACAAAGTCACCGTGCGCACCCGCGCGGCAGGCGAAAGCGCAGAAAATGGTGTGTTCTGGGAATCCAAAGGGGAAGGCGAATACACCGTTGATGACATCACCAAAGCGGATCGCGGCACCGAAATCACCCTCCACCTGCGTGAAGGTGAAGACGATTTCCTGAACGACTGGCGCGTTCGCTCCATCATCAGCAAATATTCCGACCACATCGCGCTGCCGGTTGAGATTGAGAAACAGGAAGAGCAGGACGGTGAAACCGTTGTCTCCTGGGAGAAGATCAACAAGGCGCAGGCGCTGTGGACGCGCAACAAGTCTGAAATTAAAGACGACGAGTACAACGAGTTCTACAAGCACATTGCCCACGACTTTACCGATCCGCTGACCTGGAGCCACAACCGCGTGGAAGGTAAGCAGGAGTACACCAGCCTGCTGTACATTCCGGCGCAGGCGCCGTGGGACATGTGGAACCGCGATCACAAGCACGGCCTGAAGCTCTACGTGCAGCGCGTGTTCATCATGGACGACGCCGAGCAGTTCATGCCGAACTACCTGCGCTTTACGCGTGGCCTGATCGACTCTAACGATCTGCCGCTGAACGTCTCCCGTGAAATTCTGCAGGACAGCACCGTCACCCGCAACCTGCGTAACGCACTGACCAAACGTACGCTGCAGATGCTGGAAAAACTGGCGAAAGACGATGCGGAAAAATACCAGACCTTCTGGAAACAGTTCGGTCTGGTGCTGAAAGAAGGCCCGGCGGAAGACACCGCGAACGTCGAAACGATCGCCAAACTGCTGCGCTTCGCCTCTACGCATACCGACTCCTCCGCACAGACCGTGTCGCTGGAAGAGTACGTCTCCCGCATGAAAGAAGGGCAGGAGAAGATCTACTACATCACCGCCGACAGCTACGCGGCGGCGAAGAGCAGCCCGCACCTGGAGCTGCTGCGCAAGAAAGGCATCGAAGTGCTGCTGCTTTCTGACCGCATCGACGAGTGGATGATGAACTACCTGACCGAGTTCGACGGTAAATCCTTCCAGTCCGTGGCCAAAGCCGACGAGTCCATCGACAAGCTGGCGGATGAAGTGGACGAAAGCGCGAAAGAAGCCGAGAAGGCGCTGGAGCCGTTCGTTGAGCGCGTGAAAACGCTGCTGGGCGACCGCGTGAAAGAGGTGCGCTTCACGCACCGTCTGACCGATACTCCGGCGATTGTCACCACCGATGCCGACGAAATGGGCACCCAGATGGCGAAGTTGTTCGCTGCGGCGGGCCAGGCGATGCCGGAAGTGAAATATATCTTTGAGCTTAATCCGGATCACCCGCTGGTGAAACGAGCGGCAGACACCCAGGACGACGCCCGCTTTGCCGAGTGGGTTGAACTGCTGCTGGATCAGTCCCTGCTGGCCGAGCGCGGCACGCTGGAAGATCCTAACCTGTTCATTAAACGTGTGAATGCGCTGCTGCTGGCGTAACTGACCACGCCTCCCCTGGTCTTCTCCCTCTCCCTTTGGGAGAGGGCCGGGGTGAGGGCACCAGACCGCACGAAGCAAAATTATCTCCCCCCGTTAACCGTTTCAGCCTTCCCGCCTTCCTTGAGCCACGCCCGTTCTGGTGGTATTGTTTAGCGCTTTTGAAAAATTGAAACGACTTTTGAGGGGATTTTCGCAATGCGTATTATTCTGCTTGGCGCTCCGGGCGCGGGTAAAGGAACTCAGGCTCAGTTCATCATGGAGAAATACGGTATTCCGCAAATCTCCACCGGTGACATGCTGCGCGCCGCTGTTAAATCTGGCTCCGAGCTGGGTAAACAAGCGAAAGACATCATGGACGCAGGCAAGCTGGTGACCGACGAGCTGGTTATTGCTCTGGTCAAAGAGCGCATTGCTCAGGAAGACTGCCGTAACGGTTTCCTGCTGGACGGCTTCCCACGCACCATTCCTCAGGCTGACGCCATGAAAGAAGCGGGCATCAACGTGGACTACGTTCTGGAGTTCGACGTACCGGACGAGCTGATCGTTGACCGTATCGTTGGCCGTCGCGTACACGCTGCTTCTGGCCGCGTTTACCACATCAAATTCAACCCACCTAAGGTTGAAGGCAAAGACGACGTGACCGGCGAAGAGCTGACTACCCGTAAAGACGATCAGGAAGAGACCGTGCGTAAACGCCTGGTGGAATACCATCAGATGACTGCACCGCTGATCGGCTACTACACCAAAGAAGCGCAGGCGGGTAACACCCAATACGCCAAAGTCGACGGTACCAAAGCCGTGGCTGACGTACGTGCAGAGCTGGAAAAAATCCTCGGCTAATTGCACGTCTCTCACCCGGGTTCTCCGGGTGAGAAAAATTCTCATCTTACCTATTACAGCAATGGGTTTCGTTTAAACGCATTTCCGCTACAATTGACAACCTATCAAATGGTTAAGAGGCGTGAATGAGTCAGGCGAAAACCGGCATCCTGCTTGCCAATCTGGGCACCCCAGAAGCACCCACTCCAGCAGCGGTAAAACGCTATCTGCGACAGTTTTTAAGCGACACGCGCGTCGTGGATACCCCAAGATTGCTGTGGTGGCCCCTGCTGCGTGGCGTCATTCTGCCGATTCGTTCTCCGCGCGTGGCAAAGCTTTATCAGTCCGTGTGGATGGAAGAGGGCTCGCCGCTGATGGTGTACAGCCGCCGTCAGGAGAAAGCGCTGGCCGCCCGCCTGCCGGATATGCCCGTCGCGCTCGGCATGAGCTATGGAACACCTTCGCTGGAAAGCGCAGTGGAAAACCTGCTCGCACAGGGCGTTGACCATATCGTCGTGCTGGCGCTCTATCCACAGTATTCGTGTTCGACGGTAGCTGCCGTCTGGGACGAGCTGGCGCGCATTCTGAAGACGCGTCGCCGCATTCCTGCGGTGACCTTTATTCGTGACTACGCGGATAACGATCTGTACATCAAGGCGCTGGCCAGCAGCGCCCGCGCGTCGTTTGAAAAGCACGGCGAGCCGGATCTGCTGCTGCTCTCCTATCACGGCATTCCGCAGCGTTTCGCCAATGAAGGGGATGATTACCCGCAGCGCTGCCGCGATACCACCCGCGAGCTGGTTTCCGCCCTTGGCCTGCCGCCGGAGAAAGTGATGATGACCTTCCAGTCGCGCTTCGGCCGCGAGCCGTGGCTGACGCCGTACACCGATGAAACCCTCAAAATGCTGGGCGAGAAGGGCGTGAAGCACATTCAGGTGATGTCGCCGGGCTTTTCGGCCGACTGTCTGGAAACGCTGGAGGAGATTGCGGTGCAAAACCGGGAATTTTTCCTCGAAGCTGGCGGTGTGAAGTACGAGTACATTCCGGCACTTAACGACTCTCCTGAGCATATCGACATGATGGTCTCGCTGGTGACGAATAGCCGCTGATCGCGCTTGAGGCCGGGTTTGTGCTACCATTCCCGGCTTCTATTCCTTGCACAGTTCAGACCATGAAATTTCCCGGTAAACGTAAATCAAAACACTACTTCCCCGTTAACGCTCGCGATCCGCTCCTGCAGCAAATCCAGCCTGAAAATGAAACCAGCGCCGCATGGGTGGTGGGTATCGATCAGACGCTGGTGGATATTGAAGCCAAAGTGGATGATGCGTTTGTTGCGCGTTACGGTCTGAGCGCCGGGCATTCGCTGGTGATCGAGGACGATGTTGCCGAAGCGTTGTATCAGGAGCTGGTGCGTGAAAATCTGATCACCCATCAGTTTGCCGGTGGCACCATTGGCAACACCATGCACAACTACTCCGTGCTGGCCGATGACCGCTCGGTGCTGCTCGGCGTGATGTGTAGCAATATCGAAATCGGCGGCTACGCCTATCGCTACCTGTGCAACACCTCCAGCCGTACCGACCTGAACTATTTGCAGGGCGTAGACGGCCCGATTGGCCGCTGCTTTACCCTCATTGGTGAGTCCGGCGAGCGTACCTTTGCCATCAGCCCTGGCCACATGAACAAGCTGCGGGCAGAGAGTATCCCTGAAGAGGTCATTGCGGGGGCCTCTGCACTGGTGCTCACGTCGTATCTGGTGCGCTGCAAGCCGGGCGAGCCGATGCCGGACGCGACCATGAAGGCGATTGAGTACGCGAAGAAGTACGATGTCCCGGTCGTTCTGACGCTGGGGACCAAATTCGTTATCGCCGACAACCCGGAGTGGTGGCAGGCCTTCCTGAAGGAACACGTTTCGATTCTGGCGATGAACGAAGAAGAGGCCGAAGCGCTGACCGGCGAAAGCGATCCGCTGCTGGCGTCTGATAAAGCGCTGGACTGGGTAGATCTGGTGCTCTGCACCGCCGGACCTGTCGGGCTGTACATGGCGGGCTTCACGGAAGAAGAGAGCAAACGCAAAACCCAGCATCCGCTGCTGCCTGGCGCAATTGCCGAATTCAACCAGTTCGAATTCAGCCGCGGTATGCGCCATAAAGACTGCACCAACCCGCTGCGTATCTACTCCCACATCGCGCCGTACATGGGCGGGCCAGAGAAGATCATGAACACCAACGGCGCGGGCGATGGTGCGCTGGCCGCGCTGCTGCACGACATCACCGCTAACGCCTACCACAAAACCAACGTGCCGAACTCCAGCAAGCACAAATTCAGCTGGCTGACCTATTCGTCGCTGGCGCAGGTGTGCAAATACGCCAACCGCGTGAGCTATCAGGTGCTGAACCAGCACTCCCCGCGCTTAACGCGTGGCCTGCCGGAGCGGGAAGACAGCCTCGAAGAGGCTTATTGGGATCGTTGATTGCTAAAAGAAAACCCCGGTGACGCTACGCTTACCGGGGCTACTTGTAGGCCTGCTAAGCGTAGCGCCAGCAGGCTTTTTTTACCCCGTCACCGCCTCTTCAGCCGGCGCGTTCTCCAGCAGCGTCAGCATCGTGTTCGCAATCTCACGCTCGCCCATGACGACCTTATTCGCGCCGCGCTCGGTGATGTATTCCACCTCATCGTCATAATGCGCGCGGGCAATAATCTCGATGGTTGGACACTTCGCGCGCGCGGACGCGACAATCTCACCTGCCTCGTAGCCGTTCGGAATGGTCAGCAGCAGCCAGCGGGCGCAGTCCAGATGCGCCAGATTCATGATCTCTTCGTTTGCCGCATTGCCCAGCACCGCGCGAATGCCGCGTTCGCGCAGTTCGTCAACGCGTGTGCGTGAGGTTTCAATCACCACCAGCGGAATGCCCTGCGCCATCAGCTTCTCACCGAGCAGGCTGCCCACGCGGCCAAAGCCAACCAGCAGCGCGTGATTGCAGATATCCACCGGGATCTGCTTCTCTTCTTCGATAGCCTCTTCCAGCGTCTGCTCTTCCAGGGTTTCCGTTTTATCGAGGTATTTTTCCAGCAGGGCAAACAGCACCGGGTTCAGCATGATGGAGAGGATCGCCCCCGCCAGCACCAGATTCTGGCCGGCCTGCGGGAGGAGATTAAGCGCCATGCCGAGACCGGCCAGAATAAACGCGAACTCACCAATCTGCGCCAGGCTGGCGGCAATGGTCAGCGCCGTACGCGGCGAGTGGCCAAACATCCGCACCAGGAAGAAGGCGGCAACGGACTTACCAAAGATAATGATCGCCAGCGTGCCCAGTACCGCCAGCGGCTGCTGGATCAGAACCAGCGGGTCAAACAGCATCCCGACGGAGACGAAGAACAGCACGGCGAAAGCATCACGCAGCGGCAGCGTGTCGTGCGCCGCGCGGTGGCTTAATTCAGATTCGTTCAGCACCATCCCGGCGAAGAACGCGCCCAGTGCAAACGAGACGTCGAACAGCTCAACGGCACCAAAGGCGATACCCAGCGCCAGAGCGAGTACCGAAAGAGTGAACAGCTCGCGGGAACCTGTCGCCGCAGTGCGGGACATGATCCACGGTACCAGACGGCGGCCCACCAGCATCATGATGGCGATAAAGGCCACAACCTTACCGATGGTGATACTCATATCCAACGCCAGCGAGGCGAAGCCGAGGTTGTCTTTTTCCATCATCCCGGCGACGGCGGGCAGCAGCACCAGCGTTAACACCATCACCAGATCTTCAACGATCAGCCAGCCTATTGCGATTTGCCCGCGCTGGCTGTCTATCAGCTGTCTCTCTTCAAGCGCGCGCAGCAGCACCACGGTACTGGCGGTTGAAAGACACAGCCCAAACACGATGCCGGTCATCAGCGACCAGCCCAGTACCGCTGAAAGCGCCATTCCCAGCAGCGTCGCCACCCCTATCTGGGCGATCGCTCCCGGTATGGCGATAGACTTTACCGCCATCAGGTCCTTCAGTGAAAAATGCAGACCGACGCCAAACATCAGCAGAATCACGCCTAATTCCGCCAGTTCTGGAGCCAGTTTGGTATCCGCCACGAAACCCGGCGTAAAAGGACCCGCCAGTACACCCGCTAACAGATAGCCGACAAGAGGAGAAATACGCAGTTTATTGGCAATCATGCCAAGGATAAAAGCGAGCACAAGTCCACCAACAATGGTGGTGATAAGCGGTGTGGCGTGGTGCATTCCGTCTCCTTTCGCGGTGAGTGTTCCATTTTTGGCATAAATACCAAAAGACCAGGTAATAGTTTATGACAATTTTTACCCTTATGTTTATGAATAATTGTTGAAGTTTGAATAAAAGAGCAATAAGCGTGAAAAAAAGCCCTTTTGGACAAGTTTGATGGGGAAGGTGAGAAGAAACCCTTATGGCATAAGGGGGCAAGGTCGCCAGAGTTTAACTTTGGCGACCCCTAAATTACGCTTTATGACGGTTATCAGGCAGGAATATGGTCAATATCCCCAGAAGTGGCAGGAAAGCACAGATTTTGTAGACCAGGAAGATGCTGGTGTGATCTGCAACCATGCCCAACACCGCCGCACCAAGGCCGCCCATGCCGAAGGCAAATCCGAAAAAGAGCCCGGAAACCATACCGATACGCCCCGGTAACAGCTCCTGTGCGTAGACCAGAATGGCCGAGAAGGCAGAGGCCAGAATAAAACCAATAATGACGGTCAAAATCCCCGTCCACTCCAGGCTTGCGTAGGGCAAAATAAGCGTGAAGGGTGCAACACCGAGGATTGAGCCCCAAATCACATATTTACGCCCGATTTTGTCACCGACAGGCCCGCCAATCACCGTTCCTGCTGCCACCGCAAACAGGAAGGCAAACAGGTGGAACTGCGCGTTTTGTACCGATAATCCGAATTTTTGCATCAGATAAAAGGTGTAATAGCTGCTGATGCTCGCCATATAGAAGTATTTCGAGAAAATCAGCACCAGCAGCACGCTTACGGCCAGGATAACCTTGTTACGGGGAAGGGGATTGATAACCTTTGCTACAGGTTTGCCCTTGTTCACGCGATGCTGCGCGGCATACCAGCGGCTGATTTGCGCCAGTACCACAATCGCCAGCAGCGCGGCCAGCACAAACCACGCCACGTTGCCTTTGCCGTATGGAGCGATGATCACCGCGGCCAGCAGTGGGCCGAGGGAACTGCCAAAGTTACCGCCTACCTGGAACAGGGACTGCGCCAGCCCGTGACGACCACCGGAGGCCATACGCGCCACGCGGGAGGATTCCGGATGGAAGACGGACGAGCCTGTCCCCACCAGCGCGGCGGCGATAAGCACCGCTTCAAAGCTGCCCGCCATTGCCAGCAGCACCAGCCCGCTCAAGGTGAAGCACATGCCAATGGGGAGCGACCACGGCATTGGGTATTTATCCGTCCAGTAACCGACCACCGGCTGCAGCAGCGAGGAGGCCATCTGGAAGGTGAGGGTGATCATCCCAATCTGTACGAAGGTTAACGAGAACTCGGACTGCAGCAGCGGGTAGATTGCCAGGATCAGCGACTGGATCATGTCGTTGAGCAGGTGCGAGAGACTGATTGCGCCTAAAACTTTAAAGGAAGTGCGCGATTTTGGCGACGACGCCGGAGCGCCCGGGACGGGCTGGGTTGATTCACTGATTGCCATAAATACCACGTCGATTTGTTATGAGAAATGCAAGGTGTAATTATTATCCGACTAACATACCCGTCCGTGACATTTGAAGAAAGTCGCAATTCTGAAAACTTATTTGTCTATTCTTGTGAGTCACTGTAATTTTTGCGTTTGTCTATTGGTCAGGGAGAGAGATGATGAAGTTAATGAAGCGTGGCGTCGCGCTGGCGTTGATAGCGGCCTGGGGGCTGACTAGCCTGCCCGCACAGGCGTATGAAAAAGACAAAACCTATAAAATTACCATTCTGCATACCAACGATCACCACGGTCATTTCTGGCGCAGTGAATACGGGGAATATGGCCTGTCGGCGCAAAAAACGCTGGTTGACGGTATTCGCAAAGAGGTCGCCGCAGAAGGCGGTAGCGTGCTGCTGCTCTCGGGTGGGGATATCAATACCGGCGTGCCGGAATCTGATTTACAGGATGCCGAGCCTGACTTTCGCGGCATGAATCTGATTGGCTACGACGCGATGGCCGTGGGTAACCATGAATTCGATAACCCGCTGAGCGTGCTGCGCCAGCAGGAGAAGTGGTCTAAATTCCCGTTCCTCTCTGCCAATATTTATCAGAAAAGCACCGGCGAACGCCTGTTTAAACCCTGGGCGCTGTTTAAGCGTCAGGACTTAAAAATTGCGGTCATTGGCCTCACTACCGACGACACGGCCAAAATAGGTAACCCGGAGTTCTTCACCGATATCGAATTCCGCAAACCGGCAGATGAAGCGAAGCTGGTGATTCAGGAATTGCAGCAGAACGAAAAACCGGACGTGATTATCGCCACCACCCACATGGGGCACTACGACAACGGCGCGCACGGCTCCAATGCGCCGGGCGACGTCGAGATGGCGCGCAGCCTGCCTGCGGGCTCGCTGGCAATGATTGTGGGCGGTCACTCACAGGATCCAGTGTGTATGGCGTCCGAGAATAAAAAGCAGGTGGACTACGTGCCGGGCACGCCGTGCGCGCCGGACCGTCAAAACGGTATCTGGATCGTACAGGCCCACGAGTGGGGTAAATACGTGGGGCGTGCAGATTTCGAGTTCCGTAACGGCGAGATGAAGCTGGTCCACTATCAGCTTATCCCGGTCAACCTGAAGAAGAAGGTGACTTACCCGGACGGGAAAAGTGAGCGCGTACTCTACACGCCTGAGATTGCTGAAAACCAGCAGATGCTCTCCCTGCTGACGCCGTTCCAGAACAAAGGCAAGGCGCAGCTGGACGTGAAAATTGGTACGCTCAATGGCCGCCTGGAAGGGGACCGCAGCAAAGTCCGCTTCGTGCAGACCAACATGGGCCATCTGGTGCTGGCGGCGCAAATAGCGCGCACTGGCGCTGACTTTGGCGTAATGAGCGGCGGCGGCATTCGTGATTCCATCGAAGGTGGAAACATCACCTATAAAGACGTGCTGAAGGTACAGCCGTTCGGCAACGTGGTGGTGTATGCGGATATGAGCGGGAAAGAGGTGATTGACTACCTCACCGCCGTGGCGCAGATGAAGCCGGACTCGGGCGCCTACCCGCAGTTTGCTAACGTGAGTTTTGTCGCGAAAGACGGCAAGCTTAACGATCTGAAGATCAAGGGCGAGCCGGTTGACCCGGCCAAAACGTACCGTCTGGCAACGTTAAGCTTTAACGCCACGGGAGGCGACGGCTATCCGCATATTGATAATAAACCGGGCTATGTGAATACCGGCTTTATCGACGCGGAAGTGCTGAAGCAGTTCATCGAGCAGAATTCACCGATTGACGTGAATGCGTACGAGCCGAAAGGTGAGGTGAGCTGGCAGTAGTGCGGTTGTTTTGCCCGGTGGCGCTGCGCTTACCGGGCCTACGGGGGCAAAATGTAGGCCGGGTAAGGCGTAGCCGCCACCCGGCTTTTCTTTTACTCCCGGCGCGCAATATCCGCAAACTTCGCGTCCAGCATTTTCGCCAGATCGCCCGCGGCCAGTTCGATATCCAGCCCGCGCTTGCCGCCCGAAATATAGATCGTCTCGAATTCCTGCGAAGGTGCATCGATCAGCGTCGGCAGCCGTTTTTTCTGCCCGAGCGGGCTGATCCCGCCCACCAGATATCCGGTAGTGCGTTGCGCAACCATCGGATCCGCCATATCGACCTTTTTTGCCCCCAGCGCTTTGGCGACCTTTTTCAGATCCAGCTGCCCGGCGACGGGCGTTACCGCCACGGCGAGATGTTTCATATCACCGTTCACCGCGACCAGCAGCGTTTTATAGACCTGGTCAGCGTTCAGCCCCAGCTTGCGCACCACTTCATCACCAAAATTGGTTTCATTCGGATCGTGATCGTAAGTATGGATCCGGAAAGAGATTTTGTTTTTTTCGAGTAATTTAACGGCGGGAGTCATAGCTATCCTTCTTACGACAGACATTTTATGCCAACAGCATACGCCTGACGTTTGTCTAAAAAATAGCACCATCTTGCGCAATAGTATTGGCAGTGATGGTCACTTTGAGCGACAATCGGCTCAGCCGAAGGTCTCCTTCGGTATAATAAAAACGATGAAATTCCTCTTTGACGGGCCAATAGAAATATTGGCCATTTTTTTATTTCAGCAGCGACGGCAGATTCCCTTCCCCATACAAATGCAACGCGCCGACCGCGACGACATACCGCCCGGCAGGCAGGGCATGCAGCGTTTCTCGCCACGCCTGATTGCGCGCGTTCATCAGCACATCATACAGCGATTCACTGAACGTTGACGGCAGCACAAGCTTACTGTCCGTCGGCGGCGCATCCAGCCACCAGCCAATCATGGTTTGCAGCAGACGGGCATTGGTGTGCCAGTGGGTCAGGGTGTCATCCAGCAGGATCAGACCGTCATCGGGAAGCTGCCGCAGCAGACCGATCTGGCTGTCCGTGCCTTCCAGTTCAATGATCGGGAGATTGCGCGCTCTTGCCGTATTCAGCAGCTGATAATCAATGCCGTAATCACCGCGCAAGCCCAGACGCTGTGCCTGCGTCGCCTGCAACACCATGGCAATTTGCCAGAGCGGAAGGGTGTCCAGCATGGCGAGCGATACACCGGTTTCATCCGCGAGCCGCGTCAGTTCGGTAAGCTGGGCTTCGCTGAGACGTTCCGCAAGAGGACGGTCGCTCTCCAGACCCGCAAAGGGGGATTCATGGCCCGAAATATCCGCCTCGACGACCAGCGCGTCGGCATTCTTCAGCAGTTTTATCAGGCCAGCGGGCAGCGGGGACATATCCTGCGTCCCCATATGGATGCTTCCTACAAGGTGCAGGTGTTGCCCGCCCGGAAGTGAGATATCCATACCGGGCCAGGCATAACGTCGGGGAAAGAGGGCGCGAAACGATGCTTTTATACGATTAAACAGACTCATACGCGCTCCATGACCGAAAGGATCATGCTAGCGCGTACGAGAACAAGGTTCAATCTTTCGGTTTAAACCGCAGCAGACGGTTGGCGTTGCTCACCACGGTAATGGAGGAGAGCGCCATTGCCGCCCCGGCAACCACCGGGTTCAGCAGCGCGCCCGTCAGCGGCCATAAAATCCCGGCGGCAATCGGAATGCCGAAGACGTTATAAATAAATGCCCCGAGCAGGTTCTGCTTCATGTTGCGCAACGTGGCCTTCGAAATCGCCAGCGCATCCGCAACGCCCATCAGGCTGTGGCGCATCAGGGTAATGGCCGCCGTTTCAATCGCGACATCGCTCCCGCCGCCCATGGCAATACCCACTTCTGCCTGCGCCAGCGCCGGTGCGTCGTTAATACCGTCACCGATCATGGCCACCTGACGGCCCTGACTTTGCAGGTTCTTGATGGCATCCGCTTTACCATCCGGCAGTACGCCCGCAATGACGTCATCAATACCCGCCTCTTTGGCGATGGCGTTGGCCGTTGTTGGGTTATCCCCGGTCAGCATCACCAGACGATAGCCCGCACGGTGCAGACGTTTTAATGCATCCACGCTGTCCTGGCGCAGGGGATCGCGCACCGACAACAGGGCGACGGCTTTACCGTCTACAGCGAGCAGTACGGGCGTTGCGCCCTGTGATGCCTGAGCAATCAGTTCGCCTTCCAGCGATGAAGTATCAATTCCGTTTTCATTGAGCAGCGCCTGATTCCCCAGCAGCAGCGTGTGGCCGTCGGCTTCGCCGCTCACCCCGAGCCCGCGCAGGGTGCGGAAGTTACTGACCTGCGGCAGGGTAGCGTCACTGGCTTTATCGAGAATGGCGCGGGCCAGCGGGTGGCTGGACCCTTGCTCCAGCGCGGCGGCGAGACGCAGCGCGTCAGCCTCTGAGAAGCCAAGAGTATGCACCGCCACGACCTGCGGTTTCCCTTCGGTCAGCGTACCGGTTTTGTCAAAGACCAGCGTGTCCAGGGTGCTTGCACGCTGCAGGGCATCGGCATCACGCACCAGCACGCCAAACTCGGCGGCACGTCCGACGCCGGAGATGATCGACATCGGCGTCGCCAGGCCAAGGGCACACGGACAGGCGATGATCAGCACCGTGGTGGCAATCACCAGGGTATAGACGATTTGCGGTGCTGGCCCAAAGAAATACCAGATTGCCGCACTCAGCAGGGCAATACAGACCACCACCGGAACAAAAACGGCGGAGATTTTATCGGCAAGTTTGCCGATTTCGGGCTTACTGCTCTGTGCCTGGCGCACCATGCGGATAATACGCGACAGCGTGGTGTGGCTGCCGACCGCACTGGCGCGGAACAGCACGCTGCCGTCCTGGACGACCGTGCCTGCATGCACGTTATCGTCCTGGGATTTTTGCTGCGGGATCGGTTCCCCGGTCAGCATGGCTTCATCGAACCAGGCTTCGCCCTGGAGAATTGCGCCGTCAACCGGAACGCGATCGCCCGTCGTCAGGCGCAGCGTCATGCCGGGCTGCACGTCAGCCAGCGGGACGCTTTTTTCACCCTCGTCGGTCACCACGCGTGTCGTCGGCGGGGTTAAA
This sequence comes from Enterobacter sp. JMULE2, assembly GCF_013337145.1. NCBI lineage: Bacteria > Pseudomonadati > Pseudomonadota > Gammaproteobacteria > Enterobacterales > Enterobacteriaceae > Enterobacter > Enterobacter sp. JMULE2. The sequence continues at coordinate 187,079 of NZ_SGWD01000015.1, forward strand.
TCAAGCAATCTTTCCAGCGCCTTCGAGGAGCGCTGACGGGCGCGGGCTTCGAGCATGTGGCCTAAGTTAATCAGGCCGATAATCATCGCGCTCGCTTCATAATAGAGATGCCGCGCTTCCATCGGGAACCACTGCGGCCAGACGTTCACGCTCATGGAATAGAGCCACGCTGCGCCGGTCCCGAGCGCTACCAGCGTATCCATCGTCGCGGTGCGGTTTTTCAGGCTCTTCCAGGCGCTGGTATAGAAATGTCCGCCTGCAAAGACCATCACGGCGAGCGTGATCGCACCAATCCCCAGCCACAGCGTGCGGTTGTCGTCGGTGACCATCATGTTGTCACCGATCATGCCCCACACCATCACCGGGATACCCACCAGCAGCGCAACGATGGCCTGCCAGCGGAAGCGTTTCATGGTGGCGACAGCCGTTTCCTGCTGGCGCTCGCGGCGTTTGATGTCATCTTCAATCGCTTCCGCGCCGTAGCCCGCTTTCTCTACGGCCTGGACTAAATCTGCGGCGGAGGCGCTGCCCATCACCAGCGCAGTGCGCTCCGCGAGGTTTACCCGTGCCTGTGCGACGCCCGGTACGGCCTGCAATGCATTTTGTACCCGGGAGACGCAACTGGCGCAGCTCATGCCGTTGATCAGCAGCTGTTGGCTGTCGTCAATATCATCCGCTACCGGAAGCTCAGGAGTGGCCGCTGTCAGTGCTTCCGACGGGGATGATGACTCTGCCAGCGGTTTAGCCTTTGGGTGGCTTAACTCCGCCCCGTAACCGGCCTGCTTGATGGTATCGATCAGCGCATCCGCGCTGGCGCTGCCGATCACGGCGGCATGATCGATAGTCACGTCAGCGCTTTCAACGTCAGGACGCTGTTCCAGGCTTTCTTTAACGCGTTTGACACAGTGGCCGCAGGAGAGGCCGTCCAGCGTCAGGTCGATAGTGTGAGACATAACAAAACTCCCGTATAATGTTCTGGTCAATTGTTGACCTTCACTCTGCTTTTCGCTAACTGTTATCAAGGTTAAACCTTCCATCAAGGGGAAGGTCAAGGGGGAAATGTGAATATCAGTGACGTTGCGAAAAAAACCGGCTTAACCAGCAAAGCGATTCGCTTTTACGAAGAGAAAGGGCTGGTCACGCCGCCGCTGCGCAGTGAAAACGGCTACCGCAGCTACACGCAGCTGCATCTTGATGAACTGACGCTGCTGCGCCAGGCAAGACAGGTGGGGTTTAATCTGGAAGAGTGCGGCGAGCTGGTTAACCTGTTTAACGATCCGAAGCGCCACAGCGCCGATGTGAAAAAGCGCACGCTAGAAAAAGTGGCGGAGATTGAACGCCACATTGTAGAACTGCAGGCGATGCGCGAACAGCTTCTGGGGCTGGCGGACTCATGCCCGGGCGATGACAGCGCCGATTGCCCGATTATCGACAACCTTGCTGGCTGCTGTCACCGTAAGGCGCATGCTTAACAGGCTTTCACCCGCAGGGTAATGCCTTCCACCGCAATGACCTCGACCTGAGTACCGGCGCTGAGGTCATCGTCGGCTACCACCGGCCACGAGCTGTCGCCCACCCGCATGTGCCCGCGTCCGTTCACCAGTGCGCTGTCGAGCGTAAAACGCTTGCCGACAATCTGCTGCCCGCGCTGATTAAGGTGGGCGTCTGCCGGTTTCTGATCTTTCACCTGCCGATTCAGCCAGCGCCACCACAGCCACGCGGCCACCAGCGTGAGCACTGCAAACAGTGCACCCTGCCACTCCCAGCCGACAGGCAGCAGCCAGACGACCAGCCCGGTAATGACTGCGGCAACGCCGCTCCAGAGCAGGTAGCCGTTGCCGCCCAGCATCTCCGCCGCCAGCAGTAAGCCTCCGAGGCTTAGCCAGAAGGCATGAGGATGTGCAACGATCAGCTCAATCATTTTTTACGCTCGTTTCCACTGTCTTTGATCAGCTCGGCAATACCGGCAATCGACCCCATCAGGCTGCTGGCATCCAGCGGCATCATCACCACTTTACTGTTGTTCGCGGAGCCGATCTCTTTCAGCGCATCGGTATATTTTTGCGCGACGAAGTAGTTCACGGCCTGGATATCACCGGCGGCAATCGCCTCGGACACCATCTGCGTCGCACGGGCTTCCGCTTCTGCCGAACGTTCGCGCGCTTCCGCCTGTAAAAATGCGGACTGACGATCGCCCTCGGCTTTCAGGATCTGCGACTGTTTTTCCCCTTCCGCTTTGAGGATCTCGGCCTGACGCACCCCTTCGGCTTCCAGAATGTAGGCTCGCTTGGTTCGTTCGGCTTTCATCTGGGCGTTCATGGAGGCGATCAGTTCAGCCGGTGGGCGCACGTCGCGGATCTCAATACGGGTGACTTTGATCCCCCACGGATTCGTCGCTTCATCGACAATGTGCAGCAGGCGGGTATTGATGCTGTCGCGCTGAGAGAGCATTTCGTCCAGCTCCATGGAGCCGAGCACGGTACGGATGTTGGTCATCGTCAGGTTGACGATCGCCAGCTCCAGGTTGCTCACTTCATAAGCCGCTTTAGGCGCATCAATCACCTGAATAAAGCAGACGGCGTCGATGGTGACGTTGGCGTTGTCTTTAGAGATGATCTCCTGAGAAGGAATATCCAGCACCTGCTCCATCATGTTGATCTTACGACCAATGCGGTCCATGAAGGGAACAATCAGGCTCAGGCCCGGCTGCAGCGTATTGGTATAGCGGCCGAAGCGTTCTACGGTCCACTGATAACCCTGAGGAACAATTTTGACGCCTGCGCCGACAATGACCAGCGCAACAAAAATAAGGACGGGAACAACGATGAGCATAAAACCTCCTGTTTTGAATGCTGTGATGAGAAAAGTGCGTGTTTATTGTTCGTAAGTATATCGGCTATCAGGGGGAAATTCGCCCCTGTAAAGAGGTGGGAGACGGATTATTGAGGTAAGCCCTGCAGGATGGCAGGGCTTGAAGGATTAATTTACGGAATGGGAGTAGGTGAAATCGGCAATAAAGCTATCACTGGCCTCGGCGATGGCTTTTGATAATCCCTGATAGTAGTTTTCCAACCCGATAGCTTCTATTTGCTGTATTTGTTCGCGAATCGGGGCGCAGAAAAGCACTGAGTTACCTGCTTCAACACGCTTGTTGTTTGGCGGGAGATCGCCTGCGATAGCTTTAAACCAGGTTCTGATCCCCTGTTTTAAGGCATGTGGGGCTTTTGACAGGTTATCCATTCCGGTCAGCACCTGTAATGTCGGGAATTCATTAGCAAGAACGGCAGTTTTCATCCGCTCAAAGAACTGGCTGAACAGCTCGAACGAGCCAAGGTCCATCACGCGCGGTTTGGTCGTTTTTCCGTTCTTGTTACCAATTTTACTTGCTGAAGGGGCCGTGGCAGGCATCGCATTGGCTTTTTCCAGTTCCAGCCCGAATAACAGATTACAGTGTGCGCGGCGCTCTTTTAGAGGGTATGACATCAGCACATCGATAAATTGGGTGGCTTTCACGTCAGCCAGATCGTGGTTGATGAGCCACTGCGTGCGAGAAAATTCGGCTGGAGAGACGAACCAGTCAGGCACCTCGTTAAAACGTTTTGACTTCCCTTTGCCATCAAACTCCAGGAACTGTGTCCCGTTGTCGAAGGCGAAATAGCAATTTTTGAAGCTGCCGATGGTGGTATTTACGATGAGGGCTTTCTTAACAAAGTCGACAACTTCTGCACCGATGACAAAACTTGTGAGTTCTGAAGAATTGATGACTTCCATTAATGTTTCTACATCAGGAACGCCTGGCTTCAGCGAAGAGAACTCATAAAAGATATGTGTCATGTTGCATACTTCCTATAGTTATAAGCGTGACAATTTGTCTGCGAAAAATTCTAACACCACTCATTGCAAGAGGCTATTAGCTCAGGGTGCGGTAACTCAGGCAAGATCACAAATGGAAGATTTATATTACTTTCAATGTCAACATGTCAAAAACAGTTGACATTTCAGTGACTGATTTATATACAGAAGTGTCTGCTTCCCATTCTGAGTAAGTGAATACTTCAAGTACATTTAACTATGAGTGTTAGCAGCAATAAAAAAGCCGCCTGAGCGGCGGCTTTGGTGTAGAGATCAATAAGAAAATGTGTACAGGTTAGATTTTCAACATTTCCAAAAGATATCTTCTACTGGAATTAGAAATCTCCCGAAATGCCGGCGCCTGCCATCCATCCACTGTCGAAAGAGGTGGATGCCTGCATATTCACGGCAACGTGGCTTGTCAGGCCTTTTTGAAGCCCGCCCGCCAGTGCTGCACCGTCGCCATTAGCGGTTCCGGTAGATAATGCCCATGAGTTGTCGGAATGGTAGTGGAGGCTCGACATCGCTGCCGCGTTGTTCAGGCCACGCTTCAGCTCGTCGCGAGTATCATCAATCTCTTTTGCGTTACGATCGATGGCTTTGCTGTTGCCATCAATTCGTTGGCTATTGCTCTGGATCCGCTGACTATTGTTGTCGATACGCTGACTATTATCCGCAACCTGACGGCTATTTGCCTGGCTAACGTAGTAGCTATTAACCTGATTGATAGCGACTACATTGTAGGTTGAGCCAGCGGTCTGGCTGGTGGTGGTACTCTTTGGTGCGACAGCTGTAGCGGTTTGCTTTGCTGTATTGTCAGCTTTGCTGATCATGACAATGCCCGACGTAGGGTGCGTGGTTGGGTCGATAATAGTCACGCTACTCTTGTACGGCGTTTGCGGATTGATTACAGCATTTTTCGGCAGACCTGGAGAAAGGGTTGTTGGCTGCGTTTTCGTCACCACAATTTGTGTCGTCATATTTGTTGGTGCGGCAGTGAGTACATTTTTTTTATTCGGGACATTTTGAGAGATCGGTCCCGGGGTGTTCATCGGCTGCGGAATGGCGGTGGAGACCAGCTTCTGCGGCGTGGCCTGCGGGACAGCAACCGGGGCTTTCATGGGCTGCGGAATGGCAGTGGAGACCAGCTTCTGCGGGATCGCCTGCGGGACAACAACCGGGGTTTTCACTGGCTGCGGAATGGCGGTGGAAACCAGCTTCTGCGGCGTGGCCTGCGGAATTGCGACCGGGGCTTTCATGGGCTGCGGAATGGCGGTGGAGACCAGCTTCTGCGGCGTGGCCTGCGGGATCGCAACCGGGGTTTTCATTGGCTGCGGAATGGCGGTGGAAACCAGCTTCTGCGGCGTGGCCTGCGGGATGGCAACCGGGGCCTTCATTGGCTGCGGAATGGCAGTGGAGACCAGCTTCTGCGGCGTGGCCTGCGGGACAGCAACCGGGGCCTTCATCGGCTGCGGAATGGCGGTGGAGACCAGCTTCTGCGGGATCGCCTGCGGGATGGCAACCGGGGCTTTCATCGGCTGCGGAATGGCGGTGGAGACCAGCTTCTGCGGGATCGCCTGCGGGATGGCAACCGGGGCTATCACTGGCTGCGGAATGGCGGTGGAGATCAGCTTCTGCGGCGTGGCCTGCGGGATGGCGACCGGGGTTTTCATCGGTGGAGATATCTTCTGAGGAACCGTCTGTGAAGCTGGAACCGGTGTTGGCGTGAGATTTTTGAATGCAAGGCGCGCAGCTGCAAGTGTTGCCCTGCTATCCTTTGCCGCCTGACGCGCCTTCTGGATTTGATCTATCGCATCGCTGTGTGCCGTTGCTGCCGCAGCGGCTTCTTTTGAAAGAACGCCGTACGTATCCATCGCATTGTTCATCGCGACGTCAGTTGTATGTTCGTTACTTAAAGCGCTTCGGTAAGTCTTTTCCGCAAAACGGGAAGCTACGCTCGCCATTTTCAAATTGGCCTCGGCTTGTTCCAGAGTGATTGCACTGGCTGCTGGCACAATGCAAAGAGCAACGGCAGAGGCCAAAAATTTAACGGTGGTTTTCATCTTTAATTTCCAGACGGTAATGTTGTGTTGATTCACATCAGAAATGTATTCTGACGATTCAAAGTGAATGAGTTCTCGTAGGCTTTTATTGAGGCTTTCAGACATTCTTGTGTCTTATTTTTGAATGATTCTAGAGTGTGTAAAAGTGTGTGGTTTTGATTTAAATCATTAACTAGTGTTCGATAAGTCATCATTTAATCATTTTAAATCTTTATGAAGACTTACTGTTTCGAATGAAAATTGCGCTTTTTATGCTCGTAAATGTGATTTATGGCGATTTTTTACTCCTGAATGTAGTTGGGTTAACGTTACTGGAGAGAAATTTGGGGAATGAGAAAATAAATCAATGTTTACATTGAGTCTTTGTTAAGTCTTTATGTGGCAATCAAAAGGAAGAATATGAACAATCAAAGCGATATATTGCAGATCAGGGATGTGGGCTTTACGGTGGGGGAAAATACTATTCTTAAAAACGTCAACTTTTGCCTCTCGCCGGGTGAATTCAAACTCATCACCGGTCCCTCGGGCTGCGGTAAAAGCACGTTATTAAAAATTGTGGCCTCGCTGCTCAGTTCGACGGAAGGCACCATTATCTTTGAAGGAAAAAATATCGCGACGCTTTCGCCGGAGAGCTATCGGCAGCAAGTCTCTTATTGCGTGCAAACGCCAACGCTTTTTGGCGATACGGTTTACGATAACCTGATTTTCCCGTGGCAAATCCGCAGCAAAACCCCAGAGCCTGACAAATTTATCGCCGATTTAGCGCGGTTTGGGCTGCCGCAGGACACCCTGACGAAATCCATTAATACCTTGTCCGGCGGGGAAAAGCAGCGCGTGTCGCTGATCCGTAATCTGCAGTTCTTGCCGAAGGTGTTGCTGCTCGACGAGATCACCAGCGCGCTGGATGACGCGAACAAACGCAACGTCAACGACATTATTCATCGCTACGCCCGCGAGCAGAATATTGCCGTGCTGTGGGTAACGCATGATTCAAACGAAATAAGCCATGCGGATGATGTCATCACGCTTCAGCCACAGGGCGGAAAAATGCAGGAGGCCAACCGTGGGTGAGCATAATATTACCAATGAATCGCTGGCGTTTTCGATGGTGCTGGTATTGATTGCGATTGTGGTCAGCTACCGGGAAAAGCTAGGGCTGGAAAAAGACATTCTGTGGAGTATCTGCCGCGCGGTGATTCAGCTCATCATCGTTGGCTATGTGCTGAAGTACATTTTCAACGTCAACCATGCGGTACTGACCCTGCTGATGGTGCTGTTTATTTGCTTCAATGCCGCGTGGAATGCGCAAAAGCGCAGCAAGTATATCGATAAAGCGTTCGTCTCTTCGTTTATCGCCATCACGACCGGTACGGCGCTCACGCTGGCGGTTCTGGTGCTGTCGGGTTCCATTGAATTCACACCAATGCAGGTGATCCCGATTTCCGGCATGATTGCGGGGAACGCCATGGTTGCCGTGGGGCTGTGTTACAACAACCTCGGACAGCGTTTCAGCAGTGAACAGCAGCAGCTACAGGAGAAATTAAGCCTGGGGGCGACGCCTAAAGTAGCCTCGGCGCGGCTGATTCATGAGAGCATTCGCTCATCGCTGATCCCAACGGTAGATTCAGCCAAAACCGTGGGGCTGGTGAGTCTGCCGGGGATGATGTCGGGGCTGATATTTGCGGGGATCGATCCGGTAAAAGCGATTAAGTATCAGATTATGGTGACCTTTATGCTGCTCTCTACGGCAAGCCTGTCGACCATTATTGCTTGCTATTTAACCTACCGGAAGTTTTACAACGCGCGTCACCAGCTGGTGGTGACGCAGTTGAAAAGGTCGGAATAAACCGTCTTTTGTAGGCCCGGTAAGCGTTAGCGCCACCGGGCATTTTTTTGTTAGTAGAGCAACGCGTACAGCTGACGACGATACTTCGACGCCAGTGCGTCACCGGTGCCGAGCGCGGCCAGGATCTCCTGGAACATCTTACGTGCCTGGCCGTCTGCGGCGGCCAGATCTTTTTGCAGATGGCTGAACAGCAGCTCCAGCGCCTCTTCGTTACGCCCCACCTGGTGCAGCTGCAGCGCCAGCTGGCTTGCCAGCGCGGCATCGGCCGGGTTGTCGGCAACCTGCTGCTGCAGTTGCTGAATTTCCGGGGTGTCCGCCGCCTGTTTCAGCAGTTCGATCTGCGCAACCAGTCCCTGATAGCGGGTATCCTGATCCTGCATCGGGATAGTCTTCAGCACGGCTTCCGCGTCTTCTGAACGGTGCAGGGCGATCTGCGTTTCCGCCAGCAGCAGGCCGATCTGGCTGTTCTGATTCGACAGCTGCCACGCGTCTTTGAGCAGCGGCAGCGCCTCGTCGTATTTGCCTTCCTGCATCAGCGCCATGCCTTCCTGCGCTTTCAGCTCTTCTTCGCGCGGCAGGACTTTATCCAGGAGGGCGCGGATCGCCTCTTCCGGCTGCGGCCCCTGGAAGCCATCAACAGGCTGTCCATTCTGGAACAGATAGACGGTTGGAATGGCGCGCAGGCCAAACTGAGACGCCACCATCGGCTCGGCGTCACAGTCCAGCTTAGCGAGAATGAACTGACCATTGTATTGCGCGGCAAGGCTCTCCAGTACCGGCGTCAGCTGCAGACAGTGTTGGCTGCGTTCAGACCAGAAGTAGAACAGCACCGGTTTGGTCATCGACTGTTCCAGCGTCTGTTGCAGGTTTGCTTCAGTAATATTGACGATATTCTGTACGGACATGCGGCTTTCTCTTTTGTCGGTTTGTTCTTTACATGGGGATGAGCGGCGACGCTTCAACTCAGCCGTGTAAAATTTTGTCCATCATCCGGCCCGGCAGAAGGCGTTTTAGCCAGCCAACGGCATGGGTCACCAGCGTGACCGGATAACGCAGTTTGGGGTTATCGCTCTCAAAAGCATGGCGCACTTTGGCGACAACCGCTTCAGGACCTAACGTAAAGCGTGCGGCAATGCCGGGGTTTTCGACCGGTTTGTCCGACTGGGTCTGGTTAACGTTTTCGGTGAAGCGGGTGCGGATCGGGCCGGGTTCAATCAGGCTGACCTTGATGCCGCTGTGGCGCAGTTCCATGCGCAGGGCATCGGACCAGGCCTCCAGCGCATATTTGCTGGCAGCGTAGGCACCGCGGCCCGGGGTGGAAATCAGCCCCATTACCGAGGAGGTCATGACGATGCGTCCTTCACCGTGCGGGAGCATGGCGGGAAGCAGGCGCATGGTGAGCTGATGTACGCCGAAAAAGTTCGCGGAAAACTGTTGTTCAAGCTGTTCGCGCGTGATGGTCTCCAGCGGGCCGTACACGCCGAAGCCCGCATTATTGAACAGGCCGAACAGACGGTTATCGGTCAGGGCGATGACCTCATCCGCCGCGCGTTCTACGCTTTCCGGTGAGTCCAGATCCAGCAACACGCCGGTGAAGCCCATGCCGTTCATGCGTTCAACATCTTCAGGTTTGCGGCAGGGCCGCCAGCACCCGAAATCCCTGACGCTTCAACTCGAGCGCGCTTTCGAAGCCAATTCCGCTGGAACATCCTGTTATTAAGACCGATTTTTGCATAACTTTACCTGTCAGGAACTCCGCTGAATTACGAGTCATGTTTAACTAAAGGAGCCAGCCGGGTTGCCATCCAGTCGGCAATAAACGGCTGTGCATCGCGATTGGGATGAATACCGTCGTCTTGCATCCATTGGGGTTTCAGATAGACCTCTTCCATGAAAAATGGCAGTAGGGGAATATCAAACTCTTTGGCAAGCTTAGGGTAGATCGCGCTAAAAGCTTCATTATACCGACGGCCGTAGTTAGCCGGCAGGCGAATTTGCATCAGCAGCGGCTGGGCGTTCGCCGTTTTGATCTCCTGCAAAATGGTACGCAGGGTTTGCTCGGTTTGCTGAGGCTGGAAGCCGCGCAGGCCATCATTACCCCCTAGTTCGACCAGCACCCAGCGCGGCTGATGCTGTTTGAGCAGTGCGGGAAGGCGCGAAAGCCCCTGCTGGGAGGTATCGCCGCTGATGCTGCCGTTGACGACGGACGTTTGGGTCTGCCATTTGTCATTGAGTAACGCAGGCCAGGCCGCGCTGGCCGCCATGCGATAGCCTGCGCTCAGGCTGTCGCCCAGAATCAGTAACGTGTCCGCAGCCGCCGCGCGGAAGGTCATCAGAATCAAAAAAGGAAGGGCAAATGCCAGCGGAAAACAGTGTTGAAGTTCATCGTCTTAAGAAGTCCGTCGGTCAGGGAGAACACGAGCTGTCCATCCTCACCGGAGTTGAACTCGTTGTCAAACGCGCCGAAACCATCGCGCTGATCGGTGAATCCGGCTCCGGCAAGTCCACGCTGCTGGCGATTCTGGCCGGGCTGGACGACGGCAGCAGTGGGGAGGTCCACCTGGTCGGGCAGCCGCTGCACCAGCTGGATGAAGAGGCGCGTGCCGCGCTGCGCGCTCGCCATATCGGCTTTGTCTTCCAGTCCTTCATGCTGATCCCGACGCTGAACGCGCTGGAAAACGTGGAGCTGCCGGGGCTGCTGCGCGGTGAAAATACGCGTGAAAGTCGCGAACACGCCAAAGCCCTGCTGGAACAGCTTGGGCTGGGCAAACGCCTTGACCACCTTCCGGCGCAGCTTTCGGGCGGCGAGCAGCAGCGCGTAGCGCTGGCGCGCGCGTTTAACGGTCGCCCGGAAGTGCTGTTTGCCGATGAACCCACCGGTAACCTTGACCGTAAAACCGGAGACAAGATTGCCGATCTGCTGTTTTCGCTCAACCGCGAGCACGGCACCACGCTGATTCTGGTGACGCACGATCCGCAGTTGGCCGCCCGCTGCGACCGCCGCCTGCGCCTGGTGAACGGTATTCTTCAGGAGGAAGCATGATTGCCCGCTGGTTCTGGCGCGAGTGGCGCTCGCCCTCGCTGCTGATTGTCTGGCTGGCGTTAAGCCTTGCGGTGGCCTGCGTGCTGGCGCTCGGCAGCGTCAGTGACCGGATGGAAAAAGGGCTCAGCCAGCAAAGTCGGGAATTTATGGCGGGGGATAGAGCGCTGCAAAGTTCGCGCGCCGTTCCGCCTGGCTGGATTGAGGAAGCACGCAAGACCGGGCTGAAGGTGGGCGAGCAGATAAGCTTCCAGACCATGACCTTCGCAGGCGACACGCCGCAGCTGGCCAGCGTTAAAGCCGTCGATGATATCTACCCGATGTACGGTGAACTGGAGACCCGTCCGGCGGGATTAAAACCCGCGCCTGGCACGGTCCTGCTGGCACCGCGTCTGATGGCGCTGCTGAACCTGAAAACGGGTGACAGCATCGACGTCGGCGACGCGACGTTCAGGATTGCGGGAGAAGTGGTGCAGGAGCCGGACTCCGGCTTTAACCCGTTCCAGCTTGCGCCACGTTTGATGATGAATACCGCTGACGTGGCGAAAACCAACGCCGTGCAGCCGGGCAGCCGCGTCACCTGGCGCTACAAGTTTGGTGGCACGCCTGCGCAGCTTGATGCGTATGAAAAATGGCTCCTGCCGAAGCTCAAGCCGGAGCATCGCTGGTACGGGCTGGAGCAGGATGAAGGGGCGCTCGGCAAATCTCTTGAACGTTCTCAACAGTTCCTGTTGCTCTCGGCGCTGTTAACCCTGCTGCTTGCCATTGCGGCGGTTGCCGTGGCGATGGGGCACTACTGCCGCAGCCGCTACGACCTGGTGGCGATCCTCAAAACCCTCGGCGCGGGCCGGGCGCAGCTGCGCAAGCTGATCGTCGGCCAGTGGCTGATGGTGCTGGCGCTGTCTGCCATCACCGGCGGGGCCATCGGGCTGCTGTTTGAGAAGCTGCTGATGGTGCTGCTAAAGCCGGTACTCCCTGCCGCGCTGCCGCCCGCCAGCCTCTGGCCGTGGCTATGGGCAATCGGCGCGATGACGGTGATTTCGCTGCTGGTAGGGCTACGCCCGTACCGGCTGCTGCTCGCGACGCAGCCGCTGCGGGTGCTGCGTCAGGACGTGGTTGCCAGCGTCTGGCCGCTGAAGTTTTATCTGCCGATCATTTTTGCCGTGGCGGTTGGGCTGCTGGCCTGGCTGATGGGGGGCAGCACGCTGCTGTGGGCCGTACTGGCGGGGGCCGTGGTGCTGGCGCTGCTGTGCGGCGTGCTCGGCTGGCTGTTGCTCAACGTGCTGAGAAAGCTGACGGTGAAATCGCTGCCCGTGCGGCTGGCGGTCAACCGTCTGCTGCATCAGCCGTGGTCCACGCTCAGCCAGCTGTCGGCGTTTTCGCTGTCGTTTATGCTTCTTGCGCTGCTTTTAGTGCTGCGCGGCGATCTGCTGGATCGCTGGCAGCAGCAGCTTCCGCCGGAAAGCCCGAACTATTTCCTGATCAATATTGCCCCGGAACAGGTGACGCCGCTGAAGGGCTTCCTGTCGGAGCACCACATTATTCCTGAGTCGTTCTATCCCATCGTTCGCGCGCGCCTGACGCAGATCAACGGCCAGCCGACGGAAGGAAATAAAGATGAGTCGCTTAACCGCGAGCTGAACCTGACCTGGCAGGATAAACGTCCTGACCATAACCCGATTACCGCCGGAACCTGGCCGCCGAAAGCGGGGGAGGTGTCGATGGAAGAGGGGCTGGCGACGCGCCTGAACGTGAAGCTCGGGGACAGCGTGACCTTTACCGGCGATACGCAGGACTTCAGCGCCAAAGTGACCAGCCTGCGCAAGGTGGACTGGGAGAGCCTGCGGCCAAACTTCTTCTTCATCTTCCCGGCAGGGGCGCTGGACGGCCAGCCGCAGAGCTGGCTCACCAGCTTCCGCTGGGAGAACGGTAACGGCATGCTGACCCAGCTTAACCGAGAGTTCCCGACGGTCAGCCTGCTGGACATCGGCGCGATCCTGAAGCAGGTGGGGCAGGTGCTGGAGCAGGTGAGCCGCGCGCTGGAAGTCATGGTGGTGCTGGTGACGATCTGCGGCGTGCTGCTGTTGCTGGCGCAGGTGCAGGTGGGTATGCGTCAGCGTCATCAGGAGCTGGTGGTTTACCGCACGCTGGGGGCAAGCAAGCGGCTGCTGCGCGCCACGCTCTGGAGTGAATTTGCTCTGCTGGGGCTGGTGGCCGGTCTGGTGGCGGCGATAGGCGCGGAGACCGCGCTGGCGGTGCTCCAGACAAAGGTGTTCGACTTCCCGTGGGAGCCTGACTGGCGGCTGTGGTTGACGCTGCCCCTCTGCGGCGCAGTGCTGCTTTCACTCTGTGGCGGCTGGCTTGGCACGCGGTTATTAAAAGGCAAAGCGCTGTTCCGCCAGTTTGCCAGTTAGTTCACTTCCGTGATGATTGCGCACCGGTTTATATGCTGGTGCGTAATCACTTAATAGCACAAAGCGATAATAACCACCTGTTTAGTAGCACAAAACATTAAAAACCCGCCGACACAGCCCGTTTATTTCCAGTTAATATTCATCCGCTAAATATTTAGCAGCGTGTCTATTAAGGAAAAATAATGACTATAAAAAAATCAGCGCTGGCGGCAACGATCGGCGCGGCAGTGGCATTGACGTCCTTCGCTTCTCAGGCGGAAATCACCGTTCTTAAGCAAGACCCACAGGCAGGTAACCCGCTGAGCCGTCTGAACTTCACCGTTGGCGGCAGTATTCGTCCTCAGTTCCAGAACATGACCGGCGACGACGGTAAAAACAGCTACAAGCGTAACGGTTTTGACGGCGGCACCCGTTTCCGTTTCGCAGCAGATTACTATCTGTTTGATGACATCAGCTGGATCAGCTACTACGAGCTGGGTGTGAACATTCCAGCGCAGTTCAACTGGGATAACCACTACGCCGATGGTGCGCACGACACGTCCCGTCGTATGCTCTATACCGGTCTGAAGAGCGACACCTGGGGTACGCTGACCTTCGGTCAACAGAACAGCGTTTACTATGATGTGGTTGGCGCGAAAACCGATATCTGGGACTACGACATGATCGGCCAGGCTCCGGGTAACGGTATCAACGGCGATTACGACGGTTCTTATCGTTCACGCCAGATGCTGAAATATAAGAAAACCGTGGGCGATGCTGACATCTACGCATCTTACCTGTTTGAAGACAGCGAATACCTGCCGGGCAACGGCCTGCGCTACAAGCGTAAAGGCGGCGGTTCACTGGGTCTGGATTATCACCTGACTACCGATCTGACCTGGGGCGCCGCGTGGAACTACACCCGTGCGGACATGCGTAACCCGGACAACGGCGACAGCAAAACCTACGACCAGAACATTCTCGGTACCGCGCTGAGCTGGACGCCGGACAACTGGACCTTCTCCGCAGGCGGCGGCTGGTACCAGAACTTCCTGACCACCAAAAAAGTATCGGTTAACGACTACTTCGCCGGTGATGCATGGGGTATTGAATACTTTGCGGGCTATAAGTTCCCAATCGGTCAGTATGCGGTTAAATCCATCCAGCCTTACTTCATGGGCGACCGCATTGAGTACGTGAACGGCCGCAACTACCAGCGCATCGACAACGGCGTGGGTATCAGCTTCCAGCTGGACTACGGTTTCCGCGTGGATTACGAACACGTGTTCACCTCCAGCACCGACAACCTGGGCGACATGAACCTGGTGCGTCTGCGCTACGACTTCTAAGTCGTCATGTAGGGTGCGGTCTGATGCCCTCACCCTGACCCTCTCCCACAGGGAGGATCCAATCCGGTCTGTTGAATTCAACAGAAATCAACAGACCTCTCTATTTCTTTTCAGTATCGCCTTATTATAAGGCGTCATCACCCGTTTACCTTCCCTGAACGTCAACCGGGCTCTACCGGCATCATGCTGCATCTGGGGGCCATTTCAGGGGCTATTTTCAGGTTATCTTCATGCCACTTACCGTACGACAAATTGAGTCGGCCAGACCTGCCGACAGGGACTACAAGCTTACCGACGGTCAGGGACTCTACCTGCTTGTCAAAACATCCGGAGCCCGTTACTGGAATCTGAAGTATCGTTTTGCGGGCAAGGAAAAGAAACTGACCATTGGTGTCTACCCGACCGTTACCCTGGCTCAGGCCCGTCAGCAGCGAGATGAGGCCCGCAGACTCCTTGCCGGAGGGAAAGACCCTTCATATGAAAAACAGGCCCGTAAGCAGGCGTTCCGGGAAAGCGTCGCCAGCACCTTTCGCACGCTTGCTGAAGAATGGTTCACGCATATGGCACGTCGCTGGACACCTCGCTATCTGGAAGACCAGCGGGCAAGAATCGAAAACCATCTTTTTCCTGCAATAGGTGGGCGCCCGGTGACGGACATCCGCCCCCTGGAGATACTGAATGCCCTGCGGGTTATTGAAACGCAGGGCAAGCTGGAAGCCCTGCGCAAAACCCGTCAGACCTGTGTTCAGGTATTTGATTACGCCATCGCAACAGGCCGGGCCACCGTCAATCCGGCCTCGGCACTCAGCAGCGTGCTGCTTCCGCCGGAACGCCAGCACCACCGGACGCTGACCGGGGAACAGCTGGGAGAATGCATGCACGAGATGGAAGCCTCAGAAAATCTGATGGCGCTGGCAACGCGGCTTCTGGCGCTGACGGCCGTGCGCACCGGGGAGCTTCGCCTGGCCACCTGGGATGAATTTGATTTCACCCGTGCCCTGTGGGAAATTCCGAAGGAGAGAATGAAAATGCGCCGGCCGCATATCGTGCCCCTTTCACGCCAGGCGCTGGCATTGCTGGCAGATATAAAATTACGTACCGCTGCACGTCAGTCCTACTTCGTTCTGCCGGGCGCGCGCCGCAGTGACCAGCCGCGCAGCCGGAAGTGCATCAACGAGTTTCTTCAGCAGGCTGGCTGGCATGCCTTCACTACCGCCCACGGATTTCGCCATGCGTTCAGCACCCTCACCCACGACCATGATTTCAGTTCGGCATGGATTGAGCTTCAGCTCGCACATGTGGACAAGAACGCGGTGCGGGGTACCTACAACCATGCGCAGTACCTTGATGGCAGACGGGAAATGATGCAGTGGTATGCAGATTACATCGACAACCTGAAGCAGCAAAGTAAGGTTCTTACCACGCCAGAACGTTAACCCTCATATCAGCAATATCATCACATGTCCCTGCCCGGAAACGGCGGGGACGTGATTTTTTCTTTTTTTTAACCGGACTACTCCTGTGTTTAGCCTCAGGGGTGACAGATGGCGCATGAAAGGAATGCAAATGTACGCTTAGCGCATGATTTTTATGATACCTTTCACAAATTTAACATTCAGCATCTGCTGATACAAAATAAAATCAGAATTCACCTATATTAACTTCCTGTGCGCATTAACCACACAAAGCAAGATGTTATCCGTTCAGGGTAATGATTTTGATTTGCTGCTGCGCCAGACTGAATAAAACACAGAAAGCGTCAGCGCATGAACAGCCTCGCTGGTGACCAGGGCCGTGCATGCTTTTTGAAAAATCTGTAAAAGCAGAAGGGTGATTTCACGCTGTTTTGCTGAAATATTAATGTGAGTCACAGGGAGAGACTTTCCTTTGAATAAGAAAACAACAGCCGCTCTGGGGCTTATATTCACGGCCGTCGTTACAGCCACCGTCGCAGGCTTCACGGCTGAAGGCAAACCTGTTTATGTATCAGATGCCGAAGTGCGGACGGCATCATACCTGACGAGCAGTTACGGCCCGGCACGGTGCATGACCTCGCGCACCCCTGAAGGGAAATGGATGATGCTTTGCACCACCGGAGATAAAGGACTGCAGTTTGAATACCAGGTACTTGCGGCAGAAATGGCTCCCGGCAGGGTATCCAGAAGCTTCTACCTTATTGCCCTGAATGAACATGCGCGGCAAAGCGCTCAGGAAGGACTGATGAGATATCTTCAGGTCGATACCGGAAGTCGATGATGCCATTCATGGTAACAGGCAGTATGACACCAGGGTAACAGGATTATTCGCTTAAACATTATTCTCTGTCCGGAAATGCATACGACCTGTACCCCGGGCAGGAATACCGGCTCAGTTTCGCCCTGAAGTCCGGCACTATTTTTATTTTTTCAGGCCGCTATTTATAATTAATGAAAATGTGAATGGACAACCCGCTGGTGAATATCTGTGCGACGGTTAGGCACATTTTCAGCGCGAGCAAAGTCGCTCAAGGAGAGGCGGTAATGATTCTTTTATTCCGGGACAGGCACCACAGGGCGGAGGTGAGTACCGATAATTTATCATACTTTCTATTTTGACTGGCGTGCAGAAGACATTTTATTAACAACGCACCTGTAAAACCTTCTCAGGTATTCAGGAGCTGTGTATGCAAACGAATGTGATGTGCATCGTATTTCAATGCCGGTATGTTGATATAGTTTAAAAAGGGAAGCCATAATGAAAAATAGCTTCAAAAGAAGTGAGCTTGTCGCTGTCTCCGAAGTTAACAAATACAAAAGCTATGGTCTGGCAGCAAAGAACCTCAATATCGCCCAGGCCAACCTGAGCAGAACAATAACTATTGTTGAGGAACGAATCGGGCTGAAGATATTCGAAAGAGACACGAGACCAATCAGAACGACGCAGTTTGGCAGCGAGTTTATTCATCACATTAAAAAAACGCTCGACGTAATGGAGGAGCTGTCGTCTTTCGCAGAAAACTACAAGCAGTCATTAAATGACAGTGTGAACATTTGCGCCCCCACCGGTATCCTCATCTATCTGGCGAGACATATCTTACCAAAGGTCAGGGAGGCCAGGCCAGAAATCGGTTTTCGTTTGACCACGCATAACACAACAGCAACGACCGGCATAACCGTCAGGGAGGATGCAGACATCACGTTCACTTATTCAGCCCCCACGAATGAGCCTCTCGTGGCAAAGCGAATTGCCGCAACAGCTCTGGATGTTTACAGCACGGCAGAGACGCTCATGAGGTATCCTGTCTCGGATATAAGGGATTATGAACGCTATCCCTGCATCAGGCTAACCGAAAAGGCTGAACAGCCCGACTGCTGGTGCCTGTATGATAAAAATGAAAGTAAGGAAATAAGACTCAGCGTAAACGGAAACTATGTGGTTGATAACTATATGACAGGTCTGGAGCTTGCCAGAACCAGCAATCATTTTTTCATGGCGCCAAAAATACTCGTAAATGAGATGAACGCTCTGAACCTCAAACCAGGCCTGCCTTCACATACAGAAGCTTTCGGCTCTGTATATATGGTTTACAGGCCAAAAGCTTATTTACCCTATCGCATCAGCGTTGTCACGGCACTGATAAGCAAACTTCTGGGGGATGATTTTTCAATGTGATACCAGAGCAGGGCTTGTGAAAAAACCAAAAAAAAGACACTCTGTTATATGAAGTATAATATATCACAGGTTAACTTGACAGGGCGAGCAGAATTCAGGCCAGTCTGGGGCAGCATCTTTACCCATCCTGAAAATAAACAATCGGTTTAATTATGCAAAATGCCATGAGGTGATATACAAAAATACGCTTTTCTACACAGTTTACGGGCAAGTAAAAATCGTGTATTTTACGACAAAAGTTGCTTTGGAGAGTAAAGTTTAGGATACTTTGAAAAGTATTAAACTGAATGCCATAGCAGCATATTACATTCCATAATTACTCCGGGGAAGATTCTGAGTGACTTTCCTGTCTGATTGATGGACAACTGGCTTTTATTTTAAGGTATGAACCTCGTACGGCTCTTCTGAATGAAGGATATTATAAAATGCAAACAATCCAACTCCCAAAAAGTAATAATAAAACATCACTTCATAATTCATTTATCGCTTTTTTACGGTATCATACAGCAATCTAAAATTAGACAAGGAAGGTTTCAATGACTTACTCTGAAAACAGTTCTGATAGTTATCGCTATGACAGACTTAGCCGGGCGTTACACTGGGGTGTTGCAGCCGGAATAATATGGGTCATGGTGGCTGGATATGGATTGCACTGGATAAAGGATGTTCAGGCACACAGACTTATTTCAAATTTGAACGCGTCTATAGCTACATGTATTACTTTTTTAATGATTGTGCGTTATGTGTGGCGTTTTTTCAGGCCTTTCGAAATTATAAATCATCATAAAAACCAAAGATTAGTAACAATGATCCACGATATTTTCTACCAAGTGATTTTTGTTGTATTAATCAGCGGTTTTTTGATGATGAAAGGACCTTTCTATTTCTTTGGGGTTTTCCATATTCCAGCAATCATCAACAACCCTACAGTTAATGTGTTTTTCTTTAATGTGCATCGTTACAGTTGTATGGCTCTGGGCACTATGCTTTTACTTCATGTGCTTGCAGTTATAAAACATCATATAATTAACAAAAGAAAAGTTCTTTTACGGATGTTGTAGCTTTTACGGACGTTAAAATTTTTAAATAAAAATGGGCCCTAACTAAGGGCCCATTTTTTGGTGATGCATCTAATTAGTTGAATCTGATGTATAATACGGGCTTTTGAGGTTATCTCATGGCCAGCGTTAACGTTCATTGTCCCCGTTGTCAGTCTGCACAGGTCTACCGCCATGGTCAGAACCCTAAAGGCCATGACAGATTTCGCTGCCGTGACTGCCACCGTGTGTTTCAGCTCACTTATGCTTATGAAGCGCGTAAGCCGGGTATTAAAGAGCAGATCACTGAAATGGCCTTCAATGGTGCCGGGGTTCGCGATACCGCCAGAACACTGAAAATTGGCATTAACACCGTCATCCGGACTTTAAAAAACTCGCGCCAAAGCGAATAACGTCTTCGCCTGTTGCCCATGCTGATGTGGCGCTTATCTGCGAACTTGATGAGCAATGGAGCTTCGTTGGCAGTAAAGCCCGGCAGCACTGGCTCTGGTACGCGTACAACACCAAAACAGGCGGTGTACTGGCCTACACTTTCGGTCCTCGAACCGATGAAACTTGCCGGGAGCTACTGGCACTGCTTACACCATTCAACATCGGCATGATCACCAGCGACGACTGGGGCAGCTATGGCCGGGAGGTGCCGAAGGATAAGCATCTGACCGGCAAAATATTCACCCAACGCATTGAGCGTAATAACCTGACGCTCCGCACCCGCATTAAGCGATTGGCTCGTAAAACAATCTGCTTCTCACGCTCAGTTGAGATCCACGAAAAAGTGATCGGAGCGTTTATCGAAAAACACATGTTCTACTAATTGGATGCGCTACCCATTTTTTTATACTCCCGGAGTATAATTAAAGAGTGTCCAGACCCTTACTGCGGGAACAGGAGATCATAAGTTTGATAGAATGCGTTACCTGTGTCAGCCACAACCCACATTAAAACAACTACATGATACCCTCTTTTATTCGCTGGGAGTGGTAATGCATGAACCTCAACCGGCTCAAGCGGATAATTCCAGTATGGTTCATCACCTGAAATATTTTCATAAAAGGGTTTTGTTTCAAGTTGTTCACGTGTCACTTGCTTTGAAGGATCCCAGCCATCCTTCGTAATGAACGCGATGTATCCGCGCGTTTTATGGGTTGCAGAATATTTCCAGTTAACTTCAATTGTCTGTGATGGCGTTACCTCCAGTCTTGGCCATGGAGCAAGCCCCTGCTCTATTAGCTGAGCATCAGTATAATTGAGTCTGATACGATCATCTCCTTTTCCCCCACTTAAAATCAAACCATCCGCAGGAGGAGTATTACTGGGTGCATCTGATGTGCAGTAGTGTGCAGGTCCTGCTAAAGTATCAGGAAAGTTTTTACCGCCTTCGAGCTCAGCCGCGTCCCACTCCATAAAATCCTGGGGCCAGAAATTCATTGCATGAACAGCACGGCTGGCAGGTTCATATGCATATCCGTGCAAAGGCGTCACTTTTTTCATAAAACAATCTCCTTATTTTTAAATTAAGCTGAGAAAAAACAAATACTCTCACGCCCGCTAACTGTATATGCATACAGGTTTATTTAAAAGGAATTCAGTGATATAAAATAAGTAACTTTTTGATATATTAATCTGAGCCGCTATTTCCGGAAAGTTCTTGTAACTTAATTTAACAGTGTCTCCTGCACCGGTATTCCCTCGGAGAGGGATGTGCTAGCACGTACATAACTACAAATGAAGATTACTGATGCTGGCTGGATTCATTCAAGACGGAAGAGTAGAAAGGGATGTTTTCCGGAATATTTTTACATGCAATGCCGGATTGCTGAAAGCACTCCCCCTTGTGCATGGCTCTTAAGCCACTGCACCTCCCATCACCAACAATTCAAAGCCAAGATAAAAGTCAAGTCATTTAATCGCACAATAAAATACACAAATAACAAAATAATTATTCTTGCGTGCATTTCATTCCACTTTAGAGGCAGTTCATTCCCTTAAGAATTGATACGCCCAAAAAATAAATATAATGTTCTCAGCCGATTTACCTTAGGTTTTAAAAATGCATTATTACCTGCTAAATAGCTGCGCCTAATACCGCTACACTTTTTCCAGTCCATGCTGTCCTCCCGGGAAGGGACTGACGGTTTCCATAAAATGACGAACCTTTTTCAGTAGCTGCCACATTGAACGGCACTGATGATTACGCGTTATCGTGTCATGCAGCGCCTGCCATAACCGCTCAACATGGTTTACCCACGGTGAGTAAACTGGCTGATAAATCACTCTGAACTTCGGGTTCCCTTTCAGCCACCGCTGTGTTTCATGGCTTTTATGGATAATGTAGTTATCCACGATGAGCGTGATGGTTTTTGCCCGTCGATATGTGCCTTTCAGGTGCTTCAGCAGGCTGATGAAGAGTGCCGAACTCTTGCTGTTTCCACCCACATAGCTGACTTTGCCCGTGCCGCTGTGCAGCGCTCCGGCCAGATAGTATTTTTCATTCTGCCCCGGCGTTATCACGCGTTTCTGTTGTCCACGCAACTGCCAGTCTGCACCGATTTTGGGATTAAGGTGGATATCCACTTCATCCTCATAAAAGACCGGGTGTTCTGCGCTGCATTCGTCCAGTGCTTTATGGATTGCCGCCATCTTTTCGTCCTTATGCGGATCGCGGATACGCAACGTTGGCGCAGCCCTGCGCCATACCAGTCCGGCAGAGGGCAACCAGCGACGCACAGTGCCTGCATGCAACTGACACCCGGTTATCTCATTGATTTTTATTGTCAGTAATTCGGTGCTCCAGCGTGAACGTTGATAACCAAAATCGCCGGGAGAGTGCTTTATCAGTTCACGTAACAAGGTGCAAATATGCTCAAAAGGCCAGCGTCGGGAGCGTCCTGCCGGTAAGGATTTGAGGCCTTCCACACCCGATAACGTGAACCAGTTAATCCAGCGCCCAACAGATGAACGGGCGCAACAGAGCGTTCTGGCAACGCAACTAACACTGTTACCCCGGTGCAGCATCAGCATAGCGGTGAGTCTGCGGGCATAATTTTTATCGCGTGTTTTATGGATAGCTTTTTGCATCAGGCGGCGTTCGTCGCGGGGTATTGGTGCTATGATCGGCATCGCTCAGTCCGGTTGGTGATTTGTTTTGATTTGGCGATTGATCAGATCGCACAATTCGGGCTGAGTTCCCTTTAAGTGATCTACTATTCGGCGCAGCTATTTAGCTATTAACATCCTTGTCAATGATTTGAAATTAAAACCTGACGAAGCCATTAAGCGATTACGCCTTCCTCCGGGTACCGCGAGAAAGGTTCATAAAACATTTATCGAAATTAAATGCTGAGAGCTTAATTATCTTTCCAGAGTATACTCAGAAAAATACAGCGCTGAAAAATAAAACTTCCAGGATTAAACCGACATCATGAATAAAAAAAGTTTTGTTATCATTGTAACGCGCATTATCATCATATCAGAAATGTCTGCATCAAGTGTAACCGCACAGATACGCACCGCCTACATGTAATCTGGAAGATTTTTTTCTTCTCCATAGTTGTTTTTGCAGAACTTTATTTTTTCGAAATATTGAAAATATAGTTTATTTAACAAAAAGCATTTAACTTTTCATCCTGATAATAAAGAGGCTCTTATGCATAACTACTATATTGCGATAGATATGTTAACTAATCATTTAGGATTGTCTGTTGATGAAGCGATTGAGTCGATTAATCTTCCACACGATATGATGAAACAACTGAAGCAAGCCTACTTAGAACACAGGATTGGATCAGATGAGCAACAGGATTGATTGGTTTATAGTAACTCAGTTAAATATTGGCTTATTAGAGGCATAATCTGAAGTGGAGAAGTTTGAGCTGTCAGAGCAAACCCACGAACTGCCTGACGGCAGGCTGCTGAGACGTATCCGGGCTCTACAAAATATTGGGTCATTAACAGCAGGTACGTACGGTGGTTTTGTTGAAACGTCAGAAAATCTAAGCCAGAACGGGGCATGTTGGATCTGGCATGACGCGAAAGTATTTGGAAATGCACGTGTTTGTGATAATGCAAGAGTTCATGGCTGTGCTGAAGTATCCGGCAACGCAATAATATCCGATAATGCGCTGATCTTCGGAAGATATACCGGACCATGCCTTCAGGTTTCTGATCATGTAAATGTATCAGGCAATGCTTTCATAGGAGACAATGCACAATTATCAGGAAATGTTAAGGTAAAAGATCATGCTAAGGTTTTCGGTCATGTCAGAATATATGATCATGCGCAGATAAGTGGGCATGCAATGCTCTATGACAATGCGAAAATCTGGGGAAGAGCGGTTATTAATGGCTACGCCCAAGTGTATAAAAATGCTATTGTGAATGATGATGTATTGATAACGGGATTTACGCGGCTGGCTGAAGTTTATCACATCTATCAAACTTATTAAGCAAACACGACTGTTTTAGTATCGAAATCAACAGGATAAAGGGTTATACTAATATAGATTAAATAACCATCATGCTGATTACTGGTTTTGTCAACCAAAAGATACTTCGACGCCACATATAACTATATATTCAGTTAACTTAAATGTAAGGAGAGTGTAAACAATGTGGGATACAGAGCAAACAGCTATGCCGAGAGAGTCCGCAAGAAAAATGCTACAAGAGATGACAGGGCATGAGCGATTTTCTAAAAATACTGAGTTCATCTTAAAACTAAGGAAGAAAATAAGCGTTCATAGTCTGTCCAAAAACCCCACGAGAAGTTTTATGTTAAGAGGGGGGTTGACCTGGAAGGTATTAAAAAAATACATCTGGAATATCGATATGCAATTGTTCAGCCATTCACGGATGCGCTATGCGCAGCACAATTCAGGTCTTATCAGCTGGAAGATAAAGGTTTATGTCCTCCTGGGGGTAAGCTTGTACCACGTTTTCTGCTAAATCTGAATTGTCTGGATGAGTTTGGCTTTACACCAACATGCAATGATTTAAAATATTATACAGGCAATCCTAAGTATGCTCATTACCCTTTATTTGAAGAGGTAATGAAAAAAATAGGAGTTAACCCTTCTGAATACAATAAATTCATTCCCAGCCCGGAAGCTCAGAAAGCCAAAGAATTACTTTTATCATCATTTGAAAAATTTGAAGAAATCATAACACTGCTCGCCGTCGGTGAGATTCAGGTTATTCTTTTTTCAAATGCCCTCAAAGTAAATACGATTAAAAAAGGTGTAGATGTATCGCAAGGATATTATCAGGTGCATGGAACCGAAGCTCTGGGAGAGACAAATGCACATGATGACGATCATGAAGATGATTGTTGGGCAATTTTAGCATCAGCAATTACAGAGGATGATTATAAACGCATTGAAACGCTCGCCATGACTTATCTTGATGCATGGGATAACTTCTGGATAAAAATGAAAGACAAATACGCCACTCCCGTTCAAGGCTAAAAAACACATAGTGATTTACACTTAAATCTAACAATAAAAAAACCATGCTTAAACTTTACACTATCAATTATGCATTACACTGTAAAGATTACATGAGAAAAAATACCGTTTAGATAATTTAATTAGATATTATCAGGAGGCTTTTATTTAGCCTCCCTCACACAACTTTAATAAATATTATTTTCTCCCGCCTACTCAGTTTTGTGATGTAAATCAATTATGAGGTTACTAAAATACTCTTTTCTTTTAAGCTCACGAAAGAGATGTAAAATCCCCCAGAATAATGCTCCCCGAAGCTCATGACTTTCGTGAATATGATACTGATTCAATATGTTAAACCATTCATTCACATCGCTTCTGAAATCGGCATTATCTAAATATGTAATTTCTGAACGAAGCCTCTCGACCAGTTCAAGTAACACAAGAACATCTTCATCAGATGCTTTCTGAACGTTATTAAGTCTTTTCACATGCCATTCATATTTATCAATAATTGAATTCATTCCTGGATTAATTTCCTTTTTTTTAAAGAATTGTATAACGAAGATGTTTTTCTGCATTGTTAAGTCAAAACCTGAATTTATGATACCTGACAATTATTGCAATCCGTACCGACTCTCAGGGGCTTTGTTGAATAAATCAGAGTTAGAGCCTGTCTCAATTTTATTTTGTTCCAGACGATAAGACCACAGGAAAATACAACATGGCCTCGTAATTTCTGTCTTCTTTTCCCATCGGGTCAGGACACGGCGAAAGCGATTATCCAGCTATGAGTTCTCTTGAGGTTGCGGTAGGAATAGCCGTTACCGGCTACCCCCCGCGCGGATCCGGACGTGCGCTGCTAACGCATCCGGCTCTTACCTTGGGTTCTGGCGTGAAAGCGGTGCATTGGGTGCGGGTGGACAATTCTGGGGGCGGGTATCCAGCGTTTGCACAACTCTCTGAAGCGTTTCCATGTCATTCGGTGCCTCTGACTTCTCCGTTTCAGTGACTTCAGCCACAACTTTTTCACTTCCTCCACGAACCGGGTCAGCGCTCTGCTGTTGAAGGGGACACCGTAATAATTGATGTGCCCCTCAACCACTCGCCTTAACCATCGGCCTGTTGCGGCCGGTTTCTCGTGAAGTCGCTTTCGAAGTGTCTGTTTGATTGCCTTCAGTTGTGCCAGACGACGGCTACGTTTGGTCTTGCGCATCACCACCGTGTTGCCTGCCCGGTTTTGTCCAACGTAGTGGGTAAATCCCAGAAAATCAAACGTTCCGGGCTTTCCCTGCTCTTCCCTGTAGTGGCTCAGGGCGAAACGCCCAAAGCGTACCAGTCGGGTTTTCTCCGGATGGACTTTCAGACCAAATTTCCCCAGCCGCTGTTTCAGAGCTGACAAGCACTCCCGGGCATCCCGGTGCTTCTGGAATCCCAGCACAGCGTCGTCAGCATACCTGACCATCACCACGTCCCCCTGCGCATACTTTCGGGTTTTGTTCATCCACTGATCGAAGCTGTAGTGCAGGTAAATGTTAGCAAGTATCGGTGAGCACACCGCGCCCTGCGGGACGCCGACGCGCGAACGCTGCCGGTGTCCGTGTTTATCCCTTACTCCAACCGTGATCCACTGTTTGATCAGCCTCAGTATGCGCTCGTCCCCGATCCGGTGCCGGAGAAACCGGAGCAACCAGTCATGTTCCACGGTATCGAAGAACTTACTGATGTCCAGATCCAGCACCCAGTTTACCTTTCGCGTCATAATCGCCGAATGCAGGGCATCCAGTGCGTCATGCTGACCTCTTCCCGGTCTGAATCCATAGGAAAACCCCAGAAAATCAGCCTCGTAGATTTGGTTCAGCACCGTCACCATCGCCTGCTGTACGATTTTGTCCTCCAGACACACAATGCTCAGCGGTCTTTCTGACCCATCTTCTTTGGGGATGAACACCTGCCTTGCTGGCAGGGGTCTGTACTGCCCCCGCTGAAGTCTGCCGTGGAGTGCTCTGAGATTGTCATGCGCGTTCTGCGCATAGCTGTCCCATGTCACTCCGTCGCAGCCCGGTGCAGACTGACGTTTGAGTTGATGGAAGCTCTGCATCAGCAGCGCTTCGCTTATGTGGTGGAAGAGACTGGTAAACTGTTGATGTTTATCCCTTTGTGCAGCTTCCCGCACAGCCAGCAGACGTGACGTCGTATTTCCCCGGCTCTGAGTCCGGATACGGTCGTGCTGTTGGCTGTTCCCCTTGGTCACGGGCCTTCCCTCCGTCAATTCCGCCACACTGTTACATGTTTTGTTCACTGATTTCTCCGGTACTATGCCCGTGTCCGACTTCCTGAACTCCGTTGCACCTTGTCTTTACGCTTTAGTACAGCGGCCCGCGACTGCGGGGCTGGTTCAGGATCTCCCAGGTTCCGTCTGACGAACTTCTCCACATGCGCCGGGTCTCCGACCCCGGGAGGTATGAACACGTCTCGCCATGATGACATGTCCATTATTGGTTTCTGCTTCGCTTAACAACATCACCACCTCCAATTAGCTTGTATTTCGTGGCTCAATACCGGGCCTGTGGATGCCTTCGCTAACACTTCACGTCAGAAGTTACCCGCTGCCGCGCATAGCTAAAGGACCGGGCGAGTGGCTGGCTCTTACCCGGGAGGGACTTTCACCCTCTGTTCTGTCACCAGCTTATCCTGGCGTACTAAGCGTATAAGTGTTTCCGATTCAGAAGTGTCAATTTCATTTTTTATTGTAGAAAGTGCTAAATCCCTAAAATAATTTTGTATTTTTGTATCACTTTCGTCCAGCGATGAGTCTGCTACAAAATATTCAAACCTAGGCATTAATTTCTTTAATTCTGCCTCGACTTTTTTAATCCTATTTTGTCCTTGAGTTGGAACCTTATCGAATATGTAATGATATTCATAATTCATCTCAATATAATATGACAATAACTTTTCACGTTTTTCTGTATTGCTAAAAGCTTCAACATCTTTTTTAGTTGCAATGCCTTTATCTGTTTTGATACCAGCTTCAGTACATGCCTTTATCAGTTGGATTTCAGTCATTCCAAAAAAATCTTTATCTCCATAACTACGTCTTTGTATAGATATTTCAGGGGAAATTTTACCAACTTTAGTCCCATCCCAAGTTTTTCTATACAAAATCAAACCATCTTGATTAACGAACCCCTCTTTTTGAAAAGTAGTTATAACTGTGTCGTCTATTACAATACCATCATCATTTGGTAAAAAGCATAGAGTGATTTCACAATATTTCTCAGTTTCGTTATTCAAAAATTGCGGGTAAAAGGTTCTGTTATTGATGAAGAGATCCAATGCCTTGAGAATCGTTGATTTACCCGCATCATTTTTACCTACTATGACGTTAAGTTCTTTGATAGGAACTGTTATTTCTTCTTTAATCCCACGAAATCCTTTAATGCAAACTTTTTCTAATCTCATTATTTTTTCCTCAGAGGAGCTGTGTGAGCAATAAAAAGTTAGCACATAGTGTTTTATCTTTGAATACCTGTAATTTTATATACCTATGACTTAACTCAACTTTTGCAGAAGTAAAAATTTTCTAACTTGACAAAAATGCACTACACCGCACCCGCCTGCGGTTTTCAGATCGCAAAAATTTTTCAGTTGGGATTTTTTACAAATGATAGCGCCAGACCGCGCCACAACTGGGGATTTACAGCGAGCAGGGAACTGAAAAGAATGAAAAGAATTTCAGCTTTTTTCAGTTTAGCTTTACTCCAAAACAGTAATGACTTCAATTAACTTATTGATAGTAAAGAGATATAAATTTTTAAGTGAGATTTTTCATGATAACTGACGACACACTTTAAAATTAAGCTGCTGATTCTTATAAACATTTTTGCTTAAGCAACTGAAATTTAATGAACCGAAGTCGGGTAAATTTTAGTTACTCCCGGCGAGCCGTTCACTGGCTCTCTTTGGCTGCCAACAGGAGTTCTAATGCTTTTTGTCGCTCGTCCGGTGGCAAGGCATCCATTAGCTCTTTAATCCGTCCCTGGCCACGTAAAGGGCTGGGACTCATCGTGTGTGAGAAAGAAACGTTCATCACAAATGTATGCCCACACTCTACATTTGAGCAATAACAGTACACATCTGATAATTTGGGCTGCTTTCGGTTTGTTTTCCTCACCGTTGCCGCAGACATACACTCCAGGCAGTAAATTTTCATCACTCGCATAGCTAAACCTCTGTTGCCTGCCAGAAGAAGGGATTTTGGTTCCCTCCCTCTTGTTCTGAACGTGTAACACTGGCAACACGTGTTACGCATCTGATTTAATTGCAATTAATCTGTTACCAGTGAGCTAAAATTAGTTACCTGACCGTGCTCCAACAGAGCCGGGGATATTTTCAGCAGGAGAATGTAAACCGGGAGGATAAACAGACGGGACACCCACGGGGGCGGGTTGTGAAAGTATTTCCTGTTGTCTTCGACCTTATTGCACGTAAAATGACCAGACACATTTTGGGAAGGAGTCTTTAATGGATATTGCGCTGCTCAACAGGGGCTGGAACAGAACATGGTCAGATACCATGGTGAATCTTGAAGCCCGGAAACTCGTCGAAACAGCAAACCGGCTGTCAGCATTCTATTTGCAAGATGGTCTTACACGTATCAAGTTTGTCGAAGAGATAAAACAGGTTGTAGATAAAGAATTTGAAACAGCACGACGGGCTAAAACCGATGAAGAATGCATTGCATGCATCAAAAATCTGCGTGTCGAAACAGATAATCTCCAAGAACAAGAACGCCTGTTAAGAACCAGAGCCGCACAGCTTTACGCGAAGGTCGAGTTTGTTAAGGAAAATAATAAAATCGTCGGTTATGTTATATCCGCTGTAAATGTGGTGCTATCAGGCGTGGTTCTCTTTGGTGGATTTATGATGTTATCCACTATGGGGCCGATTGGTATGCTGGCTGGCGCAGTCCTGATTGCCGATGGAATGAACGGATTAACGAAAGAAGTGCTCAACTTTGATCAGCCAGCAGGACATAAACCCTCGCAAGGTATCATTGCTGACTCCGCGATGCATACGGCCCAGTTCATGGGATTTAATCCTAACACAGGCTTGGCTCTCTATAATGGTGTTACTCTTGGTGCCAGTGTGTACAGCATTGTAGGACTCGCTCGAAAAACTGGAGCCTGGAGATTATTCCGCTGGCTTCCACACGATTACTATCGCAAAGTCAGTACAATGAACACTCCTAAGCTAACAATGAAGATTGTCGGTTATGGTGTTAAAGCAAAAGTGATTTTCGATCTATTGACAACAGAAAATGGAACCAGTTAATCCTTGATAGTTTTTCGGTAACGCCAGGATTTATAGGAAATTACCGGCGGCTGTGCGAAGGACATAATGGCAACCCCAAAGATCATCGCCAGCCCCCATGCAACTGCTCTATCAGGTGAGCTGAAGACGATAAGTAGCAGTAGGATTAAGGCACACACAGCCACTACTCCCGCCAAGGTAACAAATCGCCTGGCGAGGTCATTTATAGCCTCTCCAAGCGTTCCTCCATATTTTTCAATATTGCTTTTTATCTTCTGCAATTCGGGCTGCGTAAACCCTGAACGTAACAAAGCCTCATCAGTCACTTTCATATCGTCTCGTCCCTTATCTTCCAGAAGTGTTTTCCCAATCGCTGATTGTGCAAGCAATCATACTGATGAACTTTAAAGCAATCCACATGATGTTTGTGCAATGTATCAGATTTCAGGCAATACAATTGAAGCCATAAAGCCCCGTTAGTGGTACAAGCAACAAGCGGAGCGCAGCGACTTCATCAGATTGTCAGAGGGATCATACCTTATCAGGAAGCTCGTGTACCTTTCAGAGCGTGAGCGAAGCGCTGGCAGAGCCTGCATGTCGTTCCCACTATTCACCTGTTTACGCAGCCACAAGGCCGTTCTTCGGTGACACAAAGCGTCATCACTTCGTGATCGGACAACCAAGGCCACACATCGGGCTTAAATGCTTGTAATCAATCTGTTTCGGGAGGATTTAGAGACGTTGGCAGCGTCATCAGCTTCGAGTTGATAGCGATTCGTGTAGACTGCTCACGCTTTGTACCTGTTCTAGCTTTACAACTACAGGCCGCTACGTGCTAACTTCCCTGAATAGCCACTGTTAACCATAGCGGCAACTGTTGGTCATAGAATCCCTTAAAAAAAGATTGTATCTCGAGAGAGATAATCGCCTTAAGCTATTTTTTTAAGGTTTTTTTATGTGAGTGCCGATAATAGGAGTCGAACCTACGACCTTCGCATTACGAATGCTAGGTTTATGCATTTCCAACTGTTTGAACAACCATCCAAAACAACACCTTTACCCTTACAAATCATTATATTAAAACAAAACACCTGTTGATTAAAATTGTTAAGTGTTGATGTTTATCCTCCCAATTTACTTACACCAGCCGTTACATTACTGTGAGGCAGTAATCTCAAACTGGAACTCTAATAATGGCGCTTTCAAGACAAAAATTAACCTTCGAACGAATTCGAAGATTTACTTTACCTGAAGGGAAAAACCAAGTTTTCCTTTGGGATACGGACGTAACAACCTTGGCATGTCGAGCGACTAGTGGGACAAAAGCTTATGTGTTCCAAAGCGTACATGCGGGCAAAACGCTTCGCATGACTATTGGCAACATCAACGACTGGAGGATTGACGAGGCCAGAGCAGAAGCTCGCCGCCTGCAAACCTTGATTGATACAGGTATAGATCCACGTATTGCTAAAGCTGAGAAAATCGCAGAAGCAGAATCGCAGCAAGCTGAATCACGTAAAACGAAAGTGACTTTTTCAGCCGCCTGGGAAGACTATCTTCAAGAATTGAGAACCGGTATCAGTGCAAAAACTAAGCGCCCATATTCTACCCGATACATTGCCGATCACATCAACTTGTCCAGTCGTGGAGGGGAAAACAAAAAAAGAGGCCAAGGCCCAACCTCGGCTGGACCAATAGCCAGTTTGCTTGACCTACCGCTATCGGAATTAACACCAGATCACATAGCCGCGTGGCTGAGCATAGAAAGACTAAGTAGACCTACCGTGACTGCTCATGCTTATCGCCTGCTACGTGCATTCATCAAATGGAGTAATTATCAGAAAAAATATCAAGGAGTTATTTCTGTCGACCTTGCACAAGATTACAACGTAAGAAAAATGGTTCCCGTGTCAGCGAGCAAAGCCGATGATTGCTTACAAAAAGAGCAACTCAGAAGCTGGTTTAGTGCCATACGCAGCCTCAATAATCCCGTTGCATCAGCCTACCTTCAAGTTCTTTTACTCACTGGGGCGCGACGTGAAGAAATTGCGTCACTTCGCTGGTCCGACGTAGATTTCAAATGGTCGAGCATGCGGATTAAAGACAAGATCGAAGGCGAACGCGTCATTCCTCTCACTCCTTATGTTTCTAGCTTGTTGCACACACTAACGAAAAACCATAATCCTCAAGTAAATAAAGAGAATTGGGTTTTCACGAGCAACAGTAAAAGTGGGAAAATTATTGAACCGCGCTCAGCACATAATCGAGCCTTAGCGAAGGCTGAGTTACCGCACATAAGCCTACATGGATTACGTCGTAGTTTCGGAACCTTGGCCGAATGGGTCGAGGTGCCGACAGGGATTGTTGCGCAAATCATGGGACATAAACCCAGCGCTCTCGCTGAGAAACACTATCGCCGCCGTCCACTGGATCTGCTGAGAAAATGGCATGAGAAAATTGAGACCTGGATATTAGAACAGGCGGGAATTAGCCTGCAGTAGTGTTGATTTGCGTTGATGTCTCTGTCACAGGTGATGGATCACGCTTTTTTCTATTGACTCCAACCCTTTTTTACGTACCCTGATTTCGAGCAAAACTGGAGGTAATATGCTTATCACATTATCTATTAAAAAAACTGGAGAGCTCGCTGCGTCCAAGCTAAATGGGACGTGCTGCTCCAAAGATAAACGTAACGAAGAACCTGAAACCGTTGAAAATTCGCAACATGCGAATAACAATGCTGTTGATGGTTACATGTCCACTCTCAAAATCTCGAGCGAGAAGATTATTGCAAAAGTCAAATATTTCGTAGCGAAATTTGATGCGTGGAGAAAATCCCTGACTGCAAAGGTTGGCAAGGTAGAAATCCCAAAAATCACCAACTTTATTAACCGTCGCTCAGGCCGCTCGCATCGCAGTAGCTCCAATACAAAATCACTATCTTCTAAATCGAATGATGGTGGCGACCCCGAACCTGCACCATCCACCCTATTTCATCCTGCTCATGTAATAAACTATGCACCTGCAATTCACGTTGAATTTGCTTCTCCTGCTTTCTCAGGGGGCGCACAATGAAACCAGCCATCTCCCCGGAACAAAATCCTGCTGTAGCTCTGTGTAGGACGCTGATAGCTGTAATAGCCAGTCAATTTGATATTAGCGTGGAAACTCTCCATGCCGACTTACTGCGTGAACATAACTCACCAGATCCGATTCAAGCAGGATGCAGAAATGAGCCTGCGAGCCAAAAGGCAATATCAGAAGAACAAAACCAGCGCTACATCAGTTCAAACGAAGTTGCTTACTTGCTCGATATAAAGCCTCAAACTCTTCGTAAACAGATTTGCAGTGATTCATTGCCTCAAGGGTTTCCCCGCCCCCTAAAATGCAATGGTCGGAACAAATGGATTAGAAGTGACATCAATGCGTATTTTGCGAAAAAGCATCTGAATTAGCAGAATCCACATTGCTAAAAAAGAATCCGATATTCTCTTTTCGGAGCATTGTACAACTGAAGTTTTGCCCAGGCTCAACCCTGGGCTTTTTTTTGTCCTTAAAACGCGCTATGGGCGCATCTACGGCCATTCCTGTCACTAACCACGTTCTTTCCTTAAACCTGCCCAACAGTCCCTCAGCAAGTATTAGCTTTCCAGTTCATGACGATAAGTAAAATTGATTCATGATCGATTTTATCGATCGAACAGATCGATAACTTTCACGAAACCTATCACCAAAAAACAGTACGATCAGTGACCACATACCAAAGGTTCCACAAGGACTTACGGGAGAGCGTATGGCATCAGAACCCATACGCCTGCCGATAATTGTTCACCACCACGTTGAAAAAGGAGTGCTATGTTGAAAAACCCACCAGACAGTAAGCGAACTACTGCGAGCAAACGGGATAAGCTAGTCGAGAATTTGCTGGATATTTTCCCTGAACAACTCAGAAGGGTTTTGTTTGAGAAGATTATGGCAACCATCGATTACGAGCCGAAGATTGGTGTGATGGGGAAAAGTGGAGCGGGTAAATCAAGCCTGTGTAACGCCATCTTCAAAGGGGAAGTTTGTGCAGTCAGTGACGTTGAAGCGTGTACACGTGAAGTACAGCGTCTGAAAATTCAGTTTGGCAATCGCACGCTGGAAATCGTTGATATCCCTGGTGTTGGTGAAAGCGCTGAGCGTGACGAAGAATATGAGAAACTGTATAGCAAACTGCTACCTGACCTGGATCTCGTTCTGTGGGTGATTAAAGCTGATGATCGTGCTTTTTCGGCTGATGAGCATTTCTATAAAAGTGTTCTGCTCCCCGCCGGTGGCCGAGAGAAAGTCATCTTTGTTCTAAACCAGGTTGATAAAATAGAACCTTCTGACCAATGGGATAAAGACAAAAGAAGCCCTTCGGCTGCCCAGCTGGTCACGATTGAAAAGAAAGGGAATTACGTCAAAGAAAGATTTGGCTTCACTCAACATCCGGTTATCCCCATTTCTGCGAACAAGCAATACAACCTCGTTGAATTGGTAGAAACAATGATCCGTGCATTGCCCGACCGTGCAAAGAGTGGTGCAGCCTCGCAACTGAACGACGACCTTAAAACCGACGACGTAAAGTCCGATGCCAAGGGCGGGTTCGGCAACGTTATCGGTGAACTGGTTGATACGGCGATAGATGTACTGCCTTTACCTGAAAGTGCCAAAGCACTTATCAGAAAAAGCAAAGATTTCGTTGTTGAATCAGCTAAAAAGGTCTGGGACTACTTCTTCGGGTAATTAATCAACGCATCCGTATTCAGATTAAATACTATCTAAATACGGATTCATCCACACTATAAATCCAGGAATTATCTATGCGCAAAACAGCATTAATTTTTTCATTACTTATTCTCTCCGCCTGTCACAGTGAATCTGACAACCAAAAAATACTTAAAAGCCAGGTGTATGAAAGTATTGATTCAACCAGAACGTTAGGGGCAGCGCTGGACAATCGACAACGGTGCACATCTGTAGACTGGCAGGACAGTGTTGATGATAAGGGACGGCAAACGGTTATATATACGTGTTCAATGAAAGGTGATGAATCAGAGCAGGTCTGGACTCAGCATATGGAGTATTATATTAATTCAAATGAATTAAGCCTGAAGAATGAGAAATATCGTGCTGATGTCTACACACAGAAATGCAAGCAGCAGTACCCTGACAGGGACTGTACACCTTCATGGATAGCAGGATTGCAAATCCCCAAAATTGAACAATCGATTGAACAAGTGAAAAAGATTGTCCACACTAAAATAAATGATGTAAAAAACATTTACATATGGAGTGTTGTTCCAGGAAACGAGCAACCAGTGACATTGCTCTCAATGAGATACGAATATACATTCTCTGATGGAAAGACTCACAGCATTTTCTGGCGTGGTCGAGCAATAGATGCTATCCGTGATGATATTTATCGGGATCGTTTCACTCTGGCTAATACACTTGCTCAGAAAGAAATTAACAATACGGAATGTCGTGTCTATAAAAATAACGAGCGTTGCAATAACTCCCTGTAATAGCTCCCGCTCTTCAGTTACATCCAATTTTATTTTAAAGAGAAATCATCTATGAAAGAATTAATATTCTTACTGCTGGCGTTGACCAGCTTTTATGCTTTTGCTTCACCTTACGACGATGATGTTTTATTTGGTTGCTTCTTCAACAATCAGAAAGAACCAAAGGAAGTGGTTATTCTTCGAAGTGGTGATACCATCACTTATATGTACGGCAAGCAAGATCCGAGCGGTGAAGGAGGCGTTATTCCTGAGATCACCATAAAAAAATCAGCACGCGAACTGACGAAGAAGTGGGAAAGCAATAGCTCTGAAGGTTTTACACTTTATGAACTCAATATCCCAAACGGGAAATATGCTTATAATGCGGGCTATTTAAATAAGGAAGGTAAGGTTAGCGGGAGTGTGGGGATTTATAAAGATGGCAAGTGGGTTTCAAGCCTGGATTGTAGTGATGTTTGGGAAAATCATCTTGGCGATCCAACATTAATGAAAGGTATCCCCGATTTAAATAATGATGCTACAGCTTCATCAGAAACCGAACTGCAAGGTGATGTCCAGCCCTCTCAGCAACCTAATTCTTCTCAGCCCATACCTGTTAAAATTCAGATTCAGGACATCCCAAAGGATTATAAATGGGAAACCACGGCAGAACATAAAGTAACCAGACATATCTATGTCTACAGCTTAGAAAATAGTGTGACTATTACTGGATTAAATATAGATCGCAGTAACTGCTATTCATGGAATGTAAAACCTGTAACGTTATCATATGGCAAACGGTATGATTTTAATTTACCGATAAGCTATCAGGTAGCCTATTCCAGTATGGGATGGAGCTGGATAGAAAAGGAACAGCGATTTTCAAAATGCATGTGGTCAGAGGTTGAGGTAAAAACAAACAGCGGAAATTATACCTTTAACCTGAATAACTGAGCCCTAAAAACATAATCCCCCCAGTCAATTGACTGGGGGTGTTTTTATTTTTTGTCTATAGGGTTTATGTGTGATGAAATTTTAAAACGACAAAAGGAGAATGTATGAGAGATATGATCTGTGTTATACTTTTATTCTCCCTGCTATTTCCTGTGATATTTATAATTATTGTGTTGCAAAGGAACTTTATCTGTAAAAAATCAGCCATGGAGGTTTCTGATATGAAGTTTTTTTGATTAAAATATCATAAAGCAACGTCAGGAAAGATGTAACTATTGTTATATATGAGCCATCATCAGCATGCGATGCAGCAGATGTTGCTTTTCGTTCTGAAGTGCTGGCGTCAATTTTACTCCTATCAGCACAAGCTCACCTCTGGCTATCCTGTCATACACAGTCTGTCGGCTTACGCCTTTCTGCCGGGCGTAGGCGGCTTTGATCATTAACATGCATCTACCAGTGATCGTAAGCGTCGTCTCAGTACCGTCTGGTCATAATCTGATGTATTCGACAAAGTGGTGTACACCAAATAGTGATGGGAACCAAAGTGTCAGATATGCAGAAAAATGTGACTTCCGGCAGGCGTAAAGGCTGCCCTAATTATCCTCCCGAATTTAAGCAGCAGCTCGTTGCAGCTTCCTGTGAGCCCGGCGTGTCGATATCAAAACTGGCACTTGAAAACGGCATCAATGCCAATTTGTTATTTAAATGGCGCCAGCAGTGGCGTGAGGGAAAGCTGCTGTTACCTTCCACTGAGAGTCCTCAACTACTTCCTGTGACTCTTGATGCCACCACCGTACCGCCAGAACAGTACGCAGAGGCTTCTGAGCCCCTCAGTATCAGCTGTGAGGTAGCGTTCCGGCACGGAACACTTCGCCTCAACGGCACCGTCAGCGAAAAACTCCTGACCCTGCTGATACAGGAACTGAAGCGATGATACCGTTACCTTCAGGAACCAAAATCTGGCTCGTTGCCGGCATCACCGACATGCGCAACGGCTTCAACGGCCTCGCCGCAAAGATACAGACGACGCTGAAAGATGACCCGATGTCCGGCCACGTCTTCATCTTCCGGGGACGCAGCGGCAGCCAGGTAAAACTGCTCTGGTCCACTGGCGACGGACTGTGTCTGCTGACCAAACGACTGGAGCGCGGCCGCTTCGCCTGGCCGTCGGCCCGCGATGGCAAAGTGTTCCTGACCCCGGCACAGCTGGCGATGCTGATGGAAGGTATCGACTGGCGACAACCTAAACGGCTGCTGACATCCCTGACCATGCTGTAAATCTCTTTATCCTGGTTGTTGCTGAATAAGCCTGGTAAAATACGGGCTTATGAACGACACTTCTTCTGATGAAATCCTTCTGCTGAAACAGCGCCTGGCCGAACAGGAAGCGCTGAACCGTGCCTTGCTGGAAAAACTGGCCGATCGTGAACGCGAAATAGACCACCTGCAGGCGCAGCTGGATAAACTCCGCCGGATGAACTTCGGCAGCCGTTCCGAAAAAGTATCCCGTCGTATCGCACAGATGGAAGCTGACCTGAAGGCGCTTCAGAAAGAAAGCGATACGCTGACCGGTCGGGTGGATGACCCGGCAGTGCAGCGCCCGCTGCGTCAGACCCGCACCCGCAAACCGTTCCCGGAGTCACTCCCTCGTGACGAAAAACGACTGCTGCCGTGGCGCATCGTCCTGCCAACTGAATAGCCCTCGTTCGTCAATACGGTTCTCGCTGTACGTATATGGTCTTCCCCCGTATTGCAAGACGGCAGTCATAATGATAGTGACAGGTTTGCTTTCGTATATCCGGCCTGTTTTTGAAGTGAATAACTTCTGGCCTCGATGAATCATCCGCACATACCGTCCTTCACGCTTACACGGCTTTGATAGCCTCGTACAGCCGACAGGTTTTCGATATGCAGGTTTGACCTGTTTTTCATCATTTCTGCATTCTTCGCAATTTCAGGTTAGCTTTCATTGCACTATACCAAATAATAACTTACTGATTTTTCATTGCTACTGGTAAATATAATTCATTGCGGGCGATGATCACCCAGGAAATCCGCAGCAGTTTATTCGCCAGAGCAATAACGGCCCGATTAAATCCACGTTTTTCCCTGATACGATTAATCCATACGCTGAGTGGATCGGTTTTTTCACCAGCCCTGAACAGGACAGCTCTCGCTCCATGTACCAGCATGGATCTGACATACCGGTTGCCGCACTTTGATATGTTCAGCAACACCTGCTTGCCGCCGGTACTGAACTGCCTGGGAACCAACCCTAAGGCAGCTGAGGCGTCTCTTCCACGCTTAAATTGCTTGCCATCACCCATCCAGCTTTTTATCGCCTGGCTGACGAGGGGACCGAACCCTGGAATAGCCAACAACCGTTTGCACACCGGGTCCTGATGAACGTATTTTTTCTGTTCGGAATTATACCATTCCAGTTCATCATCCAGCATGGCCAGCCTGGTATACTGCCGGTGCAAGAGTGTCCTCATGGTATCAGTGAGTTCATTTTCAGCATCTTCAAGTAGCGCAGGCAGGGTTCGCCGCAGTTCTGTTGCCCCTTTATTCAGCACAATGCCATATTCGGCGAGAAGTCCACGTACATGATTTATCAGTTGTGTCCTTTCCATCGAAACCATCTGGCGCATTTTTAAAAATGTCTGAAGATCCTGCTGATCAAGTGTTTTTATGGGTACAGGCCGGATGGTTCCATGCTGGCAAGCCTCAGCAATGGCCTGTGCATCGTTATAATCATTTTTCTGGCGCCGCTGATAAGCTCTGACATGTTGTGCCGGAAGCAAAATCGCTTTATGACCAAGCTTTTGTATCTCCCGTGCCCAGTGATGCGATGCTCCACATGCTTCCATAGCAAGAGTCATCGGTGGTTGCTGAACCAGCCAGTTGAGCAGGTTGCTTCGAGAAAGTTTTATCTTGCCTGCTGGTTTTCCATAAGCATTGATACTGAAGAGATAAAAGCTCGTTTTAGCCAGATCGATGCCGGTAATTTTCATTTCAGACATGGTATCCCTCTAACTTTTCTCTGATTAAAGTTTGTCCATCATGGCGTAAATGGGGGCAGCCGTGAAGGAGGGGAAGACCATCTCATCGCTTACCAGTGATCTGGCTTTTTGATTATGGTTGCATATATGAAGCATTAGAGAAGTAGTGTGATTATAACAGTATATAGGGCGCCGAAGTTTCAGTGCCCTTTGTTTGATTAAAACTAGTTATCGATAAGATAAAGATAAACTGGCTTGCCTTTATACTCGCTAATGACCTTATCCTTTGATGTCAATGTTCTTAATTGAACTGAGAATAACAATTCATCTTTTGATATACATTTATCACTTCCCAACGTCCCGTTTAAACAGTATTGTTCATCCCCAACCCAATAATTATTTTCGTCTGGAAAAGTTGCCCTTTCTGTTTTGTTTTTCATGAAATGTATGCTATCACATTCACTTTCGAGAGGGTTCCATTTACTCATTAGCAGTTTTTCATTTTCTAGCCATAACTTTTTCTTGCCGTAATCACTAATTGGTGCATTGTTAACTAAAACCACAGTGGATTTACAGTTTTGCTTACTGACCAGCCAGTACTCCACATTTTGATAAATTTGATGTATCTCCCCAATTCTAAAAAAATAAAGATAGGAAGCATAAACCACAGAGAGTAGCAAAGCTGGTACGATAATTATCATCCCTTTCATTCTACTGGCCCTCAATCTGAATACTAAAGTTTGCTTCATTCACAAACGGTTTAAAGTCATAATGTTTATAGCGTTGCAAAATGAACCATGAACAAAACCAGGGAATATCCTCAAATCCTTTACCGTTAAGGTCTGGAACATCCAGCCCAAAATGGTCCTGTATCTGAAAACGCAGACCTGCGCGGTATCGACGTGGACCGTAGACGTCCGACGGCACATCAATATCCAGATAATCAAGATAAATCTTCGTTGAGTAGGTATCGTGAATGGTAATTCCTAAACCGTTAAACCAATCCCAATCGTTAAATTTAGGCAGGGCAATATTATTGCCGATATTTTTACTGAGCATTTCAAGTTCTAACTTTGATAAATTATTGAAGCTATTTTTAAATAGAGCCTCATCTATAAAACTCTTTATTCCTTCAACACATTCCTTTGTCGTCTTATGCTCCAAGAATGCTTTATTCAGCAACTCATGACGCAAAATGCCACCCTCATTCTTGCGGAATTTTTCAATCATAATGTGAATGAGTGGGGCATACTCTCCCCATGCTGTCCAGAAGGCCATTTGTTCCATATTGGCAAAATGTTCATCGACTGATTTATTAAAATCGAAGAGACTGATTTTTAACTCATGTCCGAACATATTAATTTTATTTATCTGCCCCTGAGCCAGTATCTGTTCCCGCGTCAGGTCACCGTGCTGCATATCATCGGTAATAAAATCGTTAAGTTGTCGTTTTGAACGTCCATTCGCGCTGTAATATATCAGGCGCGGCTCCGCTTTCTGCAACAGTGTAATAAACGTGCGTGGCTCAAAATGCCATATTTCGCCGCTCAGTTCCGCCTGTACCTCTGGCGGCAACCTGTCAAAAAAGCACAGTGCTTTAGCATGGGCTTTCAGTTCACTGTAATCGTCTTCACTGAGAACCTTGTGAGAGTCCGGTATTCTCAGCCACGAAAAACGTGCATCAAAGGTCGAAAAATCCCACTCAAACGGGAATTTGCAGACAAAATTTGTCAGCAGATCTGTCGGGCTGGTCAGGTGCTTTCTGACGATTTCAGAGTTGCACTGACTGTCCTGTGTGGGGTCATCGTCCACAAAATGCCAGCCTGCCCATTCTGGCATATCCGCATCACTGTAGGATTTTACGTTAAGATCTGATACGTCCACCCAGCCCCGGCCCGCAGATGTTTCAACGTTGACCCACTGGCTGTATTTTTTAATCACTGCGCCCGGTGATGCGGGTTCGCCGATAAATTCAACCGCTCCTGCTACGTCTCCCACAATTTCATAATCATCCTGAATCTTGCGCAGCGTCCGGGTTTTACCCCCTTCGTGGATAATGTACAGCGCTTCGCGGGTAGTCTGTGTGGGGGTGTTTACCTTATGGACGTTCTCAAAGACCGGGAGCCCTGCCGGAAGATAATAATAACGGTTGCCGTATACCGGCTCTTTACGTCCGGAGGCGAGCAGGTTCAGCACGCCACGCGCACGCCCGCTGAGCGCTTCAAGTGCCGAAGGGGCGCAGCAAATCTGGAAATGGTAGCCATTTCGCCCGCTCACCATGCCTGACGTGCCGATAATCTGCCCACGCCGGACGGTCACCCCACCCTTTACCTGAATTTCCGGCCTGACCTGCTTCATGTGCATGGTGAGTGAATAAAAGGTAAACACAGCCGGGTCTTCGCCTATCAGCATATCGTGGCGGATAAGGACGCAGCCGTTATCCGTGCGCCCGCCATAGTTCAGTGGCTTCTGATCCCGTTTTTCCGATGGGGCGGGGTAGTTCGCATACACCACCACGCCATCGGCGATGGCCCTTAATGGGTTTGCTAATGCTCCGGTGTCGGTATGGGGAATATGAATACCTCCATGCCATGCACCCACATGGTTTACGGGGTAACTGCGCTGGGTATAAACGGGCATACAACGAGCCACCCATTCCCCAAAGGTTTCATTATCGTTATGGGGAAAGTGGATCGGCGGTGAAATTTGCATGAATACGTTCCTTGTTTATGAAAATAAATGATCGTCAGGAGATAACACTGGCTCACCTGGTTCCGGGTGTGAAGGAAACTCAACAGGCACTGTTGCGGGCCCTGCGGTTACAGTCCGTTTCGCGTAGCGTGTGTAAGTGTTCGTCGTACCGTACTCAATCCCCGATGCGTCAATCTTCAGGTAGCTGCCGCCACCAATCAGCGTTACCCGCTT
This sequence comes from Enterobacter sp. JMULE2, assembly GCF_013337145.1. Taxonomy (NCBI): domain Bacteria; kingdom Pseudomonadati; phylum Pseudomonadota; class Gammaproteobacteria; order Enterobacterales; family Enterobacteriaceae; genus Enterobacter; species Enterobacter sp. JMULE2. The sequence goes on from NZ_SGWD01000015.1 coordinate 229,503, forward strand.
TTTACCCGCAAACAGTATCTCACTCATGGATGCCATGCTGAGCTTCTGCTCCGCGCTGATATGCATAGCCCCGTTCTGCGCCTGAACCTGTAACGGGCCTTCTGCCGAAATCAGGCTCAGCTTGCCCGTGTGGGCGAACATGCCAAGAGACTCTCCGGCAAGCAGGGTGGTGTTGCCCATTGACCCGGCGCTAATATCGCCCCCGGCATTCATGGCGATATTGTCTGCTGCCGCCAGCTGCATATGCTCGCCACTGGTGAACGCCACACCTTCAGGGCCGTGGAAGTGGATCATTTCGTGCAAATCCCGGAATCGATCCGCAAACATCGCCTGCTGGCTGGCAATATCGGCCTCCAGCGCCTGCGCCTGTGCAGCCGCGAGAGACAGGGCTTTTAGTTGCTGCTGAAGGAGTTCAATCTCACGCAGGGCGGTATCCATATCCAGCACATCGCCCACGGCTTTATGCTGCCCGTCAGCCGTGATAAACAGCCCCTTAGCCACACGAATAACCCCGTGTTCATCGGTGCGCAGTTCAAAGCCGCTGCCGCGCTGTTCCCCCTGCGCGTTGGTGATATGCCCCTGATTAAGCTGCGTTGCGCCAGATGGGGTGGACAGGGCAATGTGTTCTTCCTGTCGCTTATCCTCCATCCGGAGTTCATTCGCGCCTGCCGTGCGCAGAATGTTCTGGCTGCGGTTGTCGCGGTTCACCACGTCAGCATGTTCTGAATCGTGGAAGGCATGAGCGATATACGGTTTATCCGGGTCACCATGATCGAAGGCAATCCCGACTTCCGTACCGTCCACCAGCGGCATATGCCAACCGTAAGTATCCCCGGCATACGGTTTTGCCTGACGTACCCACAGGTAGTTAAAGCCGGGTTCTGCATCCTCGCGGCTGAAATCCAGTTTTACGCGATAGCGCCCCGTATCATCGAGGTGCGAATAAGGTTCATGCACATCGCGGCTTTCCACCCGCGCAGGCAGCGTGCCAGAAATCTCCGGGCGCGGTATGGCGGGCGGGCGATAGCAGTAACGTTCGGTATAAGGGATGCCCCAGACAGACGTATGCAGACGAGAATCGCGTGAGGCGATGAAGGTCGTGAGCGTGATTACCATCCCTTCGCGCAAATCGGAAAGTCCGCTGCCGGGTGTCTCCAGCACCTGTCCTGGCGTCAGATGTGAGGCGTTACTGAAGACGTGAAGCCGGGCGGATTTGTTTAGTTCGCGCTCGTGATGAAGTCGGGCATAAAACGCGCCGCTTTCGGTTTCCGGTATGGCTGCAGGGTGGTCGTCTCCGGGGTTCAGAAAATTATCACCGTAGCGGTAATGCTTCCCGGTGGTTGTAGCCTCGTTGCGTACGGCAACGACAGAATCCATCGGCATGGCAGCATCCCGGTAATTGTGGCTGCGGGTCTGCACCTGCCCGGTGACGACCTTATGCCACGTTCGCAGCCCCCAGACGGACTCCTCTGCGCCGTCATACAGTCCGGAGGGCTCGTTAAATGGCAGGATGACATTAAAGGTGTAATAAAGCTGACTGTCGGCAAAAATGACCGTATCCAGCCCGGTGGAGCCATTGAGGCCGCAACGGAACCATATGCCCACTTCAGACAGCAGACGCTGGATAAACTGAAGGTCGGTTTCGCGCCACTGGGTAATCAGCTCGCGGGCCGGATAAGTATGCTCAAGACGAAACTCAAAATCGCTGCCTTCAAGCCCGTGCGCCCGTAACAGCGTTTCCACAAGCTCAGGTACGGAAACATTCTGGTAAACGGCGCAGCGGCGGGTGTGAGACAGCAGGGCAAGGCGGGAACTGAGGGTAACGCTGTAATGAGACTGGTCTGCCGTTGTCCCCAGCGCTTCAAAGTCGGTAATCACGCCCTCCACCGTTTTACCGCTGCGCATACGGAAGGTGGCGTATTTTTTCAGTACGTCCGTTCCGTCAATATCATCCTGTTGTGTGGTGAACTCAATGCGCCAGCTAAAGGGTTCGCTTAGCGCTTCACGTCCACGAAAGCGCAGCACGTCAGGCTCTGCGCGGCTGTCATTGATGTACAGGCTGTAGCGGGATTGCCCCGTATCGGCAATGGCCTCTGCAAAATCCATATCTGTAATCCTTTCAGAGATTTTCCGGGCATCACTTTACCCCTGCTGAAGGAATATACAATACTGATTCTGTAATGGAAATTAACAACAATTACATAAGGCTATAATTTAACAATAACCATATTTACCATGAATAATCAGGCGGATGTTTTTTTAATCGCTATACCGACTAGGTGTCTCAATCTCGTTAAGCTACTTCGGCCCCTTTCTTAGATTCGCGATGTCCACTACGTTGCTACTGTGCTCTCTGGCTTCTGAACGCATTTTCTCAATATCATGCGGATCGATTCCGTTCATTGTCGCCATCACTCGCTTTACATCACGGTCGCAGCAGTCCAGCGCGAACGTTACACGCAGTTTTTCGCCGTTGTCACAGCCGAACTCGAAGCCATCTGAACACCAGCGCATATTGCTTTCTGCAACTGCGATTTTACCCTTATGTTCACGCTTCGGGCGCTCTGGTTTGTCATGCAACAACAACAGGTTATGCTCGCTCATTATCCTGTAAAGACGTTTGGCATTCACAGGTGGCTGTCCCTCTGAGCGACGTTGCTTGCGCAGGATGCCCCACACGCGTCGATAACCATAACTCGGCATATCGCTGATAATGTTGAGGATAGCCGACAGTATTTCACCGTCAGCCTCGTCATTACGCCGGTTACCGCGCCTGTCCAGCCAGTCGGCAGAACGGTTCATCCGCAGTGACAGCTGCGCACGCGACACGCCCATGGTGCGGCTGACCAGGGCTATTCCCCGTCCTTTGGCAGCAAGGGCGCGTGCGCTATCCATTTTCGCGACTGACCGTACTCCACTGCTTCTTTCAGGATCTCAACTTCCATTGTCTTCTTGCCCAGAAGGCGCTGTAGTTCCCGAACCTGTTTCAGTGCTGCTGCAAGCTCAGAGGCAGGAACGACTTCCTCCCCGGCCGCAACGGCAGTGAGGCTGCCTTCCTGGTATTGTTTCTTCCACTTGAACAGCAGGCTGGGCTGGATACCATGCAGACGAGCGACGTGGGAGACATTCATTCCTGGCTCCATCGTCTGCTGGATAATAGCGATTTTCTCCTGAGGAGTCTTACGTTTGCGGGCTTCTTGCCCTAACAGGATCCCGGTCATCTCAAAATTGGCGTTAGTGTTAGACATATATTCAAGCCTATCTCTTATCTGGAGATACAGCTACTGTCTGGTGTTTCAGGGGGCTACATCAAATACGTTTAACTTGTTCCAAACTTGTGCTCATAGTACCAAAAGGTCATCGTCACTTCTGGCTGTGGTCAGTCTAATGAAGCTTATGATTTGTCGTGCGGTCTTCAATATTGATAACATTGCTGCCATTCACACTGTCGCCTGAAGAGCCATTACGATTCATCCGAATCTGATGCCTGGCATCCTTAATCCAGGCAATTACCGTCTCTGCGTCTTTACCTTTTGAATCAGAATAATGCGTTATCCATTGTATCAGCATCTTTTCGTCCACCATAAGGTCGAATGGCTCCCCCTTACGGCAGCGCCAGTCGCGGTTAAATCGCAGATCGAACTCAAGCGCGGTTTCTTCATCGCCGGGAAATGCACCAATGCTGTGATACACGTCTTGATAGCGTGCGTTGACCTGATTGATGTGCGTGATCACACTACGATCGGTCTGCTGATAAAAGCGAAGCTCGCGATGCACCTTAAAATAGCGATCAATCGATGCTTCCAGCTGTTCAGTTGTAAACAGTGAAAAATCAGCACCCAGCCATTCGATACCGTTGATTAACCGGCCATTGAGTCGTTCAACGAAGCCATTCACATCACCTTTTCGGACCTGATGAATAACGTGTACCCAACGGGTGGTAAACTCCATCGCGATCAGACAAGTAGAACGCCCGATTTTGACGGCATGCACAACCCACTGGATAGTGCCTGATGGGGCTAATCTTTCCTGCCGTTCAATAATAGATTCATGCACTGAAGATACGGGTTCAAAGAACCCCTCATCGTGATCTTTTTTATATCTGGTATAAAGGTGTGCCGCCGCAGCAGCGGAACAGTTGATAACCATCATGGCAGTATCTCCTTGTCGGCAGCATGGTAATCGTGGTTGGGTATTGTATTACGAGCCCCCCAGGACAACAGCAGGTTATGGCAGTCCATATCTAACAGCCGTAGGCTTCTGTTCCTCTGAATCTGTAGATACGCCATTTTACCCGTGCACCACTGGTTAGCAAATCACAACTACAGTCGCAGTACACGAAAGATGAGGGGCTTAGTCGGTGAGGTAACGTGTTGCCGGGGAGCGATTGTTACCACACCGATCCGCCCATTCCACAGTACAGATGCCAGTATGAGCAATGCAATACCATCACCAGTCTTTAGCAAAGCAGCCAATACCTACACCAAATAATTTACTATTTTCAAATAAATTAAAATAAAAAGCCCCTTACCAGGTCACCAACAGCCCAGCCAAACAGCAGCAACACACTGATAATTATTGATTTAATTTAACAAAAAAACCACCAATACAATATGGTGTGCAAAAAAACAACAACGCAAGTAAAATAATGCTCACTATTCTTTTAATATTTTACTATAAGGTTTGCAAAGATGGCTGTTAACGATGGCATAACTGGTGCTCAAGTACCTGTCGGGATTGAAAACTTTCATAAGCGGTTGAAGCTAGCAATAGCAAATGAGAGCAACGGTGCATTTGCTGCTGGCTGTGGTGTGAGTGCATCACTCCTCACAAAATACCTTGCAGGAAGCACTATACCTGGTGGTGAAAAATTACTGTGGATTTCCCGCCACTCTGGAAGATCGTTGTCATGGCTGCTCACTGGTGAAGAAGAGAAGGTCGTGTCAACCAAGGAGCAACAAATATGGTGGGACAACTTATTCGATGCACTCTCGCCAGAACAGCGACAAAATATCATTGAGGCATTTAAGCAGCGAGGTGTAGAAGGCACGTTTACGAGCTATGCGCTTACAAGAAAGCGTTGAGCAGTTAGCGGGTATGTCGTCTTACCCAGGCTAGCTGTGCTAAATCGCCCAACTATCCCCCTAAAACGCGACTGAAGTCAAAATGAAACAGGAAATTTACACGAAAAACAGCCCGAATATATCGGGCTGGGAATATGTTAACTCAAATTATTTGATCATGTAAGTGAGGAAAGGATCTGCTTTCACAATGCTCACCAGCAATATAGTAAGTTGTATGGCCTGAGAAGGAATCAACATGAGTGTTCTGACTCACACGGCCTGCCTCAACAATTATGTGAGTGGATTTAGCACCATTTTTCGGGTTAAACTCCTCCAGAGTTTTTATGTAACCGTTAGAAGCAAGTATGTCAAGCGCAAGATTGAGGAGCTCTTTTTTACGCAAGCGCTTCGGTGACAAATTTCGCTGGAGATAAGTCATGCTAAATGCATATCCACATCTCGGCCCATTTTTCATCATCCAGTGCAGCAGCTCTGACGCATCGCTACGTGGTGTATTAATCCCCATTGACATAATCCATTGAGCCGACAACAGATAGTAAGTATTAATCTCAATAGCTTCGTCCAGTGTGACCTCGGAGATTTCTTTACCCGCATCTTCATTACCGAAATAATGAAGAATTGCGGCAGTGCGACATACATTTTCAACATGTTTTGAAGCAAAATCTGTCACATCTTCAAGTTGCCCCCCCTGCGGTAATCTCATCTCAATCTGATTAGAATAATGACAAATCTTTTGAGCAGCTGATGGTGAAAATACGAGTACCTTTTTCTCCGGATTACCTTTTTGCATATCAAGCAACTGTTCAGCTCGTTTATGAAAGCGCTGCAAATGAATCATATCATGAACTTCACCAGGGTAATTAAAACGAGTCCCCATAGTAGAGTCAGGAAAAGACATTAATGCTCTTGCAAAAAAACCAGATGAACGAGCCCGTTTACCATGTTTAGCTAAATACTCAAAAAACACATCTTTTTGAGCCATCACCGACATTGTAATTCGAGTGTCAGTAATGTATATATCCCGCGATTGTCTGCGTTTCTCGTAATCCTCCCCATCCCAGTTCGTGTTAAGGAACCCATCTATTCTTGCTGCTTTTCCATGAAGTAGTAAGATCCCCTCAGCATAGTTTATAATTGCAGATCTTGTTTCTGCAGCTAATGCCTCCAGTAATCCTTCACCAGTCAGGTCTGTGTTGCTGTACACAAAACGTTGTCGAGCAGGCTCCGTTAGTTCATCAAGAGAAAGCTCTTCCAGTTCCTGAAAATCGCTTCCGTAGTCAACTCCAGCCTTTTGCTTCCTTTTTATGGACGCTGTTACCAGACTTTCTTTGAACGCATGCAATTTAGCTTTACGTTTGAACTCAGCCATTGCAAGTTGGTACTCGGCCGCATTTTTCTTGTCATGATCTATAATGACCTTATAGACTGCTTTATCGACTGTAGACTTCCTCTCCCCAGAATCGGCTATTGTTATAAAGTAAAGTGATGTAGGTTTAACCCCAACATTTGGTATTTTTACTAATATTAACCCCTGGCATGCCAGTGAAGCTAATGATAATATTGATGTTACTATCAATGGTTTTGGAGCTTTATATTTATGGCAAAGTTCAGCCACTGGCTTTCTAAAAAAGTCAGGTAAAGCCCCATCGGGAAATACAGTTTTCCCAGGTGGATACAGTTTCATTTTTTGAGATCTCACATCTTAAGGGATACCAACAGCTGGTATCTGGAGCCAACAATAGCGAACTGTTTTTATAATGTAAAGGTTCCAGCCCCTTTAAAATATACTATTTCGCTTTGATTCGTATAAATCTACGCTAATCCACACCAATCTACTTTGAAATATCTCAACCGTTTTATGACAGTTATATCCCCTATTCCCTGGCACAAGAAAATAATTGATATCCATGTCTGTAACCTGAGCAAAAAAGTAAAGTATTACTTAATCGTAGCTCCAGCCAAATACTCCAGTGTTCTGGGAGTTTTGTTCGTATAGGCTACCATTATCGATGCAACGTTTCGATAACAGTATCTCCCGTAATAACTCCACCTGGTCATTCTCGCAAACAGTGCTTTCAAGACGGGATGCCATCATTGGGGTCAGGTGAAGCAGTAAATTGTGATGTGCCGCATCCATTCCAAGAGCCGAGCGCCAGCAATGCCTAATCATTGTAAAGAACCGCCCTTCATCAAGCGCAAATGCCCCCGGATAGCTCAACGTGTCATGATTAAGCAAAAGCAGCAGCGTGTAGCTGGTATGAGCATTATCGCTATTCTTTTTCCACAGATAGAAGATTGAAGTATCGCTGATAGCCACCCCCTCAGACTTTCTGGTAATGACATATGCCGGGATCCGTTCTTTAGCGATCCCAAGGAAGCGCTCAATAGCATCATCGCCACCTTTAAAGTAAATACGTTTGTCCGGAAAGTTCAGTATAATTTTGACCATTATGATATCGTCATGCGCAGAAAAAGCTTTAGTCAATACTTGTTTTATCTTTTCTTTAACACTGACAGTTTCTGTTGAGCTCATTAGTCCATGATTATTTTCAGCCATTATTAACCTCTACTCTTATGTGATTTTTTAGCAAATAATGCAATCCCCTTATCTGTTTTATAAGAACCGTATCTGGACATGCTCTAAAACGCACTGTAAGGCTCTCTATGCGATTTAATTAAAGCAATCGATAGAATCATCGAATAAACGTTTGCATCGCTTACAATGCTTTACAGTAAATATTATCCTTATTGACTTTAAAAACTAATGTCACATTCAAAAGCAGCGTTTAATAACAACTTTTGAAATAAAGAACAAATAATAAAAACAACCAAATTTAAATATAAATTACAGAAACACCGTTGTAACCCAGTCTAAAACGAACTGTAACGCTCTCTGAGCGGTTTTCTTCTTCGAATTGATACATTGCTTATCTGAATTATTAAACACCTCAGAACGCTTCTTATTAGATAAATTATTACCCATGACTCTCCCCCCTCCTTCCCCGGTATCAGTAAATAATCCTAACCCTGACTACAACCAAAACTTCTCTTACCGTTAAAAACATCTTTCCCCTTATGCTTAATTAAATAATCAAGTCTACCTTTCATCGAATCATAGATACCGTCTATACCCTTTTCAGCAAGATCATTTCGGTTAAACTCATAAACAGGATTCTTAGGGATATGAACCAACTTAGAATACTTTAGATCATAGACTTCAATAGCTTTCAGCCAGCATTTAGCAATCACTGTGTAAAGATTTTCCGTATCACCTTTGTTGTACCTAATACTGTTGAAAGCATCTGCATTTAAAAGCAACATAACGTGGTAATGGAGTTTCTTACCAATGAAGTAGGTTTCCTTCCCATATTCTCTTACCCAGTTATGACCTATTTTAGTGTTATGGATATAACCATCTGGTTTAGTAAGCTTAAGTTGCTTTAGTTTTCTTTTTTGAAAAGCTGGTAATTGCTCATTGAGGTATTTGAAGAATCGTGATATCGCCTCATAGTCCATAACGTAATGGATATCAGTATCAGGATAATGGAGATCCAGTCTGAACAGGGATACTCTGGAGTGATGAGTTAATGCCTTAAGCATGGTTTGTTTGATTCTACGTTGGTGATGTAGATTACCTTTACCGTATTTTGTAGTAATAGTATTTTTAGGGTCTTTGAATCTCATTAACAATGCTCCTGATTGTTTTATTTGTATGTTGAGAGTTACATAGTATTAAAACTAACAACTTAGCTATTAGGTTAATAGCTTTACGTATTGCTATCTTGATTACTCGCATGGTTAACAAGTGAATACTTACAGCTAGAATATGATTATTTGTTTTAGCTCATTAGTTACCTAATAAGCTATTTTAGTTTATTATAATTAACCATGACTACAATAATACTATTACCGAGGATCTATGACAGTTAAGTGACCTCATCAACCTCTACTGCCAGTTGGGTTATCAATTAAAAGAAAATATTATAAACACAGAAAGTTAGGTGACATAAAAATGGAGCTATATCACTGATGTTAACCTACAGATTTATTCACATCTATATCACTCCAGAGAATAAACAATTCTGAATTATATTTCGGAGAGATAACCTTATGGATGAATCATCTATCCCTGTTTTACCTTCAGGTTCATTTAGTCGTGAACAGGCTGAAGCTGTCGTAGCGGTTTATCAGAACGTAACCATTGAAGATGATCAATCAACTCATTTTCGTCTGGTCGTTCGCAATAGCGGCTTTATGGTCTGGCGAGCCTGGAACGTTGAACCTGACGCGGGCTACTGGCTGAATAAGTTTATCGAAAGTGATGGCATTCCTTGTCAATAATCAAACACCAGCACTTAATTAACCACCAGCAATAATCGCCATCAACACGTAAACAGACTGCGTTCCTTCGGGAATGTGGTCTGTTTTGCTTTATACCGTTATCAAAAGGAGTTTCCCATGCGTTTAGCTTCCCGCTTTGGTCGGATTAATCAGATACGCCGTGACCGCCCTTTAACCCACGAAGAACTCATGCACCATGTACCCAGTATTTTCAGTGAAACTAAACATGAATCCCGCTCTGACCGCTACAGTTATATCCCCACAATTACTCTGCTCGAAAACCTGAAACGTGAAGGATTTCAGCCATTCTTCGCGTGCCAGACTCGCGTTCGTGATTTGAGTAAACGCGAACATACCAAACATATGCTGCGGTTACGACGTGCAGGTCAGATCGCCAGTAAGCAAGTACCGGAAATCATTCTGCTCAATTCCCATGATGGTTCATCCAGCTATCAAATGCTCCCCGGTCTTTTCAGAGCCGTCTGTGCCAACGGTCTGGTCTGTGGTCAGTCGTTTGGTGAGGTCCGGGTTCCGCACAAGGGAGACGTGGTGGAGAAAGTCATTGAGGGCGCTTATGAGGTCCTGGGCGTGTTTGATCGTGTCGAAGAAAAACGCGATGCCATGCAGTCGCTTTTATTACCGCCACCAGCACAACATGCGCTGGCTAATGCCGCTATCACTTATCGCTTTGGTGAAGAACACCAGCCCGTCACTGTTTCTCAGGTGCTGAATCCCCGCCGTTATGAAGATCGTAGCGATGATCTCTGGACGGTATATCAGCGAATCCAGGAGAACCTGATCAAAGGGGGATTATCAGGACGCAATGCGCAGGGGCGCAGTAGTCGAACTCGTGCCGTAAATGGTATCGACGGCGACATTAAGCTCAACCGGGCACTCTGGGTGATGGCGGAAGAACTACAGCAGGCGCTGAGCTGATGCCACCGCTGCCTGATAACGCTCGCCAGGCCCTCCCTTATCCGACCGTCCTGGAGAACAATCCCGGCTGCCGCTCCATCTCCGATGACGATCTGTGCGCCTGGTGCTCACACCTTCTTTATCGCCCCGGTGAATTCAGCCTGTGCAGCTTAAGCCTCCCGGAGGGCTACTGGCCCTCCCGCTCTGATGAGGATGGCTATGTGCAGTCCTGTCCGTCACTTCTTCTCAACACCCATATGAAAATACAAAGGAAACTACATGAAAAACATACCGGCCATGACAAACGATACCGCTGAGTGCCTTATCTCACCACCCTCCACTGCCCGCAACATTGCGTGCATGCCGGTGCCCGATGAACTGCGTGTTGCATTCTGGCCGCAGCACTTCGGCAGTATTCCACAGTGGATAATCCTTGAACCCACCGTCTTCGCCTGGATGGACCGCTTCTGCGCGGACTACCACGGCGGTATCTGGAATTTTTATACGCTCAGCAACGGCGGCGCGTTTATGGCACCGGAGCCGGATAACAACGAACCGTGGGCGCTGTTCAACGTCATGAACGGTAACGACGCTGAGCTCAGCGCCGAAGCCGCCGGGATTGCCGTCTGCATGATGGCATACTGCCACCACGCCATGCGCACCGGATGCGATGCCATGACGGAGCACTATTATCGCCTGCGCGATTACGCGCTCAACCATGACGAGTGCAGCGGCATTATGCATATCATCGACTGAGGTATGGCACGATGGAACAACAACTCCCGCTGTTCGCCCGTGAACTGGCTCCCGCCGACCAGCTGACGGTCAGGAAGGCATTAACCCTGCTGGAAGGCCAGCTACGCGAACCCGGCGCGGCATTCAACTCAAGCCACGCGGTACGTGACTGGCTGCGTCTGCAGCTCGCGACGCTGGAGCGTGAAGCGTTTACCGCGCTCTTCCTTGATAACCAGCACCGGCTGATTGCGCATGAAACCCTCTTCACCGGCACCATCAGCCATACCCAGGTTCATCCCCGCGAAGTCGTGAAGGCGGCTCTGAAACATAACGCTGCCGCCATTCTCGTCGCGCACTGCCACCCCTCAGGCAACGCAGAGCCCAGCGAGGCTGACAGGTGGGTCACCGAACGTCTTAAAAAGGCGCTGGACCTGGTGGACATCCGTCTGCTGGACCATCTGGTCGTGGGCGGGATGGATATTATCTCCTTTTCTGAAAGGGGCTGGCTGTAGCACGACAGGAAAAGAACGCTATGAAAATCATTCCCAAACGTCAGGCGATGACGATATACCGCCAGCATCCGCAGGCCCGGTTGTTTCGTTTCTGTAGAGGAAAGTACCAATGGCGCGGCAGCATCTGCCATTACTACGGTCGGGAGGTCCAGAACATCTGCGGCGTGCTCGCGGTCTTCGCGGAGCGCCGTCAGGACCGCAGCGGCCCGTATGTCACTCTGCGGTGCGTCACTCTGAATTAACACACGCTTAAGGAAAGCTAAAATTGTCGAATAAAATACCGGCAGTAAACCACGATATTACAGAACCCTGGTGGGGTCTAAAACGCAGTATCACACCCTGTTTTGGCGCACGACTGGTACAGGAGAGCAACCGGCTGCACTATCTCGCCGACCGCGCCAGTATCACCGGAACCTTCAGCGATGCGGACTTACGCCATCTGGACCAGGCATTTCCGGTGCTGCTCAAACAGCTTGAATTAATGCTGGTTTCCGGTGAGCTCAATCCCCGTCATCAGCACTGCGTCACCTTGTATGCAAAAGGCCTGACCTGCGAAGCCGACTCCCTCGGTTCGCACGGGTACATTTATATAGCGATTTACCCGACACCACCTGAAGCACAACCCGGAGGCTAATGAGCATGCCGCACCTGACGCCATGCGGCAGTAAGTGTTTTCCCTGAAAAACACCGTAATTCACCAGCCTCCTTCACCGTAATACGTTCCCTGCGAACAGCGCCTTATTTATTTAACAGAGATCAACGTTATGCAAACCTTACCCACCCTCCCGACGCGGAAGGCACCGTCACGCCCGTCACCAGTCGAAATCTGGCAGCAACTTCTTACGTATCTGCTGGAAAGGCATTACGGCCTTTCGCTTAACGATACACAGTTTGGTGATGGCAATGTGATCCAGCAGCATATTGACGCCGGGATTTCACTGGCAGATGCACTCAATTTTCATGTTGAAAAATATGAACTGGTACGAATTGATCGTCCCGGTTTTTCCATTCAGCATCAGTCTCCGTTCATCAGCACAATCGACATACTCCGGGCCAGAAAGGCCACCGGCCTGATGCAACGGACCGGCTATAAAGCGGTGACCTGCGCCATCAGTGGACAGTCCTCCGGGGAGCAGCCATGAAACTGTCCCTCACAGTGGAAGCCGATACCGTTAATGTACTGGCCCTGAATGCGGGCCGGATCGCCGTGGATATCGATGGTATTGAGCTGGCCGCCCTGATTGATACGCTAAACCAGAACGGCTACTCGCTGCGCATAGCTGACGAACCTGGAAAGCTGTTAATTGAAGATCCGCTACCAATTAGCTGCCGGTATAACGGCATCCAGTGCAGTACTGCCCATATCACTCGCGAAGATAACGACCTTCTGCACCGGCTATCACGCCAGGTGCTGGACTTTGATGACTCTGAATGGGTGGGCTACACGGGATCGGGTTATCTCATTCGCCTTGATGCGTGGGCATTCCCGATTCTGCAGCTGAAACGACGCGGATTGTCGAAAGCCGGTCGCCGGTTAATTGTCACCCTGATGCGTCGATACCAGCTGGGGATCATCCATCTCGATGCCTTTGGTGAACTGCTACCAGGTTTTGAGACCTTCGACTGGTAACCAACCTCACTTATCACAAGGAAAGCTCATGCTGGCATTAACCACCGAAGCGGCGCTCGATATTCTGATCGACTGGCTGCAGGACAATATCAGTTGCGACACCGACATTATTTTCGACAACGACGAAGACAGGACCGATTCGGCAACACTGTTGCCCTGGATAGAAAAGGCGCGAAAGGAGGTTCTCGCTCTCCGGCATCTCCACCTTCTGCAACAGGCCAGTACAGATTAGCCTCCGAACCTTACTTATCACCCACATACAAGCGCCAGTCCTTACCCGGCTGGCGTTTTGCGTTTATATCAAGGAACTAACTTATGCCTGAACTTACCCTCACCGAACCCGAAGTTTTGACTGACCATACTGAAGTTATCAGTTCCACCAGCATTGAGCGCATCGTCACAGGACGTAATAACGCGCTTGAGAGGGTTGAAACGCTGATCCACCAGCTTGAAGAAATCTCGACACTGACCAGAAGTATCGGCGGCGGTACTTCCAACGACTGGGCGATGCGGGAAGGACACCGCTACGGAAGCTGGTTAATCGAATCGCCAGAAGTCGCCATGAAAGCCGTCACTAACAATATCGATCGCAGTATCTGGCGTGATTTGATGAAGAAATCCGGCATGATCGCGCTGATGGATGCTCAGGCGCGTGACGAATGGTACGGCAGTCTGGAGAAAGACGATATTCCCGCCATCAGCGAAGCAAATATTCTCAGCACCTTTGAACAGTTGCATCAGAGCAAAGCTGAGGTGTTTGAGCGTGGCGTTATCAACGTGTTTAAAGGCTTAAGCTGGGACTATAAGTCGAATTCGCCCTGCAAGTTTGGCAAGAAGGTCATCGTCGAAGGGCTGGTTCAGTACGACCGCTGGGGATTTCATTTTCGGCATGGCCGCAGACGCGATCAGCTATCGGATTTGGATCGCATGCTGAATCTGCTGGATGGTAAACCTGTTCCTGAAAATCGCAACGATCTTGCCGTGAGACTGGATACCCATATCAGCAAACAACATTCCTCCGTTTTCGAAGACGAGTACGTTTCGATACGCTATTTCCAGAAGGGAACAGGACACATCATTTTCAAGCGTCAGGATTTGGTTGAGAAGATGAACGACATTGTAGCGAAGCACTATCCGGGGATGATAGCAGGGAGATAGTGTTGATTTTCGTTGATGCAAATCACTTACATCAGCAGTTACATGAAAAAGGATAGTGGTGTAATCGGAAAGAAAATTTGATGTAACTTATTGATTCATATGGTGCCGATAATAGGAGTCGAACCTACGACCTTCGCATTACGAATGCGCTGCTCTACCAACTGAGCTATATCGGCCCTGAGAGGCCGGTTACGAGTGTAACCACGGGGCAAAAGGTTAGATCTATACGGGTGATGCGTCAATGCCCTTTTGAATCAAACGGCTACTTTTGCATCACCCGCAGTTATTTACGCACGAATCGTATCGTCACCGAAGCCGATCCACTTGTAGGTGGTCAGCGCTTCCAGTCCCATCGGACCGCGCGCGTGCAGTTTCTGCGTGCTAACCGCCACCTCAGCGCCGAGGCCGAACTGGCCGCCGTCGGTGAAGCGGGTTGAGGCATTCACATACACCGCGGAGGAATCCACTTCGTTCACGAAGCGATCGGCATTGCGCAGCGTACGCGTCAGGATCGCGTCCGAATGCTGGGTGCCGTGTTCACGAATGTGCGCAATGGCGTCGTCGAGATCCGCAACCACTTTCACGTTCAGATCCAGCGACAGGAATTCGTCGTCGTACTGCTCCGCGTTGACGGGAACGACGTTAGCCGGGCCATCCTGCAGCAGCGCGAGCGCGTTGGCGTCGGCGTGCAGCGTCACGCCGCTCTCTGCCATCTGCTTGCTCAGAGCTGGCAGGAAGGTGTTCGCAATATCCTGATGCACCAGCAGCGTTTCTACGGTGTTACAGGTGCTTGGACGCTGGGTTTTCGCGTTAACGATAATCTTCAGCGCCGGTTCAATCTCAGCGCTGTCGTCGACCACGATATGGCACACGCCGATACCGCCGGTGATCACCGGAATGGTCGACTGCTCGCGGCAGAGTTTGTGCAGGCCTGCGCCACCGCGTGGGATCAGCATGTCGATGTATTTGTCCATGCGCAGCATTTCGTTGACCAGCGCGCGGTCCGGGCTCTCGATCGCCTGTACGGCCCCCGCCGGTAAGCCACACTCTTCCAGCGCCTGCTGAATGACTTTCACCGTCGCGGCATTGGTGCGCCATGTCTCTTTTCCACCGCGCAGAATAGCGGCGTTACCGGTTTTCAGGCACAGAGAGGCGACGTCAACGGTGACGTTTGGGCGGGCTTCGTAAATGACGCCGATCACGCCGAGCGGCACGCGGCGGCGCTCAAGACGTAAACCGCTGTCGAGCAGCCCACCATCAATGACCTGCCCTACCGGATCGGCCAGATTACAGACCTGACGGACATCGTCGGCGATGCCTTTCAGGCGTGCCGGCGTCAGCGCCAGACGGTCAAGCATCGCTTCGCTCAAACCGTTGCGACGGGCTTCCAACAGATCCTGCTCGTTGGCGAGCAAAATTTCCTGGGACTGTGATTCCAGATAATCAGCGATTTTTTCCAGCACACGGTTTTTCTCGCGGCTGGAAAGGAGCGCCAGTTTGTAAGAGGCGGCCTTCGCGGCTGCGCCCATTTGTTCCAGCATATTCTGGCTCCTTAACGAATAATCATGTCATCGCGATGTACGGCAACCGGGCCATACTCGTAGCCAAGAATGGCATCGATTTGCTGCGAATGGTGGCCCGCGATGCGGCGCAGCGCGTCGCTGTTATAGCGGCTTACGCCGTGGGCGATGTCGCGGCCTTCAAGGCTACGGATGCGGATCACTTCACCACGGGAGAAGTTGCCTGTCACGCTTTTAATTCCTTTAGGAAGTAATGAACTCCCTCGTTCCAGAATCGCGGCAGTGGCCCCTTCATCGACGACGAGTTCACCCGCAGGAGGCGCACCAAATATCCAGCGTTTGCGGTTTTCCAGCGGGGATTCCTGGGCGTGGAAGCGGGTGCCGACAGAGATGCCTTCCATCACGTCGCCAATCACGCCTGGACGGCTGCCCGCAGCAATGATGGTGTCGATACCGGCACGGCACGCGACGTCGGCGGCCTGCAGCTTGGTGCCCATTCCGCCGGTTCCGAGGCCTGAAACGCTGTCACCGGCGATGGCGCGCAGGGCATCGTCAATGCCGTGAACATCGGTAATCAGTTCGGCTTCAGGGTTAGAACGCGGGTCGGCGGTGAACAGCCCCTGCTGATCGGTCAGAAGCAGGAGTTTATCGGCACCGGCCAGAATCGCCGCCAGCGCAGAGAGGTTATCGTTATCACCCACTTTAATTTCAGCGGTGGCCACGGCGTCGTTTTCATTAATAACCGGAACAATATTGTTGTCCAGCAGCGCGCGCAGCGTATCGCGCGCGTTCAGGAAACGCTCTCTGTCTTCCATATCCGCACGCGTCAGCAGCATCTGCCCGACATGAATACCATAGATAGAGAACAACTGTTCCCAGAGTTGAATGAGTCGGCTTTGCCCCACGGCGGCCAGCAGCTGTTTAGAGGCTATCGTCGCGGGGAGTTCGGGGTAACCCAGATGTTCACGCCCGGCGGCAATCGCCCCGGAGGTCACGATAACAATACGATGCCCTGCGGCATGCAGCTGAGCGCACTGACGTACAAGCTCAACAATGTGGGCGCGATTAAGGCGGCGCGATCCGCCTGTTAACACACTGGTACCGAGTTTTACCACCAGCGTCTGGCTGTCACTCATGATTCTCTGCCGTTCAACGATAAGGGAAAATGATGTCGAACGAACGTTTTAACAGGACTCAGCCCCGTTGCCAACTGCCTTAGCACAAAGCAAAACACTTTATTGCGCGGGATCAGGAAGCGTAGCGGCTGATTTTGACAAATTTATTACTGAAAAATTAAAACATACTTTTTTAAACATATTCTTAAATTGTCATAAAACGTTCACCCGCGGACGATAAAACCCTTCCTGTTTTTTCACGGAACATAAGCGTCGGCTTAGCGTTCAGCGAATATTAGCGCGTATATAAAACTCAGGATTGAAAATGAAAAAGAGCACTCTGGCATTAGTGGTAATGGGAGTTGTGGCTTCCGCATCTGTTCACGCAGCAGAGGTTTATAATAAGAACGGTAATAAACTGGACGTGTACGGCAAAGTAAAAGCAATGCACTACCTCAGTGATGATGACGCTAAAGACGGTGACCAGACGTACGTGCGTTTCGGCTTTAAAGGTGAAACGCAGATTAACGATCAGCTGACGGGCTATGGCCGCTGGGAAGCAGAATTTGCCGGAAACAAAGCAGAGAGCGACTCTTCTCAGAAAACGCGTCTGGCGTTTGCCGGGCTTAAATTAAAAGACTTTGGTTCTCTGGATTATGGTCGTAACCTCGGGGCGCTGTATGACGTCGCATCCTACACCGATATGTTCCCTGAGTTCGGCGGCGATGGTCTGGCGCAAACCGACAACTTCATGACCAAGCGTGCCTCCGGTCTTGCCACCTATCGTAACACCGACTTCTTTGGCGTGGTGGACGGTCTGGATATGACCCTGCAATACCAGGGCAAAAATGAAAACCGCGACGTGAAAAAGCAGAACGGGGATGGCTTCGGTACGTCTCTGAGCTATGACTTCGGCGGCAGCGATTTCTCTGTCATTGGTGCTTATGCTAACTCCGATCGCACCAACGAGCAGAACCTGCTGACGCGCGGTGAAGGTAAAAAAGCCGAAGGCTGGGCAACCGGCCTGAAATATGATGCCAATGATATTTATCTGGCTACTATTTATTCAGAAACCCGCAATATGGCCCCAATCTCCGGTGGTTTCGCGAATAAAGCGCAAAACTTCGAAGTGGTTGCGCAATATCAGTTTGACTTTGGCCTGCGTCCATCCGTTGGCTATGTTCAGTCTAAAGGCAAAGACATCGAAGGCATTGGCGACGAAGATATCGTGAAATATATCGACGTGGGCGCAACCTATTATTTCAACAAAAACATGTCCGCGTTTGTTGATTATAAAATCAACCAGATTGATGACGACAATAAACTGGGTGTAAGCAGCGATGATATCGTCGCCCTGGGTATGACGTACCAGTTCTGATTTTGTGGAAATAAAAAAACCGGCTTGATGCCGGTTTTTTTATTATCGGGGATTAAGACGGTCTGGTGCCCTCACCCCGGCCCTCTCCCACAGGGAGAGGGAGAAGACTATCAGGCGGTCAGCTTAACCGCCTCGCTGGAAAAATCATCCGCAGGCTCCAGCTTCAGATCCAGCGTTGCCAGCAGCGCGCTAGCCTTGCCGAGATACTCTTTCAGCGTATGTTCCAGGCGGTCGATCACTTCCTGATCTTTAATAGGTGCCGCTTGCCAGTAACCGTCTTTGTTAAACAGGCCAAACTGGTAGCTGTAGGTAAAGCGTTTTTCCTCTGCTTCCATTTCCATCCACCAGCCCCAGAATTCACGTTTTTCGGGTGCAGGCTTCACGTTGACGCAAACAGCCAGGCAGTCGAAAAAAAAGCGATTCTCTTCACACTGCTCTTCTCGAATATACGGGCCAAGAGCCATGAACTTCTTGATCAGTCTACTTTTCGGATGTCCACTCGGTAACGTCATTGCGATCTCCTTTTGTGAAGCCACTGTTTTACCAAACCATCAAAATTTAGCAATCTATTAACACAATCTCTGCGCGATCCAGCGTGTAATCTCTTTTAACGCCTTGTCAAAATTCTGATACACCGGGCTGAATGGCACTTCAAGCAACTTGCCATCCGAAGATGACGACGTGATTAAGCGCGACTCTTCTTCCGGACTAAACGGATCGTTTTTCCAGAAACCTGACAGCATCGGCGTTGGGCAGCGGCGTCCCAGCAACCCCTGCGTTTTTAACGAGTAACGATTGAGCTCAACGCGCAGCGCTTCGTCTGATGCATCATGCATGCCAAGACGACTGGCCAGCACATCAAGGTACATCTCCGGCACGCTGCCCTGACGGGCAGGATCGCTGAGCAGCGCGTGAACCACCGGGCCCAGACAGGCCACAGCCTTCAGGCGCGAGGATTCAAGATAGGCCAGACGCACCGCAACGTTCGCCCCAAATCGGAAGCCAAAAGCCGCCACGCGGGTATGGTCAACCCAGGGAATATTCTCCAGTGCTTTAAGCGCATGCTGGTGCAGCAGGCTCGAGTCCTGAGTCAATTTCCACTTCGACGAGAAGCCAATAGAAGGCATGTCGAGCGTCAGCATCGCAATCCCTTTTGGTGCGAAGTAGCGCTCAAACAGGCTGTAATAATCAATTTGCAGGGAATCCAGCCCACCGCACATCAGTACGGTCGGGAACGGGCCGTCGCCTTCCGGCATATGCAGGAACCCGGTGACGGGTGCGCCACCTGGAATGCTGAACTCAAGCTCGCGCATCTGGCCCGGCAAACGCTGCGCCGCCTCTTCATATGCACGGTTCGCCAGCGCCTGAGCCTGCTCCGCCAGCTCATCACCTTTCAGATGTGGATACGCGGCAATGGCATAAAGATTGGCCGCATGCAGCCAGTGCTTGCCGCTGCGCGTGGCATCCTCTTCCTGGCTGGCTTTTTGCTGCCAGAGCATCGCCTGCTTCGACCATTCATAGATCCAGTTGCCGCCGCGATAGCCCACCACCGTATCGTAAAGCTCGCTGTCGGTCCGTTCAGATTCGCTCATGACGATACGCGCCTGCACGTCAAGGATTTCACGCGGATCGATACCACGCCAGATCCACATCAGGCGGTTAATCATGCGATACCAGTGGGGCACGTTTTTACCGTCTAACGCAGACTGGACGGCAGGCATGGTCCCCGGATTAAACCGACGCACCAGCGTCGACGTTTCAGGGTGTTTGAAACGGGGTTTAAAGAGAGTTTCGGTGAGATTCGCCTGCGTCATTGCGTTGCCTCCATGGATACGTCATATAACGTCCATTGTAACGCGTGGCAGGATAAAAAGAACAACGCCCGGCATTGCCGGGCGTGTAAAGTTACGTACTGGGATTAACGGCCTGAAATAGGCGGTACGAAGACCACGCCCATATCCCATGGCTGTTCAATCCAGGTATCCTGCGGGATATCAATCACGTAATCGTCAACCAGTGGGCGACCCGCCGGTTTAGCGAAGATCGTGACGAAGTGCGCTTTTGGATACATTTCACGGATAGCCACCGCGGTACCACCGGTATCGACCAGATCGTCAATAACGATGAAGCCTTCACCGTCGCCTTCCGCGCGTTTCAGCACGGTCAGCTCGCGCTGGTTGTCGTGGTCATAGCTGGAGATACATACGGTATCGACATGACGAATACCCAGCTCACGTGCCAACAGCGCCCCCGGTACCAGACCGCCGCGGCTAACGGCAATAATGCCTTTCCACTGCTCGGAAGGCATCAGACGCGCAGCCAGTTTGCGTGCGTGAATCTGCAACATGTCCCAGGTGACGACGTATTTTTCGCTCATGTGAAGTGTCCCAGCCTGTTTATATACGGCTTAAAAAGTGTTCGAGGGGGAAATAGGTTGCGCGAGATTATAGAGATCTGACGCACTAAAAACCAGTGTTTAGCGCCCCGAGCCTGAGTTTTTACATGCTTTATGCTACCCGCCGTCGGAGAAAGTGGTATTCTCAGAAGCATCTCGCAAGCCTGTCTTGTGGTAACTATTAACCTGCTAACCCTGTGACCTGCAACCCAGTTTGCAGCGCATCGACAAGGAGACTTATCGTGTCTGAACTGTCTCAATTATCTCCACAACCGCTGTGGGATATTTTTGCCAAAATCTGTTCCATTCCACACCCTTCCTACCATGAAGAACAGCTTGCCGAACACATTATGGGTTGGGCGAAGGAAAAAGGTCTGCACGCCGAGCGCGACCAGGTTGGCAACATTCTGATCCGCAAGCCCGCCACTGCAGGCATGGAAAACCGTAAACCGGTTGTGCTG
The DNA here is from genome assembly GCF_013337145.1 of Enterobacter sp. JMULE2. Classification (NCBI taxonomy): domain Bacteria; kingdom Pseudomonadati; phylum Pseudomonadota; class Gammaproteobacteria; order Enterobacterales; family Enterobacteriaceae; genus Enterobacter; species Enterobacter sp. JMULE2. The sequence continues at coordinate 250,747 of NZ_SGWD01000015.1, forward strand.
CAGGCGCACCTGGACATGGTTCCGCAGAAAAACAACGACACCGTTCACGACTTCACTAAAGACCCGATTCAACCGTACATCGACGGCGAGTGGGTGAAAGCGCGCGGCACCACCCTGGGCGCGGATAACGGCATCGGTATGGCCTCTGCGCTGGCGGTGCTGGCTGACGACAGCGTTGAGCACGGTCCACTGGAAGTGCTGCTGACCATGACCGAAGAAGCAGGCATGGACGGCGCGTTCGGTCTGCAGGCCAACTGGCTGCAGGCGGATATCCTGATCAACACCGACTCCGAAGAAGAAGGCGAGATCTACATGGGCTGCGCGGGCGGGATTGATTTCATTTCTACCCTGCCGCTGTCTCGTGAAGCGATTCCCGCAGGCTACCAGACCTTCAAGCTGACGCTGAAAGGGCTGAAAGGCGGCCACTCCGGCGGTGATATTCATCTGGGTCTCGGCAATGCCAATAAACTGCTGGCACGCTTCCTGGCGGGTCACGCGGCTGAGCTGGATCTGCGTCTGGTCGACTTCAACGGCGGTACCCTGCGCAACGCGATCCCACGTGAAGCCTTCGCCACCGTAGCCGTTCCTGCGGCAAAAGCAGACGAGCTGAAAAAGCTCTCCAGCGTTTATCTTGATATCCTGAAAAACGAACTTTCTGAGAAAGAGAAGAACCTGACCGTAGTGCTGGAATCCGTGACCACGGATAAAGCCGCCCTGACCGCACAGTCTCGTGACACCTTCGTTCAGCTGCTGAATGCGACGCCAAACGGCGTGATCCGCAACTCTGACGTCGCGAAAGGTGTGGTAGAAACCTCCCTGAACGTGGGCGTGGTGACCATGGGCGACGACAGCGCAGAGATCATCTGCCTTATCCGTTCCCTGATCGACAGCGGTAAAGAGTACGTAGTGAGCATGCTGGAGTCTCTGGGCACGCTGGCGGGCGCAAAAACCTCCGCGAAAGGCAGCTACCCGGGCTGGCAGCCGGACGCAAGCTCTCCGGTCATGGCACTGGTGCGTGAAACATACCAGCGTCTGTTCAACAGCACCCCGAACATTCAGGTTATCCACGCCGGTCTGGAATGCGGTCTGTTCAAGAAGCCGTATCCTGACATGGACATGGTGTCTATCGGACCAACCATCACCGGTCCGCACTCGCCGGATGAGCAGGTTCATATCGAAAGCGTCGGTCACTACTGGACGCTGCTGACTGAACTGCTGAAAGCGATTCCTGCTAAGTAATACCCTCACCCCAGCCCTCTCCCACAGGGAGAGCGTGAAAAACATAGGCCCGGTAAGCGTAGCGCACCGGGCTTTTTTACAATCCCAATACCAGCTGTCGTTCCAGCTGCGGGTCCAGCAGCGTGACGTGCAATCCCAACAGCCTCACCCCTCGCCCGCCCCGGCGCTCTTCCCATGCCTTTTTTGCGGTCGCAATCAGATCGTCTTTATTCAGACGCGGCCAGACGTGTTCCTGCGTGGTCTGCTGGAAATCGTTGAATTTTAGCTTGATGCCCTGACGGGCGATCAGCAGGTCCGGCTTCACCTTGGTTAAGCGTCGCTCCAGCTCAGGGTAAAGCTGTTCCGTGATAATGGCCTCGCACTCGGACCAGTCATGAATATCTTCAATGAGGGTGCGCTCAACGCCGACGGATTTCCGTAGCCGTTCGCTGTTCACATCGCGATCGTCAATGCCCTGACTGCGCTCCCACAGCACGCGACCAAACTTCCCAAAGCGCTTCAGCAGCATGGCGAGATCGCTTCGCTGCACGTCTTCGCAGGTCCGTAGCCCCATGCTTTCCAGCTTAGCGGCGGAGACTTTTCCGACCCCGGGGATTTTGCCGAGCGGCAGCGTTTTTAAAAATGCAGGCACCTCTTCAGGCGTGATGACGTACTGACCGTTGGGTTTATTTAAATCGGAGGCGATTTTGGCGAGGAATTTAACGGGTGCGACGCCCGCTGATGCGGTCAGGTTCAGCTCGTTGAATATCGTCTGGCGGATCTCCTGGGCCATCAGCGTGGCGGAGCCGTGGCAATGCACGCTGTCGGTCACATCCAGATAGGCTTCGTCCAGCGACAGCGGTTCTATCAGTGAGGTGTAGCGGGAGAAGATTTCCCGAATATGAATTGAGGCCTCTTTATAAGCATCAAACCGACCGGGCAGGAGCGTGAGATGAGGGCAAAGCTTTAAGGCCATCGCAGTCGGCATGGCGCTGCGCACGCCAAATTTGCGCGCGGGATAGTTGGCGGTGCTGATCACACCGCGCTGCACGCGGCTGCCGCCAATGGCGATGGGAATATCCCGCAGCGCCGGGTTGTCACGCATCTCCACTGCGGCAAAAAAGCAGTCCATATCGACATGGATTATTTTGCGCATAGTAAGCCCTCACTCATCACTGGATAAGTATACAGTAAATAAATGAGGATTGAGAAGCAGATGTGAAAACGCCGGGTGGCGGCTTTGCCTTACCCGGCTCACATACACTTAAATGATACGCTGCTGCTCGCGGGCCATTCTTTTTTTCCGCGCATCGCACGGTTCCGGGCAGTCGCACACCTTTTCCATCCCAAGGGATGAAATACCGCCACAGCTGCCCTGAATGCTTTTACGCTTGATGATCCAGCCTAACGACATGCCGAGCACCACCAGCACAAACACCGCGAATGTTGCCAGAAACGTCAGCATCATCAGCCTCCAAAGTCATCAAGCATGATGTTCTCATCTTCGACGCCAAGATCTTTAAGCATCTTAATCACGGCGGCGTTCATCATCGGCGGACCACACATATAGAACTCGCAGTCTTCCGGTGCCGGGTGCTGTTTGAGGTAGTTTTCGTACAGCACGTTGTGGATGAAGCCCGTATAGCCCGTCCAGTTATCTTCCGGCTGCGGATCGGAAAGCGCCACGTGGAAGGTAAAGTTAGGGTTCTCACGCGCCAGCTGTTCAAACTCGTCGTCGTAGAACATCTCGCGCAGGGAGCGTGCCCCGTACCAGAAGCTGATTTTACGCTTGCTGCTTAGACGTTTGAGCTGGTCAAAGATGTGCGAGCGCATCGGGGCCATACCGGCACCGCCGCCGATAAAGACCATTTCCGCATCGGTATCTTTGGCAAAGAACTCACCGAACGGACCGGAGATCGTCACTTTGTCGCCTGGCTTAAGGGACCAGATATACGACGACATCACGCCCGGCGGTGCATTCGGCACATTCGGCGGCGGCGTGGCGATACGCACGTTGAGCATGATAATGCCCTTCTCTTCCGGATAGTTAGCCATGGAGTAAGCGCGCAACGCCGGCTCTTTTACTTCGGAAACAAAGCGGAAGAGATTGAATTTGTCCCAGTCGGCCCGATACTCCTCGGGCACGTCGAAGTCGGCATACGCTACGGTGTGCGCCGGACAATCAATCTGGATATACCCGCCCGCGCGGAACGGAACGCTCTCCCCTTCAGGGACACGCAGCTTAAGCTCTTTAATGAAGGTGGCTTTGTTATCGTTAGAGATAACTTCGCACTCCCATTTTTTAACGCCGAAGATCTCTTCCGGCAGCTCAATCTTCATGTTCTGGCGCACCGCGACCTGGCAGGCCAGACGGCACCCCTCTTTCGCTTCACGCTTCGTGATATGGGAAAGTTCAGTTGGCAGGATATCACCGCCGCCCTCTTTCACCGTCACACGGCACTGCCCGCATGAGCCACCGCCGCCACAGGCTGACGAGACAAAGATCCCATTGCCCGAGAGCGTATTGAGCAGTTTGTCCCCTGCCGGGGTACGGATCTGATTTTGCGGGTCATCGTTGATATCAATAATGACATCACCGGCGTTCACCAGCTTCGCACGCGCCGCCAGAATCAGCCCTGACAGCACCAGAACAATCAGCGTGAACATCACCACGCCAAGAATAATTTCCATCTGTTAGCCCTTATAGCTGCACACCGGAGAAGGACATAAAGCCCAACGCCATCAGGCCGGTGGTGATAAAGGTGATCCCTAAGCCGCGCAGACCCGCAGGCACGTTGGCATATTTCATTTTTTCGCGGATCCCCGCCATGGTCACAATCGCCAGCATCCAGCCGATGCCGGAACCGAAGCCATAGACCACGGATTCGCTGAAGTTGTAATCGCGCTGAACCATAAACGAGACGCCGCCGAAGATGGCGCAGTTCACCGCGATCAGCGGCAGGAAGATCCCCAGCGCGTTGTACAGCGACGGGAAATACTTATCGAGGATCATCTCAAGGATTTGCACCAGCGCCGCGATCACGCCGATAAAGGTGATGAAGTTGAGGAAGCTGAGATCGACCCCTTCCACCAGCGCGCCGTCCCGCAGCACGAAGTTGAACACCAGGTTGTTAATCGGAACCGAAAGCCCCAACACAACGGTGACCGCCACGCCCAGGCCAAATGCCGTGGAGACCTTTTTAGACACGGCGAGGAACGTACACATGCCGAGGAAAAACGCGAGCGCCATGTTTTCAACAAACACCGCGCGCACAAATAAACTCAGGTAATGAGCCATTGTCGGTTACTCCTTTTCCTGCTGTTCAGGCTTCAACGTACGAATCAGCCAGATCAGCAAACCGATAATGAAAAATGCGCTTGGCGCGAGCAGGAACAGGCCGTTCGGCAGATACCAGCCGCCGTTCTGCACCGTGTCCAGCACCGTGATGCCAAACAGCTTGCCGCTGCCAATCAGCTCACGCAGGAACCCTACCGTCAGGAGGATCACGCCGTAGCCGAGGCCGTTGCCGATACCGTCCATAAAGCTCGCGAGCGGCGGCATCTTCATGGCGTAAGCCTCTGCGCGGCCCATCACGATACAGTTGGTGATAATCAACCCGACAAACACCGAAAGCTGTTTTGATGTTTCGTAGGCAAAAGCGCGCAGCAACTGATCGACCACGATCACCAGCGAGGCGATGATCGCCATCTGCACGATGATCCTCACGCTGTTGGGGATGTGGTGGCGGATCATCGAGATAAACATGCTGGAAAACGCCGTAACCAGCGTGACCGCCAGCGTCATCACCACCGCCGTTTCCAGCTTGGTCGTCACTGCCAGGGCTGAACAGACGCCCAGCACCTGTAACGTTATCGGGTTATTGGCTAAAAGTGGGCCAATCAGCACCTTTTTAACTTCTTTCAGTTCGCCCGTATCAGCCATTATTCAGCGCTCCTTCACGTACATTTTTCAGGAAGGGGCCAAAGCCAAGTTCGCCCATCCAGAAATCAAAACTGTGCTGCACCCCGTTTGAGGTGAGCGTCGCCCCTGAAAGGCCGTCAACGGCGAATTCATCCCCGGGACGCGCCCCCCCTTTCACGACTCTCAGAGCAGGCTGACCGCTATCGTCGAGCACTTTTTTGCCGACAAACTGCGCGCGCCAGTTAGGGTTTTCCACTTCGCCACCCAGCCCCGGCGTTTCGCCCTGATCGTAATAGGTAATGCCTTTGACCGTGCGGCCATCGGTATCCAGTGCCACAAAGGCGTACATCATTGACCACAGCCCGTTACCGTAGATGGGCAAAACCACTTCCTGCACGCGCTGTTGTTCGTCACGCACCAGGTAGATCTCCGCGATGTTGCTGCGGCGCTTTATACCTGCCGGATCCTGCGATGCGTCAAGCACGGTGCTCATCTGCGGATCTTTCAGCGCCAGCGCCTGGTTATACTTCGCCGGGTCTTTATCCATCAGCTCACCGGTTTTTAGATCCACCAGCCGCGCGGTAATACGTTCGGCAAACACGTCTGCGACGTCGTCCTTCGTCATGCCTTCCTGCATCAGCCCGGCCACGGCGAGAATGTTACGCTGTTTATCCAGCGCGCGTTGCTCCTGCTGCAGCGGTTTTAACCCCACGGCAGACCCCGCAACCACAATGGAACAGACCAGACACAGTACCAGCACCACCAGCAGCGTTTTGCTGATGCTGTCGTTATTTTTAACCTCAGCCACGCGCCTTCCTCCGCTTAATGTTGGCCCGCACCACCAGGTAATCGAACAGCGGCGCAAACAGGTTGGCAAACAGAATGGCCAACATCATCCCTTCAGGATACGCCGGATTGACCACGCGGATCAGAACGCACATCGCGCCAATGAGCACGCCGTAACACCATTTACCTCTATCGGTAAACGAGGCCGAGACGGGATCGGTCGCCATGAACATCATGCCAAACGCAAAGCCTCCCAGCACCAGGTGCCAGTACCACGGCATGGAGAACATCGGGTTAGTGCTTGAACCAATGAGATTGAACAGCGTGGCGGTAAGCACCATGCCAAGCATGACACCTGCGACGATGCGCCAGGAGGCCACACGACCAAAGAGAATGATTGCGCCACCAAGCAAAATCATCAGGGTAGACACTTCGCCAATGGAACCCGGAATGTTGCCTATAAAGGCATCGAACCAGGTGACCGGCTGGCCGGTAGCATTGTTAACCAACGTTTCGCCGCCGCCTGCCGCCCACTGTGAAAGCGGCGTCGCGCCGGAGAAACCGTCGGCTGCCGTCCACACCAGGTCGCCGGAGATCTGCGCCGGGTAAGCAAAGAACAGGAACGCGCGCCCCGCCAGCGCCGGGTTGAGGAAGTTGCGTCCGGTCCCGCCGAAGATCTCTTTGGCAATCACCACGCCAAAGCTGATCCCCATCGCCGCCTGCCAGAGCGGCAGCGTTGGCGGAACAATCAGAGCAAACAGAATAGAGGTCACGAAGAAGCCTTCGTTGATCTCATGTTTGCGAATAATGGCAAACAGCACTTCCCAGAAGCCGCCCACGATAAAGACCGTGATATAGATTGGCAGGAAGAAGACCGCGCCCAGCGTCATCATACTCAGCCAGCCCGCGTCGGGCGCAAAGCTTACCCCCAGCGACTGCGCCAGACGGTAATGCCAGTCGGACTGGATCACCTGCGCCAGCTGCTGTGCATCGTACATGTGGTGCAGTGCCGGAATGGTCTGCAAGCCGACGTTGTACATGCCCCAGAACATGGCCGGGAAGACGGCAAACCATACCAGGAGCATCATTCGCTTGAGATCGATGGCGTCGCGCACGTGCGCCGCCCCTTTCGTCACCAGCCCCGGCGTGTAGAAAATGGTCGTTGTCGCTTCATACAGCGGGTAGTACTTTTTGAGCTTCCCTTCGGTAAAGTGCGGCTCAATTTTTTCAAAGAGGTGTTTTAAGCCCATCGTTATCCTTCCTGCTCAATGCGGGTTAACACCTCGCGCAATACGGGTCCGTATTCGTATTTGCCTGGACACACATAGGTACAGAGCGCCAGATCTTCTTCGTCCAGCTCCAAGCAGCCCAGCGCCTGCGCGCCGTCGGTATCGCCAGCAAGGAGATCGCGCAGCAGCACGGTAGGCAGAATATCCAGCGGCATTACGCGCTCGTAGTTACCAATGGGTACCATCGCACGCTCACCGCCGTGGGTGCTGGTGGAGAAGTTGAAAAGCTTATGGCGCAGGAAGTGACCCAGCGTGGTGCGGGTGACGGAGTATTTTTCTGCACCAGGCAGAACCCAGCCGAACAGCTCTTTCTCACGCCCTTCCTGAACGATGCTCACCTGCAGATGGAAGCGCCCCAGATAAGCCTGCGCGCCAACGGCATGACGGCCACTGAGTACCGAACCGGAAATCAGGCGGTTTTCACCCGCTTTGGTTTCATCGGTCAGCAGCTCATTGATATCTGCACCTAATAGCGTCTTCACCAGACGTGGGTTTGTCGCCTGCGGTCCACCAATGGCGATCGTGCGTTCAGCACACAGCTCACCCGTGGTAAAGAGCGTACCTATGGCAATCACATCCTGATAATTCAGATGCCAGACCTGTTTTGTCAGGCTCACCGGTTCAAGGAAGTGGATGTGTGTGCCCACCAGCCCCGCCGGATGCGGGCCAGCAAATTCATTAAACGTTACCTGCCCCTGTGGATGGCCGCCAAGCTTGCCGCCGCTCGCCTGGCAGACATGAACCTTCCCGGGCGTCAGACGCGTTAAAAGGGTCAACCCGGCATCAAACGCCTTGCGCTGCGCCAGGATAATAGGCTGCGGATCCGCACTGAGCGGATTGGTGTCGATGGCGGTAACGAAAATAGCCGCAGGTACGGTTCCCGGAACCGGTGACTTGCTAAAGGGGCGGGTGCGAAGTGACGTCCACAACCCCGACGCCAGCAGCTGCGCCTGCACGGATTCGCGGCTGAGTGTCGCGAGGTCGGCCACATCAAAACGCGCAAACTCGCGCTGCTCATCGCCTTCAAGGCGGATCACAACGGATTGCAACACGCGGCGTTCACCGCGATGAATCGCCACAACGGTGCCGCTGGCCGGGGCCGTAAACAAGACGCCCGGATTTTTTTTATCCTCGAAGAGCGCCTGGCCTTTGATGACGCGATCGCCCTCTTGCACCAGCATCGCCGGGCGCATCCCCACATAATCGTCGCCCAAAATAGCGACATGACGAATGCTGGCCCCTTGCGCGACGTGCTGATCGGGCACACCGGAAATCGGCAGATCAAGTCCTTTTCTTATTCTAAACATGTAGTTAGCAGGTATCCATGAACAACAATCCAGAGGGGGTGAAGTGTACCATTTTCGTCCCAAAGGGGGCAGAGGATCCGCCTCCTGACGCGCCAAAATGCGAGCTATTACGCAAAGTTCCTGGAGTCAGGGCGATTTGAATGGGTTATAAAGTAAAACTAATTTGTAAACACAAAGGTTGGCTCTTGCGAAAATCTTTATCGGTGCTAATGTGAGCGCTCCTGTCCAGATTAATCTGATTTCGGGTCTCTTTTGCCGTCCTGGCAATTTGGTCATGGTTTTATCAAGGAACTAGTAGTATGCGTAAAATCGCATTGTTCATTGCGATGCTTCTGATGCCGTGCATGTCGTTTGCCGGACTGCTCAGCAGTAATAGCTCAACGACACCGGTTAGCAAAGAATATAAACAACAGCTGATGGGATCCCCGGTTTATATTCAAATCTTCAAGGAAGAACGCACTCTCGATCTGTTTGTGAAAATGGGCGAGACATATCAGCTGCTTGATAGTTACAAAATTTGTAACTACTCCGGTGGTCTGGGGCCAAAACAGCGTCAGGGCGATTTCAAAAGTCCGGAAGGGTTTTACAATGTTCAGCGTAGTCAGCTAAAACCTGACAGCCGCTTCTATAAAGCCATTAACATTGGCTTCCCGAATGCCTATGACCGTGCACACGGTTATGAAGGTAAATACCTGATGATCCACGGTGCCTGCGTGTCTGTCGGCTGTTATGCGATGACCGACTCCGGCATTGATGAGATTTTCCAGTTTGTCACGGGCGCGCTGGTCTTTGGGCAGCCTAACGTACAGGTCAGCATCTATCCGTTCCGCATGACGGACGCCAACATGGCGCGTCATAAGTACTCCTACTACGCGGATTTCTGGAAACAGCTGAAGCCAGGTTACGACTACTTTGAGCAGACCCGCAAGCCACCGGTGGTCTCTATCGTCGATGGTCGTTACGTGGTCAGCAAGCCGCTGAGCCACGAAGTCGTCCACCCGCAGCTGGCGTCAAATTACACGGTCCCCGAGACAAAATAGCACCCACTCGCCTGGCATAATCTTTTGCCAGGTTTCGTTGCCCGTCAGCGGCTGCGTTGCGATAACAGTGACCACATCGTTCGGTGTGGTCTCCTTCTGAAAGTCTATCTCCACATCCTGATCGAGCAGCGTCGCAACGCCAAACGGCGCGCGGCGGGTGATCCAGAACAGATTCGTTGAGCAGAACGCCATCACATAGCGCCCGTCAGAAAGCAGCATGTTGAACACGCCTTTTTCACGCAGTTCAGACGCCAGCGTCGCGATATATTTGAATACGGCGGCCATGTTGCCGGGCGTGCGGGGATAGCGCTCCGTCAGCTTGTGCAGCAGCCAGCAGAAGGCTTTTTCGCTGTCCGTTTCGCCGACCGGGCGGAAATTGCCCGTCTCCAGCGACTTATAGCCCGTAAGCTGCCCGTTGTGCGCGTAGGTCCAGTTACGGCCCCACAGTTCACGGGTAAACGGATGGGTATTTTCCAGCGCCACTTCGCCGCGGTTTGCCTGACGGATGTGGGCGATCACCGAGCGGGACTTGATGGGGTAGTCCTGCACCAGTTTGGCAATCGGTGAGTTGAAGCTAGGCTGTGGATCTTTGAACGTGCGACACCCTTTGCCTTCGTAGAAGGTGATGCCCCAGCCGTCTTTATGCGGCCCGGTTCCTCCACCGCGCTGAACCAGCCCGGTGAAACTAAAGCAGATATCGGTTGGCACATTAGCGCTCATCCCGAGCAGTTCGCACATACAACACCTCCACAAAACGCCTTAACGCGGGAAGGCGTAATTGTTGCAGCCAGTTTGGATTCGGACAGCGCGCAGAAACCGGAGCGTACACGTAGTACGTGAGGATTTCGAGCACTGCCCGGATTCAAAATGGCAAATAAAATAGCCTTCTTACTTAACCATCTCTTTTTCGATCAGTTGGATCAGGATATGGATCACTTTGATGTGAATTTCCTGAATACGGTCAGCATAACCGAAGTGCGGAACGCGGATTTCAACGTCCGCTGTACCGTCCATCTTACCGCCATCTTTACCTGTCAGGGTGATGACTTTCATCCCTTTTTCACGCGCGGCGGCGATCGCTTTGATCACGTTGCCGGAGTTGCCAGAGGTCGAGATCCCCAGCAGCACGTCGCCTTCACGGCCTACCGCTTCAACGTAGCGGGAGAAGATGTGGTCGTAACCGAAGTCGTTGCCTACGCAGGAGATGTGGCTCACGTCGGAAATCGCAATCGCCGGGTAGCCCGGACGGTTTTCGCGATAGCGTCCGGTCAGCTCTTCGGCGAAGTGCATGGCGTCACAGTGGGAGCCACCGTTACCGCAGGAGAGCACTTTGCCACCGGCTTTGAAGCTGTCGGCCAGCAGGACCGCTGCGCGCTGAATAGCGTGAATATTGGCATCATCTTTCAGAAAGTTCGCCAGCGTTTCCGCCGCTTCGTTCAGTTCGTTACGAATAAGATCCTGGTACATGAGGATAATCCTTCAGTATTGATGAAATAACACAGTGGAGTGTACCGGATAGCGTCAAAAGCGAGAAGCTAAAGCCATGCGAATCGTCCGGCGTTTTGTTTTTTCGTGCCGACGAAAACGCGAACAATGTGAACCAGGTTGTAATTATTTTGTAAACACATTGCTAAAGGAATTTACATCAACTACAACCATATCATCACAAGTGGTCAGACCTCCTACAAGCAAGGGAGCTTTTCTTTATGATGATTTTGAGCATTCTCGCAACCGTTGTACTGCTCGGTGTGCTGTTCTATCACCGCGTAAGTTTATTCCTGAGCAGCCTGATTCTTCTGGCCTGGACGGCTGCGCTTGGCGTCGCAGGCCTCTGGAATATCTGGCTTTTAGTCCCTCTTGCCATCATTCTTCTGCCGTTTAACCTGGCACCGATGCGTAAGTCGATGATCTCCGCGCCGGTGTTCAAAGGCTTCCGCAAAGTGATGCCGCCAATGTCACGCACTGAGAAAGAAGCGATTGATGCGGGCACCACCTGGTGGGAAGGCGATCTGTTCCAGGGCAATCCTGACTGGAAAAAGCTGCACAACTATCCGCAGCCGCGTCTGACCGCTGAAGAGCAGGCCTTTATTGACGGCCCGGTGGAAGAAGCGTGCCGCATGGCAAACGACTTTGCCATCACCCATGAAATGGCCGATCTGCCGCCAGAGCTGTGGGCGTATCTGAAAGAACATCGCTTCTTCGCGATGATCATCAAGAAAGAGTACGGCGGTCTGGAGTTCTCCGCTTACGCTCAGGCTCGCGTCCTGCAAAAGCTGGCGGGCGTTTCCGGGATCCTGGCGATTACCGTTGGCGTGCCTAACTCCTTAGGCCCGGGCGAACTGCTGCAGCATTACGGTACCGAAGAGCAGAAAGATCACTACCTGCCGCGTCTGGCACGCGGTCAGGAAATCCCTTGCTTCGCGTTGACCAGCCCGGAAGCGGGCTCCGATGCAGGTGCGATCCCGGATACCGGCGTGGTCTGCATGGGCGAATGGCAGGGCGAACAGGTGCTGGGCATGCGCCTGACCTGGAACAAGCGTTATATCACCCTGGCGCCTATTGCCACCGTACTGGGTCTGGCCTTTAAGCTCTCTGACCCGGAAAAACTGCTGGGCGGCGATGAAGATCTGGGCATTACCTGTGCGCTGATCCCAACCTCTACCCCAGGCGTTGAAATTGGTCGTCGTCACTTCCCGCTGAACGTGCCGTTCCAGAACGGTCCAACCCGCGGCCAGGATATCTTCGTGCCGATTGACTACATCATCGGCGGTCCGAAAATGGCCGGTCAGGGCTGGCGTATGCTGGTGGAATGTCTGTCTGTGGGTCGCGGCATTACCCTGCCGTCGAACTCAACCGGCGGTCTGAAGTCGGTCGCGATGGGGATTGGTGCGTACGCGCACATCCGCCGTCAGTTCAAAATCTCCATCGGCAAGATGGAAGGTATCGAAGAGCCGCTGGCGCGTATCGCGGGCAATGCCTACGTGATGGATGCCGCTGCTTCTCTGATTACCTACGGCATTATGCTGGGCGAAAAACCGGCTGTGCTGTCCGCGATTGTGAAGTACCACTGTACCCACCGCGCGCAGCAGTCGATCATTGACGCGATGGATATCGCAGGCGGTAAAGGCATTATGCTCGGCGAAGGCAACTTCCTGGCGCGCGGCTATCAGGGCGCACCGATTGCCATCACCGTGGAAGGGGCAAACATCCTGACCCGCAGCATGATGATCTTCGGTCAGGGCGCCATTCGCTGCCATCCGTACGTACTGGAAGAGATGGCCGCTGCGCAGAACAACGACGTGGATGCCTTCGATAAGCTGCTGTTCAAACATATCGGTCACGTGGGCAGCAACAAGGTGCGCAGCTTCTGGCTGGGCCTGACGCGCGGCCTCACTAGCGCGACGCCAACCGGCGATGCGACCAAACGTTACTACCAGCATCTGAACCGACTGAGCGCCAACCTGGCTCTGCTGTCTGACGTCTCCATGGCGGTGCTGGGCGGTAGCCTGAAGCGTCGCGAACGTATCTCTGCTCGTCTGGGCGATGTGCTGAGCCAGATCTTCCTGGCCTCGGCGGTCCTGAAGCGCTACGACGACGAAGGCCGTCAGGAAGCGGATCTGCCGCTGGTGCACTGGGGCGTGCAGGATGCGATGTATCAGGCCGAACAGGCGATTGACGACCTGCTGGCGAACTTCCCGAACCGCTTCGTGGCGGGTGCCCTGCGCGCGGTGATCTTCCCAACCGGTCGTCACCATCTGGCACCGTCCGACAAGCTGGACCACAAGGTAGCGAAGATCCTGCAGGTACCGAGCGCAACCCGCTCCCGTATCGGTCGTGGTCAGTATCTTGAGCCGACGCCGCATAACCCGGTGGGTCTGCTGGAAGAGGCGCTGCTGGACGTGATGGCTGCCGATCCGATTCACCAGAAGATCTGTAAACAGCTGGGCAAAAACCTGCCGTTTACCCGTCTGGACGAACTGGCAAAACAGGCGCTGGCCGGTGGCATCATCAATAAAGATGAAGCCGCTCTGCTGGTGAAAGCCGAAGAGAGCCGTCTGCGCAGTATTAACGTGGATGATTTCGAACCGGACGAGCTGGCGACGCAGCCGGTAAAGCTCCCGGAGAAGCACCGCAAACCTGAAGCAGCGTAACGCGTTTCGCTTGTACAAACCCCGCCTCGCGCGGGGTTTTTTATTGCCACATTTTCTCGTAATGACGTGCTACAGTGTCAAAAAGCGGTCTTTTGAGGAGTCTGTATCGTGCCTGGTTTGAAGATTTCGATTTTGCAGCAACCTTTAGTGTGGATGGATGGCCCCGCCAACCTGCGCCACTTTGATCGTCAACTGGAAGAGATTACCGGGCGTGATGTGATTGTCCTGCCGGAGATGTTCACTACAGGTTTTGCCATGGAAGCGGCGAAACAGTCGATGCCTCAGGACGAGGTGGTCGCCTGGATGCAGACCAAAGCGCAGGAGACCAACGCGTTAATTGCCGGTAGCGCCGCGCTACAAACCGAACGCGGACCGGTGAACCGCTTCCTGCTGGTGGAGCCGGAAGGAAAGGTGCACTTCTACGATAAGCGCCACCTGTTCCGCATGGCGGATGAGCACCATCACTATGAAGCCGGTGACGAGCGCGTGGTGTTTGAATGGCGCGGCTGGCGTATTTTGCCGCTGGTCTGCTACGACCTGCGCTTCCCGGTGTGGTCGCGCAACCGCAACGATTACGACCTGGCGCTGTATGTCGCCAACTGGCCTGCGCCCCGCTCCCTGCACTGGCAGACGCTGCTGGCGGCGCGCGCTATAGAGAACCAGGCGTACGTGGTGGGCTGTAACCGCGTGGGAACCGACGGCAACGGGCATCACTACCGTGGCGACAGCCGGGTGGTGAATCCGCAGGGAGAAATTATTGCCACCGCCGAGCCGCATCAGGCGACGCGTATTGATGCCGAGCTGTCGTTGACGGCGTTGCAGGAGTACCGGGAGAAGTTTCCGGCGTGGCAGGATGCGGATCCGTTCAGTATTGGGTGAAAAAAAGCCGGGTGGCGGCTACGCCTTACCCGGCCTACATAGAGCACAGCGTAGGCCCGGTCAGCGCAGCGCCACCGGGCGTTAATTAACTCACCAACGCCTGCCCGTCTTTGCGGCTTTCCGTCGCGGCGACGTAGTGGCCTTCCGGCAGGCGGTAAATCACCTGCGCACCGCCGAAGTTGTAATCCTGAAGCGGATCTTCCACCACGATCTGATGCCCCCGTTCGCGCAGCGCGGCAATCGTATTGCGATCGAACGTTGATTCAACGATCACCTCCCTGCCCTGCACCACGCGCCAGCGCGGGGCGTCAATCGCCGCCTGCGGGTTTTGTCCGTGCAGCATAATGCGCAGCGCCATCTGCATGTGCCCCTGCGCCTGCATCGGGCCGCCCATCACGCCAAAGGACATCAGCGGCTGGCCGTTGCCGTCCATCGCAAAGCCCGGAATGATGGTATGGAACGGACGCTTGCTGCCCGCCAGCGCGTTCGGGTGATGTGGATCCAGCACAAACCCGCAGCCCCGGTTTTGCAGGCTGATCCCGGTGTCCGGCACCACAATGCCTGATCCAAAGCCCATATAGTTGGACTGAATAAACGAGACCATCATCCCGCTGGCGTCGGCGGTGCTGATGTAGACCGTGCCGCTCTGCGTCGGGGAACCGTAGACAAAATCAGAGGCCTTATCGTGATCGATAAGCGCCGCGCGCGACTTCAGATAAGGGTCGCTTAGCAGCTCTTTCGCCGCGAACGCCATGTGTTCTTCATCCGCCACGTAGCGGTCGAGATCCGCCAGCGCCAGCTTCATCGCCTCGATGGAGAGATGAAGAGACTGCACGGAATCCGGATGATGCTTCTCAATGCCGCACTGCTCAAGAATGCCGAGCGCAATCAGCGTGGCGATCCCCTGGCCGTTTGGCGGCAGCTCCTGCACCGAACCGCCCGCGAAGTCGCGCGACAGCAGCTCAACCCAGTCCACGCGATGGTTTGCCAGATCCTCAGCCGTCAGGTGCGCGCCGTGCTCTTTAGCAAAGGCGGCAATTTTCTGCGCCAGCTCGCCGCGATAAAACGCGTCGCCGTTGGTTTTCGCAATCAGCTCCAGCGAGTTCGCCTGCGCCGGGTTACGGAAGATTTCCCCCACGCACGGGGCGCGGCCTTCCGGTGCGAAGCAGGCGCTGAAGCCCGGCTGATCCTTCAGCTTGTTATAGCCGCGCTGCCAGAGATGGCCAATTAGCGGGGAGACCGGGAAGCCGTTGCGCGCATAGTCAATGGCGGGCTGCGCCAGCGTGGTCAACGGCAGCGTGCCGAAGCGTTCCGCCAGCGCGACCCAGCCGGATACCGCCCCCGGCACGGTCACCGCGTCCCAGCCGATTTCCGGCACTGCGGTTTTACCGGCAAACAGATCCGCATGCCAGCTCGCAGGCGAACGACCGGACGCGTTCAGACCGTGCAGCTTTTCACCGTCCCAGACGATGGCAAAGGCGTCGCTGCCGATCCCGTTGCCGGTCGGCTCAACCACCGTCAGCGCCATCGCGGTGGCAATGGCCGCATCGACGGCATTCCCGCCCAGCTGCAGCATCTTCATGCCTGCCTGTGCCGCCAGCGGCTGCGATGTCGCAACCGCGTTATGGCCCAGCATCGGCGGGCGTCGTGAAGCGTAACCGGACGTAAAATCAAGCGCTTTGGTCATCATGACTCCTTAGTCGTGGCGCGGATCGAGCGCATCGCGCAGCCCGTCGCCGAGTAAATTAAAGCCCTGCACGGCAAGGAAAATCGCCACACCGGGGAACACGGACATCCACGGCGCCTGCTCAAGAAACCCTTTCGCGGTATTGAGCATGGACCCCCAGGACGGATTGGGCGGCTGCTGTCCCAGCCCTAAAAACGACAGGCTGGCTTCGGCGATAATCGCCGAGGCAATCGCCAGCGTGGCCTGCACCAGGATCGGCGACATCACGTTTGGCAGGACGTATTTAATGATGATCCAGCGATCCGGCAGGCCAATCGCCCGCGCGCCGTCGATATACTCTTCGTTGCGAATGGCGATCACCTGGCCGCGCGTCAGGCGGGCGAAGATCGGCATCGCCGAAAGACCGATGGCGATCATCGCGTTGGTCAGGCTCGGGCCCAAAAATGCCCCCAGCGCGATCGCCATGATCAGGAACGGACAGGCCAGCAGCGCCTCGATAAAGCGCGAGATCACCCCGTCCCACATCTTCTGGAAGTAGCCCGCCACCAGCCCCAGCGGCACGCCGATAACCACCGCAATCACCACCGACATACAGCCCGCCATCAGCGAGGTGCGCGCCCCCCAGATAATGCGGGATAAAATGTCGCGCCCCAGCTCGTCGGTGCCGAACCAGTACATCGCCGACGGCGCTTTGCGCACCGCCAGAAAGTTGGCTTTAACCGGGTCGAACGGGGCAATCCACGGTGCCAGCAGCGCCACCAGCACAAAGAATCCCACGACCACCGCGCCAATCACCGCGCTTTTATTGCCGAGGAATTTCTTCAGCACCCGGTTCTGCGCGCGCGGCAGCGCGGGGGCAACGGTTTGCGTTGTCAGTTCCGCCATGGTTAACCTCGCATTTTCGGGTTGATAAGGACGTAGAGCACGTCGGCCAGCAGGTTGAGCATCAGGAAGCCAATCGCCACGATCAGCACCACGCCCTGCACCACCGCGTAGTCACGGTTAAATACCGAGTCGACGATCATCTTGCCGAAGCCCGGAATGGTGAAGACCTGCTCGGTCAGCACCGCGCCGCCCAGCAGTTCGCCGAACAGCAGCGTGGTGAGGGTGATCACCGGCACAAGCGCGTTGCGGAACGCGTGCTTCAGGATCACCGCCTTCGGCAGCAGCCCTTTCGCCCGCGCGGTGCGGATGTAGTCCGCCTTCAGTACCGCAATCATCGAGGCGCGGGTGTGGCGCATCAGCGTTGCCGCGAGCCCCGTTCCGAGCACGGACGCGGGCAGCAGCAGCGTGCGCAGGTTCTGGAGCGGATCTTCACTGAACGGCACATAGCCGGACGCGGGTAGCCACTGCAGGTTTACCGAAAAGACCAGAATCAGCAGGATCCCCAGCCAGAAGTGCGGGATCGAGATCCCCGAGATCGCCACGAAGTTCGCCCCGTGATCGACCCAGCTGTTTTTGTTCACCGCCGCGAGGATCCCCATACTGATGCCAAACACCAGCGCGATAATCATCGCCAGCAGCGACAGCTCCAGCGTGACCGGCAGCTTGCTGGCGATGAGCTGCGTCACCGGCTCGTGCGTGCGTAAGGAGACGCCCAGATCGCCCTGCAGCGCCCGCGTCAGCCAGTGAAAATACTGCACGGGGATCGGCGCATCGAGGTTCAGCTCCGCGCGCAGCTGGGCGATGACGGCCGGATCGCGCTCCTCCCCGGCCATGGCGATCAGCGGGTCGCCGGGCAGCAGCTTTTGCAGCCCGAACACCATCATGCTCACCAGCAATAGCGTCGGGACGGCCAGCAGCAGACGTTTGCAAATCAGTTCCAGCATGGGTTCTCCTCAGGACGTTTATTTCGCCAGCGTCAAACCGGCCAGACGCACGATGCCGTCCGGGTACGGCTTAAAGCCCTGCACGCTTTTGTTCAGGCCAAAAATGCGCGGCTCAAAGTAGAGGTAGGCAATCGGCATATCGGTCTGGAGCTGCTTCACCACCTTGTCGTACAGCGGCTGGCGTGCGGTCTGGTCGGTGCTCTGGCGCGCCTGGGTCAGCCATTCATCAACCTGCGCGTTGCTGTAGCGGCCGTCGTTAAGCGTGCCTTTGCTATTGATAAAGCCGTAGATGCTGCCGTCCGGATCCGGGCGTCCCGACCAGCCGGAGAAGCTCAGCTGATAGTCACCGCTCTGCTGGCGATCCAGCAGCGTGGCAAATTCGGTCATTTGCAGGTTCAGGGTGAAACCGGCTTCGGCGACCATCGCCTGCAATACCTGACCCACCTGCTGCGAGGTTGGGTTGTTTGGCACCAGCAGGTTGACGGTCAGCGGTGCGGTGATGCCTGCCGCTTTCAGCAGCGCTTTGGCTTTGTCGACGTCACGCGGCGGGACCGGCAGGTTAACGTGATACGGGCTGACCGGTGAAAACGCCTGGTTGGCCGGGGTGTAGAGCCCCTCAAAGACCACCTGGTTTAACGCATCGCGGTCGATGGCCTGAGAAAACGCCTCGCGCACGCGAGCGTCCTTGAACGGATCGTTCGCCGGTACCTTGCCGTTGTTGATATTGAAGGTGATGCCCTGATAGCCCAGACCGGTCACCTTCGCCAGCACCAGCTTGCTGTCGGCTTCGACGGTTTTAACGTCGCTGGCGGCGATGCCTTCGGTCAGATCAAGATCGCCCGCACGGAGGTTCGCGAGGCGCACGGAGGCATCCGGGATCGGCAGATAGATAATTTTGTCGAAGTGGTAAGCACCTTTGTTCCAGTAGTTGTCGAAACGGGTCAGAACGATGCGGTCCTGGGACACGCGGCTGTCGAACTTGTACGGGCCGGAACAAACCGGATGGGCGGCAAAGTCAGGCTTTTTCGCCGCCTCGGGGGCCATCATCGCGCCCGCGCGGTCGGTGAGCTGCATCAGCAGCGCGGCATCCGGCGTTTTCAGGTGCAGCGCAATCTGCATCGGGCCGGTGACCTCTACCGACTCCACCGACGAGATCTCGCTTTTACGCAGGGAGCCTTTCAGGGTCAGGGCGCGGTCGAGGTTGTATTTTGCGGCGGCGGCATCGAATTTCTCACCGTCGTGGAAGGTGACCCCGTCTCGCAGATTGAGCGTCAGGGTTTTACCGTCCTCGCTCCACGCCCAGTCTTTAGCCAGACCGGGGACAACCTTCAGGTTTTCATCCACGTCCACCAGCCTGTCGCAGAGAGAGGCAAAGACGAAGCGGCCATAGTAGGTGCGCGCCAGATGCGGGTCGAGCATGTCCGGGTCAGCGCCCAGACCGATTCGCAGCACGCTTTCAGAATGGGCGGGCAGCGCCGCGCCAAGCAACATAACACTTCCCAGTACGGTCAAAAGAGAATTACGCATTGTCATTATCATGAGTTCCTTGAAGGAAGGGACGAGTGAGTGGCCGCGTGTTCAAACAGCGCGCGGCGGCGCAGAAAAGCGGCGGATGGCGGAGCAATCTGGATAACGTTGCGATCGCGGTTAATTTCCTGCCAGCGGTGGCAGGCAACCTGACGGCCCCCGTCGAGCACCTGATTAATCGGCTCGACCTGGCGACATTCATCGGTAACGTACGGGCAGCGGGTGTGGAAACGGCAGCCGGACGGCGGACTGGCCGGGTTGGGCAGATCCCCCTGCAGCAGCGGCGCATCGCGCTCAACGCCCGGCTGCATCTGCGGTGCAGACGCAATCAGCGCCTGGGTATAGGGGTGCAGCGGTGCGTCAAAAATCTCATCGACGGTGGCAAGCTCAACGATTTGCCCAAGGTACATGACCGCCACGCGGTCGCTCATATGGCGGATCACCGCCAGACCGTGGGCGACAATCACCATCGTCAGCCCCAGCTGGTGCTTCAGGCTTTCCAGCAGGTTGACCACCTGCGCCTGAACGGAGACGTCCAGCGCGGATACCGGCTCGTCACCCAGCAGCAGCTTCGGCCCCGAGGCCAGCGCGCGCGCGATGCCGATACGCTGGCGCTGACCGCCGGAAAACTCGTGCGGGTAACGCCCGGCCCAGGCGGCAGGCAGACCAACGGTTTTAAGCAGTTCGGCGACGCGATACTGGCGGTCCGCTTTTTTCATGTTCTGATGCAGCCACAGTGGCTCACCGACAATCTGCTCCACCGTCATGCGCGGGTTCAGCGAGGCGAAGGGATCCTGAAAGATAATCTGTAGCTCGCGCCGGAGCTGGTTAAGACGGGCACCGGAGGCGTCGGTGATCTCCTCCCCCTGATAAAACACGCGCCCTTCGCTGGCGGCCAGCAGGCGCAGCAGCAGACGTCCGAGGGTAGATTTCCCGGAGCCGGACTCGCCGACAATCGCCAGCGTTTCGCCCGGCATCACCGAAAGTGAGACGCGATCGACCGCCGTGACAAAGCGTGCCGGGGCAAAGAGCTTTTTCGGACCGGGGAAGCGTTTACTCAGGTCGCGGGCTTCAAGAATGGGGATGGTCATGCGATTTCTCCCAGGGCAATGTGCTGTTCGAGCGGCACGCGGAAGCAGGCAACCTGATGGCCCGCGCCGAGCGTAGTAAGCTGCGGTTTTTCAGCGTGGCAGCGCGTCTGAGCAAACGGGCAGCGCGTTGCGAAACGGCAGCCTTCAGGCATGGATTCCGGCAGCGGTACCGCGCCGGGAATGGTGGAGAGTTGCCCTTTACGCGCCCCAAGAGAAGGAATCGAGCCCATCAGGCCGATGGTGTACGGGTGCTGCGGGTCGGCGAATATCGCCTCGACGCTGCCCTGCTCCACCACCTGCCCGGCATACATCACCGCGACCTGCTGGGCGACTTCCGCCACCACGCCTAAATCGTGGGTGATCATCAGCACCGCCGTGCCGGTTTCCGCTTTCAGGGTGTTGAGCAAGGCGAGGATTTGCGCCTGAATGGTGACGTCCAGCGCGGTGGTGGGCTCATCAGCAATCAGCAGTTTAGGGTGGTTAATCAGCGCCATCGCAATCATCACCCGCTGGCGCATACCGCCGGAGAGCTGATGCGGATAGGCTCTGAGGCGCATCTCTGCCGCCGGGATCTGCACCTTCTCGAGGATCTGCAGCGCGACCTTCATCGCCTCGGCGCGCGAAACGTTCTGGTGGCGTATGACCGCTTCGCTGAGCTGATCGCCCAGCGTAAACGCCGGATTGAGCGAGGTCATGGGCTCCTGGAAAATCATCGCCAGCTCGCTGCCGCGCAGATCGGCATATTCCCGCGGCGAGAGCTTGCGCAGGTCATGACGACGAAACTGCATCTCACCGCTGACAATCTGCGCGCTGGCGGGCAGTAACCCCATCAGCGCTAATGAGGTGATACTTTTTCCGCAGCCGGACTCCCCCACCAGCGCCAGCGTTTCGCCCGCTTTGACCGTCAGGGAAATGCCGTCAAGCACGCTCACCGGCGAGCCGGAAAACCTGACGTTGAGATTATTCAGCCGCAATACGGGCGTGGCGTCCTTAAAGGGTAGGGTCGTCATAGCGTGAAATCGTCCTCAAGGTGGATCGCCTGAATCAGCGCGGCCTGCAGGCTGAGCAGGTGCTCGCGCATCGCGGCGGCGGCTTCATTAGGCTGACGATGGATAATCGCGGCCATGATCTTGTGATGGTGGTCGTTGTAGCTGTCGACACGTTCTGGCGTGCGGGCAAGTTCACGCAGATGCTGCCAGCCGGGTTCCCGGCGGACGGCATCAATCGCATCAAAAAGCCCGAGCATCAGGCGGTTGCCTGCGGCTTCGGCAATGGCGCGATGAAAGGCGCTATCCCACAGTTCGTTGAGATCGCGGTCATCCGGGCTGACCTTATCAATGCGTTCCAGCATGCGCTGCATGAGCGCGAGGTTTTCCCTGGTGGCACGCAGTGCCGCAAGCCGGGCTAAGCCGGGTTCAAGCTGTAGACGAGCTTCCATCACTTCCAGCAGGTTAGTCTGCTGAACCAATCCCTGAAGGGCCAGCGGTTCAACAGGAGCTGCCGGGCCAATAAAGGTCCCTTTCCCCTGCTTTCGCCAGATACGCCCCTCTTCTTCCAGCACGTCCAGCGCACGACGGACTTCACGTCGCCCTACGCCGAGAGTATCCGACAGCTCACGTTCCGTGGGCAGCGGAATGCCTGGTGTTGACTCATGCTGGTTGATTAACCCGCGCAGCTGCTCAAGCGCGGTGCTGGAATTGGCCAGAAACCGTGACGGTTTTTCCATATTGGTTCGCTCGCTTTCATCATGACTTTATTTTTATTAACGATAAGTTATTGATATGACGCGCTACTTATCGTGCTAATGATTAAGCAATAAACGAACCAATTCGCCATTGGTTCAAATACAAATGACAGGGGTAAAATTAAGGTGATGATTTTTAATATATTATTTTAATCGATTCGGTCGGGCACAGACACACGCCAACACGCATACATGCCAGGGAATGCACAAAAATAGTGCAACATATGCACCAAAAACGATCAATTGTTAATTTTATGCACCTAAATTGTTTTTATTGTGTTAACCAACGGTTATGTCATATGCGCAACTTTGCCCCCTAAGGGCGAGCGTTCTCATTATTGATATCTTCACCCTCTTCTTTCGCCGATCCCGGTCATTAAAATACGCTTGTCATTATTCTATTTTTTATTTTTGCCAACAGACCATTTCAGATATTTAAAATATCAACTCTGATTACTTTAGTTAATAAAGTCCAGGGACGTAACGGTCGATATTTCCGATATCTCAACATACATTCCACGACGTAAAGAGCACATCATAAAAAATCAACAAAACGACAACAACCACAACGCTAAATAAACATTTCACATGTCACATTTCCATTTAAGAAAACCCATAACCAACTGTTTTTAATGAATTTAAATCTTAATAAGAGTACCAGAGCGACAATTAATATTATTTAATTAAGAATTTTACCTGGTGGTCTGTATGATTATTCCTAAAGAACGAAAGCAATTTCGCTAAACATCTCCCCATTATTAATGTATCGATTCAGTGCGTGTGAGGTAAAATATGTACAGTGCGACTAACAACCCAATCTATTTATCTTCCACTGATAGACTGCCCGTCTGTCATACGCCATCTATGCATTGCTATGGTTGTGATAAAAAATGTCATTTTGACAATTCCGCACTGCATGAAATTAAAGAGTGCACGGGTCTTGAGTATTACATCTGGCCTGACAATAATAGTTTTCTTGTTGAAGGCATTCGTCATCATTTCACTGACGTAAATGATAAATACATTACTCAGCCTGTGGTGATTATTGATTTTAGCCATAAAAATATTAATTACTTCCTGTCAGACAACTGGCTGGATCAGTTCAAGAACATGAGACTGATTCTTGTCACCGATAAAAAGATGACCGCCATTGCCCATTACTGGTTTTACAACGACACGTCCGAGACGACGATAAGCTCGGTGATCTTTTACGACGACACGGCCGAGGAGGTGGCAACAAAACTGCAGAAAACCTTCCTCGCGAAAACGATTAAGCCCGCAGGCAGCAGGCCAAAACTGAGCCAGAATGAATACAGCCTGTTTGCGTTTCTTTTCAACGGATGGACACCCAAGAAAATCGCATACCGAAACGGAACCAGTGTCAAGAACACCTATGCGATGAAAAACAGAATCGAACGCAAGCTGGGTGTGTCAATTACGCGACTCGCAAGCTGACGTATACTGAAAAAAACGGCTGGCATGGCATCATGCAGTAAAATACTCGCTGTCGAAAATTCCTGGTACGACCGCGAGTAATCTTACTGCTACCCGTTTTCATCCGTAATGCAATTTTAAGATGAATGTTGATATATTATATCAAATTTAATATTTATAATATGGACGCACTGCGTTTGACTTAATGGATAGAGTGATTATTAATAATATTGAACACCGCAACAACGCAATGCGCTGCTATGGATGCGTGAATAAATGCGTCTATACATCTGTACAAACAAAAAAGAATGTAGAGTGTACCGGTGTAGAATTTTACATTTGGCCAGAGAATAACTCATTCTTGATTGAGGGACTGCTGCAATATTTTAGCAATATTAATTCAAAAGTGATTTCACAGCCTATTGTGGTTATTGACTTTAACTATAAAAACATAAATTACTTCTTAACAAACAACTGGTTAAGTCAGTTTAAAAACTCCAGATTGATTTTAATCACGGATAAAAAAATGGCCGCTATCGCGCACTACTGGTTTTACAACGACACGAGCGAAACGGTCATCAGCGCGGTCATTTTTCATGATGATGTGACAGAAGATATCAAAACCAAGATTAATCAATCCTTTATGGGCAAGATCACACGCCCCTCGGAGAAAAAGGCAAAGTTAAGTACAAATGAATACGCGCTTTTTGCTGAATTGTATAAGGGACAACTGCCAAAAAAAATCGCCATGAAAAATGCGACTAACGTAAAAAATATCTACGCCATGAAAATACGTATAGAGAATAAACTTGGCGTTCCCATATCAAGACTTGCCAGTTGAATAGTATACGCAGGAAACAGACATTTACCTGCCGAGATGTAAATTATTCCTAAGCGAGTGGTTACTTATCCTTATTGTGTGCCTGATGCTTAACTCATACACTAAGATATTGCCAGCGCTTGTATTTTCAGCATAAACAATCCGCTACCACTCATCGTATTCATGGATGTTTCTGGTCGTTTTTTAAATCGCACATTCTTTACTTTTTTAATTCTAAGTGAGGAACGTCACTACAGGTCTGGATTCGATAATGAGCACGCATCTTTCCACCGTTGAAATTAATTCAGAGCACGACTTCAATAATATTGAAGATCCCCGAAAAGATTCCCTTCTGTGGGGTGTTGAATGGCTTTGTATACATCATGCTAAGTTTGCCAGCAAAGAAGTCCTCTATGCTGGCCTGCCAAAAAGCGACAAGCTTGAGCCAGAAATGGCATTGCGCATGCTTGACCAGATGGGAATATCTGCCGGTTGGGTAAAGCGCGATCTGAGCACCCTCTCCTCCTGGCTATTTCCTTTACTGATAGCACGTAAAGACGGGACCTATTGCATTCTTACCGCGCGTAACGGAAAACGCGGAGAACATACTTATAAGATTGTGGTACCGGAAAACGAAGGAACCGTTGTCGTGACGGAGGCGGAGTTAAACGACGTCTACGGCGGTTATGCCCTCGTCACGACGCGCAAGCCGACGCTGGACGAGCGTGCAGACGATCAGCTGTTGCCGCAGGCTCAGGCGGAAGGGCATTGGCTCTATTCGACGCTATGGCGCTACCGCCATTACTTCTACAGCGCGGCGCTGGCCGCTCTGCTGGCGAATATTCTCACGCTGGCAGGCACCTTCTTTACCATGAACGTCTATGACCGCGTCATTCCCACGCAGGCCTACGTGACGCTGTGGTCGCTGGCGATTGGCGTGGTGATTGCCATTGTGTTTGAGTTCTGTAGCCGACAAATTCGAGCCTACCTGATCGACATCGCCGGGAAAAAAGCGGACCTGATACTCGGGGCAAAACTGTTCCGTCAGGTGATGTCGATGCGAATGGAATACAAGCCACAGTCCTCGGGCACCTTTGCCAACCAGCTGCGTGATTTTGAGGCCGTGCGCGACTTTATTACCTCAGCAACGCTGGCAACCTTGTCCGACCTGCCGTTTTGCGCCCTCTTCATGTTCGTCATCTACCTGATTGGCGGCCCGCTGGCGATCGTGCCGTTAGTCGCGATGCCGCTGATTTTGATTGTCAGCATCATCATCCAGTGGCCGCTGGGCCGCTACATGGAAGAGAACGTCCGCGAAATCTCACTGAAGCAGGGTTTGCTGATTGAGAGCATTGAAGGGCTGGAAGCGCTGAAAGCGGCACAAGGCGAAGGGGTGATGCAAAAACGCTGGGATGATTTCAGCGCTCTGGCAGCCGCGTCGTCGATGAAAACGCGTTATCTCTCGATGCTGACGACCAACTTTGTCTCTTTCGTGCAGCAAATCACGACGGTCTGCATCGTCGTTCTTGGCGTGTATCTCATTCACGCTGGCGAGCTGTCGATGGGGGCGATGATTGGGGTGGTGATCCTTTCCAGCCGCTCGCTTGCGCCGCTGGCGTCGGTTGTCGGGTTAGCGCTGCGCTATCAGCATGCCAAAACCGCGCTGAAATCGCTGAACCAGCTGATGGAAACACCGACCGACCGCGATGCCTTGCTCAATTATCTGCCGACGCCGAATTTCACCGGCAGCATGCGCCTCAACAAGGTGGGCTTTACCTATCCGGTGCCGGGCATGATGGTTGCGCCGCGCATCCTCGACAACATCAACATCAATGTTGAAGCCGGTGAGCAAATCGCCGTGCTGGGCAAAATCGGCAGCGGAAAATCGACGCTGTTGCGCGTGATGGCCCGCCTGTATCAACAAAGCAGCGGCCAGATGTTCATTGACGGCGTAGATGCCACCCAGATTGACCCGGCGGACTGGCGAGCCGCGGTGGGCTATGTCGGCCAGGATTGCCGTCTCTTTTTCGGCACGCTGCGCTACAACATCATCATTGGCAACCCCGGCGTAAGCACGGAGGAGTTCCTGCGCGTCGTGCGTCTGACCGGGCTGGATCACGTGGCCGCCAGACACCCGCTGGGTTTTGACATGCCAATTGGCGAAATGGGCAACTGCCTTTCCGGTGGACAAAAACAGCTTGTCGCCCTGGCCCGCTGCCTGCTGCTGCGCCCAAAGGTCCTGCTAATGGATGAACCCACCAGCTCAATGGATGCCATGACCGAAACGCTGTTCCTGCGTCGGCTCAAAGAGGCGACACAAGGGCAAACGCTGATCATTGTGACCCATCGCATGTCGGTACTGAGCCTGGTTGAGCGTCTGATTGTGCTGGAAGACGGGCATGTCGTAAAAGACGGGCCAAAAGATCAGGTGATGGCCAGCCTGAATGAGAATGTGATGAAGAAAAAACAAGCGATGCATTCGGTTGAAGAGAAGCAACAGAAACAAGGTGTAAATGGATGATGAACGAGGACGAAGTGAATCATAACGCCTCAAAGGGAGAGGCCGACTCCGGGACGGATGCATCCTCCACGGCGTTGAGAAAGGTAGACGGCAACGGCGGGAACACGCAGCTGGCAGTGCAAAAACCGCAGGCCACAGGAAAGGTCAAAGCAGACGATTTGAAATTCATGCATGACCTGCAGGGCGCGCTGATCGCACAGAAAACCCCGTTCAGCATGATCATGCTCTACACCATCGCCCTGGTGGTGGTGGTGTCGCTGGTGTGGGCGCATTTCGCCCGGGTTGAGGAGATCACCCGTGGCGATGGCAAAGTGATCCCGGCCAGCCGCGAGCAGCTCATTCAGAGCCTGGAAGGGGGCATTCTTGAGGAGCTGAACGTTCAGGAGGGGGATATCGTCGAGAAAGGGCAAATTCTGCTGAAAATTGACCCGACCCGCGCCGGGGCCAGCTACGGTGAATCCCTCTCTAAAGTGCAGGGGCTTAAGGGCAGCATTGCCCGCCTTCGCGCGGAAGCTTACGACACGCCGTTGTCCTTCCCG
Organism: Enterobacter sp. JMULE2; assembly: GCF_013337145.1. Taxonomy (NCBI): domain Bacteria; kingdom Pseudomonadati; phylum Pseudomonadota; class Gammaproteobacteria; order Enterobacterales; family Enterobacteriaceae; genus Enterobacter; species Enterobacter sp. JMULE2. The sequence goes on from NZ_SGWD01000015.1 coordinate 278,531, forward strand.
CCCGACATCGCCGGAATTGAGTCTATCGTGCGTGATGAAACCCAGGCCTATAACGCGCGCCTCAAAACCCTGAACGAGAGCGTTCAGGCCTTACAGCGCAGCCTGTCCCTGGCGCAAAACGAGGTCAGCCTGTCAGAGCCGCTGGCCCGTAAAGGGCTGATGTCAGATGTGGAGATCCTGCGCCTGAAGCGTCAGGCCAACGAGTTCAGCCTGCAGATCGCAGAGCGGACCAACCGCTTCCGCTCCGACGCCAACAGCGAGCTTAACCGGCTGGAATCTGAACTGGCGCAGGCGGAAGAGATCCTGCGCGGGCGTCAGGATGTGATGAACCGAACCACGGTGGTTGCGCCGGTACGCGGCACCGTCAACAACATTCGCGTGACCACGCGCGGCGGCGTTATCCAGCAAGGGGCGGAAATCATGACCATCATCCCGCTCGAAGATAACCTGCTGGTCGAAGCCAAAATCAAACCGTCCGATGTGGCCTTTATCCATCCGGGGCTGCCCGCCACGGTAAAAATTACCGCCTACGACTACGCCATTTACGGCGGGTTAACCGGCGTCGTCGAGCACCTGAGTTCCGACACCCTGATTGATGAGGAAAAAGCGCGTCAGGGACGTGGCGATTCGACCTATTACCGGGTCTTCGTCCGCACCAATCGGGCGGCATTGCAGGTTAAAGACAAGGAGTTCCCAATCATACCAGGCATGGTGGCGAACGTTGAAATCAGAACCGGGGAGAAGACCATTTTGTCTTACATCCTCAAACCGATACTGAAAGCGCGCGAAGCATTCAGAGAGAGATAATTTTATGGTTAAGGCACGTAAAGAGCGTCGTTGGGCCAGGGTAGCCACTGCGGTTGCACTCTGTTTGCCCTGCTCTTCTTTTGTCATTCAGCTCCACGCGGCTGACGTGGCGCAGGTTAAAAAAGACCTGTCCTCGCTGCCGCCGATGCGCACACAGTCACAGTTAACCCGCGCCGCGCAGACGCCAGCGCAGCCTGCGGTACGCGCGAGCACGCCGGGGACGGTTCAACGGACTTCACTGCCCTCGATGCGCACGCAGTCGCAGTACGCCAGTACGCATAAAACCGTACCTACGCAAACGTACCCCGCATCACGACCGGCAAGCTACGCCGCGACGCAGCAAACAGTGGCACCTGAGCCGAAGCTCGAGAACAGTACGAGTAACAAAGCGGCACTGAAAACGAATTACGATTTCTTCCCGCCCGTTAAAGAATACTATAAGCCCGAACCGGCCTACGCGAACGTTCGCCAACAGGGCGCATCGGCAAGCCTCCGCGCCACTAGCGGCATGTCGCAAGGCTATTTCAACGGTGCCAGCACCAATGATTCGCGGGAATTCCTGCGCAGCATGGTGGCAAGAGCGCTGGCGTACAGCCCTGAGCTGCGTGCGGCCTCCTCTGAGGTTCTGGCCTCGGACTACATGGTGGATCAGGTCAAAGGCCAGCGTATGCCGCAGGTGCGGCTGGGCGTAACGTCGCCGCTGACAACCGTGGGGGGAGACCGCCAGTCGTCCAACAATACGCATATCAGCGACTCCAGCGGGACGGTATCCGTCAACACCCCCGTGATCGACTGGGGACGAATCAGCCATCAGGTCGATAACTCGCTGGAAACGGCAAAAGCGGCCCGCTATTCCAAAGAGTATTCTCGCGAGCAGCTGGCCTATAACACCGTGTCCGAGCTGATGAACATGAGTCGGTACCAGCAAAGTAAACAGGTGGCGAAGAACTATGTTGGCCGCATGAAAGAGCTGGTCAACATGCTGTCGCAAATCACCCAGGCGGACCGCGGCAGAGAAAGCGAACTGGTGCAGGCGAAAGCGAAACTGATGTCCGCTCAGGCGAGTCTCGACAACATCGAGCATCAGCTGAGTGCCAGTAAAATCAAGCTTGTGCGCCTGCTTGGCGCAGAGCCTGTGCTGCCAGAGAATTTGAGCTGGCAGGATACGATTATCCCGGCATCCGTCGCCATCGGCTCGCTGGACAAGAACCCGATGATGCTTAACCTGCAGTCCAAAGTCCGCGCGGCGGAATCGGAAGCAGAAAGCATTAAATCGGCTGCGCTGCCGCAGGTAAACTGGGTGGTCTCCAAGAGCACCGCCAAGGACGGTAACGGTAATGAAGCGGGCTGGTATACCGGCCTGAACGTGGAGTGGGAGGCGTTTAGCGGCGGCTCTCAGCGCGCCGCTCAGATGACGGCCCGCGCAAAAGCCAACGTGGCGCAGCAGCAATATGAAGTGAGCTACCGCGATCTGGAGTATCAGATTAACTATCAGGTGCAGGTACGCGACTCATCATTCCTGCGTGCAGATGATTACGAGCGTCTCTCAGGCGAAACTGACCGCGTGCGCCAGATGTTCTACCAGCAGTGGTATCACCTCGGAAAACGCACGTTGCTTGATGTGCTGACCGCTGAAAACGACCACTTTAACAACCAGCTTTCCGCCATTAATAATCGTTATGATGGGTACATTTCCAACGTGAACGTCATTGCCAGCGCCGCGATGATGCTCACCTGGATGCGGATAGCCTGAGCCGTATCGACCTGATAAAAAAAGCCAGACCCTCATTGCTGAGGGTCTGGCTTTTTTATTGCCCTTCGCGTCTTACCAGAGGGCGTTTTCTTTATCGATCTCCGCCCAGCGCAAATACATGTCGCTCGACATCATGAAATCGTTATGCCATTTCCACCAGGCGTGGAGGGTGTAATAGGCCAGACAAGGCAGGTAGCTCAGCAGGAAGTACACCTCAAACCACACCTTCCACCCCAGCAGCGTGAGCAGCAATCCCACCACGGCCGACCAGACAAACTCCACACCCACCAGCATCACCAGCCTCAGCCACAAAGGTTTTTCGGACAGGCTGCGCCAGGGGATCGTCGGGGAGAAAAATAGGTCGATCTCGTTAAGGAAAAGATGCCCCAGGAAGATATACCGCTTCGTGAACCGTAAAAACAGCAGATTAATGGCCAGCACCACCGCGCAGAGCACCAGCATGGTAATGATGGACTCGAGGGTGAAGTAACGGCCATAGCGATCGAACTGTTCACTGTTCCGTAAGGGGCTAATCGTCAGCAGGTTCATGACGACGGCAATGGCGACATAATGGGACAGACGTTTATATTTCCCTTTGTCCCGCGCCGAGGCGATGACCTGTCGGATGTAGATCGAACGCATCGCCGCAAACATTCCCCAGACGATGAGCGGCGCGACGATGGTCAGCGTCAGCAGCACGATCCCTGGCTGAGCCAGGGTGAGCATCAGCGCAATAATGCCTGCGAAAACCAGCGTGGCGATCGCGAGCACCATCACAGGTTCGACAATCATCGCATTCACCGGCTTATTCTCTTTCTGCAGAAACACAGATAAATCGACATTTTTGACCACGCACTTATAGGCCCAGAACGCCTTGAGATCGGCAATGAAGCTATACAGGATCAGCGCAAAAATACCGCTCGCCAGCCAGGCATCCTGCCGGGTAAAGGAGAACCCGGAGTTTTTCCAGTAAAAACCCATCAGGATCAAGGTCACGATAGAGATAAAAAGAAGGTTCCTTTTATCCTGAAAGCGAATGAACGTTAAATAATCTGGAATCATATCTCGACCATTACATCTCTAATGCTTTTCTGCAGTGCAGGACGCGTTCGGCATTAAAACCGGCAAAATCATTCAGCATTTGACCGAGATAAGGTTTGTTACTCATCTCCAGGAACAGCGGACGCTCTGAATGGTTGATAAATCTGGCGACAGAATCGTTCCATTTCACCGTGTGGGTCAGGTGCAACGACAGATTTTCTTTGATGTTTTCCGGCACGATTTCCATTCTGCCCGTCACGTTCATCAGCACATCATACGCGGGTGAGGTGAAAGGTTGTCCGGCGAGGAAATCCCGCATCAGCTGGACGCCCTCTTCCATTAAACGCGTGTGCCAGGCACCGCTGACGCCGAGTTTGATCGGCTCATAGCCCTCATCCGCCAGTACCTGGGCGAAGTCGCTCAGTGCCGCCGGTGTCCCGCCGATAACCTGCTGGCGCGGCGTGTTGTCACAGCTGATATCCAGCGCAATCCCGGAACGGGTGATGATGTCGCTCAGGGTGGCAAAATCCGCCCCTTTCAGCGCGATCATTGCCCCTTTCTGCTTTTTGCTCACCGCATCCATGGTGCTGGCACGGAAATGCAGGGTGCGGAATAAGGTCTCCAGAGAGACTGCCCCCGCCGCATAGAGCGCACTGTATTCCCCGACGCTGTGGCCGCAGGCCCCCGTCACCCGAAGGTTGGGGAAACGCTCACGGCAAAGGCTATAGAGCGATACGTTGATCGCCGTGACGGCCAGCTGCTGTACCGTGGTCTGGATCAATCTGTTCATCGGCCCCTTCAGGCAGAGTCGGCGAAGATCGAGGCCAGAAATATCGCTGGCGCAATCCCAGATCTGTTTCGTCGTCGAATTCAGATCCCACAGATCGCTGCCCATCCCGATTACCGGGTTCCCTTGCCCGGAAAACAGCAGCACGACAGGCTGCGATGCATTATCAAGCGTCATAGTCATTTCCTTATAAATAATACTTAAAGCCAACATAACCACCGGCGACATCACCGAAGAATGCAAACTCAGAATTTGCGCTACCCAGTGCGGAATAGACGCCGGTATACGCTTCCAGCTGGTCATCAATAAACGTCAGCGGTGCGCTGAGGTGTAGCCCTGCCATGGTGCTTTTATCCAACAGGTTAAGGATGAAATAGGGCTGTGCGGTAATCTGATGCGTGAACTGCACGCTGGACCAGGCGTTGAGATAATGTTTTCCCTGCAGCATGCCTTTGTTCCCGGTATTGCTTATCTCGGAGGCCATCAGGTATTTATAGGAATCATATGCCCTGTCGAGCGGTGCATAGCCTGTGCCGGTGTTCAAAAAGGTCATCAGATCGCGCTGCTTGCGCCATTCTGATCGCGAATAACCTTCGCTCTGGTAATAGTATTCCAGGCCGAAAACGTTGAAGGTATCAGAGGTATATTGCCCGCCCACGGCCAGCTCAACGCCCTGTTTCTCTTTTGTTTCATACAGCGAGGTGGGGAACTGATACCGCTCCAGCTCCGCGCTTTTCTCTTCAGACAGATGACGCCAGCGCTGCTCCGCATGCCACGCCACGTCGGCATTGAGCGTGAGCTGAGGGGTGTAGTTGTAACTGTCTGAAAGCGCGACCGACAGCGAGTCGCCCATCAGGACGCGCATCCCCGGCGTATGGTCACGGAAGACATGGGAGGTATAGCTCAGCAGCCAGGACTCACTGCTGTTGCCACGCTGATTCGCAGACCAGTTCCCGGAGGTCAGATAGTATTCATCCACCGTCGCCAGCTTCGGGATCATCGTCAGCGAAAGCGACTCGTCCCGGTTATCCATCGTCAGCGTTGCAGCCCAGGAGGAAGACTGATAAGCCGAGCGGAGCTGGGGATCGTAAAGCCGCGTCGGTTTTGCACCGTCGTAATAATGCGGCGTGAGATCCGAAGGCGAGCGCAGGAAGAAGAGCCCCGGCCTGGACGGAAGCTTCCCGACCTCAAGCTGCAGGCTGTCCGACAGGGTGTAGACCAGCTTAAGGCGCTCAATTAACAGACGTGAACGGCGGTCATCTTCTTCAAACGCACCGAGCTTACGCGGGGAATACCAGGTTAGCCCATAGAGGGATAAATCCAGTTCAAGCGTATCCTCAATCAGCGAACAGCGGCTTGCGACATTCACCCCGGCATCGTTGTAGATATTGTGTCGGGTGTACGGGTTTCGGCCATTGATTCGCCACTCCGAAATCTGTTTTTTAACGACAGACACCTGCTCATACAGCGTGACAGACGTGTTCTTTGCAACGTCACTGCCGGACAGACAATCCGCGAATACGCTGACGGGCAGCGCGGCGAGCATTAGGGTTAAGCCTGTTAACGTGCGCTTCATTTCACGCCTCGCTGAATAGACTCGCGGGTGAACGCCGATTCAGGTAACGATTCATAACGCACATCGCTGTAGGTCATGACGGAATAGCTCTTGCCGTGGCGCGCCTCTTTCACCACGATTTTCATCGGGCGCATTTTGCCTAATACCATCTGGAAATCCTGATACAGCACTTCTTTAATTAACTTATTGTCCAGAGAGAAATAGGCTGCTTTATAAGGACGGTTATCCCCCTCTTTTTCAACGTAATAGTCCACCTTCGGCCAGGTCACTTCAGCCGATTTACGCACCAGCTCCAGCTTATAGCACTGCGTTTCGCCGCAAGGCTCTTCCCCCTTCAGCGTGGCGTCGTAGGCATATTCAAAGTTGGTGACAATGACGTCGCCATTGGAAATTTGCCCAATCAGACGCTGCTGGCGAGAGACGGGAACAGGACGGCGGAGTTCTGGCGTGTAGAACCATAAATCGTACCAGTCAGAGAGCAGCACCTTTCCCTTGTCGCGCGGCGGATAAATAAAGCGCGCCAGGGAGCGGGCATCCGCTTTCATCTCGCCTTCTGGCTTCATAAAGCGCATGGAGATATCCAGCACCTGTTTATTGTCGGGCTGCGTAGCACCCGTTTTAAATTCATGGATGGTGAGGGTGTAGCGAAAGGGTTTATTTGGCGAACGGACTTCATCCGCACGACGAATAATATCCACCGCCTTGTCATCGGCAGAGGCGGAGTGCGCCCCTGCCGAAAACAGACAGGCACCCAAAAGGAGTGAGGCCATAACACTGCGTTTCATATCGCTTCCTTACGAGAATTTAAATGCGTCCGAAATATTGAGCCGTGAAGCACGTAATGCGGGTAATACCGAGGCCCCCGTGGCGGTCAGGATCGGCAATACCAAGGTTATCCAGTTAAGCGCGACGCTGTCGGTTTTAATAAATGCGGTATAGCCCTGCGATTGCCCCGGCGACGGTGGCATCGCGATACCGTACAGATTAATGACGCTGGCAATGGCGTAACCTATCGCCAGACTGCCAATCGCGCCGATAATGCCGATGAAAATCCCTTCCAGTAAAAACAGGCGGGTCACATGCAGCGGTTTGAGGCCGATGGCTCTGAGCGTCGTAATTTCACGGGTGCGCTCGATAATATTCATCGTCATCGAATTACCGATCATGAAGATGACAATCAGACCGACAATGAGCTTAATAAAGAAATAGATCCCGGATAACAGCCCTTCCACCTGCTGATAAAATATCGAGGCGTCTTTCCAGTCTTTTACGATCAGCGGTAAGTTATGCTCGGCAATAAAGCCACGCAGTTTCGCCGTGAACGCGGCAGTATCGTCCTCTTTCAGCAGGATCAGCACTTTACTCACGCTGTTAGTGCCCATAATACGTTGAGCCGTACCCAGCGGAATTTTCATCGCCACGTCATCGTAGTCTTTGATCCCGGATTCAAAGATGCCGCGTAGCTTCATGGAGAGCGCGCCCTGCCCGCCCTGCGTATTGACCACCAGCACGTCCAGCCAGTCGTCGTAATGCGCATTCAGCGTTTTCGCCAGGCCGCTTCCCAGCGTGATTTCGTCCGTGCGGATGCGGGACAGATCGCTGCCGGTGATTAATTTATCAAACGAGCCCAGCTTCAGTGCAGGTAGCGGTTCAACGCCCAGCGCGGAAAAATAGCTGGAGGTTTCACTCTCATACTGTGAAATAACGCCGGTGAACTCCAGCTGACCAGAGAGCGTCGAGATATCCTCAGCCAGAGCCGGATCGTTAAGAATCGCTTTCTTTAATGCCGGATAATCGTCGATCAGGCTTTTGTTTTTATTAGAGGTCTCAAAATAATTTTTGTTATAAATTTGCACATGACCAATATTGGTTCGAATCGTTTGCTCTTTCAAAATCCAGAAAGAGTAATCAATAAACCCGCCGTACAGGAAAATCGACACGCCGCCCAGCATGATGGCCGCCATGGTCGAAAACGATCGCCTTTTGTGGCGAAACAGATTTAAAAAAGCAAACTTCACGTCCCGCGATCGGAATACGACACACCAGAGGACAAAAAGCAGGATCAACAACACAACGCTATTCGCTAACACCATTTCCCCGGACATTTATTTCCCTTTCGCCAGCGGCAACAATACTTCTGTCACTTCGTTGATATCCCACTCTGGCGCACTGCCCGATGCCAGAGACGATGCCGTATTCGCATTACGCAGTTCAATCTCTGCCAGTAACGCGTCTGCCTGCCGCTTGCGTTTGCAACTCAACAGCGCGCGATAACGCATTTCGTTGATGTGTTCCACCAGCCCGGCATTGAATACGTCAGGCGTATTCAGCATTTTTTCCGTATCGTTTAACGTCACCACGCAGCGCCCGATTGACGCAGGCAGCCAGGCATCGACCCGGGCACGCATATAGCGCACCAGCATGTTGTCTTCATACAGATCAACCGCCTCGTCCAGATAGAAAAAGCCCGTTTTCCCGTACTCAGATGCGCGAATAAAATCGTTGGTCTGGAGAGCGCGATCGGCCTGACGCAACGTTCCGTAGGCATAGAAAACCAGCGAAAGAGGATTGTCGTTGGCTTTGTATTCTTTAAAGAGCGACTGCGTCATCTCTGCAAGCATGTCCGCTTCCTGCGGAAAACCGCTCTTAATGACATGCTCGGCGACGGGCGCCGGTGCGGCTTTGATGTTCCCGACATAGGCCAGGCACAGCAAAAACCAGCAAAGAAGGAAAAAATTACGATTGTGAATCATGAACTAAAACTCCGTCCTTAATTTCAACCACGCGCCGCGCACGCTCTTTAAGCTGGCTTGAATGCGTGGAAATAATAAAAGTGGTGCGCGTCTCCTGGTTAATTTTCAGCAGAAGATCCAGAATGGCCTCCCCGGTGACCAGATCGAGGTTTCCGGTCGGCTCATCGGCAATGACCACCTGCGGGTCGTGCGCCAGCGCCCGGGCGATGGCCACGCGCTGCTGCTGGCCGCCCGAAAGCTGGCCCGGTTTACGCTCGGTGAATCCCGCAAGCCCGACGCTGTCGATGAAGTGCAGCGCCCGCTCTTTGGCCTCTTTTTTCCCGACGTGGCCGTTTAACACCAGCGGGAAAAAAACGTTATCGAAAACACTCAGTACCGGTATCAGATTGAAAAACTGAAAAATAAAACCCAAATGCTTGCCGCGGATCGCCGATAATTGGTCTTCCGGCAGATGATTCAGTAATTTTTTCAGAAACATCACCGAACCGACGGTGGGTTTATCAATTCCCGACAGGATATTTAACAACGTACTTTTGCCGCTGCCGGAAGGCCCGCAGAGCGCCAGAAATTCGCCTTTTTCTATTTCCAGATTGATATTTTTCAGGGCATCGACTTTGCCTTCGCCCGAGCCATAACTCTTATAGATATTGTTCAGCGATATCGTTGGGAGTTCTTTAATTATTCCGCTCATGGAGATGTCGTTATTCCTTGCAATATTCAATGTCGAAATAGCTGTAACCAAACTGCTTGTCGGGAACGATGGTTCTTAATCGCCCCGAAAAATCAGCATGTTGTTTGAGCCAGGCAAAACTTAACGCTGGAGTCAGGCAGCCGCTGGCACCGTAGAGATCAACCAGATCCAGCGTGTTCTTCGCGGGCAGCGTCGAGCGAGACAGCAGGTCTTTTCGCAGGCCCGAAAATGCAATCTGTTCAGGAACCTGAGTGTGCTCAATGGCATCGGCCATGACGTATTGCCCACCCTTCACCCGGATAGCGCTTTCCTGCTGGCTGAAGATGAAACACCCGGCGCGTTCAACCGTTAAATTGACGTCTTCGGCCTTGCCTTTACGCTTCTCTCCCCACTTGAGGGCAATGTCTTCATCAGAAAACACCAGGATCGGGATCGCCCGGTACGCCGTGCAGATCACGACAAAATCAAACACATCCCAGCTCAGGTAGTCGTTGGCCAGGCTGAGGGCCTGCACGAAGGATTGCTTCTCACCGCGGAGCTTGCAGGTGGGAGCGTTAACCGAGAATTTCTTGACCAGATTTTTGGGCAGCGTGTCGATCGTTGAGATATGCAGCGCGCTGGAAATATTCTCAAACGGCCCGGATTCCCCCCAGGCGTCGACATAAATAAATGCCGTGCGCTGCTTCAATAACCGCATCCGCTCTTTAGTGGGCAGCGCCATAAGCGCGTCATCCGCCGCCTGCTCCATCGCCTCAAGGTATTTTTGATATTGCGGGTTACGGATCATTTCACCGGGATAGAGATCCGGCTGCGTACCAAAACGTTTTAATCCCCAGCCATGAGCGTGGGTGGATTTCATCGCCTTATTGTATAAGTGTGCTTCCCAGGCGTTTAACCAGCTGGGTTGATAGAAATAAAATTTATCTTCCGGCTCAATAAGCGAAAATGAGGATAAATACATAGGGCTCTCCATAATCGTTCAAAGGCCTCGATGAATATCAGACATCACGGCACCGATAATTGAACCATCCACGCCAACCCCTACCTTAAGCAGATGGTTTTTGTGGTGCCCAATGATGCCGCGGTCAATAACAACATGCTGCGCAACGCTATCAATAATGGCGTCGTTGCCCACGGGTGAAATCAGCTCTTTCTGCGATAACGTATGGTGACCAATAATTAAATCGACGATGCCTGAGCCGGTGGCGGTATAGCCAATCTGGCCTTTATAGGCCAGAACCGGAAGGGTATTTCCCTCAGCAAAGACCTCTATCGCTTTTGCTTCCGCTTTATCACTGATGGATGAGCCGTTGCCGTGCGGCATAATCGCGCACAGATCTTCCGTGCTGAGGTCCGCTTTTTTCATCGCGGCCTGCATCACCTTTAATACATTGGTGCTGAGCCAGGAACTGTCATTGCTTCTTCCGGCACTGATCTGCGTGTAGGTAGTTTGCAGTCGTATCCCATGCCCTGCTTTTCTGGCGCGTCGGTGGCGCGCATTTTCCAGCAGGATCGCGCTGTATCCCTCAGCAAAAAGAACGCCTTTACTGTTTTCACCGAACGGCTGGACCAGGTGCGTATCCAGCATCGACTGGGTATCGAGGAACCAGATATCCTGGGTTTTAATTTTTGAGCAGTTCACCACCAGCACAATATCAACGCCGCCATGCTCAATTGCCTGGCAACCTAAATGCACCGCCGTCATCGCTGAATTACTGGTGCAGTTCATATTGGGCGGTAAATACTGCAGGTGATATTTACGCGCAAGATTTCCGGCAATACGATCCTGAGACATATTATCGACGTGCAGGGTCATTAATGATTTTGTCAGATGAATATCTTCAATATCATTTTTGTTATAGAAACTCTTGAAAGCCATGCCATCGACCCGAGGGCCGATGCCAGTTAAATAAACGCGGGCGTTGCACCCGGCCAGCCATTGAACATCTAATCCGGCCTGGGCGAGTGCATCGTCGATCAGACGATAAAGCAGATCTAATGCGCTATCATCCGTATGATCCAGCGTGGCAATATGCTTATTGCCATCGAACCCACACTTAATTGCCTCGTCGTCGGATTTAAACCAGGGCTTTCTTTCAACACGTTTGCCCAGCTTCAGATTTTGAATAAGCTGAATACTGTCTTCGGCAAACGGCAGACAGGAACTGAACCCCGAAATGATAGCGGCATTATCCACAATATTATCCTTTAATCACAAACGCGTAGTAGTTGCCGCCTTCCGTCGCGCCCACCAGCAGCACGTGCTTCAGGGCGAGCTTCAACGGTTCACGAACGAAGTTGATTCGCTTATCGAAGAACTCAACGGTATGAGGAATGGCGGGAACCGCCTGCTTCTTAATACAGTCAATGATGACGGCCAGGTTAAGCAGCCCGGCAGCAGACGCGACAAAGCCAAAGCAGGCGTTATAGTTCACGATCGGCACGTCCGGTTTGGCCTGAGCGAAGGCTTCAACGATGGCATCGATTTCAATGCGTGAGCTTTCATCGCTACCGTTGCTGGTGCCGCAGACCAGATCGATCTCCTGCGCCGTGACGCCGGCATCCTTCAGCGCACGGGTAATCGCCAGCGCCATGGAGGCGGATTTCTCGTCCTGCTGAGAGGCATCGAAGTAGCTGTTGCTACAGGCTTTACCGTAACCGACTACTTCTGCCAGCACCTCAGCACCACGCTCTGCGGCGCGCTGCGGATCTTCCAGCAGCAGCATGCAGGCACCTTCGCCGGGAATGTAGCCCTTCGAATCGTTACCGTAGATGTGGTAGTCGCGAGCGTCAGAGGTCATATGGAGCTTGCGGGTGACGGCATCCATATAAAGTGACATCGACGGGAAATACTCGTCCGCACCGCCCACCAGCACCTGCGGCTGCAGATCCTGACGCACGATTTCGTAGCCGTAGGTTAATGCGCCTAATGCCGCATTCTCCCCGGTCGCCAGGGTGGTGGTGTAGCCCTTGATCCCTTCGGAAATACCGCAGAACGTAGGGATTGAGTTCATCAGCGAGCCCGGGAACTCAGAGGTTCTGACCTTGCGCGGGTCTGGCTTCAGGCTTTGCAGGTATTTGTAGGTGGTTTCCTGCGGGCCGCTGGACATTCCCATTACCATGCCTAGCGCATCGCCATCGCGTTTAATTTTACGCTTCGCCTGTTCCAGCGCTTCGGACAGTGCAATCAGCGCGAAGGTGCCGCCACGGGTGGCTTTACGCGGGTCAAAGCGACGCAGATGCTTACGCGGCTCAAGGCCGGTGACCTGGAAGGTTTTAAAGTGTTCGTTCGCTTCCGGACGGGTGGCCGTCAGCACGCTGAACTCTTCACCAAACAGCGTCTCAAACTGACGGGTTGATTCAAGCACATCCAGCAGCTCTTTCGCCTCTTCCAGCGTGTCTTCCGGGAAGGTGACGCCGCCCAGTTCAACGGTATGGTTCTGCTTCCAGACGTTATCGAGGATCTCGTTAACGGTGTGACCAATCGCAGAGACGGCCCCCAGACCGGAGATTGCCACGCGTTTTTCGTCGTAGGTGCTGACCGGAACAGAACACGGATCCATGCTGATAATCATGCTGCAGTTATTACCGCCAAAGGCATAATTGTTCTTCATGAAGAGGTTGATTTTCTGGTCGCGGAAGTCGTTTGGCACGTAGTCCAGATCGCAGTTTGGACGCGCGTTGTTGAAGTTCAGCGTCGGCAGAACGCGGTTATCCGGCAGCGTCACCAGACACGCGATCAGTTCGACGATACCCGCCGCACCGATGTTATGGCCAAAGTAAGACTTGGTAGAGCTGACCAACAGCTTCTCGTTGTTGGCGAACACCTTTTTCATTGCCAGCGTTTCGATGCGGTCGTTCGCTTCAGTGCCGGTACCGTGGGCGTTGACATACTCAATCTGCTCCGGGGTGACGCCCGCGTTTTCCATCGCCTTATGCATCACCTGTACGGCACCGCTGGCGCGCGGATCCGGTCCGGTTTCGTGGAACGCATCGCAGGAGGTGGCGTAGGAGAGGATTTCACCGTAAATGGTGGCACCGCGCGCGACGGCGTGCTCGTACTCTTCCAGCACCACGGCGCCCGCGCCTTCACCAATCGACATGCCGGAGTTGCCGGAAAACGGCGTACAGGCTTCCGGATGCATGACGTTCAGGGCATAAAAGCCGGCGAAGGTTGGCAGGTAGATCGGCTCTGTCCCGACGGCCAGCATCGTTTTGCTTTTGCCGTTCTGGATATAGTCAAACGCCATGCCGACCGCGTTAGGGCTGGCCGTACAGGCGGTCGCAACCAGTTCTACCCCGCCCTGCAGTCCGAGCAGCGTAGAGACGCTGGAACAGCAGGAAGAGAAACCGCCGGAGAACAGCGCTTTACGCAGGGAGAAATCTTCCATGCGTTGTTCAAACAGCGGTAAGAACGCCTCGGTGCCCGCGGAGGAGACGCCCACAATCAGGCCCGTCTCTTTCAGGTGCGTCTTGTTCTCGGCCAGCCCCGCCTGATTCAGCGCGTCTTTACCGACCTTATAAGCCCAGAGTGCAGCATTATCCAGTGACGCAATAACGTCATCCGGTAATTCTGAATAATCAATATCATGTAACACTTCAGCCGCGCGGGCGTTTTCAAACCATTTTGAAAAACGCACGCTGTCGGTGACGCCATTTTTTTTATTTAATAATGCGTCTCTAAAATCCTGAAGGTTTTCTGCCAGTGAGGAAAGGATCCCAATCCCGGTAATAACAACGCGTTTCCGGTTTGTCTTCATAACTATGTACCACCGTGTACAGACACTAAACAGCGAGAAAGGATCCGTGGCGTTATATTGCCCACGGATATCTCACTCACTGTTAAAGATGAATAATGAATTACAGCGCGCTTTTCGCTTTAGACGCGTCGATAAAGCTGTGCTCAGTCGGATTAACCAGCATGCTCAGGTTATAAATAAATGGCATACCTTTGGTTTTTGCCGCGACGGTTTGCGTATTCGTTTGAATAGCGAAACCGCTGATATCAGACCATGCGTATTCATTTTCCAGCAGTGCCAGCGCAATGAAGCACTGCAGCGCCGGAGAGAAGACCGCTTTCACAACGTTACCCACAGCCTGACCGTCAACCAGCACGCTGTCGCCTGAAGCAATGCCCGCGCATTCCCCTTCGACGATCATGCCGATAACCTTGCGCGCGCCTTCACCGTGAGACAGTTCTTCAACGGCGTCTTTACCCACAAAGCCTTCTTTGTCGTACTGCACGGCCCACTGCAGCTGCAGCTCTACCGGGTTAAGGTTGTAGCCAGCCCACAGCGCGTCATCCCAGCCTGGGTTTTCGATACGCACAATTTTCTGGTAGTCCAGCCCGCCGGTCTGCAGCTGGTATTTGCTACCGTGCTCCAGCAGCTGCTGCCACTGATCCAGCAGCTGTTCCTGCTGGCCCACAACCATGTAGGCGAACTCGCCGTGTTTGCCGCAGCGGAATACCATCAGTTCGTTATCGGTATTCATGTACTCGTAGTAAGGCAGGCCGATGACGTCGAAACCGTGGATCTCGGACATCAGCTCCCAGGAGTAAGGCCCTTCAACCATGATTGCGCCCCAGCTCTGCTCACGCATGTCGGCAATTTCCGGGGTTTCCTGGATATCCAGCTCGTCGGCTTTTTCCAGAAGGGCATTCAGACCCGCGATCAGCTCAGATGACGGGATGTTTTCAGACAGGATGTAATAGCCGTCGGATGAACAGAGCACGTACACGTCGCCGCGGACGGTACCGTCTTCATTTAGCACCAGAGAGTAGATCCCCTGCTCGTCACGAATAATAGAGACATCGGCAGAGACCAGGTTATTCACCAGGGCCCATGCGTCATCACCCATCACGCTGACGATGGACATGTGTGAATAGTCCACCAGCAGGGCATTTTCACGTACGGCTTTGTATTCCACCATCGGGTCGTGATAGGCAGAAGGAACGTTGGCATTGTTGTAAATGCCCATTTTCGCATTGTTTTTCAAATGGAAATCATAAAGAGACTTCATAACGGGATCCTGTTATTCGCAAAGATAAATTAAGCTTTTTTCTTCTGGATGATAAACGTCGCCAGATTATTGATACTTCTCATATAAGAAGGATCGTCGCTTTCGTTAACTTTAATATCGAAAACTTTATCCAGCATGACCACGATTTCCGTTGCATCGACGGAATCCAGCTTTAAGCCATTGCCAAACAGGGCTGTATCATCATCAATTTGAGATTCATCGCGCTGAATATTTAAACGCTGAATAATCTCGGTTTTAATTGTCATCAGCACATCCTTGCGCTGGTCAATTTCATTTTTCATTGTTGTCATGGTATTAACTCTCTCAGGGGTTTACTTACTTTCGCGGTAATTAATAATGGTGCCGTGGCTGATTAATCGCTTCCCGACGTTCGCCGTCACGGAATAGTGCTTAAAGCCATGAGCATCAGAAAATGCCAGCTTGCTGGTGACTTCAATCGAGTCGCCAGGGTAGGCAATGTCTTTAAATTTTAAATTCTGGGCAGCCAGTACGCCGCGCACCTGCGCGCGACGGGTGCGGATGATCTCCCGCATCTCATCACGCGTGATGAGCGCATGGATATCGCGTAACGATTTGAGTTCACCACCGTACGTTTCGCTGTAGATATCGCAGATATCGGTGAGGAACGAGAGGTACTCACTGGCCTGACCAAAGATTTCAGAAATAATCACCCCGGGCATGATCGGATCGTCCGGGAAGTGCCCGAGCAGATAAGGCTCGTTATAGGTGATGTGCTTCGTCACCTTCACAAAGCCATTTTCGCCGTATTTGAAGTCATCAATTCTGTCGACCATCAGCAGCGGCTGACGCCAGCCGCCCATTTCCAGAAAGATCTTCGAGGGGATAACGTATTTAGACATAACTCACCGCATCACCAGGCCGCCATCGATAACGATGGTTTGGCCCACAATGTAACTGGACGCTGTCGAGCCCAAATAGACGACGGTATTGGCCACCTCGTCACATTTGCCCAGACGACGCAGCGGAATAGAGGCGGTCACGCCGCGCACCACCGTGCGGGAGACTTTCTTCACCATTTTGGATTCAATCATCCCCGGCGCGATGGCGTTGACGCGCACGCCGTAAGGTGCCAGTTCGGCAGCCAGCGTGCGGGTGAAGCCCAGAATCGCCCCTTTAGACGCGCTGTAGTTCGCCTGCCCGACGCTTGGGATAATGGCCGCAATGGACGCGACGTTGATGATGGCCGGGTTTTCTGAAGAACGCAGCAGCATTAACGCCTCTTTGGTCAGGCGGAAAATACTGAACAGGTTGGTGTCCACCACCTGGCTGAAATCATCAAAGCTCATTGAGGCAAAGAGGCTGTCTTTCACAATACCGGCATTGTTTACCAGCACATCCAGCTTGCCGACGGCTTCCGTCAGGTGAGAACAGAGTGCAGAAACGCTCTGCGGATCGGCGAGATCGCACTGAATAATAGACAGCTTGCTGCCCGCCGGATGCGTCTCTTTCAGCTCCGTTAACTGCGTAGCATTTGATTTATACAGCGCGTAAACATCGCAGTCCTGATCGAGAAACTTCGCGCAGATCGCCAGACCAATATCTCCGCTCGCTCCGGTGACCAGAACCGTCTTTTCCTTAAGATCGTTATATTGATACATAATATTCACAAATAGTTAGGTTAATAAAGTATGACAACGGCAGTCGCATAATTCTGACAATGCGAAATACTGAGCGAGGCATTCTCGAGCTGCTTTTCGACAAGCATCTCTTTTACTCGCCCGGAAAAAATAAAATGGGGGCATCCCAATTCGTCATGGCCAATTTCGATATCCTTAAAGGTGATCCCGTCGCGATATCCACAGCCGAGCGCTTTGACGACCGCCTCTTTTGCCGCCCAGAATCCCGAGGCTCGTTCATAATTCGGGTCTTCGCGGTTAATTTTTATATTTTCCTGTTGGGTAAAGACGCGATGTAAAAAATCGGTTTGCCAGTTTTTTATCGCCCGCTCTATTCGCGAAACTTCCACGATGTCCGTGCCGATACGCATTTTTCGTACTTCCCTGTTCAGAGCTGATAAGAAACATTCAGATTAAAATTAAATTTATTCACGTCCATGCTGCCCGGGTATTTTACCGGCATGGAGATTGACGAATCGTACGCCAGGCTTTTGACGTTACCCTGAATACCTATTGTGCTGCCGATGATAATCTCTTCGCCGTAGAGGCTGTCCCGTCTTATATGGCCTGCGTCGACACCCAAATAGTAGTTAGCGTCTATGCCCCGCACCGGACGATAAACGGTATTTTGCAGGTAGTATCCGCTGTTCCCGGTGAGACCCACGCTGTTTTCAAACCCGCGCACGCTCCAGCGGTCGCCCATCGTCATTTGGTCCTGCAGCGTCAGCTCGCGCGGCGCGTATTGCGCCAAAAAAAAAGCGTTATACACATTGCCGCCGAGCTGGCGGGTATAGTTGCTTTCAACATTAACAAGCTGGCTGACAGGGCTGACGTTGCCATAGATCATATCGGGCGTATGTTCCGCCCCGAACCAGCTCAGGAATCGCTGCCAGGAGAGCGACGAATCCCAGTGAGCATTCACTAACTGCTGCTTATAGTTAACGCCAACCTTGACGTTATCCATATCGCGCTTCTGCAAGACCAGCTCTTCCCCCTCCACCGTATATCCGGATTTCCGGCGTATCAGCTCGGCGCTGCCGCTCACCTTGCGGGTTTTATCCCGATAGAGCACGCGTGATGCTTTGAGGTTTGCGTAATCACTTTTCCCCGCATAGTCCACGGTGGTGTAGAAAAGCGGTAGGGTCTGACGCGACTTGCTGGTGCTGTAGAACAGAGAATAGTTCCAGTAGCCTACCGGCAGCGCGTAGTAACCACTCACACTTTCATAGCGGCCATTGGTGCTTTTTGTTCCCGCGAGATAAAACAGGTCGCTGAAGCGGGCAGTGTTGTACAGGTAACCCACTGCAGAGGTCAGATACTGCCCCGTTTCTTTCACACCCCAGTTGTTATAGCTCGCCCGCACGCTCCAGTTTTTTTCACGGTTCGTGTTGATGTGAATCGTGCTATATCCCTGCTTTGTGCCCGGTTCGATGTTGATTTTGACGTCAACACCCGGCTCCTGCTGGAGGTTTTCCAGCCCCTGCTCAATATCGCGAATATTCAGGATGTCTTCTTTCGCAAAAGGCAGCATCAGCGGATTAATGTCGTTACTGTCGACAATAATCTTTTCAATTTTCCCTGCACTCACGTCAAGCTTCAGCGTGCCGGACGCAATGTTTTGCGTTGGGATCGTAATACGGGTGGTGATGTAACCCGCATCGATATAAAAATCTTGCAGCGCCGCGGCAATTTTCACCACGCCAATACTGCCTACACAGCGGCCGAGGATCTCTTTTTTGATTGCCCTGTCGGTCTTACGCTGAAGAAAATCATTTTCAAGAACCAGAGACCTAATCGTGAAGCAGTTCTCTTCTTGCGGTAAATCATTCAGCCTGAATACTTTACGTTCGGTACTGGAATAAACGTCCTGCCGGTATACCTTTTGTTCTTTGAAAGTATTCAAATCGGCATTTTGCTGCTGTTTAATCAGGTTATTAATACCCTCTTCCGCGAAGGCATGAAAACTTAACAGCAACAATAAGGGTAAAAATTTAAATCGCGATTTCATTAACTTTCTCAGAAAAAAAGGCAGCAGGGTCTCGTTCTGACTTTGCGCTATCAGGCGATAGCTGCTGCCTTGTGTTACACCTTACAAATTACATACCTACAACGTCGCCGGTATTGGTCACTTTATTTGCATTAAGTTCCATACCAGACAGGCCGCCAAATACGGCGTTGCTACCGCTGTTAGTCAAGTTGTTGACGGTGACACCGGCAACACCATAACTCACCATATTCAGGTAGTTATAGATATTGCCCGCTGTTTTCACCAGCAGGGTATAATCGCTCACGATATTACCGCGGTTATTAATGTCGGTACCGGCATTAATCGCGATATTCTGCGCAAGGATATTGCTGTTGGCGTTATTGGTCACATGACGCTGTGTATCAATTTTCGCGCTGGTCACACCCACGATGTCTTTATAGTTCTCAACACCGTTCAGGGCATTAATTGCCAGTGCGTTACCTGAAGAGATGGCATTGCGGTTAGTCAGTGCGCCTTTCAGGATATTGAAGTTCAGATCGCCTTTACCGCTGATCCAGCCGTAGTTGGTCACGCTGTTATCGACAGTCAGATTAACGTTCTTGTCTGATGCGATAACGCCGGTGGCCGTGTTGTTCTCCATGCTGCCATCGCTGTAGTTGCTCAGCGAACCTGCGGTCACGTCCAGGTTGCCCGCGCTGTAGGTGGTAGCATAGTTGTTATAGAACGTACCCGCTGCTTTGATAACAGCATCTGCACCGCTTACCAGCATCGCACGGGTGTTATCCAGCGTCCCTTTGGACAGCACGCTCAGCGCACCTTCATCCGCGATGATGCTGCTGTTGTTGTTGTAGACGTTCTGACCGGAAAGCGACACGCCTTCACGACCAATCATGCCGCCAACATCGCCCGTCACGCCGAAGGTTTCGCCATGATTACGAACAAAGTTGTTACCGTCACGGTTTTCAATATTCCCTGCCGCGTTAACGGAGAGCTTATTGTCCGCCACGATCATTGCGGTGTTGTTGTACACAGTGCCTTTTGCATCGACGGTAACGTTCTTACCTGCGATCAGACCATTGTTGTTATCAACGGTGTTGGCCGCCAGCTTGATGTTACCCGCCTGCGAAAGAACTGAACCACGGTTGCTGTCGAAATTACCTGTCAGCGCCAGATCGATATTGCCGTTTGCTGCAACCCGACCGTAATCGTTATTCAGTCGGTTCGCTTTCAGGGCAATGTCGCTACCGGACAGGATCTGACCGTAGTAGTTATCAACCGTTCCACCTGCAGTGATAGTCACGTCGCCAGTCTCAGAGCTGATTTCACCGCGGCTGTTATTCACGTTCCCGGCGGCAGTCAGCGTTAAATCACCGACCGCTTTGATTTTGCGCGAGTTGTTATCAATGGTATTGGCACTTAAGGTCGCGTCACCATAGCTGATCATATTCAGATCGTTATAGATGTTACCTTTCGCGCTCATTGCCAGGCTGCTGTCAGCAACGATGTTCCCGCGGTTATTGATGTCATAACCCGCGGCGATCGTAACCTTATCGCCAACCATGTTGCTGTTGGAGCTGTTGGTCACGCCACGCTGGGAATTCACCACCAGATTCTCGCCAGCGGCGATATCTTTCAGGTTTTCGATACCGGTCAGCGCGGATACCGTCAGTGATTTCTCAGCAGAAACGGTATTACGGTTGGTGAAAGAGCCGTTCAGAATGTTGACGATGGCATCGCCCAGGCTGCTGATCCAACCATAGTTGGTCAGGCTGCCCTTCAGATTCATGGTCAGGTTCTTATCCGCCGCAATCACGCCCGTTGCATTGTTGTCTTCGAGCGCGCCGTCGCTGTAGTTGCTCAGGCTGTTGGCCTCGATAGCCATGTTGCCCGCGCTGTAGAGGGTGGAGTAGTTGTTGTTCAGCGAACCGCCAACCTTGATGGTGGCATCTCCGCCGCTCACCAGCAGTGCGCGGGAGTTATCCACGTTGCCTTTTGCCAGCAGGGTCAGTGGGCCATCTTCAGCAACAATACGGCTCTGGTTGTTGTAGATGTAATTCCCGGAGAGCGAAACGCCTTCTTTACCGACCATACCGCCGTTCTGCTGCGGCATACCGAAGTAGGTGCCGAACGCAGAACCGAAATCGGTACCGTAGCGGTTTTCGATGTTATCGCCCGCAGTGACGCTTAATACTTTGCTTGCAACGATGAACGCCGTGTTGTTGTTCACGCCTGCGTTGGCATTAATGGAAACGTTTTGTCCCATAATGAAGCCGCCGCGGTTGTTCAGGGCATTGGATGCCAGAGCAACATCGCCCTCTTCAGAGCTGTAAACGCCAATGTAGTTCGTGATGTTGCCACCCACCGCAATGCTAACGCCGGTTTTACCCGCCACGCCGCCGTTGTCGTTACGCATAGAGGCCGCTTTGGCGATCACTTTGCTGGTGGAGTTCAGCTTGCCGGAGTAGTTATCAATAGCGCCGGCACTTTCCAGGGAGATATCGCCATTCGACGCCATCTGCCCACCGTTGTTATTGATGCTGTTCGCCGCAATCTGCACGCCCTTCTCGGCGATAATGCCTAAAGAGTCATCGCTGGCGGTATCGGCCGTTTTGGTCGAGCCGTTGTTGACCGCACCTTTGGCTGCGATTTTCGTGAAGCCGCCCGCGGAACGGATGATACCTCTGTTGTTGTCGACGTTGCCGCCGCTGACAACGTTCACATCGCCCAGGGAGTCAACCAAACCGCTGTTGTTGTTCACCGCGGCAGACTCAAGGCCAACGTATCCGCCCTTAATCTGACCGTTGCTGTTGTTCAGCGTACCGGTTTTTAACGCCACGATACCGGCTTCAATCCCAACCGCATTGCCTTTACCGTAGTTGGTTAAGGTATTGCCGTTGGTGTCGGCCGCCAGCATACCCGCCGCCGCCATTTTGCCGTTGGTGTTGTCGACAGCGCCGCTGTTGACATAGAGGTCAGCCATCGTCGAGATGTTGCCCGAACGGCTGTTGTTGAGGCTGTTTTTGTTGGTGTCCAGCGCGATGGTACCGACGGAGGTAATATCCCCGGTGGTGTTGCTCAGTGCGCCATTGGTTTTGATATTGATCTGACCAGAGGACTCAATGCGTGCATTGTTATTCAGCAGCTGGCCGTTGGCGTCAATATTGACCCCATTGAGACCACCCGCAATAACGCCCTGGTTACGGACGCCGACACCGCTTTCGGTGCTGACGAGGTTGATCTTGTTGGCGTACATGCCGCCCAGCGCAGCAACGTCAATGCTATTGGCATTACGCGTACCGGCAGCGGTTACCGACCCGGTCACCTGGCCTGCAGCGTTAACGTAGTTATTGCCCGCCACAACGTTCAGCTCGTTAGCGGTGACTTTATCCGTCACAACGACATTACGAGACAGAATTTCAGTTGGGCTGGAGTTATTCAGTTTACCCAGGGTAATGGTGCCACCGTTGACGGAGTAACCCGCCAGCTGGTCATTCTGAATATCCGGCGTACCGGTCGTCAGGGTCAATTTACTGGTGTTAATTGAACCACCACCGTTAACGGTAATACCGTTCGGGTTGGCGATAATTAAATCTGCCTTATCACCTGCGACTTCCATCATGCCGTTAATAGCAGAGGCATTTTTCGAGGTCACTTCGTTGAGAATAACTTTCGCTGAGCCGGAGGTCAGGTTGCTGTTACCCTGAATCTGGCCTGCCAGAACGGTATTCGATCCTGCAGCACTGTTATTGAAGATCAGACCGTTCTTGTCCACGTTTAACTTGTCATACACATTATGCGAAAGCCCCTTATCGTTGGCTTTGTTAATGTTAATGACAGGCACGTTTCCAGCAGAAGCAACGATACCGTTCTTCATGCTGATCTCTGCTGTGTGCGCAACAAATGGCAGAGCGAGCAGAACCGAAGCGGCAACAGGGTGCCACTTAAGCTCTAATTGAAAGACATTATTCTTTTTACTTTTCATTATTACCTACTCTTTATTACGGAATCATTACATTCTTTTAGAAATATAACTTCGCCACTCTAAATAATTACTTCACATCCTATGATGATTGACCTCCTGTGGTTTCCTTCCATTTCATTAATTAGAATTTAAGAGCATAGAATTGAGGCTAATTCTGTCATTTTTGATCTGAATTGGCATTCAGACTGCACCACATATATGGAACTTTTGATTAGGAACAAGTCATCCAATATTCGGAATTTTATACATCCCGGATAGTGTTGACCTGTTCCGTTACTAGATTTTATTCCTGATAGGAATAGTCGCCGTAGGTGTAAGGTTCAGCGGCGCGCTTCTCTACGCCATTAAATATGGTGCCCTGGATGGCGATGCCATTTTGATCGAAGCGGCGCAGCCCTGCCTCCACCTCTTTCAGGGAGTTCTGCTCAAAGCGCACCACCATCAGGGATGTTGATGCATATCGGCCAACAATGGACGCATCCGTCACGCTCAGGATCGGCGGGGTATCAATGATAATCACGTCATATTGCGTTGAGCACGACGTGAGCAGCGTCTTGAATTTCTCAGACATAAAAAGCTCAGCAGGATTATTGGTCATTCGTCCGCGACCAATAAAATCCACTTCCGGGTATTCCGTGTGCTGAATAACAGTCGAAATATTAACGTCCTGAGATAAATAATCCGCAAGCCCTGCCCCATTTTCTGCCGCAGAGAAAACACGGTGCAAATACCCTCGTCGTAAATCGCAGTCGATCAACAATACCCGCGTACCCGCCTGCGCCATCAGTACGGCGAGGTTAGAACTCACGAAAGATTTACCGACCCCGGGCGACGTCCCGGAGATCATTAATATTTTGTTGTCCGATTTCAGCATCGCAAAATGGAGGCTGGTACGCAGCCCCCTTAACGCTTCGACCGCCAGCGACGTTGGCGTCGATTTCGCCAGCAGTTCGTCAGACTGATAAGTCGGAATGGCGCGGCACCGCCTGCGCTTCGTTAACTCAGGTGCCAGGGGAACAACGGCAAGGACAGGAATGCCACGTTTCTCCAGCTCAGCAGGTTGCCGGATCCCTTTTATCAGCATGTTGCGAACAAGGATGACCCCGGAGGAAAAGAGGAACCCCATTAAGGCTGATAAGAGAACAATCAATATTTTTTTCGGTTTCACCGGTTTCTGCTGCGTGACCGCATGGTCAATAATACGCACATTCCCCAGGGTACTGGCCTTACTGATATTAAGCTCGTGCTGTTTATTCAGCAAAATCATATAAATATCATTACCCATCTGGACATCGCGGGTCATGCTTAAAATTTCTTGCTGGGTGCTGGGCATCTCGCTAATACGCTGGTTCAGCTTTTCTTTTTCCGCAACCAGAATGGCTTTTTTCTCAGACAACGCTTTATAGGCCGGGTGAGTACGCTTATACAGCTTGGAAATTTCCGCCTCTTTAAAGGTCAGTTCATTGAGCTGCGTATCAATAGAGACGACGTTATCCAGAATGAATTTGGCTTCTAATGACAGGTCAACGGACTCATTATTCTTTCTGAATTCATTCAGTTTACTCTCGGCGTTAACCAGATTGCTTTTGATCTGCAACAGCTGCTTATTTAAAAACGCCAGGCTTTTGCTTGCCTCTGCTGATTTGCGCTCAACGTCCTGCGCCAGATAGTTCTGAGCAATACTGTCCAGGATCTGGCTGATCGTCACCGGGTCGGGGCCGATCATGCTCAGGTGCAGCATGCCATTCCCCCCCGACTTGGTATCAATGGAGACGCGCTCTTTGAGCTCTTCAATGACCGAATGCTCATTGCGCTTTGTCACACTGAACGCGGTGTTTTCCGTGAGTTTGGCCGATTCGATCAGAAGCTCAATACCGCTGGCCTGAACAGGTACACCCACTTTACCTTTCACGACGGCATCCCCCACGTGCAGGGCGAAGTCTCCAGAAACCGCGATGTCCAGATTCAGGGGGGTATTCATCCATTTTTCCGGTACGGACAAATAGGCAATATCGAGCGTCGCCGGTTCATGACCCAACAGACGCTGCAGAGTGGCATTCGCAACAGGATAGGTTTTTTCTCTTACGACAATATCCAGCTTCAAATCACGTACCGTTTTACCCATCACTAAGCGTGATTTGAGTAACGATACTTCGGATTCAGAACTGACTCCGGAACCTTCCGGGAGCATGGTAGACAGCTTGTTTAAAATGCCTAAAGAGGAATTCTTCTCAACCTGAATTAACGCATCGCTCTTGTAAATCGGCGTCGAGATGTTAGCAATAATAATCCCCATAATGATAAACAGAATGGTCGTCGCCGCTATCCAGACTTTGCTGTAAAACAGCACCTTAAGGATTTGAACAATATCAATGTCCTCCTCCCGCTGAACAGGATCGGGAGGGGCATTGCTAACGTGTTTGTTATACATACTCTAATCAGCCTTGATTATTTAACCTGCTGGAAAACCTTGACCCATTCTTCGGCAGCGGAAAAAAGTTGTTTGAAAATAATGTCGGATATTTCAGCTCCCCGGCGATAAGGATCTGAAATTTCCAGTTGCTGGAGCCAATATCCGAATAAAAAGGTCTTACCCCGGGCTTCCATCGCCAGTTGTGTAACCGCTTCAATATGATGCTTATCCATGGTCAGGATCAGATCGTATTCGCGGCACATAGCAGGCGTAAGCTGTCGGGCAAGATGGCCCTCTATAGAAAAACCCTGTTTGCTGGCCGACTGCCGCATGACGGGATCCGCCGGTTCCCCTGTTAACGCTGAAATACCGGCAGAGTCCACCCTCATGCCGGGTAAGCGCGAACGCAATATCCGTTCCCCCGCCGGGGAACGACAGATATTGCCGGTGCAGACGACCAGGATGGAGGTATATCGCCCATACACGATTAGTTACCCCAGTTTCTGACAAAGCGCGTGGTTTCCGTCAGGCTGTAGATACCATTAATGGTTGGCATTAACTGGTTAATCACCCTGTTCCAGCGTGCAACCGGCGCCGTCGTGACATAGACAATATCGTATGGTTTAAGCTTAAATTCCGTGCCCAATACCAGCGCGGTGGCATCACGCGCGTCGAGCTGATAAATAGCCGCTTGTTTCCCCGCTTCTGCATCAGGTTTCGCCTCAGAACGAATGACAAAAATGCCGCTGGCATCGCTTGTCATTTGATTGATCCCTTCCGCATTCCCCAGCGCTTCTGTCAGCGTCATGCCGGAACGATCCATTTTCATGGTGGTTTGCTTGACGACATCCCCCATAACAAAGACCTTTAAGTCGTCATTGCGCGGGATATAGAGAATATCGCCAGGGTAGAGCAGTTTATTTTGCTGCAAATCCCCATACTGCATGAGCGCCTGCAGGGAGACCTTCGACTTCTTACCGCCCTGGGTTAATACCACGTTGCCCCAGTCTGCATTCTCGGTCAGCCCGCCCGCCTGATTTACCGCATCAATAATGGTCAGCGGCACGTTGGTAATAGGTTGCTGGCCGGATTGATTCACCTCGCCTGAGACTGTCACTTTTTGCGAGCGGAATGCGGCGATCCCCACATCGACCTGCGGGGATTCAATATATTTAGCCAGATGCTCGGTGATCATCTCCCTCACTTCGGTCACCGTTTTGTCCTTCACGGCAATTTTGCCGATGTAAGGATAAAAAATGGTCCCGTCTGAATGTACCCAGTTGCCGGTGTCGCTGGCGCTGCGATACTGGCCTGACGGCGTGGTGAGCTCCGGGTGTTCCCACACCGTCACCATAATGATATCGCCCACGCCAATACGGTACTCATACGCGTCCAGACGCTTGTTCAGCTCGGCATTACCCTGCGCAACCATCACGTTTTCCCGTAGCCGCTCGATCAGGGCTGGCGTAACGGGATACACATTGATATCGACGTCGTTGAGCGTTTTATCATCCTGTGCCTGAACAATGTTTTTCCCGGACGTATCAATATGGCTGCCCGGTGCAATCTGGCAGCCTGCAAGCAAAATAATAGAGGTTAAAATAAACAGAACTGAAATTTTCTTCATGCTTTTCTCAATGTCACCTCTGAACAATGACATTCCCTTTTTAATTTTCCATCACACAAAACGTCGCTAACGAGGAGTAATACACGTGAATCGTAACTGTTGAAATTATAACGCTCCCCGTTTTATCTGTCCTGCATACGTGGAATATTCCTGGTTGAAAACCTCGCATTCTTACATTAATGTCTAAAAGCAAAACCGTGCGACTTAGGTAAACAATTCCCATTTAGTGAGGGAGTCTTCTCAATCAAGCGTTTATTTATATCGTGTAGAATATAAATATATTCATACCGTAATACCTGTCTGTCGGTATGCAAAGATTACGAAGATGGACTTTTTTCCATTTTATAGCCTAAATAATTCGAGTTGCATGAAGGCGGCGACGCAGCGAATCCCCAGGAGCGTACATAGGTACGTGACTGGGGTGAGCGAGGACAGCCAACGCACAGGCAACTTGAAGTATGACGGGTATAGTTCACTAAAGGAATACCCATGGATACCTCCAGAGTTATTTTATCCCGATGTAACTTCAGTAATATCGGCCTGAGTCACTTGCTATCCGGTACATTCAGTAAAGAGAACATTATCTCGTTTGATGACCAAAGAAACTTGTTTGCCTGGGCGAAAGAGGTCAGGAGAGGGTCTTTTTATACGTTGTACCTGGTTTTACCTGACTCCATATACAGCAATATTGTTTATTTCCACTGGCTGATTTCTCTACGCAGAAAAACAAATAACGCAGCCATTTCAGAAATCATTATTGCTTATCACTCGGATATTTTTCCGGAGCTGTTTTCCTGCATTTGCTCTCATTACAAGCATCGCCTTGTGAATATCAACAATCTCACGAACGATGAGATCATAAAAAAAATGCATACGCAGCGCCACCCAAGCAAAAACAAGATTATCAAGAAATACATCGAACTGACGCATATGGAGTTCTCTGTGTTAAAGCTGATGATTGCGGGTTATTCCATTGATGATATCAGTATCGTGCACAACATTAAGCCCAAAACCACCTATACGTACACCAACAACATAATGAAACAGCTGGGCTTTAACTCTTTAAAGAAAATATACTCCTGCGGCGAGATCATTAAAGCGTCAATTGAGCATGAGATAATCAGAGAAAAGAAAAAGCTGTACACCAATGCGAAGATCAAAACCCACGAACCACAGTTTGCATGACACCTCGTTTTTCAGAACCTTTCTCTTTGATATACCAATAAAAAAATACGGATAGCATCTCTGCGATCCGTATTTTAGTCATACACGCGGCTTAGTGGCTTTTCACTAAAATTTCCACACGACGGCTGTTAACGTTACAGCCTGCCGCCTGCTGGCTGGCATTTGTACCGCAGCCTTCAGCGCTCTGCGCCACGCCCTGACCAACGGTGTTGTTGATCATCTCTGGCTTGATCCCTTTCTCGATCAGCAACGAACGAACGGTATTCGCACGTGCTTCAGACAGACGCTGGTTGGCCTCACGGCTACCAATCGCATCGGTATAGCCCACGATCTGGATCTCACGAACGTTATTCGCCTGACGGATAAACTTCACCACGTCATCCAGCTTCTTACGAGATTCCGCAAAAATTCCCGCCGAGTTGCTCGCCGCAAAGCGGAACAGCACCTGTTCCTGAATGAGCACTACGCCGGTGTTATTCACGTAATCACAGGGTTTGACCTGAGATGCACGGTTAATAATTTTGGTCTGCTTGTGCATATTTTTCAGAAGCGTTTCCGCACGCGAACGTTCCTCCAGCGCCGCTGTATTGCCCGCAGTGCCCGGATTAACCTGAATAAAATAGGTCTGCGCGCTTTCGGTGCTCAACTGTTGCTGAGGGTTTTGCTTGCCCTGGTACGTCGGGTGATCGTTGAAGAATGACTCCACCGTGTGCGCGCCCGGTGCCGCACACAGAACGGTAAACTGCCCTGGTAACAACACGGACTGCAGCTCGCGGTCAACATAGACCGCTGCAGGAACTGTGCCCTGTGGGTAATAGACGACAACCTGTGCCAGCTCAGGCGTCACGCCCGCCACCGGACGATAAGGTTGCGGTGCCGTATTTTTTGGCGTCGGTTTGATCACTACCGGTAAATCAATGGCCTTTTCCACTTTTTCAGCTGAATAAGCGGGGTTGGCCATAAATGCACTTAATGCAGCAGCGACACAGAACGCCAGGTTTATTTTTTTAAAATTCCGAGGGGTTATTTTCATTTTCAAATTCCTGATTCACCCAGTGATTGATCGTATTACTTCAGATATGCGCAGAAAGCCCGCCATCCGAAGATGGCGGGTTTTACTGGGTTACATCATTATTTGGTTATTCTGCAGCAGCGTAACCAGATCGGTTTGAACGTCAGCCAGTGTGACAACCTGCGTAAAGCCATGTTGTCCGCCCTGACCGTCA
Organism: Enterobacter sp. JMULE2; assembly: GCF_013337145.1. Taxonomy (NCBI): domain Bacteria; kingdom Pseudomonadati; phylum Pseudomonadota; class Gammaproteobacteria; order Enterobacterales; family Enterobacteriaceae; genus Enterobacter; species Enterobacter sp. JMULE2. The sequence goes on from NZ_SGWD01000015.1 coordinate 308,038, forward strand.
CGGTCGATACTGATCACGGTATCGCTTCCGACAACCTCCACCTTGACGTAATCAAGCACGCCGCGAGAGGAGTAATCCAGCTCCAGTTTTCCATCGTCCTCGAAGAAGGAGACAGAGCCCTTGTAGTCAAGCAGCTCGCTCATATCGAGCAGATCTGCATCACTGTCTTTCACCAGATTACCCACCTTGAAGCCGTGGATCGTGTCGTGGCCGTTGCCGCCGGTACCGTCGTTGGTCATTCCTGCCAGCACCTTGTACATCAGCGTGTCGTTACCGCCGTTGACCAGGTAGAAGGCATCATTGCCACCACGACCTTCGAACAGGTTGTTCGCGGAGTTATCCGTGAAGGTATCCTGCTGGTTTGACCCGACCAGTCCCTCAATGCTGAGAAGCTTATCGGTGCCGTTACCGGTTGCAGTACCTGTCCACAGGTTGGCGTTAACCGCACTGGTAGAACGGCTGTAGTCAACCACGTCCATACCCGCAGTTTCACTCCAGACTGGCTTGCCGCTCACAATCTGGTTCCAGCCGCCGCCACCGTTGTAGGTGTCGTTACCCGCCGAACCGAAGAAGGTGTCGTTATAGCCCGTACCCACGATCCCGCTGTTGCCAGTGGTGTTGTTCGCGGCGCTGCCGCTTTCCGCCGTCAGCACGTAGGAGTCGTGGGCTTTACCTGTTGTCAGGCCACCCCAGTTCTCATTCACCGTACCGTTGGTGTAACCGCCAATGCTGCCCGTTGCGCCAACGTGATCCGCTTTACCGTCGGTAATACGCAGCATCTGCACGGAGTAAACTTCGTTCGGATCCAGTCCGAAGAAGCTCACCAGACCCATGCTGTTGCTGGAGCCGGAGGACTGCGGGTTAATCAGCTGGGTAGCGACAAGCTCGCCCGCCGAGTTATAGAGCTTCACGGTGTTGCTGTAGAAGGTATTGATGCCGTTACCGTCAACAATACGGATCTGCAGGCTGGTGCCGTCCGCCGCGATATTGGTGTTTTTCACCAGCATCGTGCGTCCCGCATCGTCTCTTGCCACCACATCAGCGTCCGCACCCGAACGGTACAGCACCAGGTCCATCGAACCGTCCCAGTCGTAGTCAAGCGCCACGGCACCGGTCATGTTGTTGAACGTCGTGCTACCCGTCAGGCTAACCTTATTGGTCCCCCAGTTGTTGCTGCCGGTATTGGTATACAGCATCGGCGAGCCTGTCACGCCAGAGCGCGGCACTTCGATGATGTCCATCTTACCGTCGTGGTTCCAGTCCACTGCCAGCGACGTACCGCCATCAACGTTATCGCCAAACCACTGCGCCTGACCGTCGGTTGCATTGAGCTTGCCGGTACCATCGTTGAGATAGATACGGCTCTCGTCGCTGTTAGAACTGCCCTTCGAACCACGGCTCAGGAACAGATCCAACCAACCGTCGTTGTTGTAATCCGCATATGTCATGGAGATAGACAAGTTACCGTAGTCTTCATGGCCATCGTCACGGAACACGTTCGCGTAGTAGCCGACTTCACCGAAGTTGGTCTTCGACGTTCCGGTAGTCTGGTTATACAAGATCCCCAGACCGCGTGAGTTGTTACCAACGAAGCTGCCTGCGCCGTTGTAGTCGATATGTGCCGTAATATCTACGGTACCGTTATTATCGATATCCACAGCGCCCACTTCGTGCAGCACGCTCAACGCCGTTGGCAATGCCCCGCCTGGGTGTCCGTCAGAGAAGCCGGCGTTGTCCTCGTAACTCAGCGTACCCTGCTCATTCTTGATGAACGAGATGGAGTCCGCTTCCGAGTCACCCAGCACAAAGTCCAGATAACCATCACCTTCACGGTCATAGGAAATCACGCCACCGAGGTGGTTCAGAGTGCCTTGATCCAGTGCCTTCGCAGAGTAACTACCATCGGCGTTCTGCAGCCAGTAGGCGGTACGACCCGCGTTACTATAGCTACTGATCTGAGACATTACGTCGGCATAACCATCGCGGTTGATGTCCGCAAAGGCTGCGGAGTTCACATAACGGCTGTACGACGTGCTATCTACGTTGTAACCCGCACCGTTGTCGGTGGACGGCTGTGCAAGGTACGTCGAATCGTAGTCTTCACGCGTGACGGAGTCGTACACTCGTCCGGCGTTAGCCGTTGTGCTTCCTGACGTGCCGCGGGCACTCTGGAAGAACGACCACAAACCGTCCTGGCTGATGGTGACCGCAGCGGCGTTCAGGCCACGGCTGTCCGCATCGGTTGTGCCACCCCAGGTCTGTTCAATCAGCGTACTACCACCACCTTCGGTGACGCCCGTGCTGGTGCTTGCGCTCATGCTTGAGCGGTTGCCCGCCTCATCCCAGACCACAAAGGCCAGGTTATGCGCGCCCGCAGGCAGGGTCGTATTCAGGCTCCAGGAGCCGTCGGCGTTTGCTTTCGCGAAGCCGATGATCTGATCCAGGCCTTCCTGATAGGTGCCGTTGCTGTTGACGTCGCTCACCAGAGAGACAATTGCCCCCGCTTCAACGCGACCATACTGACCGCTGGAGAAGGTGAACGAATCTCCCGTGCTGGTGTGCTGAGGCACATCCGGCGCCATCGTGATGGCATCAGGCGAATCCAGATCGATGACCACGTTGTAGCTATCCGCAAACTTCGTGTTCGTACCCGGGTTACCCGCAACGTCAATCACCTGCAGCTTGAAGCTGTGGGTGGTGCTTGCCGTCGCTTCCGGCAGTTCATAGCTCCAGCTCTGGCCGTTGAGTGCCAGCGTTTTCCAGGTCTTTCCGTTATCCAGAGAGATCTGCAGATGTTCGCCAGCCTGCAGCGCCGCGCTCAGGTTACCGCTAAGGGTGACGGTACGGTCACGGGTGACCATGTCGCCGTTAGTCGCCGTTGCGGCATGGCTGAAGTGATCCCCGGTCGTCAGACCATGGCTGGTATCGGTAGTCACTTTGGTTGTCGTAGACAGACCGTTCATGTCACTGCCGCCCGATGCCACCTGCAGCGCCTGAGAATCGGTGCTGCCGACGTTACCGGCGTTATCCACCACGCGAGCCTGAATGGTGTACGCACCATCGTTCAGCGGCGTGCTCTGCATATCCACAGTCCAGGATGTGCCGGTTACCGTTGAAGCACGCGTCCAGGTCACACCGTTGTCGAGGCTAATCTCAACCCACTCGTCCGCCTGCAGGGCTTTGTTCAGCTCACCGTTAATCAACAGCGTGTTATCGCTGGTGATGAAGTCAGCGTCTGAAGCACCACGGTCTTCCGAGATCGAGCTGATGTTGATAACCGCGTCAGACACGGTGGTATCGACAACAATCGTCCAGGTGTTGCTTGGCGTACTGACGTTGCCTGCTGCATCCGTGGAGGTTGCAACCAGATTCCAGGTGCCTTCAGCCAGCTTGTTCGCGTCGCTGATTTGCAGCGTCCACTGACCCGTTGTGCTATCGGCCACGGCGGTACCCAGCAGAATGCGGGTTGTCGCATCCACCTGATGGTACACATTCACCGTGCTGCCCTTCTCTGCCGTACCGGTAATTTCCGGCGTGGTGTCGTTGGTCGGCTTGCCGTGAGCAACGGAACCCTGAACCGGATCCACATCGTCCAGCACGTTGGTAATAACCGGTGCAACAGGCGCAACCGTGTCCACAACCAGATCGAAGTCGATCGGCGTGAGCGGGTTATTCGACGGATCGGTCCCGGTGATGCGCAGGGTATGCGCGCCATCGCTCAGGCTACTCATCGGCGTGAATTCCCAGTTACCATTGGCATCCGCTTTCACGGTACCCAGCTGAACGCCACCGACATCGGTGATGATAATGGTGCTGCCTGCCGTCGCCTTACCGACCAGCTGTACCTGGCTATCGTTCGTGACTTCACCATCGCGAAGCACGCGAGAACCACCCGCTTCCTGGACATCATCCACCACCTGCAGCAGCTGCAGATAGCTTGCGCCCGTGGAGACGTTAACGGTGATATCGTCAACGATCGCACTGCTGTTACCCGCCGGATCCGTTACCTGAGTCGCGAACTGGTGTTCGCCATCAACCAGCGGCGTGGACGGGGTGAACTGCCAGCTACCGTCAGGGTTGGTGACGGTGACTGAACCGATCGCCTGGCCATTATCATAGATAGTGACCGTGCTGCCCTGCTCCGCTTTACCGGTGAAGGTCGGTTTGTTGTCGTCCGTGGTCATGCCCTCGGTCAACTGACCTTTCCAGGCACCCTGATCGTCAGACACCTGCAGACCGGAAACCGGATTCGGTGCTGTTGAATCAATGGTTACCGTGAACGAACCGCTGCGATCGCTCTCCTGACCCGCGCTGTTGGTATTGGTCACCGTAAAGGTGTAGCTACCGTCAGCCAGTGCCGGAGATGGCGTGAAGCTCCAGGTGCCATTGCTATTCAGCGTTGTTTTACCTACAACCTGACTGCCGTTGTAGATGGTGATCGTATCGCCCGCAGCACCGTCCGCAGTCCCGTTCAGGGTCGGCGTATCGTCTTTGGTCAACGCATTGTTGGCCAGGTTGATAACGGTTGTGCCAGTATCGTCCAGAACGTTAACGATCGCTGGCGCATCCGGGGTATCGGACATAATGACGTCATAGCTGTCAGCCGGTTTCGCCACGTTGCCAACCCGATCGGTTTCCGTCACGGTCAGTTTGTTGATGGAGTCACCGTACAGAGACTCAGATGGCGTCAGTTCCCATTTGCCGTTCTGATCAACCGTGGTGGTACCCAGTACCTTCGTGTTGCCGTCTTTATCGGTGGTGTAGACCGTAATGACGTTGCCCACTTCAGCACCAGAGCCGCGGATCACCGGACGTGAATCGTCCAGAACGCCGCCATCCGCAACAATCCCCTGAACGTTACCCACGTTATCCGTGACGGAATCGATGGTCACTTTGCTCGCATCCGGCGCGGTGTAGTCGGTGGTCAGCACGAAGTCCGCAGACTTGTCGCTGACGTTTCCGGCTTTATCCGTCGCCGTCACATAGAAGGTGTTTTTCCCTTCTGGCAACTTACTGCCCGGCTTGAAGTTCCACGCGCCGCTGCTGTTCGCGGTGACTGAACCCAACAGCGTGCCATCAACGGAGTAGATGTTGACGGTGCTGTTCGCTTCGGCCGTACCGTGCAGGATTGGCTGTGGATCGTCAGTCACGTCGTTGCTGTTCAGGTCGTCCTTAACGGTACCCACCTGATCTTCCGCGTAATCAATGCTCGGACGATTCGGTGCTTTACTGTCAATTTCGAAGCTGAAGGTGCTGGAGGTATCCTCTTTACCGGTCAGATCTTTAGCGGTCGCCGTAATGTTATGTACGCCATCGCCCAGATCGCTGGTTGGTGTGAATGTCCAGTTACCGCTGGCATCTGCCGTCACGGTGCCCAGCACCACGCTGCCATCTTTGATGGTCACGATGCTGCCTGCTTTCGCCTTACCGATAATGTCCGGACGGGCATCGTCAGTCACGTCATTGGCCTTCAGTTCGCCAGTTACGGTGCCTTTATCGTCCATCACGCGAACGATAGTGACCGGTACGCTGGAGGTATCAAGCGTGACGGTGACGCCAGCATTTTCTGCACCCAGGTTGCCCGCTGAATCCTCAGCGCGCGCGGTGAAGGTGTATTCCCCATCCGCCAGTGAACCGGTGGTGTAGGTCCAGTTACCGTTAGCGTCTGCCACCGCGGTGCCGTTTTCCTGACCGTTCACGTAGACGTGAACAACGCTGCCAGGCTCTGCTTTACCGCTGATGGTCGGCGTCGCATCGTCAGTGGTGTCGCCATTGGACAATACGCCAGTCTTCGGACCTTCGTTATCGCTAACGATGAAGCCAGTGACTTCACCCGGCGCGCTGGTATCCACCGTGACCGGGAATCCGCCGGTTTGCGGGCTCACCTGTCCGATGTCGTTAATGGCTTCCGCCACAAACGTATGAACACCGTCCGCCAGTTTCGGCGTGTTGAAGCTCCATTTGCCCTGGGCATCAGCCTGCGTTTCACCCAGTAAGGTGGTGCCATTCGGGCCGCCGTAAATGCGAACCGTCACGTTGGCTTCCGCAGTACCGGTCAGAAGCAGGGTGTTGTCGTTGGTTGTCGCATCCTTCTGCAATGGACCGGTATGCGGCGCGACGTCATCTTCGACACTGCTCAGGGTCGGTGGCAGCGGCTGACCGCCTGCATCGATCTGAATAATGTATTCCGGTGAAGCCGCCGTGGTGTTACCCACGCTGTCGGTCTCTTTAACCGTCAGGTTATAGGTGCCGTCAGGCAGCGCCTTGGTGACCTGCAGTTCCCAGGTGCCGTCTGCCTGCACTTTGGCGGTGCCAATCACCTTGTCGCCGTTGTACACGGTGATGGTGTTGCCCGCTTCCGCGCCGGTGCCTTTGATCAGCGGCGTGTTATCGTCAGTCTTACCGCCTGACGTCACGGAGCCGGTCACAGAACCAAAGTCATCCACCACGTCAGTGATGCTCACTTTGCTTGCATCCGGTGCGGTGTAGTCCAGGTTCAGCACGAAATCGTCGGACGCTGCGCTGGTATTACCCGCCTTGTCCGTCGCCGTCACGTGGAAGCGGTGCTCGCCTTCCGGCAGCTTCGCGACCGGTGAGAAGCTCCAGGTGCCGTCGGCTTTCGCCGTCACTTCGCCCAGCAGGCCGTTCTGATCGTAGATCTTTACGGTGCTGCCCGCTTCCGCCTTGCCGCTCAGGGTCGGCGTCGGGTCGTCGGTGCTGCTGCCGTCAGACAGTGCGCCCTGTACGGTGCCCACGTCGTCCAGCGCCGCGTCGATGGTCGGTTTCACCGGCGCATCGGTATCGATGGTCACGGTCCAGCTGCTGCTGCTTGACTCGTTGCCCATCGGATCCTTCGCCGTGGCGGTGAAGCTGTGCTCGCCGCGACCCAGATCCACGCTCGGCGTGAAGCTCCAGGTGCCGTCCGCGCCCGCGGTGGTGGTGCCCAGCACGTTGCTGCCGTCCATGATGGTCACGGTGCTGCCCGCCTTCGCCGTGCCGCTGATTTGCGGACGGGTATCGTCGGTGACCGCGTTCTGGGACAGGCTGCCGGTCACGCTGCCGACGTCGTCGGTCACGCCGGTGATTTCCACCTTGCCCGGGACCACGTCAACGGTAATGACCACGTGCGAGCCTTCCGGTCCGGTGTTGCCTGACGGATCGGTCACGGTGGTGGTCAGGTCATGCTCGCCGTTGGAGAGCGCCTGATCCGGGGTGAAGCTCCAGGTACCGTCCGGGTTCACCTTCGTGGAGCCGATAACCTGGCCGTTGTCGATGATGTTCACCGTGCTGCCCGGCTCGGCCTTGCCGCTCAGGGTCGGGGTGTTGTCATCGGTGGTGTCGCCGCTCACGACCGGGCCCTGGTAGGCGCCGACGTTGTCGGTGACCAGCAGGTCAGAGGCCGCGTCCGGTGCTTTTGTATCCACCACGATACCGAAGCCGCCGGTTGGCTCGCTGGTGCGTCCCACGCCGTCGGTGACGGTGGCGGTGAAGCTGTGGTTGCCGTCAGCCAGCGCCGTGTCCGGCGTGAAGCTCCAGCTGCCGTTGCTGCCCACGGTGGCGGTGCCGATCAGGCGACCGTTATCGTAGATGCTGATGGTGCCGCCGATCACGCCGCTGCTGCCGCTCAGGGTCGGGGTGGTGTCGTTGGTGACGTCGCCCTTCTGCAGGTAGTCGGCGTGCGGTGCCACGTCGTCATACACGGTGTCCAGCGTCGGCGCCTGCGGCGGCACGGTGGCCACGTTGATGACGTATTCCGCGGACGGACCGGAGACGTTGCCCACGCTGTCGGTCTCTTTCGCCGTCAGGGTGTATTTGCCGTCCGGCAGCGGGGTGGTCGGTTCGAGGGACCAGGTGCCGTCTGCCTGTACCTTCGCGGTGCCAATCACCTTGTCGCCGTTGTACACGGTGATGGTGTTGCCTGGCTCTGCGCCCACGCCTGACGCTTTCACGTCGTCATAGACTTCGGTGATAACCACTTTACTGGCGTCTGGTGCGGTATAGTCGGTGATCAGCACAAAGTCATCTGATTCCGGACTGGTGTTACCCGCCTCATCGGTTGCGGTGGTGGTGATATGGTGCTCGCCTTCCGGCAGCGCTGTGGTTGGCGTGAACTGCCAGCCACCATTCTCATCCACAACAGTGGAGCCAATCAGCTCGCCGTTGTCATAAATATCAACACGGCTGCCCGGCTCTGCGGAACCTTTGAAGGTTGGGTTCGCGTCATCGGTGGTGCTGCCGCTGCTGAGATCGCCACGGCTGGAGCCCACGTCATCTGTCGCAAGGCCCACGACCGGTTTTTCCGGTGCCACGGTATCTACCGTGATATCGAAGGCTGGAGACGTAACGTCGTTACCCGCCGGGTCTTTGGACACTACGGTCAGGCTGTGATCGCCCTCAGCAAGATCCTGATCTGGCGTGAACGTCCAGTTGCCATCCGGATCGACAACGGTAGAGCCCAGAACGTCGTCGCCATCTTTGATGGTCACGGTGCTGCCTGGCTTGCCTTTACCGCCCAGTTCTGGACGCGCATCATCGGTCACGTTGCCTGGCTTCAGGTTACCCACGATCGGGCCCTGATCGTCCACCACTTCACCTACGGTGACCTGGTTTGGATCCGGATCGACGGTGAAGGAGATGCCCGGAGACGGTTCACTGGTGTTGCCTGACGGATCGGTGACCGTGGTGGTGAGCTCATGGTCACCTTTATCCAGCGGTTTGTCCGGCGTATAGGACCACTTGCCTTCGTCATCAACGATAACGGAGCCAATCTTCTCGTCGTTGTCGTAGATATCGACCACGCTGCCCGGCTCGGCTTCGCCGCTCAGGGTTGGAGACTGGTCGTCGGTGGTGTCACCCTCGCCTACCGGTCCCTGTTTGTCGCCCACGTTATCATCAAGGATGATATTGTCCGCCGGAGCCGGTGCCGTGGTGTCGATAACAATCGGGAAGCTGCCGCTGGTGCGCGCGTTGCCTGCCGCGTCGGTCGCGGTGACGGTGAAGGTGTGCTTGCCGTCAGCCAGCGCGGTGTCCGGCGTGAACGTCCACTTGCCGTTGCTGTCCGCGGTGACGGAGCCAATCACTTTACCGTTGTCGAGAATAGACACGGTATCGCCCGGCGCAGCGCTGCCGCTCAGGGTTGGAGTGGTGTCGTTGGTGGATTCGCCTTTCTGCAGCGGACCAACGTGCGGCTCTGAGTTGTCCACCACGCTGTTGATGGACGGCTCGGTGCTGACCGGGATCAGAACGGTAATGTCGTAAGACGGTGCTTCACCCGCAACACGGTTGCCTACTGCGTCCTGAGTTTCGAGCGTCAGTTGATTCAGCCCTTCCACCAGCGGAGTATCCAGCGCCAGCGTCCAATTGCCTTCGCTATCAACCACGGCTGAGCCCAGCAGGTGTTTGCCGTTTGCATCCGTGCTGTAGACGAATACGGTGCTGCCCGCTTCGCCGATACCGTTGATAACCGGCTTGCTGTCGTCGGTAACCTCGCCGCTGGCGATATTACCCTGACGGCCGCCGACGTCATCCATCACGGAGGTAATGTTCAGTACATCGCTGGTTGCCGCAGGTGGCGTATAGTCCGTCACCAGCACAAAATCATCAGACTCAGGGCTGGTGTTGCCCGCCTCATCCGTTGCGGTAGTGGTGATATGGTGCTCACCCTCTGGCAGCGGCGTGGTCGGCGTAAACTGCCATGCGCCTTTATCATCAGCAACCGTCGAACCGATATGCTCACCATTGTCGTAAATATCGACACGGCTGCCCGGCTCTGCGGAACCGTTGAAGGTTGGGTTTGCGTCGTCGGTGGTGCTGCCATTGCTCAGATCGCCGCGGATAGTGCCCACGTCATCCGTTGCAGATCCCAGCACTGGTTTTTCCGGTGCGGTCGCATCGACGGTGATATCGAAGGACGGTGAGGTCACCTCGTTACCCGCCGGATCTTTGGACACCACGGTCAGGCTGTGATCGCCGTCAGCCAGATCCTGATCTGGCGTGAACGTCCAGTTGCCATCTGGATCGACAACGGTGGAGCCCAGAACGTCGTCGCCATCTTTGATGGTCACGGTGCTGCCTGGCTTGCCTTTACCGCCCAGTTCCGGACGCACATCATCCGTCACGTTGCCTGGTTTCAGGTTACCCACGATCGGGCCCTGATCGTCCACCACTTCACCTACGGTGACCTGGTTTGGATCCGGATCGACGGTGAAGGAGATTCCCGGAGACGGTTCACTGGTGTTGCCTGACGGATCGGTGACCGTGGTGGTGAGCTCGTGGTCACCTTTATCCAGCGGTTTGTCCGGCGTATAGGACCATTTGCCTTCGTCATCAACGATAACGGAGCCAATCTTCTCGTCGTTGTCGTAGATATCGACCACGCTGCCCGGCTCGGCTTCGCCGCTCAGGGTTGGAGACTGGTCGTCGGTGGTGTCACCCTCGCCTACCGGTCCCTGTTTGTCGCCCACGTTATCATCAAGGATGATATTGTCCGCCGGAGCCGGTGCCGTGGTGTCGATAACAATCGGGAAGCTGCCGCTGGTGCGCGCGTTGCCTGCCGCGTCGGTCGCGGTGACGGTGAAGGTGTGCTTGCCGTCAGCCAGCGCGGTGTCCGGCGTGAACGTCCACTTGCCGTTGCTGTCCGCGGTGACGGAGCCAATCACTTTACCGTTGTCGAGAATAGACACGGTATCGCCCGGCGCAGCGCTGCCGCTCAGGGTCGGGGTGGTGTCGTTGGTGGATTCGCCTTTCTGCAGCGGACCAACGTGCGGCTCTGAGTTGTCCACCACGCTGTTGATGGACGGATTGGTGCTGACCGGGATCAGCAGATTGATGTCGTAAGACGGCGCATCGCCCGCAACGCGGTTACCCGCCGGATCCTGCGTCTCCAGGGTCAGCTTGTTCAGACCTTCCGTCAGCGGGGTTGATGGCGTCAGGCTCCAGGTACCATCGCTGCCCACAACCGCTGAACCAATCAGGTGTTTACCGGATGAGTCGGTGGTGTAGACGAATACGGTGTTGCCTGCTTCGCCGATACCGCTAATGAGCGGTTTGCTGTCATCGGTGATTTCACCACTGGCAACGTTGCCCTGACGATCGCCCACGTCATCCGCTACGGCAGTAATTTTCAGAACATTTGCTGAAGCATCAGGCGCGGTAGTGTCAACTTCAAACTCCAGCGCTTCCGAGGGATCGCTGGTGTTGCCCGCCTTATCCGTTTGCGTAACGGTGATGCTGTGGTCGCCTTCGCCCAGCGGTTTCTCTGGTGTCAGCGTCCAGTTGCCTTCATCGTCAATGACGGTAGAGCCCAGAACCTCGTCACCATCATAAATGGTCACGGTATCGCCAGGTTCACCTTTACCGCTGAATACCGGACGCGTTTCGTCAGTGACGTCACCGCCCTTCAGCTGACCGGTAATCGGACCGGTATTATCCTCAGCATCAACCATATCCGGTTTTGCTGGCGGCGTAGTGTCAACAATGATCTGAATAGGATCGGAAGGCTCGCCGACATTACCCAGCGGATCTTCCTCAATCACCTCAACATTGTGCTCACCCTCGCTGAGATCTTTCTCAGGCGTGTAAGTCCATTTCCCTTCGTCGTCGACGATAACCGAGCCGATCTCTTTATCGTTATCTTTGATAACGATGGTATTGCCCGGCGTGCCTTCACCACTGAAGGACGGCTTGCTGTCATCAGTCACGTCGCCTGGCTTAAGGGGACCCGTTACAGGACCCGTATTGTCATTAACTTCAGGCGTTTCTGCTTTCCCAGGAGGTTCGGTCAGAACAATGAATTCACGTTCATCTGAAGGCTTGCTGACGTTGCCCGCTTTATCCGTCTGGCTGACCGTAATGCTGTGGTTGCCGTCCGCCAGGTTTTCGGAAGGTTTGAAATACCAACGTCCATCGTCGTTGACCGTGGTTTCGCCGATCTTTTTACCGTTATCGTAAATAGTAATCGTCGCGCCCGCTTCACCGGTGCCGCTCATTTCCGGTTTTGGATCGTCGGTGTAGGTGTCGTCAAGAATTTCGCCGGTGACTTTACCCACCTTATCCATGATGTGTTCAATCGTTGGCGCATCTGGCGCAACGGTATCGACAACGATGGTGATCGGGTCAGAAGGTGGGCTTTTGTTTCCGTCAGGATCTTCAACCACAACGGAGAGGTCATGTTCGCCGTCGCTCAGCGGTTTGTCTGGCGTATAGCTCCACTCGCCTTCGTCATCGACGATGACAGACCCGATTTCCTTATCATTATCGATGATATGGATGGTATCGCCCGGATTTCCTTTCCCCGTCAAAGACGGTTTGGTGTCATCGGTCACGTCACCTGATTTCAGAGGGCCTTTGATAGAGCCTTCATCATCAATTGTCTGGCCAATGCTCGGCTTTTCAGGTGTAGCGTGCTTGTCGCCATCCTCGTCATCGAGTTCGGACAGCGCAAAAGCCGCCCCTACGCCCGCCGCCGCAAGCGCAAACCATCCCAGCATGCCGAACAGCATGTCGTTGTCGTCATCAGGGGCCGTCAGAATTGGGCCACCAGCACCTAACGGATCGCCGCCCAGGGCAACCGGAGACATGCTGCCATCCGCAATGAGATAGCCAGTATCGTAGCTTTCGCCTGACACGGGAATATAGGCATACAGAAGTCCATCTTCTGCCATACCCATCAGCGTTGGGTTATTTTTATCACCATCGAAGTAATCCTCAATGATGATGCTAGGCTGTGTGTCCCCTTCCTGAATAATATGTAATGCTTTACCTACACGTTGAAGGGTAATATTTTCTGGTGCGAAGTCGTCATTGACGTTCTTCAGCAGATACTTATTGCCGGCGATCAGCTTTATCTTAACCGTCCGGCCTGCGTCCGCTGTCAACAACCGAGTTTTTCCGTCTCCGCTGTTCACTGCTAAAATGACTTTACTTTCCGTCATATAAAAGTCCTTGGTGAATTTCACTCGCTAAATTAAGGACATATAAGCACTTCTGTGATTACATCCTTTACTGCTTTGCACTTATGTCTTCCATACATAATTCATGTCTATTGGGTTCATTGACATGATGCTTAAAAATATCATGTCTGGTTTCTTTATATGCTTAGGAAAAAACCACACAGAAATATACGCAGCATTAGGAATAGTTAACACCGGACAGGGAATTAATGAGAGGATATGAAATAATAAAAGGAGCGAGAATTAATCGTAATTAACTTACACCAAAATAAAACAGAAATAAAAGTAATATATTAAAAATATAAAGATATCTTATTAAATAAGAGAAAAAGTAAGGGACGTGGTATGTCGAACCACTGCGGAAGTGGCAAGGGTGGAGACTGAAGAGGAAATGATCGGAATGCAGAAATGAAAAAGGCCCACGTTATAAATAACGTGGGCCTGAATAGTGGCGGAACGGACGGGACTCGAACCCGCGACCCCCTGCGTGACAGGCAGGTATTCTAACCGACTGAACTACCGCTCCACTGTTCCCGCTTGGGGAACGAGGCGCATATTACGGTTTGCCTCTGGACTCGTCAACGCTTTTTCTCACGTTTTGAATCGTTTGCTGCAAAATTCACCCAAACGGTGATTTAACAAACGTTTCGGTCTCTTTTCAGGCGCGCCACATGCAGCTTCCGCCCTTCTTCTGCACCAGATCGAGCCGAGATTCATGGCTAAGCAGCTCTTCATCGCTGGCTAACACAACCCGCAAACGACTCGCCTGACGCACAACGCGCTGAATGCCCCCTGCGTCCCGCGTCTGCTGGGACTCATTTTCCATACTGAATTTCATCGACGTCTGACCGCCGGTCATCGTCAGATAAACATCCGCCAGGATCTGGGCATCGAGCAATGCGCCGTGCAGCGTTCGCTTAGTGTTGTCTATTTCATAGCGCGAGCAGAGTGCATCGAGGCTGTTACGCTTGCCGGGAAACATCTTCCTTGCCAGCGCCAGACTGTCCGTCACTTTACAGAACGTGTTGGTCTTCGGAATATCACGATTAAGCTTGCTGAATTCATAATCCATAAAGCCGATATCGAACGATGCGTTATGGATGACGAGTTCTGCACCTTTGATGTACTCAAGGAATTCATCCGCGACATCTGCAAAGGTCGGTTTATCCAGCAAGAACTCATCCGCAATACCGTGAACGCCGAACGCTTCCGGGTCCACCAGCCGGTCAGGTTTGAGGTAAACGTGAAAGTTGTTGCCCGTTAGACGACGGTTCACCACTTCAACAGCACCGATCTCGATGATCTTGTGCCCTTCATAGTGTGCGCCGATCTGGTTCATACCGGTGGTTTCGGTATCAAGAACAATCTGGCGAGTAATTGCAGTGCTCATAGCGGTCATTTATGTCAGACTTATCGTTTAACTGAACGTTTCGAATACAGGAAGTCTACCAGAGATGCGTAAACAGGTAGAAATTTTCACCGATGGATCTTGTCTCGGCAATCCGGGCCCGGGCGGTTATGGCGCGATTATGCGTTATCGCCAGCACGAAAAAACTTTTAGTGAAGGCTATTTTCTCACCACCAACAACCGCATGGAGTTGATGGCGGCCATTGTGGCGCTGGAAGCCTTAAAGGAACATTGCGACGTGGTGCTGAGCACCGACAGCCAGTACGTGCGCCAGGGCATCACCCAGTGGATCCATAACTGGAAAAAGCGCGGCTGGAAAACGGCAGATAAAAAGCCGGTCAAGAATGTCGACCTCTGGAAGCGTCTGGATGCGGCCTTAGGTCAGCACCAAATCAAGTGGGAATGGGTAAAAGGCCACGCAGGTCACCCTGAGAACGAACGCTGCGACGAACTGGCTCGTGCGGCTGCGTCCAATCCCGCGCATGAGGATGCGGGCTACCAGCCTGAATCCTGATCAGGGTTTTCGATACTGCCGCGTGGCGCCGACGGTCTGACGAATTTGCGTTTTCGATTTGCTTTGCTTCATCGGATTCAGCGTCAAAGGAATTGTTCGCTTACGCGCCACGATAAACTGCATACAGCCCAGGGCGGGCAAATGGGTACTTAGCACAACGCCTCCCTGCCGTGACCAGGGCAGTACCTGAAATCCCCCGTAGCCGAGCACCTCAAAGTTAAGCAGTGAAAGCCAGTCCAGCTGGCGCATCATCGTGAACATGCGGCTGTTATACGGCGGGGTGCGGCGTAAAACCGGGACGAGCTTGCGCAGACCCATCAGGCTCAGTGGATTGAAACCGCTGAGTATTAGCCAGCCATCATCAATCAGCACACGGTCAGCTTCGCGCAGCAGGCGATGGGGATCGCTGCACCAGGGCAACGTATGCGCCAGCAGACAAGCATCAACGGATTTTTCGGCAAAAGGTAAATGCAGCGGGTCTGCTTTCACCTGAACAGGCAATCCCGCGAGCGAAACGTTGACCTGATGCGAGATAGCGCAGCTTTCGGTATTGATTTCCGCGCTGAGATTGCCAATCTTAAGCAGGTGAAAGCCATACATTTTCGCGAGCCACGGCTTAAGCTGCTGTTCTAACGCCTCGCGATAGTACTCACCCCAGGGCAGGTCAGCCCAACGTTCCGGTGCTGCGACAGTCTGAGGTATCCTTGCCGGTTTCATCCACACATCCGCCACGCAGTTAGAGGTAATGTATGAATCTTATCAGTATTCCAGCCTTTCAGGACAATTACATCTGGGTATTAGTCGATGACGATCGCAGATGTATCATTGTCGATCCGGGTGAATCCGCGCCGGTTTTGCAGGCAATCGAAGAAAATGGCTGGCATCCCCAGGCCATCCTTCTTACTCATCACCATAACGATCACGTGGGCGGCGTTCCCGATCTTGTGGCGGCCTTCCCGCATCTTGTGGTGTATGGACCGGCTGAAACACAAGATAAGGGCACGACGCAACTAGTCGAAGAAGGCGAAAATATCCTCATACTGGGATACGAATTTTCCGTATTTGCTACGCCAGGTCACACTTCTGGACATCTGTGTTTCTACAGAAAACCTTATCTATTTTGCGGTGACACACTCTTTTCAGGCGGCTGTGGAAGGCTATTCGAAGGGACGCCAGCCCAGATGTATCAGTCATTACAGAAGATTAACGCATTACCTGACGATACCCTCATTTGTTGCGCACATGAATATACATTAGGAAATATGAAGTTTGCCGCGAGCATTTTGCCGGACGATCTGGCGATTTTAGATTATTACCAGAAAGTGAAGGAGTTACGTGCAAAAAACCAAAAAACACTACCCGTTATTCTGAAAAACGAGCGAGAAATAAATTTATTTTTACGAACTGATGATATTGATTTAATTAATAAAATTAACCAAGAAACAAAGTTGCAACAACCAGAGCAGCGTTTTGCATGGTTAAGGTCAAAGAAAGATAACTTCAGATAATTGCGGGTTGCCTTTTCAAAATTTCGCCGTTATCATCGCTCGTCTTTTAAGCAACTATTGACACACACATGAAGGCAAAAGCGATATTACTCGCCTCTGTCCTGCTTGTAGGTTGCCAGTCGCAAAATGGCAGCAACGTACAACAGCACGCACAGAGCCTTTCTGCAGCTGGTCAAGGGGAAGCAGGGAAGTTTACAAGTCAGGCGCGCTGGTTGGACGATGGGACAACTTTCGCGCAGGAACAAGACTTGTGGGCCTCTATTGGCGACGAGCTAAAGATGGGAATTCCGGAAAACAGCCGGATTCGCGAACAGAAGCAGAAGTATTTAAGAAATAAGAGCTATCTCCACGATGTAACGTTACGGGCAGAGCCGTATATGTACTGGATAGCCGGGCAAGTTAAGAAACGTAACATGCCTATGGAGCTGGTACTCCTACCCATAGTGGAGAGCGCTTTTGACCCACACGCAACGTCTGGCGCCAATGCCGCAGGCATTTGGCAGATCATTCCGAGCACTGGGCGCAATTATGGTTTGAAACAGACCCGCAGCTATGATGCGCGTCGTGATGTTGTCGCTTCAACGACAGCCGCTCTCGACATGATGGAACGTCTGAACAAGATGTTTGACGGTGACTGGTTGTTAACGGTCGCAGCGTATAACAGCGGTGAAGGTCGTGTACTGAAGGCAATGAAAGCGAACAGAGCGCGTGGTAAATCTACCGATTTCTGGTCGCTCTCACTGCCACAGGAAACCAAGGTTTACGTACCGAAGATGCTGGCCCTGAGCGATATTCTCAAGAACAGCAAGCGTTACGGTGTACAACTGCCAACACCAGACGAAAGTCGTGCACTGGCGCGCGTTCGCCTCAGCAGCCCGGTTGATATTCAACAGGTTGCCGATATGACGGGTATGTCGGTCAGTAAACTGAAAACCTTTAATGCAGGCGTTAAAGGCTCAACCCTGGGAGCAAATGGCCCACGGTATGTGATGGTTCCGCAGAAGCATGCTGAACAATTACGTGAGTCTCTGGCTTCTGGTGAGATTGCCGCCGTTCAGTCTACGCTGATCGCCGATACCTCTCCCGTTTCCAGCCGCAGCTATAAGGTGCGTTCAGGTGATACGCTTTCGGGCATTGCATCACGTCTTGGCGTGAATGCGAAAGATCTGCAGCAGTGGAATAACCTGCGCAGCTCCGGTCTGAAAGTGGGTCAAACTCTGACGGTGGGTGCGGGTAGCAGCGCACAGCGTCTTGCCAGGAACAGCGACAGTATTACCTATCGCGTTCGTAAGGGTGATTCGCTGTCCAGTATCGCAAAACGTCACGGCGTGAACATCAAAGATGTAATGCGCTGGAATAATGATACTGACAATCTGCAACCGGGTGACCAGCTAACGCTGTTTGTGAAAAACAGCGCGACGCCAGATTCGTGATGAGACATTCCTGAGATAAAAAGGCACCGATTCCCCTCGGTGCCTTTTTTGTTTTAACCCGCCTTTTGCGCTTCAGCCATAATGGTGTCGCTGGTGAACGAGCCATCTTCCTGCAGTTCAAAGTAAGCCTTCACTTCCGCAGATGCGCTTTCCTGATATATACGAATCGCCCGGCTCAGCGCTTCCGGCGTGCGCATACGTGCGATCCAGGCGTTATATTCCAGCGGCAAGCGGTCTGTTATCAGCGAGCGGGAAATCAACCCGGCCTCCGTTATCAGCGATAACCATTGACCGCTGGAGTAGTTCTGCACGTGAGAAGTGTCGCGCAGCGCTTCAACCGTTTGCAGCCAGATATCCCGCACCGGATGACCCGGAGACATGACGTCCATAATGATGAAGACGCCTCCCGGCTTCAATACGCGCTTCACTTCCCGTAAGGCCTGGCCGACATCATGCCAGTGGTGGGCGGAGTAGCGGCTAATGACCACATCAAACGACGCATCGTCGAAAGGCAACGATTCGGCGTAACCCTGGCGCGTAGCCACGTTGCTCAGCCCTTTGGCTTTTGCAGCTTCTGCGACCACCTCGAGCATCTGGCTGGATAAATCATACGCGGTCACCTGTGCCACCTGCTGTGCGGCCGTAAAGCTGGCATGCCCTGCTCCACACCCTAAATCCAGCACGTGTGCCTGTGGGAATGCCGCCAGACGCTCCCCGAGACGCACCAGATCGCGCCCAGACGCATGCACGGCGCTGCTCAGATAAGCACTTGCCTGAGAACCAAACTGTTTTTCTACGTTGTCATGATGGGTGTGTGTTGTTGTTGTCATCGTACTGTCCTTTTGTTGGTTAAAAAGTAAAGGGCAGCACCCGCAGAGGCCTGCCCCACGGCAGACCTGACGCACCATTATTTATCAGGTTTGCCGGGACTGAATTCAACGAGTAGAGGATTGTGATCGGAAGCGCGCGTTACCAGAACGGAGGCATCATGCACATTCAAACCACGATAGAAGACAAAATCGAGAGGACGACCAAACGCTTTCTTGCGCTGATCGTCGCTAAAACGGACCTCACGCAGCGACATTTCGCGCGCAAAGCGGTACAACGCATTCATGCGCGGGCGGCTCCAGGCATTAAAGTCCCCGGCCATAATGATCGGCCCGCTGTGATGGGCTATCTGATCGCCAATTGGGAGTAACTGCTTACTATACACATCCACCCCCAGGCTAAAGTTCACCGCATGGATGTTTACCACCATCAACAGGCGCGTATCCGGTAACGGATAGACCGTCACCAGCGCCGACTTGGCCAGGCGCAAAATCGGCTCACGTTCACGCAGCGGGCAGCAATAGACCGGATGCGCGGCTGACAGAGTCATCACCCCAGAGGGGTGCTGCGGTAAGACGAACGCAGGGACCTGATCGGCGGCAAGATAGTTAGTCGTTGCAAACCTGACCAGCTCCGGCGTGGTTTGTGCCTCTTGCAAGAGAACCAGATGCGCATCTTTACCGAAATTCTTCAGTACGGACAACCACTCCGCGCGCTGCTGCTTGAAGATGTTCCAGACCAGTACCCGGATTTTTTCGTCACTGCTTAAGGGTGTACCGGCTGGCAATGCCTGGCTAAGGCTCGCAAACGACCCCGGAGGCAAGATCCTCTCCGCGGGCATTCCGGCAACATAACGCATGGCATAGGTATTTTTTCGCACTTTTGGAAACGGCCTCTATAACGTGAACCAGCCTGGAAAAACGGACTGGTTCTAATGTTATAGGGATTTTAGGTCACACTTTCAACGCAATTACTGAGAAACCGCTTTCCAGTTTTGTAAGCAAGCACTTACTGCTACTTACCCAAGCGCCACGCGAGCCGGTTTATCAAGCCGTCCACTGAGGCCAATCAGCAGGAAAGCGACAAGTACAATGACCGCACCAATCCACGGCGTTTGGGTTAACCCGAAGTGTTCTACGGTTTGTCCGCCTACGATGGAACCGATCGCGATACCGATATTGAATGCGGCAATGTTCAGGCCCGATGCAACATCTACCGCATTTGGCGTATACAGTTCGGCCTTTTGCACCACGTACACCTGCAGACCCGGCACGTTACCAAAGGCGAAGATCCCCATAACCAGCACGGTGATCAGCGCGGCGTACTGAATCGATGCGGTGAACTGGAAAATCATCAGTAGAATAACCAACGCTGCGAAGATAAATTTAAGAGCCGGTACCGCACCATGCTTATCCGCAAGTTTGCCGCCCCAGATGTTACCAATCGCGACAGAAATACCGTAACCCAGCAAAATCCAGCTTACCGCCGTTGGGGAGAAGCCCGCCAGATCCTGCATCATGGGTGCCAGGAAGGTGAAAGCAGTGAACACGCCACCATAGCCAAGAGCCGTAACGGCGTAAATGATCAGCAGACGCGGATGCGTGAGCACCTTCAACTGATCGCTCAGGCTTGCGCTCGCCCGGCCAGGGATATTGGATGGTACCAACAGCATACTGGCGACCAGGGCAATCACGCCCAGCAGTGATACGGCCAGGAAAGTTTCACGCCAGCCAAAATGTTGGCCAATAAAGGTACCTAACGGCACCCCAGTGACCAACGCAACGGTTAACCCACCAAACATGATGGCGATAGCGGATGCGGCTTTCTCTTTAGGCACCAGGCTGGTTGCAATGGTTGAACCGATGGAGAAGAACACGCCATGCGCGAGGCCGGTCAGAAGGCGGGCAATCACCAGCGTGGTGTAGTCCGGCGCCTGCCAGGCCAGCAAGTTGCCAGCGGTGAAGAGCACCATCAGGGCAACTAACAGCTGTTTACGCGGGAAACGCCCTGTCAGCGCGGTCAGTACAGGTGCACCAACAGCAACACCCAACGCATAGATTGACACCAGCAAGCCCGCAGAAGGGAGCGAGATGGCAAGTTGATTAGCGATGGTAGGAACCAATCCGACAATAACGAACTCGGTCGTGCCTATCGCAAAGGCACTGATCGTGAGGGCAAGTAGCGCCAGTGGCATAAAATACTCCGTCTTTACAGGATTAAGATGACAGGAAGTATGCGCCAGTGCTTAAATAACAAAAATGGTCAGAATATCAATTGAATTTTGCAGGTGGTGCAACAATGAAAGCAACCTCGGAAGAGCTAACAATCTTTGTCGCCGTCGTCGAGAGCGGTAGCTTTAGCCGCGCAGCGGAACAGCTGGGTCAGGCAAATTCCGCGATCAGTCGCTCGGTTAAAAAGCTGGAGATGAAGCTTGGGGTGAGTTTGCTCAACCGAACAACACGACAGCTGAGCCTGACGGAAGAAGGTGAGCGTTATTTCCGCCGCGTGCAGTCCGTCCTGCAGGAGATGGCCGCAGCGGAGACAGAGATTATGGAATCGCGCAGCACACCGCGTGGATTGCTGCGTATCGATGCGGCAACACCTGTGGTTTTGCATTTTCTGATGCCGCTAATCAGGCCCTTCCGCGAACGTTATCCAGAGATGACGTTATCGCTGGTGTCCTCCGAAACCTTTATCAATCTTATTGAACGCAAAGTTGATGTCGCGATCCGGGCGGGAACCCTGACTGATTCAAGCTTACGTGCTCGCCCCCTCTTTGCCAGCTACCGTAAAATCATCGCGTCGCCGCAGTATATTGCTGAGCATGGAAAGCCCGAAACGGTAGAAGAGCTGGCACAACATCTGTGTCTGGGCTTTACGGAACCGGTGTCGCTAAATACCTGGCCTGTCGCCTGTCATGATGGTCAGCTTCATGAAATTACCTGCGGATTATCCTCAAACAGTGGGGAAACGCTAAAACAGCTGTGCCTTACCGGAAATGGTATCGCCTGTTTGTCTGATTACATGATTGATAAAGAGATCGCACGCGGAGAGCTTGTGGAGCTGATGGCAGATAAACGTCTGCCGGTAGAGATGCCTTTTAGCGCGGTTTATTACAGCGACAGAGCCGTCAGTACACGTATTCGTGCCTTTATCGACTTCCTGAGCGAACATATAAAAACAGCTCCCGAAGGAGCTGTGCGAGGGTTTTAGAATACAGAGGGTTGGGTCAATATTAATCCCAGTTCGGCGCTAACCCTTCCGGGCTCACCAGACGATCGTTGCAATCCAGTGCCGCGATCGCTTTTTTATCATCTTCGTCCAGCTGGAGATCCAGTGCTAACAGGTTGCTTGCCAGGTTTTCACGCTTGGTTGAGGACGGGATCACGGCATAACCTTCATCCATTGCCCATGCCAGGATCACCTGGGCCGCTGTCGCGTTGTGTTTCTCCGCGATACGGGTAATCTCCTCATCTTTCAGCGCTTTACCGTACGCCAGCGTCATGTAAGAAGTAATATGGATACCGTGCTGTTTTGCCCAGTCCACCACTTTGCGGTTTTGCAGGTATGGGGACAGTTCAATTTGGTTGGTCGCAATATTTTCTGCGCCAACAGCAGCAATCGCTTTTTCCATCAGCGGGATAGTAAAGTTGGAGATACCAATTTCACGCGTTAAGCCCTGCTTTTTCGCTTCCAGCAGCGCCTGCATGAATTCTTCCACCGGGACGGCATCATTCGGTGATGGCCAGTGAACCAGCGTCAGGTCCACATAGTCAGTACGCAGTTTTTTCAGGCTCTCTTTCAGACTTGGGATCAGCTTATCTTTACTGAGATTCTCAATCCAGATCTTGGTGGTGATGAAAAGGTCGCTGCGCGGTACGCCGCTCTCTTCAAGTGCCTGGCCAACAGCCGCTTCGTTTTCATAAATCTGCGCCGTATCAACGGTGCGATAGCCAAGTTCAAGTGCAGTTTTTACAGATGCAATTACAACGTCGTCTTTCAGGCGGAAAGTGCCCAGACCAAATGCAGGGATAGTCATGTTATTCCTCGTTAATCATTATGTTCGTAAACTGAGGAAGATTATGGCGGGTAGTGTTATGAAGAAAAAGAGCGCAGAAAGCAGAGGATTTTTGCTAATTTCGCAATAATTAAACGGCAGATAAGAAAAAAGCCCTGAGCGTTAGCTCAGGGCTTTTAATAAGTGGCGGAACGGACGGGACTCGAACCCGCGACCCCCTGCGTGACAGGCAGGTATTCTAACCGACTGAACTACCGCTCCACCGAAGACTGCTTGTAACCACCGGATTAATGCACCGGCTTACTACTTAATTTGATGCCTGGCAGTTCCCTACTCTCACATGGGGAGACCCCACACTACCATCGGCGCTACGGCGTTTCACTTCTGAGTTCGGCATGGGGTCAGGTGGGACCACCGCGCTAAAGCCGCCAGGCAAATTCTGTTAAATCTGTATCAGGCTGAAAATATCGTGTCTGTCTCTTCGCCAAAACACCTTCGGCGTTGTAAGGTTAAGCCTCACGGTTCATTAGTATCGGTTAGCTCAACGCATCGCTGCGCTTACACACCCGACCTATCAACGTCGTAGTCTTCAACGTTCCTTCAGGACCCTTAAAGGGTCAGGGAGAACTCATCTCGGGGCAAGTTTCGTGCTTAGATGCTTTCAGCACTTATCTCTTCCGCATTTAGCTACCGGGCAATGCCATTGGCATGACAACCCGAACACCAGTGATGCGTCCACTCCGGTCCTCTCGTACTAGGAGCAGCCCCCCTCAATTCTCCAGCGCCCACGGCAGATAGGGACCGAACTGTCTCACGACGTTCTAAACCCAGCTCGCGTACCACTTTAAATGGCGAACAGCCATACCCTTGGGACCTACTTCAGCCCCAGGATGTGATGAGCCGACATCGAGGTGCCAAACACCGCCGTCGATATGAACTCTTGGGCGGTATCAGCCTGTTATCCCCGGAGTACCTTTTATCCGTTGAGCGATGGCCCTTCCATTCAGAACCACCGGATCACTATGACCTGCTTTCGCACCTGCTCGAGCCGTCACTCTCGCAGTCAAGCTAGCTTATGCCATTGCACTAACCTCCTGATGTCCGACCAGGATTAGCTAACCTTCGTGCTCCTCCGTTACTCTTTGGGAGGAGACCGCCCCAGTCAAACTACCCACCAGACACTGTCCGCAACCCGGATCACGGGTCTACGTTAGAACACCAGCCATTAAAGGGTGGTATTTCAAGGGCGGCTCCACGCAGACTGGCGTCCACGCTTCAAAGCCTCCCACCTATCCTACACATCAAGGACCAGTGTTCAGTGTCAAGCTATAGTAAAGGTTCACGGGGTCTTTCCGTCTTGCCGCGGGTACACTGCATCTTCACAGCGAGTTCAATTTCACTGAGTCTCGGGTGGAGACAGCCTGGCCATCATTACGCCATTCGTGCAGGTCGGAACTTACCCGACAAGGAATTTCGCTACCTTAGGACCGTTATAGTTACGGCCGCCGTTTACCGGGGCTTCGATCAAGAGCTTCGCGTTGCCGCTAACCCCATCAATTAACCTTCCGGCACCGGGCAGGCGTCACACCGTATACGTCCACTTTCGTGTTTGCACAGTGCTGTGTTTTTAATAAACAGTTGCAGCCAGCTGGTATCTTCGACTGATTTCAGCTCCACCCGCAGGGGCTTCACCTACATATCAGCGTGCCTTCTCCCGAAGTTACGGCACCATTTTGCCTAGTTCCTTCACCCGAGTTCTCTCAAGCGCCTTGGTATTCTCTACCTGACCACCTGTGTCGGTTTGGGGTACGATTTGATGTTACCTGATGCTTAGAGGCTTTTCCTGGAAGCAGGGCATTTGTTACTTCAGCACCGTAGTGCCTCGTCATCACACCTCAGCGTTAATAAGGTACCGGATTTACCTGGAACCTCCGCCTACATGCTTAAACCGGGACAACCGTCGCCCGGCTAACATAGCCTTCTCCGTCCCCCCTTCGCAGTAACACCAAGTACAGGAATATTAACCTGTTTCCCATCGACTACGCCTTTCGGCCTCGCCTTAGGGGTCGACTCACCCTGCCCCGATTAACGTTGGACAGGAACCCTTGGTCTTCCGGCGTGCGGGCTTTTCACCCGCATTATCGTTACTTATGTCAGCATTCGCACTTCTGATACCTCCAGCAACCCTCACAGGCCACCTTCAACGGCTTACAGAACGCTCCCCTACCCAACAACACATAGTGTCGCTGCCGCAGCTTCGGTGCATGGTTTAGCCCCGTTACATCTTCCGCGCAGGCCGACTCGACCAGTGAGCTATTACGCTTTCTTTAAATGATGGCTGCTTCTAAGCCAACATCCTGGCTGTCTGTGCCTTCCCACATCGTTTCCCACTTAACCATGACTTTGGGACCTTAGCTGGCGGTCTGGGTTGTTTCCCTCTTCACGACGGACGTTAGCACCCGCCGTGTGTCTCCCGTGATAACATTCTTCGGTATTCGTAGTTTGCATCGGGTTGGTAAGCCGGGATGGCCCCCTAGCCGAAACAGTGCTCTACCCCCGAAGATGAGTTCACGAGGCGCTACCTAAATAGCTTTCGGGGAGAACCAGCTATCTCCCGGTTTGATTGGCCTTTCACCCCCAGCCACAAGTCATCCGCTAATTTTTCAACATTAGTCGGTTCGGTCCTCCAGTTAGTGTTACCCAACCTTCAACCTGCCCATGGCTAGATCACCGGGTTTCGGGTCTATACCCTGCAACTTAACGCCCAGTTAAGACTCGGTTTCCCTTCGGCTCCCCTATACGGTTAACCTTGCTACAGAATATAAGTCGCTGACCCATTATACAAAAGGTACGCAGTCACCTAACAAGTAGGCTCCCACTGCTTGTACGTACACGGTTTCAGGTTCTTTTTCACTCCCCTCGCCGGGGTTCTTTTCGCCTTTCCCTCACGGTACTGGTTCACTATCGGTCAGTCAGGAGTATTTAGCCTTGGAGGATGGTCCCCCCATATTCAGACAGGATACCACGTGTCCCGCCCTACTCTTCGAGTTCACAGCAAGTGTGCTTTCGTGTACGGGAGTATCACCCTGTACCCTGCGACTTTCCAGACGCTTCCACTAACACACAAGCTGATTCAGACTCTGGGCTGCTCCCCGTTCGCTCGCCGCTACTGGGGGAATCTCGGTTGATTTCTTTTCCTCGGGGTACTTAGATGTTTCAGTTCCCCCGGTTCGCCTCGTTAACCTATGTATTCAGTTAACGATAGTGTGTCGGAACACACTGGGTTTCCCCATTCGGACATCGCCGGGTCAAAGGTTCATATCACCTCGCCGGCGCTTTTCGCAGATTAGCACGTCCTTCATCGCCTCTGACTGCCAGGGCATCCACCGTGTACGCTTAGTCGCTTAACCTCACAACCCGAAGATGTTTCTTTCGATTCATCACCGACTTGCGAAAATTTGAGAGACTCGAACACACATAACATGTGTGTCGTTTCAATTTTCAGCTTGATCCAGATTTTTAAAGAGCAAAACTTCGCAGTGCACCTTTTCAGGTTCACTCTGAAGTTTTCTTGTGTTCGCAGTAAAAGGATGGTGGAGCTATGCGGGATCGAACCGCAGACCTCCTGCGTGCAAGGCAGGCGCTCTCCCAGCTGAGCTATAACCCCATCGCAAAATGCTAATCTCTGTACCGGTAATGCTTTCTGAGACAAGGCGTGGAATAACGAAGCATACTGAAGTATGCGAGTTGTTCCGCAACGCAGTATCAGGAAGTATTTGGTAGGCCTGAGTGGACTTGAACCACCGACCTCACCCTTATCAGGGGTGCGCTCTAACCACCTGAGCTACAAGCCTGCAGAGATTTTTACTGCTATTTTCATCAGACAATCTGTGTGAGCACTACAAAGGCAGGTTCTTTAAGGTAAGGAGGTGATCCAACCGCAGGTTCCCCTACGGTTACCTTGTTACGACTTCACCCCAGTCATGAATCACAAAGTGGTAAGCGCCCTCCCGAAGGTTAAGCTACCTACTTCTTTTGCAACCCACTCCCATGGTGTGACGGGCGGTGTGTACAAGGCCCGGGAACGTATTCACCGTAGCATTCTGATCTACGATTACTAGCGATTCCGACTTCATGGAGTCGAGTTGCAGACTCCAATCCGGACTACGACGCACTTTATGAGGTCCGCTTGCTCTCGCGAGGTCGCTTCTCTTTGTATGCGCCATTGTAGCACGTGTGTAGCCCTACTCGTAAGGGCCATGATGACTTGACGTCATCCCCACCTTCCTCCAGTTTATCACTGGCAGTCTCCTTTGAGTTCCCGGCCGAACCGCTGGCAACAAAGGATAAGGGTTGCGCTCGTTGCGGGACTTAACCCAACATTTCACAACACGAGCTGACGACAGCCATGCAGCACCTGTCTCAGAGTTCCCGAAGGCACCAATCCATCTCTGGAAAGTTCTCTGGATGTCAAGAGTAGGTAAGGTTCTTCGCGTTGCATCGAATTAAACCACATGCTCCACCGCTTGTGCGGGCCCCCGTCAATTCATTTGAGTTTTAACCTTGCGGCCGTACTCCCCAGGCGGTCGACTTAACGCGTTAGCTCCGGAAGCCACGCCTCAAGGGCACAACCTCCAAGTCGACATCGTTTACGGCGTGGACTACCAGGGTATCTAATCCTGTTTGCTCCCCACGCTTTCGCACCTGAGCGTCAGTCTTTGTCCAGGGGGCCGCCTTCGCCACCGGTATTCCTCCAGATCTCTACGCATTTCACCGCTACACCTGGAATTCTACCCCCCTCTACAAGACTCTAGCCTGCCAGTTTCGAATGCAGTTCCCAGGTTGAGCCCGGGGATTTCACATCCGACTTGACAGACCGCCTGCGTGCGCTTTACGCCCAGTAATTCCGATTAACGCTTGCACCCTCCGTATTACCGCGGCTGCTGGCACGGAGTTAGCCGGTGCTTCTTCTGCGGGTAACGTCAATTGCTGAGGTTATTAACCTCAACACCTTCCTCCCCGCTGAAAGTACTTTACAACCCGAAGGCCTTCTTCATACACGCGGCATGGCTGCATCAGGCTTGCGCCCATTGTGCAATATTCCCCACTGCTGCCTCCCGTAGGAGTCTGGACCGTGTCTCAGTTCCAGTGTGGCTGGTCATCCTCTCAGACCAGCTAGGGATCGTCGCCTAGGTGAGCCGTTACCCCACCTACTAGCTAATCCCATCTGGGCACATCTGATGGCAAGAGGCCCGAAGGTCCCCCTCTTTGGTCTTGCGACATTATGCGGTATTAGCTACCGTTTCCAGTAGTTATCCCCCTCCATCAGGCAGTTTCCCAGACATTACTCACCCGTCCGCCGCTCGCCGGCAAAGTAGCAAGCTACTTCCCGCTGCCGCTCGACTTGCATGTGTTAGGCCTGCCGCCAGCGTTCAATCTGAGCCATGATCAAACTCTTCAATTTAAGTTTGATGCTCGTGAATTAAACTTCGTAATGAATTACGTATGTTCACTCAGAGACTTGGTATTCATTTATTGTCCGAAGACATTAAGAATCCATGTCACTTTGAGTGCCCACACAGATTGTCTGATAAATTGTTAAAGAGCAGTGCAACGCGGCTTTCGCTCACCGTTGCGAGGTGGCGTATATTACGCTTTCCTCTTTCAGAGTCAACCCGTTATTTCAGGATTTTTTCTCTTCAACCGACCCGGTTGTTTGTGAAGTGATTCACATGTTCCGTGTCGATGGAGGCGCATTATAGGGAGCCGCCGAGGAATGACAAGCGGAAATATGCATTTTTATTTCGACCGCTCACCTTTTCACCAAAAAGGCTATTTTTGGTGCTTTTTAATCTCTTCAGGCAGGTCTGCCAGACTATTAATTACCCAATCTGCTGCATTCTCTGCTTCTGGCGTCACTGGCTTACCGGTGCGAACTAATATTTTGGTCCCAACACCCGCAGCAGCAGCTGCCTGCATATCTTCCAGTTTATCGCCCACCATATAAGAGGCAGCCATATCAATGTGCAGAAATTCCTGCGCAGAGATGAACATCCCCGGATGCGGTTTACGGCAATCACAGGTCTGGCGATACTCTTCTACCGTTCCCTGCGGGTGATGTGGACAATAATAGATGCCGTCGAGATCCACACCGCGATCGGCCAGCGACCAGTCCATCCATTCCGTCAGCGTCTCGAACTGCGCTTCGGTGAATTTACCGCGTGCAATACCGGACTGGTTAGTCACAACCACCAGCGCATAACCCCTCTCTTTCAGCTGGCGCATGGCATCTATTGCGCCCTCGATAAACTCGAACTCATCAATCTCGTGGACGTAACCATGATCCACATTAATAGTGCCATCACGATCGAGAAAAATTGCGGGTACTGATTTTGCCACCGGTTTGCTCCTGAAAAAGGCATGTTCCGCTAGTATCTCATGAATCGCAGCGCAATAAAGTGCTCATCGCACAGAGTTGGATTGATTTAGACGTCTGGATGCCTTAACATCCGTTTTGTTTACGGTCATCACCCGTATCTGGCAGAACAAAATGCCACGGCTAACTTACATATGATAAAAATAATCTAATGATTAAACTTTCCAATATCACCAAAGTGTTCCAGCAGGGGAACCGAACCATTCAGGCGTTGAACAATGTCAGCCTGCATGTTCCTGCTGGTCAAATTTATGGCGTCATTGGCGCATCGGGTGCAGGTAAAAGTACGCTGATCCGTTGTGTTAACCTGCTTGAGCGTCCAACCCAGGGCAGCGTTGAAGTTGGCGGGCAAGAGCTTACCGCCCTCTCAGAGAAAGAACTCACTAAAGCACGCCGCCAGATTGGCATGATCTTCCAGCACTTCAACCTGCTGGCTTCCCGTACCGTTTTCGGTAACGTCGCATTACCGCTGGAGCTGGACAACACGCCTAAAGAAGAAGTGAAGCGTCGCGTCACCGAACTGCTCGACCTCGTGGGTCTGGGCGATAAACATGATAGCTACCCGGCGAACCTGTCCGGTGGGCAGAAACAGCGTGTGGCCATTGCCCGCGCGCTGGCAAGTAATCCTAAGGTGCTGCTGTGCGATGAAGCGACCAGCGCACTGGACCCGGCGACCACTCGTTCGATTCTGGAACTGCTGAAAGATATTAATCGTCGCCTGGGCCTGACGATCCTCCTTATTACGCACGAAATGGATGTGGTGAAACGCATCTGTGACTGCGTGGCGGTCATCAGTAACGGTGAACTGATCGAGCAGGACACGGTAAGTGAAGTGTTCTCGCATCCGAAAACTCCGCTGGCGCAGCAGTTTATTCAGTCCACGCTGCATCTGGATATTCCGGAAGATTATCTGGAACGTCTGAAAACAGAAGCAACGGCAGACAGCGTCCCAATGCTGCGTATGGAATTCACCGGTCAGTCCGTTGACGCTCCACTGCTTTCCGAAACTGCACGTCGCTTTAATGTGAACAACAACATCATTAGCGCGCAGATGGATTACGCCGGTGGCGTGAAGTTCGGCATCATGCTGACGGAAATGCACGGGACACAAGAAGAAACCCAGGCGGCGATTGCCTGGCTGCAAGAACATCATGTAAAAGTAGAGGTACTGGGTTATGTCTGAGCCGATGATGTGGCTGCTGGTTCGCGGCGTTTGGGAAACGCTGGCAATGACCTTTGTATCGGGCTTCTTTGGTTTTGTGATTGGTCTGCCGGTCGGCGTCCTGCTGTACGTGACGCGTCCGGGTCAAATCATTGAGAACGCGAAGCTGTATCGCACCCTCTCTGCGCTGGTGAATATCTTCCGTTCCATCCCGTTCATTATCCTGCTGGTATGGATGATTCCGTTTACCCGCGTGATCGTCGGAACGTCTATCGGTCTGCAGGCGGCCATCGTTCCGCTAACCGTAGGTGCAGCGCCGTTT
The DNA here is from genome assembly GCF_013337145.1 of Enterobacter sp. JMULE2. Taxonomy (NCBI): domain Bacteria; kingdom Pseudomonadati; phylum Pseudomonadota; class Gammaproteobacteria; order Enterobacterales; family Enterobacteriaceae; genus Enterobacter; species Enterobacter sp. JMULE2. The sequence continues at coordinate 338,617 of NZ_SGWD01000015.1, forward strand.
ATCGCCCGTATGGTGGAAAACGCCCTGCTGGAGATCCCAACCGGTCTGATCGAAGCCTCCCGCGCAATGGGCGCAACGCCGATGCAGATCGTACGCAAAGTGCTGCTGCCTGAAGCGTTGCCTGGCCTGGTGAACGCAGCGACCATCACGCTCATCACGCTGGTCGGCTATTCGGCGATGGGTGGCGCAGTGGGTGCTGGCGGTTTAGGCCAGATCGGCTATCAATATGGCTATATTGGTTATAACGCTACCGTAATGAATACCGTTCTGGTATTGCTGGTTGTGCTGGTTTACTTAATCCAATTCTCTGGCGATCGCATCGTCCGGGCTGTTACTCACAAATAACGTTACACACAACACAAACTCGACGAGTTAAGGATAAAACATGGCGTTTAAATTAAAGACCCTTGCAGCGGTAGGCGCGCTGATCGGCTCTCTGGCACTGGTGGGTTGCGGTCAGGACGAAAAAGATCCAAACCACATTAAAGTGGGCGTTATCGTGGGTGCTGAGCAGCAGGTTGCTGAAGTTGCGCAGAAAGTGGCGAAAGAAAAATATGGTCTGGACGTTGAGCTGGTAACCTTCAACGATTACGTGCTGCCGAACGAAGCGCTGAGCAAAGGCGATATTGACGCCAACGCCTTCCAGCACAAACCATACCTGGATCAGCAGATCAAAGATCGCGGCTACAAGCTCGTTGCGGCCGGTAACACCTTCGTTTACCCAATTGCCGGTTACTCGAAAAAAATCAAATCGCTTGATGAACTGCAGCCTGGCTCCCAGGTCGCGATCCCTAACGACCCAACAAACCTCGGTCGCTCCCTGCTGCTGCTGCAGAAAGTGGGCCTGATTAAACTGAAAGACGGCGTGGGTTTGCTGCCGACTGCACTGGACGTTATCGAGAATCCGAAAAATCTGAAACTGGTTGAGCTGGAAGCACCACAGTTGCCACGTTCACTTGACGATGCACAGATCGCGCTGGCGGTGATCAACACCACCTACGCCAGCCAGATCGGCCTGACCCCTGCGAAAGACGGCATCTTCGTTGAAGATAAAGACTCTCCATACGTCAACCTGATCGTGACTCGTGAAGACAACAAAGACGCGGAAAACGTGAAGAAATTTGTTCAGGCTTATCAGTCTGACGAAGTTTACCAGGAAGCCAACAAGGTGTTTAACGGCGGTGCTGTTAAAGGCTGGTAATCTCCTCTCAGTGTAATATCATCAGGACGGGCTTATGCCCGTCTTGTCATTTATGCAGGCAACTGATTCAATATCCGTTGTTTTGATTATCCATTGAGGAACTATTATGCGTGCTTTACCGATCTGTCTCTTAGCACTCATGCTGAGCGGCTGTTCTATGCTAAGCAGATCTCCTGTTGAACCTGTTCAAAGCACAGCAACCCCGCCTAAAGCGGAGCCAGCAAAACCGAAAGCGCCTCGCCCTGCACCGGTACGCATTATCACTAAAGCCGACGATCTCGTGGGCAAGCCATTCCGTGAACTGGGTGAAGTGAGCGGCGAATCCTGCCAGGCAACAAATCAGGACTCTCCTCCAAACATTCCAACGGCCCGCAAGCGTATGCAGATTAACGCGTCCAAAATGAAAGCCAACGCGGTGCTGCTGCACAGCTGTGAAGTGACCAGCGGTACGCCAGGATGTTATCGTCAGGCTGTTTGTATCGGTTCTGCACTAAACATTACGGCGAAATGAGTGCATTTCAGTTTGAGCAAATAGGCGTTATCCACTCTCCTTATAAAGAGAAATTCGCCGTACCGCGCCAGCCCGGTCTGGTGACACGGGGCGGCGGCGAGCTTCATCTGATCGCGCCCTACAATCAGGCCGATGCGGTACGCGGGCTCGACGCCTTCAGCCACCTGTGGGTTGTCTTTGTATTTCACCAGACCATGGAAGGTGGCTGGCGCCCTACGGTGCGCCCTCCCCGTCTGGGAGGAAATGCAAGAATGGGCGTTTTCGCCACCCGTTCGACCTTTCGCCCCAACCCCATCGGCATGTCGCTGGTTGAACTGAAAGGTATACGCTGTCAGAAGGATCAGGTGATCCTCGAGTTAGGCAGTCTTGACCTGGTGGATGGCACGCCGGTTATCGACATCAAGCCATATTTGCCTTTCGCTGAAGCGCTACCGGACGCCCGGGCAAGTTATGCTCAGGACGCCCCACAGGCTGATATGCCGGTACACTTCACGCCTGAACTCACCGTCCAGATACATCAGCTCGAGAAGCGTTATCCCCATCTTCGGGACTTTATCGGTGAAGTACTGGCGCAGGACCCTCGTCCCGCCTACCGAAAAGAAGAGGAAGCCGGTAAAACCTATGCCGTCTGGCTACTGGATTTTAACGTCCGCTGGCGCGTTACCGGGGCAGGTTTTGAAGTGTTTGCCCTGGAACCCAGGTAATTTTAACCTCCTCTCTTTTGGCATCTTTGCCACACTGGTAAACTAAACCACTTTTTTGTGTCAGGTTGGCCTTTAAGCCAGCTCTACTCGTCGAAACGGAACCGTAACAACATGCGTACTAGCCAATATCTGCTCTCCACGTTAAAGGAGACACCTGCCGACGCCGAAGTGATCAGCCATCAGCTGATGCTGCGCGCCGGGATGATCCGCAAGCTGGCCTCCGGGTTATACACCTGGCTGCCGACCGGCGTGCGCGTCCTGAAAAAAGTCGAAAACATCGTGCGTGAAGAGATGAACAACGCCGGTGCTATCGAGGTGTTAATGCCGGTTGTTCAACCCTCTGAACTGTGGCAGGAGAGCGGTCGCTGGGAGCAGTACGGTCCGGAACTGCTGCGTATTGCCGATCGCGGCGATCGTCCGTTTGTCCTCGGCCCAACGCATGAAGAAGTCATTACCGACCTGATCCGTAATGAGCTGAGCTCATACAAGCAGCTGCCGCTGAACTTCTTCCAGATCCAGACCAAATTCCGTGACGAAGTGCGTCCACGCTTTGGCGTCATGCGCTCTCGCGAATTCCTGATGAAAGACGCCTACTCTTTCCATACTTCTCAGGAGTCGCTGCAAGAGACTTACGACGCCATGTACGCTGCGTACAGCAAAATCTTCTCCCGCATGGGTCTGGATTTCCGCGCGGTGCAGGCTGATACCGGTTCTATTGGCGGTAGCGCATCCCATGAGTTCCAGGTACTGGCACAGAGTGGTGAAGACGATGTGATCTTCTCTGACTCCTCTGATTACGCGGCAAACATCGAGTTTGCTGAAGCATTGGCACCAAAAACGCCACGCGCTGCTGCCACCGAAGAGATGAAGCTGGTTGATACGCCAAACGCCAAAACCATCGTTGAGCTGGTTGAACAGTTCAACCTGCCGATTGAGAAAACGGTAAAAACCTTGCTGGTGAAATCCACCGAGGGTAGCGCATACCCGCTGGTTGCCCTGCTGGTCCGTGGCGATCACGAGCTGAACGAAGTGAAAGCCGAGAAGCTGCCGCAGGTTGCCAGCCCGCTGACCTTCGCCACGGAAGCGGAAATCCGCGCCGTTGTAAATGCGGGTCCAGGTTCACTGGGTCCAGTCAATCTGCCGGTTCCGGTTGTTATTGACCGCACGGTTGCCGCAATGAGCGACTTCTCTGCTGGAGCAAACATCGACGGTAAGCACTACTTCGGCATCAACTGGGATCGCGACGTGGCGACGCCAGAAGTGGCTGACATCCGTAACGTGGTTGCAGGCGATCCAAGCCCGGACGGCCAGGGTACGCTGATGATCAAGCGTGGTATCGAAGTGGGTCATATCTTCCAGTTAGGCGATAAATACTCCCGCGCGATGAACGCTGCCGTTCAGGGCGAAGATGGCCGTAACCAGGTTCTGACAATGGGCTGCTACGGTATCGGGGTGACGCGTGTTGTTGCTGCGGCTATCGAGCAAAACTACGACGAGCGCGGCATCGTCTGGCCGGACAACATCGCGCCGTTCCAGGTTGCGATTCTGCCAATGAACATGCATAAGTCTTACCGCGTGCAGGAACTGGCGGAAAAACTTTACGCTGAGCTGCGTGCCAAGGGCATCGACGTGCTGATGGATGACCGTAAAGAGCGTCCTGGCGTGATGTTTGCTGATATGGAACTGATCGGTATTCCGCACACCGTTGTCATCGGCGACCGTAATCTCGACAGCGACGAGATTGAATACAAATACCGTCGCAGCGGCGAGAAACAGATGATCAAGACTGGCGACATTCTTGATTACCTGGTGAAAGCCATTAAAGGTTAAGAAACAAAAAACCCCGCTCCGGCGGGGTTTTTTAATGGCGTGACGTCAGCTTATTTACTGTCGCAGTTTTTACCTGCAACAAATTTCGCGTCTTTATCGGCCACCAGTGTTTTCACCATCTCACCGCTGTCCGGGTTCGGCTCCAGGGTAAAGTGACCATCCACCGTCAGCAGAACCGGCTTGCTGTCGTTGCCGCGCGCCACGGCGTAATCACGCTCCAGCTGAGCATTGTTTGCCACGCTGACTTTCTTACCGGTGACGCAATCGGTGAAGATTGCCGCATCTGCCATGTAGAAATACATTCCTCGCATCGCCATTGGCGTAGCAGGCAGTGCCGCTTTTACCGGGGCGAGCGTGTAGTTGAACTGAGACTCAATAGGATTGCCTTCACGGTCAAGCATTTCCATGCTGTCACCTTTAGGGCGGAACCAGGTTTTCTCACCGGTCGTATCCGTCAGGACCAGCTTCTCAGCCGTACGTGCCCAGGTTCCGTAAGTCCCAAACGAAGAAGGCTCTTTCGCGCCCTGATAGCGCTGGTTCATTACCCATGTGCCGTCTTTTTGCAGGAACAGGGATGTTTCAATGCCCTCACAGTCTGCACAAGGCAATACGCCACGCCAGCTCTGCTGCATCGGCTTTAATTCTTCGGTTTGCGTAGGCTGTAATACCTGCGTTTCCGAACGGTTGTTACACCCAAAAAGCGCAAACAGCGTACTCACTGCCAGCGCTGACCATAATACTTTTTTCACAATGAATTCCTTATGAAAAGTGTGTTCCCTTTCGTCACTCTGTAGGGCGACGAACTTTACCGCGTAGTGCTTTCACTGTGGATTTCTGCGCCTTTGACGACAGCCGGCGCTCTTTCGATGCACGTGTGGGCCGCGTTGCCCGACGGCTTTTCTGCACTGTCGTTAAGTCTTTAATCATCGCCACCAGCCTCGCAATCGCCGCTTCCCGGTTTAACTCCTGGCTGCGGTACTCCTGCGCTTTAATCACAATGACGCCATCGCTGGTGATCAGATGATGGCTGGCGGCAAGCAGACTTTCTTTATAATACTCTGGCAGGCTGGAGGCCCGAATGTCAAAGCGCAAATGGATAGCCGTTGAGGCCTTGTTAACGTGCTGACCGCCCGCGCCCTGCGCCCGGATGGCAGTGATCTCCAGCTCGTTATCCGGAATGCTGACGTTTCGGGACAAAACAATCATGACGCCGGTTGCCACGCCGTTAAATGGATTTCCAGATTATTCTGAGAATCAGAAAGCCAGATCGCACCGTCCTGAATCGTCGCCTGCAGGACCATCGTTCGGCCAGCAAACTCGCTCAGTTGCGCCAGCTGCTCATCATCCAGATACCAGACGGTGAGATTTTTAAACTGTCCGCACTTGCTCTTGTTTTGCTGCCACCAGATCTCCGCAGCGCGTTGATTATACGCGAATAACGCCACCTCAGCGGACTGGGTGCACGCCTTTTTAATCCTGCGCTCATCCGGCAGGCCAAGCTCAATCCACAAATCGATACCGAGATGATCGTTGCGCAGCCAGGCTTCGGGTTCATCTTCCGCACTCAAACCACGTGTAAATTGCAAACGCTCGTCGGCGTATTTAATCCACGCCAGCAGGCGCAGCATCATGCGTTCCTGGGTTTCAGAGGGGTGACGCGCCAGCGTCAATGACGCATCAAGGAACTGGTTGCGGTCAAGATCCGCCACATTGACCACAGCTTTATAAATTGTCGCTTTCAGCGCCATCAGAGAACTCCTTTCGATTCAGGCTGACATTGTAGCGAAAACCGGAGCAAAACGCTGTTACGAGGTGATGAATAGTGCGCTATCAAGGCGCTGATATTGCTTAAATGAGTATGGTATAGTCACCTTGCTAAACCGAGTTTATCTTCGTAGGCTTAATGATATCTCACAGTAAGTCAGTGCGCTGGCGGGAGGGGATGTGAATAATTATTGTGAGTTAATTCGCAAACGGTATGCGGAAATCGCCAGCGGCGATCTAGGGTATGTCCCGGACGCGTTGGGCTGTGTATTGAAGGTGCTTAATGAAGTGGCCTCTGATGAGAGCCTTTCAGAGTCGGTCAGGGAAAAAGCAGCGTATGCTGCGGCGAATTTACTGGTGAGCGATTATGTCGATGAATGATACTTATCAACCCATCAATTGTGATGACTATGACAACCTCGAACTCGCCTGCCAGCATCATTTAATACTGACGCTGGAGCTAAAAGATGGCGAAGTGTTGAAGGCGAAGGCCAGCGATTTGGTTTCACGTAAGAATGTGGAATATCTGATAGTGGAAGATGCCGGCGCGACGCGCGAGCTTCGTCTGGACAAAATTGCCAGCTTCAGCCACCCGGAAATCGGTACCGTTGTGGTAAGCGAATCCTGATGACATTCACGGGCAGCCCGGCTGCCCGTTACGCATTCCACTCAAACGAAACGCCCTTTTCTGTCCACCCTTCTTCCGTGATAAACACGCCCGCAGCGGCGATAAGCGTCTCACCATAAAACAGCAGCGGCGTGGTATCGCGCAGCCAGGGCGGCACATTGTTCTCCTGCCAGATCTTCTTCAGCTTTCGTCCGCCATTACGCCCGACGATATGCAGCAAACCACCGGCTTTAAAACGCACCGTAACGGGCTCATCCGCTTCTGGCAGACGCACGTGACCGGCATTCGTCAGGGATACACTACCCGCGCCAGCGGGTAATATCAGCGCTTCCACCACGCAGGGCCAGTCGAGAACAACATCAGAAAGAGAAGAACGGGATTTAACCCACCACAGTTTCCCCTGATAGCGCCTGACCTCGAAGCCGTTCAGGTAAACGCTCGGCGTGGCATCTTCTCGCGCCTTCGCCACTTCATCCCATATTCTGCCGAGCATTGCTCGCGACGGCATGACGGCATGATGAGAGGCCAACCAGCGGCGTAAAACTGCAGCACGGCGTACCGCACTCATCGCTTCCAGCGGCGCAATTGCCAGCGCACCCTCAGAGGAAATCAGCTCGGCCAGCTCTTCACTCAGCAACTCATCCAGCAGGCTTTCCTGCTCGGCACAGAGCGTGGCGCTCCTGGCCGTCGCTTCAGCAAAGTGCTCCCAGCGTTCGGTCAGTAGCGGTAAGACGCGCAGACGCAGGAAGTTACGATCGTAGCTGTCGTCCTGATTGCTTTCGTCCTCAATCCAGCTCAGCTGATATTCATGCGCCCAGGATTCAAGAGAAGCACGTGTTTCACCCAGCAGCGGGCGGATTAATTCGGTTCCGGCAAAACGCGCGCGCTCAGGCATGGCGGATAACCCCGCCGGACCACTGCCCCGCTTAAGCGCAAGTAAAAACGTTTCGCACTGATCGTCAAGATGCTGCGCCGTAACGAGTGCTTCACCGGGCCGTAAGGCGCGAGCAAAAGCGGCATAGCGGGCCTTGCGTGCCTGCGCCTCAATGCCCAGCCCTTCCTCGTGGAGAATCACGCGTTCAACCCTCAACGGAATGCTCCACGCCTCACAGAGGGCTTCACAGTGCGCTCCCCATGCATCAGCATGAGGACTTAACCCGTGATGAATATGTATCGCCCGGAGCTGGACGTCAGGCTCCTGGTCACGCCAGAGTTTAAGGCGATGGAGCAAAACGGTGGAATCCAGCCCACCGCTAAACCCCACCAGCAGCTGGCGGTACGGTGAAACGGCTTGTGCGATAGCGGGTAAGGTCATAGGAAATTACACATAAAAAATGCCCGGGCTAAGCGGGCATTATCACACATGACGGCGATTACTGCTGGTAAAGCTCCAGCGGCAGGCCATCGGGGTCGCTGAAAAAGGTAAAACGCTTGTCGGTGAACGGATCGACGCGTATCGCTTCGCACATCACGCCGTGCGATTCCAGATGCTTGACCGCGCTATTAAGGTCATCAACGCTAAAGGCCAGATGGCGCAGGCCGCAGGCTTCCGGCCGGGAAGGACGCGCAGGCGGAAAAGGAAATGAGAACAGCTCAATCACATATTGCCCGTTTAACGCCAGATCGCCCTTCCAGGAGTCGCGCTCCTCGCGATAAGCCTCACTGAGCAGCGTAAAGCCAAGGATATCGCAATAGAAGGACTTACTTTTTGCGTAATCGGTCGCAATAATCGCAATATGATGAACAGCTTTTAAACCCAGCATAGCTTCTCCTTTTTATGATGCCTGAACGTTACAACCGAAAACCCGCACCTTGCAAGCGGTCACCTTTATTTTAGGACTCGCACCCAGTACACACCCTGCTCATCGCGCTTCGCACCGTGGATATCGGTCTCAAAGCCCGGATAATGGCGTCCAACAGAGCAGAGCATCAACAGGAAATCGAGCACCGCCCGACTCTCCTCGGTGATCATCTCACCGGGCATTAAAAGCGGAACACCCGGCGGATAAGGCAGGATCATGTTGGCCGACACCCGCCCGACCACATTTTCCAGCTCGATGGTTTCCACCTCGCCTTTCACCTGCCGCTGCCACGCTTTGTGTGGCGTGAGTTTCATTTCCGGTAGGACATCAAACGCCTGCAGCATCAGACGCGGCAGGTCGTGCTGGCGGATCAGTTTGTGGATCCCCTGAGCCAGATCCTGAATGCGCATATTCCGATAGAAGTCAGGATCCTCCGCGTAAAGATCCGGCAGCATGTTCTTCACTCGCAGGTTGAGATCGTAGGCGCGCTTAAACTCCATCAGGCCGCGCAACAACCCCATCGCGCGGGTTTTGTCGATCCCAATGCTGAACAGGAACAGTAGGTTATACGGCCCGGTTTTCTCCACCACCACGCCGCGCTCGTCCAGGAACTTCGCCACCAGAGCGGCGGGGATCCCTTCATCACCCATAATGCCCTGCTCGTCCATGCCCGGTGTCAGGATCGTCACTTTGACCGGATCGAGGAACATATGGTCGGCATCGGCATCCCGGAAACCATGCCAGTCTTCGCCGGGCGAGACGGGCCAGCATTCAGCTTCATCAATCTCTTCCGGCTGCCAGATATCAAAGAACCAGCCGTCGGCTTCATCTTTCAGCCGCTGAACTTCTTTGCGGAAATGCAGCGCGCGCTCCACCGAGCGGTTGATCAGGCGTTTGCCCGGATTGCCACGCAACATCGCCGCGGCCGTTTCAATCGAGGCCACCAGCGGATAGCTCGGCGAGGTAGTGGTGTGCATCATAAAGGCTTCGTTAAACGTATCTTCGTCGTACTCACCTTTGATGTGAATTAACGAAGCCTGCGAAAACGCAGCCAGCATTTTATGCGTCGACTGCGTTTCGAAGAACACTTTGCCCGGCACACGCTCGCCGCTCATACCGCTTTTACCGGCGTAAATCGGGTGGAAATTGGTGTACGGCACCCACGCTGAATCAAAGTGGATCGACGGCACATCCAGCGTCTGCTTGATCCAGTTGGTGTTGTACAGCAGGCCGTCGTAGGTGGAGTTAGTGATCACCGCGTGAACAGGCCAGCTCGCGCCGGGGATCGCCGCGACCTTACCTTCTATGGCGTCATGCGTAAACTCACGACGCGGGATGCCGCCAAGAATACCGAGCGCGTTGCGCGTGGGTGACAGCCAGAGCGGCACGACGTCGCTCATCATCAGCAGATGCGCCAGCGATTTATGACAGTTGCGGTCAATCAGCAAGGTACTGCCTGCAGGGGCAGCGTACATCCCGACGATTTTGTTCGAGGTCGAGGTGCCGTTGGTCACCATATAGCTCTGCTCTGCGCCAAAGGTGCGGGCAATATACTCTTCGGCCTCCAGGTGCGGACCGGTGTGATCCAGTAGAGAGCCTAATTCGGTGACTGAAATCGACACGTCCGCTTTCAGCGTGTTGCCGCCAAAGAAATCATAGAACAGGCAGCCCACCGGGCTTTTTTGATAGGCCGTTCCCGCCATATGGCCTGGCGTACAGAAGGTATATTTGCCTTCCTTCACGTAGGTGAAGAGCGCGCGGGTAAACGGCGGCGTAATGTTATCAAGATATTCACCGGTATATTGCTGAATGCGGGTCGCAATATCCTCCGCCACGCCGAGCGAATATTCAAAGAACCACAGCGCCATTCGCATGTCATTGGCGCTGACGTCCATCGTCGAGTGGGTATTGATGAACGCGTACAGCGGGAGATATTCATTCAGCTTGTTGATATCGCTGCACAGTTCGAGGTCATATTCATCCCAGTCGAAGATCACGCCACAGATACGCGGATTATGCTCGATGAACTTCAGCAGGTCGGCGCTGTTGTGCGGCCAGATCAGCTGATACCCGCGCGACTGCAGGGCTTGCTCCAGCTCCTTAATCGGCTCATCTTTATAAAAGACGCCGTGTGGCCCCATAATGGCAATGATATTCATGGGCTTCCTCCTTAAAAAACATTAGCTAAGCATAGCCCGGCTAAACCGCAGGTATAAAAAAAGCCGCAACAGTGTGCGGCTTTTCAGATAATTATGAAACTTACGCGTAACCGTAGGTCATCAGACGCTGGTAGCGACGGTTGAGCAGATCGTCTTTGCTCAGCACGTCCAGATCCGCCAGGTCAGCCAGCAGCTGTGCTTTCAGGGAAGCGGCCATCACTTCCGGCTTACGATGCGCACCACCCAGCGGTTCCGGGATGATGGAGTCGATCAGCTTAAGCTCTTTCAGGCGCGGCGCAATGATGCCCATTGCTTCTGCAGCCAGCGGCGCTTTGTCGGCGCTTTTCCACAGAATGGACGCACAGCCTTCCGGGGAGATAACGGAATAGGTGCTGTACTGCAGCATATTCACTTTATCGCCCACGCCAATGGCCAGCGCACCACCGGAACCGCCTTCACCAATAACGGTACAGATGACCGGCACCTTCAGACGAGACATCTCGCGCAGGTTGCGCGCGATAGCTTCAGACTGACCGCGCTCTTCTGCGCCCACGCCAGGGTAAGCACCCGGGGTGTCGATGAAAGTGATGATAGGCATGTTGAACCGTTCAGCCATCTCCATCAGACGCAGGGCCTTACGGTAGCCTTCTGGTGCTGGCATCCCGAAGTTACGACGGATTTTCTCTTTGGTTTCACGACCTTTCTGATGACCAATGATCATCACCGGGCGTCCGTCCAGACGCGCGATACCGCCAACGATAGCTTTATCGTCAGCGTATGCGCGATCGCCTGCCAGTTCGTCAAATTCGTCAAACGCCAGGCGGACATAATCCAGGGTGTACGGACGCTGTGGATGGCGTGCCAACTGGGCCACCTGCCATGCGCCGAGATCGGCAAAGATTTTGCGCGTCAACTCTACGCTTTTCTCGCGCAGACGATGCACTTCTTCGTCGATGTTAATATCCAGTTTTTCATCCTGACGGCTTACCGCTGTCAGAGAATCGATTTTCGCTTCCAGCTCTGCAATCGGCTGTTCGAAATCAAGGAAATTCAGACTCATAGTATTCCTGTATTAGTCAAACTCCAGTTCCACCTGCTCCGAACCAATGAGGCCACGGAGATCGTTCAGTAAACGATCGCTCGGAGAGACACGCCACGTTGCACCAAAGCGCAACCGCGCACGTGCATCCGCCCTCTGATAGTAGAGATGTACTGGAATGGTCCCCGAGCGGTGGGGTTCCAGAGACTGACGGAGTCGGTTTAAAAGCTGGTCATCAATTTGCCTGTCCGTCAGCGAGATAGCAAGCCCGCGAGCATATTTTTCCCGGGCTTCGTCAATGTCCATCACTTCGCGGGCGGTCATTTTAAGCCCCCCGCTGAAGTCATCAAAGCTGACCTGTCCGCTGACGATAAGTATGCGGTCTTTTTCCAGCAAGTGCTGGTATTTATCCAGCGCGTCGGTGAATAACATCACCTCCAGACGCCCGGAACGGTCATCCAACGTACAGATGCCGATACGATTGCCGCGCTTGGTGACCATTACCCTTGCAGCAATCACGAGCCCCGCAGCCGTGGTGATTTTACCACGATCTGTCGGATGCATGTCTTTTAGCCTGTGGCCGCCGACATAGCGCTCAATTTCTTTGATGTACTGGTTGATTGGGTGCCCCGTCAGGTACAAGCCTAACGTTTCACGCTCCCCATCCAGTACCACCTGTTCAGGCCACGGCTGGCAGTTGGAGTATGACTGTTCAATCTGCTCTGGCTCTTCCGCCAGCACGCCAAACATATCCGCCTGACCAATCGCTTCCGCTTTTGCATGCTGATCCGCCGCTTTAAGGGCGTCGCCCAGCGAGTTCATCAGCGCGGCGCGGTGCGGTCCCAGCCTGTCAAACGCGCCGGACATGATCAGTTTTTCCAGCACGCGGCGGTTCAGTTTTTTAGTATCAGTACGGGCGCAAAGATCGAACAGCTCGCGGAAATACCCACCGTTGTTACGCGCTTCGATGATCGCCTCGATCGGGCCTTCGCCCACGCCTTTGATCGCGCCGATCCCGTAAACGATCTCCCCGTCGTCGTTGACGTGGAAGTGGTAGAGACCCGAGTTAATGTCCGGCGGCAGGATCTTGAGCCCCATGCGCCAGCACTCGTCCACCAGGCCAACCACCTTCTCGGTGTTGTCCATATCGGCCGTCATTACCGCCGCCATAAATTCAGCAGGATAGTGCGCTTTCAGCCACAGCGTTTGATACGACACCAAAGCATAGGCGGCGGAGTGGGATTTGTTAAATCCGTACCCGGCGAATTTCTCCACCAGGTCAAAGATCTTAATCGCCAGTTCACCATCAACGCCGTTTTTTCTCGCGCCTTCTTCGAAAGTGCCTCGCTGCTTGGCCATCTCTTCCGGCTTTTTCTTACCCATTGCACGACGCAGCATGTCCGCGCCGCCGAGGGTATAGCCGGAAAGCACCTGGGCAATCTGCATCACCTGTTCCTGATACAGGATGATGCCGTAGGTTGGTTCCAGTACCGGCTTCAGGCTTTCGTGCTGCCACTGAACGTCCGGATAGGAAATCTCTTCGCGTCCGTGCTTACGGTCGATAAAGTTATCTACCATCCCCGACTGCAGCGGGCCCGGACGGAACAGGGCCACCAGTGCGATCATATCTTCGAAGCAGTCGGGCTGCAGACGTTTAATCAGATCTTTCATGCCGCGGGATTCAAGCTGGAAGACGGCGGTAGTCTCCGAGCGCTGCAGCATGTCGAAACTTTTTTTGTCATCCAGCGGGATGGCAGCGATGTCTATTGGCTCAAGGCCCTGCTTTTCCCGGCGCGGGTTGATCATCTTCAGCGCCCAGTCGATGATCGTCAACGTACGCAGGCCAAGGAAGTCGAACTTCACCAGCCCGGCGTATTCTACGTCGTTCTTATCGAACTGGGTAACCGGGTGCTGGCCCGCTTCATCGCAGTATAGCGGTGCGAAGTCGGTGATTTTGGTCGGGGCGATAACCACGCCACCCGCATGCTTACCGGCGTTACGCGTGACGCCTTCCAGCTTGCGCGCCATGTCGATCAGCGCTTTTACTTCTTCGTCGGCTTCGTAGATTTCCGGCAGCTGAGGTTCGGCTTCAAACGCTTTTGCCAGCGTCATGCCCGGATCGGGCGGCACCAGCTTGGAGATACGATCAACAAACCCGTACGGGTGGCCCAGCACGCGGCCGACGTCACGGATAACCGCTTTCGCCGCCATCGTACCGAACGTAATAATCTGCGATACCGCATCACGGCCGTACATATCGGCGACGTGCTCGATCACCTGGTCGCGTTTCTCCATGCAGAAGTCGACGTCAAAGTCGGGCATGGAAACACGTTCCGGGTTAAGGAAACGTTCGAACAGCAGGTCAAACTCCAGCGGGTCGAGATCGGTAATTTTAAGCGCGTAGGCCACAAGCGATCCCGCACCGGAACCACGGCCCGGACCTACAGGCACGCCGTTATCCTTCGACCACTGGATAAACTCCATAACGATCAGGAAGTAGCCGGGGAAGCCCATCTGGTTGATCACCTGGAGTTCAATATCCAGACGTTCATCGTACGGTGGGCGTTTCTCTTTGCGAACGGCTTCATCCGGGAACAGGAACTCCAGACGCTCTTCAAGGCCTTCCTTCGATTTTACGACCAGGAAATCTTCCGTGGTCATGTCACCCGTCGGGAACTGCGGCAGGAAGTACTCGCCGAGACGCACGGTGACGTTACAGCGTTTTGCTATTTCAACGCTGTTTTCCAGCGCTTCCGGGATGTCAGAGAAGAGCTCACACATCTCCTCTTCGTTGCGCATATACTGCTGAGAGGAGTAGTTACGCGGACGTTTAGGATCGTCGAGGGTGAAGCCGTCATGGATCGCCACACGAATTTCATGTGCGTCAAAATCACCCGCTTCAAGGAAACGGACATCGTTGGTGGCCACCACAGGCAGACCGCGCTCTTCGGCGAGTGCCACGGCGGCATGCAGATAGCTCTCTTCGTCCGCGCGCCCGGTGCGGATCAGCTCAAGATAGTAGCGATCCGGGAAATACTCTTCGTAGAACGAGACGCACTGATCCACCAGCGCGCTGTTGCCACGCAGCAGACACTTGCCGACATCGCCCATGCGACCGCCGGAAATCAGCAGCAGGCCTTCGTTCAGCTCTGCCAGCCAGTCGCGGTCGATCCACGGGCCCATCGCACCATATCCACGCTGATAGGCTTTAGAGATAAGCAGGGTAAGGTTCTGATAACCGGTGTTGTTCATCGCCAACACGGAGATCTGCGTCATTTCATCGCCGAGCAGCTCGCTCTGGACATGAAAATCCGCGCCGACAATTGGCTTTAACCCGGCGCCATGCGCGGTTCCGTAGAACTTCACCAGGCCACACAGGTTGGTAAAATCGGTGATCGCCAGCGCAGGCATGCCAAGCGCGGCCGCCTTTTTTACCAGCGGTCCGGTCTTTGCCAGCCCATCGATCATGGAGTAGTCGCTATGCACCCGCAGGTGTACGAAACGTGGTTCAGCCATCTTCAGATTCCGCGTTACTTAATGACTTGCGTATTGATTCAGGACACCCGTCCCAGCGCGCGCTTCACCGGGCCAAAGCTGCGACGGTGGTGTTCGGTTGCGCCATGTTCAGCCAGCCTTTCCAGATGGAAAGGTGTGGGATACCCCTTATGCTGGGCGAAACCATACTGAGGGTAAGTGAGGTCCAGCGCGGCCATTTCGGCGTCGCGCGTCACTTTGGCAATAATAGAAGCTGCGCTAATTTCTGCGACCCGGCTATCGCCTTTGACGACCGCCATTGAAGGCATAGGCAATGCCGGACAGCGGTTTCCGTCAATCAGGACATATTCAGGAGAAATTTTCAGGCCCGCTACCGCACGCTGCATCGCCAGCATCGTAGCATGCAAAATATTCAGCTCGTCTATTTCATGCGGTTCAGCGCGCCCCAGGCTCCAGGCCAGCGCCTTCTCCTGAATCTCGCTAAACAACGCCAGCCGGCGCTTTTCAGACAATTTTTTAGAGTCGTTCAGCCCGATAATCGGACGAGCCGGATCGAGGATCACAGCCGCGGTGACCACTGCGCCTACTAACGGGCCGCGTCCTACTTCGTCCACGCCCGCCACAAGGTGGGTGTGAGGATAAACAAATTCCATCATTTTGCTAGCTCCAGCACCGCATCAGCCGCTTGCTCATCAGCATTACAGCGGATCAGTTGATGCAGTTCACGGAAGGTATCGTGCATCTGGTGGCTGGTCTTGCCGTTTGCCAGCAGCGGCAGCAGTGCATCCGCGAGCGCCTGCGGCTGGCACTCATCCTGCAACAGCTCTTTCACCAGCTCGCGACCGGCAAGCAGGTTTGGCAGGGAGACATAATCCGTTTTCACCAGACGTTTTGCCAGCCAGAAGGTGAACGGCTTCATGCGATAACCGACCACCATCGGGCATTTCGCCAGCATACACTCCAGCGCCGCCGTGCCGGAGGCCAGCAGCGCGGCATCGCTCGCATACATCGCTTCCCGCCCTTTCCCGTCCAGCAGGCGGACGTGAAGATCCGGGGCGACTTCCGCTTTGATGCGCTCAAACTGCTCGCGGCGTTTGGCATTCACCAACGGCACGACCACTTCAAGGCCGGGATAGGTCTGGCGAAGCATTTGCGCTGTTTTGAGGAAATCGGCGCTCAGCATTTCAACTTCAGCACCGCGGCTGCCAGGCAGCAGTGCCAGACAGTGCACGTCATGGGGAATACCCAGTACGTCGCGCGCCGCGTTTTTATCCGGATCCAATGGCATCGCATCCGCCATGGTATGACCGATAAAACGGCACGGAACATTAAATCTGTCGTAAAACGCTTTTTCGAAAGGCAGGAAAGCCAGCACCAGATCGGTGGATCTTCCGATTTTGAAAACGCGTTTCTGTCGCCACGCCCAGACGGACGGACTGACGTAATGAATGGTTTTGATCCCCTGCTTTTTCAAATTCCCTTCGAGGGTAATGTTGAAATCAGGCGCATCGATACCGACAAACACATCAGGTTTGAGGTCGGTAAAACGGCGGGTGAGATCGGCACGAATATGAAGTAAGCGACGCAGACGCCCCAGCACCTCAACGATGCCCATCACGGCCAGCTCTTCCATCTCATACCAGGCTTCGCAACCTTCAGCCTGCATCAGCGGGCCAGCAACACCCACAAAGCGCGCATTAGGTACGCGAGCTTTTAGCGCGCGGATGAGACCAGCACCAAGAATATCGCCGGAGGTTTCTCCGGCGACCAGGGCTATCGTAAGCGGACGACTGTCGACCATTAACGAATCAGACCCCTTGTTGAACGGTCAAAGAACTCCATGAACGCGTTCACTTCAGGGTGTTTGTTCGCCAGCTCGGCAATTTCCGGCTTCGCCTCTTCCAGCGTTTTCCCGCTACGGTACAGCAGTTTGTACGCGTTGCGGATGGCTGTAATCGCTTCACGGCTAAAGCCACGGCGCTTGAGACCTTCGATGTTCACGCCAAATGGCGTGGCATGGTTACCCTGCGCAATAACGTAAGGTGGAACGTCTTGCGCCACACCTGAGCAGCCGCCGACCATCACGTGTGCACCAATGATGCAGAACTGATGAACTGCGGTCATACCACCGATAATTGCGAAATCATCTACCGATACGTGCCCCGCCAGCGTTGCGTTGTTGGCGAGGATACAGCGGTCACCCACGGTACAGTCATGCGCGATATGCGCATTAACCATAAACAGGTTGTCGCTGCCTACCTTCGTCAACCCACCGCCCTGTACTGTTCCACGATGAATGGTGACGCTTTCACGAATACGGTTACGATCGCCAATTTCCAGACGGGTAGCTTCACCAGCATATTTCAGATCCTGGTTAACTTCACCGATAGAAGCGAACTGATAAATCTCGTTATTACAGCCAATGGTCGTGTGACCATTCACCACAACGTGAGATTTCAGTACTGTACCCTCACCAATTTCGACATGGGGTCCAACAATACAGAACGGGCCAACGTGGACGTTAGCACCAATGATGGCACCGGTTTCCACGATGGCAGTAGGATGAATAAAGGCAGATTTATCAATCACGTATCAGGACTCCCGGCTACGAGCACACATCATCGTCGCTTCGCAAACAACTTTGCCGTCAACCAGAGCTACGCCTTTGAAGCGAGTCAGGCCGCGACGCGTTTTTTCAAAAGTGACTTCCATGATCATCTGATCACCAGGCACGACTGGACGCTTAAAGCGCGCCTCATCGATACCTGCGAAGTAATAGAGTTCACCCGGCTCCAGTTTACCTACGCTTTTAAACGCCAGAATACCGGTTGCCTGTGCCATTGCTTCCAGGATCAACACACCCGGGAAGATCGGCTTACCAGGGAAGTGTCCCTGGAAGAAAGGCTCGTTAACGGAGACATTTTTCACTGCGCGCAGAAAACGACCTTCTTCAAAATCCAGCACACGGTCTACCAGCAAAAACGGGTAGCGGTGCGGCAGAAGTTCTAAAATCTCTTCAATATGCAGAGTATGAGTGTCAGTAGTCAAAATACTCTTCCTGTCAAATGTACTAAGTAGCAATAATAACACGGCCTGCCGGTTTATAAAAAAGCCGACAGGCCGGGAAAATTAGCGTTAAACGGATGAACGCTTAGTCTTGTTGATCGATTTTGCGCTCAATCGCTTTGAGACGCTTGCTCATATCATCAATATTCATCACCAGAGCAGCTGTTTTACGCCAGACCTTGTTCGGTTGCAGCGGAATGCCTGAGGAATAGACGCCAGGTTCAGTGATAGGACGCATAACCATGCCCATACCTGTCACCGTCACTTTGTCGCATATTTCCATATGGCCGTTGATCACGCTGGCACCGCCAATCATGCAGTAACGGCCAATTTTGAGGCTGCCTGCCATGATCACGCCGCCCGCAACTGCGGTATTGTCGCCAATCACAACGTTATGTGCAATCTGGCACTGGTTATCAATGATAACACCATTGCCAATAATGGTGTCGTCAAGCGCACCGCGGTCAATAGTGGTACAGGCACCGATCTCAACACGATCGCCGATAATCACGCGACCCAACTGTGGGATCTTAACCCAGTTACCCCGATCGTTGGCGTAACCGAAACCGTCAGAACCAATCACCGTGCTGGATTGAATGAGGCAATTTTCGCCAATCTCAACCTCGTGGTAGACAGATACATTGGCCCACAAGCGGGACCCTGCACCAATCTTCGTATTTTTACCAACAAAGCAGCCAGGACCAATCACCACGTTGTCACCCAGCACAACGCCGGATTCAATGACAGCGTTTGCGCCAACTGCAACGTTGTTACCCAGCTGAGCCGTCGGATCAATTGAGGCACTAGCCGCAATGTTCTGCGCCGGCTGCGGCGTGGTATCAAGAATTTGGGCCATGCGTGCATACGTCAGGTAGGGATTTTTCACTACCAGAGCAGCGCCAGTGGCAAACGGAAGATCGTCCTGCGTCAGAACAACGGCAGACGCCTGGCATTGAGCCAGGTGTTCACGGTACTTAGGGCTTACCATGAAAGTGATGTTGCCAGCTTTAGCAGATTGCATGGACGCAACAGCGGTGATGACGATATCGCCATCACCGTGTAATTCTGCATCCAACTGCTGAGCTAAATCAGCCAGTCGAATTGAAGGCATTACTTATTTAACCTGTTTCAGAACATCAGCGGTGATGTCTTTAACATCGCTGCTGTTGAAAGCAACGGCATTCGCATCAACAACCAGATCGATGCTCTGATCGGCAGCAACAGCTTTAACTGCAGACTGAATGCGAGTAACCAGTTTACCACGCTCTTCGTTAGAACGACGCTGACGATCCTGCTCGAAAGCCTGCGCTTTCTGGGAGAAGGTCTGACGCTGAGCCATCACGTCTTTTTCCAGCTTGCTGCGATCGCTTGCTTTCATGGTAGAACCATCGCGCTGCAGACGCTGCATTTTAGTCTGGAGGTCGCCTTCCATACGTTGCAGTTCGCTAGCACGGCCTTTGAATTCGTTTTCCAGCGTCGCAGAAACGCCCGTTTTCTGTGCAACTTGCTGGAACAAATTACCCATGTTGACGATTGCGATTTTGTCCGCTGCCTGAGCAGAAGTTGCCATCGCTAAACCGAGACCTGCAGCTAATAACCACTTTTTCACAATTAACTCCTTACCATCCCATTGGCACCTGAAGGTACCGTTCTTTGCGTGGCAAGGCGATCGTGTTACCGATCGCCAGTTGTCAGCGCTACACTGCCAACGCATTCCTTTGCAGCGAATTATTACCAGGTTTTACCAATGTTAAACTGGAATTGCTCCGCTTTGTCTCCATCGTATTTCTTAAACGGCTGGGCGTAAGAGAAGACCAACGGCCCCAGCGGTGACATCCATTGTAATGCGATACCTGCGGACATGCGAATGTTGCCCGGATCGCTGTAGTCTGGAACACCTGCCGCACGCATCTGGGCGGTATTCTCCCAGTTGGTATCCCACACCGTACCCGCATCCATAAAGAAGGAGGTACGGACAGAGTTCGCGTACTTGTCGCTGATGAACGGCGTAGGCGTGATGAACTCAAGGCTCGCCACGGCCATGGCGTTACCGCCGACTGCATCATCAGAGCTACATACTTGTTTCGGATCACGGCTTGCGCAGTTATCTTCGTCATTACCGCCGTAGTAGACCGCTTTCGGACCAATGTTATTGGACTGGAAGCCACGAACGGTACTGGAACCGCCCGCATAGAAGTTCTCATAGAACGGCAACTCTTTACTGCCAATCCCGTCACCGTAGCCCCAACGAGTACGACCCAGGACAACCCACTTGTGGTCATCATCAATTGGGAAGTAAGACGCCGTGTCCAGCGTCAACTTGTAGAACTCGTTATCAGAGCCAGGAATGGTCACTTTACCGTTCAGATTGACGCGAGAACCTTCCGTCGGGAAGTAGCCACGGTCAAGGCGGTTATATGTCCAGCCGTAGTTGAAGGTGAAGTCATCCGCCGCGAAACCGTTGTCATCGCTGGACCGGCTTGCCGACTGACCAATGGAATCCAGATAACGCCACATTGCCACCTGCGGCTGCATGTTGGACAGGTCGTTATGCACATAACCTAAGCCCGCACGCAGGGTGTTGTATTCGTTCACCGGGAAGCCGAGCGTACCGTCTACACCGTAACTCTTGTTGGTATAGGAGGACAGATCCGCGTCGTCTGCTTTAAAGTCGTTATAGAAGATACGACCACCCAGGCTCACACCGTCAACGGTGAAGTATGGGTTTGTGACAGAAAACTCAGAGTAGGTCTGGTAGTCGTTTTTGGTACCGTTGATACCAACAGAGTACCCCGTACCCAGCCAGTTATCCTGCTGAACACCGACCTGGAAGCTCACACCGCTTTCAGTACCGTAGCCCACACCGAAGTTGAAGCTACCGGTGTTACGCTCTTTTACTTTATAGACGACATCAACCTGATCCGGGCTGCCTGGTACACGCTGGGTATCAGTATCAACCGTCTCGAAGTAACCCAGACGATTCAGACGCTCTTTACCCTGGTCAACCAGGTCGCTACCCAACCACGCCCCTTCCATCTGGCGCATTTCGCGGCGCAGAACGGAATCTTTAGAAGTATCGTTACCTTCGAAGCGGATCTTACGCACGTAGAAACGGTTACCCGCATCAACGTTCACGTGCAGCTTAACGGTTTTCTCTGCGTCGTTGATTTCCGGCTGAGTTTGTACGCGCGGATAAGCGTAACCATAGCGGCCGAGCAGCTTTTTAATACTGTCTTCCATTTTGGTGACTTTAGAACCGCTATACAGATCGCCGGGCTGAATTTTGGTCAGCGACTCAATCTCAGCAGAATGCCCCGCCAGGTTTCCACTTACTTCAACGCCAGAAAGCTTGTATTGATCGCCTTCTGTGATGTTAACCGTAATGTAGATCCCTTTCTTGTCCGGAGTCAGACTGACCTGAGTTGAATCAATGTTGAAACGGGCATAACCGCGATCCAGATAATAGCTGCGCAGGGTTTCAAGGTCGCCTGCCAGTTTCTGTTTCTGGTATTTACGATCGCCCACCACGTTCCACCACGGCACTTCGTCACGCAGCTGGAACGTTGAGATAAGCTCGTCGGTGCTGAACGCGTGGTTACCCACAATGTTGATCTGTTGGATCTTCGCAGAAACACCTTCCTGGAAGACCAGTTTCAGGTCAACACGGTTACGCGGCAGCGGCGTCACTACCGCTTTCACGCTGGCGCTGTATTTACCGACGCTGTAATAGAAGTCTTCCAGACCTTTTTCAATGTCTGCAAGGGTTGTGCGGTCCAGGGACTCTCCCACACGAACACCAGATGCTTCAAGGTTTTGCTTGAGCATGTCATCTTTCACCGACTTGTTGCCGGAGAAGGTGATACTGGCGATCGTTGGACGTTCTTTTACCTGTACCAGCAGCGTATCACCATCGCGCAGAACGCGAACGTCCTCAAAGTTGCCAGTGGCAAACAGAGCACGGATGGTGTTACTGATATCTTCATCATTAACCGTATCGCCGGGGCGCACAGGCATACTGAGGAGGGCCGCACCAACGGCGACACGCTGGAGGCCTTCGAAATGAATATCTTTCACTACGAACCCGTCAGCACCGTATACGGTGGCGCTGCTAAACAGCAGCGACGCTATGAGCAACTTTTTCATCGCCATCGTTATTATGCGTTCTTCCTAACACTCTCTTACAACCGAGAGAAATCATTGAAAAGTGCAAGCCCCATTAACAGCACCAGCAAAATCGAGCCAATGCGATAACTAAAGTCTTGAACTCGCTCGGATACCGGTCCGCCTTTTAGCTTTTCAATGGCTAAAAACAGCAGATGGCCCCCGTCTAATACGGGAAGCGGGAACAGGTTGATTATCCCGAGGTTCACGCTAATGAGCGCGAGAAACATGAGATAGTAAATCACCCCGAACTCCGCTGACATCCCAGCCCCCTGAGCAATCGAAATAGGCCCACTGAGGTTGTTCAGTTTCACATCACCGGTTATCAATTTCCCCAACATGTTTACCGTCAGCTTCATCAGTTGCCATGTTTTATCCGTGGCTTCAAGGATGGCGCTGAACGGCCCATACTGGCGTATTGTCTTGTACTCATCTGGCAGTGGGATCACTTTCGGCACAACGCCTGCAAACCCTTCTGCCTTTCCGCTGCTCGATTTGGTATCCGGAATCAGCGTCAGTGAGAGCGGACTCCCCTGTCTTTCCACTTCCAGCGCGAGCGATGTACCCGGATTATCGCGTACCAGAGTAACAAAGGTCATCCATTGTGTTAATGGTTGACCATCGACTTTAACGATCCTGTCGCCCGCTTGCAAACCCGCTTTACTCGCTGCGGAGTTAGCCTGTACTTCGGCTAATACCGGTTCGATTTGCGCGCTGCGCGGCCGAATCCCCAGAGCGGAAACGGGATCTTCTTTGTCGGGTTCGAAACTCCAGTGGCGTAAATCCAGCACTTTTTCCTGCCGCTGGTCTGATCCAAAAGGCGACACGCTGACAGTCGTCTTCTCATCACCAATTTTCGCAACCAGCTGCAATCGCACGGCATCCCAATCAGGGGTTTCGATGCCATCAATCGCTTTAAGTTCCATCCCAGGTGCAATTTGCCCACTCGCTGCGATAGAGCCAGGGGCAATTTCACCGACAACCGGACGCACGCCAGGGACACCGATGATAAACACCAGCCAGTAAGCGAAGATAGCAAAGATGAAATTGGCTACCGGACCGGCAGCAATGATGGCAGCACGTTGCCCAACGGTTTTGTTGTTAAACGCGCTGTGTCTCAGTTCTGGCGCAACAGGCTCGACGCGCTCGTCGAGCATTTTAACGTAGCCACCCAGCGGAATAAGGGCGATGACAAACTCGGTGCCATGGCGATCGGTACGCTTCCAGAGCGATTTACCAAACCCGATGGAAAATCTCTCCACCCGCACGCCACAGCGTCGAGCAACCCAGAAATGGCCAAATTCATGCACGGTAATCAGTACACCCAGTGCAACAATGAACGCCGCCAGATTCCAGAGAATGCTCAGCATAAAACCTTCCGTTAAATCGTCCCGAATACCAGTAAAAGCAAGCAAGCAAACACTGGAACAGCCGCCGTCAGGCTGTCAATGCGATCCAGTATCCCGCCATGGCCTGGAATCAAGTGACCACTGTCTTTAATCCCTGCTTCACGCTTGAACATACTTTCGGTGAGATCACCCAGCACCGAGGCCAGCGCAGCGAAAATTGAGCACACCAGCAATGTTGACGGTGCAACCTCCAGATTCGCCCAGAGGCCATAACCCCAGGAGATGATCGCCGCCGTAAACAGGCCGCCGATGAATCCTTGCCAGGTTTTACCTGGGGAAACCTTCGGCGCCAGTTTATGTTTGCCGAACAGTTTACCAAACATATAGGCTCCAGAGTCAGCCCCCCAGACGAGAATCATCACATAAAGCAGCCAGAGGGCACCGCTATAGTGGTTTTCGTCATAGTGCCAGGCGCGCAGCGCGACCATACCCCAGAAAAATGGAACAATTGTGAGCAGACCAAAAATAAGACGCAACACTTTAGAATTTCGCCACAGCGCCGCAGAGCCTGGATAAAAAAGCACCAATACAAGCGCAGCAACCCACCATGCCAGCGATATCCATAAGGATCCGGCAACCAGCGGTTGGTGAATATCGTGATGATATTCAGGCAACGTGAACAGCATCAGGGCCAGGATAAAGCCACAAAGCACCGCCAGCCATACCCGCTGTGTGCGCGAGGTAAAGCCGCTAAACTGTCCCCATTCCCAGGCGGCAAGCATGCACACCACCAGCGTAACAATCGCGAATCCCACTGGGGGCAGTAAAAACAGCGCCGCAATGACAATGGGTATTAATACAAAAGCGGAAATCAGGCGATACTTCAGCAAAAGCTACCCCCATCAGGCTTTGTCGCCACCAGGCTCGGTGCCGCCGAAACGACGCTCTCGATTGGCAAAGGCATGCAGCGCACCTTCAAAGTCTTGTTCATCAAAATCGGGCCAAAGAACATCAGTAAAGTAAAGTTCGGCGTAGGCGATTTGCCAAAGCAAAAAGTTACTTATGCGGTGTTCTCCCCCTGTCCTTATTACCAAATCCACAGGCGCCAGTTCATTCATGCAGATTTGCCGACTGAGCGCCTCTTCATCAATTTGGTCGGGTCTCAACAGCCCTTCCTGAACCTGCTCGGCAAGATGCCGAACGCCCTGAATAATATCCCAGCGTCCGCCGTAATTCGCCGCGATATTGAGCGTCAGGCCGGTATTATTTTCCGTCAGCGCTTCTGCTTTGCGAATCCGTTCCTGCAAACGTGAGTTAAAACGACTGGTTTCGCCAATAATACGCAGGCGGACGTTGTGGCGGTGCAGGCTTTTTACTTCGCTATCGAGCGCCCACACAAACAGTTCCATCAACGCAGTCACTTCCTGCGGTGGTCGATTCCAGTTCTCACTGCTAAAAGCATAGAGCGTTAACGCATCAATGCCGTTATTGGCGGCAAAAGAAACGGCGCGGCGAACGGACTTCGCCCCCGCTTTATGCCCAAAGGCTCGTATCTTCCCTTGTCTTTTCGCCCAGCGGCCGTTGCCATCCATGATGATTGCTACATGACGACAGCCATGCGCTGGCAAGTTTTCGCTCATTGGTTGATTCGCAGACAACATAACGCGTTTTTAGTCCCTGAAAAGGATTTAACGGTACACAGGAATACTGAAGCCTATACATAAAAAAGCCGTGTCAAACCACGGCTTACCTGACCACATAAAGTCAAATACCTGCGATCAGGTGGCGCAGACTATATCACTGAAGCACAACGCTAACAAATAGCACGACGACTAGTGGCTGCTTTATCACCAGCTTGCGAGACGTGTCACCAGTTTACGCGCAACAATGCGAGCCTCTGCATCGACCGCCAGCACCTCTTCCACGCTTTGTGGCTCGCGCAAATCCATCAATTCAAGCACTGAAAGATTCATTGCTGCGATATCGGTAAAGCGGATCTGCTGATTCAGAAATGCCTCAACGGTCTCTTCATTCGCTGCATTCAGTGCCGTCGTCGCCGCCTGCCCTTGGTCAAAGGCCGTCATCGCGAGCTTAAGGCACGGGTAACGGTCGTAATCAGGCTCGCTAAAGGTCAGTGAACTCAGCTTGCAGAAATCGAGCGGTTTTGCCCCGGATGTCACACGGTTTGGCCACGCCATGGCGTGAGCAATCGGCGTGCGCATATCCGGTTCGCCCAACTGAGCAAGCACGCTGCCATCCTGATAGCGCACCATAGAGTGAATCACCGATTGCGGGTGGATCAGCACTTCCATCTGTTTCGCTGACGCATTAAACAGCCAGCGCGCTTCAATGTATTCCAGACCTTTATTCATCATGGTGGCTGAATCAACGGAGATCTTACGACCCATCGACCAGTTCGGATGACGGCACGCCTGATCCGGCGTCATTGCGCTCAGTTCTGACAGTGGCGTTTCACGGAACGGGCCACCAGACCCGGTGAGCAGAATCGACACGACGCCATTCTGCTCCAGGTCAGCGTACCCCAGGTTCTGTTGAAAAGGTTGCGGCAAACTCTGAAAAATGGCGTTGTGTTCGCTATCAACCGGTAAAAGACGTGCTCCGCGCTGCTTGACCGCCTCCATAAACAGGCGTCCGCAGGTCACCAGCGACTCTTTATTCGCCAGCAGAACATCTTTACCGGCATCAATAGCGGCAAGCGTCGGCAGAAGCCCAGCCGCCCCAACGATAGCGGCCATCACCTGATCGACCTCATCCAGCGCAGCCATCTCGCATGCCGCCTGCTGACCGCTGAGCACCTCGGTGCGGCTGCCCTTTTCCTGCAGCTGCGCTTTCACCTGGCGAGCACTCTCTTCGTCATCCATCACCGCAAAGCGGGGCGTAAACTCCAGACACTGCTCCACCATGCGCTGCACGTTTTTACCGGCCACAAGGGCGGTCACGGTGTAGCTTTCAGGATTATGGCGAACCACGTCAAGAGTGCTGCAACCGATAGAGCCGGTTGAGCCAAGGAGTGTTAAATGCTTCATGAGATGCCCGGAAAAAAGTTAGACCAGATAAAAGCAAAACGCCGCCAGTAAGACACAACGTCCCCTGAACGGCGTTTATCAGTGTACGACAGAAATCAGAACTGCATCAGTTCCGCTTCTTTATCTGCCAGCGCCGCATCAATTTTCTTGATAGCCGCGTCAGTCATCTTCTGCACGTCATCCTGGGAACGACGGTCATCATCTTCGCTGATCTCTTTTTCTTTCAGCAGCGCTTTTACTTTATCGTTCGCGTCGCGACGTACGTTACGTACGGAAACACGACCTTGCTCAGCTTCACCGCGCACCACTTTGATCAGGTCTTTACGACGTTCTTCGGTCAGCGCAGGCAGCGGAACGCGGATGTCAGCACCCGCAGAGCTTGGGTTCAGACCGAGGTCAGACGCCATGATCGCTTTCTCAATAGCCGGGCTCATTGAACGATCGAATACGTTGATTTTCAGCGTACGGGTATCTTCTACGGTAACGCTCGCCAGCTGACGCAGTGGAGTTGGCGTACCGTAGTATTCTACGATGATGCCATCCAGCAGGCTTGGAGAAGCACGGCCAGTACGGATTTTGCTGATTTGGTTTTTGAACGCTTCTACGCATTTATCCATGCGTACTTCAGCATCTTTTCTGATGTCGTTAATCACGTTACGGATCCTTGAAAACTTGTCTCAGGCAGACTAACCGCCAGCACAGCGCTACAGGTGTGCTAAGTATAGTCGCGTTTAATTCATGACAACGCCAAAGGCGCGTCCGGGTAAGATACCACTACAAAGTAAAGCGGAATCTTACCTGTATTTATCGCCGACGGAAATTATTCCGTGATCAAAGTGCCTTCTTTTTCGCCCATTACAACGCGGCGCAGTGCGCCCGGCTTGTTCATGTTGAAGACACGGATCGGCAGTTTGTGGTCACGAGCCAGCGTGAAGGCGGCAAGATCCATTACTTTCAGCTCTTTATCCAGCACTTCGCTGTAGCTCAGCTGATCGTACATGGTCGCAGACGGATCTTTTGCCGGATCGGCAGTAAACACGCCATCCACTTTGGTCGCTTTCAACACCACATCGGCTTCGATTTCGATACCGCGCAGGCAGGCAGCGGAATCGGTGGTAAAGAACGGGTTACCCGTACCGGCGGAGAGGATCACCACGCGGTTGTTGCGCAGCAGGCTGATGGCTTCTGCCCAGCTGTAGTTATCGCACACGCCGTTCAGAGGAATAGCGGACATCAGGCGGGCGTTCACATAGGCGCGATGGAGCGCATCACGCATGGCCAGGCCATTCATCACGGTTGCCAGCATACCCATGTGGTCGCCCACAACGCGGTTCATCCCCGCTTTCGCCAGACCAGCACCACGGAAAAGGTTGCCACCGCCAATGACCACGCCAACCTGAATACCCAGTTCGACCAGTTCTTTGATTTCCTGTGCCATGCGGTCAAGGATGCTTGCGTCAATACCGAAGCCTTCCGTTCCCTGCAGCGCTTCGCCACTCAGCTTAAGCAGAATGCGTTTGTACACGGGTTTTGCATTGGTAGCCATGTTTCTTTCCTGAGACTGTCAACGATTAAGATGGGGTTAATTCTGGCGACATGTTATGCCGCAAACCAGCGCAGGGATACAGTAACCTGTCTGATTTTGTATGACGGGTGACAAAAAGAAGCCGCCCTCAGGCGGCTCCTTTTCAATCATTAAGACTGCTTGGACATTGCAGCAACTTCTGCTGCGAAGTCAGTCTCAACTTTCTCGATGCCTTCGCCCACTTCGAAGCGGATGAAGCCAGTTACGTCAGCGTTGTGCTCTTTCAGCAGCTGAGCAACAGACTTGCTTGGATCCATAACGAAAGGCTGGCCAGTCAGAGAAACTTCGCCGGTGAATTTCTTCATGCGGCCTTCAACCATTTTCTCTGCGATTTCTTTAGGCTTACCAGACTGCATCGCGATGTCCAGCTGAACCTGGTACTCTTTCTCTACCACTTCAGCAGACACGTCTTCTGGCTTAACGAATTCTGGCTTGCTTGCAGCGATGTGCATTGCCAGCTGTTTAACCAGCTCTTCATCAGCGCCTTTAGCCGCAACCAGAACACCGATACGTGCGCCGTGCTGGTAAGAACCCAGTACTTCGCCTTCCAGGGAAGATACGCGACGGATGTTGATGTTCTCACCGATTTTAGCAACCAGCGCAACACGTTCTTCTTCGAACTGTGCTTTCAGAACTTCAACGTCAGTGATTTTGCCAGCAACAGCTGCGTCCAGTACTTTGTTCGCAAATGCCTGGAAACCGCCATCTTTAGCAACGAAGTCAGTCTGGCAGTTAACTTCCAGAATGATACCGTAGGTGCCGTCGATTTTAGTGATGATCACGCCGTCAGCAGCAACGTTGCCTGCTTTCTTAGCTGCTTTGATCGCACCGGATTTACGCATGTTTTCGATTGCCAGCTCAATGTCGCCGTTCGCTTCAGTCAGCGCTTTTTTGCAATCCATCATGCCTGCGCCAGTACGCTCGCGCAGCTCTTTTACCAGGGATGCGGTAATTTCAGCCATTCTTAAATCCTCGGGAGATGTGAACTGCCCGGCCATAAGCCAAACAGTATAAATTGAAAAAAGGGGCCGATAATTGGCCCCTATTCATACACGGTACTAATAAGGGGTAAAACCTTATTATTCAGCTTCTACGAAGCTTTCTTCCGCCTGAGAAGCCAGATCCTGGGAACGGCCTTCACGAACGGTAGCAGCTACAGCGCTCAGGTACAGGCTAACAGCACGGATTGCGTCGTCGTTACCCGGGATAACGAAGTCAACACCGTCCGGATCGGAGTTGGTATCAACGATAGCGAATACCGGGATACCCAGGTTGTTAGCTTCTTTGATTGCGATGTGCTCGTGGTCTGCATCGATTACGAACAGCGCGTCTGGCAGGCCGCCCATATCTTTGATACCGCCCAGGCTGTTTTCCAGCTTGTCCAGTTCACGAGTACGCATCAGCGCTTCTTTCTTAGTCAGCTTATCGAAAGTACCGTCCTGAGACTGGGTTTCCAGATCTTTCAGGCGTTTGATGGACTGACGAACAGTTTTCCAGTTGGTCAGCATGCCGCCCAACCAGCGATGGTTCACGAAGAACTGGTCGCAGCTGTTAGCAGCATCTTTCACAGCTTCGCTTGCAGCGCGCTTAGTACCAACGAACAGAATCTTACCTTTACGGGAAGAGATCTTGTTCAGCTCAGCCAGGGCTTCGTTGAACATTGGTACAGTTTTCTCAAGGTTGATGATGTGAACTTTGTTACGTGCGCCGAAGATGAAAGGCTTCATTTTCGGGTTCCAGTAACGGGTCTGGTGACCAAAGTGAACACCAGCCTTGAGCATGTCGCGCATGGAAACAGTTGCCATGTTTAAAACCTCTATAGTAAAAGTTGGGGTTATGCCTCCACGTATCCCATATTACCGACCCCAAAGGGCACCCCGGAATATGTGCCGATACGTGTGTGTTGTTACACAAAGTGAGATTTGTCGCTTCCGTCCAGCCTGTGTATCTGAAATGGATCGGAAGTCCGGCGCGCTTTATACCACAAAACACGGCCAGAAACCAATAATTGTTGACGGTGTGTGCTGTTAATGATTCTCAATTTGGCAGTGGGTGCGCCAGACTGTTACCATTGACGACACTTGAACTAGTATTGTCGAAAAAAACGACACCGATGGACAGATTACATGGCTATCTCTATTAAGACTCCTGAAGAAATTGAAAAGATGCGCGTCGCCGGTCGTCTGGCCGCTGAAGTGCTGGAAATGATCGAGCCGTTCGTGAAGCCGGGCGTCAGCACCGGTGAGCTGGATCGCATCTGTAATGATTACATCGTCAACGAGCAGCACGCGGTCTCCGCCTGCCTCGGCTACCACGGTTTTCCAAAATCCGTGTGCATCTCTATAAATGAAGTGGTTTGTCACGGTATTCCGGATGACGCAAAACTGCTGAAAGATGGCGACATCGTTAACATCGACGTGACCGTCATTAAAGACGAATACCACGGCGACACCTCCAAGATGTTCATCGTAGGCAAACCGACCATCCTCGGCGAGCGCCTGTGTAAAGTGACGCAAGAGAGCCTCTACCTGGCACTGAAGATGGTGAAACCAGGCATCCGTCTGCGCACTATCGGTGCGGCTATCCAGAAGTTCGTGGAAGCAGAAGGTTTCTCCGTGGTGCGCGAGTACTGCGGGCACGGCATTGGTCGCGTCTTCCACGAAGAGCCGCAGGTTCTGCACTACGATGCGGATGACGGCGGCGTGGTGCTGCAGAAAGGCATGACCTTCACCATTGAGCCAATGGTCAACTCTGGCGATTACCGCATCCGCACCATGAAAGACGGCTGGACGGTGAAAACCAAAGACAGAAGCTTGTCTGCACAGTACGAGCATACTATTGTGGTAACAGACAACGGCTGCGAAATTATGACGTTGCGCAAGGATGACACCATCCCGGCGATACTGACGAACATTGAGTGATAAAAGAGCCGGCGAATGCCGGCTTTTTTAATGGCGATAGCTTTTTCTTATGGGTGGCGCACGATGAGTAATCTTTTACCCGAACAGTATGCTAACACAGCCCTTCCCACCCTTCCCGACCAGCCCGACAACCCGGGCGTCTGGCCGCCGCATGAGCTGAAGTGTGCCGATATCAAAGCACATATGGATGTCTTCCAGCGCTGGCTCAGTAGCGCGTTTGACGCAGGCATTTCCGCCGAGCAGCTCATCGAAGCACGCACCGAGTTTATCGACCAACTGCTGCAACGCCTGTGGATCGATTACGGCTTCGGGCAGATTAGCGACGTCGCGCTGGTTGCCGTCGGGGGCTATGGTCGCGGTGAACTGCATCCGCTTTCCGATATCGACCTGCTGATCTTAAGCCGCAAAAAGCTGCCGGACGAACAGGCGCAAAAAATTGGCGAACTGCTGACCCTGCTCTGGGACGTGAAGTTGGAAGTGGGCCACAGCGTGCGCACCCTGGAAGAGTGTCTGCTGGAGGGGCTATCTGACCTGACCGTCGCCACCAACCTGATTGAAACCCGCCTGCTGATTGGTGACGTCGCGCTGTTCCTGGAGCTACAGAAACACATCTTCAGCGACGGCTTCTGGCCGTCAGAAAAGTTCTTCGCCGCGAAGGTCGAGGAGCAAAACCAGCGCCACCAGCGTTACCACGGCACCAGCTATAATCTTGAACCCGATATTAAAAGCAGCCCCGGCGGCCTGCGCGACATTCATACCCTGCAGTGGGTCGCCCGTCGCCACTTTGGCGCGACGTCAATGGATGAGATGGTCGGCTTCGGCTTCCTCACCGAGGCCGAGCGTAACGAGCTAAACGAGTGCCTGCACCTGCTGTGGCGCATCCGGTTTGCCCTGCATCTGGAAGTCACCCGCTACGATAACCGCCTGCTGTTTGATCGCCAGCTCAGCGTGGCTCAGCGCCTGAATTACCAGGGCGAAGGCAACGAGCCGGTTGAGCACATGATGAAGGATTTCTTCCGCGTCACCCGCCGGGTGACCGAGCTGAACCAGATGCTGCTGCAGCTGTTCGACGAGGCCATTCTGGCCCTGACGGCAGACGAGAAACCGCGCCCGATTGATGATGAGTTCCAGCTGCGCGGGACGCTTATCGATCTGCGCGACGAAACGCTGTTCATCCGCGAGCCGGAAGCGATTCTGCGGATGTTCTATACCATGGTGCGCAACAGCACCATCACCGGGATCTACTCCACCACCCTGCGTCATCTGCGCCATGCGCGCCGTCATCTGACTCAGCCTTTGTGCTATATTCCGGAAGCGCGCGCCCTGTTCCTGAGCATGCTGCGCCACCCGGGCGCCGTCAGCCGCGGCCTACTGCCGATGCACCGCCACAGCGTGCTTTGGGCGTATATGCCCCAGTGGTCGCATATTGTTGGTCAGATGCAGTTCGATCTTTTCCACGCTTACACCGTGGATGAACACACCATCCGCGTGATGCTCAAGCTGGAAAGCTTTGCGAAAGAAGAGACGCGATCCCGCCACCCGCTGTGCGTTGAACTGTGGCCACGCCTCTCCCATCCAGAACTGATCCTGATCGCCGCCCTGTTCCACGATATCGCCAAAGGTCGCGGCGGCGACCACTCGGTGCTGGGGGCGCAGGACGTGCTGAAATTTGCTGAGCTGCACGGGCTGAACTCACGCGAAACGCAGCTGGTGGCCTGGCTGGTCCGTCATCACCTGCTAATGTCGGTTACCGCACAGCGTCGTGACATTCAGGATCCTGAAGTCATTAAGCAATTCGCCGAAGAGGTGCAAACGGAAAACCGCCTGCGCTATCTGGTCTGCCTGACGGTGGCGGATATTTGCGCCACCAACGAAACCCTGTGGAACAGCTGGAAGCAGAGCCTGCTGCGCGAACTGTACTTCGCTACCGAAAAACAGCTGCGTCGTGGTATGCAAAACACCCCGGACATGCGCGAGCGCGTGCGTCACCATCAGCTGCAGGCGCTGGCGCTGCTGCGGATGGATAATATTGATGAAGAGGCGCTGCATCAGATCTGGGCGCGCTGTCGTGCCAACTACTTTGTGCGCCACAGCCCAAACCAGCTTGCCTGGCACGCGCGGCATCTGCTGAAGCACGATTTGTCGAAGCCGATGATCCTGCTCAGCCCGCAGGCCACGCGCGGGGGCACGGAGATCTTCATCTGGAGCCCGGACCGACCCTATCTGTTTGCCGCCGTCTGCGCCGAACTGGACAGGCGTAATCTGAGCGTTCACGACGCGCAGATTTTTACCACCCGCGACGGCATGGCAATGGACACCTTTATTGTGCTGGAGCCGGACGGCAGCCCGCTGTCGTCGGACAGGCATGAAGGGATTCGTTTTGGTCTGGAGCAGGCCATTACCCAGCGCAGCTGGCAACCGCCGCAGCCGCGTCGCCAGCCTGCAAAATTGCGTCATTTTACCGTCGATACCGAGGTCAATTTCCTGCCGACCCACACCGACCGCAAATCGTTCCTGGAGCTGATTGCGCTCGATCAGCCAGGGCTGCTTGCCCGTGTCGGCCAGGTTTTTGCCGATCTGGGAATTTCGCTTCATGGCGCCCGAATTACAACCATTGGCGAGCGAGTAGAAGATTTATTTATAATCGCCACAGCGGACCGGCGTGCCCTTAATAATGACCTGCAGCTTGAAGTGCAACAACGGTTGACAGCAGCCCTCAATCCAAACGATAAAGGGTGACGTGTTTTTTAGTGAAATGGAAAGAGTAAACAATGCAGCAGTTACAGAACGTTATTGAGTCCGCTTTTGAGCGTCGCGCCGAGATCACTCCGGCAAATGTGGATACCGTGACCCGTGAAGCGGTAAACCAGGTTATTTCCCTGCTGGATTCCGGCGCATTACGCGTGGCAGAAAAAATCGACGGTCAGTGGGTCACTCATCAATGGCTGAAGAAAGCCGTGCTGCTCTCTTTCCGTATCAACGATAACCAGGTTATCGACGGAGCAGAAAGCCGCTACTTCGATAAAGTGCCAATGAAATTCGCTGACTACGACGAAGCGCGCTTCCAGAAAGAAGGCTTCCGCGTGGTACCACCTGCGGCAGTGCGTCAGGGCGCGTTCATCGCACGCAATACCGTGCTGATGCCATCTTACGTGAACATCGGTGCTTACGTTGACGAAGGCACCATGGTGGACACCTGGGCGACAGTCGGCTCTTGCGCGCAAATCGGTAAAAACGTTCACCTGTCCGGCGGCGTCGGCATCGGTGGCGTACTGGAACCGCTGCAGGCTAACCCAACCATCATCGAAGACAACTGCTTCATCGGCGCACGTTCCGAAGTGGTTGAAGGCGTGATTGTGGAAGAAGGCTCCGTGATCTCCATGGGCGTTTACATCGGCCAGAGCACCCGTATTTATGACCGCGAAACCGGTGAAGTTCACTACGGTCGCGTTCCAGCGGGTTCTGTGGTGGTTTCCGGCAACCTGCCGTCTAAAGACGGTAAATACAGCCTGTACTGCGCGGTTATCGTGAAGAAAGTGGATGCGAAAACCCGCGGTAAAGTGGGCATCAACGAGTTGCTGCGCACCATCGATTAATCGGGTATAACAAAAAGCGGGGGCAACCCCGCTTTTTTTGTATCTGAGGGTGGCGAAAATAGATTTTTTCGTTAATTATTCAAAGGTTATGTTGAGATCAAGGGTACCGCTATGTACGATAATCTGAAAAGTCTGGGCATTACCAATCCTGATGAAATTGATCGTTACAGCCTCCGTCAGGAAGCCAATAACGATATTCTTAAAATCTATTTTCACAAGGACAAAGGTGAGTTTTTCGCCAAAAGCGTGAAGTTTAAATATCCACGCCAGCGCAAAACCGTGGTGGCTGACGGCATCGGTCAGGGTTACAAAGAAGTACAGGAAATCAGCCCTAACCTGCGCTATGTGATCGATGAACTCGATCAGATCTGCCAGCGCGACCGCACTGAAGTCGATCTCAAGCGTAAGATCCTTGACGATCTGCGTCACCTTGAAAGCGTTGTGACGAATAAGATCAGCGAGATTGAAGCAGATCTTGAGAAATTAACTCGCAACAAATAAGTTAGGTGCGGCCTGATGCCCTCACCCCGGCCCTCTCCCACAGGGAGAGGGTGAAAACCGTACACACCATCATCTCTGTTCGTCCAGCTGCAGCGCCACATACAGCAGCAGCCTGTCGTCAAAATTCCCCAGATCCAGCCCCGTCAGCTCCGAAATCCGGTTTAACCGATACTCCAGGGTATTGCGGTGAATAAACAGCGCCTTTGAGGTCGCCAGCGGCTGCACGTTGTGACGGAACCAGGCCTGCAATGTGCGGCGCAGCAGGCCGTTGTTGTCCATGGCTTTCAGGCGCACTAATGGCCGCGCCAGCTCATTGGCCTGCCAGCCGCCGCGCAGGCTGTCGAGCAGCACCGGCAACATCAAATCCTGATAGAAATAACTGCGGCTTTCCGGCATACGCTGTTTACCCACCATCATGGTGGTGCGTGCGGTCCGCCATGAGCGGGCGATACTGCCCGGCCCGGTAAAGTAGTTGCCCAGCGCGACGCGAAAACGCAGCTGGCCGTTCTCCTGCATGCGTGCAATCAGCTGATCCACACGGCGGCGATGGTCTTCTGCATCCCAGCGGCCAAACTGATTGAGCGCGGGTTTAAGCACCACCATTTCAGTCAGAGACACAATCGCCACCAGGTTATTGCGTTCCGGCGTCGCCAGCGCATTTTGCAGCTGCTGCAGCTCTGCCATGGCGCTGTCCACGCCAAGCTGGCCGCTATCGACCTCAATCACCGCCACCACGCGCGGCTGGTTCAGATCGATCCCCAACCGCTGCGCCCATTCGCTGAGTGCAGGCGTATGCTCATCCGCCTGTATAAGGTTCATGACCAGCTCTTCGCGCAGGCGGCTGTCCTGGGCGAGAAGGTGCATCAGGCGCGACTGCTCCAGCATCATCTCCGCCGTCATACAGACCAGCTCGCCGTATTTACGCAGCGACTCCGGCTCGCCGGTCAGACCGATTACCCCCACAATCTCACCTTCAAGGCGCAGCGGCAAATTGATGCCCTGACGTACGCCATGCAGGTGTTTCGCTACCGCATCGTCGATATCTACCACGCGGCCCTGGGAGAGCACCAGCAATGCACCTTCGTGCAATTCCCCAATACGCTCGCGATCGCCGCTGCCGATAATGCGACCGCGAGCATCCATCACGTTGATATTGGTATCAATGATGCGCATGGTGCGCGCCACGATATCCTGCGCCATTTTGGTATCAAGATGCCAGCCAGCCATGTAACCCTCCTGTGAGCAGAGCTCAAGCATAGGGAAGTTCAGCGACGGCTGCATTGTGCGAATGCACAAAGAGAGAGGGAGAAGTAAGGAGTTGTGGTAACAGTCACAGAAACGAGAAAGCCCCTGCGAACAGGGGCTTGAGAGGATTACTGCATCAGCAGATAAAGCGAGGTATCACCACGCTGGATATTCAGAGCCAGCACGGAAGGCTTGCTGTCGAGAATTTTGCGCAGTTCAGCGATGTTTTTCACCGGCTGCTGGTTAGCGCCCATGATCACATCACCTTTTTTCAGGCCGATACGGGCTGCCGGTGAATTCGCTTTCACGTTGTTCACCACCACGCCTTTGTCTGCGCCTTTATTGCTCATCTCGGCACCTTCAATCCCGCTGAAGATGGTGCTGGAATCCACCTGATTCTGGCTGCTCTGCTGCAGCTCCAGGCTTACGTTAACCGGCTTACCGTCGCGCAGCAGGCCGAGGGTGACTTTGCTGCCAATCGGCATCGAGCCTACTTCGGCACGCAGGGCGGCAAAGCTGCTGATCGGCTTACCGTTCAGGGAGGTGATCACATCCCCCGCTTTAATGCCCGCCTTCGCCGCGGAGGAATTCGGCATCACCTGGCTGACGAATGCCCCGCGCTGGGCGTCAACCTTCATCGCTTTCGCCAGCTCGGAGTTCAGCTCAGTCCCGAGGATACCCAGCTCACCGCGTTTCACCTGGCCATACTGGACCATCTGCGCGGTCAGGTTTTTCACCATGTTGCTTGGGATAGCAAAGCCGATCCCGATGTTGCCACCGTCCGGTGCCAGAATGGCGGTGTTGATACCGATCAGTTCACCGTTCAGGTTCACCAGCGCACCGCCGGAGTTACCGCGGTTGATCGCCGCATCCGTCTGGATAAAGTTTTCGTAGTTTTCCGCGTTCAGGCCGCTACGACCCAGCGCAGAGACGATACCTGAAGTCACGGTTTCGCCCAGACCAAACGGGTTACCGATTGCCACGGTGTAGTCACCTACGCGCAGCGCGTCGGAATCGGCAAGCTTAATCGCCGTCAGGTTTTTCGGATCCTGAATCTGGATCAGCGCGATATCAGAGCGCGGATCCTTACCCACGACTTTGGCATCGAATTTACGACCGTCGCTCAGCTGAACTTTAATGGTGCTGGCGTTATCCACAACGTGGTTGTTGGTCACCACGTAGCCTTTTGCGGCGTCAATGATGACACCCGAGCCAAGCGCCATGAATTTCTGCTGCTGGCCGCCGCCCTGGCTGTCATCTCCTGCCCCACCGCCCTGACAGAACGGGGAACTCTGGAATGGCGAACCGTCCTGGCAGAACGGCGAGTTGTCGCCGAAGAACTGCTGGAAGTTACGCGGCATACGCGGCGTATTGACGGTCGTGCTGCCCTCAACGTTAATACTCACCACCGATGGCATCACTTTTTCGAGCATCGGTGCCAGGCTTGGCATCTGCTGCGCGGTTGCTGCCGACGACGCGGTCTCGGCTGCAGTAGCAGTCAGAGGAGACAGCGCTAAACCTAAACTCAGAGCCAGTGCACTCATTGCTAATGTGGTTTTTTTCATGTTTCTCAATCTCGATTTACCAGATAACGCAAAATTGCTGTGTAACTCAGATTCGTTTTATACCGCTTAGTTCCGGGATTAAGTTTATGGAAAAAGTAAAAATTTATTGGTCGTCTTTACAAAACTCAGCGCTTATTCCACGGCCATGAGCTTGCGGTACTCATCCCAGGCATATAAATCTGTCATGCCGCTGATATAGTCCTGGATAAGGCGACAGCGATAATAATATTCCATCACTGGCCATTCCGGGGAGTGGCGTTCCAGCTTACCAATCGCTTCGACATACGCCAGACGATGACGGGTAGAAAGTTTCTGATAAAGCCGGGATTCGATAGGTATTCGCCGCACGCGCTCGTGTTCCACCAGCTCGCTGAATTCATCGACTGATAAGTGAAGCAACGGGGAATAAATTTCCAGTAATCCGCTGATCACCCGGTATCCCTGCAGCTCTAATTGCTCCACGTCCGGATGGCTGAACACATGGCGCATCGCCACATGTTTATAAAGCTCAAGGAGTTGACTGAAACTGCTGTCATCTTCCAGCAGCGCGTGATTGAATTCCCCGCTGAAAATCAGCGGCAAATTATCAATAAAGCGCGACGCCGCGTAAGGCACCAGCTTATTTAATGTATTGACCCGTAAATACATAAAGAACTGATCTTCGGTACTGCGGCTGAGGGAATTCGAGCGCGATTTTTCCCAGGCATTTTCGACGACCTGAGAAAACAGCGACCCTTTTTCATGTTTACCCCAGGCATCATAAAGATGCTGATAAAGCTCCTCGACGCTGAATATTCTTTTCTCAACGGCGTCTTCCAGGTCGGCCACGCAATAGGAAATGTCATCGGCGGCTTCCATAATCCACGTCAATGGGAAACGCCCCTTTGGCGTTAATGAAAGTTCTTTACGCAGCCGCTCAATATAGGCCTCTTCGGAGAGATAGTAGCCCGGCTTTTTCATCAGGTAGCTGTGCGTGGCAGGCGTTTCTCCCATCCACCAGGCCGGGCGCGTGTATTTGAGTATGCAGCCCACCTGCGCCCACGTCAGATTCATGCGCATCAGGGAGTGCACCAGGCGGATCCCCTGCGCGTTACCTTCAAAATGGCAGAGATCCTGACGGACTTTGCGACGCAGATCGTTAAGGCTCTCTTCACCCTCACGCAGGCGTAAATCCCTCACCACGCAGCGATCGTCGCTCAACGGCTGGCTTTTCGCGTCCAAAGGGAAAAGCCGCTGCTTAAACCAGTCGTTGATTGCCGCCTCGCCGAAATGCCCGAAGGGCGGGTTGCCGATGTCATGCATCAGGCAGGCCATCTCAACGATGCTTTCAAACGGCCCGGTCAGTTCATCCAGACCATAAGTTTCCAGCAGCCGCTGCTCTTTCAGGCGGCTCAA
The DNA here is from genome assembly GCF_013337145.1 of Enterobacter sp. JMULE2. Lineage (NCBI taxonomy): Bacteria > Pseudomonadati > Pseudomonadota > Gammaproteobacteria > Enterobacterales > Enterobacteriaceae > Enterobacter > Enterobacter sp. JMULE2. The sequence goes on from NZ_SGWD01000015.1 coordinate 378,181, forward strand.
AATCTCTTTGGCAATGTAGCGCCCAACCTGCTGAACTTCCATAGAGTGGGTTAAGCGCGTGCGCACCGCGGCGTTACGCTCCAGCGGGAACACCTGGGTCTTTTGCTGCAAGCGCCGGATAGCGGGCGAGTTAATGATCCTCCCGCGATCGCTCTCGAAGATACGCAGGATCTCATGTTCGCTCTTTTCGCCCTGTGGCGAACGGAAACGTCGGTGCCAGTTAATTTTGGTGCGAAAATCGATTGGTGCCATGTGCTCCCCCGCGTGAGAATGCGTTTCCCCTTAACCGCATGATAGACTATGCATCTTAACAAGGCACATCGCGAGTAAATCTATGAAAATCGGCATTATTGGTGCAATGGAAGAAGAAGTTACGCTGTTGCGTGACAAAATTGAGAACCGTCAGACTCTCTCTCTGGGTGGTTGTGAGATCTACACCGGCCAGCTGAACGGTGTTGACGTGGCTCTGCTGAAATCTGGCATCGGTAAAGTTGCGGCTGCGCTGGGTGCGACCCTGCTGCTCGAACGCTGCAAGCCGGACGTGATCGTTAACACTGGCTCTGCGGGCGGTCTGGCGCCGACGCTGAAAGTGGGTGATATCGTCGTTTCCGACGAAGCACGTTACCACGATGCCGACGTGACCGCCTTCGGCTACGAATATGGTCAGCTTCCGGGTTGCCCGGCCGGGTTTAAAGCCGACGACAACCTGATTGCCGCGGCAGAAAGCTGCATCGCAGAACTGAACCTCAACGCGGTACGCGGCCTCATTGTCAGCGGTGATGCGTTCATTAACGGCTCCGTGGGCCTGGCGAAAATCCGCCATAACTTCCCGCAGGCGGTTGCCGTTGAGATGGAAGCAACCGCGATTGCTCATGTTTGCCATAACTTTAGCGTACCGTTTGTGGTGGTTCGCGCGATCTCTGACGTGGCAGACCAGCAGTCCCACATTAGCTTTGACGAGTTCCTTGTTGTGGCGGCAAAACAGTCCACCGTGATGGTGGAGCGTCTGGTGCAGAAACTGGCTCGTGGCTAAACATACCGTCAGGGCGCTGGCCGCCCTGCTTCTTCTCGCACCGGCATGGCTTTTCGCCATGCCGCGTGTGATTACTCTCTCCCCCGCGAATACCGAACTGGCCTTTGCTGCCGGGATCACCCCTGTGGGCGTGAGTAGCTTTTCGAATTATCCCCCCCAGGCCGCCAGCATTGAGCAGGTCGCGACCTGGCAAGGAATGAATCTCGAGCGCATTGTGGCGCTTAAGCCTGACCTCGTGCTGGCCTGGCGTGGCGGCAATGCCGAGCGGCAGGTCAACCAACTGACCTCACTGGGTATTAAGGTCATGTGGGTGGACGCAGTCAGTATTGAGCAAATCGCCCAGACGCTGCGCGATCTGGCCCCTTTTAGCCCCACGCCCAAAAAAGCCGAGGACGCTGCGAAACAGATGCTCAGCGACTATGCAGCGCTGAAATCCCGGTACAACACCCCCGCCAAAAAACGCATCTTTCTGCAATTTGGTAGCCAGCCGTTGTTCACCACCGGAAAAGGGTCGATTCAGAACCAGGTGCTGGAAATCTGCGGCGGCGAAAATATCTTTGCAGCCAGCCGGGTACCCTGGCCTCAGGTCAGCCGTGAACAGGTGCTTGCACGCCAGCCGCAGGCCATCGTCGTGGTCGGAAATGCGAGCGATATTCCTAAAGTTGAACACTTCTGGCAAAGCCAGCTTAAAATTCCGGTGATCCCGCTCAACGGTGACTGGTTTGAACGCGCCAGCCCGCGTATTATCCTCGCCGCAAAACAACTCTGTGCCGCGCTGGCAGAGAGTCACTAACATAGATAAATACTTTTCGAGGATTTAACGATGCTCGTGTATTGGCTGGATATTCTTGGCACAGCCGTTTTTGCTATCTCCGGCGTTTTACTCGCCGGAAAACTGCGCATGGATCCGTTTGGCGTGCTGGTGCTGGGCGTTGTGACCGCCGTGGGCGGCGGAACAATCCGCGATATGGCGCTGGCGAATGGCCCGGTATTTTGGGTAAAAGATCCCACCGACCTGGTGGTGGCGATGGTCACCTGCATGTTGACCATTGTACTGGTTCGTCAACCCCGCAGATTACCCAAATGGATATTACCGGTGCTGGATGCCGTCGGCCTCGCCGTGTTTGTCGGTATTGGCGTTAATAAGGCGTTTAATGCGGGTACCGGTCCGATGGTGGCGATCTGCATGGGTGTATTAACCGGCGTGGGCGGCGGGATCATTCGCGACATTCTGGCGCGTGAAGTGCCGATGATCCTGCGTACTGAAATTTACGCGACGGCCTGTATTGTAGGGGGAATTGTTCACGCCACCGCGTATTACACCTTTGCGGTCCCGCTGGAAAATGCCGCGATGCTGGGGATGGTCGTGACGCTGGTGATACGTTTAGCGGCGATACGCTGGCACCTGAAACTGCCGACGTTTGCGCTGGATGAGAATGGCAGGTAAATGCAAAACGGTAACCGCAAGGTTACCGTTTTTAGCGTTTTGCCGGGGTGAGGGCATCATCCCGCACCCTCTTAAATACTGAACGACGAACCACACCCACAGGTGCTTGTTGCGTTCGGGTTGGTCACCACAAAGCGCGAACCTTCCAGACCTTCGGTGTAATCAACCGAACCACCGACCAGGTATTGCAGGCTCATCGGGTCAACCACCAGCGCGACGCCCTGCTTCTCGATGGTCATATCGCCCTCGTTCACCTGGTCGTCAAAGGTAAAACCATACTGGAAGCCGCTGCAGCCACCACCGGTAATATAAACACGGAGTTTCAATTCCGGATTATCTTCATCGGCAATCAGGACTTTTACTTTTTTGGCTGCTGCTTCGGTAAATTCGAGCGGTACAGCTACTACGTCATCACTCATCTTATGCTCCCATGAATACTGCATACTGCTATTGGGTAAAAATCACCCAATTCTTTTTTTCATTATCTAATACCCTGGTAATTCATTCAAGTATTCTGCGTTGAGGCCCGTTCAGCCTCCTGTTTCGCCAGGGTCCGTGCAAGAATGGTGGAGTATAGCGGTTTTCCACCCAGGAATTGGGCTAATAGTGTCGCGCCGAGACAGGTAATGATCATTGGCAAAATGAGCTGGTAATTGTCCGTCATCTCAAGCACCAGCACGATCCCGGTCAAAGGTGCACGCAGGGACGCGGCGAGCAGCGCCCCCATTCCGGCGACGGCAAACGTCCCGGCTTCAAGATGATAGGCCGGGAAACCCACGGCCGCCGCCATGCCAAAAGCGGTTCCCAGCAGCGTGCCCAGCGCCAGCATCGGGGCAAAAATGCCGCCAGGCGCGCCGGAGGAGAAGCAGAGTACGGTAGTGATCACCCGCGAGATGAACATGAACAGCAAAAGACCAATGCTGAAATTCCCCGCTGCCGCAATGGGGATAAGCCCAAAACCGCCACCTGCCGCGTTGGGTTCGATAAAGCCCAGAACCCCGCACATGCCGCCGAGCAGCCCCCCCACCAGCACCCATTTGGTCGTGTTGCCGCCGTGGATCCGCTGGAACATGTCCTGAGCACGTAAAATAAGGCTGTTAAACAGCGGGCCAACAATGCCAAAAATCATGCCGAGGATCAGATACAGCCACAGCGTATTGACCGGCGCATTGGTGAGCTTCCCGACCTCGATGACCGCCCCTTCGCCATTGAAAAGGCGAAAGACGATACTCGACATGATCACCCCGGTAAACACCGCTTTTATCGAGATCAGGTTATAGCGAAACTGCGCGCGCATCTCTTCGATAATAAACAGGATCCCCGCCAGCGGGGCATTAAACGCGGCGGAAAGGCCTGCGGCGGCACCGGTTGCCAGCAGCGTATGGCGGGCTTCAGCACTGCGCATCCTGAACAGATCGCTGACCATACGGCCAACATTACCGCCCAGTTGTACGGTCGGCCCTTCGCGCCCCAGCACCATTCCCGCACCAAGCGTCCCCAACCCGCCGATAAACTTCACGGGAAGCACGCGCCACCAGCGGACCGGACGCAGCTCTTCGAGCGCTCCTTCTATTTCCGGGATCCCAGAACCGCCCGCTTCCGGGGCAAATTTCCGTACCAGAAAATAGCCCACCATGGCGAGCAGTGCAGATAAACCAAACGCCAGGATCCAGACCAGCCATTCGCGATCGGCATAACCCGCAACGGTGCCAATACGCCAGTTAAGCACGCCATTGACGGCCTTCTCGAACGCGACACCCACCAGCCCCGCCAGCGTCCCCACCACGGCAGCGCCCAGCAGAATCGCCAGCGGCGTCTTGTCGCGGTTGAGCAGTCGTCGGATGCTGATACGGTGTCGCGCGCGCGCAAACTGTTGTTCTTCAAATGAGGGTGAGTCTGATTTCATTGCCTGTTCTTTTCGTCATACAAATCGCCGTCAGGATTTTACCAGAGACCGCCCCACCGTCTCCTGAAAATTACTTAACAAATCTTAAAGCATTGTCAGGGTAAAAATTTCATAACCATCCCCGAATCACTTAGAATAGTGTGCTTAATCATTTTATACGAACCAGGAACGACGCCATGAGCAAGTCTGAAAACCTCTACAGTGCAGCCCGCGAGCTTATTCCGGGTGGCGTGAACTCACCTGTGCGCGCCTTTACCGGCGTGGGCGGCACGCCGCTGTTTATCGAACGTGCTGACGGCGCGTATCTGTATGATGTCGATGGCAAAGCCTATATCGATTATGTCGGCTCCTGGGGCCCGATGGTGCTGGGGCACAACCACCCAACCATTCGTAACGCTGTGATTGAAGCGGCCCAGCGCGGCCTGAGCTTTGGTGCGCCAACCGAAATGGAAGTCAAAATGGCGGAACTGGTGACCGAACTGGTGCCCACCATGGACATGGTACGTATGGTGAACTCCGGCACCGAAGCCACCATGAGCGCCATTCGTCTGGCGCGAGGTTTTACCGGTCGCGATAAAATCATCAAATTCGAAGGTTGCTACCACGGTCACGCCGACTGTCTGCTGGTGAAAGCGGGCTCTGGCGCGCTGACGCTCGGCCAGCCAAACTCGCCGGGCGTACCGGCCGATTTCGCTAAGCATACCCTGACCTGTACCTACAACGATCTGGACACCGTTCGCGCGGCGTTCGAGCAGTATCCGCAGGAGATCGCCTGCATCATCGTTGAGCCGGTTGCGGGCAACATGAACTGCATCCCACCGCAGCCTGACTTCCTGCCTGGCCTGCGTGCCCTGTGCGACGAGTTCGGCGCGCTGCTGATCATCGATGAAGTGATGACCGGCTTCCGCGTGGCGCTGGCGGGTGCCCAGTCTTACTACGGCGTTGAGCCAGACCTCACCTGCCTCGGCAAAATCATCGGCGGCGGCATGCCGGTCGGGGCATTCGGTGGTCGTAAAGACGTCATGGAAGCGCTGGCACCAACCGGTCCGGTTTACCAGGCGGGAACGCTCTCGGGCAATCCCATCGCGATGGCAGCGGGTTTCGCCTGCCTGACCGAAGTGGCTCAGCCGGGTATTCACGAAACCCTGACCGACCGTACCACGCAGCTGGCAAACGGTCTGCTGGAAGCGGCAGAAGAGGCCGGTATTCCTCTGGTGGTCAACCACGTGGGCGGGATGTTCGGGATTTTCTTCACCGAGGCGAAAACTGTGACCTGCTATCAGGACGTGGTGAAGTGCGACGTTGAACGCTTCAAGCGCTTCTTCCACCTGATGCTGGATGAGGGCGTGTACCTGGCACCGTCAGCGTTCGAAGCAGGCTTTATGTCCGTGGCGCACAGTGAAGAAGATATCAACAACACCATCGACGCGGCACGTAAGGTGTTTGCGAAGCTGTAAGGGCATTGCCGGGTGGCGCTCACGCTTACCCGGCCTACGATGTTCGCCCTCTCCCCGTGGGAGAGGGCCGGGGTGAGGGCATCAGGCCGCACCTGACTACCGGCTCTGCTTTCTCAACAGATAAATAAAGTACGGCGCACCGATAAAGGTCGACAGCAGACCCGCAGGGATCTGATACGGGAACAGCACCATTCTTCCGCACCAGTCCGCGAACACCAGCATTACTCCGCCCGTCAGGGCCGACATCACGATATGCGGCATCGTCCGGCGGAAGCCCATCATTCTGGCAATATGTGGCGCCATTAACCCCACAAAACTCAGCGGTCCAATCGTCATGGTTGCCGTCGCCGTCAGGCACGCAGCCAGCAGCAGCAGCGCCACGCGCGCTGGCGTCAGCGCCATCCCCACCGCACGCGCGGTTTCACCGCCAAGCGGCAGGATGGTCATCCAGCGACGGCACAGCGGAACTACCGCCAGCAGCGCGATCATGACGATCCCTGACCAGACAACCTGACTGCCGGTGGCATTGTAGGTTGAGCCAGAAATCCATGTCAGGATCTTCGCCATACGCGGATCGCCGCTGGCCTGCAGCATCATCAGCAGCATCGTGAAGGCGGTGCTCAGCGCCATCCCGGCCAGCAGCATACGGTGAGGTGAAAATCCGCCGCGACCGGCAGCAATCAGGATAATCATCAGCGTGACCGCCGCACCGATACTTCCGGCAGGCAGTAGCCAGCCAAACGCATTGCCCGGCACGAAGAACAGCATAAGGACCACACCAAACGCCGCGCCAGAACTGATACCCAGGACTTCCGGGCTTGCCATCGGGTTGCCGGTGAGACGTTGAATAATGCACCCCGCTACCGCCAGCATCACGCCTGCGATCAGCGCAGCGAAGATACGTGGCCAGCGCCACTGCAGCAGTTCGTTGAGTAAATCACCCGTTGCCCAATGCCAACCTGAGGCATCGCGTCCGAAGGAGAGCGCCGCGAACGAGGCAATGATCAGCACCGCCAGTCCCGCCAGGCTAAACCACAGGACCGACTGCCGTTCAGCATGGACCTTATCACCCGCATCCATGGCGGGCGCGCTCATGCTGCGCAGGCGCGGCAGCAGCCACAGCAGCAGCGGCGCACCGACGAGTGCGGTCACCGACCCGGTAGACACTTCCATCCAGACTCGCGCCAGCCAGAGAATCATTTGATCGGAAAGCCAGAGGATCAGCGCCCCAATCAGTGGCGCCAGCATCAGACGCGTCAGCAAACGACGCGCCCCGAGCATTTTCGCCAGCAGCGGCGCAAACAGGCCGATAAACCCGATGATGCCGACCGCGTTTACCAGCAAAGCACTTAGCACAATCGCCAGCGCCAGCGCGCCCAGACGCGCCAGCGACAGGGCAAGACCCAGATTGCGCGCCACGCCGTCGTCCAGCCCCATTAGGGTCAGCGGACGTAGCAGCAGCAGCGTCAGCACCACGCCGCCAATCAACTGTGGCCACAGGCGCTGCACGATGCTCCAGTCGGTCTGGGTGAGCGTCCCGGTACTCCACATGAACATGCTTTGCAGCTGATCGTGATGGAACAGCACCAGCAGCTGGTTGATCGCCCCGCAGTAAAGGCTGACCACCAGACCCGCGAGGATCAGCGTGACCGGTGAAAGACGTTTACCCCACGCCACGCCAAAGACCAGCGCGCCCACCACGCATGCCCCCGCGAGTGCTGCAAACTGCGAGGTTAACGCACCCGGTAGCGCCCACAGCGTGGTAATGGTGATCCCAAGCTGTGCGCCGGTTGCGACCCCCAGCGTGGTCGGTTCGGCCAGCGGGTTACGTAAAACCTGCTGGAACAGCACGCCCACCAGCCCTAAACCAGCACCGACTAAAAGGGAGATCGCCAGACGCGGCAGCAGGCTGTAGTGGAACAGCATTTGCTGAATATTATCGATATCCGGCGCGGCAAAGCCAGCGCCCCACTGTTCGCGCGGTAACGCGGTCGAGAGGTTGAACCAGGTTAACGCCAGCGCGACAAGGCAAAGCAGCGTCAGAAGAAGCGCCGGGAAACGGGCAATACGCGTACTCATGCCTTGCCTCCCATCGCGGTGTCCAGCACGCGGGCAAAATGCATCGCCGACAGCGTCGCGCCGTAGAACCACACCGCCGGCGCGCGCAGGAAACGTTTCTCGCGTACGAACGGCATCGCCTGCCAGAGCGGGGTCGCCATCAGGGTTTGCATTTCGCGCTCGTTGCCGTGATCGAAGCACAGCACGTCCACATCGCGAAATGCCGCCAGGCGATCAATGCCGACGGCGGTACTGCCCCAGAAGGTCATCTCCCCTTCCCAGGCGTTGCGAATACCGAAGCTGTCGAGCACTTCCTGGAACAGGCAGTTATTGCCGAAGACCAGCATATGCCGGGCATCCAGCAGCGTCACCATCAGTAAAGGACGGTCGCCCCGGTGAGCAAAGCGCGGCTTCAGGGAGTCAATCAGGGCATCAAATTCGTCGAGGTGTTTTTTGGCTTCCGCCTCGCGGTTGAGGAAATGAGCCATCTCGTTAATGGAGTTTTTTGCCATAGCCAGCGGTTTTTTACCGTCGCTGAAAGAAAATCCGCGTCCTGGCGCAATGCGCGCCATGGTCTCTTCTGACGGACCGTAGCCCGCTGACCAGAACAGGAACGACGGTTTCATCTGGGTAAGCAGTTCGAGGTTTGGCTCCGTTCGCAGGCCGATGTCGATGACCGAGTCCGGCAGCTTCGGCTCGTTCACCCAGAGGTTATAGTTAGGAATGTCCGCCACACCATACGGCGTGACGCCGAGCGCCATCATCAGCTCGACCGGCAGCCATTCCAGCGCCACAATCCGATGCGGATCTATCCCGGCGGCACGGGCAGTATTCATTTTTAACAGCAGCGGTGACAGCGCCATCGCCATCAGCAGGCGACGGCGGCTCATTGAGATTGAATCCAGCATCAGTAGACGAAGCTCACCGGTGCAGCCCCGGCTGGGTGAGGCAAAATCCCCATCGGAATACCGTAAATGGTTTCCAGCGTTTCGCTGCGCATCAGCTCGGACGGCGTTCCCTGCGCAATCATTTCGCCACCGCGCAGCGCGACGAGATAATCACAGTAGCGCGCTGCCATGTTGATATCATGCAGTACCGCAATCACCGTTAGCCCACGCTGCTGGCTTAAACGATGCACCAGCGCCAGAACGTCGACCTGGTGGGCAATATCCAGCGCAGAGGTCGGTTCGTCGAGCAGCAGGCAACGGCTGTCCTGCGCCACCAGCATCGCAATCCACGCGCGCTGACGCTCACCGCCGGACAGGCTATCCACCAGACGGTGCGCCAGCGGCTTTAATCCTACCAGCGCAATCGCCTCTTCCACTTTCTCTCTGTCGGCCACGCCGAAGCGACCAAGCGCCCCGTGCCACGGATAACGACCAATCGCCACCAGCTCACGCACCGTCATCCCTTCTGCCTGCGGTAACTGCTGCGGCAGATACGCCACCTTGCGGGCAAAGGCCTTGCTGTTCCAGCTTTCCAGCGGCTGACCGTCCAGCAGGATATCGCCTTCCGACGGCGGCTGATGGCGTCCAAGCATCTTAAGCAACGTGGACTTACCGGAGCCATTGTGACCAATCAGGCCAGTGACTTTACCAGCAGGAAAGGTCAGTGAGAGCGGATGCAGCAGGGTGCGTCCGGGTACGCGAAAGGAGAGATTACTGAGCGAAAAGGTGGTGTCGGATTGCGTTTGATTATCCTGCATATCAGCCAACTTAAATAAAAGGGCACGGCGAACCGTGCCCGAAGAGAGATTAGAAGCGGAAGGTCGCGGTGGCAACAACCTGACGTCCTGCTCCCCAGTAGCATGCATATTCGCTGTAGCAGCTGGAAACATACTCGCGGTCAAAGATGTTGTTCACGTTGACGCCGACTGAAGAGCCCGGCATTCCGAAGCGCGCCAGATCGTATTTCACCGTCGCATCTGCCAGCGCGTAGCCCGCAACGTTAAACGACTCGTAGGCTTTCGGTGAGGCGGCGGAGTAGTAGGACACGGTATTGCCGATATAACGGGTACCCGCACCGACAGTCAGCCCGCTCAGCGCCGTTTCGTGGAAGGTATAATCCGCCCACAGAGAGGCCATATTACGTGGTACTTCCGCCGGGCGACGTCCTTCATACCAGGTGTCGTGCGTATATTCCGCATCGGTGTAGCTGTAGGATGCCGTCACGTTCACGTTGGCAGACACGGCCGCTTTCGCTTCCAGTTCGAAGCCACGGGAACGGATTTCTCCACCCTGCACGCTAAAGCCGCTGGTCGGGTTCGCAGGATCGGCGGTCAGGTTGTTATTCTTGGTCAGCTGGTACACCGCAGCAGTGACAACAACAGGTAGATCTTTCGGGACATACTTCACGCCCGCTTCGTACTGCTTGCCGCGAGCCGGATCGAACGGCTTACCGTCCTGGGTCGTCCCGGAAACCGGTTCGAAAGATTCGCTGTAGCTAAAGTACGGCGTGATACCGTTGTCGAACAGGTAGTTAATCCCCCCGCGCCAGGTGAATGCCTGGTCGTTAATTTCCGCGGTGGTTCCGCTGGCGCGATTCAGGGCTGACGTTTTTGCAAAGTCATAGCGGCCACCCATCGTGAGCACCCACTTATCCCATTCAGCCTGGTCCTGAGCGTACAGGCCCGTTTGCTCCTGACGGTTAAGCATCTGATACAGGTAGTAAACATCGACGTTCGGATTACCGTACTCAGGCTTCGTCATGCTGATAGGATCGGCGGTGCCATAGTCAGCGTTAATGTCATTACGCATGCGGAGGTAATCGACACCCGTTAACAGGGTATGATCAACTGCGCCGGTTGCAAATTTGGACTGAAGCTGCGTATCAACCGTGAAAGAATTCAGATTTTCATCAGAACGGACATAGGCACGGCTGATTTGTGCCGGGGCGATATAGCCATTGCCGTAGACTGAGCGGTAAAGGGTATTGATTTTGCTGTAGCGCAGATTTTGACGCACGGTGAAGGTGTCGTCGAATTGATGCGAGAAGCTATACCCCACCATCTTCTGACGACGGGAGATCTTGTTATCTTCCTCGCCTTCATTGAAATCAGTCGGCAGTTTATGCGCGTTGCCGTTGGCGTCGTAGTAAGGCACAACGGTGCCTTCCCGCGGCAGCCAGCCGTAATAGCCCGCATCCGGATCGCTCTGGAAGTTGCTCAGGAAAGTAAAATCGGTTTTATCATCAGGACGCCAGCTGAAGGAAGGCGCAATCGCGTAGCGGGTAGACTTCACCATTTCCTGCTGCGCATTTTCGCTGCGCCCCAGACCGGTGAGGCGATACGCCCATACGCCGTCATCGTCAATCGCATCGCTGAAGTCAAACCCGGTTTGCCACAGGTTATCCGTTCCCATTTTGAACTGAATTTCTTTCAGCGGCTCCGTGGTTGGGCGCTTGCTCACCATACTCACCACTCCGCCCGGGTGGCTTTTACCATACAGCACGGAAGTAGGACCACGCAGCAGTTCAACGCGCTCAAGGAAATAGGGATCCATAGAGGCTTCAGAATAGTTATCACCCTGCAGCTTCATGCCATCCAGATACTGGTTGGTGTTTACGGTGCTGGAGGTGGTGAAACCACGAATAGAAACTACATCATAGGTCGTTGATGCGCCGCGCGTTGAAAATACGCTCGGCGTATAGGCCAGAGCCTGTTTAACCGTACCCGGCTGTTTCATGTCCATTTCTTCACGTGTTACCACGGAAATGGACTGCGGGGTTTTCTCAATTGGAGTATCGGTTTTGGTCGCTGTCGCGGTCCGTTTTGCTGCAATTGTCGGCGCTGGTCCCCAGGCACTTTCCTGCGCAGCAGGTGCGGCAGTAACGGTGATGGTTTCTTCTTTTTTCGGGGTTTCGGCAGCCTGTGCGTAAGTAGACATGCCGGCAACCGCTGTGGCTACGACAACCGCGATTTTACGCAGCGACGTGTTAATTGGCTGAGCAGTATTGGAAAGCGCCATGTTGTTCTCTGATGGAAAAGTGAATGATAACGTAAACGAGAATTATTATTATGACCGCAGAATAATATGCGAAACGCTGCTTGCATAGCAAGCAGTAAGCGGCCCTACAAGATTTAAGGGTTTAAGAATTAACCAGATGAAAACAGGGGGTTAATGGAGTTAGCGAAATGATCGCTAAAGCCCGCTGAAACGGGCGGAAAGGATTAACGGTAAAACACTTCGAACGTGGCGACGGAATCGACTTTGCCCGCTTTAACCTCCCCCGTTTTGACGTAGCGCGCCTTAAGGGGGATTTCAACGGGGACTTTGTCCTGCGTACTGGTTATCGTCGTGTAGTTCTGGTCAAACTGCAGCACCGTATCGTTCTTGTCGAGAATTTGGATGCCGACACCCGCAGCGGCGGAATCTCCTGCGGCAATGCCGAGGATATTACCGTTCGTCACCCCCGTCGAACCCGCGCTGGTGAACTGATAATCGACCTTTGTCCCCGCCGCGCAGTCGGTGATTTCAATCTTAAAACTGCCGTCGGTGAGAATGTCTGAGTATTGTCCGTTAAAATCCTGCACATTAACCGTTTTTAGGGGCACATAGATGTTACGGTCGACCAGATTACAGGTGTTGGTGGTGATATGAACGCTGGTGGGCGAAAAACGCATTTCACCAATCACGACTCCCCCTAACGTATCCTGAGCGGTTAACCGCGAGGTATCCAGATACCCCTCCTGAATATCGCCAATGACGATGAGCTGCGCGGCGGCACGAAAAACGGATGTGTAATGAGAATAGCCGTGAATCGATCCAACGCTATGCCACGGGCGAGTCAGGTTTTCTTCAGTATAATCCGGAAATTGCTCGGAAGAAGAGGCCGCGCGGATCCCAATCCCCGGCACGTTCGTTTTATACACTCCCGGCAACACATCTTCGCGAGCATCCCCCTCCGTTAGCGTCAGATACCCTCGTCGAATCTGGGCGTCAGCGCCGCCGCAATCCACTCTGACTTCGCCGCTTTCCGCGTTGTTATCATAAATCACCGTCCCCACCGGCGTATCGGGATCGAGAACAATCGCGGGTGGGATTTGGAACGTAACCACCCCGTCCTTTCCCCCCTCGCCTGTGAAGGTGCAGTTAGCATACGCCGGATGCAGAAAAACGGTGGCGATCAGCAGCGCAACCCCTGCGCAAAGGGAGTGTATCGTCATACGTTGGCTCATCGGGTTTCCTTATTCACCTGCACGTTACCGTTGCCTTAACCATGTCAGTCACGCCGTCGTCGGGCATGTCGATTTCCCCCTGACACTGTTGTTCAGCCTCTTCTCCCCACTGCACGCTGAACGTCGTTTTGTCATGAAGCCCCGTCAGATAGGCTTCTCCGCCATCTCCGACAATGGCGGTGGTGGTATCCAGCGCAACCACTGCGCCAAACGGAACAGGCTTGCCCGCAAAGAGCAGAGTCACCAGCGCGCGCCGTCCAACGCGTGCTTCGAACGAGACCTTTATGGCTGCCCCTTTCGTCGGCACGAGATCCTGTGTTGCCGCGTCAATATCAATATCCTGCCGATCCTGGGTATTCACCGTGATGGTGTTATGTCGATAGGCCGTCAGAGAGGGGACAATCGCATTGCCAAAAGCATCGGTATAAATGCCACGCCCGTTTTGCACCTTGACGTTTTCGCCCTTATTGATGTGCACAATGGCGAAGGCGTCACGCACCGGTTGTCCCGGCGTCACGCCATGCTCATGGGCAACAACCGAGCCCTGCGCGCTATAGTTCCACTGTCGGTTATCGCCACCGTAGCTGTACCCCATCCCGACTTCACCGGAAGCGCCACGGTAACGCCCGGACAGGCTGCCGCCGTAGCCGGTGTTCTGATTGGCATAGCTCTGCTGGAGGTTGTAGCTCAGCTTGTTGTCCTCCAGCGCGGTGCCGCCGAGCCCGACCTGATGCGAGACAAACCCACCGCTGGCGGTATTCGCGCTGTAGGTTGCCCAGGTATCAGGCAGCCACTTTGAGAACGGAATGTTGACCGTCAACGCCATTTGCCGGTCGGAATCGGCATCCGGCGTGCGGGTCAGGTTGTAGCTTATCGACCAGGTGATATCGCGCCAGCTGGAGCTCAGCCCGGCGCTGACGCTACGCTCATGGCCGTCCATATCCCAGTAATCCTGCTGATAGCCGTTGAGATAAGCCGAGCCCCAGTCTGAAATACGCTGAGAAAGGTTTAGCTGCATGCGGCTACGGCGGTTGTAGGTTCTGCGGTAGGTATAAATGCCGTCATCGATCTTGCTGTCACGCCGATCGATAGCCTCCTGAAAGGTATAAAACCCCGAGGTGGAGTAGCGGTAGCTGGCAAGCGTGACGGTCGTATCCGTGTCGGGAATATCTTTTGAGTACTGAGCCCGCCACGATAAACCGCTGGCATCGTCACGCCCGTCATCAAACACGGTACGAGCGGTCGTTAGATCGACAGATGCGGAGCCGAAGTGCCCCAGATCGGCACCAATCCCCAGCAGCAGCGCATGATACAGTGACGCCCCCAGCGCGCCGGTATAGGCCGTCACACCGTAAGGCAGACCATAGATAGCCGTACCTTGCGCAAAGATAGGTTCATCTTCACCTTCGTTACCACGATAGCGCCCAGCGGCCAGCGAGTACTTAAAACCGCCTTCTCGCTGTAACACTGGCACCGAGGCGCTGGCCTGTATGAAGCTGTGCTCGCTGCCATCCGCCTCTTCGACGGTCACTTCCAGATCGGCGCCGGATGTCACCTGGCTCAAGTCGCGGATCTCAAAAGGCCCCGGCGAGACGTTTGTTTGATAGATGATGTAGCCGTTTTGCTTGATGGTGACTTTCGCGTCGCTATTAGCAATACCCCGCACAACAGGCGCAAAGCCTTGCTGGCTGACGGGCAGCATAGCGGTGTCCGTTTCCATCTTCACGCCGGTCATCTGGACGCTGTCAAAAAGCTCGCCATTGGTATAGGTCTGCCCCATCTCAAGCTGGCTTTTCAACGCTTTGATGTCACGCTGCAACGTGCTGGCGATAGCCTCCCAGCCGGAAGCGTCGCTCCAGGTGCTGTTATTGCGCAGTCGCCACGCCCCAAGGTTAATCCCCGACTCCAGACCGAGCCAGGTTGAAGAGGTATTGCCCGAGCTATAGTGCTGCTGAGAACCGCTGAGCTGATAGCTTGTCCAGGCGGCAGGTGCACCGTCATCCCAGAACTTCGGGTTAATCGCCCCGGCGGCGGCGCGATCGCGATAGACCTGTGGAATGACCAGCTTCAGGGTCTGGTTATCCTGATTGTAATCGTAGCGTGCATTTTCAATGAAATGAGAGATGTCCCGAACGTAAGCCTGGTCGTCCAGTTCTTTCAAATCCGGGATCGTGTCGACTTTCACGCCAAATTCACGCAGGTCCGCTTTGGTCAGTTCCGGCAGCAGATGCTGTTTATCGTCAGAAATCACATAGGTGAGCGTACGGATATCCAGCACGTCCCGATCCCACATAATCGTCGTGGGGTAGCTCCCCGCAAGTAACCCGTTATCATTGATGAAGTTTTTGAGCGTGGAGGTATTTTCGAGAGGGGTATCCAGTTCAAGGATCCGCAGGTTGAATTCGTCATCCGCATTTGCAGGCTGGATCGCGGCGAGCAGCGCCAGCGCGATCCCGGACAGTACCTGTTTGTGAAGTAAAGATGACGACATAACTTACCAACATGATCGATTCAAAGAGCCTGCTTGCGTTGAGGAGTCTGGGCGCCGAAATCATTAATAGCCGTCCAGGTCACCGCGCCATTTGCCGCTTTTGGTAGCGCGAAACTCTGCTTGCTAAACGGTGCAACCATCATTGAAATGGCACCCGGCGTGGTTTTGGTCTCTTTCACCGGTACACTTTTTCCGCCAACGGACAGTTCGCCAAAAGAGACGTAAAAAGGCGTAGGGTTGTTTGCGATTAGCGTGTCCCCCTGACGATGGAACGTGATCTTTTCATAGGCTCCCAGGGCATCAGCTTCCTTCAACTGAGCGGGACGCCAGAAAAGCTTCAGGCGCGTTTTCATAGCGAACTGCAGGGTATTCTTCTCTTTCAGGTCGGGAGACAGAGCAGAGACAGATTTCACATTCGCCAGAAACAGTGATTCGCGATCTGCCGGCAGGCTGTTTTTATCACCGGTAAAAATAACGTGTAACAGTGTCTGACGATTTTCCTGCAACTTATAGACAGGCGGCGTAATAATAAAGGGAGCCTTTGCATCATTGGGATAACTGACCCAGCTTTGCACCAGATAACGCGTATGAGGATCTTTATTTTTAAGTGCGATTTGTACTTCAGATTTATTCGATGGATAGATAATTCGCGTACCACCGAGAACAACGCTTGCCTGCACTGAACAGCAAGAAATAATTAAACAGCCACATAACAATTTAAATAACGTCTTCATACAGCATTCCAGAAGGCAGCCGTTCAGGCTGCCAGTCATTGTTTAGCGATAGACAACCTCAAATGTGGCTGAGGAGGAGTAATGACCCGCGGTTGGCGCGGTATCACCGACCTGAATCACTTTCGCGGTGTAGTTAAAGACAGAAGCCGCTGCGCCGGTCGCATCGTTAGCCACGTCGGTGCCCGCATCCGGTACTGAACCGTCGAAGACCACATCGCCTGTAGAGCCATTATCATTGCTGACAATGATGCCAACGTTAGTGGCGTTGCCTGCGCCGGAGAGATCGTTCTTCAAACGCTTGTACGCAGCGTCTGTTGTTGTGCCGCTGAACTTGAGGTTCAGGTTGGCGACCAGCGGGTCACATTTTTTCACTTCAATCTTAAACGCTTTAGACGTCCCGACCTGACCGTCGATGCCAAAATCTGAAGGATAAGTATCTGCGAATGTAACGGTGGAGGTATTGGTCCCCGTACCATCAACATTGATCTCGCAGGTATCCGCCACAATTTTTCCGGCGAAATTTACCGTACCTGAATCATTCGCCGCAAAGACCGGCAGCGACAACGCCGCCATAACGCTTCCGGCCAATAAAGAAGAAATAAATGTCTTATTCATAACAACATCCTTATATATGCTTACAACGGAATCCATTCCTGGGAAAAATAATTTTCCCCAGAATGTTTTTTTAAATGAGGTATCACTCCCCCCCGGAAGACCATTAATAAGAACATCCCATGAGGAAAGTGAAACTCACGAACTTAATTACATCAGATTAATCTTTATCGTGTCCAGCAGACTGGCGAATGAAATAGTTTAAAGTAACACCAACATACTGATTGCAATAAGAAAACTCATGCATTAATAATTCTTAATTAGAATTTTACTAAAATTAAAATAAGAACAAATGTAAACACAAAAAAAAGCCGCTTATCACTAAGCGGCTTTTTTATTCAGGAAACTAATCAGTTTCCGCCAAACATGTCCTTGATCCAGCCCGCTACACCATCACTGTCCTTCTTCTCATTCTGCTGCTGCGGCTGTTGTTGCTGCGGCTGCTGAGGTTGAGAAGACTGATCGAACGGATTGCCCGTCGGCTGTTCTGGCTGGCTCTGCTGGCACAGCGAGTCTGGATTGGTTGTCCAGACCGGCAGCGTGCGCATACCGCCACCGCAGATAAAGTTACCGGATCCATCAACGCCCATATCAACGATATCTTCCGGCGCAACAAGGTTCAGCGGCACCGGGGACTGATTCGCCAGATAGCGCTGGTAAATCGACATCGCCCCGCTCGCCCCGTACAGTTTGGTCGGCTGGTTGTTGTCGCGGCCTACCCAGGTGATCACCACTTCACGGCCATCAATACCGGCAAACCAGGTATCGACGTTGTTGTTAGTGGTACCTGTTTTACCCGCCAGATGCAGACCCGGGTATTTCGCTCCCAGCTGACGCCCGGTACCACGCTGCACAACCTGCTGCATGGTCCACAGCGTCATATATGCCGCCTGCGCCGGAACAGCACGCTCCGCCTGCGGGAAGCTTTGATAGAGCACAGAACCGTCTTCGGCAATGACCGAGCGCAGCGCAGAAAGCTGTGCACGGTTACCGCCGCTGGCGATGGTCTGGAACGCCTGCGCCACTTCGATTGGCGTCAGGTTAAGCGCCCCCAGAATCATCGCCGGGACCGGATGCAGCTGATCTTTCGGCACGCCCAGCTTCTGCCAGGTATCGGTGATAGCAGGCAGGCCCAGCGCCATACCAAGGTTAACGGTTGGTACGTTCATGGAACGCGTTAACGCATCCACCAACATTACCTGACCGCTGAACTGTTTATCATCGTTCTGCGGAGACCACACCTGACCGTTTGGCTGACGCAGGGAGATCGGTACATCGGCGATCCAGGTATTCAGACGATACTGGTTCGGCTGGCTCAGCGCGGTAAGGTAGGTCGCCGGTTTTGCCAGAGAACCAATTGAACGACGCGCCTGCATTGCACGGTTATAACCCGCAAACTGCGGCTCAGCGCCGCCCACCATGGCGCGAACTTCACCGGTGTTACGGTCAACCACCACCATCGCGGTTTCCAGATCGCTCAGCTTGCGCTGTTTCTTCAGCGCTGGAATGCCCTCAACGGCCGCTTTTTCTGCCGCGTCCTGCGCCACGGAGTCGAAGGTGGTAAAGATCTTCACGCCGGAGAGATCTTTCACCTTATCACCGAGCTTAGACTGCAGCTCCTGACGCACCATCTGCATAAACGCAGGCTGCGGGGAGATCACGCCGCCGCGCGGCTGAACGCCGAGTGGACGCGCGCTCAGCATGTCGTACAGTTCCTGATCGATCACCTGCTGTTGTTGCAGCAGACGCAGCACCAGGTTACGACGCTCCAGCGCCAGTTTCGGGTTACGCCACGGGTTATAGATGGACGCCCCTTTCACCATGCCCACCAGCAGCGCCTGCTGGTCAAGGCTCAGCTCTTCCACCGGACGGCCAAAGTAGTACAGACTCGCCAGCGGGAAGCCGCGGATTTCGTTATCACCGCTCTGACCGAGGTACACCTCGTTCATGTACAGCTCAAGGATACGATCCTTGCTGTAACGGGCATCCATCAGCACCGCCATATACGCTTCGTTGGCTTTACGCCAGTAGGAGCGTTCGCTGGAGAGGAACAGGTTCTTCACCAGCTGCTGGGTCAGGGTACTTGCCCCCTGGACGGTACGTCCGGCGGTCAGGTTCGCCAGCACCGCACGACCAATCGAGTAAAGGCTAATACCGTCGTGCTCGTAGAAGTGACGGTCTTCGGTTGCCAGCAGGGTATCCACCAGCAGGTCCGGGAAGCCGTTACGCGCCACGAACAGACGTTGCTCGCCGTTGGCCGACGAAAGCATGGTGATCAAACGCGGATCGAGACGGAAGAAACCGAACTGGCGGTCGTTATCCATGTTCTCGATCGTTTCCAGGCGATCGCCGTCGAAGGTCAGACGCGCGCGCACCTGCCCTTCTTTGCTGTCCGGGAAGTCGAACGGACGACGGATCATCTCAATGCTCTTCGCCTGCACCGTAAACTCGCCTGGGCGGGTCATTTTCGTGACCTGACGATACTGTGTCGCCTGCAGCAGTTTGACCATCTCGTTCTTGCTGATGGACATATCCGGCTCAAGGTTCACCATACGGCCATAGACTGCCGCAGGTAACTGCCAGACTTTCCCGTCAATACGGCTGCGGATCTTCTGATCCAGATACACGCCGTAGATCGCGATCAGCACCACAAAAACAATAAACAGCTTCAGCAGCAGCCAGAACCAGCCGCGCTTACCACGAGGCTTCCGCCCTTTGCCTTTCCCTTTACGCGGCATTGGCTCATCATCCTCATAATCGTCTTCGTAGTCATCGTCATACTCCTCATCTCTGAGGCGACGACGGCTCACCTTTTCTTTCGCCGGACGCGTTGGCTTTCCCTTACGTCCTATTGGCTCGCGGTCATTCCCCGCCATGCTTTTTCTCCGCAACATTCAGGCGCAAAGGCCAGATTTTCTTATCTTTCACAGCTCTATGAAAGAAGAAATCTCTCAAAATTGGTTTTCTCCCTCTCCCTGTGGGAGAGGGCCGGGGTGAGGGCATCAGGCCGCACTCCCCTCTTTCACCTTACTCACGAATACTTCTTCGTCCGCCTCGTCGGCGCCGTATTTGCCGGGTCGTCCGGCCAGACGTGTTTGGGATACCGCCCCTTCATCTCTTTTTGCACTTCACGGTAGCTTCCCGCCCAAAACGCCCCCAGGTCACGAGTGATCTGCAGCGGGCGATGCGCCGGGGACAGCAGTTCGAGTACCAGAGAAACGCGTCCTTCCGCGATGGACGGCGTGGTGGCCTCCCCAAACATCTCCTGCATCCTTACCGCCAGCGCCGGAGGATTATCCTCGTGATAGCGAATGGCAATCCGGCTTCCGGTCGGCACAGTGTAATGCCCAGGCAGTTCACTATCCAGACGTTGACGTAATGACCAGTCGAGTAAATTCTGTAACGCGGCCTTAACATCGAGCGCTTTCAGCGCTCTGAGCGAATGTACACCGCTCATTTGCGGCAGCAGCCAATCTTCCAGGGAAGCCAGCAGCGTCTCATCATCAACCGTCGGCCAGCCATACTCCGGCAGCCAGCGTGCGGCACAGTGCAGCCGAATACGGTACTGCTCGGCCTCTGGCGTCCAGTTCAATACGCTCAGCCCTTTTTCGCGAATGCCGTTCAGCATGGCCTGATGGAGCTCTTCTTCCGACGGCTTCGCCAGCGGCTTTGTACCTAACGTCAGCTTACCGATCTGGCTACGACGAAACGCCTTAAGCGTGCCCTGGTTATCATCCCACTCAACGATATCGGATTGCTGGAGCAATTGCGGGCAGCAGCGCGTCAGGGCGTCAATATCAACGGCAATTGCCTGTAAAATACGCGCGTCCGGGGAATGGCTGCCCTGCAGTAATAGCGGTGCAATCAGCCATTCATGGCGCGTCAGGGCGTCATCGCTGTCCAGCATCGCCCCCATGCCGTTCGCCAGCTGATAACGTCCGTCCAGCCCGCGACGGCGGGCGATCCGGTCCGGGAAGGCCTGTGTCAGCAGGAAGCCAATACTCGCGCTGTCAGGCGAACCACCGCGGCTGTTCAGGCGTTTGCACAGCTGCTGCGCCCGCTGCTGCCAGTTCCCCTGATTGCGCGAAAACGCCTGCCCCAGATCGCTGCTGCCACCGCGAGGCGGCTCCTCAAGAATAGCCGCCAGTTTTGCCGCCGTTGCAATTTCATCGTCGCCCTGCGCTGACACCAGCATCGCGGCCAGACGCGGCTCGTTGCCCAAGGTCGCCATTTTCTGGCCGCGCGCCGTCAGGCGCTCGCCTTCGAGCGCGCCAAGTTGCGTCAGCAGGTTGCGCGCAGCGGTGAGGTTTACGACAGGCGGAGGATTAAGCCAGGTGAGCTGTTCAGGGTTCGGGCAGCCCCACAGCAGCAGGTCCAGGACCAGGCCAGACAAATCACTTTGTAAAATTTCCGGCGTGCTTTGCTGCGCCGCGCGTTCCGCCTGCTCTGTGCCCATCAAATGCAGGCAGATGCCCGGCTCAAGACGCCCCGCACGGCCCGCACGCTGCACCATCGATGCCTGGCTGATGCGCTGCGTAAGCAGTTTGGTTAGCCCGGTGCGCGCATCAAAGCTTGCCACCCTCTCCTGCGCGCTATCCACCACCAGACGAATGCCTTCAATGGTCAAACTGGTTTCAGCAATATTGGTTGCCAGCACCACCTTGCGCTGCCCCGCCGGGGCCGGAAGAATGGCTTTACGCTGATCCTGTAGCGACAACGCGCCGTAGAGCGGGCAAAGCAGCACATCGTCGCCTACGCGGGAGGAAAGCTGCTCCTGCACGCGCTGGATTTCACCGACGCCCGGCAAAAACAGCAGCAGCGAACCGGGTTCCTGGCGCAGCAGCTCTGCCGTCGCAATAGCGACGGCCTCATCAAAACGCTGATGGGCGGGAAGCGCCTGATAGCGACGTTCAACCGGGAACGCCCGTCCTTCTGAGGAGATAACCGGGGCATCAGGTAAAGCCTGCTGCAGGCGCTCGTTATCGAGTGTCGCCGACATAATCAGTAGCCGAAGATCGTCGCGCAGCCCCTGCTGCACGTCCAGCAGCAGCGCCAGCGCTAAATCCGCCTGCAGGCTGCGCTCGTGGAATTCATCCAGGATCACCAGCCCGATCCCCGTCAGCTCAGGATCGTTTTGCAGCATTCGGGTGAGGATGCCCTCGGTCACCACTTCAAGGCGCGTTGCGGGGCCGACGCAGGTTTCTGCACGCATCCGGTAACCTACCGTCTCGCCCGGTTTTTCATTAAGCAGTTCGGCCAGGCGCTGCGCCACGTTACGCGCCGCCAGCCTGCGCGGCTCCAGCAGGATTATTTTCCCGCGAATATTCCCTTCTTTGAGGATTTGCAGCGGCAGCCAGGTGGATTTACCCGCCCCCGTTGGGGCATTCAGCAAAACCTGCGGGGCATCGTTTAGGGCAGCGAGAAGCTCAGGAAGGACGGCGGCGACCGGCAATGAGGACACTAACAGCTCCAGAGGGTTAACATTAGTCGGCGTACATTGTAGCATCGGCGCATATCATTACCGAGTCCTCCGTATGTCTGAGTCGAAACGACTGTTTTTCGCCATTGAACTTCCCGCCACGCTTCAGCGGCAAATCGTCCGCTGGCGCGCGGAACATTTCCCTTCGGAGGCGGGTCGTCCTGTTGCGGCGGCGAATATGCACCTGACGCTGGCCTTTCTGGGTGAGGTAAGCGCGGATAAACAGCGCGCGTTAGCCGCGATGGCCGGACGCATTTCCCAGCCGGGGTTTACGCTGCACCTCGACGATGCCGGTCAGTGGCTACGCTCACGCGTGGTCTGGCTGGGCACGCGCCAGCCGCCGCGCGGATTGTTACAGCTGGCAAATATGCTGCGCGCCCAGGCGGCACGCAGCGGCTGTTACCAGAGCCCGCAGCCGTTTCATCCACATATCACGTTGCTGCGCGATGCCGGTCAGGCCGTTGCCATTCCGCCACCGGGCTTCCACTGGGCCTTTCCGGTGACCGAATTTGCGCTTTATGAATCTGTCTTTGCACAAGGACGCACCCGCTACACGCCGCTACAGCGCTGGTCGTTGGGTGACGCACTAAGGAAATCCGATGAAGTTTAGTCCTGCTCTACAGCACGCCACGCTGATCCATCGCTACAAACGCTTTCTCGCCGACGTGATCACACCCGAAGGTGAACAGCTCACCCTGCACTGCCCCAACACCGGTGCGATGACCGGTTGTGCGACGCCGGGTGACAGGGTCTGGTATTCCACATCAGAAAATACTAAACGCAAGTATCTCCATACCTGGGAAATGACCGAGACGCAAAACGGGGCGTTTATATGTGTCAATACATTGCGTGCAAACCAATTAGTGAAGGAAGCGCTGACAAATAATGCTCTCCCTGAACTGACAGGCTATAGCCTGCAAAAAAGCGAAGTGAAGTATGGCGATGAAGGCAGCAGAATTGACTTTATGCTCCAGGCGGAAGAGCGGCCTGAGTGCTATATTGAAGTAAAATCAGTGACGTTAGCGGAACAGGAAAATGGCTACTTTCCGGATGCGGTAACGCTACGTGGCCAGAAGCATCTGCGAGAGCTAATGAGTGTAGCGGCGGCGGGCAAACGCGCCGTGTTGCTGTTTGCGGTTTTGCATTCAGCCATTGAACGATTCTCCCCCGCCCGCTATATCGATCCTAAATACGCGCAATTGTTGAATGAGGCACAAAAGCAGGGGGTGGAGGTTTTCGCTTATAAAGCGGAACTTTCTGCCGATAATATGACTCTGAGATCCTCTCTTCCCATTGTCTTATAAGGGAATAGACGATTGACTATTATGTGTTCTGGCCGCGTGCGCAAATACGCTTTTCCTCACAGGCTTGTCAAGTGTTACGTTTAGATAATTGCCATACGGAAAAGCATCTGCTATTTATAGCGACCTGATTTTTCCCCCAACACGGGGATCGATAGTGCGTGTTAAGGAGAAGCAACATGCAAGAAGGGCAAAACCGTAAAACATCGTCCCTGAGTATTCTCGCCATCGCTGGGGTGGAGCCGTATCAAGAGAAACCGGGCGAAGAGTATATGAACGAAGCCCAGCTGTCGCACTTCAAGCGTATTCTTGAAGCATGGCGTAATCAACTCAGGGATGAAGTCGATCGCACCGTTACACATATGCAGGATGAAGCTGCAAACTTCCCGGATCCGGTAGACCGTGCCGCTCAGGAAGAAGAGTTCAGCCTCGAACTGCGTAACCGTGACCGCGAACGCAAACTGATCAAAAAGATCGAGAAAACGCTGAAAAAAGTCGAAGACGAAGATTTTGGCTACTGCGAATCCTGCGGTGTTGAAATCGGCATTCGTCGCCTGGAAGCGCGTCCAACCGCCGATCTGTGCATCGACTGTAAAACGCTGGCCGAAATCCGCGAAAAACAGATGGCTGGCTAATGCCAACCCTCTAACTACTGCAAAGGCGGGAGTCTCTCCCGCCTTGTTACTGTTGATATGTCTGAATCACACTATATTGGGCGCTTCGCGCCATCTCCTTCCGGTGAATTACACTTCGGCTCATTAATTGCCGCGCTCGGCAGCTACCTGCAAGCTCGCGCCCGCCAGGGCAAATGGCTCGTCCGCATTGAAGATATTGATCCTCCGCGTGAAGTTCCCGGTGCAGCAGAAACGATTCTGCGTCAGCTGGAACATTACGGTCTTCACTGGGACGACGATGTACTGTGGCAGTCACAACGCCATGATGCCTATCGGGAACGTCTGGCGTGGCTCTATGAACAAGGGCTGTCCTATTACTGCACCTGCACCCGCGCGCGTATTCAAAGCGTGGGTGGCGTCTATGACGGCCACTGCCGCACGTTGAACAACGGTCCTGAAAATGCCGCCGTGCGTATACGGCAGCGTTCCCCGGTGACGCACTTTACCGATTTACTCTCCGGCGAAATCTACGCCAACAAACGTCTTGCCTGTGAAGATTTCATCATCCATCGCCGCGACGGCCTGTTCGCCTATAACCTGGCGGTGGTGGTGGACGATCATTTCCAGGGCGTGACGGAAATTGTGCGCGGGGCGGATCTGGTTGAGCCGACGGTGCGGCATATATCGCTTTATCATCAGTTTGGCTGGACAGCGCCGGATTACATCCACCTGCCGCTGGCGGTCAATGCGCGGGGCGTTAAGCTCTCCAAGCAGAACCACGCGCCCGCCCTGCCAGGCGGCGATCCGCGCCCTGTTTTGATCGACGCGCTGCGGTTTCTCAACCAAAATGTAACCAACGAATGGCAGGATTTGCGTATAGACGAACTGCTGGATCTGGCCGTCGCCCACTGGACGCTCGAGGCCGTGCCAAAAATCCAGCATTCTCAAATGCGTTGCGCTGAGCTATGATTAGCCGCTTTTTTCATAACAAAACACACTACGAGGTGTACTATTTTTACCCGAGTCGCTAATTTTTGCCGTAAAGTGCTAAGCCGCGAAGAGAGCATGGCTAACGACGCTATTGCGCAAAACCGCATGTCGGTTATTCCGCGTGAGCAGCACACTATTTCCCGCAAAGATATCAGTGAAAATGCCCTCAAGGTGCTCTATCGTCTGAATAAAGCAGGCTACGAGGCCTATCTCGTTGGCGGTGGGGTGCGTGATTTACTGCTGGGCAAAAAACCAAAAGATTTCGACGTGACGACCAGCGCCACGCCAGAACAGGTGCGCAAATTATTCCGTAACTGCCGTCTTGTTGGCCGCCGTTTCCGCCTTGCGCACGTCATGTTTGGTCCGGAAATCATCGAAGTGGCGACGTTCCGTGGCCATCACGAAGCGGGCGTATCCGATCGCACGACGTCCCAGCAGGGCCAGAACGGCATGCTGCTGCGTGATAACATCTTCGGATCCATTGAAGAAGATGCCCAGCGCCGCGATTTCACCATCAACAGCCTTTACTACAGCGTGGCGGATTTCACCGTACGGGATTACGTTGGCGGTATGCAGGACCTGAAAGAAGGCCTGATTCGCCTGATCGGCACGCCGGAAACCCGTTACCGCGAAGACCCCGTGCGTATGCTGCGCGCCGTGCGTTTTGCGGCCAAATTAAACATGCGCATCAGTCCTGAGACCGGTGAGCCGATCCCGCGTCTGGCAACGCTGATTAACGACGTGCCGCCCGCGCGTCTGTTTGAAGAGGCGCTGAAGCTGTTGCAGGCGGGTTACGGGTATGAAACCTACAATCTGCTGCGCGAATACAGCCTGTTCCAGCCCCTCTTCCCAACCATCACGCGCTGCTTTACCGAAAACGGTGACAGCCCGATGGAACGCATTATTGCGCAGGTGCTGAAGAATACCGACACCCGCATCCAGAATGACATGCGTGTGAACCCGGCATTCCTGTTTGCCGCAATGTTCTGGTATCCCCTGCTGGAAGCAGCACAGAGAATTGCGCAGGAAAGCGGTCTGGCCTATTACGATGCCTTTGCGCTGGCGGCAAACGACGTGCTGGATGAAGCCTGTCGTACGCTCGCGATCCCAAAACGTATCACCACGCTGGTGCGCGACATCTGGCAACTTCAGCTGCGCATGTCCCGTCGCCAGGGCAAACGCGCCTGGAAGCTGATGGAGCATCCGAAATTCCGCGCCGCGTTCGACCTGCTGGCACTGCGTGCTGAAATTGAAAAGAACCAGGAGCTGCAGCGTCTGGCGCAGTGGTGGGGCGAATTCCAGGTCTCTGCACCACCCGAGCAAAAAGGGATGCTGACCAATCTGGATGAAGAGCCAGAACCGCGTCGTCGCCACCGTCGCCCGCGCAAACGCGCACCGCGTCGCGAAGGCTCAGCGTGACCCTCGCCTACATCGCCATCGGCAGTAATCTGGCCTCTCCGCTGGAGCAGGTTAACGCTGCCGTTCAGGCGCTCGGGGAGATCCCGCAAAGCCAGATTATTGCGGTCTCCTCTTTTTATCGCACGCCGCCGCTGGGCCCGCAGGATCAGCCTGATTACCTGAACGCCGCCGTCGTGCTCGATACGGCTCTGGATGCCGAAACGCTGCTGGATAATACCCAGCGTATTGAGCTGCAACAGGGTCGCGTACGCAAAGCCGAACGCTGGGGGCCGCGCACGCTCGACCTCGACCTGATGCTGTTTGGCAACGAGATAATCAATACCGAACGCCTCACCGTTCCGCATTACGACATGAAAAACCGCGGTTTTATGCTCTGGCCGCTGTTTGAAGTTGCCCCCGACCTTATCTTCCCCGACGGCCTCTCTCTGAAGGCCGTACTGGAAAGCCTCCGCGCGGAAAAACCCGCCTGCTGGTAAACCTGTTTCATTGCTGATTAACCATTAAATAATTATGGTTAATCGGTTACCTAAAATCATTGTTACCTCCAATGTTACTGTTAGAATGCGCAAAGATTCGCTTTTGGGCTATCAGGAAACAGTATGAAACCAAACACCATCTCCTTACTGCAGAAATGCAAACAGGAAAAAAAACGCTTCGCCACCATCACCGCGTATGACTACAGCTTCGCCAAACTCTTTGCCGAAGAGGGTATCAACGTCATGCTGGTCGGAGATTCGTTAGGGATGACGGTACAAGGACATGATTCCACCCTCCCGGTCACGGTTGAGGACATCGCTTACCATACCCGCGCCGTGCGCCGTGGTGCCCCAGCCTGCCTGCTGCTTTCCGATCTGCCGTTTATGGCCTACGCCACGCCGGAACAGGCATTCGAAAACGCGGCGGCAGTCATGCGCGCCGGGGCCAATATGGTCAAAATCGAAGGCGGCGCCTGGCTGGTAGATACGGTGAAGATGCTCACTGAACGCGCCGTGCCGGTGTGCGGCCATTTGGGTCTGACGCCGCAGTCTGTGAACATCTTTGGCGGGTACAAGGTGCAGGGTCGCGGTGATGCAGCCCAGACGCTGTTTGATGATGCCCTGGCGCTGGAAGCCGCAGGCGCGCAGCTGCTGGTGCTGGAGTGTGTTCCGGTTGAACTGGCGAAACGCATCACCGACGCGCTGTCAATTCCGGTGATTGGCATTGGTGCTGGCAACGTGACCGACGGCCAGATTCTGGTGATGCACGACGCCTTTGGCATCACCGGCGGGCATATCCCGAAGTTTGCCAAAAATTTCCTCACTGAAGCGGGCGACATGCGCGCTGCGGTCAGGCAGTATATTGCCGACGTTGAATCCGGTGTTTACCCGGGTGAAGAACACAGTTTCCATTAAGGAGTCTCGTTGTGCTAATCATTGAAACCCTGCCGCTGCTTCGCCAGCATATCCGTCGCGCGCGTCAGGAAGGTAAACGTATCGCACTGGTCCCGACCATGGGCAACCTGCATGATGGACATATGAAGCTGGTCGACGAAGCGAGGGCGCGGGCAGATATCGTGGTGGTCAGTATCTTCGTTAACCCAATGCAGTTTGACCGCGCCGACGATCTGGCACGCTATCCGCGCACCCTGCAGGAAGATTGCGAGAAGCTTAAAAAACGCCATGCGGATATCGTCTTCGCCCCCGCTCCGGCGGATGTGTATCCTCAGGGTACAGGCGAGGCAACCTACGTTGACGTACCGGGCATCTCTACCATGCTCGAAGGCGCCAGCCGTCCGGGTCATTTCCGCGGCGTGTCGACCATCGTCAGCAAGCTCTTTAACCTGGTGCAGCCAGACGTTGCCTGCTTCGGTGAGAAAGATTTCCAGCAGCTGGCGCTGATCCGCAAGATGGTGGCGGATATGGGTTACGATATCGAGATCGTCGGCGTACCGATTGTGCGTGCGAAAGACGGCCTGGCGCTCAGCTCCCGCAACGGCTACCTGACCGCTGACCAGCGCAAAATCGCGCCGGGCTTAAGCAAGGTGATGAACACCATGGCGGAACAGCTGCTGGCGAAAGAGCTAAATGCAGAAGAAATCGTCGCCCTTGCAGAGCAGACCCTGAACGACAAAGGCTTCCGCGCTGACGATATTCAAATCCGCGATGCTGATACCCTGCTTGAACTGACAGAGACCAGTAAACGCGCGGTGATTCTGGTGGCGGCATGGCTCGGTCAGGCTCGCCTAATCGACAATAAAGTGGTTGAGCTGGTGTAGTTCTTCACCCTTGATAATTAAAGGTAAACGTAATGATTCGCAAAATGCTGCAAGGTAAACTTCACCGTGTGAAAGTCACCCAGGCCGATCTGCACTATGAAGGCTCCTGCGCGATCGATCAGGATTTTCTCGACGCGGCGGGAATTCTTGAAAACGAAGCGATTGATATCTGGAATGTGAACAACGGTAAACGCTTCTCAACCTACGCGATTGCTGCCGAGCGCGGGTCTAAAATCATTTCCGTTAACGGTGCTGCCGCACATTGCGCGGACGTGGGTGATATCGTCATTATCGCCAGCTTCGTGATGATGTCTGATGAAGAAGCGCGTCGCTGGCAGCCGAAGGTGGCTTATTTCGACGGCGACAACGACATGAAACGCACCGCGAAGGCGATTCCGGTTCAGGTGGCGTAAGCGTATCTAAGATATAATTAAATTACCCGGAGAGCACTTCGGGTAATGAATTCATAATTCCAGTAAATAAATAAAACACATTAATATAAATTTATTATTGTTATACCTCCAATATCTATTCACGTCATACCTCACCTATAACTCATAATTATCAGCAACCTATAAATACATTTTTTAACTAAAAAATCGTTTAAGTAATTCTAATGGCAAATGACTTTCCATCGCCATCCCCCCTCAATTAGAATCCTTTTCCCGAAACATTAGTTCGGAACAAACATAGGCTTTGCGTATGTTTAATTTCTAGCATTTAATATGGATATAAAAAATGTCTTTTAATAAATTAGGTCTGGCAACTGTAGTAGCAATGGTTCTGAGCGCTGGTTCTGCAATGGCGGCTGATCCAATTCCTTCAGATACAGGTACCATTACTTTCCACGGTATGGTTTCTAACAACACCTGTAAAGTATCCCTGGATCAGAAAATTGACCAGGACGGTAACGATTTCGACGTTAACCTGGATACCGTATTTGTAAAAGATTTCGCTACTGCACTGAGCACCGACAGCACCCTGGGCGAGAAGAAATTCTCCCTGACGCTGACCGGCTGTGATTCTGCTACCGTTTCTCAGGCATCTGCTCAGTTCGATTCATGGGCGGGTTCTTCTTCCACTTCCGGCGGCCTGCTGGTTCCACCAACAAACACCCAGGGCGCTGCGAAAAACGTCAACCTGGTTCTGTCAAACGATGGCAACTCTGCTACCGATCAGATCAAACTTGATCAGACCAACAATACCCAGAAAGCCACTATTGATACCAATGGCGCAGGCGCACTGTACTACCGTGTAGCTTACACCCAGGGTCAGGGCTGGGACGCAAACAGCAACCCAGTAACTGCGGGTGTTGTTCAGGCTCAAGCTGCTTTCACAATGATCTACGAATAATTCTAAAAACGTAGTTCAAGAGTACTATTCATCCCCTGACATTCGTCGGGGGATTATTTGATATCATTCCAACAGGAAGTGGAAAAATGTTAAGCACATCATTTTATAAGGGATTAAAAGTAGCCTGCCTTACTGCTGCTGTTTTTGCATCATTTCAGGCAAGTGCGGATATCGTTATTTCGGGTACGCGTATTGTTTATCAGCAATCGCAGAAAGATGTCATTGTTTCTTTAGATAACCGTGGTAAAAAACCGTTATTGGTACAGTCATGGCTCGATGATGGCCGTGATGATACTAACCCACAAGAATTAAAATTACCGTTTATTATCACTCCACCTGTATCCAGAATTGATCCGCAAAAAGGTCAATCCGTTCGTATTTCTTATCTGGGCGGTTCATTGCCTAAAGATCGAGAATCCTTATTCTGGTTCAATGTGCTCGAAATCCCACCAAAATCAAAAGTAAAAGACGGTGAAAGCCCAAACCAGCTTCAGTTAGCATTCCGCACGCGTATTAAACTCTTCTTCCGTCCTGACGGCCTGAAAGGTACGCCAGGAGATGCCGCAGCCAAAGTAACATGGTCGCAGCAAAAACAAGGCAGTACGGTTAACCTTATCGCCCGCAATGATTCACCTTATAACGTTTCAATTTCGAACGTCACATTGAAATCCGCAGGCAAAGTATACCAGGTTGATCATAAATCAATTTTACCTTTTAGCACTCAAGCCATGCAGATAAAAGGCCTCAGCAATACGACTGCGGGTTCTGTTGCTTACGACACGATTAACGACAATGGCGGCTCTGATAATTTCGAAGCCAAAGTTAATTAATCAACACAACACCGCCACATTATAAAAATAAAACGTTTGAATGCTGATAAGCATTTGAGCGGCGACTTGTCTGGATGAAGCATGCTATTTCAACGTTCACTCTTATGCCTCGCTATCTGTGCAGCATTACCGCTGCACGCCAGCGAGAATGGAAAAAATAATGTAGACACCGCTTCCGAATCAGAATCGGCCATTGAATTTAATGACCAGTTCCTTATCGATAATGGCGGAGGTATCAACGTTGAGCGTTACGCTTACGGCAACCCGGTATTGCCGGGCACCTACCGTGTAAAAGTGAATTTGAATGGCAATTCAAAATCCACGGTTGAGATGACATTCATTGATAATAAAACGCCACGCGCCTCAGCATGTCTGACAAAACTCATCTTGTCTCAATCAGGTATAGATACCAGCAAATTAGGCGATGACGTCAAGAAGGATGACGCGGCCTGTGTGGATATTAAGAAATATTATCCTGGTGCATCTGAGCATTTTGACAGCGGTAGGCAGGAAATGGATCTCGATTTCCCACAGATCTATGTGCTTAAACTCCCTGCGGGGTATGTCGATCCCTCTTTATGGGATGACGGCGTTACCGCTGGATTGCTCTCATACGATCTCAATACCTGGCACAGCGAATCTAACGGAACAAACTCGGATACTGCCTATGCAGGGCTGCGCTATGGCCTGAACATGGGTGCGTGGCGTTTACGTTCTCGCGGCAGCATGAACTGGGACAGCGATAACGGTTCGCACTATTCAAGCCAGGATATCTATCTTCAGCGAGACATTACACCGCTTAACGCACAGATGGTTTTGGGTGATTCCTACACCCGCGGCGATATCTTTGACTCGGTGAGCCTGCGTGGTGCGCGGATGTTTAACGATGACCGCATGCTCCCACAAGGTGCTACTGGTTATGCGCCCGTGATTCGCGGCGTGGCAAACAGCAACGCTAAAGTTAGCGTAATGCAAAGCGGTAACAAGATTTATGAAACGACCGTTCCACCAGGTGCTTTTGAGATCAATGACCTCAGTACGACAGGCTATGGCAATGATTTGATTGTTACCGTTGAAGAAGCAGATGGAAGTAAACGGACGTTTACCGTTCCGTTCTCTTCGGTCACGCAAATGCTCCGCCCGGGTTCCAGCCGGTGGGATGTCGGTTTAGGCGAGCTGGATGATGATTCACTGCATGACAAACCAAAAGTCGGTTATGCAACCTATGCGTATGGCCTGAATAATACCTTTACCGGCTACGTTGGCGCGCAATATACAGATATGGATTTCTATGCCGGCCTGCTTGGCCTGGCAATGAACACCCGTATTGGTGCATTTGCATTCGACGTGACGCAGTCCTATGCCGACATCGATGGGCTCGACACGCTTAAAGGACAGAGTTATCGGCTGACCTACAGCAAAATGCTGGAAGCGACAAACACCTCCCTGAACGTGGCAGCCTATCGCTTCTCAACCGAGGATTACCTTAGCCTGAATGATGCCGCCTCTTTGCAGGACAGTATCCATCATCAGGAATACGGTAACCGTTCCTATGACAGCAATGCGCAACTGTATGCTGACTATCAGCGTACAAAAAACCAGGTTCAGGTCAGTCTTAACCAGCCGTTAAATGTAAGCGGTGAGGAATACGGTTCTCTCTATATTAGCGGCACCTGGGAGGATTACTGGAACGATAGCAGTTCAACTTCTGACTACAGCGTGGGCTACAACAATAGCTTCGCTTACGGCAGCTATAGCGTTTCACTCCAGCGTACCTATAACGAATCGGGCGAGAAGGATGACAGCGTATACGTCAACCTCAGCGTCCCGTTCAGCGTTTTTGATAAAGACCATACGCAGTCAGGCGGGTTTAACAACGTCAACATGAGCCTGCGCTCTGATTTGAAAGGCGGTACCAGCTTCAACTCTACGGCGAGCGGTAACACCAAAAACAGTGACGTGAGTTACTCCGTCAGCGCCTCTTCAAGCGGCGGAAACTACGGCAATCTCAACCAGGTTAGCGGTTTTAGCTCATGGAACAGTCCTTACGGCCCTCTTGGCGTCTCGGCGTCCTTTGGTGATGACAACAGTAAGCAATATTCCGCGAGCTACAACGGTGGATTGGTTGTTCACTCAGGTGGCGTTGTATTTACGCCAGGCAGTATCGGCGAAACGGATTCACTGGCGCTGGTGAAAGCGAGTGGCGCGACAGGGGCTCGCCTGGGTTATGGCCAGAGCCGTATTGATAGCTCCGGGTACGGCATTATGCCGTATATGTCTGCCTACAGAGAAAACCGGGTTTCAATTGATATCAGCACCCTCGAAGCGGATGTCGAAATTAAAAACACAAGCGCAGTTGCTGTGCCGCGTAATGGCTCCGTTGTATTAGTGAATTTTGAAACAGATGAAGGCCGTTCGCTTGTTCTGGAATTACAACGTTCAGATAAGGGCTTTATTCCACTGGGCGCAGATGTACTGAACGAGAAGAATGAGCCAATTGGAACAGTAGGACAAGCTGGGCAAGCGTATGTACGCGGAGTGGAAGATAAAGGTGTCCTGCGAGTGGTATGGGGCAGCGATAGCACCAGTTCTTGTACCGTACATTATCAGATCCCAGCGAATGCGAAAAAAGCGGGTCTCACAACCCTTCTGAGTAATCAGCAGTGCCAAATGTAATGATATTTACAACAGGGAATTACACCCATGGGAAATAATATGAAGAAACAACGTTGCGGTTATTCATTAATCGCATTAGCAATGTTAGCGATGACAGGATCGGCTGCGGCAACCGATCTGAATGTTAATTTCACGGCCAATATTCGCGAAACCACCTGTGATATGAAGCTGGTTGGCGGTGAAGGTTCAGATACCCAGCAAACGCTGACTCTCGGTACTAACGGTCAGGTGCGTTTAGATGATGTCAAAGCCGGTACGGCAAATGCCACGTTCAAAATCGTGATGGTTGAATGCCCGGCGTCACTGACCTCATTGAAAACAACCGTAAAGGGAAAAAAATCGGGTTATTTGCCATCAGGGATTATTAACCAGGCAGCATCAGGCGCTGCAGATTACTCTTCAGTCGAAATCGCCAGAGCGAGTACACCAGACGCCCCATTTGTCGTTAACTCTACCGTGGATGCAGAGCGCCTGGTCTGGAGCCCAACAGAACTCCAGAATAAGGAAGTTGCTCTGATGGCCACCTTACGTGAAACCCAGCCAAACAAAATGACAATTGGCGATTTTCTAGCCGTGGCGACTTTTGAATTTAGCTACGAGTGATTGGTGCAGGAAAACGGAGCAACATTATGAAAATGAAATCAACCTTTATCGCCCTGTCCGTTTCTGCCCTTCTGTTCTCGGGAATGGCAAGTGCAGCAATAACAGGTACCAGCAGTGTCGAACTGACGATTAAAACAAAAATTGTATCAGGCACCTGTACAGCAAAAGTGCTTAACGATGCAGGTACTGCGTCTACTGAAATTGCGTTTGGCGACGTCTATAAATCCGATCTGGTGAACAAAAGTCGCGTCGAGCCGCTGAAAATCAACTTCACTAACTGCTCTGGGGTTACCAAGGCAACGGTATCCGCTGCGAAAGGGGCTGGCGGGGAATGTAGTGGTACAAATAAAACGGGTGACTCTTTCTCCGGCGGCTTAGCAACCGGTTTTGAAATCTGGTCAGGCGTTGTCGACACCGGCGTTTTGATGAGTTGCAACACCCCTCCGGCAGATCAGGAAGTGACCATTACTGACGGCAAGGGCGAGCTCCCGATGAACTCACGAATCGTCATTGGCCAAGGCCAAACCATTGCTGATGTTGGCGCAGGAGCCGTTACCGCACCGGTAACCTTTACTGTCACCTACCCATAATTCCAGGAACCATCATGCAACAATCACCGTTTACATTATACCAGCCCGGTCTTGTGTTGCTTATGGCTCTGGCTGGCAGCATCCTGCCTGGCGTAAGCCAGGCAGGCTCTGGGCTCGACGTCAATCTTACGGCCAATATTGTTAATAGCACCTGTAAGTTAAGCCTTGAGAATGGCGGAGAGATCTATCTCCCCAACGTGATGCGGAATTGGTTTTATAACGCTGATGGCAGCGATCGCTATACGGCTACCGATGATGCAGGCGGCACCCCTTTTAAGATCCATGTTGATGATTGCTATGGAGACAGCAGCACCGCTAAAAAGCTGAATTTTAGCTTCTCGCCACAATCAGGATTTTGGCCGGGGCAAAACCAGGTATTTAAAAGTGAAGAGACTGCTGCAGGGGCAGCCAAAAATGTTGGCGTCGTCCTTTTCTCTGAGAAATATAAAACGAATGTGTTAAACAACGACGGTACGTCAAAAGTCATTTATGACGTAAGCGACCAGGGTACTGCATTTTTAACGGATTATCAGTTCTATGCCCGGTATCAGAACACTGGCGTAGTGGCTGGCGGTATCGTCACCAGTAAAGTACGGGTTGACGTCACTTACGAATAATAACCAGAACAGGAAAAGGATGAGAATGTTCAACGCGTTACGAAAAAACTTCACTTTTAAAGGCCCGATGGCGTTTGCCATGGCGAGCTTGTTGTTATCCCTTAGCCAGGCAGGCTGGGCAGGGGAGTGCCGAATGAACGATGGGAATGGCGGCACCACGACCCTGATCAACTCCGAATATTCGGGCGGCACCATCCGCCTTCCACCGCCGGGGAATTACATCAGCGCCCTTTTTAACGTTAACCTCACACCGGGCATTCAGGTCCAGTGTGGTGCAGGAAACGATGGCTATAACCTCATGTCGCAAACAGACCCGTCCGTGTTCGTGGGGAGCCATTATGGCGAGGCCATGTTTGAAACGAATATTCCCGGCATTCATTATTCCGTGAGGGTTCACACTGCCGAAAGCGATGGTGGCATGGGAGCCTATTTCGGAACGAATACCACCGGCTGGGCCACGGTTTCTCATTCCGATAATGCTGACCCCTGGGATAAAAAATGGATTAATACCTCAGTTCATATTTATATTGATGATGGCTATCAAGGTAACCCGAATAAAGAAACCTTCATCAAACCCAAACCAGGGACTTTGGGAAAAATGTCGATCGGGAACCCAGATGACAGTAACAACAAGCCATGGACATTTATGGTCAATGAGAACTCATTCCAGATCCCTATCGTTCTTCCTACCTGCGACATTGCCATGCTTTCGGATGGGACTAACGATGTTGACCTGGGAGAATATTATGTTTCAGACATCAAAAACAATCGGATCAAGGATGTCCCGTTTTCCATTCGTCTTGATAACTGCACCAGCGTGGCAAACGTCACAACCAAGCTGACAACGACAAAATTAACCGGAACTAACAATGACCTTCTTGGTAACACATTGTCGTCCGGAGCTGAGGGGGCAGGTGTGAGAATAATGTATAACGGGACGTCCCAGCTTATGCCGAATAATCCTAACTCAACCTATGTCGTAACCGACTACTCCACGCCGGTTTCAAAGCAAATTGATTATGTTGCCCAGCTGGTAGCCAATGGCAGCACGGTGAAACCGGGCTCGTTTAAAGCCACTGGCGTGTTCACCCTTTCTTACGATTGACCCCTACCCCTGCGGCTGATTGCTAATCAGCCGCGACATCGTCTCCAGCGAATCCGTTCTTAATATATACAAGCGCTTCAGCAAGAACGGGTTATCTCCCGGCTTCACCTTCCCTTTCATCGTCGTCACCGCCAGATGAAAACCGGCATCGTTCGCCGCCTTTATCGCTTTATTGTCATAGCCGCCAAACGGATACGAAAGGTAAAGCACGCGCGGGTTAAACTGCGCCAGCGCACGTCGTGAGCGTTCAAAATCAAACAGGATCACGTGATAGCTGCGGCTCAGTAAGATAGGGTGTTTATACCCATCAACGCGATGCAGGAAGTGCGTGTGGGACTGGATATCAAACACATCCTGAATGCCCTTAATCTCATGAACGCTCATAAACTGCAGCGATTTCGGGTCCCACTTCTGCGCATGGCCTTTAATACGTGACGATATGATAAACGCCGTCGCGTTAAAGCCGTACTCTTTCAGAATGGGATACGCATAGCGGCTGACCGATTTCAGGCCATCATCAAAGGTGATCACCACCGCCTTCGCGGGCAGGTTCATCTTGTTACGCACGTACCCTTCCAGCTGATACATCGTCAGCGTGGCATAGCCCTGATCGCGTAGCCAGGCCATCTGGTTGTTGAACGCGCGCACGCTGGTGGTCGTGGAGGTATGACGAAAACGCGTGTTCTCTTCATCACGCAAAATATGATGGTAAGTCAGGACCGGCAGGCCGTTATCTTCCTGTGCATCCAGACTACTGACCCACGCCAGACGGTTGCCGATGCGGATCTGATACCAGGTCTGGTTCAGGCGATCTTTGAGCTTGTTCAAAATCGGATAACGAAGATTAGCGCTTAATGTACCGAAGGGCGCGCTCCCGCTATTGGGGGCGTTATACACCGGCGTGTCTTTCCAGGTGATCAGGTTCTGATTGCTGAGCGGCTTGTTCAAATCGCCAAGGCTGTCCTCAACGCGCTGTTTGCCCTGCACCTCTTCAAGATGCCCTTTATCAATAAACCCCGTGCCAAAACCAAAACGAAATTCGTAATAGTCAGCAGAAGTCGGCACCACGGCAAGAATTTGTCCGGCCCTGACGTTTCCCACGTTGATCACATTACTTCCCACCTGAGCCCAGATGGCCGCATCTTCGGTGGTTTGCATATAGCGGGCCGGAAGCCCTTGCTGGCTAATCAGACTGGCAGAAGTGCCGCCGGAAACCAACAGCAACAGCAGGAAAATAACGCGCATTAACATGGGATATAAATCGATACGGGAAATCAGTCGCCATTGTAACAAATGCGACATCAATACCAACGTTTAATGCTTATACAGATCGTGAAGCAGAACGAAAGGCGGGTTTTTCTGCTGCTGATGCCACAGGCTGCTTACGCCGGGAACGTGCATATTAACGAGGGTATTGCGAAATTCGGCGCTGCTCAGGCTCTCACGCAGCGGGTACATCGCTTCCAGCAGCGCATAGTTGATGCCGGAAATGACTTCGCAGTTTTCGTGCTTATGGCTTAACAGGGCGGCGGAACGATAAGGCGCCGCGCCGGATTTATCGGTCAGAAAGATCACGCCATCGCCCGTGTCGGTTTCATGCAGCGCATCGCACATCATGCGGCTGAGCATATTGGTGCTTAACCCACGCCAGTAATTTACCGCCCGGCATTGTGCCAGCGGACCAAATTTAGCTTCAAGCTTATCCAGCATATCCTGCGCGTGTTCATCGTGGCAGGTGATAACCCATCCCAGCATGCGTCTCTCCTTAGCAGGCGAGTAGTTTAGCGTAGGGAAGGTTTGCTTACGGTGATAACTGTCAAAGAAAAATGCCCGGCAAACAGAATGTCGCCGGGCAGAAGGTTAGCTGCGCAGACCGCGACCGCGCTGGATCAGGTACCAGCACAGCAGGTAGAAGGCGATGATGAACACCACCAGCACCACCACCGTGGTGAACAGCGGCACATCGGTAATGCCCAGGAAGCCAAAGCGGAAGCCGCTGATCATGTAGACAATCGGGTTCAGGTGCGACAGCGCCTGCCAGAACGGTGGCAGCAGCGTCAGGGAGTAGAATACCCCACCCAGATAGGTCAGCGGCGTCAGCACGAAGGTCGGGATCAGGCTGATGTCGTCGAACGTTTTGGCAAACACCGCGTTCAGCAGGCCCGCCAGCGAGAACAGGATCGCGGTCAGCAGGAGCGTCAGCGCGACAAACAGCCACGAGTGCACCTGGAACGGCACAAAGAACAGCGAAATGGCCGTCACCAGGATCCCCACGCACAGCCCGCGCGCCACGCCGCCGCCCACGTAGCCAGCAATAATGACGTGTGTTGGCACTGGTGCCACCAGCAGCTCTTCAATGTTGCGCTGGAACTTAGCGCTAAAGAATGAGGATGCCACGTTGGCATAGGCGTTGGTGATCACCGCCATCATGATCAGCCCCGGCACGATAAACTGCATATAGGTAAAGCCGTGCATTTCACCAATCCGGGAACCGATCAGGTTGCCGAAGATGATGAAATAGAGCGTCATGGTGATGACTGGCGGCACCAGGGTTTGCACCCAGATGCGCATAAAGCGGTTGATCTCTTTCGCCCAGATACTTTTCAGCGCGACCCAGTAAAGATGCGTCATGCCTTGTCTCCTTGTTTTTCATGCACCAGAGAGACAAACAGCTCTTCCAGTCGGTTCGCTTTGTTACGCATACTCAATACCTGAATGCCCTGCGTGCTCAACTGTGAGAAGACGCTGTTGATGCCCTGCTCGCGCAGCACTTCCACTTCCAGCGTCGAGGTATCCACCAGACGGTAGTTATACCCTTCGAGCTTCGGCAGCGCGCTTTTCGCCGCCAGATCGAGAATAAAGGTTTCGGATTTCAGCTTAGAGAGCAGATCCTTCATCGACGTGTTTTCCACCAGCTCACCGTGCTGAATAATGCCGATGTTGCGGCACAGCATCTCAGCTTCTTCGAGATAGTGGGTGGTCAGAATAATGGTGGTGCCTTTATCGTTCAGATCCTTCAGGAAGCCCCACATGGAACGACGCAGTTCAATATCCACACCCGCAGTCGGTTCATCGAGGATCAGCAGCTTTGGCTCGTGCATCAGCGCGCGGGCAATCATCAGGCGGCGCTTCATCCCACCGGACAACATGCGCGCACGTTCGTTACGCTTTTCCCACAAATCGAGCTGTTTTAGGTACTTTTCACTACGCTCAATTGCCTCTTTGTACTCAACGCCGTAATAACCCGCCTGCTGAACGACAATCTGCTGTACCGTCTCGAACGGGTTGAAGTTGAACTCCTGCGGCACCAGCCCCAGCTGGCGCTTGGCGTTGACCACATCTTTCTGCAGATCGTAGCCAAAGACGCTCACGCGACCTGAGGTTTTGTTCACCAGCGAACTGATAATGCCGATAGTGGTGGATTTCCCCGCCCCGTTCGGTCCAAGAAGCGCATAGAAATCCCCCGCCTCTACTTTGAGATCTATCCCGCGTAGCGCCTGAACGCCGCCCGGATAAGTTTTTTTAAGCTGCTCAAGCTCCAGTGCAATTGCCATGAATTAAACTTACCTTCAGTTCTTACACACCTAGTGTGGTTTCATTAAAAGTCGGGTTACCCTATAGTAGCGCAACGCAATTACCAGGTTACAGGCCGTTAACGTCCATGAATAACATAGATACACTCATCAGCAACAATGCACTATGGTCAAAGATGCTGGTTGAAGAAGACCCCGGATTTTTCGGGAAGCTGGCTCAAGCGCAAAACCCACGCTTTCTATGGATTGGATGTTCCGACAGCCGCGTCCCGGCAGAACGCCTGACCGGTCTCGAACCTGGCGAACTTTTTGTTCACCGTAACGTCGCCAACCTTGTTATTCATACCGATCTCAACTGCCTTTCTGTCGTTCAGTATGCCGTTGACGTGCTGGAAGTTGAGCACATCATTATTTGCGGCCACTACGGCTGCGGCGGCGTACAGGCGGCGGTTGAAAATACAGAGCTGGGGTTAATCGATAACTGGCTGCTGCACATCCGCGATATCTGGTTCAAACATAGCTCACTGTTGGGTGAAATGCCGCAGGAGCGTCGACTTGATACCCTTTGCGAGCTGAACGTAATGGAGCAGGTCTATAACCTGGGCCACTCAACGATTATGCAGTCCGCGTGGAAACGTGGGCAGAAGGTTTCCATCCACGGCTGGGCGTACGGCATTCACGACGGCCTGCTGCGCAATCTGGAAGTCACCGCCACCAACCGCGAAACGCTGGAGCAGCGTTACCGTTCGGGCATTGCCAACCTCAAGCTTAAGCATGTGAACCATAAATAAGTGCACGTTAAAAAGCCGGGTGGCGGCTGCGCCTAACCCGGCCTACATGTGCCCATTCGTAGGCCCGGATCGCTGCGCGCCACCGGGCAACAAACCGCAATTACTCGTCCAGAATCACGACTTTTCCGACATACGGCAGATGGCGATAGCGCTGCGCGTAGTCAATGCCGTAACCGACGACGAATTCGTCCGGAATCGAGAAGCCCACGAACTCTACCGGCACCTGCACTTCACGACGATCTGGCTTATCCAGCAGCGTACAAATCGCCAGCGATTTAGGCTGACGCAGGCTCAGGATTTCGCGCACTTTTGACAGTGTGTTTCCAGAGTCGATAATGTCTTCAACGATCAACACATCTTTGCCACGAATATCTTCATCCAGATCTTTCAGGATTTTCACATCACGGGTTGTGGACATGCCGCTGCCGTAGCTGGAGGCAGTCATAAAATCGACCTCATGGGACACCTGCACTTCACGGCACAGGTCTGCCATGAACATGAAAGAGCCACGTAAAAGACCGACCAGCACCATTTCGCTGCCGCTGTCCTTGTAATG
The DNA here is from genome assembly GCF_013337145.1 of Enterobacter sp. JMULE2. Lineage (NCBI taxonomy): Bacteria > Pseudomonadati > Pseudomonadota > Gammaproteobacteria > Enterobacterales > Enterobacteriaceae > Enterobacter > Enterobacter sp. JMULE2. The sequence continues at coordinate 419,806 of NZ_SGWD01000015.1, forward strand.
TTCGGTGATTTGACGACCCAGTTCGGCGATACGCGCTTTGATCTCGGCTTCCGGGATCATCACTTCAACAATATGTTTCATAATATTTATATCTCACTGATTATTATCAGTTAATTTACTTGTTATACCATGCTAGAAAGCGATTATTGATACACCGATTGATATACGAATCAACGAACGAATCAGAAAAGATGCGATAGCATGAGTACGATAAAAAAGGAGGGCAAGTATACAGCATTACTAGATGGAATAAAAAAAGCCCTATTTGGGGCTTTTCAAAAGTAGTCTGCTTCAGAAGGATTTTTTATACACTCTTCAATACACAGAAAATGCCATAAACGCCCCTCGTCAGTCCTCTTCCTGTTGCTGATCGCTGTAATGCTCTTTCTCATTGCAGGGCATTTCTTCCGCGCAGGCCTCATACGTTTTTTCGGCCAAGGTGTACCGCAGATCGTCAATGGAATTCTGTACCATCTGCACGGCGCTCGGCGGTAATGCGCAGTCACGCTCCAGAATATCAGGGATAGTCTCCAGCACCTGTATTACAGCCTTTCTCATTGCCGAATACACAAAAACCACTTCATCCACGGGTACCAGTTGACGTTGTTCAGTCTCAAACTTGCGTTTCTCACGCTGCGCCTGCCAGTAAGATTTCTGTTCATGCGGTGCCATGGCCTCTACATTCAGCGGGTTTACATCGCCTGCAGGCACGCGAACCAGTTCGGCCATAACATCAGCCAGACGGTATAGCGTTAAATTTGTCCCTCTTTCAGCTGGTCGCAAATTCCGTAGACGCTTGCCGATCGTTTGCCGGTGAACACCTGCCAGTTCTGCCAGTTCAGAGATATTGAGTCTGAGATTTTTTAACTCATGCTTCATTTTCACCCCAAAAAATACACTTTAATGAAATGTGTGATACACCACTCTAAATGAATTACACAGTGACACAGACTGTATTACACCAACCAAAAAAAACGGGTCTTTTTTGGCTTCCAGTGGTGAACAATAAATAAACACCATCACCACTGAAAAAAAATTACTTCATATTAAACAATTAATTACATCAGTGGTGACGCTGAAAAAAAATTCAAAAACTAGCCGTTCCCCGCGTGTTCCCGCCCCCCGGTTACTCAATATCGCCAGGAGTACCTTTAAAAAAGGCGGCACCATGGCCGCCAGATTGAAACACGGGAAAAGACCGACGTTATTTACCGTTAGCCTTTAGCAGGCCGCGGTAGTCCATTGCCGCCACACCTGCATCGATACGCACCTTGTAGGTCACGCCATCAATCGTGAAGCCGCTCGTGCTCTCCAGATACGGTGATGCGTTCCCGTCGAGATAGGCCACCTCAATGGTGTCAGCCCCTTTAGCGGCAGCCAGATACCAGGCATCTTCATCAACATCATCAAAACGCGGCTCAACAATGATGCTCAGGGTGTCTTTTACCGGGTTATGCACGCCGGCGTTATTCGTACCGGGTATCGAAATAGAACGGATAACCTGCTCGGCAATTGATTCCTGAATAGCCGGAACAATCAGGAAGGACGGAATGATATTCAACACCGTCCCGGAAGCGCTTTTTTGAACCCGCATCTGAGCACGCGCTGCCGATATCGTCTCAACGGAAAGAGCACCTTCA
>NZ_SGWD01000016.1:0-439410 GCF_013337145.1 Enterobacter sp. JMULE2
TGAGTTAACCGCTGCATGCACTGCCGCTATCAGCTCAGACGAGGCCGTGCCGTCTCCGGTGCGCGAAAGTACGTAAATCAGTACCTGGCCCGGCATGCCATGCGTTTCCGGGCCGTAGGCCTCAACGTCCAGCACATCCCCATCAGCACCACTGGCAAAATATTTGTAGGCATCCCATGCTCCTGCCGTGCTCAGGCGAGACCAGGAAAGCTGTATGCGCTCGCGATATGCATCGTCACTTTCATATACTGCATCGACAGGGGGGATCGCATCAGGCTGGGCTGGCGCGGTTATCAGTCGCTCCACGCCAAAATTACCGCCAAGCTGGTCAAGGTCATCACCTTTGGAGCTGGCGAGCAAAACGGCGCGAATGGCCTCGTTGACGCGCTGGCGCAGCAGACTTTCGCGATTGCTGATGGCCTCCCCCTGAATATAGGCAGGGTCGGACTCCAGCAGGCCATCGTAAGCGGCGTCACCTGCAACAAGCGCGGCGATCCACTCCTGAAGTATTTTCTCAGGGTCAATATTTTCAACAATGTCCGGCGGTGGAATGCGGGACAGATCAATCATTTTTGTGCTCACGTTATCCTGACTCCGCTAGTGCGAAATTGCGCGCCGCTTTCCAGGCTTCGCCCCTCGATCACGATCTCGATAAAACCGTTACCTGCGCCAGTCACATACACCCGCGTTACCCGAATTCTTGGCTCCCAGCGGTTCAGGGCGTCAGCGGTAGCGCGGCGAATACGGCCGACCAGGGCGGCATCGACAGGTGCATCAACCAGTTCAGGAAGTTCGCTTCCGTACTCGCGGCGCAAAACGCGGGTGCCGACAGGGGTGGTCAGAATATTCAGAATGGACTGACGTAGATGGTCGTTTCCCGACAGCGCTCGCCCCGTCCTGGCATTCATACCTTTCATCGGATTTTTCCCATAAAAAAACCCGCCAGAAGGCGGGTGTAATGTAATTAATTACAAATAAATTTATATTCTAAGTATTGGGATTCAGAAAATGAATTACTGTTTTGTTACGACCATCATTTGCATAGAGTCGTTAATTTGCATATTTTTTATTTCATAACCATCTACATACGTTACCCTAGATTTATCTCTTCTAGTCCCAGGCACACTCATCACATATGGTATAGAATTATCCTTGTAGTTATCTGAGCCGATTACTGCTTTTATAAGATGCACTCTAGCTGTCAGGAGAAACTGCGGAAGCCCACCTCTTGATGATTGATATAAAATGCCTGCGCTCTCAATTACATCATTGAGATTCTCATCTTTAAGATACACAAACGCACTTCCACCACAACCAGTCATCCCCCCTTCGTTTCCCAGGCGGTATTTCTTTAATTTACTTATTTCAATATCACCATCTTCAGATGAACTAGTCAAAATTGCGCAATATTTATCATGCTGCTCGAGACTGCTTTTACCTTCCATAAAAGAGTGATATTTTTTCATGAAAGACTCAACAGTTAGATCCAGTTCTCCTGAAAAGCATAAAAATGGAAACATAGCTAATATTATGAATAAAAAATTAAAGAGTTTCATCGATATCCCTTGCAATCAAAAAAGGGCGTTATCATCTCAGAGAATTCATTAATCACTTTATTTTTTGTGCTCAATTGTTTTCCGTCGGAAAATGATATATTTAACTATCAAAATAACACTGATGCATATCCCTCAGAATGGATGTAAGAATCTCTAAGAGCAATCAGCGTACCGCGATTGCTGGATTTTTTTGTGTCTGTCATTCAGAGAGCATTGCTTGCGCATTCACCATTTCAGACCAGGGGTTACATACTCTGATTAGGCTTCAGGGTGACGCTGTCTGTCTCGTCATGGTCGTGCTCGTTGTACGTCTCACGCACCTCGCTCAGGCTGCCCTGACTGTCTGACAGCTCCGCCTGAGTCGAGATATTCCCTTCCGCCGCCAGCGTTTTTTCGCATGTCACCGCGTCTTTATGGGTGGTCTCATCCTCAAAAGTCACTTTTCCCTTAAAGAACCAGCCGTCCGGCGTCGCCGTCAGACTGACAGCACCATCAAGCAGGGATATACCGAACGCTTTTGTGTTGATGTCGTAGGTGAAGTACGTTCCGTCAGCATAACGGGTGGTGTGCACGCCAGGCTCACTAACCGGTGACGGGTTATCGTCATTGTGCAGGCCGGGATAGACCACGCCGTTTCGCAAATCACCCGATTCACTGAACACCTGAACCGCCTCCCCCTTCACCGGCAGGCGCGCCTCGTTAACATCGCCCGCAGCGGGCATGTGACAGCGTAACCAGTCAGTCAGCAAATCGCCGATCTGCACACGGCAGCGCAGTGGTTTTGCCTGGACGGAGTGCACCACTCCGGAGGTAACCAGATTATTCAGCCTACGCTGCAGGTCGGCCAGGATAGCCTCACTCACGGCGCACCTCCGGCAGCAGGGCGAGGTAATCCTCCTCGTGCCCGCGACCAATGTCCGGTGCTTTGCCCAGCCACACCTGCTTCAGCGGCGCGCGGGCAATATCATGCGGATCGACACCAACGGGCAGCTGCACGCTGAAATCAATCCGCCACAGGTGATAGTCGTCCATTTCCGTGTCGAACTCGTCCACTTCAGCGCTCACGAAGACAGAGGGTTCAATATTAAGGCCGAACGTCTGACCGTCCACAAGGCAGGTCAGCTCATCGGCAAGATCGCGGGCATAAAGCTCTGGCGACATGCTTCCCGCAATGTCAAGGCTTCGGTTGACGGCAAGATAGACGGAGCAGTCAGTATCAACATGAAGCTGATCGGTGCCCGCGTCCGCCCGGGACCAGGCGTTAATTGCAAAATAAAGCGCCGGGGTCACCAGGGCCGTTTTTATCTCCGGGTATGCGCCGACATCTCGCTGCCAGGAGACCCCCTTAAGGTGTTCCAGGACGGCATTATGAAGATCAAACACTGCCACTCTGGCCATTAAATTCTCCTTCCTCTTCCGTCTGTTCTCAGGTTCGTGGCCACGCGATACTTAATCTCATGCTCATACTGCTTCATGAAATAAGAAGGCATCTCGCGGATCAAATCGGAAATGACATCCCTTTCCATCGGCTCCTGGATGTCTATCGTCGCCTCACGGGTGCGGTATTTCCCGCGCACAAAAATGGTTCGCCTGCCGGCATAAGGCCGGGTCACATAACCATCCTCAAAGGCGGTATCGGGCAGGCTCATTCCGTCAGGTGAGAACACGGGCGCAGCGCTGCCTTTACGCCGCTTAATGAAGCGACCCGTTTTTTTATCCCGCCGGGCGTGGCGCTTTCCTCTCTTGCCGGTTATCTTCCCTTTCAGGTCGCTGACAGGCATGGCGTTCAGGCCAAACCAGAACTTCAGGGCGTCAGGATCGCCCGCAGCCGCCTTCCTTCGGTAATACCCCATGCGCTTTCGCAGGGTGTCGAGCTTTCTGACCTTGATACCCTCTCCGGCCATTCTGGCGGAGCGGGTTTTAAGCCACGTCGCCGTGCGGCCAAGCGCGCGTCCATACGCCTGCAGCATCTGCTTTTCAGTGGCCTTCAGATAAACAGCGAGATTGGATATATTGCCGAGGTCAATTAAAGGCTTATTTTCTGAGGTCATGGCGTGCGTCCCTCGCGCAGGGGGGCCGGATCACCGGGCTGACCACGCGCAAGCGTAACAGTGCACGTGCCGGTATCATCAGGCCCTACTTTCACCACCCAGAAAGGTTCACCGGCAACGCTTACCGCATCGCGCTTTTTAAGTCCGGCTATAAGCGCTGTTTTAACAAATAGCGTGGGGGCGACATCTTCAATTGTCGCCGCGCCACCGGGCAGGGAGGAATCAGCGGCAGGCTCGTCAAAAACCGCCCTGACCGGGGTGTCCACGCCATGAATCGACACGATGATATTTTTTCCCATCGTATCAATGATGCGATCGTCCGCATCGCTGAGCGCCTCATCAAAGAGGTTATCGAAATCCATAGCACCTCCATAAGTTCAGGCCAGACACGTCAGCCCGCCTTCACTTAAACACGAATAATCTGCTTCCCGAGATTGCCTGCATCATCAGTGGAGATAAAAACCTCACGGCCGGGTTTAACAATGTCGCCTTTCCAGCGGCCTTTACTGAAGATATTCAGCTGCAGGGTTTTGGTCGTGCGGATAAGCACCACGCCGGACGTTTCATCGTCAGTACCAGGCTGAATTTCCACGCCGGAAGCCACAGATGTCGACGCGGTGCCGGTTGCCACATCCGGATCGTCCGTCAGTGAGGCCAGCTCTTCCTCAGCCTCAAGCAGCCGGATTTCGAGTTCAGCAACAGTCCCGGATGTATCAATATCGCGCCCGAGCAGGGCCGATAGCTCGCCAAGGCGGGCAATCATTTCTGTCTTTGTCATGGGTTTTCTCTGGGCGGCAAGCGCCGCCCGTCAGGGAGGGTTACGCCAGGGTGATAACCACAAAGGCATTCGGGTCTGGCAGAACGATCAGCGGCGCAGACTGCGTCATGGTGAACTCGCTGCTGACATCGCCCTGAGTGATCCAGTTTTTAGGGTAACGCTTCGCTGCGGTGATGCCTTCAGCAAACGCCTGAGCATCATGGATCATGCCGTAACAGCGGATGCCGCCAGTCTGGGTATTACCCATAACGATGGTATTTTCAGGCATATAGCGCTGCTGCTCGCCACCCTCATCCACGTATTGTGCCTTTGTAACCACAATAGCCAGATCGCCGTAGTACCCCTTGAAGGACACGAGAGACCCGAGGTCTTTCAGCGCGGTTTCCAGCTGGGAATTCGACCCGCGACGGGTATCCATTTTCTCGCGGAACAGCTTAAAGCTGTTCAGGGTGCGCCAGGCCTGCCCGTCCATAATGGCAATATCAATCGTGCCGCTGGCCTGATCTGCGTATAAATCCAGATCATACGTTGGGTCGAAGGTCTCAGTGTCCTGAACGGACCACGCTGCGCTACCGGCCTGAGTGATGTTGTTTTCAGGATTTCGGCCAAAGTCCACCTCAACCGGCGCAAACTCCTCACCTTCCATGATAAACCGGCCATACAGAACCGCCTGGGTGGCCTGCATTTCCTCAACCTGAACGATGGACTGCTCCTCGAGCTGCAAATTTTGGGCAATGATGCGTTCACGGCGATACGCCGGGTCATTCAGCATCGCCGGATCTTCGCCCGGCAGACGCTCCACCACCATGTCAGGCGTAACCTGGTGTTTTGGCTTCACGTAGCCGGGCTTAAGAGTGCGCGTCGAGCCGCCAAGGTTACGCTGCACCCTGCCCTGTACCGTAGGGGACACGTACACGGCGATCGGTGCCTTGCCTGTGATTTTGTCCAGCATCACTTCTGCGGTATCGAAGGTGATCTCACGCTTGAAGAACATATTCAGGAACAGCGCGTTGAATTTAAGCTTGTCCTGCGTGACAGCGATAAGCTGTCGGGTGGTGAAGAGAGACATGTATTTTCCTCGGGAAACAAAAAAGCTGCCGAAGCAGCCTGATTTAATGGGTTATAGCAGCGAACTGTCAGGCCACGCTGATGGCTGTACCCGCAAATGCATTCCGTTTTTTAGCCCCGGAAACGCCTTCAGGCCAAACCAGCTCATTGATGTCAAAGGTGCCGGTTTTGTAATACGACGCCATCGTGGAGATACCATCGTGGTCAAGTGCCAGAACGCCCACGGCTGCACCAGCACTCGCACCATCCCAGGGCAAAAGAACGCCATTGGTTGAATCAAGCATGAGCGGGGTGAGTGCCGGTGTAGGTTCCGTAATGTAAGCTTCCCCCAGTGCGGTATGTGCCGGATCACTGCCGGCGAAAATACGATGTTCACTGCGTGTTTCAAAGGTCATGGTTATTGCTCCTGTCGTCCGATAAATGAGCCTAAGCGCGCGGTCTCTTCATCCCTGCCGTCAACATCATTCCCGACTGAAGGGGCGGCGTCTGAAGTCATAAAGCGCTCAAAGCTGGCTGCCAACACGCCGGTGCCGGTTGCAACTGGTGCGAGAGACAGCAGCTCAACCGCGCGATCGTGTGTCATGCCCGGATCAGAGGCCAGCGCCTCCGCCAGCGCTTCACGTCCCTTAGCGACAGGGCAGGCAAGCAGCTGATCGCGAAGCGATGCAGTCTCTACGGCAGCGGCCGGAGATGCGCTTAAAAGCGCCTCGGCTTTATCCAGCGTCATTCCCGGATCGTCTGCCAGCAGTGATGCAAGCGTTTCGCGTCCCTTCGCCGCCGGAAGCGCCATAATACGTTCGGCCACTGTCGGTGAGCCCTCAGCAGATGCCGGTGCAGCGTTAAGGATCCCCTCAGCCTGGACTACCGTCATGCCCTCCTGCAGGGCCAGCGCGTTCGCCAGTGCCTCGCGTCCTTTTGCGGCGGGGCTCCCAAGAATACCCATCACGCGCTGACGCTCCTGTGCGGCCAGCTCTGCCGCCTGTTGTGGTGTTGTCATGCTATCTCCTGTCGGTAAAGTTTTATTGGTAAGTGCGGCAGCCATCAGTTCGACGGCATCAACACTGTTAACAAGCTCATCGGCAAATCCCACCGCCACTGCCTGAGCGCCATCGTATACGGCGGCCTCCGTTGCCAGCACAGCCTCAACGGACATCCCGACCCCCTGCGCCACTTTCTGTGCGAACATCAGGCGAACGTCCTCCATTTTCGCCTGGAAGGCAGCGCGAATGGCATCCGGAAGCGGTGAGTAAGGATTGCCGTCAGTTTTGTGGCTTCCGGAAAAGATGAGCGTTATTTCTCGCCCCTCTTTTTCCAGTGCGCCAGCAATATTGGTGTGCGCCATCAGCACACCCACCGAGCCCATGCGCCCCGTCTGCGTCGTCAGCCTGCGGGTACAGGCCGATGCCATCAACATCGCCGCTGAACAGGCCATATCATTGGTTAATGCCCAGATGGGCTTCTGCGCACGCAGTCGGGTTATCAAATCGGCACAGTCAAACGCACCGGCTACCTGACCGCCAGGACTGTCGATATCCAGCATGACGCCTCGCACCTCCGGATCAGCCATCGCCTGTGTGAGCCGCGCGATAATTCCGTCGTAGCCGGTCATGCCCGAGAAAGGCCGCATTGCACCAAGTTTATGGACCAGCGATCCCGTCACGGGGAGCACGGCGATACCGTTGCGTACTTCGTAGAACCGCGCAGCCTTGCGATCGCCCGACATAAATGAAGCAGTGACCGCCTCCATGTCCTGCGCGCTCAGCAGGGCGTTTTCTTGTGGGATGATCAGACGCTCGGTGCCAGTCTCTTTTCCCAGCGCAGAAAAGAAAACCCGCGCATAGGCAGGCTCTAACATCAGGGGTTCGTTAAACGCCGTACTGGCGATGTGGGCCAAATTACGTGGCATTTTTATTGCCCTCACTCTGTTGTTGGCTGTTTACAATTTGCTGATTGTAGGTCTGCGCTATCCAGCTCGGGGATCGAAGCCCCGCATTTTCGCGCTCTTTCGACTCCCTGGTCTGCTGGCGGAACACTTCCTGATAATCCTCGCCCAACTTCGCCAGCTCCTTCTCGTAGGTGCTGAGTCCGGCCTCGATCAGCATAACGGATTCCTGCACCTCTTTAAGGCCGTCGATCGCCATGCGTCCTGCCCCAATCCATTCGGAACGGCTCCAGGCGCTGCGGGCCTCATAAAACCCAAGACGCGCAGCAGGCGGAACGAGAAGACCACGCAACAGCACCTCCTCGAGCCAGCAGTCGAACATTTGCCACGCCAGACGCGCAGCAATGAATTTGCGCTGCCCCATAAAGTAACGCCACGACTCGTTCGCCGAAGCGCGGGCGCTGGAGTAACTGACCTGGCTGTAGTCGTGGGAAAGCTGCTCGTAAGAAACACCGAGTCCGGCAGCGATATAGCGCAGCAGAGCCTGTTCAAACACCGAAAACCCGTTGTCCGAGTCCTGGGCTGACTGAAGGTTCAGCGAGTCGCCACTCATCAGGTGCGGGATTTTGACACCGCCCAGCCTGATATTGGTGTTGGCGTAATAGGCCGCCCGCTTCATCAGCATTTTATCAAGCGCACTCTGAGTGCCATTTTCTGCGCCGCCAATAAACGCCAGCGCCTCTTTGGTATCGAGGTCAGACTCAATCGTAACCGCATACATCGATTTAACGATTGTGCTCTGGAGCTGAGTTTTTTGAAGCGTATCGAGCATTTTTAACTGCTCCATTACGCAATAAAACTGATTGGCACCGCGCGTCTGCCCGTCCTCCGTTGGCTGGAAGATATGAATAATCCCCGGCCTGCCAAGGCGATTGCGCTGCGCTACCCGCAGATAACGGGAGGAGCCGTGATAATGCGGATCGCCCTGCCGAATATGGTAGGCAACCGCCCTTCCGCTGCTGTCGATATCAATACCCGCACGACGCTGAGAAGTATCTGCACCGTTAAACGGATTTTCGATGCGCTTGGGGCTGATCATTTTGAATTGTGTGCGGAACATGCTGCCGCGCCCGCCGCCCCAGATGGGCTGAACGAAAGCCTCGCCGTTGAAGGCGTGCACAGCAACTGCCTCCCGGATGAACTCCGTGAAATTGCGCTTTCCCTCAACGTCTATCGCGCTCATTACCGTGTCAGCAAACTCTGTCCATGCAGCCTCGACGTCATCGGCAAATGCCTGCGCGTCGGACTCCTTCATGCCCAGGAAGCGCCAGTTTGGTCGGTAACTGAGCCGGAACATGTTGCCGACTACGTGATCCTGATGTAAACGCACGCCATTAGTGGCAATGCCGTTGTTTCGCACCAGATCGTCAGCACGCGCGTTGCCCAGCTTAAGCGTCGGCAGTAGCGCCGCATCGGCGCTTTGCAGTGGGGGCACCCATTCGGCAAGCTGACCACCGAACCCCACACCGCCACCGCTGTACCCCATCGAATCGCGCAGTGGACGACCATGGACGTCAACCAGAACAACTTCCGTCATAGTCTTACTCCCGCTGGGGGCCCACGGCGCGAGGCCATACCAAGCCCGGTTTCAATCTCATTGATGTAGCGGCGAAGGTCGGCAATAGTCGTCTGATTAAACTGCACCTGACGCCCATCTTTAGAAATCGATACCGCTTTTTTACCCAGTAAAAGCTCGTGCAGCGCCTTTCTGGCCTCGTTTAGCATCTCTTGTGTGTACATTTAACCCCCTCCCAGTTGGGCATAAACAGCTTTCATGGCGGCATCCTCCGCGTCGGGACGCGTTCGGGACGCGGCAAGCACATCCAAATCAACTTGCCATCTTTGCATCGACAGCCGTAATGCGGCATAGGCGTAGACAAAACAGTCCAGCGCCTCGTTTCGCCGCCCTTTTTTGTCCCACAAGCGACGCATCTTCCCGCGTTCATATTTTTCAGTGAGTTCCTCTGACACCAGCTGCTTCGCCTCTTCTTCGGCAAAAACATCCGGGTTTAAGGGGAACCTTATTGCGCCAGGCGTCGGCTCGCTGAAATCAACTGGCTGAGCGGCCATGCGGGCATAGAGGATCTCTTTCGCGGTATCCGTACCAATTTCGCAAAGATAGGTGCCGTGTTCGTTGCGGGTTTTTGGCATGGAAATAACCGTTTTCCCGTAAACGCTGGCCCCTTTAATCGGGATAACCCGGAACAGACCATGCTTTCGGGAGCGGCGATGCACGATTGTCGGGTCGATACCGCCAGTATCCCAGCAGATGCGGGCGATGATCATGTCCGAACCGTCCTCATGACGGTAACGCGCGTTGATAGCCTCATCGACCCTCATGAGGGTTTCTTCTGCGTCATGTCGTCCCATGATGATCTTTTTATCAATGAGGAAAGCCTCCTCACCCGGTGCCCATCCCCAGACGTACACCTCATAGCGGTTTAGCTGTGAATCTATGCCGCACGAGAGGTACACGACGCGGGCCGGAACCTGGGCCTTGTAAGCCCCTCTCTTCTCCAGAAGAATATCGTGCTGCAGTTTTTCGCCTATGGACTCACTCCAGGTCTCGCCCAGCGTCGTATTCCAGAAGCCTTTCATCCCGTTCGGATCTTTCAGGGCGGCGAGATAATCCCAGATAATTTGTTCCCAGGTGGTGAATGGGCTATAGGCCGTCCAAATGTGAAATGAGACGGAACGCGGCGCCGGAATTTCGCCACCACTACCGCCAAACCATTCCAGCCCATCCCGCGTCCATATCTGTGTGTTTTCACATATCCAGCGCCCCGCTTTCTGATCCAGCTCGGGTTGGCGGATAACACAGCCATTATGTTCGCAGAGGTAATAGACGGTCGCGGGCTTGCCCTCCTCCCATTTCAGACCAAAAGGAGTGTCATCTTCGCCCCACTTAAGAAATTGCTCTTCGCCGCAATGCGGACAGGGAATGTTGAAGCGGAGCAAGTGATCGGACTCACGCGAAGCCTTCTCAATCTGACAGACATCCCTGATTTTAGGCGTGGAGCCGCGAATGGATTTAGGCCAGACGGAGCCCTCGATACGTTTGTCACCGAGCTGCGTGGGTGAGCCTTCTTTCTCGATATCTGCGTCAAAGGCTGCCAGCTCGTCATACATCACCGCATCCACTGATTTCTCGCGATAATTCTTGGCGGCCTTACCGCCGAGACACCACAGGCCAATACCATGAGAAAATCGCTTCATGGATAACGTGTTGTCACGGTGTTTTTTGCCGTACCAGGGTGCAAGAATTTTCAGCGCCGGCACTTCACGGATCGTCGGTTCGACGTGAGACTTCATGAAGTTCTCGGCATCGCCATCCGTCGGCTGAAACATCAGGCAATTGCGATTTTTGTGCTCAACAAAATAGGCCATCACTGCCAGCAGCATTTTTGTGTAACCGACACGGGCTGATTTAATGAAGTTGACGGTGCGGATCCTGTCGTTGCCCATGCTGTTCATAATCGCAACCTGAAACGGCAGGGTCTCCCATCGGCCCGGGTTATAACTGGACTCCTTCGGGAGGTAGTAATATTCGTTGGCCCATTCAACAACAACCATCGGGATCGGACGTTTCAAACCAGCCAGGCCATCACGGGATGCCTGCACCATATTTTCAATCTGTGCTGCTGAGATATTCATCAAGGGCTTCCGGTATTTTTTCACTGGTCATAACAGCGGCATTCATTGCTTTCGCGATCAGGGCTTTCAGGTAGTTGAGTTGGATTTCATCCATCTCGATAAAGCGTCGCTGCATCGACAGCGGGATCGTGTCCAGCACTGAAGCAATATCATTGGCAAGCCTCGAGAGCGCAAACGTACAGAATGCAGTGTCGACAACCAGTTTTTCATCTTTCAGATTTTTGAGTTCCTGCGCATCAGCCTGTGCCCTCGTCAGTCGGTATCTCTCATAGTCAATAGATCCGGGTTGCAGATCTGACTCACTGGCTTTACGAAGCTCATTAACTTCCTGGCGAAGCCTGGCGTTCTCAAGTTCACAGTCACGCTCGACGTACCATTTGATCACAGCGCTGGAATCAAAGGTCACCTCAACACCTTTGCCACCTCCAGATGAAACGGGCATGCCCTGCGTTTGCCAGCGCTCTATCGTCCTGGCGTCTACCTCAAAAATCTCAGCAAGCGTCTTTTTATTAACATTCATTTAACACCTTGATTAAAAAATGAGTTCCGACATGAAATGAAGAAAATGAGCCAAAAACGGCGCTCGGAATGTCGGTTTGTTACGCACATAAAAATCAATTAATACAAGAAGTTAAAAGAAAAAAGAACCGACATGATTTTTCCCTGGAAAATTTTCATAAATAGCGAATCCGTGCGAGTTTTTGCACCCTCGGTGCTCTCAAGTGCTGGAAAGTACCTTTTCGGAGGGGGGCTGCGTGTATCGTGCGCGTCAGTCTCTGCGTTGGAGTCGAACCATCCCTGGTGTTACCCTTTGATTTCTCACAAACAAAGAACCAGGGAGGTTCGACATGACTGCACAAAATGAAAAATTGGCTGATAGCATTGCAAAAGCATTAAAGGAATCAGAGTTGCTCAGACCACCAATTTCGCTGGGATTAACTCCATCTCAATTCAATGCCCGACTACGGGCCGCGATCACAAAGGGATTAGAGCTTGATCCCAGTTCTGGCCGACGCCCTCCTGCAGGGGTTAAGCTCTGAACGATGAGGGGTGATAGCCCACTCAGGTCCGCAACCACTAACACAATACCGGGCAATTAAATCGTTGCGGGGGATCGACCGGAAATAATCAGCAATGAGATCCCCCGCCTCAATCGCTCCCGCTTCAGACACAAAAGCCCACTGGGCCATACCCAGCCCGCCACCTATGTCCATGAAGTCAGGTGTGGCAGGTTGAATGTTGTGTCTGCTGAGAAGATCGGTGATGTCATTAAAAAGCGCCCGGTTTATCTCTCTGGTTATGCGAACGAGATCCGGATAAACATACATTCTCAACATAATGCCCACCTCTTATTAAAATCCGTTACTGCGCCAACTTTGGCGGTTTATTTATAACCGGTTCGCGTGTTTTAACGCGACGTGAGAACAATGCGAGCAGCCCCGTATGCATATGCTTTACGCCCCCAGATCTGCGTAGGAGGTGTAACGCTGAATTTCCCGCCCGCGCCTTCTGTGTGCCCCTCAACTTCCGCAAGTGGAGCGGCATCGGCATCAACGTACTCGAGCACACCAGACTTTACCTGGATAAACGAGGTCGTTGCTCCATCCGTTATCTGCTGCCATTCACCGCCGAGGGAAATGATTCGTGTGCTTACTGTCATGAATTACTCCGCGTTAACCTGGCGATAAATGCGCACAGATACTGATGTCAGGGTTATCGTCGCGCCGCTGTCGTTTTGCAGACCAACAATTACGCCCTCTGTTGTGAAAGGGTCAGTCGCTCCGGACGTGTGGGACTCCAGCACCGAATCACGGTTATCAATGCTGTTCCCGCTCGTTTTGCTTGCGTCCGTAGAGCCGATGATGGTCGTTCCGTTTGCACGGCGCGTCTGGAACTTCCATTCACGAGCCGTACCGGATGAGCCGCCGACCGCTCCGGTAATTCGAAACGAGAAGGTCACGCCTGATGGCTTTGTTTTTGCCGGCAGCTTTGCCACACCAGCAGCAACTGTTACGCCTGCAGTTCCACCCGTCTGCTGAGTAATGCCAGCGAGGGAGAGGAAATTCAGAAACGCGGCATTGGCTATGGTCTGGCTGCCCGTCCAGTTGAAAACATCCAGCAGAAAAGTATCGACAATGGGCGCTGGCGTTCCGGCAGGACCAGGTGGGCCCGCGGGCCCAGTTGCGCCGGTGTCACCTTTTGGCCCGGGTGGACCAGGCGGCCCTTGAGGGCCAGGCGCACCAGAGCCACCGCCTCCCATACCGCCGGGAATAATTGCCATAACAGAATAATCCTCTGAGAAATGAAGTTTTGCCGCGTGGCGCCATAAAGGCTTGTGCTGCTAAATGTGGATTTTGAAGATAATAATTATCAAGCCCACCAGCTGATGGGCTTTGGAATGATTACTCTTCGACTACAGCGCCTGGCGGCAAATCAAGACAGCCGAACACTGGCGAACCAGGGGAGCGCTCGTCTTCTACGGCCAGCAGTTGCGACTCGGAATACCAGCGCGTGGTCGCACATTTATCGGCAGCCTGGTAGTGAATGAAATACTGATTTTCGTCACTACGGTATTGAGCGCGAGCCTGTACCTCTCCCCATTCGTCGCTGATACGGATATTCACCAGCTGACCAAGGTGAAATTTAAAATCTTTTGCTCTTTTTTGCATTTGCGTCTCTCTTAAATGAAAAAGCCCCGCATTAGCGAGGCATGTTTAGAATTTTGTGCTGAGTTGTGAAATATATTGCCGGGAAAACCCGATAGCACACCCCATAAAAACAGATCGTTTATGCTGATTTTTCTGTTGGCCATCGTGACGCGGCAGCAGAAAATAAAATCACCCTCGCCAGCGCGCTTTGACCTGGCGGACATCAATGTGCGTAAAGCTGCTGTAGCGGCCGACACCGTAGCGGTCCGGGTATTTGCGTTCGAGATAGTCGGCCACCAGCGCCGGGGTACGACCAGAAACAACGATGTCAGCAGCGATACCCTGGACGTGCTGGGAGTTCGGTACGCCACCCACCTTCGCATTATGCTTTTCGCAGCGGCATCCGCTGTTTATTTTCACCGGCGTGCCGAAGTGCGTGCGCACATCTTCCAGCACCGTAATGAGCTCAGGAGAAACGGTGTCGAATCCACAACCGCAACGACATGCAAACTCACTCCTGCTGAAGTGCTCGCTTAAATCACCCACAATTCAATCCTCAAAATCACAAAGAAATGCCAGAAGCAAAAAAAAGACAGCCATCGAGAGCAGGAAAGAGAAAAGCATGCTGATCATCTTCCGAACTCACCATAGCGACCTGATTATTAAAACCCACATGACAATCGCGAAGGCGCAGACAACACCCCAGCAAATCTCTTCAACCATCACTTAATAATCCTCTCCGCAGCATCCCGGATACGCATCTTCACGTAATCCTCATTTTCTGGCTGCTCAGCAAATCCTACTGCCAGCATACCAATCATCGTCCCGAACTGAGGAGGGATAGCTGCAGCACATACCCATTTCACCCCCGCTTCGCGCGCCGTCTTTCCAACTACGGTATTTGCCACGTGAGGCCAGCATTTCGTTTTGCTGTTTATGAGCTCGATTATCTCAGCCGTAAGCTTTGACTGGGGCCTGAGGGCAAGGTCTCCCGTCCCCTCCTGATTTGTCAGGCGCTCATTACGCACACGAACAAATAACGCCCTGCGCTGGTTGCTCTCAAGGTTGACCGACCACACCGCCGCACTGAGCGCAGTAGTATCAGCCATCAGCGATGTGACCTCAGGCTCTACGCGCTCCTCATCAATACGCGGATTGCCAAAGCTCGCCATCGCCCAGAAGGCAAGCTCCCGTCGGTAATCCCATACCGCGTACCCGGATGCGCAGAACGTTACCAGCACCATAAAGATAATCAGCTTCTTCCAGGTGTTGACGTAGCGAATGACCGCCAGCGCGCGGCCAGCCTCTTTTTGTGTTTCGTCCATAGGGTTCCGTTGTGCCATACCGGCACTCCGGCGGCTCTGTCATTGAAAATACTGCTCTGTCGCGGGCATTGGTTCAATGCCCGCTGCACAGCACTATTCGCCGGGCTTCGCGGTACGCGAATCTGCCAGCTCCTTACGCACCTTGAAATTACCGGGACAAATTTGTCGGACGGTCTTACCGGCGATAGTGGTGATATATGCCTCATCAGAAACAATGATTGATTCAGCCCCAAGGCGATTGCCATTGCTGAAGTGGATGCGGGCAACAACATCAGAGGCCGGGGAAGCTGGCACGAATTCGAGCTGGTAGTAATCACCAATTACTGTGACCTCCTCAATATGACGACCATCGGGAGAGACAGTTATTTTCTTCAATGCGTACATAGTTAGCACCTTAGTTAGTTGGTTGGTTAGTTGGTTAGTTGGTTGGTTAGTTGGTTAGTTGGTTAGTTGGTTAGTTGGTTGGTTATTTTTCGGGTTTAACCAGCGGCCACATCACAATGACCACCATCGCCACCAGCACGCCATCGGCAAGAACCGACATCAGCTTACTGGTGAAATCGACCATCACCACCAGCGCCAGCAGCAACGCCGCCAGCACCAGTCTTGCCTGATTAATCAAGGTACGTCTCCAGACGCAGGCCCAGACGGTTGGCGATTTCGTCCAGCACTTTCTTCTCAGATTCCTGGATATCGCCATCCGCTTCGGCGATCGCAATCGCCGTCACCAGCACATCTTCAGCTTCACGCTGATCGCCTTTACAGTCTTCAATCTCACGATACGCTGCCAGGCGGCCAACTTTATAGTTAGCATCGAGCTGCGCGATGATGGTCTGGCTAATACCCTGAATCTCAGAAGTGAACGCGCCCAGCACCGGATTAGCGCGAAGAACCTGATCCACGGCCGCCTTTTCCACGTTAGAGCACTCGCCATCGGCATACGCCACCAGCCAGGCCGCATTAATCACAGCCTGAGCCAGATCGCGTTTCTCAAATTTCTTTACTTCAGCTACTGCTTTACGTGCTTTTTTACCAAAACCAAACATCGTGACCTTCCTTTAGTGGTGAGCCTTACGCTCAGAGTGGACAGCCCGCAGATGTAGTCACACTGACCACTGCTAAGGCTCACCCTGAAAGACTCTGCGGTTGATGTGCGCCGAGCGTGGCGCGGGAATAAAAAAGCCCTGCATCTCTGCGGGGTCATTGAATGATTAAATCAGCATGCAGACTCTAAATATTATCGGCTACCTGGTGATTAGGGCTTTTTTGTTGAGGTATAGTAACTCCCTGTGTGGCAACAATTTCCGTATCCATACATCTGCGTCGATTTTCTGCAGTAACAAATGCTACGGCGAGGCAACGTATTGCAACATCCCACCCATGCCGGGTTTGAGTTAGAGCAAAAATACGCTCAATGGATACAATAGAATCAGCAACGGAGCCTGTAATGCAATTATCAAAATCATTAACTATATCCACCAAAGAGATCATCTATGTACTCCCTTAAAATTAAGTGTCCGCATTGTTTGCATCAGGTTAACTTACATCTACAAAACGCAACTGAGTACGCCAGTCGCATACCTGCAAAGGTGAACATGCTACAACCATTGCAAACAGTAACGGTGTCAAGTGTAGTATCGACATCCAGTGTTTCCGCTTATTCAACAGCTATGTGCCCGGAGTGTCATGGACCGGTCCTGATATCCTACAGATTCCAAATCAGAGAACTGGCAAACGTTAAACAGGCCTTTAAAAATAGCGAATGGGTTCTCACAAATATTGACATGTCTGACCTTAAAGTTTTCCCTGAAATCAAAGAACCAGATGACTCTCCGCATTATCCGGAAAAAATCAGGAAGATTTTCGTTGAGCTCCAGGAAGATATTCAAATGAAAAGATCTGCTCCACGTATTGTCGTTGGCTGCCGTAGCGTTCTGGAGGTTGCGCTGCAAAATTTAGGCTATGAGAAAGGAAATTTATTATCCCGAATTAATCAAGCAAGGACGGATGGACATCTGACCGAAGCAATGAAACACTGGGCTCATCGTGTAAGACTTGACGGCAATGAGGCTGCTCACGAACTGGAAGCCAGTGACTCAGAAGCTTCTGAGCTTGTCTCGTTCATCAGGCTTTTTCTCGAAATTTCCTTTGTTCTTCCTCATCGAGTTTCAGACGCTCAAAATGCTGCGAAATAGGCTAACAAAAGCCCCGGCGGATGCCAGGGCTGAGATTAAAATTGCTGTGGTGGCTGGCGTCGATAGTGCCAGCGTTCAGGGCCAGGCGGTTAGCAGCATAACCTGTCTAATGATCTCGCCTCGTTCGGTACGTTTAAAGCTTGTCCCGCACTGATATTTATTCAGCCGTATCGACCTACGGATTCACCACTAAGAAAAGGCCACTCACCAGAGCGGAATTTGTTTCAACCAACCGTGAATGAACATCCAGGAGATCATCAGGGGATCTAAGTGACCTTTTCTGTTGTGTACAAACAATACAACCCCGCCGCGGCGAGGTTTTTATATTTTCCTTCTAACCGTGGACATACAAATCCCATCGTTAGTGTCAAATTACATCAAAAACGGCAACATTGCAAGCATCGTGACGTCTATTTACGCGATATCCGTCAAATTATCGTTTCTTGTTACTTTTTTGAGCTGAGTATTGGAATGGCTCTCTTCCTGAAAACAGCGAGAAACAAGCATTTCGTAGAATGGCTTCCAGCTGTAGCGCCATGTGCGATCAGGAAGGCTTGGCAGTTCAGAGAATATTCCCCGGTATGCAACAGATGATTTTGGCCTGCTGTAGCCTCGACCTTCGCAGCGTTTGCATTCCTTATAAACAGGCAATCCCTGCAACTCTGTTGCTTTACGGTCAAGTGTCTTTCCCGTTCCACCACACTGGCAGCGCTTACTTATTTTCCCGGTACCGTTGCATTTTGTGCAGAGTGATTGCTCAACGTTCTTCACCTGACGCTTCTTTTCGAAAGATGATGGCGACTGTCCAAGGTCTTTTGCCCACTGTGGAATTCTCATTGTGTAATGGCTTTTGGTGACAGTACCGACTTTTTCAATGAGGCCCTTACCGTTGCATTTAGGGCAATCTGATAAATCAGCAGCGGACGATGCATAGTCGTTATATGCGAACTTAGCGAGGATAAGCATGCATAGAGGGAATTTCTTTCCGGCGAGGCGGCGTACTGCAAAAGGCGCGGATTGTTTGGCATATTCAGCCAGCCAGTTAATCGAGGCGTCTCTGTCCTGCTTGCTTACACCGGCTTTGCCAAGATACATGGCAAGGCCAATCCCCGCATCTGCCTGGGTCATGCCCAGCGCAGCCATAACATCAGTAACCGTCAGTTGTTCGCTGGCAGTAGCGCGAACACTATCGGAAATATGCATTCCTTTTGGGGCAAAGAATTTAACAACGTTATCGAGGTCCATGAGCGTCTCCACTTACGTCAGTACGCCGATTGCCAGCGCACGATCTAAAAACCGAAACAGCAGCGTTAACTGGTCGCCGTGCTTCGCTTCAAATGCCACAGGATCAGCGTGCAACTCGTCGTGATGTGCTCTGCACAGCGGTATCACAAACAGGTCGTGCGCTTTGGTACCCATTCCACCCTGCCCGTGGCCTATCAGGTGGTGGGGGTCGTCTGCCGGCTTATTGCAGCAACTGCACTGCTGCGACTTAACCCAGCGGGTATACTTCCCGTTCTCCCAGCGACGGCGCTTTGGCCTCAGCATGAAAGATTCTGGTGATTCAGGATCGACCTTCACCGCAACAATCTTCTTCACTTTCTCCTGGAGGATTTTTGTCGCCGGTAATGATGGAACAATCTCGCTTTCACGCATTACTGAACTGTGCGATTCAGGCTTAATCCTTAGTGCTTTGCTTGCCAGCGGCTCAGGTATTAGGTCAGCCAGATCGTTACGTACCATCCACCAGCAGAACTCCGGCAGCGTCAGGATATGGTCTTCGCTGAATCCCAGCATAATATTCACCCTCTCAAGCATCCATTCTACCAGGTTATCTCTGGCAATTCCTGCAAGCCTTTCAGTGGTTTGTGAGCGCAACTGAGTATCACACCCCCAGCAAAGTCGTATGCTTCCAGGGGCGTGACGCATTACAGTGAAGTCCCTTGCGTGCCAGTCAGTATGAGGCCACTGACATTCGAATTTTCTTTCCAGCCACGCATCAAGGCTACTCACCCCCCCGGCACGCATGATGACTCGCTCATTTTCGAACAACAACGCAAGCGTGCTTTCTTGAGCAAGAGATTGTTTACCAAGAGGCAGTATTCCAGACGGCAGCTCCTCAGCCCATTCTGGCTCAGGCTCAATTATCACTCGGCCACGATTGAATACGCTGAGTAACTCTCTCCCCGGGCGGAACAGCACCACACCGGTTCGCGGTGCTATTTCAGGCGTCAGTAAAACTCTCACGCTGTATACCCCGCTTGTGGTTTGTGCTTAGATATTGATATCTCTACCCGTCCCCCGGGTACTTTTGGGCACCACTCAACAACCATGCGTCTTACCTGATTGTCGTCCTCCCAGACGCCAGCTCGTGTCAACGAGTCGAATAGCGCCTTGTTGTAATTATCAATATCCCGGCGGCGTTCATCAGGCGGATACAGAAAAATTTCTACCGCAGCTGGCGAAGATGACGGCTTTGGCGGGCATGTTAACTGCCTGATAATTGCCCGCATCACCTCCCTCTGATATGCCCTGCCTTTCTCGCTCACCAGCGTCCTCCCCTTAAGAGGACCGCTGTTGGGTGAGCGCCAGTAAGTGTTTACGCTAGGTGGGAACGGTAACACCAGCTTCATGAATCAACTCCATAGCGCCCGTTAAGGCGTCCGATTACACTGTAGAACATCACCAGTCTTACGCCCATTGGTTTAACCTTCTCGTGGTACTCCTTCAGGATCGGAGGCACAACGACATTCCAGACTGGCTTTGGCTTCTGCTTCAGGGCTTTTTTAATGGCATCGCTGCATTGCCTTGCAACGTCACGTAAAGCGTTCTCCTGCTCGGTTGATAGATTCACCGGATTTCACCTCCAACAAATATTCCTGGCGGACAGTAATTTACTCCCGTAATTTCTAATCTGGCCTTACGCTGGCAGTCGATTCGGCAACGAAGAGCGCGCTCTCTCAGGTCCTTAACTCTCGCAGTGGTGAAAACCTCAAGCCAAACTTTGGCGGCACGACGGTATAGACCTTTGACCATCAGACCTTCAGCGATGCCAACCAACTTCAGAATGCCATCATCTGTGGCGGGTTCTGCGAGCGGTTCATGAGACGACACGTTTGCAACGTAGTAACGGTAAAGCCCAGGCTCACCATGTTTCTCGCGTCTCAAAACCCCAATCCCGTAGAGCTTGATAACCGACCGCTGAACCGTTCTTCCGGAACATGGAGCACCCGACAGCCCCTGCGCAATCTCACGGCTTGTCAGACCTGGATTTTCCGCGATGAACGACTCCAGTGTTTTCATCATGCTCACTGGGAACCTCCCGTCACACGGAAACCAGAGTTGGGTGGAACTTCGTATTTTTTTTGCTGGAATGAATCGGAAAATACCCCGGTGTTTTTCCTGGTGCGTAGAGCGTCCCAGTCCTCGCGCTGAGGCCTACCCTTCGCATCCCAGCGAGTAGCAACCTGCAGGTAGCCTGGGAAGTTTCCGGGGATGAACAGAGTTTTTGGCCGCATGTACTGGTAATCCTTCAGGCCTTGCCAGTGCTCGTGCTTGTAGTCGACCACCAGCATGAGCTCTTCCGGAGTAAAGCCCTCGCGAAGTCTTGCGCGGATGTTATCCAGCGAAGCAGAGCAGTTCTGGAAACGAGAGCCGCTCACCTGGTTGAGATGTTTCAACACAAGTTTTGAATTATCTGTCAGCAAAACTTCAGGATCAGGCATCTGACCAACATCCAAATCGTCGGGTTGCGGCGCAACCTGACAAGAGGGTTTTTTATATGATGGATCAGTAGTTGATTTTACTGACGGATCCCCGCCAGATTCTGGAGGGTCAAACTGCGGTTTTTTGCCAGATTTTGACGGGTCAGATTTTGACGGGTCAGATTTTGAAGCATCAGATTTTGACCCGTCAGAATCTGACAGGTGAGAAAACGCAGCAGCCTGAAGTTTTGCCACATTCAGCTGGTACACGTTGGACGCGTTGCGGTTGCCCTGTCGGCGAGATTTACGGGATAGCCAGCCTTCGGCTTCCAGCTTCGCGATTGCGGTGCGCACAGTGCTGATACCCGCCCCTAGCTGACGCGCTATTGTTTCGATAGAAGGCCAGCAGACCCCCTCGTCGTTGCTGAAGTCAGCCAGGCGCGCCATGATGGCCACACTTGACAACTTCATTCCAGACGATGCACAGCCATCCCAGACGTATGAGGATAATTTAACGCTCACTTCTGTACCTCCATGCGCTTACAGTTTAGTGAGCGATCCACGAGGCCAGCTACAAATACGGCATCATTCACGTAGTCATACAGGCTATGGGCTATTGGGGATTGAGAGGCCACCAGCATCGGGTAAAGCTGAGTAATCCAAACACGATGGATTTCAGCCATGTAGAGATAGGCTACGTGCGCATTGTGCGCGGTCAGGAAGGTATCAGTACTATCGAGCAGCAACTTTTCCATGTTGTTGAAGGCTGTGATGTACGATTCTTTGAACTGCGCTGCACGCTTACCAGTGAATCCCATAGCGAGGAACGCGAAGCCGTCGCGGGTGATTTGGTAGCAGGGAAGTTTGCGGCCTGTAGCGTCGGTATACTCACTCAGCACAAAATTGTGCTCAGCAAATGCAGGTGAGCATTCAATGTTGCGTATTTTGTCTAAAACACGCTCGTGGCGTTTCGTGAAGTAATCGGCAATAGCCAGAGAAGAAGTAACGGCCTGACCGTTGATAACAGTAATTTCAGGTTGAGCAATAGCGGGGATAGTAGCCATGATGGCAGCCTCTGCTGAGTAGTTGTTACTACCACCCACAGATGCGAAGCCATGATTGGTGGTAGCCCAGACGGAGTTCGCATTACCGGCCTCAACAGATACCGGCGCCCCCGAAGGAGCCCCCGCCTGAGCCACCATAAACAGGTGCACTAAGGCTGCGCGCATAAAAAAACCGCTTAAAGCGCGGTTATGCGCTGTTGAGAATTCCGGGATGCGAAGCCCGGCAACGGATTTTGCCGCTGCCAGGACAGTGTAACGCCCGGAGTTGTCATAATCAATTTTTTGTGGTGCGTTCATCTTCGCCCTTTAATTCTGTAAATTTACGCAGGAATTGTTTAAGAGGGCTGAAGCACTCATGATCGTACCCTTCGCGAAGGTATATAACGCGTCCACATTCCTCTTCCCACCTGATGACCCGCACTTCATTACCCCGCCAGTCCCTGAAAATCCTGTTAAGCTCGCGCATAACCTCTTCATCTCTAAACGCCACTCTCCCACAGCAGCAATCGCCTCACTGTGGTTACACGGCACCCATTTACCCGATACCATTCGCTCATAACGGAACTTATTGCTTCCCATTACCGGTATACCCCGCAGTTGCGGAAGTGATGCCTTTGCCGTTAAACTGTTCATGCGTTAGTTTCTCCACTGATTCGACACGCCACGACGCCCGGAGCTGCATACTCGCGGGCGTCACTTCTTTTCTGGCTCACAAAAAACGCGATACAGCAGCGTGATGTGCTCCTGCCACTTAGCCATAACCTGATAGCTATTCTCATCAATCGCCTGCTTCTCACGATCATCAATCACGCCGTCAGCTATAAAGCCGCGGATCATCTGTGAGTGTCGGCCTATCCACTCAATCGTCTCCAGCAGGCGAGTGTTGATGTCGGCATTCTCAATGTCATCGAGCGCTACCAGAGGCACAAAGACGCCTCCAGAATTCCGCGCTACGGCATCAGCGACGTAGTGGGTTCCACCAGCCAGCTGCAACACCATCGCCCAGCCGAGCGGGAAAATTTGATCGCCGTCGGTACGCAGGCGGTTGAATAAGGCGTTTTCGGTCGCCCCGAGCCAATCAGCAGCTTCGGTATATCCACCCTGCAGATCGGTGATGGACTTCTTGATAGCGGCCACCAACCAGGCTGGCTGACGCTCTACTTTCCATTGCGGTTCATTACCCACGGTTAACCCCCAATTTCTGTGGTTATGCCTGATCTGGCTCTGCGATAATCTCGGTATTAAGCGAGTCGATTATTTCAACCGCCGTTAGTTGCCCATTGGTTGCAGCAACAAGTCCAGGTATGTATTGAGAGCGAATCCCTCCACCCCGAAGCCACTTGCTTACGGCGGATTGATCCACTCCAACTTTTTTTGCAAGTTCCTTTTGAGAGCCCACGATAGATATGGCCCTCTTAATGACTCTGTTCATTGGTTATACCTCATGACCTTGGTACTGCAAATATGACTTGAGTAATAGATAAAGTCAATGATTTGGGTAATTTGACTGGTGATTACATAGGTAATATTTTCACGTCATGAAGACACTATGCGAACGACTACAGCGCGCTATGACGGATACGGGAATCACTTCTCAAAGCGATTTGGCTCGGCTGTCAGGTGTAAACCAATCAATAATTTCGAAGATACTGGCCGGGAAGAATGAAACCTCGAAGTATTCCGGGAAGCTTGCTGCTGCCCTCGGAATCAGTGCCGACTGGCTGATCAACGGCACGGGGAATATGGCTGGCGGATCTGACTCGATTATTGAAAAACTTGATGCGTCCAGGGTTGTTTCAGTATGGGATGTGAATGGGCAAACAGATGATGTGATTTCATGGACTGAGAGCGTCCCTCAGCATTACCGCGCATATATCATGCGAAAGAACACAGGCATAATGCAGGCTCCTGCGGGCTCTGTAGTTCTGACTGATCCTACCGTTGCCCCTGGTAATGATGAGCTTGTTGTTACGTCTATTAGGGGGGATATATCTGTTTACCGTTACCTTGAGGGTGGCTCAGGATATGGTTTTTTGTCGGTAGATGATGAAAGAATTCCAGTGACAGAGATCAAGGAGCCTTCGTGCATTTTAGGAGTGGCCGAGCAGATTCTCGTACGAAAATTACGAAAGTAAATTACCTCCGCATCATCAACATCTATGGGGATGTAGCCGCCACTACGGTTTTTTTTATAAAGAACTCCCATCATCCCCTCCTCTCGCTTTAACTGATAATTTTATAAATAGCCCGCAAATTTTTTTGCCCTAAGCAAAAACCACTGTACAAACGTATAGTAGATCATCATTCTTACCCAGCGTACTAAAAATTT
Source organism: Enterobacter sp. JMULE2 (assembly GCF_013337145.1). NCBI lineage: Bacteria > Pseudomonadati > Pseudomonadota > Gammaproteobacteria > Enterobacterales > Enterobacteriaceae > Enterobacter > Enterobacter sp. JMULE2. Next base: position 24,315 of record NZ_SGWD01000016.1, read on the forward strand.
TTAATCCCGCCTCAAAATCACACTATTACCTAAATCATAAAAAATCCAGTTCTTCAGGTTGACTTTAATTATTCCCTAAGTCATAGTTATTCCATCGACAGCGAACAGGCAGGACGCCCACGAAGTAGCCGCCCGGGGCATATGAAGGCCGGGATGATTCGCAACAGTAACGATAGATGGAGCCGCTATGAATAGTTCGAATTTGAAGATGGTTATTGCTGGACTTCTTGAAGATGCTCGCCGCATCCAGACACTGGAGCCAAATGCAGGTACAGCAGCACGAATTGAAGAGGCCGAGTTTATCCTGCGGGAGGAAAAAGACGCGGCCACTGGTATTGCAAAAGCGTTAGTGATGCAGATTAAAGCCTGTGATTCACATGGGCATAAAGAAAGCGAACCATGTCAGCAATCTCTTGCGTAGCTTGGATATGTTCCGGCTGGAGTGTCGGTTCATTCATCGCCTTCTGAAAACTACGCTCTGCGATGCTATGTGATTCCCTGAGTTGCTCCGGCGGTAGTGAAGACAAAATAGCCCGAATTACAACCTCCAATGCATTTATACGGATCATTGGATCAGATGACATAGGTGGTTCAAAGTCTTGCATGAGTACCTCTAAGTGGTTGGTTAAAAAATGCAATTTGATACTACCACTTAGCGCCCGGCAGTTTTGGGCAAAAAACCACGCGCTGGATTGCGCAATGACAGCAGGGAAAGACCGCCGCCGACGACGGGCGTAATCGGGAGGGCGGATGTCCGGCCAGACAGCGGCAGTGACAGCTCGGAAGTAGACGGCCCTGCGCGGCGAGCAGAGGAAGCGCGCTGACCGCTGGGAAAGACCAGCACACAACGATGAGTGCATTGACGAGCAAGGTTTAATGTCCGGTTCAATTCCAGACACCACGAAGCGGTGGCAATGGGCAGGAAAAAGGTCCGTTCAATTCGGACACCGGCAGTGCTCTCTTCGTTGTGGTAATCCGCGAAACGGCGCGGCGGTAAGTATGGCCAGGTGCCTCTCCTTTACCTGATTAGGACACCGGGTTGCCAGGTTGACCATACGCCTGAGTGGCAGCCCCACCACAACCTCGTTTCATTGCTGTGGTAGGCAAAAAACACGCGCCGGGCGTGGTGAAATATCCCGGCACACAACTGAAAGCGCGTTCTGCATCTTTTTTACTGAGAGGCCGCAGTCGTTAAATCAAACTCAGGGGAACGCGCTCCCAGTTGTGGAGAAACATAAGGTCATTTTAAGCACCCGTGCAATTTGAATAAGCACTCGCTTATTAATTGCAAAAATATTTCCATCGTCACACAGAACTGAACTCATTTATTAAAAACCTGGCATTGTGCAGGATGCCATCAATAAGGAAAATTTATGACTACCACGCATGAAATAAAAGAAATTCAGCCGCGAATGACACGAGAGCAATTAATTAAAAAAGCTCGCGAGACATCAAAATTACTCCCAAAGTCATGGGCGGCTCTCATGGAAGAAATTGCAACACGGCTCGACATTAATAGCATTGTGCTTTGCGAGGCAATGACACAACGGAAAATCCTTATCGATTCGCTTAAGCAAGTTATTTCAGTAAATGAAAAGATTATGGAAAAAATTAACACCAGTGAGAATACCCTGGATTCTAACTCCCTGGCCGAAATGCAACATATTATGTCCGAAGCTAAAGGCATAATTGAAACATTCGGCACCAACCGTCAGGGATAATAATCATGTCTAACTCATTCAAACAAATGTCGCGCTCGGGAGTAATTAAACGCACCGACACCGGGATGTTTATCAGCCTTAACGATATTCATGTTCGTGAGGGTTTCAACAAGCGCGAAGACGACGAACGCACCCGCCAGGCAGATGATGGCCTGTTTAACTACCTGATGAACGGCGGCTCAGTTCCTCCCCTGGAAGTTATCGCACGTGATGAGGGTGGTGTTTGGGTTGTTGAAGGCCACCGCCGACGCCGATGCTATGAGCGATGCCGGGATGCAGGAAAACCAGTTGATCGCATTCATATCATGCCATTCACAGGTAATGATGTGCAGCGCCTGGCTCGCATCATGACCAGTAACAACCAGCTCCCTCTCTCCGATATGGAACAGGCTGCTGTTATACAGGAACTTCACAACGCGTTTAACCAGACAACAAGCGAAATCGCGAAGCTGGTTAACAAGTCAGTTCCGACTGTAGAAAAGCTCCTGCTGCTTAGCACTGCTAACCACGACGTTCAGCAGGAAGTTAAATCCGGTGCGGTATCAGTGGATGTCGCTGTCGACCGGGTAAAAGAATTTGGCGAGCTGGCCGGTGAGGTTCTTCAGAAGGATAAGGCTTCAGCGGCATCTCAGGGCAAGAAGAAAGTCACACGCAGCGTTATTGCGCCAGAGATCAGCGTGAAGAAATCGCGTCGTTTCGTTGAGTTGATGGCTCAGGCCACCATCAGTGATGAAGGTGTTTTCACTCTTGATGGCGCTGCTCTGGCCGAAGCGCTGTCGATTATGGACGAGCACAAGGCTATCTCATCAAAACGATAGCGTACTCGAAGATATCGCCGCCAATCTTCGCAAATATTTGTGAAATTAAAAAAATAAGGATTTGAAATGTTCGACTTAATTAAGCATCTCGTTAAAAAGGATATTCAACACACTGTTTCCGATAACGGGAATATTACCGTGGGCGGCTCGCTCGACCTGCACAACACCAGCATCACCGCGCTGCCGGACAATCTGACCGTGGGCGGCTCGCTCGACCTGCGCGGCACCAGCATCACCGCGCTGCCGGACAATCTGACCGTGGGCGGCTGGCTCGACCTGCACAACACCAGCATCACCGCGCTGCCGGACAATCTGACCGTGGGCGGCTCGCTCGACCTGCACAACACCAGCATCACCGCGCTGCCGGACAATCTGACCGTGGGCGGCTCGCTCGACCTGCGCGGCACCAGCATCACCGCGCTGCCGGACAATCTGACCGTGGGCGGCTGGCTCGACCTGCACAACACCAGCATCACCGCGCTGCCGGACAATCTGACCGTGGGCGGCTCGCTCGACCTGCGCGGCACCAGCATCACCGCGCTGCCGGACAATCTGACCGTGGGCGGCTGGCTCGACCTGCACAACACCAGCATCACCGCGCTGCCGGACAATCTGACCGTGGGCGGCTGGCTCGACCTGCACAACACCAGCATCACCGCGCTGCCGGACAATCTGACCGTGGGCGGCTCGCTCGACCTGCGCGGCACCAGCATCACCGCGCTGCCGGACAATCTGACCGTGGGCGGCTCGCTCGACCTGCGCGGCACCAGCATCACCGCGCTGCCGGACAATCTGACCGTGGGCGGCTGGCTCGACCTGCACAACACCAGCATCACCGCGCTGCCGGACAATCTGACCGTGGGCGGCTCGCTCGACCTGCACAACACCAGCATCACCGCGCTGCCGGACAATCTGACCGTGGGCGGCTCGCTCGACCTGCGCGGCACCAGCATCACCGCGCTGCCGGACAATCTGACCGTGGGCGGCTCGCTCGACCTGCGCGGCACCAGCATCACCGCGCTGCCGGACAATCTGACCGTGGGCGGCTCGCTCGACCTGCACAACACCAGCATCACCGCGCTGCCGGACAATCTGACCGTGGGCGGCTGGCTCGACCTGCACAACACCAGCATCACCGCGCTGCCGGACAATCTGACCGTGGGCGGCTCGCTCGACCTGCGCGGCACCAGCATCACCGCGCTGCCGGACAATCTGACCGTGGGCGGCTCGCTCGACCTGCGCGGCACCAGCATCACCGCGCTGCCGGACAATCTGACCGTGGGCGGCTCGCTCGACCTGCACAACACCAGCATCACCGCGCTGCCGGACAATTTCGAGTGCGAATCCCTTTATTTGCGCCCAGAGCAATTCTCCAATGTGGCCTATCGAGAAAATTGCGGCATGTCCAGCAGAACGATTTTTGCGGTCTGGACTCGCGACAATTTCCACATCGCAGCTGGTTGCTTCTTTGGAACTCAGGGGGAGTTTGAGGAGGCTGTTGATGAACGGTATTCAGGCGATGCCGCTGAAACCTACAAGCAAGCTGGCCGCCAGTGTATTGAAGAATTAACGCTGAAAATTGGCCTGTAACACGTGCCGCCTACGGGCGGCTGATAGCGATATTGATTATTTGAGCGGAAAACAATTCCGTGTGTGACGATTTTATAGATTTGCTGCCGCTTGGCATGGTTATTTTTGTTTTTCTCTGCCTTCTGGTTTTTGTAATTGTCGATTTTTTTACTGATGAGGAGTGAGCATGGTCTTTATTGACTGGGTAATGAACTGCATAGGCTGGACAATCTCAGCACTTATTGGTGTGGCAGTAGTGTTTTTTCTCGTGGGGATTGTGGCTGAATATGCATGGGAAAAAATGAAAGCGGTTCATAAGCTGGTAGTTATTCAACGCGCAGTGCAAGCGTACAAAAATAAAGGCGGGGAGTGAGATGAGTACATTTACCAGGGAGCACATAGAACAGGCGCTGCCGTCGATTAAGCCCGGCAAAATACTGGATCTGAGCGATGCATATCTCATTCGCGAAACGATGCGTATGGCGCTGTCTCTGCTGGATGAGCGTGACGCAGCAGGGAAGCGGATTGACGAACTTGAAAAAATTAATTCGCAACTCATACAGGCCAGAGACTATTACAAGCGGCTTCGCGGTGAGGGGTTTCTACGCATCAGTCAGGGTATAAACCTGAGCATTAATGGAGAGGGGGGATCCATGAGCGCTATTACCAGAGAACGGGTGAAAGACATTTTAGAGTTTGGCGCTGGCCGAATTATATCTCCAATCACTGACGACGAAATCATGGAGCTGGCGCGTATCGCGCTGGCATCTCGCGAAGCGGAGCCTGCCGGGTATCACATAATCATAGAATGCGGCGCAGTTGGTTGTAACGTGGCGACGCTGAAGGAAGCGGAAGAAACGCGAGATTTATGGAATAAAAGCTGGACTATTAAGCCGTATTTCTACACCGCCCCAGCGCCGGTATCTGTGCCTGATGAGCAACATAGCGAGCGATTTGACTGGACATACGGACAATGGGCTGAGCATCTTGGCGGACGCCACCAAAAAAATGACCCAGCCAATTACTACGAATTCGGCTCATTTATGGCTGTTGCTGAAATGCTTCGCCAGTTCGGTAACGTTCAGCGTAAAGCTGGATGGAACGCCTACCGCACCGCCATGCTTCAGGGAGGTAAACCATGATTAATCACACCAAGCTTCAGCACATCCTGGAAATTTGAGAGCTAAATATGAACCACTTAATGATTGACCTTGAAACCATGGGTAGCAATCCCGACGCGCCGATTGTAGCCATTGGTGCGGTATTTTTTAATCCGCAAACCGGCGAGCTTGGCCCTGATTTTTACACAGCAGTAAACCTCAGCAGCGAAATGGAAATGGGTGCAAAACCAGACGGTGACACCGTTATCTGGTGGCTCAAGCAGACCGCCGAGGCGCGGGCGGCAATTTGCGCCGGTGACGCCCTTCACATCGCGAAGGCTATTTCGGGGCTCAGCGCCTTCATCAGTCGAAACTGCGAAAGGCCTGGCTCCCTGAAAGTCTGGGGGAATGGTGCCAATTTCGATAACGTCATTCTTCGTCAGGCGTACCGCCGGGTTGGACACTCGTGCCCGTGGATGTTCTGGAACGATTCAGACGTGCGAACCATGGTCATGCTGGGCCGCCAGTTTGGTTTCGATCCGAAAGTGAACATGCCATTTGACGGAGTGCAGCATAACGCACTCGCCGATGCCCGCCACCAGGCTAAATACGTTTCAGCCATCTGGCAACGCATTATCCCGCGAGAGCAGTAAGCCACGGCAATGAAATAGCGCGCCAAGCGTTAATAGTATATCGCTGTAATTTCTGTACTGAAGGCGCGCGTGTGTTTTTAAAGGTAATTTTTGATGAGGTTTTTATGACTACTACTGATTTTATGGAAGAGCAGGAAGTGTTCGACCTGCTCAAAAAGAAAAAAACTGCTGTGTGGCGCTTACGCAAAGAACGTGGCTTCCCCAATCCTGTTCTCACCTATCCGTCAAGATACAGCCGTAAAGCAGTTATGAAGTGGATTGAAGAGGGCGGCGTCAACCGAGCTGTTTAACATGCCAGAATATTTTATCGGCATAAATTTCATACGCATCTTTCTGCTCCACCAGCCAGTCGTGTTTATTGTATACGGCCATCACGCCACCCAGTTCATGCCCCAGCATCTTTTCGGTGACGTGGGGCATAACCCCCTCCCCTGACAAATTCGTTACCAGCGAGCGCCTGAAATCGTGCGTTCTCCATTCAGGTATATCAATTTTACCCCTTAATTTTTTCATGTAGAGATTTGCGGACGAACGATCTATTGCCTTATCAAGCTCCTGTCCAGGGAAAAGGATGCTATTACCAGAATTTAACAGCCTCTCTACAAAAGGCTTTACCTGCTCAAAAACAGGACGACGAATAACATTCCCCATTTTTGAATGCTCAGCTGGAGTTGTCCAAATTAAATCGTCCATATTGAATTCGCTGTTAGTGGCCAGGCGAAGTTCTGACAATCTGGCTCCCCACAATAACAGCAGTTGGTGAAGTGCCTTGTTGGAAGTAACGATCTTGTTGCCTTCCAGCGCGACCCATATTTTTGCCAGCTCGGTATAGGTTAAAACCCTGCTTCCAACATCTGGCTTCTTTCCGATCGCCTTAACGCTGAGCTTGAGAACCTCGCACGAAGGTATGAGTTGTCGGCTAATACACCAGTTCATTACGGATCGCAGCTGCAGTAGAAGTACCCTGGCCTTTTTACCGTTTTTCTTTTCCTGCTTATCGAAAAACCTAACCCATGCTGAAACAGGAATATTGACGACGGGGGCGTCAGGGAATTCTGTGTACATAGTGTTGTACACAACTGACTTGTATAGCGTCTGTGTATTAGGCTTCAGGGTCTCAACATACTTGTTCCACCACTGATCGAGACACTCTTTCAGTGTCAGCTCGCCATCCTCTTTTGCAAAATAATTTTTAGGGTTTAACCCCTTGAGGTACAATTCGCGCATCCCGCCAACTATGACGCGCGCATCTTTCAGAGATGTGGCAGGATAGCGTCCAATCGTAAGGCGAACGGGTTTACTATTCCATCGGTACCGAAACTGAAACGTAATCGTTCCGGTAGGGGTAATACGCACGCTGAGACCGTCACCATCTGTGACTTCTGGCGCGCCGTCGTATGGCTTGTCATTGATGCTGCGAAGTTTGGTATCACTGAGGGCCACGGTTCTGCATCCTGTACACACTGATTTTCTGAATTCTGTACTCAATCTGTACGCAATGGCAAGTGAACCAAATGATTTTCTTCGCGTACAGACATGAACAAACAGGAAATAAAAGAGGCTAAAGGCTTGAAGCTGCGTGGACTCTTGCGATAATATGCAAAACAAAGCGAACGCTTAAAAATCAGTTATTTCTACGTCCTCTTAGTTAAATGGATATAACGAGCCCCTCCTAAGGGCTAGTTGCAGGTTCGATTCCTGCAGGGGACACTTTCGTTCTTCCTGACTTCATAAAATCACTGCATTTTCCACAACTCCACACAATTCCGCCCGCGTCGTTTTGCACCATACAGCGCTTCATCCGCTGCCTGTATCAGACGTTCGTAGTCAGGATGCCCATTGAACATCGCCGCCCCGATTGAAAGGGAAAGAGAGATCGTCTCGCCGGTCGGGGAGCTAACCTTAATTTTTTCTACGCGCTTGCGGATCCGTTCTGCAATACGCAGGGCGTCAGCTTCGGTGATTTCCGTCAGCACAATTAAAAACTCATCGCCACCGTAGCGAAATACGTAGTCGCAGGTGCGAACGTTGTCATAAAACGCACCCGCCACTTTTCGCAGGATTTCATCACCCGTATTGTGGCCCCAGGTATCATTGATTTGCTTGAATTTATCAACATCGATCAGTAGCGCCGACAGCGGCGTACCGGCGCGGGTGGCATGGGTGATTTCACGTTTAAAAATGGTCGGCAGGAAGCGACGGTTCAGCAGCCGGGTGAGCACGTCCATTCCCACCTCATGCCGGGAAACCTCATCAAACAGCTCACGCAGCAGGGTAACGATTTGCGAGAGGGTGTTACGCACCTGCCGCAAAAATTTGACCTGCCGTGACCTGTCACGAAGCGCATCCTCAGCCTGGCGAACCTCATTAAACGCCTCGTCAAACTCCTGAATAAGACGGGAGATATGCCCTGCTTCGGCAATACCGCTGAAATAGTGACGTCCTTTATGGCTAAACCACAGCCCAAAATCTGATTGCCCGAGCGGTCGGCTGTTGCCTATGCTGGAATCTAACATTACCTTATAGAGCAGCGTCATTTCCCAGGTCAGCAGCGCAGCGGTCTGACGCTCCTTCTCTTCTTCCGCATTCTCCATCAGCGAGAAAATCCGGTAGTTTTCATCCTCTTTCGCCGCATTGTTCTCGCTGAAGACATACGCACGCGACATCACCTCCATCGCCAGATCGATACTGTTAATGGCGTAGTGATAAACGCTGAGCTTCACGTCAGAGGGATGGGGCGTGGCGTTAATGATAGGTAACAGCAATTTTTTCAGCACCCTGAAACCCATTTCGACCAGGTCGACAGAGATGCCGATACGGGCATGCACATCTGCGGCACGCTGCTGGGCGCGTATCTGCTCCTCAACCTGCCCAACCTGACAGGAGAGAACCTCAACCAGCCACCGACGCAGCGCTTCCTGCAATTGCCTTTCCACCTGTTCAGTGGTCAAAAACTCAGCAACAATAGGATCGGCCAGAACAACACGATAGAACTCAGCAATCAGAGCAGTGGCATGATCGCTGGCAAGTTGGGCGGTAACTTGATGAATGTGTGGCTCAGTTTCATTGATCAGTTGCACCCACTCATCTTTCACCGTTTGCAGATATGTATCCATCGTAACGCCCTCAAAAGAGTGACTTTCGCTCATTTATAACAATAGCAAAATCAAGCCTCTCCGTAATCGCCGCTTTTTTAATCAAAAACGAGTAATAGCACATAACATATAAGGGTGCTACATTATGCCGCCCATCCAATGTCAGCTATGGCCAGGTAACGCCGTAAAGATCGGTAAAGCCTGCAACCATGACCTTGCACTACGGTCTAATAGGCACGTGGTATCGCTAAGCGCGTTACTTTTACCGGTTTTACAAAGGTTCCTCTAATTTGTCTGAATCCTCATTCAAACGCGCGTTCTTGCACCCGCGTTACTGGTTTACATGGTTTGGTCTTGGCGTACTTTGGTTGCTGGTCCAGCTTCCTTACCCGGTGATCCGCATACTGGGCTCAAGACTCGGCAGCGCATCGCGCTATTTCCTTAAACGTCGCGAGTCTATCGCACGTAAAAATCTTGAACTTTGCTTCCCGCACTACAATGCGCAGCAGCGCGAAAAGCTGATCGCTGAGAACTTTAAATCTATCGGCATGGCATTGCTGGAAACCGGTATGGCCTGGTTCTGGCCTGATGAACGCGTGCGTAAATGGTTTGATGTAGAAGGTCTGGATAACCTGAAGCGTGCCCAGGCGCAGAATCGGGGCGTGATGGTCGTCGGGGTTCACTTTATGTCCCTCGAACTCGGTGGACGCGTGATGGGGCTTTGCCAGCCGATGATGGCAACCTACCGTCCGCACAACAGCGCGCTGATGGAGTGGGTTCAGACTCGCGGCCGTATGCGCTCAAACAAGGCGATGATCAGCCGTAACAATCTGCGCGGCATGGTCGGTGCGCTGAAAAAAGGTGAGGCCGTCTGGTTTGCACCCGATCAGGATTATGGCCGTAAAGGCAGCAGCTTCGCGCCTTTCTTCGCAGTTAAAGACGTTGCCACGACCAATGGCACCTTTGTGATTTCACGCCTTTCTGGTGCCGCTATGCTGACCGTAACGATGGTCAGAAAAGCGGATAAATCAGGTTATCGCTTGCACATCTCCCCGGAAATGGCGAACTACCCGGAAAATGAGTGTGAAGCCGCGACCTTTATCAACAAGGTTATCGAGTTCGAGATCATGCGTGCGCCTGAGCAGTATTTGTGGATGCACCGCCGCTTCAAAACCCGTCCGCTGGGCGAAGCCTCTCTCTATATCTAAGCCTTCCAGAAGGTTAGTTTCGCGAAGAAACTAACCTTTTCAATCACCTGTAATTACCCTGAGTAACCGTCTTTTTTCTGCGTCGCTCAACGGGAATTTATTGCGTACTGAAATCAAACTGTCGCCGTTCCACGACACTCGTAAGTGTCGGAAAGTATTTAGAAAAATCCCACTTGTCACCCCCTATTTTTAGGCGTACATTAGCGCCGTCTGACAATGGGAAGCGCAGAATTCTGAGGTGGAGTCTGAGGCGTAGCGGGATAATTCCGATTTCCGTTTTAGCCCGATTTCAACTCTCTATAATCAGGTGGACTCTGTTTTTGAATGCGTACCACAAGATACGCGGAGTGATGAAACGTGAAATATTTCTTTATGGGCATTTCGGTGATTGTTTTAGTCTGGGCCGGAACCTTTGCCCTGATGATCTAGCAAAGAACATGCAGTCAAAAAAACAGGCGCTCAAGGCGCCTGTTTTTTTGTGTCGTCAGGTTTCGGGCTGTTCAGCCACATTTTTTGATGAGAGAAGCCCGTCAGCCCGGAACATGCTCTTAATTCCCCTGACCGCCTGACGAATGCGGTCGCTGTTTTCAATCAACGCAAACCGCACGTGGGTATCGCCATAATCGCCAAACCCGATGCCCGGCGAGACGCACACCTTCGCATCCTGCAGGAGCTTCTTGGCAAACTCCAGCGAACCCATTGCCGCATAGGGCTCAGGAATTTTAGCCCAGACGTACATGGACGCCTTCGGCATTTCCACCATCCAGCCCGCTTCATGCAGACCTTTCACCAGCACATCGCGACGCCGCTTATACTGGGCAGCAATATCCTGTACACACTGCTGATCGCCTTCAAGCGCAGCAATTGCAGCAACCTGTAGCGGCGTAAATGTGCCGTAGTCGTGGTAACTCTTAATACGCGCCAGCGCATTTACCAGCGTTTTGTTACCCACCATAAAGCCAATGCGCCAACCCGCCATGTTGTAACTTTTCGACAGCGTGAAGAACTCGACCGCCACATCGCGTGCGCCCGGCACCTGCATAATGGAAGGCGCCTTCCATCCGTCGTAGACAATATCCGCATAGGCGAGATCGTGAACCACCAGCACGTCGTAACGTTTTGCCAGGGCGACCACTTTCTCAAAGAATTCGAGCTCAACGCACTGGGCCGTTGGGTTCGACGGGAAACCGAGGATCATCATCTTTGGTTTCGGGTAGCTTTCACGAATCGCGCGTTCCAGTTCGTTAAAGAAGTCTACGCCTTCCACCAGCGGCACAGAGCGAACCTGCGCGCCAGCAATCACCGCACCGTAGATATGGATCGGATAGCTGGGGTTTGGCACCAGCACGGTATCACCGTGATCCAGCGTCGCCAGCATCAGGTGCGCCAGCCCTTCTTTCGAGCCAATGGTGACAATGGCTTCACTTTCAGGATCGATGTCCACCTGGTAGCGATCCTGGTACCAGCGGGAAATGGCACGACGTAATCGAGGAATACCGCGAGACGTTGAGTAACCATGCGTATCCGGGCGCTGGGCAACGGTACAGAGTTTCTCAACAATATGCGGCGGCGTTGGGCCGTCAGGGTTACCCATGCTGAAATCGATGATATCTTCGCCGCGCCGACGCGCAGCCATCTTCAGCTCAGCAGTGATATTGAAAACATAAGGGGGGAGACGATCGATACGCGTGAAACGGCGTTCAGGACTGAATTCAGCCATAGATTCCTCAGATTAACGTTAGCGCCCGGACCGTCCGAGCGACGCTGCCACCGATGTGGCGTGCTTAGAAAATAACCTGAAAAAAAACATGCTGTCGAGAGGGAAAGTAAAAAAAAGATATCGCGTTAAAACAGGAACCCTGCTGTCGCTAAAAGCGGAAGGCTGATGACGTAAAAGGGTATTTTAATACCTGTTATTTAACATGACGTTATCATAACCATTACCTCGCTGCGCTTCGTTCAGAAAAATTCAGCCGGACTGAAGAACTTTCCGAACAATCCCCTTTGTAAAATGTGGTTTTTCCTCATTTGATAAACCTGACGGATAGCTGGTCAATACGCGCCAGGTTTTTTATCATGGTTCTTTCCCGATTCTCCAGGTTCACTTGTGCACGAAATATTCGATATGCTGCTGGCGGTATTTGATCGCGCAGCACTAATGCTGATTTGTCTGTTTTTCCTCATTCGCATTCGCCTGTTCCGCGAGCTTCTGCACAAGTCAGCGCACTCGCCAAAAGAGCTGCTGGCCGTAACCGCCATCTTTTCGATGTTTGCCCTTTTCAGCACCTGGTCCGGAGTGCCTGTCGAAGGGTCGCTGGTCAACGTGCGCATTATCGCCGTGATGTCAGGCGGGATACTGTTTGGCCCCTGGGTTGGGGTGATCACTGGATTGATTGCCGGCACACACCGCTATTTGATTGATATCGGCGGCGTGACGGCTATTCCGTGCTTTATTACCAGCATTATCGCCGGGATCCTGTCCGGCTGGATTAACCGCAAATTCCCCAAAAAGCAGCACTGGCGCGCCGGGATCATCGCGGGCATGGTGTGTGAAACCTTGACCATGATTTTGGTTGTGGTGTGGGCACCCACGACCGCTCTTGGGCTGGATATTGTTTCGAAAATCGGTATTCCGATGATCCTCGGCAGCGTCTGCATAGGCTTTATTGTTCTGCTGGTGCAGAGTGTCGAAGGGGAAAAAGAGGCCAGCGCCGCACGTCAGGCCAAGCTGGCACTCGATATTGCCAACAAAACGTTGCCGCTGTTCCGCCACGTTAACGTTGAGTCTTTACGCCAGGTCTGCGATATCATCCGTCGTGATATTCACGCCGATGCCGTCGCCATCACCAATATCGACCACGTGCTGGCCTACGTGGGCGTCGGGGAGCACAACTATCGTGACAACGACGACACCATCAGCCCAACCACCCGACAGGCGATCAACTACGGTAAAATCATCATTAAAAACAATGATGAAGCCCACAGGACGCCCGAAATACATTCCATGCTGGTGATCCCATTGTGGGAGAAAGGGGTCGTCACGGGCACGCTGAAGATTTACTACTGCCATGCGCACCAGATCACCTCCTCATTACAGGAAATGGCGATTGGTCTGTCGCAAATCATCTCAACTCAGCTGGAAGTCTCGCGCGCGGAGCAGCTGCGCGAAATGGCAAATAAGGCAGAGCTACGCGCGCTGCAAAGTAAAATTAATCCTCATTTCCTGTTTAACGCGCTGAACGCCATCTCCTCCTCCATTCGCCTTAATCCGGACACCGCCCGCCAGCTGATTTTCAACCTGTCACGCTATCTGCGCTACAACATTGAATTGAAAGATGACGAGCAGATCGACATCAAAAAAGAGCTTTATCAAATCAAAGATTACATCGCGATCGAACAGGCCCGCTTTGGCGATAAGCTCACCGTCATTTACGATATTGATGAAGAGGTCAACTGCGTGATCCCAAGCCTGCTGATCCAGCCGCTGGTAGAAAACGCCATTGTCCACGGAATTCAGCCGTGCAAAGGCAAAGGCGTAGTGACCATTAGCGTGACCGAGAGCGGGAATCGCGTGCGCATTGCGGTGCGCGATACCGGCCACGGTATCGACCCAAAGGTTATTGAACGCGTGGAATCCAACGAAATGCCGGGCAATAAGATTGGCCTTTTGAATGTCCACCACCGGGTCAAACTGCTGTACGGCGACGGGCTGCACATTCATCGCCTGGAGCCGGGCACAGAAATCGCGTTTTATGTGCCGAATGAACGCACGCCCGTTCATGCACCGATATCCCTGATGCCATAGGCCGGAGTTACAGATGAAAGTCATCATTGTGGAAGATGAGGTTCTGGCTCAGCAGGAGCTGAGCTGGCTCATCAAAACGCACAGCCAGATGGAGATTGTAGGCACCTTCGAAGATGGACTGGACGTGCTAAAGTTCCTCCAGCACAACCGGGTCGATGCCATTTTTCTCGATATTAATATTCCGTCGCTGGATGGCGTGCTGCTGGCGCAAAATATTAATCAGTTTGCCCACAAGCCCTTTATTGTCTTTGTTACCGCGTGGAAAGAGCACGCCGTGGAGGCTTTCGAGCTGGAAGCGTTTGACTACATCCTCAAGCCTTATCAGGAGTCGCGTATTATCAGCATGCTGCAAAAGCTGGAAGCGGCATGGAAACAGCAAGCCGCGCCTGCGACCGCAAGCCCTGCTATCCGGGAGAATGACACCATTAATCTGGTGAAGGATGAAAGGATCATCGTCACGCCTATCGACGATATTTATTACGCCGAAGCACATGAAAAGATGACGTTTGTCTATACGCGACGTGAATCGTACGTGATGGCGATGAACATCACCGAGTTTTGCAGCAAGCTACCTGCGGCGCACTTCTTCCGCTGCCACCGATCGTTTTGCGTCAATTTGAACAAGATCCGCGAGATCGAACCCTGGTTTAACAACACGTATATTTTGCGACTGAAGGATCTCGACTTCCAGGTGCCCGTGAGCCGCAGCAAGGTAAAAGAGTTTCGCCAGCTGATGCACCTGTGAACGTTCCCCTCCCCCGATGGAGAGGGGAATGACCATCAGAGAATTTGTCCCAGAACCTGACGCAAATGCGCACCCGATCCCAGCAGCCCTGGATTATCGTGCACAATCAGGTAAACAGGGATGTCCTGCACGTAGCTTCTGAAGCGCCCTTTATCTTCAAACCCGCCGCGGAAACCGGAGGCTTTAAAGAACTCGAGGAAGCGCGGCATGATACCGCCCGCAATATAGACGCCGCCAAAGGTGCCCAGCGTCAGCGCCAGGTTGCCGCCGAAGCGCCCCATAATCACGCAGAACAGGGACAAGGCACGACGGCAATCGATGCAGCTGTCCGCCAGGGCGCGCTCGGTCACGTCTTTAGGCTGCAGATTTTCAGGCAGACGACCATCAGATTTCACAATCGCACGGTACAAATTGACCAGCCCGGGACCCGACAGCACGCGTTCGGCAGAAACGTGGCCGATCTCAGCACGTAATTCTTCGAGGATAATGCCCTCTTCTTCACTGTTCGGCGCGAAATCCACGTGACCGCCTTCGCCCGGCAGACTGACCCAGCGCTTATCGACGTGGACAAGGTGAGAGACGCCCAGCCCGGTTCCCGCACCGTAAACCGCAATCGGCTTGCCTTCGACCGGCGCGGTGCCGCCAAACTGGATCAGGTGTTCCGGCTTCAGCATCGGGATCGCCATCGATACCGCCGTGAAGTCATTGATGATTTCAAGATGCGCAAAGCCGAGGTTTTTTTTCATTTCGGCAATGGAGAAGGCCCAGGTGTGGTTGGTCATAGCCACCCAGTCACCGGTAATCGGGCACGCAATAGCGATACAGCCGTCTTCGACGCTGACCTTATGCTCTTCAAGATATACGCGAACCACGGCTTCCAGACTTGGATAATCCAGCCCTGAATAGGTTTTCGCCTGGGAAATGTCACCGCTATTTACATCGCAGAGTGCAAGGCGCGCGTTCGTGCCGCCCACATCACCTACCAAAGCATACTTTGTCATTCTTCTACTGCTCCGCTAAAGTCAGAATAAATCTTTGGAACACTGTAAATTCAAGGCGTGATAACAACAACGACCAGAAAGTGAATGCCCCAGGATTATCGATCTTCGTCACAGAATAACTTTACCGTTTCAACACCTTTTGCACTATTGCCATAAAGCTGATTGTGCAAAGTAACGTTATACCGTTTTGTACAAGGAAATCATCATGCTCCACCCGCGAGCCAGAACCATGCTGTTATTAGCAATACCGGCGCTCGTTATTGGCGTTGCTTCAAGCCTGGTGCTCATCGTCGTGATGAAAGTCGCGTCGGTACTGCAAACGATGTTATGGACCGCCCTGCCTGCCAATATGGGCTTCAGCCCTGATTCTCCTGTATGGATTATCGTCATGCTGACGCTCACCGGTATTGCGGTGGGTTTGGTGATTCGTTTCAGTCCGGACCATGCCGGGCCCGATCCCGCGCAGGAACCGTTGATCGGCGCGCCCGTCAGCCCGGCAGCGCTGCCGGGACTGATCGTTGCGCTGATCGTGGGTCTGGCGGGCGGCGTCAGCCTGGGGCCTGAACATCCGATCATGGCGGTCAATATCGCGCTGGCGGTTTTCCTGGGTTCGCGCATTTTACCGCGCGTCAACGCGCTGGACTGGACGATCCTGGCCTCTGCAGGCACCATCGGCGCGCTGTTCGGCACTCCCGTCGCCGCCGCGCTGATCTTCTCCCAGACGCTGAGCGGTAATAATGACGTCCCGCTCTGGGACAAACTCTTTGCGCCGCTGATGGCCGCCGCTGCCGGTGCGTTGACCACCAGCCTGTTTTTCCATCCCCACTTCTCTCTCCCTCTCCCCCACTATGGCCAGATGCAGGTCGCGGACATTTTCAGCGGCGCAATTGTGGTCGCCATCGCCATTGCGCTCGGCATGGTCGCAGTATGGTGTCTTCCGCGCCTGCATCGGCTGATGCATAAGCTCAAACATCCGGTGCTGATTCTGGGCGTCGGGGGGCTGCTTCTCGGCATTCTGGGCGCTATCGGCGGAAAAGTGACGCTGTTTAAAGGCCTGGACGAAATGCAGCAGCTAGCATTCAGTCAGGTGTTTAGCGTGTCGGATTATCTGCTGTTTGCGGTGATAAAGCTGGCGGCGCTGGTCGTGGCCGCCGCGTGCGGTTTTCGGGGCGGACGCATCTTCCCGGCGGTGTTTGTCGGGGTAGCGTTAGGTCTGATGTTGCACGAGCATGTGGACGCCGTACCGGCTGCGATAACCGTTTCGTGTTCGATTCTCGGGCTGGTACTGGTAGTGACGCGGGATGCATGGCTGAGCCTGTTTATGGCCGCCGTGGTGGTGCCTGACTCTACCCTCTTCCCTCTGCTTTGTATCGTGATGTTGCCCGCCTGGCTCCTGCTGGCGGGCAAACCGATGATGATGGCCTGGCGAAACGATAAGTGATCAGGCGTTATTTCGCGCCTCCAGCGCTTTGGTTATCGCGCCCAACAGCGGAGGAATATCCGCTTTGGGCAGCATGACCTCAATGAGCGAAAGCCGCTCATGGTGCGCCACTTTTTCCAGCACGTCCGCCAGCTGATCGACTTCACTGACCCGCCAGCATTCGGCCTGAGGATCCAGGCTCAGTGCCTGCGGGATCTGCGTCCAGTTCCACAGCGCGATATCGTTGTACCGCTGTTCAGGTCCGTGTATGGCCCTCTCAACCGTGTACCCTTCGTTGTTGAGCACCAGGATAATCGG
This sequence comes from Enterobacter sp. JMULE2, assembly GCF_013337145.1. NCBI lineage: Bacteria > Pseudomonadati > Pseudomonadota > Gammaproteobacteria > Enterobacterales > Enterobacteriaceae > Enterobacter > Enterobacter sp. JMULE2. Next base: position 41,768 of record NZ_SGWD01000016.1, read on the forward strand.
GTGCTGCTTATCGCGCAGCATTGAGCCCATTTCCTGAATCGTCAGCTGTGCGGCACCATCCCCGGTCAGGACAATCACGCGCCGGTCCGGGCATGCCGTCTGCGCGCCAAAGGCCGCCGCCAGCGTGTAGCCAATCGACCCCCAGAGCGGCTGAACAATAAAATTAACGTCCGCAGGTAAGCGAAGATCGATCGCGCCGAACGCCGAGGTGCCCTGATCGGCAAGAATAATGTCGCCGGGACGAATGAAGGTTTGCAGCGTGCTCCAGAAGTTCTCCTGCGTGAGCGAAGCGCCCTCTGCAGGCCAGGAAAAACCACTGTGTGTCGAGGGTGCAGGGCTTTCACGCACATGTTGTTTGCATAACTCTGCCAGCGTCTCAATCGCCTGCAGCATGGGAATGCCCGTAAACCAGACGTCGCCCACGCGGGAAGCATGAGGCTGAACTTCGATGGTCTGAGCGGGAGTGAGCTGGTGAGTGAACCCGGCGGTCAGGGTATCGGTAAACCGCGTACCAATGCACAGCACTGTGTCAGCTCTTTCAATCGCCTCTTTGACCGGCTCCGCGCTCGCTGAACCACTGTAAGTGCCGTAAAAACCCGCCTGACGCTCATCAAAAATCCCTTTCCCCATCAACATGGTGGCGTGTGCCATCGGCACCTCTTTCACCCATTTCTGTAGCGCAGGTTTTAGCCCATGACGGAGCACCAGAAAATCGGCCAGCAGCGCGGTCCGTTTGCTCATGGCCAGGCGACTCCGGGCGGCATCACGAAATGCTTTGAGACAGGCATTGTCCGCGTGAACAGGCTTAACGGTGAGAGCGCTTACAGGTGGTGTCGCGGCTTTTTTCGCCACATCCGCAGGCAACATCAAATAGCCAGGACGGCGTTCGCGCAGCATGGTGGTCAGCACGCGGTCAATTTCGTAGCAGGCATTTTGTTCGGTCAGGATCGCCTGCGCGACAGTGATGGGTTCGCTCATATGGTAAAAATGACGGAACTCACCGTCACCTAAGGTATGGTGCAATAACTCGCCTTTTTGCTGCGCCGCCATTCCCGGCGCCCCCACAATATGCAACACGGGAACGTGTTCGGCAAAGCTACCCGCCACCCCGTTCATAGCGCTTAGCTCTCCGACGCCGAATGTGGTTAACAGCGCGGCAAAGCCCTTACATCGGGCATAGCCGTCTGCGGCATATGACGCGTTAAGCTCGTTGGCACAACCCACCCAACAGATATCCGGGCTGTCTATTACATGGTCGAGAAACTGCAGGTTATAGTCGCCCGGCACGCCAAACAGATGATCGGTTCCACAATCAGTCAGACGGTCCAGCAGGTAATCGGCGACGCAGTATGGGGTACGCATAAACAGGTATCCTTCTAATGTTGTTGTCACCTTGAGTATTAAATAAGCGTGATGACTGTCCAGAAAAGGCAGTAAGAAGGAGTTGGAAAGAATGCTTTACAAAAAATGCTGCGCTATGCTCTCTTTCTTCGCGTTAGTGTAACCGTATACACACGTTTTTCTTATCAGCGTCAGAGGTCACGATCATGCGTTATCAGCCGGATAAAAATCGTTATCAGACAATGCAGTATCGCCGCTGCGGACAAAGCGGGCTGAAATTGCCCGCCATCTCGCTTGGGCTTTGGCATAACTTTGGTGATGCCACGCTCATCGAAAACAGCCGTCAACTTTTACAGCGCGCGTTCGATTTGGGGATTACGCATTTCGACCTTGCCAACAACTATGGTCCTCCTCCCGGTTCAGCCGAACGTAATTTCGGACGCATTTTGCTGGAAGATTTTCTCCCCTGGCGCGATGAGTTAATTATCTCGACGAAAGCAGGATATACCATGTGGGACGGTCCCTACGGCGACTGGGGCTCGCGTAAATACCTGATATCGAGTCTGGATCAGAGCCTGAAACGCATGGGGCTGGAGTATGTCGACATCTTCTACCATCACCGCCCGGACCCGGAAACACCGCTTCAGGAAACAATGAAAGCGCTCGACCATCTGGTGCGACAGGGCAAGGCACTGTACGTCGGGTTATCCAACTATCCTGCGGAACTGGCGCGCCAGGCAATTGAAATCCTTCACGACCTCGGTACGCCTTGTCTTATCCACCAGCCTAAATATTCGATGTTTGAGCGTGCCCCTGAAGCGGGCTTGCTGGATGTACTGCAGCAGACAGGGGTTGGGTGTATTCCCTTCTCTCCTCTCGCGGGTGGTCAATTAACCAACCGTTATTTGAACGGTATTCCAGCGGACTCCCGTGCGGCCAGCGGCAGCAAGTTCCTGAACCCGGATCAGCTCACCGAAGAAAAGCTGGTAAAAGTGCACAAGTTAAACGCCCTTGCCGAAAGCCGCGGTCAGAAGCTGTCGCAGATGGCTCTGGCCTGGATTTTACGCCACGATACTGTGACTTCTGTACTGATTGGGGCCAGTAAAACCGCGCAAATCGATGACGCGGTGGGCATGCTGGACAATCGCCATTTCTCGGAAGATGAACTGACGCGGATCGAAGATATTCTGGCCTGAACAAATTAAAGCCGATTTTAGCAAAAAGTGCTCTTATCCGGGAATTCGGAGTTGAGGCGATGAAACGAGGCTTTACCAACTCGTAATATTGCGTTAACAGGCCCACAAGGCCCCGATCGTGAAGGAGAAGAGTATGTTCAGGTCACTGATTTTAGCAGCGGTATTAATGGCTTCTGCCCCGCTGGTCGCCAATGCTGGCGAGATCACCCTGTTGCCATCAGTAAAATTACAAATTGGCGATCGTGATGACTACGGCAGATACTGGGACGGTGGCTACTGGCGCGACCGTGATTACTGGAACCGTCATTATGAATGGCGTGGTGACCGCTGGCGCAGGCATGATAATGGCCTGCATCGCGGCTGGTATAAAAACAACGCCTATGAACGCGGCTACCGTGAAGGCTGGAACGATCGCGATGACCGTCGTGGCGGCTGGGGCGGACGCGGTGGTAAAGGTCATGGTCACGGTGGTCACGGCCATCGTCACTAACGTAAAAAGGAGCCTTTTGGCTCCTTTTTTTATTTTAAAGACCCAGCGCGGTTCCGACTAACAACCACAGATTCAGCGCCACCACCACGACCACAATCGCCCACCCGGTCCTTTTCACCAGCGTCGAGTTCACGAGATCGCCCATCAGCGTTTTATCGCTGGTAAAAATCAGCAACGGCACCAGCGCAAGGGCAATACCAAAACTCAGCAGGACCTGGCTCATTACCAAAATGCGGGTAGGATCCAGCCCCATCAGAATCACAATAAACGACGGCAGCATGGTGACGGCGCGACGCACCCACAGCGGAATATGAAAACGCACGAATCCCTGCATCACCACTTGCCCCGCCAGCGTACCTACCACCGTGGAAGAGAGGCCAGCAGCCACCAGGCTCAGGCCAAATATCGTTGCTGCGGCATGGCTCAGTAACGGTTCCAGCGTCAGATAAGCCTGATCGAGATCGGCAATCCCCGTGTGACCATTAAAGTGGAAAGCGGCAGCGGCGGTCGCCATCATCGCCAGATTCACGAAACCGGCAATCGTCATGGCAAACGCGACATCCCATTTTGTCGCGGAATAGCGTTCCTTACGGGTGCCACCGTGCAGATGTTGTGTCAGGGAGGAGTGCAGGTAAATCACATGCGGCATAATGGTCGCCCCGAGGACGCCAGCTGCCAGGAATACCGCTTCAGAGGTGGGCAGACTTGGGATCACCATCCCTTTACTCAGCTGCACCAGATTCGGCTGGGAGAAGATCAGCTCCACAATATAGGCTGCAGCAACAAACAGCAGCAGACCGCCGATGACTTTTTCCAGCGGCTTCTGTCCTCGGCGCTGCAGCATCAGAATAAGGAAAGTCGCAATCCCGGTCAGCACAGCCCCCTGCAACAGCGACACGCCGAGGATCAGTTTAAATCCAATCGCAGCCCCAATGAATTCGGCAAGGTCGGTTGCCATGGCGATAATTTCAGCCTGGACCCAGTACAGCCAAACCGCCGGACGCGGGTAGTGGTCGCGGATCTGCTCGGCCAGGTTTTTGCTCGTGGCAATGCCGAGCTTCGCTGAGAGCATCTGGATCAGCATGGCCATCAGGTTTGCCCAGACGACCACCCACAGCAATGTGTAGCCAAAGCTGGCCCCGGCCTGAATGTTGGTCGCAAAATTGCCCGGATCGATATAGCCAATGGCAGCAATGAACGCAGGTCCCATTAATGCGAACCGCAACTTGCGCGCTGCTCTGCCACTGCTACCCTCTACGCGACTGTTTGTCATTTCTGCCTCTGAAATATAGCCTTTGCTATGTTTAATGCTATCAAAATGAGAATGATTATCAAGATCATTTGTAAGGTTTGTAATGATTTCTCTGATAGCTTTTGACGATAGATGGGCAGGTGAGATGCGGGTGCTCTAAATGAAGCAGAGTTAGCGCACACTTTTGTGAAGCCTAGCACACAAACTTAACTTTTCACTCATTTACCTAACATAACAAAAATGTATTGTTGATCACTATTTTTGAGACTCGTCACAGGATGTAACTATAGTGTGTTCTTGATCTCGTTTTCTTTTCGCTTGTTACATAGAATGTGCACGAAAATTAAACCTGCCTCATATTTGGAGCAAATATGGACCGCGTCCTTCATTTTGTCCTGGCACTCGTTGTCGTTACTGCACTCGCATTGCTGGTCAGCACAGACCGCAAAAATATTCGTATTCGCTATGTTGTCCAACTGCTGGTCATTGAAGTATTACTTGCGTGGTTCTTCCTGAACTCCAACGTGGGCCTCGGCTTCGTGAAAGGCTTCTCCGAGATGTTCGAAAAACTGCTCGGGTTTGCTAACGAAGGGACTAACTTCGTCTTTGGCAGCATGAACGATCAAGGTCTGGCCTTCTTCTTCCTGAAGGTGCTGTGCCCTATCGTCTTCATCTCTGCACTGATTGGTATTCTGCAACACATCCGCGTTCTGCCAGTGGTTATCCGCGCGATTGGCTTTCTGCTGTCCAAGGTGAACGGCATGGGCAAACTGGAATCCTTTAACGCCGTGAGCTCACTGATCCTCGGTCAGTCTGAGAACTTCATCGCGTACAAAGATATTCTGGGCAAAATGTCGCGTAACCGCATGTACACCATGGCGGCAACCGCAATGTCTACCGTATCCATGTCTATCGTGGGCGCATACATGACCATGCTGGAGCCAAAATACGTGGTGGCGGCGCTGGTCCTGAACATGTTCAGCACCTTTATTGTGCTGTCGCTGATCAACCCTTACCGTGTTGATGCAAGCGAAGAGAACATCCAGATGTCAAACCTGCATGAAGGGCAGAGCTTCTTCGAAATGCTGGGTGAATACATTCTGGCAGGCTTCAAGGTCGCCATTATTGTTGCCGCTATGCTGATTGGTTTTATCGCGCTGATCGCCGCCCTGAACGCCCTGTTCGCAGCGGTGCTCGGTATCTCCTTCCAGGGCATCCTGGGCTACATCTTCTATCCAATCGCATGGGTGATGGGTGTTCCGGCTCATGAAGCACTGCAGGTTGGCAGCATCATGGCAACCAAACTGGTTTCTAACGAGTTCGTGGCAATGATGGATCTGCAGAAAATTGCCAGCACGCTCTCTCCACGTGCGGAAGGCATTCTGTCCGTGTTCCTGGTTTCCTTCGCAAACTTCTCTTCCATCGGTATTATCGCCGGTGCGATTAAAGGCCTGAACGAAGAGCAGGGTAACGTGGTTTCTCGCTTCGGCCTGAAGCTGGTGTATGGTTCTACGCTGGTGAGCGTACTGTCTGCCTCTATCGCAGCGCTGGTACTCTAACTCGCAGAGTGAAAAAAAACCGGGAGCATGAAAGCTCCCGGTTTTTTTATGCCCGTAATTCGGCAAGCGGTCTGGGTTTACCTAACAGGTAGCCCTGCAGATAATCGACACCAAAGTGCAGCAACATATCCCGCTGCGCCGGGGTTTCCACATATTCCGCAACCACGCAGAGCGATTTTGTTTTCGCCAGATTACATATCGACTGCACAATCATCGCATCCATGTTGTCGCTGCAGATATCCTTTACGAAACAACCATCAATCTTGATGATGTCGGCCTGCAGGCGCTTCAGACGCTCAAAGTTGGCATAGCCTGTTCCAAAGTCGTCAATAGCAATACGGAACCCATGATCCCTCAGCTGCTGGATATTGTTAATGCTACTGCCCGAATTGGAGAAAGCCTGTTCTTCGGTAATCTCGATGACAACAGCCTGGGGCGGGACGGTATAGCGAGCGAAGAGCGCGATAATCTCCGTGGCGACCTCTTTTTGCATCAAGGTCATCGGCATCAAATTGACGGAGAAACGGGTGCCAGCATGTGTGGCGGGATTATCCCGCAGCCAGACCAGTAACTTCTCAACCACATTCAGATCAAAGCGATGGCTCAGGTTAAACTGGGCAATCAGCGGAATAAAGCGATCGGGGGTGATCATCTCTCCCTCGCTCTCCAGGCGCGAGAGGATTTCGTAATATCCTTTCCCCTCGGCATTCTGAATCGACTGGGCATACAGCTGGAGCCCGTCAGCATCAAGCGCACGTTTAATACGCCCTAACATCAGCACCCTGTCGGTGGTTTGCCCGGAGACGTCCTCAATGCTGTTCGTCAGAGCAAGCACATTATGCGCAGCACATGACTGCTCCGCCAACCAGCTAAGCTGCCCAAGCGTATGGTGCAGGTTCTCACCATCTTCAACCTCACCCCAGGACGCCCCAAACTCTACATCCAGCCCAGTGTTGTTCCAGTAAATCTTGCGGCTATTCAGTTGGTCGACCATATGTTGCAGGCGCTCTGACGTTCCCGGCCCCAGCAATACCAACACCAGCTCACTGCCGGGCAACTGGAAAAGCTGCTCATCTTTTTGCAATAAGGGCTGGAGCGACGCGGTAATCATCCGCTTGCAGTGAACCCGCATCAGAATGCCGTAGTGGCGGCTAAGAAACTCCAGATTATCCATTCGCAGACAACACACCTTGGCGTCAGGATGGATCAGAAGAAAGTCATCCAGGGCGCGAATGTTAGGCAAACCGGTCAACGGATCGGTTAACGCCCTGTCCTGCCAGCCCTTCTTCATCCATTCGCTTCGCCGGTAAATCCGCGACATATACAGCAAACAGATGGCGAAAGAGATGAGTACAGACAGGATAAAGGAGAGCGAGTGACCCGACTCCACCCCGTTCAAAAAGTTGTCGTTGTAGGTCAGTAGCAGGAGTGCGGATGCCGCCCAGAGCAATGACATAAGCGCATAACTTAAACAGCTGATGCCCAACGTAAAAAGAATAAAAATAATGGGCACAAGATATCCTGCAATTATAGGTGACTTTAGCGGTGCACATAAAATTGCCATGAGGGCGATCAGAAGCATCAGCCAGACAAATATAAACAATGATTTCTTGTGAAAAAACACCGGCTTCACGCTCCGCAGCCAGAAGGTTCTGGCGTAGCGAGGATTAATAATCATTCTTAATGGATAATAGAACATCATGGTGAAAATCAACGCCGCGCAGATCAGGCTTTGAATATCCACAACGCTGTAAATAAGGGTGCCTTCACCGAAGTAAGTGGAGATTGTTACCGGGAAATCGAATAAATAGCCTGCCAGATACATTGATATTTTGATACCTATCGGCACCATAAAACCCAGCCAAAAAATACGGATCCCGATGTATTTATTAGGCACGCTGTGGCGCCAGCGCCTGCCCAGCACAAGACGGATAATGCCACACACAGCGAAAACTGAAAAAGTCTGACAAAACAGGAGAACTGCATATTGTAGCGGTGCTAAATCAACAGAGAATATATTAGTAATAGTAAAACCTAACAGAACGGGAATAATTGCACGGCGGCCAAACAACAAAATAACGGCCAGCATAACGCTTAAGGGTAGCCATGCTAAATAGACGTCATGCCCGTTAACAATAGCGCGCGGGGAGATATAACGGGAAAATGGCACCGCAATCAGGCATAGCGCTAGGGCAATCATAAATATTTTTACGTTATTGTAAGTTTTTCTATTCATTCAGTCAGGGAATCTATTTTACCAACGTATCATTGACCGGATGGATAATAGGTTTATTAATTGCTCGAATCAAGTTCAAGTCTATTTATAGACTCGTTTATTGATTTGAATTGAGGTGAGGTATAGAAAAAGCGTTTTATCGCAACAAAAGCAGTATAAACATTTTACAAAGGCATAAAAAAACCCCCGTCTTTCGACGAGGGTTCAAATTTTGGTGGAGCTAAGCGGGATCGAACCGCTGACCTCTTGCATGCCATGCAAGCGCTCTCCCAGCTGAGCTATAGCCCCACATGTTACTTTACTTACCGCACTCTGTTGGGTTCAGAGTTTGGTGGAGCTAAGCGGGATCGAACCGCTGACCTCCTGCATGCCATGCAGGCGCTCTCCCAGCTGAGCTATAGCCCCGTCGTAAAGCTGTCATGTTGACGGGCGGCATAATATGAATTCCGCCGCTGAGTGTCAACGGCAAAATCAGTCCCCACCTTTCAATCGCTGAAAAATCATGCAAATGAATCACTTTGCGAGCCTGCTCGCAGTCAGGAGTTAAGCCTGTCACGTTTTCGCGTAAAACGGTGCTATAAGATGAACCACTAATTAACCCTACGAACACTCAGGAAATTGCATGATCAAGGAACGAATGACGCCAGAAGAGTTAGCCGTGCTCACTGGCTATAGCCGTCAGACCATCAATAAATGGGTACGTAAAGAAGGTTGGATTACATCGCCAAAACCAGGCGTTCAGGGCGGCAAGGCGCGTCTGGTGCATGTGAATGAAAAGGTAAGGGAGTTTATCCGCAGTGCCCGCAGGGCGTCTGAGACGCCTGAAGTGCCAGACAGCGCTGGCTACGAGGGTTCACTTCATACTTTACTTCTGACACTGGCAAATGAAATGACGCCGGATGAGCAAAAGCAGCTGACATCGCTGTTACTGCGGGAAGGGATTACCGGATTGTTGCAACGTTTAGGGATTCGCGACCAGAACTAATATGAAAAGATTACGCAGCAAAATGACCACGGATGAACTGGCTGACTGTCTGGGCGTCGCCAGGCAAACCGTTAACCGCTGGATACGCCAGAAGGGATGGAAGACGGAGGGTGTTAACGGTGTAAAAGGTGGAAGAGCAAGACTGATCCATGTCGATGCGCGAGTGAAGGAACATATTATTAGCCTTCCTGCCATCCGTCACCGGCAGGCGATTTACCAGGTGGCCGAAACGCCCTCTCTTTATGGGATACCGTCATCGTCTACCCTGCTCCCACAAATCATCGACTCGCTGGAGAACATGACGCAGGTTGAACAGGAGCGTCTTCTCGTATTGCTGAAGCGCGAGGGGGTAAAAGGATTTCTCTCACGTCTCGGTATTGCTGAATAGCAGACAAAAAAACGGCAGGTTCCCCTGCCGTTTGATTTACTGGCGATTGATTACTGCTGGCTTTCACGCTCAGCAATAAAACCCAGTGCCTTATTGATACGCGCCACGCTACGAGACTTACCAATAGCATGAACGGTAACGTCCAGCGCTGGAGACTGGCCTGCACCGGTCACGGCGACGCGCAGCGGCATCCCCACTTTGCCCATACCGACTTCAAGCTCATCTGCGGTTGCCTGAATCGCGTGATGCACATTCTCCGCGGTCCATTCCGTGATAGCGGCGATTTTGTCACGCACCACTTCCAGCGGCTGGCGGGCAACCGGACGCAGGTGTTTCTTCGCCGCGTCGGCATCAAACTCATCGAATTCTTCGTAGAAGTAACGGCAGCTTTCGGCGATCTCTTTCAGCGTTTTGCAACGCTCACCGAGCAGTTTCACCAGATCGGCCAGTTCAGGACCGGTACGGGTATCGATATTCGCCTGCTCAATGTGCCACTGCAGATACGTCGCGACATATTCTGGCTGCATGGTATTGATGTAATGATGGTTCAGCCACAGCAGCTTATCGGTATTGAATGCGCTCGCTGATTTGCTCACAGAGTTCAGAGAGAACAGTTCGATCATCTCTTCGCGGCTGAAGATCTCCTGGTCACCGTGGGCCCAGCCCAGACGCACCAGATAGTTCAGCAGCGCTTCCGGCAGATAACCGTCGTCACGATACTGCATCACGCTCACGGCACCATGACGTTTAGACAGTTTTTTACCGTCGTCACCGTTGATCATGGACACGTGTGCATACACCGGCACGGGCGCATTCAGCGCCTTCAGGATGTTGATTTGACGTGGCGTGTTGTTGATATGGTCTTCACCACGGACAACGTGGGTGATCTCCATATCCCAGTCGTCCACCACCACACAGAAGTTGTAGGTTGGTGAGCCGTCGGTACGGCGAATGATCAGATCGTCCAGCTCCTGGTTGCTGAATTCAATCGGGCCACGGATCTGGTCATCAAAGATGACAGAACCCTCTTGCGGGTTAGCAAAACGCACAACGCAAGGCTCATCAGCCGCATGCTCGCTATGGTCGTGGCGGCAACGACCGTCATAACGCGGCTTGTCACCGTTCGCCATCTGCTCTTCACGCAAGGCATCCAGACGCTCTTTGGAGCAGTAGCACTTATACGCCGTGCCCGCGACCAGCATTTCATCAATGACCGCGTTATAGCGGTCAAAACGTTTGGTCTGGAAATACGGGCCTTCGTCCCATTCCAGATTCAGCCAGTTCATACCATCCATAATGGCTTCGATTGCTTCCGGCGTGGAGCGCTCAAGATCGGTGTCTTCAATACGCAGCACGAACTCACCTTTGTTGTGGCGTGCAAAAAGCCAGGAATAAAGAGCGGTACGTGCACCACCGACGTGCAGATAGCCTGTCGGGCTCGGCGCGAAGCGAGTTTTGATTTTCATGAAATGGCCTTACGTTATAAAGATGCCGGCAATCGGCAAATCCTGGGGAAAAAACAATGGGCAATATTCTATCACTGTGCGGCGATTCCTCAATGTTGTTCCCTGAATCGGGCCTGAGTTTACTGTTTTTGTTTAGAAATCATGCGCCACTGCCCGTTTCGCGATCGTTTTGTCTAATTTTACGACGAACGAATAAAAACTTTAGAAAATGCGTTGACTCATTTTCAACTCTCCCTATAATGCGACTCCACACAGCGGGGGTGATTAGCTCAGTTGGTAGAGCATCTCCTTTACACGGAGGGGGTCGGCGGTTCGAGCCCGTCATCACCCACCATCTACTTTAAGTAGACTCGCAGTGTAGATAAGAATTGAGATTGGGCGATTAGCTCAGTTGGTAGAGCATCTCCTTTACACGGAGGGGGTCGGCGGTTCGAGCCCGTCATCGCCCACCATTCTCACCTTATCGCAGCAGTTCCGAAATGGGCGATTAGCTCAGTTGGTAGAGCATCTCCTTTACACGGAGGGGGTCGGCGGTTCGAGCCCGTCATCGCCCACCATTTCGGGTCGTTAGCTCAGTTGGTAGAGCAGTTGACTTTTAATCAATTGGTCGCAGGTTCGAATCCTGCACGACCCACCAATGTAAAAAAGCGCCCTAAAGGCGCTTTTTTGCTATCTGCAATATGGATGATTCGAACCTGCTGCAGGTTCGAGCCGAACGCAGAGAGGCAACAGAGCCGTTTACGGCGACGGCCCAAAGGGCGAGCGAAGCGAGTCATCCTGCACGACCCACCAATGTAAAAAAGCGCCCTAAAGGCGCTTTTTTGCTATCTGCGATTTAATCAATTCGAACCTGCCAGATATGGCAGTTTTGCTCAAGCTAATCCTTTCCTTGCCGATACCTCTGTTTTATGGCGAAAAGGATCTCATGATGACAACCCTCAATGCAGTTTCTCTGTCGGCGATGGAAATCGGCAGTGCTGATAACAGTTCTGGTAGCAATGACATTGCCTCCCAGATCAATCGGCTGATGAAACAGATAACAAAAGCCACTCAGCAACTCAAAGAAGTGGCACTGAGTGATGCAACAACAGAAGAAAAACAAAAGCAGCAGGAGTTACTCGAATCTCAGTTGACTATGCTGCAGGCACAGCTGGCGCAATTGCAGCGTCAGCAGGCAGAAGAAGAGATGCCAAAACAGGAAAGCAGTCAGTCAGTGGCGGAAGGCGTCAACAACCCTTCCGCTGAGCACAAGATTGATATCTATATCTGATCGTTAAACAGGGGATCGCGCGTGCGGGCTTCCATTAAGCGCTGAGCCTGCATGCGCACCACGTCCCAGCAGGCGTGAGCCGCCCCTGAGAGAGAACGGTTTTTACGTCGAACCAGCATCAGCTGGCGTTGAACGCTGGGCGTAAAACGCCTCACCGTTAAGCGACTCCCCTGCGGCAACGGCAGCGCAAGCGCCGGTAGTACGCTTATCCCAATCCCGGCTTCGACCATGGGGAACAGCGTGGCCGGGTGCCCTATCTCCTGCACAATGGTTGCCTTCACACCTTGTGCGACAAGTGCGGCATCAATCAACGGGCGGCTTCCTGAAGCATAATCCTGTAGCACTAAATTTGCCCCTTGCAACGCCTGCCATGTCACGTGCGGCAGCGATGCCAGCGCGTCGTCATCGCGACAAAGCAACAAAAAAGGTTCTGAGAGCACCGCTTCACATTCCAGGTCGCTTACCGCACCAGGGTCAATAACAATGCCGAAATCCACATCCCCCTGACGGATACTCTCCAGCACCCACTGCTGCGGCCTGTCATGCAAAACAAAATCAATATCCGGATAGCGATGATTACTTTCGGCAATACACTGAGGAATAAGATGTGCAGAGATGGTCTGGCTCGCCGCCACCCTCACCGTGCCGGAAAGCTGTTGTCCGAGTCGCCCCACATCCCTGAGCGTGCTGTTCAGTTCGTCCAGCAACCTCTCCAGACGCGTCGCCAGCTGCTGCCCCGCTTCGGTAAGCACCACCTCACGCGTCGTTCGGTCAAGCAGTTTCACTCCCGTCTGCGTTTCCAGCTCCTTAACGCTATGGCTGACGGCCGACTGGCTTAGGCCGATCATCTCCCCCGCCCGGCTAAAACTGCGAGCCTGCGCCACGGTGACAAAAACACGAAGCTGACGTAATGAATAATTCATCTGTTTAATTCATGAATGGATGCAATAAATCAATTTTATTTCTCAAACGGAAGAAAGCACAATAGCGACATCTGCTTTCAGGAGTGATTATGAAACTTTTTCGTATCCTTGATCCGTTCACGCTTACCCTGGTGGTGACCGTTTTACTGGCCTCGTTTTTCCCGGCTCGCGGCGGTTTCGTCCCCTTCTTTGAAGGGCTGACCACGGCGGCCATCGCCCTGCTGTTCTTTATGCATGGCGCCAAACTCTCCCGCGAGGCCATCATTGCAGGCGGCGGACACTGGCGACTGCATCTGTGGGTGATGTGTAGCACCTTTATCCTCTTCCCTGTATTGGGCGTACTGTTTGCCTGGTGGGCTCCGGTGAATGTCGATCCAGCCCTGTATACCGGTTTCCTGTATCTGTGCATTCTTCCCGCTACCGTGCAGTCTGCTATCGCCTTTACCTCGCTGGCAGGCGGCAACGTGGCGGCGGCAGTTTGTTCAGCATCCGCCTCCAGCCTGTTAGGGATTTTCGTCTCGCCGCTGCTGGTGGGCCTGCTGATGAACATGCACGGTGCAGAGGGCAACCTGGAGCAGGTCGGAAGAATTTGTCTGCAGTTGCTGCTGCCGTTTGTGCTTGGGCATCTTTCCCGACCGTGGACCGGCGCGTTTGTGGCAAAGCATAAAAAATGGATTTCAAAAACCGACCAGACGTCGATTCTGCTGGTGGTTTACTCCGCCTTCAGTGAAGCTGTGGTCAACGGCATCTGGCATAAGGTTGGCGCAGGTTCACTGCTGTTTATCGTGGTCGTCAGCATTATCCTGCTGGCGATAGTGATTGCGGTGAATGTGTTTGTGGCGCGCAAATGCGGCTTTAATAAAGCGGATGAAATCACGATTGTCTTCTGCGGCTCGAAAAAGAGCCTGGCGAACGGCATCCCGATGGCGAACATTCTGTTCCCGACCTCGGTGATTGGGATGATGGTGCTGCCGCTGATGATTTTCCACCAAATCCAGCTGATGGTCTGTGCGGTGCTGGCGCGTCGTTACAAACGCCAGACCGAAAAGCTGGCGCAGGAAGAGACCCGCGCCGCGAAGGCTTAAGGACGTTTGAGGGGCTGAACCAGCTGGGTCAGCCCCTCGGTTTTAATCAGTAACGTGATAGCCATCAGCTCACCCAGTCGCCCGGCCGGGAATTCATCCTTACGGGCAAACCACAGCAGATACTCTTCCGGCAAATCGATCAGCCTGCGGCCCTTGTATTTACCGAACGGCATCTCCGTATTGGCGATCTCAACGAGCTGCTCTTTCTCCACGTTACTCTCCTAACAGGCGCATCATTTCGGCTTCGTCGATAACGTCAATGCCAAGCTCCTGGGCTTTTGCCAGCTTCGAACCGGCCGCTTCCCCGGCGATCACCAGGTCGGTTTTCTTCGATACGCTGCCTGCCACTTTGGCCCCCAGCGCCACCAGACGCGCTTTAGCATCGTCGCGGGATAGCTGGCTCAGGCTACCGGTCAGCACCACGGTTTTACCGGCAAACGGACTGTCGATCTCTTCTGCATTGACCACTACCGGCGCGGGCCATTTGATGCCCTCTTCCAGCAGTTTGCCGATGACCTCGCGGTTGCTCTCTTCAGTAAAGAAGTTAAAGACGTGCGTGGCGACCACAATACCGACATCCGGTACTCTTTGCAGCTCGTCGATGCTTGCCTTTTCCAGCGCCTCCAGCGTACCAAAGTATGCCGCCAGCCCTGCCGCTGTCGCTTCGCCGACTTCACGAATGCCCAGCGCGTACAGGAAGCGGGCGAAGGTGGTCTCTTTCGCCGCTTCCAGCGCGTTAACGACATTCTGCGCTGACTTCGGCCCCATGCGATCCAGGCCGGTCAGTTTACCCGCGGTCAGTTTGAACAGATCCGCTGGCGTGTGAACGTACTCTTTCTCAACCAGCTGATCGATAATTTTATCGCCCATGCCGTCGACGTCCATCGCCCGCCGGGAGACGAAGTGCTTCAGTGACTCTTTACGCTGCGCGCCACAAATTAAGCCGCCCGTACAGCGCGCCACCGCTTCGCCTTCCACACGCTCAACGTCCGAGCCGCACACCGGGCAGTGGGTCGGGAAGACGATCTCGCGCGTTTCGGCAGGGCGTTCTGACTCCACAACGTTAACCACCTGCGGGATCACATCGCCCGCGCGGCGGATCACCACTTTGTCCCCAATGCGAAGGCCCAGGCGTTCGATTTCATCAGCGTTATGCAGCGTGGCGTTACTCACCAACACCCCAGCAACCTGCACGGGCTCCAGACGGGCGACCGGGGTAATGGCACCCGTACGGCCAACCTGGAACTCTACGTCACGAACGAAGGTCATCTGCTCCTGAGCAGGGAACTTAAACGCCACTGCCCAGCGCGGCGCGCGTGCCACAAAGCCCAGCTGTTCCTGCAGCGCCAGTGAATTGACCTTGATGACAACGCCATCAATATCAAAGCCGAGCGTTGGGCGATCCTCTTCCACTTTGTGGTAGAACGCCAGGACCTCCTCCGGAGAGTCGCAGAGCTGAACGCGGTTACTGACCGGCAGACCCCACGCCTTAAACTGCAGCAGGCGTCCGAGGTGCGTATCCGGAAGCTCGCCGCCCTCCAGAATACCGACACCGTAGCAGAAGAAAGTAAGCGGTCGCTTCGCGGTGATACGCGGGTCAAGCTGGCGCAGAGAGCCTGCCGCCGCATTACGTGGGTTCGCAAACACCTTCCCGCCGGTGCGGCGTGCCTCTTCATTTATTTTCTCGAAGCCCGCCTGAGGCAGGAACACTTCACCGCGCACTTCCAGACGCGAAGGAATATTCTCGCCGTGCAGCTTGAGCGGGATCGCGCGGATGGTACGCACATTGGTGGTGATGTCTTCACCCGTTGTACCGTCACCACGCGTCGCGGCACGCACCAGCACGCCGTTTTCATAAAGAATGCTGACCGCCAGACCGTCCAGCTTCAGCTCGCAGCACCAGCTCAGCGAATCACTGCTTTTCAGGCGATCCTGGACGCGCTTGTTAAACGCCAGGAAACTCTCTTCATCAAAGACGTTATCCAGGGACAGCATCGGGACTTCATGGCGTACCTGACTGAAAGCACCCAGCGGTTCCGCACCGACGCGCTGCGTCGGGGAGTCCGGCGTGACGAGCTCCGGATACTGAGTTTCCAGCTCGCGCAGCTCGCGCATCAGGCGGTCATACTCCGCATCCGGTACTTCCGGCGCGTCCATAACATGATAGAGGTATTCATGATGGCGAAGCGTGGTTCGCAGTTCAGTGAGTTGTTGTTCGATTGAGTCCATATCGCACCATCAATGAGAAAAAACCCCCGACAGGCGGGGGTTGAGGAGGAGTCGAAGTAAACGCGACGATTACGCGTTGGCTTCCTTAACTTCGCGGATGCGGTCCTGATACTCGCGCAATTTCTGCGGGGTCATCATTCGACGCTGATCGTCGAGCACCACACCACCCACTTCGTCGGCAATGTGCTGAGCGGACTGCAGCATCAGCTTGAAGTTTTGCAGCTCATCACCGTAGGACGGAACCTGCATAAAGATCGTCACACCCGGCGTCACGAAATCACCGGTCATTTCCGGGTCAAAGGTGCCTGGGTTGACCATATTTGCCAGACTGAACAGCGCCGGGCCGCTCCCGTCAGGGCTCAGGTGACGATGGAAAATATTCATGTCGCCAAATTTGAAACCTGCCTGCTCAATGCTGTTGAGCAGCACGTCACCATTAAGGTGGCTACCATGATGGGCGCCAACGTTCATGATGATCACCGCTTCTTTACGCTGCGGTTTTTCGACAACCGGTTCCGGCTCTACAACGGGCTCTGGCTCAACGTGTGGCGCGGGAGCTGGCTGAGGCGCAGGCTGCACGTGGACAGGCTGCTGTTGCGGTTGCTGAATCGGCTGCACTGGCTGCTGTACAGGTTGTTGAGGCACAGGTTGCGGCGCAGCGGGCTGCTGATGAACCGGCTGTTGCGGCGGCTGACGCACCGGTTCTTCCACAGGCTGTGGCGCTGACTGGCGCGGCTGTGCGGAAGCATACGGCGGTTGATACTGGTGCTGCGAAGGACGAGGCGCTTCTTGCTCCCCATGTCCTGCGCCGGGCGCAGTATTGACCCGATGAACACGAACTTCACCCACGCCGTCGTCGTCGCTACCGTCGATGTCGTCTTCAACGTCATCGTCATCACGACTGGACTTCATGCGCTTCAGTGGGCGATCGCGAAACATAGAAGAACGCTCTTTACGGCTGGTCCAGAAACCATGTACCAGTAAAGCGATTATGGCGATCGCGCCAACAATGATTAATATCAGACGCAAATCCTGCATCATTATATTCTCTGTTGTTCTAACACCTTGCCACCACGGCAAACATTTACTCACTAAGAGTATTTGCCGTTTAACTCAAGTGCAAGTGTATGCAGAGCATTCACAGCATAAAGATGCGCTAAAACGTGCTTTTTGCTGTTTTTTCGAACATTTCCGAACTGGTCATTGGTCCGTAACTGGATAATATAGGCGGGCAATTCCACTGGTTGTGTAAAAAGGAGTACAGCCTGGTTATGGTTTCAACATCTTCTTCATCCCCGCGCAGCGGTGTCTGGTATTTTTCTCAGGGCTGGAAACTGGTCTCTATACCGGGTATTCGCCGCTTCGTCATACTGCCCCTGCTCATCAACATTGTGCTGATGGGCGGCGCGTTCTGGTGGCTGTTCACAAAGCTCGAGAGCTGGATCCCGTCGCTGATGAGCTACGTGCCGGACTGGCTGCAGTGGCTTAACTACCTTCTCTGGCCAGTGGCGGTGATCTCCGTGCTGCTGGTGTTTGGCTATTTCTTCTCGACGATTGCGAACTGGATAGCCGCACCGTTTAACGGCCTGCTGGCAGAACAACTCGAAGCACGCCTTACCGGCGCGACGCCGCCGGACACGGGCATATGGGGGATCATGAAAGACCTCCCGCGCATCATGAAACGCGAATGGCAGAAATTTGCCTGGTACCTGCCCCGCGCGATTGTGTTGCTTATTCTGTATTTCGTGCCCGGTATCGGCCAGACGGTAGTGCCCGTGCTGTGGTTCCTGTTCAGCGCCTGGATGCTGGCTATTCAGTACTGCGACTACCCGTTCGATAACCATAAGGTGCCGTTTAAAGAGATGCGCACCGCCCTGCGCTCGCGGAAAGTGACCAATATGCAGTTTGGCGCGCTGACCAGTCTTTTCACCATGATCCCGTTCCTGAATCTGTTCATCATGCCCGTCGCCGTTTGCGGCGCGACGGCAATGTGGGTGGACTGCTACCGTGCTAAGCACGCGTTATGGAAATAATGCAAAAATGTGTAAAGCAGGGGTGGCTTATGCCGCCCCTTATTCCATACTGATCCCCATTATTTCCTTGCAGTATATAGATATGCGAATTCCTTACTTCCCCCTACCTGTTCAACAGGTATGCTGGGTCGGTATCCCAATTTCATACAGTTAAGGACAGGCCATGAGTAAGATTTATGAAGACAACTCGCTGACTATCGGTCACACGCCCCTGGTTCGACTGAACCGTATCGGTAATGGACGCATTCTGGCGAAGGTCGAATCACGTAACCCAAGCTTCAGCGTAAAATGCCGCATTGGTGCAAACATGATTTGGGATGCGGAAAAACGTGGTGTGCTGAAACCCGGCGTAGAGTTGGTTGAGCCGACCAGCGGCAACACCGGTATCGCTCTGGCCTATGTGGCTGCGGCGCGTGGCTACAAGCTGACGCTCACCATGCCTGAAACCATGAGTATTGAACGTCGCAAGCTGCTGAAAGCGCTGGGTGCAAACCTGGTTCTGACCGAAGGCGCGAAAGGCATGAAAGGTGCCATTCAGAAGGCCGAAGAGATTGTGGCCAGCGATCCGGCAAAATATCTGCTGCTGCAGCAGTTCAGCAACCCGGCTAACCCGGAAATCCACGAGAAAACGACCGGTCCGGAAATCTGGGAAGATACGGACGGTCAGGTTGACGTGTTTATCTCCGGCGTAGGTACCGGCGGTACGCTAACCGGCGTGTCCCGCTATATTAAAGGCACGAAAGGTAAAAAAGACCTGATTACCGTTGCCGTTGAACCGACTGACTCACCGGTTATCACTCAGGCTCTGGCAGGCGAGGAGCTGAAACCAGGCCCGCATAAAATTCAGGGTATCGGCGCAGGCTTCATTCCAGGCAACCTGGATCTGAAGTTGATTGATAAAGTCGTGACCATTACCAACGAAGAAGCGATCTCAACCGCACGTCGTTTGATGGATGAAGAAGGCATTCTGGCGGGGATCTCTTCCGGTGCTGCCGTTGCGGCCGCGCTCAAACTTCAGGAAGATGAGACCTTTACCAATAAGAATATTGTGGTTATCCTTCCTTCTTCGGGTGAGCGTTACTTGAGCACTGCACTGTTTGCCGATCTCTTCACTGAGAAAGAACTGCAACAGTGATGCCAGCATGTTAAAAACGCGTAAAAAAGCACCTTTTTAGGTGCTTTTTTGTGGCCTGCTTCAAAGTTTTACCCCTCCTGGCATTGCTTCACCCCGTTGTGTCTGGTATTTAAACCAGCAATTATTTTGATGCGTGAAATTAATCAGTGAACGAAATAGCCTTGCTGAATCGATTTTATGATTTGGTTCAAGTCTTGCTTTCGCTGCATAATGTTTAATGACGATTGAAACGTCAGCGCTAACAATACAGGCTAAAGTTAAGCCGCCAGGCTAGACTTTAGTTCCACAACACTAAACCTATAAGTTGGGGAAATACAATGTTCCAGCAAGAAGTTACCATTACCGCTCCGAACGGTCTGCACACCCGCCCTGCTGCTCAGTTTGTTAAAGAAGCGAAAGGCTTCACTTCTGAAATCACTGTAACTTCCAACGGCAAAAGCGCTAGCGCAAAAAGCCTGTTCAAACTGCAGACTCTGGGCCTGACTCAGGGCACCGTGGTCACCATCTCTGCGGAAGGTGAAGACGAGCAGAAAGCAGTTGAGCATCTGGTTAAACTGATGGCTGAGCTCGAGTAAGTTTACGGGTTCTTTTCAATATCAGTCACAAGTAAGGTAGGGTTATGATTTCAGGCATTTTAGCATCCCCGGGTATCGCTTTCGGCAAAGCACTGCTGCTGAAAGAAGACGAAATCGTCATTGACCGGAAAAAAATTTCTGCCGACAAGGTTGATCAGGAAGTTGAACGTTTTCTGAGCGGTCGTGCCAAGGCATCTGCGCAACTGGAAGCGATCAAAACTAAAGCTGGCGAAACTTTCGGTGAAGAAAAAGAAGCCATCTTCGAAGGGCACATCATGCTGCTCGAAGATGAGGAGCTGGAGCAGGAAATCATAGCCCTGATTAAAGATAAAGGCATGACGGCCGACGCGGCTGCGCATGAAGTTATCGAAGGTCAGGCAACTGCCCTGGAAGAACTGGATGATGAATACCTGAAAGAGCGTGCGGCTGACGTACGTGACATCGGTAAGCGCCTGCTGCGCAACATCCTGGGTCTGGCCATTATCGATCTGAGCGCGATTCAGGACGAAGTTATCCTGGTTGCCGCCGACCTGACCCCGTCCGAAACCGCACAGCTGAACCTGAACAAAGTGCTGGGTTTCATCACTGATGCAGGTGGCCGTACCTCCCACACCTCTATCATGGCGCGTTCTCTGGAACTGCCTGCCATCGTGGGTACCGGTAGCGTCACTGCTCAGGTGAAAAACGACGACTATCTGATTCTGGATGCCGTAAACAACCAGGTTTACGTCAACCCAACTAACGAAGAGATCGAGCAGCTGCGCGCCGTTCAGGAGCAGGTTGCAACCGAGAAAGCGGAACTCGCTAAACTGAAAGATCTGCCAGCCATTACGCTGGACGGCCATCAGGTAGAAGTGTGCGCGAACATCGGTACCGTACGCGACGTTGAAGGCGCTGAGCGCAACGGTGCGGAAGGTGTAGGTCTGTATCGTACTGAATTCCTGTTCATGGACCGTGACGCGCTGCCAACTGAAGAAGAACAGTTCGCTGCGTACAAAGCCGTGGCTGAAGCCTGTGGCTCTCAGGCGGTTATCGTCCGTACCATGGACATCGGTGGCGACAAAGAGCTGCCGTACATGAACTTCCCGAAAGAAGAGAACCCGTTCCTGGGCTGGCGCGCAGTGCGTATCGCCATGGATCGCAAAGAGATCCTGCGTGACCAGGTTCGCGCGATTCTGCGTGCATCCGCTTTCGGTAAACTGCGTATCATGTTCCCGATGATCATCTCTGTTGAAGAAGTGCGTGCACTGAAGAAAGAGATCGAAATCTACAAACAGGAACTGCGCGACGAAGGTAAAGCGTTTGACGAGTCAATCGAAGTGGGTGTGATGGTGGAAACACCAGCAGCCGCAACAATTGCGCGTCATTTAGCCAAAGAAGTTGATTTCTTTAGTATCGGCACCAATGATTTAACGCAGTACACCCTGGCAGTTGACCGTGGTAATGATATGATTTCACATCTCTACCAGCCAATGTCACCGTCCGTACTGACGCTTATTAAGCAAGTAATTGATGCTTCTCATGCAGAAGGTAAATGGACTGGCATGTGTGGTGAGCTTGCAGGCGACGAACGTGCTACACTTCTGTTGCTGGGTATGGGTCTGGACGAATTCTCTATGAGCGCCATTTCCATCCCGCGCATTAAGAAGATTATCCGTAACACGAACTTCGAAGATGCGAAGGTGTTAGCAGAGCAGGCTCTTGCTCAACCGACAACGGACGAGTTAATGACGCTGGTTAACAAGTTCATTGAAGAAAAAACAATCTGCTAATCCACGAGATGCGGCCCAATTTACTGCTTAGGAGAAGATCATGGGTTTGTTCGATAAACTGAAATCTCTGGTTTCTGATGATAAGAAAGACTCCGGAACTATTGAGATTGTTGCTCCGCTCTCCGGCGAGATCGTCAACATCGAAGACGTGCCGGATGTAGTGTTTGCTGAGAAAATCGTTGGTGATGGCATTGCTATCAAACCAACTGGCAACAAAATGGTTGCTCCAGTTGACGGCACCATCGGTAAAATTTTTGAAACCAACCATGCGTTCTCTATCGAATCTGATAGCGGTATCGAACTGTTCGTTCACTTCGGTATCGACACCGTTGAACTGAAAGGCGAAGGCTTCAAGCGTATCGCAGAAGAAGGCCAGCGCGTTAAAGTTGGCGACCCGGTGATTGAATTCGATCTGCCACTGCTGGAAGAAAAAGCGAAGTCTACCCTGACTCCGGTTGTTATCTCCAACATGGACGAAATCAAAGAACTGATCAAACTGTCCGGCAGCGTGACCGTGGGCGAAACCCCGGTTATCCGCATCAAGAAGTAATTCTTGCCGCACAAAGAAATGGCGCCTTCGGGCGCCATTTTTGTTTATGCGGGGAGAATAAGCTCGTCGTAACCTTTCGACTGGGTATAAACCATCACGTCCGTCACCCGATCCCCTGCTTTGCGAATCGCCTCAGCAATGGTTTTGCCTTCGACAATTCCGCTGACCAGCTCCGAACAGAACAGATCGCCCGTCCCTTTCAGATCGGTTTCGACACGAGGGTGCGCGCTCACGGTCACGCTTTCTTTACTCACCAGCACCACGTGGATATTTTCCGGGTCATCGGCCACCGGCGCACTGGTGATCGCAACCCATTTCAGCGTATCTGAGAGCAACCCCTGCGCGGCGACAATCGCGCTTTCAGGAGTACGGCACGGTTTGCCGCTTAACACTTCCAGCTCAAAGACGTTCGGCGTAATCCCCTGCGCCAGCGGCAGCAGATGCTCGCGATACGCTTCAGGGATATCCGGTTTCACGTACATCCCGCTGTCGATATCGCCGATAACCGGGTCGACCAGCACCAGCAGATCGGGATGCTGCACTTTGATGGTCTTGAGCCACTGGGCCAACAGTTTTATCTGGCTGGCACTGCCCATATAGCCAGTGGTGACCGCCTTAAGCTCGCGCAGGATCTCGCGCTCGTTCAGGGCCTTAAGATAGCCGCTAAACCACTCGTCGGGGATCACCCCACCGTAGAAGGTGTCATAGTGCGGCGTGTTGCTGAACAGCACCGTCGGCACAGCAGTCACGTTCAGCCGATGGGTTCGAATATTTGGCACAGCGATACTGTTGCCCACGCTGCCGTAAACCACCTGCGACTGCACCGCAACAATATCGGTTTGCTGCGCCCGGGTTTTATCCCGGAATAGAATCATCTCCATGACGCTTAAATCCCCGCCCCCTGCGAATAACTCTCTTCACCAAAGACGCCGGTAGAGAGATAACGATCGCCGCGATCGCAAATAATTGCCACCACTACGGCACCCGGGTTTGCCTTTGCCACCCGAATCGCCCCCGCTACCGCGCCGCCCGAACTGACGCCGCAGAAGATGCCTTCGCGCACGGCCAGCTCACGCATGGTATTTTCCGCCTCGCGCTGGTGAAGATCCAGCACCTGGTCCACAAGCTGCGCATTAAAGATGCCCGGCATGTATTCCGCCGGCCAGCGGCGAATGCCCGGAATACTGCTCCCCTCTTCCGGCTGCAGGCCAACAATGGTGACGGCTTTCTCCTGCTCGCGCAGGAAACGCGACACTCCGGTAATAGTGCCGGTGGTCCCCATGCTGGAGACAAAGTGGGTGATGCGCCCGTCCGTTTGTTGCCAGATTTCCGGGCCGGTAGTGGTGTAGTGCGCGTACGGGTTGTCCGGATTGTTGAACTGATCGAGCAGTTTACCTTCGCCGCGCTCGGCCATTTCTAACGCTAAGTCGCGTGCGCCTTCCATACCCTGCTCTTTGGTCACCAGAATCAGCTCGGCCCCGTAGGCACGCATCGCGGCGCGGCGCTCCTGGCTCATGTTGTCCGGCATCAGCAGCTTCATGCGGTAGTCTTTCAGCGCGGCGATCATCGCCAGCGCGATACCGGTGTTGCCGCTGGTGGCCTCGATCAGCACGTCGCCCGGCTTGATTTCACCGCGTTTTTCGGCCTGAACAATCATCGACAGTGCGGCACGGTCTTTCACCGACCCCGCCGGGTTATTGCCTTCGAGTTTGACCCAGATTTCGCTGCCGTTGTCAGGCCCCATGCGCTGAAGTTTGACCAAAGGGGTGTTGCCGATGGTGTTTTCGAGTGTATTCACGTTTTTTACTCAATAAAAAAGCCGGGTGGCGCTTCGCTTACCCGGCCTACAAGACGCAGTGATAACTGTAGGCCCGGTAAGCGCAGCGCCACCGGGCGATAAACATCCTAATAACCTATCAGGCTGTCTCTGCCAGAGCAATATCCTCGCGCGTCTCGATGCGCTCCTTCCCGTGATAAATACGCGCATGCTGCAGCCCAACAAACAGGCGCTCCCCCCGGTGCGGCGGCTCTTCGTCGCGCATCACCACGGTCAGCGGCTCGGTATACCAGCCCAGCGGCTGTACCACCAATTGGGTGTAGTGACCTTTAGGGCTAGCTTCCAGCACCTGTACCGGCAGCGGTGAATCCAGGCTGGTGCGACGGCTGACGTCCACTTCCCACGGACGCAGGAACAGATCGACCGGCCCCTGATGCGCGGAGGTATAGCCCAGCGGCCAGCGGTGCGCGCCGACGTGGAACTGACCGCCGCGAATGGTCCCCTGCAGACGGTTCACTTCGCCCATAAACTCCAGGACAAAACGGGTTGCCGGTTCGCGCCAGAGCTGCTCCGGCTCGTCAACCTGCTCGATGTTCCCCTGGCTCATGACCACCACGCGGTCCGCAACTTCCATCGCCTCTTCCTGATCGTGGGTGACGAAGACGCTGGTGAACTTCAGCTCTTCATGAAGCTGACGCAGCCAGCGACGCAGTTCTTTACGCACCTGGGCATCCAGCGCGCCGAAGGGTTCATCCAGCAGCAGAATTTGCGGCTCAACGGCCAGGGCGCGGGCAAGCGCTACGCGCTGTTTCTGCCCGCCGGACAGCTGGGCAGGGAAACGGTCTGCCAGATGCGCAAGCTGCACCATCTCCAGCAGTTTGGTCACTTTCGCTTTGATAGTTGCCGCATTTGGACGCTCGCGACGCGGCAGCACCGTCAGACCAAACGCGATGTTGTCGAACACGGTCATATGGCGGAACAGCGCGTAATGCTGGAACACAAAGCCTACTTTACGATCGCGGGCATGCAGGCGGCTCACGTCGGTGCCGTGAAAGCGGATATGTCCGCTGGTCTGATGCTCAAGCCCGGCGATAATACGCAGCAGCGTGGTTTTACCGGAACCTGACGGCCCCAGCAGCGCGACCATTTGTCCGGAAGGGATATCCAGCGAGATATCATTCAGCACCTGGGTGCGACCAAAAGACTTCTTAATATTGGCAATCTCAATGCTCATGATTTCCCTCCTGATGCAGACGTTTTTCCTGATTCTCTAAACGCCACTGCACCACACTCTTCAAAAACAGGGTCAAAATCGCCATCAGCGTTAGCAACGCTGCGGCAGTAAAGGAGCCGATGGTGTTATAGTCCTGCTGCAGCAGTTCAATCTGTAACGGCAACGACAGCGTTTCACCGCGGATAGAACCGGATACAACAGAAACAGCCCCGAACTCCCCAATCGCGCGTGCGTTGGTCAGCACCACGCCGTAAAGCAGCGCCCAGCGGATGTTCGGCAGCGTCACGCGGCGGAACATCTGCCAGCCGGAAGCGCCCAGCAGCACCGCGGCTTCGTCTTCATTGCTTCCCTGGCTTAGCATCACCGGCACCAGTTCACGCACCACAAACGGACAAGTCACAAAGATAGTCACCAGCACCATGCCCGGCCAGGCGAACATAATCTGCAGGTTATGCTCATCCAGCCAGCCGCCCAGCGGGCCGTTTGAGCCGTAAAAGAGCAGGTAAACCAGACCGGCAACAACTGGCGACACGGCAAACGGAATATCCAACAGGGTCAACAGCATCTGACGACCCGGGAAGTTGAAGCGCGTCACCAGCCAGGCCAGCAGCGTACCGAACACCAGGTTGACCGGTACCGTGATCAGCGCAATCAACACGGTCAGCCAGATGGCGTGCAGCATATCCGGGTCCGCCAGATTTTCCAGCGCGGGCATAATCCCTTTACTGAATGCCTGGACAAAGATATAGACCGTTGGCACAACGAGAATAAGTGCGGATACCAGCACGCCCGTCCCAATCAGAAACCATTTTGCCCAGTTGATGCGGGGCGCATCGTAACGCTTCAATTGAGTAACTTCCGCCATCAGTGACCTACCACACGTCGACCAAAGCGACTTTGCAGAGTGTTAATCGAGTACAGCAGCAGCAGCGACGCGGCGAGGATCACCGAAGCAATCGCGCTCGCAGCCGGATAATCAAACTCCTGCAAACGCACAAAAATCATCAGTGAGGTCACTTCCGTTTTCCACGCGATGTTCCCGGCGATGAAGATCACCGCACCAAACTCGCCGAGGCTACGGGTGAAGGAGAGCGCCACACCCGCCAGCAGCGCCGGAGAAAGCTCTGGCAGCACAACCTTGCGGAAACTCTGCCAGCGTGTCGCCCCCAGCGTTTCCGCCGCTTCTTCATATTCCGGGCCTAAATCTTCCAGTACCGGCTGTACGGTTCGCACCACAAACGGAATGCTGGTGAAGGCCATCGCTACCGCGATACCGAGCCAGGTATAGGTCACTTTGATATCAAACTTCGCCAGCCACTCGCCGTAAAAACCGTTCACCGAGAACAGCGACGCCAGCGTTAAGCCCGCCACCGCCGTCGGCAGTGCAAACGGCAGATCCATCAACGCATCAAGCAACGTGCGGCCCGGGAAACGGTAGCGGGTTAAGATCCACGCCATCAGCAGGCCGAACAGGCCGTTGAAAATCGACGCCACAAACGCCGACAGTAGCGTCACCTTATAGGCTGCCACCACCTGCGGGTTGGTTATGACGTCCCAGTACTGGGCCCAGCTCATATCAGAGAGCTGCACCACCAGCGCGCTGAGCGGTAACAACAAAATCAGGCAGACGTACAGCAGGCTGGTTCCGAGGCTTAAGGTAAAGCCCGGCAGCACGCGTTTTGTCGATACTGCAAACATTACTTACGCCCCGCCGCCAGCAATTTATCTAACTCACCGCCGCTGACAAAATGCGTTTTCATCACTTCAGGCCATGAGCCGAAATGGTCTTCCACGCGGAACAAATCGGTCTGCGGGAATTTATCTTTCAGCTTGTTCATCACGTCCGGGTTATTCACGCGGTAGTAGTAATCGGTAATGATGGTCTGCGCCTGCGGGCTGTACAGGTAGTTGAGATAGGCTTTTGCCGCTTTCTCGGTACCATTTGCCTGCACGTTTTTATCCACCCAGGCCACCGGGAACTCGGCCAGAATGTTAGTTTTCGGGATAACCACTTCGAAGCCCTGCGCTTCGTACTGTTTACGGATATTGTTTACTTCGGACTCGAAGCTGATCAGGACATCGCCAAGACCACGCTCCGCGAAGGTTGTGGTCGCGCCGCGGCCGCCGGTATCAAACACTTCGACGTTTTTCAGGAACTGGGTCATGAACTGCTCGGTCTTCGCTTTATCGTTACCGTCAGCTTTATCCGCCGCGCCCCATGCCGCCAGATAGGTATAACGCGCGTTGCCGGAGGTTTTTGGGTTCGGGAAAATCAGTTTTACGTCGGAACGCACCAGGTCGTTCCAGTCGTGGATGTTCTTCGGGTTGCCCTTGCGCACCAGGAAGCCCATGGTGGAATAGAACGGCGAGCTGTTGTTTGGCAGACGGCTCTGCCAGTCCGCCGGGAGCAGCTTGCCTTTGTCGTGCAGGATCTGCACGTCAGTCACCTGGTTATAGGTCACCACATCGGCCTTCAGTCCCTGCAGGATGGCCAGCGCCTGTTTGGATGAACCGGCATGGGACTGCTTGATGGTCAGCTTATCGCCGTTATTGTCTTTTGCCCACTGCTGTTCAAACGGTGGGTTAAGGGCGGCAAACAGCTCGCGGGAGACATCATACGAACTGTTAAGCAGCTCGGTTGCCTGCGCCTGCGCCACCAGCAGTAAACCTGCCAGTGCCAGCGATCCTTTTTTTAGTACAGTAACGGCCATTGCGCACCCTTATAAATGTGATGACTATCTTATAGTCATAATATTTATAACGAGGTCGAAAGGAGTAACGGTTTTATATACCGTTTGGTGATTTAGAAGCAGAAAAGGGAATAAGGGTGCGGCCTGATGCCCTCACCCCAGCCCTCTCCCACAGGGAGAGGGAGGAAGGTCATTACAGCGCCAGCAGGCGCTCAACGGACGGGGCGAAGTAGTAGCCTCCGGTCACCGGTTTCGTGAAGCGCAGCATGGCATCGCGCTTGCCGTCGGTATCACCAAACATGCTCAGCAGCTGCTGTTCAATGTTATACAGGCGCGCGCAGTAGGCGCAGAAGTAAAGGCCGTGCGTGCCGCTGGCCGTACCGTAGGGCAGGCTCTGGCGGACAATCTTCAGCCCTTTTCCGTCTTCTTTGAGGTCAACGCGGGTCAGGTGAGAGGTAACGGGACGGTCATCGCCGTCGATCTCTTCGTTGGCTTCTTTGGTTCGGCCAATCATCATCTCCTGGTCGTGCACGCTCATGCGGTTAAGCTGCTTGAGGTTGTGCTCCCAGCGCTGCACGAACACGTAGCTGCCGCCCGCGTCCACACCGTCTTTGATCACCGCCACGTCGCGACGCGTCTCTTCGCCTGCCGGGTTTTCGGTGCCGTCAACGAAGCCGCTCAGATCGCGCTCCTCCACCCAGCGGAAGCCGTGAACCTCTTCCTGCACCTCGATGCTGTCGCCAAAGGCCTCAACAGCAGACTGGGCTACGGAGAAGTTCACGTCGTGACGCAGGGAAAGAATGTGGATCAGCACGTCGTACTGCGTGGCGGGTGCAAGGCCTTTGCCGTAAGGGATAAAGTCTTTTAACTCTTCCGCCCCTTCGCCACCGCTCAGCTGACGCCAGACGTTATTGCCAAAGGCGACAACGGCACCGAGGTGGGCTTCCGGGAATTTAGCCTGGAAGGTCGCCAGTTTATCAACGAACACTTTACTGGCCGCACGCAGGGCATCCACGTCCCCTTTAACATTGGCTTCAATCCAAATCGCCGCGCGGCAATGTTCTGGCAAAATGCCACTCTGAACCTGAGACATCGCTCCTCCTGAAATAAAGATGCCACGTCAGCGTGGCATTGATGGCGGCTATTATACCCGGATTTCAGCAAGACGGTTTGTTCAGGCGCAAATTACTGCTTCCAGAGTATTTTGCTCACTTTCCAGTTTTTCAGCGTGTCGTCAGATGGCATTAACCCCTCCGGGGCCGCTCCACTCTCCGGTGAACAGGTAGCTGATGTGCTGGCTGCCTTCAGCCTTACATTCCACCGCGACCTTGTCCTCAGACGGCACGCTGGTGCAGTTGCCGAACGCCTGTTTATAGAGATCGCTAAACGGGGTCCCCACTTTCACACCGGTTGCGGTTGGAATGTCTTCATCCATCACCGCGATACGGTTTACCGTGCCTTTATCACCATTAATCACCAGCGCCAGCGTGTCCCCCTTCAGCGCTTCGAAGTAACGCACGATATTGCCATTTTCGGTTTTCATGCCGCTGCGCAGGCGATAATCACTGCTCAGGGCATCCTGAATGACATCCTGATCCAGCGCCGTTGACGCGGTAATTTTTCCTACGCCCTGCTCGGTCACTTCGGTGGAAGAACCAAACCAGTTCCACGGATACGCAGAAGACCAGTTAATAGAGGAGAGCGTCGAACAGCCGGTCAACGCCAGCGGAAGAGCGCATAAAAGTAAACGCAGCGATTTCATTGAAACGTCCTTTCTAATTAAATCAACGCTTGTTGGAGTGCGACTTCGGCAAAAAGTGCCGAATTAATCATCCTGATGCCTAAAACAGGCGTGAAGGCGTGGATTGGTCAGCAGCCACAGCAGCGCCACGATATCGGCAACGACCAGCGCAATACCGATGCCCGTGAGCGGCTCACCGTACCACCAGAGTACCGGCTGCCAGAAGAGCAGCGCAACTTGGGCAAGGATCAGCAGCCAGCGAAGCGCCCCCCAAAAGCGAGGGATCAGATGCCGCCGTCCGCTGACCAAAAACGCCAGTACGGCCGGAATGCCCGGCAGCAATCCGATCCAGAATGCATCGTGATCGGGATAGAAGAGATTCAGCAGCGTGTCGCCCTGCCCGCGCGACGCTCCGGCCATTACAAACAGCACCCAGGTGCGGGCCTGTAACAACAGAACGCACCAGAACAGAAAAGGCAGCCTGACACGGCCCTGCGCGTCATAGTCAGCCGGATGGATCTCAGTACTCTTCATCTTCGATCAAACGCTTGCCCAGAGTCAGCACTTCAGCGTGCTCGTAGCCCAGACGCTCATACATGCCCAGCACCACGTCGTTATCTTCTCGTACCATAATCTGAATTTTCGGACAGCCGCGGGCGATGAGTTTCTTTTCCAGGCGATTGAGCAGCGCATTGGCAATGCCGCGCGCCCGGTATTCCGGATGCACGCCCAGATAATAGGCCGAACCGCGGTGGCCGTCGTAACCGCCCATCACCGTACCGACAACCTCACCGTTCACTTCCGCGACCAGAAACAAACTGACGTCGTGATTCACCTTACGTTCGATGTCCATTTCCGGGTCGTTCCACGGACGCAGCAGATCGCAGCGCTCCCAAAGGGTAATC
The DNA here is from genome assembly GCF_013337145.1 of Enterobacter sp. JMULE2. Taxonomy (NCBI): domain Bacteria; kingdom Pseudomonadati; phylum Pseudomonadota; class Gammaproteobacteria; order Enterobacterales; family Enterobacteriaceae; genus Enterobacter; species Enterobacter sp. JMULE2. The sequence goes on from NZ_SGWD01000016.1 coordinate 72,600, forward strand.
ACCTCTTCGAAATCTTCCTGGCGAAAAACGCGTATCTCCATGGTATTAACCGCCTTTTTGGGTTTAAAAACAGTGATTATGGCGTGAACCCTGCGTTTAGCCAATAACCGGGGAAAATCTCGCCAAAATTTGGCATAATGTCACTTTGTCACGTATTGAAATGAAAAGTAAAACAATTATCAATAAGGACTGTCGTAACGGTAATCACGATACGATATAACACCAGGATCGCAATTTTTACTATTCAGGCCGCATGAGCACATTCAAACCATTAAAAGCACTCACATCGCGTCGTCAGGTTCTCAAAGCGGGGCTGGCGGCCTTAACGTTAACGGGCATCGCTAAGCAGGCTCAGGCAAAAGACGAGAGCACGCTTAAAACCAGCAACGGGCACAGTAAACCGAAAGCCAAAAAGCCGGGCGCGAAGCGTCTGGTGATGCTCGATCCGGGCCACGGCGGCATCGATACTGGCGCCATCGGCAAAAACGGGTCGAAAGAAAAACACGTCGTGCTGGCGATTGCAAAAAATGTGCGATCGATTTTACGCAGCAACGGCATTGACGCCCGCCTGACGCGCTCCGGGGACACCTTCATTCCGCTGTACGACCGCGTGGAGATCGCCCACCAGCACGGCGCGGATCTGTTTATGTCGATCCACGCAGACGGCTTTACCAACCCTTCGGCAGCAGGCGCATCGGTGTTTGCGCTTTCCAACCGTGGTGCCAGTAGCGCGATGGCAAAATACCTCTCCGACCGCGAAAACCGGGCGGATGAGGTCGCCGGAAAGAAAGCCACCGATAAAGACCATCTGTTGCAGCAGGTGCTGTTCGACCTCGTGCAGACGGACACCATCAAAAACAGCCTGACACTCGGCTCGCATATCCTGAAGAAGATTAAGCCGGTGCATCGTCTGCACAGTAAAGGCACCGAGCAGGCGGCGTTTGTGGTGCTGAAATCGCCGTCGATTCCGTCGGTGCTGGTGGAAACCTCTTTTATTACCAACCCGGAAGAAGAGCGGCTGCTCGGCACCACGGCGTTCCGCCAGAAGATCGCCAACGCCATCGCCGCAGGCATTATCAGCTACTTCAACTGGTTCGATAACCAAAAAGCGCACTCCAGGAAACGTTGATGAAACCCAATGCACAGCTGGTCAAAAAATTCCTGCTGCAGCTGCAGGATGATATTTGCCGGAAACTGGCCGCCGTAGACGGCGGTGAATTTCAGGAGGATAACTGGCAGCGCGAAGCGGGCGGCGGCGGGCGCAGCCGGGTGCTGCGTAACGGCGGCATCTTCGAACAGGCGGGCGTCAATTTTTCCCACGTTCACGGCGACGCGATGCCCGCGTCTGCGACGGCGCATCGCCCTGAGCTGGCGGGCCGCAGCTTCGAAGCGATGGGCGTCTCGCTGGTAGTGCATCCGCACAACCCGTTTGTGCCGACCAGCCACGCCAACGTGCGCTTTTTCATTGCGGAAAAACCGGGGGCCGATCCGGTCTGGTGGTTTGGCGGCGGTTTCGATTTAACGCCCTATTACGGCTTCGAAGAGGATGCCGTGCACTGGCACACTACCGCGCGCGATCTCTGTCTGCCGTTTGGCGAAGACGTCTACCCGAAATTTAAAAAGTGGTGTGACGACTACTTTTACCTGAAGCACCGCGACGAACAGCGCGGCATCGGCGGGCTGTTCTTTGACGATCTCAACACGCCGGATTTTGATACCGCGTTCAGTTTTATGCGCGCGGTAGGTGAAGGCTATACCGACGCCTATCTGCCCATCGTCGAACGCCGTAAAAACACCGACTACGGCGTGCGCGAGCGTGAGTTCCAGCTTTACCGCCGCGGCCGCTACGTGGAGTTCAACCTGGTGTGGGATCGCGGAACGCTGTTCGGCCTGCAGACCGGCGGGCGCACGGAGTCGATTCTGATGTCGATGCCGCCGCTGGTGCGGTGGGAGTACAGCTACGAGCCAAAAGAAGGCAGCCCGGAGGCTGCCTTGAGTGAGTTCCTGAAAGTACGCGACTGGGTTTAACTGCCGGATGGCGCTGCGCTTATCCGTCCTAGTCAACCCGTAGGTCGGGTAAGCGAACGCGCCACCCGACACCACGCGCTTACAGCGGCTGCGTTTGCGCCTCAACCACCGCCAGCGCCACCATATTCACGATACGACGCACAGAGGCAATCGGCGTTAACACATGCACCGGTTTCGCCACGCCCATCAGTACCGGTCCTACGGTCACCCCTTCAGAGCTGGAGACGCGCAGCAGGTTATAGCTGATACGCGCCGCTTCCACGTTCGGCATAATCAGTATATTCGCCGATCCTTTCAGCGGGCTGTCCGGCATACGTTCGTTGCGGATGCTCTCCACCAGCGCCGCATCGCCGTGCATCTCCCCGTCTATCATCAGCTCCGGCGCACGCTCGCGCACCAGCTCCAGCGTCTGACGCATTTTGCAGGCCGCCGCGGATTTAGACGAACCAAAGTTTGAGTGCGACAGCAGCGCCACCTTCGGCTCGATACCAAAGCGGCGCACGGTCTCGGCGGCCATCACGGTGATCTCCGCCAGCTCGTCTGGGGTCGGATCGTCGTTAACGTAGGTGTCAGCAATAAAGGTGTTGCCGCTTGGCAGCAGCAGCGCGTTCATCGCCCCGGCGGTATGGACGCCGTCGCGATAGCCGAAGATCTCCTGCACCACGCTAAAGTGCTCGTGGTAATCGCCGATGGTGCCGCAGATCAGCGCATCCGCTTCGCCGCGATGGACCATGATCGCGCCGATCACCGTCGTGTTGCTGATGACCGCTTTCTGCGCCTGCTCCTGGGTGATCCCACGGCGCTTCATGATCGCGTAGTATTCGCTCCAGTACTCTTTGAAGCGCGGATCGGATTCGTTATTAACGATCTCGAAGTCGACGCCCGGCTTAATCTGCAGGCCGAGCTTTTGAATGCGCATCTCGATGACGCTCGGACGACCAATCAGGATCGGCTTCGCCAGCCCTAAGGTGATCAGCTCCTGGGTGGCGTGCAGCACGCGCGCCTCTTCCCCTTCCGCCAGCACCACGCGCTTCGCGTCGGCACGCGCCTGAGAGAAGATCGGCTTCATGAACAGGTTAGTTTTGTAGACGAACTCGGTGAGCTTATCGACGTAAGCGTCGAAATCCTGAATCGGTCGCGTCGCCACGCCGGAGTCCATCGCCGCTTTGGCAACGGCTGGCGCAATTTTCACAATCAGACGCGGATCGAACGGTTTTGGAATGATGTAGTCCGGGCCAAAGCTCAGATCCTGATCGCCGTACGCAGACGCGACCACTTCGCTCTGCTCGGCGTGGGCCAGCTCCGCGATGGCGTGAACGGCGGCAAGCTTCATCTCTTCGTTGATCGCCGTTGCGCCGACGTCCAGTGCCCCGCGGAAGATGAACGGGAAGCAGAGCACGTTATTCACCTGGTTCGGGTAGTCCGAACGGCCGGTACAGATAATGGCGTCTTCACGCACCGCTTTCGCCAGCGGCGGCAGGATTTCCGGCTCCGGGTTCGCCAGGGCCAGGATCATTGGCGCACGCGCCATCTTCTTCACCATCTCCTGGGTCAGCACTTTCGGGCCGGAACAGCCGAGGAAGATATCCGCGCCGTCAATGACGTCCTCAAGCGTGCGTTTGCCGTCGTCTTCCACCGCGTACGCCGCCTTGGTTTCCGCCATGTTCGGCTCGCGGTCTTTATAGATAACGCCCTTGGAGTCGCAGACCACAATGTTGTGTTTCTGCATACCCAGCGCCACCAGCAGGTTCATACAGGCAATCGCCGCCGCGCCCGCGCCGGAGACCACCATGCGCACGTCGGAGAGATTTTTCTCGACCACGCGCAGGCCGTTCAGAATGGCGGCGGTGCTGATAATCGCGGTCCCGTGCTGGTCATCATGGAACACGGGAATGTTCATACGCTCGCGCAGCTTCTGCTCGATATAGAAACATTCCGGCGCTTTGATGTCTTCCAGGTTGATCCCGCCGAAGGTCGGCTCCAGCGCGGCCACCACGTTGATGAATTTATCGGGATCGAGTTCGTCCACCTCGATATCAAACACGTCGATACCGGCGAATTTCTTGAACAGAACGCCCTTCCCTTCCATCACCGGCTTACCGGCCAGCGCGCCAATGTTGCCCAGCCCCAGCACCGCCGTGCCGTTAGAAATAACGGCGACAAGGTTGCCGCGCGCGGTGTATTTGTAGGCTGCCAGCGGGTCTTTTTCGATTTCCAGACACGGCGCAGCGACGCCTGGCGAATAGGCCAGCGCCAGATCGCGCTGGGTCGCCAGCGGCTTGGTAGGGGAAACCTGGATTTTGCCCGGGACGGGGAACTCGTGAAAATCGAGGGCACTCTGTTTTAACTGATCGTCCATCTTGTTATTCCTTTTACGTATCGGTCAGATAGTATCGCCGCAGGACAGCGCATAAACTTTGAAGGCTGCCAAACTCTCACCATCACACATTAAAAATTGTTATCAATTTATAACAGCCATGTTACCCGTCTCAAAAGCAATGCCTCCCCCGTCTGCTATGCTTTTTTGTTAAGTCCATCATGATTTTCTCAGAAGTGTGAACTAACGCACTCATCTAACTCTTTTATTTCCAAGGAGTAATGATTTATGAACCAGCTAGACGGCATCAAACAATTCACCACCGTGGTTGCAGACAGCGGCGATATCGAGTCGATTCGCCACTATCAGCCGGAAGATGCGACCACCAACCCTTCGCTGCTGCTCAAGGCGGCCGGGCTTGCCCATTTTAGTCATCTGATTGATGACGCCATTGCCTACGGTAAGCAGCGCGGGAAAACGCAGGAGCAGCAGGTCGCCGAAGCCAGCGACAAGCTGGCGGTTAATTTTGGTGCGGAAATTCTGAAAAGCATTCCGGGTCGCGTGTCGACCGAAGTGGACGCCCGCCTCTCGTTTGATAAAGAAAAAAGCATTAACAAAGCCCGCCGCCTGGTGGAACTCTACCAGGAGCAGGGGATCGATAAATCACGCATCCTGATTAAGCTCGCCTCCACCTGGGAAGGCATTCGCGCCGCGGAGGTGTTGGAAAAAGAGGGCATTCACTGCAACCTGACGCTGCTGTTCTCCTTTGCCCAGGCGCGCGCCTGTGCCGAAGCGGGCGTGTTCCTCGTGTCGCCGTTTGTCGGGCGCATCTACGACTGGTATCAGGCAAAACAGCCGATGGATCCCTACGTGGTGGATGAGGATCCGGGCGTTAAATCGGTCCGTAATATCTACGACTACTACAAACAGCACCGCTACGAAACCATCGTGATGGGGGCCAGCTTCCGCCGTACCGAGCAGATCCTCGCCCTGGCAGGCTGCGACCGTCTGACCATCTCCCCTAACCTGCTCCAGGAGCTTCAGGACAAAGAAGAGACGGTGATCCGCAAGCTGGTGCCGACCTCCACCGTTTTGCCAAAACCGAAAGCCATGACCGAAGCGGAGTTCCGCTGGGAGCACAATCAGGACGCAATGGCCGTCGACAAGCTCGCGGATGGCATCCGCCAGTTCGCCGTCGACCAGCGCAAACTCGAAGATCTTCTTGCCGCCAAACTTTAACCTTGCCACGGAGTGAACTATGTCCCGTAAAGAGCTCGCCAATGCCATTCGCGCCCTCAGCATGGATGCCGTGCAGAAAGCCAATTCCGGCCATCCCGGCGCACCGATGGGCATGGCCGATATTGCCGAAGTGTTGTGGAACGACTTCCTGAAGCACAACCCGAATGACCCCACCTGGTACGATCGCGACCGTTTTATTCTTTCCAACGGTCACGCATCGATGCTGCTCTACAGCCTGCTGCATCTTTCCGGCTACGACCTGCCGCTTGAGGAGCTAAAAAACTTCCGCCAGCTGCACTCCAAAACGCCGGGCCACCCGGAGATCGGCTATACGCCGGGCGTGGAAACGACGACCGGGCCGCTCGGTCAGGGGTTAGCCAATGCGGTCGGGCTGGCGATTGCCGAGCGCACGCTGGCGGCGCAGTTTAACCAGCCGGACCATGAGATTGTCGACCACTACACCTACGTGTTTATGGGTGACGGCTGCCTGATGGAGGGGATTTCGCACGAGGTCTGCTCGCTGGCGGGCACGCTGGGACTCGGCAAGCTGATCGGGTTTTACGATCACAACGGCATCTCCATTGACGGGGAGACCGAAGGCTGGTTTACCGACGACACGGCAAAACGCTTCGAAGCCTACCACTGGCACGTGGTGCATGAGATTGACGGGCACGATCCTGAAGCCGTGAAAAAAGCGATTCAGGAAGCGCAGAGCGTGAAGGACAAACCGTCCCTGATTATCTGCCGCACGGTCATCGGCTTCGGCTCGCCGAACAAGGCGGGCAAAGAGGAGGCGCACGGCGCGGCGCTGGGTGACGAAGAAGTGGCGCTGACCCGGCAGAAGCTGGGCTGGAAATACCCACCATTTGAGATCCCGAAAGAGATCTACAGAGCCTGGGATGCCCGCGAAGACGGTGAGAAAGCCCAGCACGCCTGGAACGAAAAATTTGCCGCCTACAAAAAAGCGCATCCGGAGCTGGCGGCCGAGTTTTCACGCCGCATGAGCGGCGGCCTGCCGGAAGACTGGGACGATAAAACCCAGGCGCTGATCGAAAACCTGCAGTCCAACCCGGCGAAAATTGCCACCCGTAAGGCGTCGCAAAATACGCTGAACGCAATCGGCCCTATTCTCCCCGAACTGCTCGGCGGCTCGGCGGACCTGGCGCCAAGCAACCTGACGATCTGGTCCGGCTCAAAATCGCTCAAAGAGGACATCGCCGGGAACTACATCCACTACGGCGTGCGCGAGTTCGGCATGACCGCCATTGCCAACGGCATCGCCCATCACGGCGGCTTCGTGCCCTACACCGCCACCTTCCTGATGTTTGTCGAGTACGCCCGTAACGCGGCGCGCATGGCGGCGCTGATGAAGGCGCGGCAAATCATGGTTTATACCCACGACTCCATCGGGCTGGGGGAAGATGGCCCGACGCACCAGGCGGTTGAACAGCTGGCGAGCCTGCGCCTGACGCCCAACTTCAGCACCTGGCGTCCGTGCGATCAGGTCGAAGCGGCGGTCGGCTGGAAGCTGGCGGTAGAGCGCCACAATGGCCCAACGGCATTAATTCTGTCGCGCCAGAACCTGGCGCAGATTGAGCGCACCCCGGAGCAGGTGAAAAACATCGCCCGCGGCGGCTACATACTGAAAGACAGCGGCGGCAAGCCGGACGTGATCCTGATTGCCACCGGTTCCGAGGTGGAAATCACGGTGAAAGCCGCGGAGAAACTGACTGCCGAAGGACACGCGGTGCGTGTGGTATCTCTGCCTTCCACGGATATTTTTGATGCACAGGACGAGGCGTACCGGGAATCGGTCCTGCCGTCCAGCGTCGCGGCGCGCGTGGCGGTGGAGGCCGGTATTGCCGACTACTGGTACAAGTATGTCGGGCTCAAAGGGGCGATTGTCGGCATGCGGGGCTACGGTGAGTCCGCCCCTGCCGATAAGCTGTTCCCGTACTTCGGCTTTACCGTTGAGAACGTGGTGGAGAAGGCGCTGAGCGTGCTGTAGTGCGGTCTGCGTTGCCGGGTGGCGCTGTCGCTTACCCGGCCTACGGTTCGAAGTGTTCTAGACCCGGCACATTGTCACAGACCGCAGGATTCGTAGGCCGGGTAAGGCGTAGCCGCCACCCGGCAAAAAGCTACCGCGTAATCCACAGCGTGGGCCAGGCGTCTGGCCCGTTCCAGTTATCACAGCTGGGCTCTTCCGCATAGCGGACCAGGCGGAAGCGCTGGCCGTCAAAACGCCAGCGCGTCTGGATCCCGCAATCCCCAATGCCCCGCCCTAACGCCAGCGTGGTCAGCTCACGCGTTTTCTCATCGAAGCTGGCATTCATCAGCTCCATCTCACTGCTGTTGCTTGAAGGGGTAAATGGCAGACGCAACCTGATGCTACGGGCAGAAAACGGCTTTTTGCGCGAAACCTGCCATGCCAAATCGACGGTGTTATACGCCCCGGCTTCACAGCTGACGATCAGCAGCGCTTTGTCATCGGTTAACGCGGTAACGCGGACTTCACGGCGGTTCGGATCAAGCGAGCATTGACTGTTATTCATCCGCCAGGTGCCATAATCCAGCAGGTCGTTCAACTCTTCATGGGTCAGCGGCGTCGGTGTCGGGTTGACGACTGCCACCTCTTTTAATGCGGGTGCGGGCGGCACGCTCAGCGGCGGACTGTTCCCTTTTTTTATCCAGGCGGTTTTGCTGCCGACGCGTTTTTGCTGGGCATCGATAAACAGCAGCGCCGCTTTCAGGCCATCCAGTGAGATAACCTGCTTACCACCCTGCAACGTCAGGGCGTGCCCTTCCTGAATGTTTTTCAAAAAAGCGGTGATGGTGGCGGCATCGTCAGTCTTCAGATGCCAGGGCGTTAATTGCCAGTGCTGAGGCGAAAGCTTAAGCGGTACGTCATCCAGCAGCAGTCGCGGCGCGATATCAGGCTCTTTCACGGCGGGGTCAGAAAGCCCACCAAGATCGATCCGCAGCGTGGCGTCCGTTTTGGCGCCCGCGCTGCGGCTGAGCGTCATGACCAGACCGCGATGTTCACCGGTATTTCGCGCAACGCAAAAATTCTGGTTATTGCAGGTGACCTGCCAGTCAGAGAAGGACTGCTGGGCGGGGGCTGCCCACACCAATGGCGCGGGTAGCACGCAAAACAGGAAGAGAATAAAAACGCAGTAGCGCATGGATGGCACAATCCCGGAAACGAAAACGTCAAACTGGGCAGTATCTTCGTGTCCGAACCGGGCTTGCTCAATCGGATTTATCGGATAGATTTATCTGAAATGTAATCTATCACCGTTCGAAAGAGGGGCTCATGATCCCGGTCGTTTGCAGGTACTGCAACAATATTACGGCTTTACCGTCCCTGATCTCTCCGCTTCTCACCATTGCCAGTGCCTGAGAAAACGGCATTTCCAGCACCTCAATATCCTCGTCCTCAACGCCACCGCCCCGGTGAGTGCGCTGCGCATCGTGGTATTCCGCAATGAAGAAGTGGACAATTTCCGTCACGCCGCCTGGCGACATGAACAGTTCGAACACCTTTTTCACCTCACCCACTTCGAAGCCCGTTTCTTCAACGGCCTCTTTGCGGATACAAACCTCAGGCTCATCATCGTCAAGCAGGCCAGCGCAGGTTTCAATTAATCGTCCGTCAGGATTGCCATTCACCCATGTCGCCACCCGAAACTGGCGAATCAATACCACGCTCTGTTTTTCACGGTTGTAGAGCAAAATGGTTGCGCCATTGCCACGGTCGTAGACCTCGCGCTTGTGGCGGATCACTTCACCATTCTTACGCGTTAAATCATAGGTGATGTTACGCAGGACAAAGTAATTTTCGGACAGGATTTTGTCTTTAATAACGTCAATTTTGAGGGTCATACGGGCTCCACGGCATAATGAGTGCAGTAATACTACGCCGTGGAGCGCGCTTTGTCGCCGGTCGGATTTAGTGCGCCGTTGGCGCTGTTATCTCAAGCCAGTCGAGAATACCCTGCGCCGCATGGCGCCCCTCAGCCATCGCAGTGACCACTAAATCGGCACCGCGCACAGCGTCACCTCCGGCAAAAATTTGCGGGTTGCTGGTCTGGTAACGATACTGTCCTTCGACAGAGGCAATGATGCGCCCCCAGTCATCCGTTTCCACGCCCTGGGCCTGCAGCCAGGGCATCGCGTGCGGGTTAAAGCCAAACGCCATGATCACCGCATCGGCAGGCAGGACGAACTCACTGCCTGCAATCGGAACGGGACGACGACGACCCTGCGCATCCGGTTCACCCAGTTCGGTGCGCAGCATCCGGATACCGTTGACCTTCCCGTCCGAAGCAAGCGTCAGCTCGACGGGCTGGACGTTAAATTCAAACGCCGCCCCCTCCTCTTTCGCGTTCTTCACCTCTTTTTTCGATCCCGGCATGTTGGCCTCGTCCCGGCGATAGGCACAGGTCACTTTGGCGGCCCCCTGCCGCAGCGCGGTTCGCACGCAATCCATCGCCGTATCCCCTCCGCCGAGTACCACCACATTCAGCCCCTGCGTGTCGATAAACGGCTCAGAGGCGCTCGACTCAAGCCCCATCACATGGCGGGTGTTCGCCACCAGGAACGGCAACGCGTCATAGACACCCGGCGCATCTTCATGAGGGATACCGGCCTTCATGGAGCGGTAGGTTCCTACGCCAATAAACAGGGCATCATAATCACGCTGCAGCTGCGTCAGAGAGACATCGCGTCCCACTTCGCAGTTGAGTTCGAACCGGATCCCCATCGCGGTAAATATCTCTCTGCGCCGCGCGAGCAGGGATTTATCCAGCTTGAAGGCGGGAATGCCAAACGTCAGCAGTCCGCCGATTTCCGGATGGCGGTCATACACCGTCACGCTCACGCCGCTGCGTACCAGGACGTCGGCGCACGCCAGCCCTGCCGGGCCCGCGCCAATAATGGCCACCCGCTTGCCCACCGGGAGGACGTCGCTCATGTCCGGCGTCCAGCCCATCGCCAGCGCCTGGTCTGAGATGTAGCGCTCGATATTACCAATGGTCACGGAACCAGACTCATCGCGCAGCGTGCAGGCACCTTCGCATAAGCGGTCCTGCGGGCAAACGCGGCCCGTAATTTCCGGTAAACAGTTGGTTTGATGGGAGAGTTCTGCCGCGCCGGTGATATCTCCCGCGTTGACGCGCGCAATCCACTGCGGAATGTGGTTGTGCAGCGGGCAGGTCCACTCGCAGATGCTGTGCTCCCCGCAGGTCAGGCAGCGGGACGCCTCACGTCTGGCCTGTTCAGCCCGAAACGGCAGATAGATTTCGTTGAAATGGCAGGCGCGTTCTTGCGCCGGCAGCTTGTCTGGCTCGCCCCGTGGAGGAGTATTGTGCAACTGCTGTAGTTTGGTTTGCGGCTGAACCTGTTGCACCGCCTCGCCGTGCCACGGCTGCGCTTCCAGTCGCGCGGTGCGCGTGCGCCGCGCTTTCGACAGGTTATCCAGCACGGCGGGGGTGGCAAGCGTGAGCACGTCAGCCGGGCAGTTTTCAATACAAGCAGGCCCCTGAGACCGCGCCAGGCAGAGATCGCATTTATGTGCCGACGCCTTCACGCTCGCGTTATCCAGCGGCGTAACGATGATGTCCATCGTGCCGAACGGGCAGGCTACCACGCAGGCTTTGCAACCAATGCATTTATGTTGATTCACCTGTACGCTGTCGCTGTGCTTGCTGATAGCCCCGTTCGGGCAGCTGTGCGCGCAGGGGGCATTTTCGCAATGGTGGCAGGTAACGGGACTGTTCTTCCCCTCTGATTTGAGGACCGTAATACGGGGATGAAAATGGCGCTCACTCAGAACATGTTGCTCATCGTTGTGCGCCATCACACACGCGACCTCACAGGCACGACACCCTATGCATTGCTGGCTGTTGGCCATAATAAAACGATTCATAACGACACCTGTTTTTGGTTCAATAACCTTATTCTTTCTATATGTACTGTATTTAGCCACGGTGACGTGTTCAGGCAATGTTCAAATGCCCAGAAAGCCGAACTATCTCCAGTGAACCTGTGGCAGATCAATTTATTCAGGAAGCTGATTTGTGACCGTTAAACGCCCTGTTTCCGGAAGCCTGGCTCGGGCTTTCTTTTCGATGATTGTGTTATCCGTTATGACCAGCGCCATCGCGCTGATGACCCTCGCCAGCAGCCAGCGAGACGCTGAGGCGATCAACATTGCGGGTTCGCTGCGTATGCAGAGCTACCGCCTGGGCTACGAAATGCAGCGCGCCAGCCCGTCACTGATGGAACACCGTGAAGCCTGGCAGCAGACGCTGAGCGCCCCTGCGCTGCAGACGTTGAACCGCTGGTATGTGCCGGACGATGTTAAACAGCGCTACCACCAGCTGCATCTTGCCTGGCAGGAGATGAGCCAGCGCATCGCCAGCGGCAACACCGCCTGGTATCAGGCCCACATTGAGGATTTCGTCGGCCGTATTGATGCCTTTGTGCTGGCGCTTCAGCACTACACCGAACATAAAATTCAGCTGGTGATCCTGATGTCGCTGGCGGGTGGACTGAGCATTCTGCTGCTGGCGCTGGCGACGCTGCGGCGGATCCGCCGTCAGGTGGTACTGCCGCTGAACAATCTGGTCGCGGCCAGCGAGCGTATCGAACAGGGACAATTTGATACGCCCGCACCGGATACCGCCCTGCCCAACGAGCTGGGCCAGCTTTCCCGCGCGTTTAACCATATGTCAGCCGAACTGCATTCGCTTTATCGCTCGCTGGAGCAATCCGTGGCCGAAAAGACGCAGCACCTGAATGAGGCGCACCAGCAGCTCGAAATGCTGTTCAAATGTTCTCAGGCGCTGAATACCGGACAGATAGACAGCCATTGTTTCAGGCATATTTTGCAGATCGTGCATGAATACACGCAGATAAATTATCTGGCGCTGCGGACCAGTGACGACTGGCAACTGTTCGAAGGCAGCGAAGCCGAAGGCGCGAAACTGCACAGTTTGCCTGTTCTGATGCAGGACACCCTGTATGGCGAACTGCGCTGGCAGAGCGAGACCGGGGGCGTGTCACTCCCGCTGATGAAGAGCGTGGCGACGATGCTGGGGCGCGGGCTTTACTTCAACCAGGCGCAAAAACACTATCAACAGCTGCTGCTGATGGAAGAGCGCGCCACCATCGCCCGCGAACTGCATGATTCGCTGGCGCAGGTATTGTCCTATCTGCGCATTCAGCTTGCCCTGCTCAAACGCACCGTCCCGGATGAGAATGCCCAGGCGCAGACCATCATCACGGACTTCTCGCGCGAGCTTAACAACGCCTGGCACCAGCTGCGTGAACTGCTCACCACCTTCCGCCTGACGCTCAACCACGCAAACCTGCCCGCCGCGCTGCAGGAGTCTCTCGAGGGATTGCAAACCCAGACGAAGGCGAAGCTGGTTCTCGATTGTCGACTCTCATCCCTGGCCCTGGATGCGCAAAAACAGGTGCATTTGCTGCAGATTGTGCGTGAAGCGGTGCTGAACGCCATCAAACACGCCGACGCGAGCGAGATCACCGTCAGCTGCATTACCGCCGCTGACGGTACGCACAGCGTGGCGGTACGCGATAACGGTATTGGCATTGGCGAGGCGAACGAACCGCCGGGCCATTACGGGCTGAACATCATGCGCGAACGTGCAGAACGGCTCGGCGGAACGCTGCGCTTTTCACAGCCGAAAAACGGCGGAACGGAGGTCACCGTCACTTTCCGTACACCCGCAGCGCTGGCGGGTAAATAACGGTAAAGGGGAGCGCGCAGGGAAAAGCGCATGATAATTTACATTATCTCCTTTATTTCTCCACGTTTGACCTGGGCCTAACCGCTAAAGTTATGCGGGCAATAAACAATAATGACGTGCAGCAAAACGAGGTCACACTTTCATGGCGAATTTCTTCATCGATCGCCCCATTTTTGCCTGGGTACTTGCCATTCTGTTATGTCTGACGGGTGTTCTGGCGATTACTTCACTTCCTGTTGAGCAATACCCCGATCTGGCGCCGCCAAATGTGCGCGTCACGGCAAACTATCCTGGCGCATCAGCCCAGACGCTGGAAAATACCGTCACCCAGGTGATCGAGCAGAACATGACGGGTCTCGATAACCTGATGTACATGTCCTCACAGAGCAGCGCCACCGGTCAGGCTACGGTGACACTGAGTTTTACGGCGGGAACCGACCCGGATGAGGCGGTGCAGCAGGTGCAAAACCAGCTGCAGTCTGCCCTGCGTAAGCTACCGCAGGCGGTGCAGAACCAGGGCGTGACCGTACGTAAAACCGGTGACACCAATATTTTAACCATCGCGTTTGTCTCCACCGATGGTTCGATGGATAAGCAGGATATCGCTGACTACGTGGCGAGTAATATCCAGGATCCGCTCAGCCGTATTAACGGCGTGGGGGATATCGACGCCTACGGCTCGCAGTATTCCATGCGCATCTGGCTGGATCCCAACAAGCTAAACAGCGTGCAGATGACGGCCAAAGACGTGACTGACGCCATCGAATCGCAGAACGCTCAGATCGCCGTCGGTCAGCTGGGCGGTACACCCTCTGTCGATAACCAGGCGCTGAACGCGACCATTAACTCTCAGTCCCTGCTCCAGACGCCCGATCAGTTCCGTAATATCACCCTGCGGGTCAATCAGGACGGCTCTGAAGTACGGCTGGGCGATGTCGCGACCGTGGAAATGGGCGCGGAAAAGTATGATTATCTGAGCCGCTTTAACGGTAACCAGGCATCCGGCTTAGGGGTGAAGCTGGCCTCCGGCGCGAACGAAATGGCAACCGCCGAACAGGTGCTAAATCGCCTTGACGAACTGTCGCACTATTTCCCGCACGGGCTGGAATACAAAGTCGCCTACGAAACCACCTCCTTCGTTAAAGCCTCTATTGAAGACGTGGTGAAAACCCTGCTGGAAGCGATCGGGCTGGTGTTCCTGGTCATGTACCTGTTCCTGCAAAACTTCCGCGCCACGCTTATTCCCACCATTGCCGTTCCGGTGGTGCTGCTCGGCACCTTCGCCGTGCTGTATGCCTTTGGTTACAGTATCAATACCTTAACCATGTTCGCGATGGTGCTGGCGATTGGCCTGCTGGTGGATGACGCCATCGTGGTGGTGGAAAACGTCGAACGCATCATGAGCGAAGAAGGACTCTCGCCGCGCGAAGCCACGCGAAAATCGATGGGGCAAATTCAGGGCGCGCTGGTCGGTATTGCAATGGTGCTCTCAGCGGTGTTTATCCCGATGGCGTTCTTTGGCGGCACCACCGGTGCGATTTACCGCCAGTTTTCCATCACGATTGTCTCCGCGATGGTGCTCTCGGTGCTGGTGGCGATGATCCTCACCCCTGCCCTCTGCGCCACCCTCCTCAAGCCGTTACATAAAGGCGAGCATCACGGGCAAAAAGGCTTTTTCGGCTGGTTTAACCGCATGTTCAACCGCAACGCGGCGCGCTATGAGGCGGGCGTGGGTAAGATCCTGCATCGCAGCGTGCGCTGGATGGCGATGTATGTCCTGCTGTTAGGCGGAATGGTGTTCCTGTTCCTGCGTCTGCCAACCTCCTTCCTGCCGCTGGAAGATCGCGGCATGTTTATCACCTCCGTTCAGCTGCCAAGCGGTTCTACGCAGCAACAAACGTTGAAGGTGGTGCAGAAGGTTGAGAACTATTTCCACACCAAAGAGAAAGATAACGTTGTTTCCGTCTTCTCCACCGTCGGCTCGGGCCCGGGCGGGAACGGGCAGAACGTCGCACGCATGTTCGTGCGCCTGAAAGACTGGGATCAGCGCGACAGCGACACAGGCTCCTCGTTCGCCATTATTGAACGCGCGACGAAAGCCTTCAGCCATATCAAAGAAGCGCGCGTATTTGCCAGCAGCCCTCCGGCCATCAGCGGTCTGGGGAGTTCCGCCGGGTTTGATATGGAGCTGCAGGATCACGCGGGAGCCGGACATGACGCGTTAATGGCTGCGCGCGATAAATTGCTCGATCTGGCCAGCAAGGATCCACAGCTGACCCGCGTCCGTCACAACGGTCTGGATGACAGCCCGCAGCTCCAGGTCGATATCGACCAGCGTAAAGCGCAGGCGCTCGGCGTATCCATTGATGACATCAACGACACGCTGCAAACGGCCTGGGGCTCAAGCTACGTCAACGACTTTATGGATCGCGGCCGCGTGAAAAAGGTCTACGTTCAGTCTGCCGCCAAATACCGTATGCTGCCGGACGATATTAACCGCTGGTATGTGCGTAATAACGCAGGGGGCATGGTGCCGTTCTCCGCCTTCGCCACGTCGCGTTGGGAAACCGGCTCACCGCGCCTGGAACGCTATAACGGCTACTCGGCGCTGGAGATCGTAGGTGAAGCCGCGCCGGGCGTCAGTACCGGTACCGCGATGAATATTATGGAAAAACTGGTGCAGCAGTTGCCAACCGGGTTTGGCCTGGAGTGGACGGCGATGTCGTATCAGGAGCGGCTCTCCGGTGCACAGGCCCCTGCGCTGTACGCCCTGTCGCTGCTGGTGGTCTTCCTCTGCCTTGCCGCACTGTATGAGAGCTGGTCAGTACCGTTCTCGGTAATGCTGGTGGTGCCGTTAGGCGTCATCGGTGCGCTGCTGGCAACCTGGATGCGCGGCCTGGAGAACGATGTTTACTTCCAGGTGGGGCTGCTGACTGTGATTGGCCTGTCGGCCAAAAACGCCATTCTGATCGTGGAATTTGCCAATGAGATGAATGCGAAAGGCCAGGACCTGCTAGCCGCAACGCTGTACGCTTGCCGCCAGCGTTTACGCCCGATTCTGATGACCTCTCTGGCGTTTGTCTTCGGGGTACTGCCGATGGCGACCAGTTCGGGTGCCGGTTCCAGCAGCCAGCATGCGGTCGGTACCGGGGTGATGGGGGGAATGATTTCAGCCACGATTCTGGCTATTTATTTCGTGCCGCTGTTCTTTGTGCTGGTACGACGTCGCTTCCCGCTGAAGGAAAAGCCTGAGTAACCAATGAAATAAAAAAGGCGGCTTTCGAAGCCGCCTTTTTATTGTGTGATTCATTCACACTATGGTTATTTTACTTATTTAAGTGCGCTTGCAATTCTTACTGAATGTCATTTACGAAGCATGCCTTCGATAAAATCTTTCCAGTTCCCCAGTTCACGTTCAATCATAACAACCTCTCTTATTATTATGCGCATTCTACGGAAACGTATCATCAATGTGAAGACTATTTAACCAATTGCAGTGATTGTACCCCGCTATCCCCGGTGGATTTATGATAAATATGAACGCACGCCCTTAAATTTTGTGTGACCGCCAGCAATATTTTGAAATAACCCTACGAGCAGATGATTAGATATTTAACCACTGACTTTATTAGAGATTTAAACCTGATAGACATCTATGCTTAAATGATGAAAGAATATTCAGCTTACAGGTGTGAGGTGAATTAAGGAGAATTGTAAATCAAGAGAATTCCTGAATGTGTTATATTCCACTTAAGGATATATCTTCGAATTTATTGAACATTCTTTCTGCATAAGAACAAAAGGATTCACTATGATTGTGATGTACGGCATTAAAAATTGCGACACTATCAAAAAAGCCCGCCGCTGGCTTGAAGCAAACAACGTAGAATACCGCTTTCACGATTACCGTGCTGATGGTCTGGATGCAGAATTTCTGCATACCGCGATCGGTGAACTGGGCTGGGAAGCGCTGCTCAATACTCGGGGGACCACCTGGCGTAAACTGGATGAATCCGTCCGCGCCGGTATCACCGATGCGGACAGCGCGGCAGAACTGATGCTTGAAATGCCAGCAATTATCAAACGCCCATTGCTCTGCAAGCCAGGTCAGCCTATGCTGCTGGGTTTCAGTGAAACCCTTTATTCTGACTTTTTTCGTTGAGGTGTAGTCTATGTCATGCCCGGTCATTGAGCTGACTCAGCAGCTTATCCGCCGTCCTTCCCTTAGCCCGGACGATGCAGGTTGTCAGGCATTAATGATTGAGCGTCTGCGTGCCATCGGTTTTACCGTTGAGCGCATGGATTTTGGCGACACGCAGAACTTCTGGGCCTGGCGCGGTCAGGGGGAAACGCTGGCGTTTGCCGGGCATACGGATGTGGTTCCCGCGGGTGATGCAGACCGCTGGATCAATCCCCCGTTCGAACCCACCATCCGCGACGGTATGCTGTTTGGCCGCGGTGCGGCAGACATGAAAGGCTCACTGGCGGCCATGGTCGTGGCCGCAGAGCGTTTCGTTGCCCAGCATCCTAATCATAAAAATCGTCTCGCGTTTTTGATCACCTCCGACGAAGAAGCCAGCGCGCATAACGGTACCGTGAAAGTCGTTGACGCGCTGATGGCGCGTAACGAACGTCTCGACTACTGCCTGGTGGGTGAGCCATCCAGCACCGAAGTGGTGGGCGATGTCGTGAAAAACGGTCGTCGCGGGTCCATGACCTGTAATCTGACCATTCACGGTGTGCAGGGGCACGTGGCCTATCCTCACCTGGCCGACAACCCGGTGCACCGTGCCGCGCCGATGCTGAACGAACTGGTGGGGATAGAGTGGGACAAAGGCAACGAATTCTTCCCACCAACCAGCATGCAGATTGCCAACGTCAAGGCCGGAACCGGCAGCAACAACGTCATCCCTGGGGATTGCTTTGTACAGTTCAACTTCCGCTTCAGCACGGAACTGACCGACGAGATGATCAAAGCCCGCGTGATCGCACTGCTGGAAAAACACCAGCTGCGCTATACCGTGGAGTGGTGGGTGTCCGGCCAACCGTTCCTGACGCAGCGTGGAAAGCTGGTAGATGCGGTAGTGAACGCCATCGCACACTATAATGAAATTAAGCCACAGCTGCTGACGACTGGCGGCACCTCTGACGGACGCTTTATCGCCCGTATGGGTGCACAGGTTGTCGAACTGGGTCCAGTAAACGCGACCATTCACAAAATCAATGAATGCGTCAACGCGGCTGATTTACAACTGCTGGCCCGTATGTATCAACGTATTATGGAGCAGCTCGTCGCCTGACGACTGCTTAGAGGATTAGCGAATGGACTGGCTTTCAAAGTACTGGTGGATTCTGGTGTTGGTGTTTCTGGTAGGCGTGCTGTTGAACGTGATTAAAGATCTGAAGCGCGTTGACCATAAGAAGTTCCTCGCCAACAAACCGGATCTTCCGCCACATCGTGATTTTAACGACAAGTGGGACGATGAAGACGACTGGCCGAAAAAGGACCAGAAGAAGTAATCGATCTGTTTCCCCCCTCTCCCTGGGAGAGGGGGAATCCTCACATAAACTCTACAATATCATCATCATTCGGCTTACCACCGCTGAGCGCTTCGTCGAAGTAGTGCTTCGGCACGGTATAACGCAAACGATCGAGCGCAAACTGCATGCTGCGGTCGTCAATCGCGTGCCCCAGATCGTCAACGATATCCAGCGTGACGTCGCCGCCAGCGCGGATAAGCGATTCCTGCGCGGCAACCGCATGCGAAAGCTCAATCACCCGATCTTCACCACCGTGGATCAAATGAATGGTGGTCTGCGTCGTCACGCTGCCGGGCAGAGTGGCGAAACGACCGTTAAAGGCAATCACGCGGGATACCAGCCCCGGCTGCGCTTTCACGCTCTCCAGCGACATAATTGACCCCTGTGAAAAACCAATCAGCGCCGTTGCGTCAGCGCCCACGCCGCTCTGCTGCTGCCAGTAGCGTACGGTATCGATGAAGGTCGGCATGATGGCATCGATGCGCGCCTGACGGTTCTCTTCCGTCACACCCTGCACCGAAAACCACTGGCGACCTTCAGGGCCACAAGGCTCTACGCCGCCGATGCTGACAATCAGTGCATCCGGGAAAACCGGCGCAAACCAGCTGCCAATCTGCCCCATATTGACGGCGTTATCGCCAACGCCATGAAACAGCAGCAGTAACTGTTTAGCCGGTTTTTCAGGGCTTTGAACAACAAAATGATCGTGTTTCATGGCGTTCTCCTTAAGTGATGAGCAGGATTCTACGCCTCTGTGGGGTAATGACCATGCCACTTTACTGATGAAGTCATTGAAAAAATTGCCATTGCAAAATGTCGTCTTTCAACTTCTGACAGCGTGTTTCATCAAGACTTTCAAGCGCTTGTGCTGTTTCTTTGCGCAGGTTCGCCAGCAAGGATTTTCGCCCGGCGTTATCCGTTTCCCCCGCCAGTTTACTGCGCAAAAGCGGGAGCGGCATGTCCACGTTTAACAGCAAGCGGGTTAACGCGGCAACGGAGGTCGAGAACGCCCGATGGGCAAAGGCAAACCCCGCCAGCTCCTGCCAGTCGTCATTATTAAGGGTAGCTTCCCAGCCATCTGATACCGGGATCTTTTCGCCATTCCAGGCCGAGAGGACCCGGGCGTCACGCCGCAGACGCTGATGTGCCTGCGCGCACAGCTGATGCCCCGCCTCGCTAAGCGGCAGCAACGCCATCGCGGTGAAGCAGCCGCTGCTCGCTTCGCGGTGGCTGCCTATCCGCACCAGCACAAAGCCGCACTGCTGCCAGAAGCACCACAGCTCGTCGGTATAGCCAAAACTCACGGAGAGATAATCCTCCCCGCTGGCGCTACGGATAAGCCGACGACCAATACCTTCCCGTTGACGATGGGGATGAACGGCAATACGCGTGATCCGTCGGCCCTTAAGCGTCGCCGCCAGTGGCGAGCCGCCGTGGGCAGCCAGAGACTGCGCCACCAGATTCCCACGCGGCCGACGAAATCCCGCCCACACCGCGCGACTAAGCTCTGGGGATAAGCCGCCCTCCTCCACCAGCCAGAGAGCGCCGGCGAGGGTTGAGTCAGTTTCAGCAACGGTAAAATGCTGTCCCGGCGCGTCCATCATCCGGCGTAAATCAAGCGGAGACGTGCGGTAATGCGCGGCACATAACAGCTCATAAACGCCCGCCACACGCGCCGGATTGCTTTCCCACATCTGCGGCTCCAGCGACGTTAAACGTACGTCACCTTCCGGTTTCTGGTCGATGAGCGCATCGTCAAACAGCAGAATCTCTGACACCACACGCTCGAGGGGGCACCCGGCGGCCCAGCGAACCGGCGTTGATAAGGTGAAAGACTGCAACCCGCTGAACCGGGCGCAAAACTTCAGCAGAAAACCCCGGCCTGTTCCTTCATAACCCTGAACCGTGGTGGTCAACAGAGCGCGGGGAAAACGCTCAACCAGCTTTTCAAGAAGCGGTCCCGGAATGGCGGCCGCCTCATCGACAATCAGCCAGTCGGCCTGCAGCGTCGACGCGAGCAGCGCATCCGGCGCCATAAAGTGAAAATGCTCTCCCGCAAAACGGGCGATGACATCCGTTGCCCCTTTCGCAGGTGCAGTCACTACCGCAGTGCCCTGAATACGCTTTAGCAACATTCCTGCAAGCGCTGACTTTCCGCGTCCACGAGGTGCCGTGACCGCCACGACGCCAGTGTTCATGGCCAGGAGCGTACGCAGGATGTCAGCCTGCTCACGCTGCGGGTCGCCGCTGGCTGGCTGCCAGTCAGGGATATCAGGAAACGGAGGAAGCGCTAGCGGTTGGTTTTGACACCACAGGATGGTGTCAGGGTCAGCGACGATGGTGCGCTGGAAATGGTGCACAAAATGCGGCGTGGCGATAGGCTCGGCGCTGTCGCTCCAGCGAACGGAGTCGCTGTCCGGTGTTTCCGCCCAGACGGAGAAAGGCGGAACCAGCAGCACCAGCAGACTCCCGGCGCGCAGCGTCCCGCTGAGGGCGGCAAAGGCCGAGACGTCGAACCCCGCGCGAGCATCAAAAACCGCGTGCTGAAACTCGCGCCCCAGCAGCCCACTGATGGCTTTCGACGGGTGCTCATCCAGCCATAGCCAATCTCCAGGCTGGGCATCGCGCAGGGCCACCGCCTGCGTCAATGTCCAATGCGCATCGCCGCTGAGTACAACCAAACGACGATGACCTTTACGCCTGAGCTGGCTGATCAGATGTTCAAACGGCAACATTACATCGCTTTGCCGAAGGTATTACATTGCGCAGGGTCACCGCTGTCGAAGCCACGTTTAAACCAGCTGTAACGCTGCTCCGAAGTACCGTGAGTGAAACTGTCTGGTACCACTCTCCCCTGGCTTTGCTGCTGGAGACGGTCATCGCCGATGGCCTGCGCGGCGTTCAGCGCCTCTTCAAGGTCGCCCGTTTCCAGAACGCCCTGCTGTTTCATGCTATTGCCCCAGACGCCGGCGAAGCAGTCCGCCTGCAGCTCCATTTTGACAGAAAGACGGTTCACTTCAGCCTGAGACGCATTCTGCTGAAGCTGACGCACTTTAGGCTCGATGCCGAGCAATTTTTGCACGTGGTGGCCGACCTCATGCGCGATCACATAGCCCTGGGCAAAATCGCCGTCGGCACCCAGTTTGCTTTTCATGTCATCATAAAATGAGAGATCGATATAGACAGTGCTGTCCGCCGGGCAGTAGAACGGCCCCATCACGGACTGTCCGGTACCGCATCCGGTGCGCGTCGCACCGCGGTACATCACCAGCTTCGGCTGCTGATAGGTACGCCCCATTTTCTCGAACTGCTGGCCCCAGGTTTCTTCTGTGGTCGCAAGAATAACGGAGGTAAATTTGGCCGCTTCATCTTCGTTCGGGCTGATGGAGCGCTGAGAGTATTGTTGTTGCTGGAGCGGCTCCCCGGTCATCAAACCGGTGAGATCCACACCGTAATACCCTGCGACCAGCACCACAATCAGCAGGATGATACCGCCCTTTCCACTGGGCAACCGGAAGCCGGGACCGCCCATTGAAGGGCCGCCGCCGCCACTGCTGCGCCTGTCTTCTACATTGTCACTTTCACGACGCCCTTGCCAGCGCATAACCACCTCGAACTATTCCATTAATAATAGCTATGATCGTAGGCGGTTAATGACAAGATTACCATAGTAAACAAGGGTAAGACGCCAAAGGATATGAATATCCTTTGGCAATTGAGGAGATTAGTCGAGCTTAACGCCTAAACGGTGAGCAACCGCTTCGTACGCTTCAATCAGGCCACCCAGGCTCTGACGGAAACGGTCTTTATCCATTTTATCCAGGGTTTCTTTATCCCACAGGCGGCTGCCGTCCGGGGAGAACTCATCGCCCAGCACCACTTCGCCTTTGAACAGACCGAACTCCAGCTTGAAGTCGACGAGGATCAGCCCTGCGTCATCAAACAGTTTTTTCAGCACGTCGTTCGCTTTGTAGGTCAGCTCCTGCATACGCGCCAGATTCTCTTTGCTCACCCAGCCGAAGGTTTCGCAGTAAGATTCGTTGACCATCGGGTCGTGCATGGCGTCGTTTTTCAGGAACAGGTCAAACAGCGGTGGATTCAGTTCGATACCTTCTTCAATGCCGAGACGCTTCACCAGGGAGCCAGCGGCACGGTTACGAATGACGCACTCAACCGGAACCATGTCCAGTTTTTTCACCAGACATTCCGTATCGGACAATAACGCTTCCATCTGGGTCGGGATACCCGCTTCGGCCAGTTTGCTCATAATGAAGTGGTTGAACTTGTTGTTCACCATGCCTTTACGATCGAACTGTTCAATGCGTGCGCCATCCCCTGCTGACGTATCATTGCGGAACTCGAGCACCAACAGATCCGGGTTTTCCGTGCTGTATACGGTCTTCGCTTTGCCACGATACAACTCAGCTTGCTTCTGCATCTTCATTACTCCTGGTGTGATGATTTGTGTTCAAAACTGGGGATATTATGCCACGCACACGTTTGCGTGGCACGAAAATAAAAAGGGCTGGATTCACCAGCCCTTGTATTTATTTGCTGAATGCCGCCTGGAAGACGGCGACCAGCGCATCATTCTGCGCCTGGGTCAGCGTGTGACCTTTCGGATCGATAAACTGCAGGCTACTGCGGTTATCGAGGTCACCTACCTGAATTTTGTAGTCACCGGAGGCAAGCTGAGGATCTTTCGCGCCCAGTTCCTGCCATGCGCTGTCAGACAGCGGCTTGTAGGTTGCCGTCATGCTACCGGTTGAACGCGTGCTGTCGGTCACTTTCATGCCCACTTTTTCCAGCGTCGCTGGCAGACGCTGCCAGGTCTGGTTAAACGGTGCACGCACCACCAGCATTGGCAGACCGGTATCATCCGCCGCGCTCTGCACGTCGTAGGAAGAACCACTGCGGTTCTGCGCTGCGTTAGCGGCGTCAGTCGCGTTCTTATCCAGACCGGCTGCAATGACGTTCAGCATTTCGGTGCTGTAACGCTGCATTGACGCAGCATCAGCAACCGGTTTACCCGCCTGCTCCAGGTTTAACAGCTTAACGGTAACCGCCTGCTGATAACCCTGCGGTTTAACGGAGACTTGATAACGACCACGGTACTGCTGATCTTCATCCAGGCGGTTCCACTCGATCCAGTCCGTTGTTAACGTCTGGCTGGCATCATCGCGTTTATCAATCGTGTAGTTCTTAGACTGAATAACGCTGACAACCTGCGGCCACAGCGTGCTGTTGCGGCTGTTTTCAACCATCAGGGATGCCGTATCACCGGTAAACTGGGTACGCGCACCGCTCACCAGCGCCAGAGGCTGAGCAGGTGGACGAATATCAAGCGCTTTACCGACAAGACCACTGCCGTTAGTGACGGGGATATTATAATCGCCGTTTTGAATCGGCAGGATCATACCAGCCGGTGCATGAAGTTCAGCAAGCGGCGCCGCATCCAGATAGGATTCATCACCGCTCACCTGGCGCTTGTAGCGCGAGTCCGAACTACAGGCAGCGAGCAGCATAACAAGCGAAACACTCGCAACCTTCGCCAGGCGCGACTTCTGTACTGAATAAGCCATCAAATCTCCCTAAACTTTACAGCAAACCGGCATGCTTCAGCGCGCCAGCGACAATTTCACGACCGTGGTCGGTAATCGGTGTCATTGGCAGACGCAGCGTGTCGGATGCTACAAGTCCCAATTCCTTACACGCCCATTTCACTGGGATCGGATTGGGTTCGACAAATAATTTATTGTGCAATGGCATCAGACGCTGATTAATCACGCGAGCTTCATCAAAATGACCGGCCGCGGCCAGTTTGCACATTTCCGCCATATCGCGGGCCGCAACGTTAGCCGTTACGGAGATCACGCCATGACCACCGAGCTGCATAAAGTCCAGCGCGGTCGCATCGTCGCCGCTCAACAGGATAAAGTCATCTGAAACCAGCTCTTTGATCTGATGAACGCGGCTTAAGTTCCCTGTCGCCTCTTTAATCCCGATAATATTTTTTACTTTCGAGAGACGGCCAACGGTTTCCGGCAGCATATCGCAACCGGTACGGGACGGCACATTATACAGAATTTGTGGCAAGTCAGTATGTTCTGCGATGGCTTTGAAATGCTGGAACAAACCTTCCTGAGTTGGACGGTTGTAGTAAGGCGTGACGGTCAGACAGCCAACAATGCCGCTGTCGTTAAAACGTTGAGTCAGGCTGATAGCTTCTGCGGTTGCGTTAGCCCCTGTTCCTGCGATGACCGGGATACGTCCGTCAGCCAGCTCCAGGGTCAGCATAACCACATCGCCGTGCTCTTCGTGGCTCAGCGTGGCAGATTCACCGGTAGTCCCTACCGAAACGATCGCCGAGGTTCCATTGGCGACATGGTAATCAATGAGCTTCTTCATGCTTGACCGGCAGACATTACCTTTTTCATCCATCGGTGTAACAAGCGCGACAATACTTCCCGTGAACATGAGCCATCCTCTGTGCGAACAAGAGCCTCAATGTTACGTTTGGAACTGTAATAAAAGCAAGCGACCTGAGGCGCTCAGGCGGTTGTATGCATGTTTTTTTATGCTTTCCTTAGGAAGACTTAACCAAGCAAAGGAAGAACAGGTTTGACAACCTCATCACAACATTACCTGGTTATCACTGCGTTGGGTGCTGACAGGCCGGGTATCGTGAACACCATCACCCGCCACGTAAGCAGCTGCGGCTGTAATATCGAAGACAGCCGTCTCGCTATGCTTGGCGATGAGTTCACGTTTATTATGCTGCTTTCCGGCACTTGGAACGCCATTACGTTGATTGAATCAACCCTGCCGCTGAAGGGTGCCGAGCTGGATTTGCTGATAGTGATGAAGCGCACCACCGCGCGTCCGCGTCCGGCACTGCCTTCCACCGTCTGGGTACAGGTTGAAGTGCCTGATTCACCGCATTTGATTGA
Source organism: Enterobacter sp. JMULE2 (assembly GCF_013337145.1). Taxonomy (NCBI): domain Bacteria; kingdom Pseudomonadati; phylum Pseudomonadota; class Gammaproteobacteria; order Enterobacterales; family Enterobacteriaceae; genus Enterobacter; species Enterobacter sp. JMULE2. The sequence continues at coordinate 98,447 of NZ_SGWD01000016.1, forward strand.
GCGTTTTACGGCGCTTTTTGACAGCCATCAGATGAACATTGCCGAACTGGTTTCCCGTACGCAGCCAAGCGATGACCATGCTCTTCCGGTGCTGTTTATTCAAATTACCGCGCACAGCCCTGCATCACAGGATGCGTCAAATATCGAGCAAGCGTTCAAAGCCCTCTGTACAGAATTAAACGCGCAGGGCAGTATAAGCGTCGTAAATTATTCGCAGCACGAACAGGATGGAGTTGAGTAATGAATCCACTGAAAGCCGGTGACATCGCACCGAAATTTAGCTTGCCGGATCAAGACGGCGAGCAAGTAAATTTGACCGACTTCCAGGGACAGCGTGTTCTGGTCTATTTCTACCCGAAAGCCATGACCCCCGGCTGCACCGTACAGGCCTGCGGCTTACGCGATAACATGGATGAGTTGAAAAAAGTCGGCGTGGAAGTGCTGGGTATCAGCACGGATAAACCAGAAAAGCTGTCACGATTTGCGGAAAAAGAGATCCTGAACTTCACGCTACTTTCCGATGAAGATCACCAGGTTTGCGAGCAGTTCGGCGTCTGGGGTGAGAAAACGTTTATGGGTAAAACCTACGACGGCATTCACCGCATCAGCTTCCTGATTGACGCTGACGGTAAAGTTGAGCATGTGTTTGACGACTTCAAAACCAGCAACCACCACGACGTGGTGTTGAACTGGCTGAAAGCAAGTGCCTGATAAACAGCAAAACGGCAACCCAGGTTGCCGTTTTTAGTGTTTTCCCCCTCTCCCACGGGGAGAGGGCCGGGGTGAGGGCATCAGCCCGCACAAAACCTACTTCTCTTCCACCGCTGGCACATCCGGCCACGCGTGAACCACGGCTTTAATCAGCGTCGCCAGCGGAATAGCAAAGAACACGCCCCAGAATCCCCACAGCCCGCCGAAAATCACCACTGACAGAATAATCACCAGTGGATGCAGGTTTACCGCTTCCGAGAACAGCACCGGCACCAGCAGGTTACCGTCCAGTCCCTGAATAATCAGGTACACCGCGAAGCAGCTCCAGAACTCCGTACCCAGACCAAACTGGAACAGCGCGACGCCCACCACCGGGATGGTCACCACGAAGGCACCGATATACGGGATCAGCACCGACAGCCCCACCAGCACCGCCAGCAGCAGCGAGTAGTTCAGGCCGAAAATCAGGAAGCCAATCCAGGTCGCGACACCCACCACAATCATCTCCAGCACCTTGCCGCGAATGTAGTTGGTGATTTGCTGATTCATCTCCTGCCAGACCTGCCCTGCCAGGCCACGGTTACGCGGCAGAATGCGCCTGACGGCGTTCAGCATCTGTTCTTTATCTTTTACCAGGAAGAAGACCATTAACGGCACGAGCACAAGGTAAACCGCCAGCGTCAGCAGGCCGACCAGCGAGGCCAGAGAGTATTTCACCACCGAGTCGCCCATCGTCATGATGCGGGCGCGCATGTTTTCGGCCATCGCGTCAATAATCCCGGCATCCATCAGCGCGGGATAACGACGCGGCAGCGTGGCGGCGAAATCAGAGAGCTTATTCAACATGCCGGGCATATCACGGATCAGGTAGATCCCCTGCTGCCAGGCAACCGGCATGACCACAAATGCCATCAGTAACACTATGCCGACAAACAGTACCAGCACGATGCTGGTCGCCCAGCGGCGGGAACAGCCGATATTTTCCAGACGCGCCGTTGGCCACTCCAGCAGATACGCCAGCACAATCGCCACCAGCAGCGGCGCAAGCAGGCCGCTAAAGAAGAACAGAATACCGAACCCGGCAACCAGAATAACCAGCAAAGCAATGGCTTCCGGGTCGCTAAACCGACGCCGATACCACTGCATTAACATTTCGAGCATACAACCCTTCCCTGAATCGAATGGCGGGAGTGAGAGCTGAATTGTATCTAACTGTCACAAAAAAGACTTTCGCTTTTTGTATCACTGTAACGATTCGCAAAAGCCTGATGAATGGGATTTTCTTCATGTCGCAACACGGCTACACTCGCAGGTCAGTGGAGATGAACGATATGCCGGTTCATCGGTCAAATTGACACATCCAAAATACAGGACAGTGGTTATGTTCAGGCAGTTGAGAAAAACACTGGTTGCGACACTTATCGCCGCACTGACTGTCGGTCAGGCTGCGCCCGCCTTCGCTGATTCGGCTGACTCGTTGCCGGACATGGGTACCACAGCAGGAAGCACGCTCTCCATCGGTCAGGAGATGCAGATGGGTGATTACTACGTTCGCCAGCTGCGCGGTAGCGCGCCGCTGATCAATGACCCGCTGTTGGTGCAGTACATCAATGGTCTGGGCATGCGGCTGGTCGCGCACGCCGACTCGGTAAAAACCCCTTTCCACTTCTATTTAATTAATAACGACGAAATCAACGCCTTCGCCTTTTTTGGCGGCAACGTGGTGCTGCATTCGGCGTTATTCCGCTATTCCGATAACGAAAGCCAGCTGGCATCCGTCATGGCGCACGAAATTTCGCACGTCACCCAGCGTCATCTGGCGCGTGCGATGGAAGACCAGAAACGTAACGCCCCGCTGACCTGGGTTGGTGCGCTGGGCTCTATTCTGCTGGCGATGGCCAGCCCGCAGGCCGGGATGGCGGCACTGACCGGGACGCTGGCGGGCACCCGCCAGGGGATGATCAGCTTTACCCAGCAAAACGAACAGGAAGCGGACCGCATCGGGATTCAGGTGCTGCAGCGTTCAGGCTTTGACCCGCAGGCCATGCCGAGCTTCCTCGAAAAACTGCTCGATCAGGCGCGTTACTCCTCACGTCCACCGGAAATCCTGCTGACGCACCCGTTACCTGAAAGCCGACTGTCGGACGCCCGTAACCGAGCTAACCAGATGCGTCCGGTTGTCGTGCAGTCCTCACAAGATTTCTACATGGCAAAGGTGAGAACCCTGGGGATGTACAATTCCGGGCGTAACCAGCTCACCAGCGATCTGCTGGACGCGCTCTCCAAAGGCAACGTGCGGGAGAAAAACGCGGCTCAATATGGTCAGGCGCTGCAGGCGATGGAGGCCAGTAAATATGACGAGGCGCGTAAAGCGTTGCAGCCGCTGCTGGCCGCCGAGCCAAACAACCCGTGGTATCTCGACCTCTCAACCGATATCGATCTGGGGCAGAAAAAAGCCACCGACGCCATCAACCGCCTGAAAGGGGCAAAAGACGTTCGCACCAACCCGGTGTTGCAGCTTAACCTGGCGAACGCTTACTTACAGGGCGGTCAGCCTGCCGAAGCGGCGACCATTCTGAACCGCTACACCTTTAACAATAAAGACGATCAAAACGGTTGGGATCTGCTCGCGCAGGTTGAAGCCCAGCTCGGTAACCGCGATCAGGAGCTGGCGGCACGTGCCGAAGGCTTTGCGCTGGTCGGTCGTCTCGATCAAGCCATTTCTATGCTGAGCAGCGCCAGCTCGCAGGTCAAACTCGGCAGCCTGCAGCAGGCCCGCTACGATGCGCGCATCGATCAGCTGCGCGCTCTGCAGCAGCGCTTCAAGCCGTACGAAAAGATGTAATAAGGAAGAAAAAACATGACAGACGCGGTAAAAATCTACCATAACCCTCGCTGCTCCAAGAGCCGGGATACTCTCAGCCTGTTGAAATCTAACGGTGTTGAACCCGAGGTGGTGCTGTATCTCGAAACGCCGCCAGATGCACAAACCCTTCGTCAGCTACTGCGCATGCTGGAAATGGGCAGCGCCAGAGAGCTGATGCGCCAGAAAGAAGATCTGTATAAGTCGCTCAATCTGGACGACTCACGTTTGTCAGAGGACCAGCTGGTGCAGGCGATGGTTGAGAATCCAAAGCTGATTGAGCGCCCGATTGTGGTGGCGAACGGCAAGGCGCGCATTGGACGTCCGCCGGAAGACGTGCTCGAGATCCTCTAGCCCTTATGCCGCAGCGCTTCCAGAAAGGCCTGCGGCGTACTTTCCCCCAGTTTTTTCTGCGTTTTCCCCCGGTTGTAAAACTCGCACAGCGCGATCAGCACTTCTCCTGCGGGTTCATCATTCACGCGTGGAATAATATCGCGTAACGGCACCGCCACCTGAAGCGCATTGTGTTTATGTGGATGCGTTTTCACAGCCACGTTCTGCTCCGTTAGCGTCACCTCAAAGCCAAAAGTCTCAATAGATTGTATATCAGCCGGGCAGGCATCAAGCAGCGCCTGCGTCCAGGTGTTAAAGAGCTGAGGCGAGAGTCCCGCATAAAGCCGGGCATAGCACCAGCCGCTCACCGGTTCACGCGCCCAGAGCAGGTGTTGCTCCCCGCCATCGTCCATGTGAAGCGACAAAGGCAGATGATGCAGCGTCAGCGCGTGCGGCATAATGCCTGCCTTCAGCGCCTTTTTCCCCTGCAACGGAGCCCCTTTTTGTTTCGCAGAGGCCGGTTTGAGATAGCGATTCAATGTCGCCCGGGACACGGGGATCCCCAGCACACCGTTGACCATCTGCAGCAGTTCATCTAACGGCGCGCCCGAGACGTCACGCAGGGCATTCACCAGTGCAACCTGCTCTTGTCTCATCGCTTTGTGTATCACTTTCGGTGTCGTCTGGTTATCTGAAACCTGCTCGCGGTTACGCCAGCGCCTGACGGTCGTGACCGAGATACCCAGCTCAGTGGCCAGCTCTCTGTCACTTTTATCGGACTGCTGAAGATAGCGACGGATGCGCGGCGTGGTGGTGGCATTAGCGTGCAGTTTAATTTCCATCCCGATAATTCCATCAACTAATCATATGAGATTTATATAACACCAGCGAACGCTTTGTGACCGATTTCACCTTTCGCTCGCCGCGCTTCACTGATAATCCACAGACATAACATAAACAACGCCACTCAATCTTGTACGGAGTTCACAATGAACAATGTTCTGGGATTTCTTGAAGCAAAACTGATGCCGCTGGCGGCCAAAACGGCCCAGCAGCGTCATCTTGGGGCCATTCGCGGGGCCTACGTGTCATTCATGCCGTTTATTATCGTCGGATCTATTCTGCTGGTGATCTCCTCTTTCCCGAATCAAACCTATCAGCAGTTTATGTCTCAGGCCTTTGGTGAGAGCTGGAGCGCCATTATTGAAATCCCGTTCAACGCGGTGTTCTCCACCATGTCGCTGTTCATCAGCTTCCTGGTGGCGTTCCGCCTGGCGGAACACTACGGGGAAGACCGCATCTCCTGCGGCATTCTTTCGCTGGTCGCCTTTCTGATCCTCACGCCGTTTATTAAGGTGGCGGAAAACGGCGGTATTACCGTCATTCCGGTGGAGTGGATTGGCAGCAAAGGGCTGTTCGTGGCGATGATTGGTTCCCTGCTGTGGACGGAGCTGTTCTGCTGGCTGAAGCGCAAAAAACTGGTGATCAACATGCCGGACGGCGTACCTCCGGCGGTCCAGGAGTCGTTCGCCGCGCTGATCCCGGCTCTGCTGGTGATGATTCTGGTGCTGGGTATCCGCATCGTCTTTGAAAACACCCACTACAGCACCATCCACCAGTTTATTTACGACGTGGTTGCCACGCCGGTGCGCCACTATGGCACCTCATACTTTGGCGCGCTGATGACGGTATTCAGCATCACCATTCTGTGGTCCGTTGGCATTAACTCCGGCTCAATGATTAACGGCATTATTCGTCCACTGTGGATGGAGAACCAGACCGACAACATCGCGGCGATTCAGGCAGGCACAACGCCACCGCACATTATCACCGAACAGTTTTTTGACATGATCTGGATGGGCGGTGCGGGGGCCACGCTGTCGCTGGTGATTGCGATGCTGATTTTCGCCCGCAGTAAAAACATGCGCGAAGTGGCGCGCCTCGGCGCGGGCGCATCGGTGTTTAACATCAACGAACCGATTCTGTTTGGCCTGCCGGTGATCATGAACCCGATCATGCTTATCCCGTTCAACCTGGTGCCGCTGGTGCTGGTTACCGTTCAGTATGCGGCGATGAAAATGGGTGCCGTCGCTGTCACCACCGGGGTGTTTATTCCCTGGACGCTGCCGCCGGTGATCAGCGGCTTTATCGTCACCGGGCACCTGAGCGGCAGCGTCATGCAGCTTCTCAACCTGCTGATTGGCGCCATGCTGTACCTGCCTTTCATGCGTATCCTGGATAAACAGTACCGCGCGGCGGAAATGGCCAGCGTTACGCAAACCGACACCACCCTTGCAAAACAGGAGTAAAGCATGTGGGGAATTATCGCAACCTGGCGAATGGCGCTTGAAGGCGTCACGGAGTCTGCATCTGCGCTGGCTGCGGGCAAACCTGTCGCTCCGGCGGTGGTGGATGCCGTCGCCGCCGTCGAGGACTTTCCGTTTTATAAATCCGTCGGCTACGGCGGACTACCCACCGAAAACGGCGAGGTGGAGCTGGACGCCGCCTATATGGACGGCGACACGCTGGCCTTTGGCGCCGTGGGCAATCTGGTGGATATCGCCAACCCGGTGCGCGTGGCGCACGCGCTCAGCCGCCAGCGCTACAACAGCCTGCTGGTCGGCCAGGGCGCGCGGGAATGGGCGCTGAGCCAGGGCTTTGCCGATAAAACCATGCTCACTGACCGCGCCATGCAGCACTACCGCAAACGCTGCCGCGAAACGCTGGATAAAGGCTTAAGCCCTTACGACGGACATGACACCGTGGGCATTATCGGCCTTGATAAGCAGGGCTCGATGAGCGTCGCCACCTCCACAAGCGGCCTGTTTATGAAAAAGCGCGGCCGCATTGGTGATTCGCCCATTATTGGCTCCGGCTTTTACTGCGACAGCGAAACCGGCGCCGCCACCGCCACGGGCGTCGGTGAAGATCTGATGAAAGGCTGCACCAGCTACGAAATCGTCCGCAGGATGGCGCAGGGTATGACGCCACAGCAGGCGGCAGATTCCGTGGTGTTCGAACTGGAGGACAAGCTGATGTCGCGCTTCGGCCGCGTGGGCGATCTCTCCGTGGTATGCATGAATAACGGGGGCGAGTTCGGCGCGGCAACCAACATTAAAACCTTCTCGTTCGTGGTCGCAACGGCCCGCCAGCCTCTCACCGTTTATCGTACCGAGCGCCTGCAGGAAAAGACGCACTTTCACGCCGTGGATGAGGAGTGGATGCAGGCCTACGCCGCGCGGATCCGCGCGCCGATTGAGGAGTCATGATGATTACGTATCAGTTTATCACCGCGCTTTCTGACGCAAATCCGCAGAGCCACTTGATTGCCCGCGCGGGCAGTCACCTTCTGCCGCAAAATGCACTTGTCGCAGAAATGCGCGAGTCAGACGGCATCGCAGATACCCGCTTTGGCTGTGCCCCGTTTGCCCGAATCACCCTGCTACCGGATGCGCTCTGGCAGGACAGACTGACCGAAGGATTACTGACGGCGCTGCGCCCGCTGCTGGCCTCGCCCGTCAGCCCCGAGCTGATACTGGACGTGACTAATATCGACGATGTGGTGCTTGCGCAGGTACTGCGCTTTCTGTTTAACCAGGCGCACAGGCTGAGTGATTTGCAGTTGAAGAAAACCAGTGACAAGGTCCGTCTTGAACATATCACCGCGCTCTGCTTACCCGAACAGCAGGACCGACTGGCGGCTATTTTCCGCCGGCAGCAGGCCATCGCCCACGGCATGGTCGCGGCGCGACGTCTGGCCGATACGCCGTCGGATCGCTGCACGCCGCAGTTTGTGGTGGAAGTGGCGCAAAAACTGTGTGCCGCCTTCCCTGCCCTGCGGTGTGAAGCGCTGGATGAAAAGCAAATCGTTGAGCAAGGTCTGGGGCTGCTGCACGCCGTCGGCAAAGGGGCGACCTGTCCGCCTCGCCTGCTGGCGATTCATTATGACGGTGCCAGCGATTGCCCGGTGCGCTGCTATGTCGGCAAAGGCATTACCTTCGATACCGGCGGCCTGTGGCTGAAGGACGGCGCGGGCATGTACACCATGAAATACGACATGTGCGGCGCGGCCAACGTGCTGGGGCTGATGCTGGCCGTTGCCGAGCTGGCGCTGCCCGTACGCATCATGGGCGTGCTGGCGCTGGCGGAAAATGCCGTCGGGCCGGACGCCATGCAGCCCGGCACGGTGGCAATGGCCTGTAACGGCACCACGGTGGAAATCAACAACACCGATGCCGAAGGCCGACTGGTGCTGGCGGACGCCATCGCCTGGGCCAGCCAGCGCCATCCGCAGGCGCGCTATATTATTGATATGGCGACCTTAACCGGCGCAGTCGTCAAAGCGCTAGGCTATGAATTGAGCGGATTAATGACGCAGGATGAACCGCTGCGCGCGGCGCTGACGCTGGCGGGTAAGCAGAGCGGCGATGAAGTGTGGTCCCTGCCGCTGGACGCCCGGCTGAAAAAACAGACCGACAGCGCCATCGCCGACCTGTGCAACACGCCGACCAACAATGCGGCAATCAGCGCCTCGGCGGCGTGGCTGCTGCATCACTTCTGCCCGCCGACAATCCCGTGGGCGCATCTGGACATCAGCGGTACGGCGCTGTGGCGAGAAAACGGACGGAGCGTGGCGTCGGGAAGACCGATTCCACTGCTGATGGAGCATCTGATGGGAGATATCTAGCCCGGTGGCGGCTACGCCTTACCGGGCCTACAGGGTCTGGCAGAATTTCGTAGGCCCGGTAAGCGCAGCGCCACCGGGCGAACAACCTCAAAGCTTGAGAATATCTTTCACAAACGGAATGGTCAGCTTGCGCTGGGCGGTAATAGAGGCGCGATCGAGCTGATCGAGCGTGTCAAACAGCGTGCGCATTTCCCGATCAAGCCGTTTAAGCAGGAAGCGTCCCACGTCTTCCGGCAGCTCAAATCCTCGCTGCTTAGCACGCAGCTGAAGCGCCTGCAGCTTATCTTCATCCGACAGCGGCTGGAGCTTATAGATTTGCCCCCAGTCCAGACGAGAGGCCAGGTCCGGCAGCCCCAGATTCAGCTGACGCGGCGGACGATCGCCGGTGATCAGCAGCCGGGTTTTACCCGATTCCAGGATGCGGTTGTAGAGGTTAAAGATCGCCATTTCCCACGGCTCATCACCCGCCACGCATTCGATATTATCGATGCAGACCAGCGAGAGGTGTTCCATTCCCTCAAGCACCTCAGGCACGAACCAGGTACGTTTATCCAGCGGCACATAACCTACCGCATCACCGCGCGCTGAAAGCTCCGCGCAGGCAGCATGCAGCAGGTGGCTGCGCCCCGCGCCTTCGCGTGACCAGATATAGATGTATCCGCTGTGATCCTGGCGCAGCACGTTTTGCAGTGCAGCCAGTAAAGAGGGGTTATCACCCGGCCAGAAACTCGCGAAAGTTTCGTCGTCAGGGAGATAAAGTGGCAGAGAGAGCTGTGCCGGTCCGTTCAGAAGTACCTCAACCAGATCTTACATAAAATCGGAACGGAGTTTAACACGGAACCCGCGAGGAGAGAACCGGGCGATCCCTCGCCCGACTTTTCGATCAATGGGGTGCTTTTTCGCTGTCGTCCGCATCCAGAATTTCTTCTTCAGGACGCAGAACGGAAATCAGCTTAAAGATCAGGCTCAGGCCTACACCCACAATGGTCGCGAGCGCCATGCCCTTCAGCTCGGCCGCACCGATGTGCACCTTCGCGCCGCTCACGCCGATAATCAGGATAACGGAGGTCAGGATCAGGTTCTGCGCCTTGCTGTAATCCACTTTGGATTCAATCAGCACGCGAATACCGGAGGCACCGATCACGCCGTACAGCAGCAGAGAAACGCCGCCCATCACCGGCACAGGAATGATCTGAATCGCTGCCGCCAGCTTGCCGACGCAGGAGAGCAGGATGGCGATGATCGCCGCGCCGCCGATAACCCAGGTACTGTAGACGCGGGTAATCGCCATCACGCCAATGTTCTCACCGTAGGTGGTGTTTGGCGTGGAGCCGAAGAAACCGGAGATAATGGTGGAGAAACCGTTCGCAAACATGGAGCGGTGCAGGCCCGGATCGCGGATTAAATCGCGCTTAACGATGTTCGCCGTCACCACCAGGTGGCCGACGTGCTCCGCAATCACCACCAGCGCGGCTGGCAGAATGGTGAAGATAGCGAACCACTCAAAGCGCGGGGTGTAGAAGGTTGGCAGCGCGAACCAGTGCGCCTGAGCAATCGGGGTCGTATCCACTACGCCCATTGCGAAGGAGAGCGCATAGCCCGCGAGCACGCCGATCAGGATCGGGATAATCGCCATGAAACCGCGGAACAGCACGGAGCCAAAAACCGTCACGCCCAGCGTAACCAGCGAGATGATAATGGTTTTGGAATCCGGTGACTGGCCGTCAGCAGGCAGCAGACCGGCCATATTCGCCGCAACGCCCGCGAGCTCCAGGCCGATAACGGCAACGATTGCGCCCATCGCCGCTGGGGGGAACATCACGTCCAGCCAGCCGGTACCCGCTTTCTTCACTATGAAGGAGACCAGGCAGAAGAGCACGCCACACATGATAAAGCCGCCGAGCGCGACCTCATAACCCAACGGCAGCAACAATAGCACCGGCGAAATAAAGGCAAAGCTCGACCCGAGATACGCCGGGATTTTGCCTTTACAGATAAAGAGGTACAGCAGCGTCCCAACGCCGTTGAACAGCAGAACGGTAGCCGGGTTAATGTGGAACAGGATTGGCACCAGCACGGTTGCGCCAAACATGGCAAACAGGTGCTGCAAACTAAGCGGGATAGTCTGTAAAAGCGGCGGTCTTTCACTCACCCCGATAGCACGGCGCGTCATAGTGTTTTCCTCTGTGTAGTATTGTTGGTGTTTTATTCAAAAAAAAGCCGACTATCAAAGTCGGCTTATTTATCGTTATTCGATTATTTCGTACCAAAGATCTTATCGCCGGCATCGCCGAGGCCCGGGATGATGTACCCGTGCTCGTTCAGCCCCAGGTCGACAGAGGCGGTATACAGCTCAACGTCCGGGTGCGCTTTCTCCAGCGCCGCGATCCCTTCCGGCGCCGCGACCAGCACCAGCACCTTAATGCTGTTACAGCCCGCATTTTTCAGCAGGTCGATGGTGGCAATCATAGAACCGCCGGTTGCCAGCATTGGGTCAACCACCAGCGCCATACGCTCGTCGATGTTAGACACCAGCTTCTGGAAGTAAGGAACCGGCTCAAGGGTTTCTTCGTTACGGTAGATCCCCACCACGCTGATACGCGCGCTTGGCACGTGCTCCAGCACGCCTTCCATCATGCCGAGACCGGCACGCAGGATTGGCACCACGGTAATTTTCTTACCTTTGATCTGCTCAACCTGTACCGGGCCGTTCCAGCCTTCGATGGTCACTTTTTCCGTTTCCAGATCGGAGGTCGCTTCGTAGGTCAGCAGGCTGCCCACTTCAGAAGCCAGTTCGCGAAAACGCTTCGTGCTGATGTCATGCTCACGCATCAGGCCCAACTTGTGTTTAACGAGTGGGTGTTTCACTTCCACAATCTTCATTCTCTTTCTCCTCTGAGGCGGCATCCGCAAAAAAATCGCGGGATTATACCGCTTTTTTCGGATTGCGCCATACCCATCTTGCTTGATGTACATCAATCAAAAACAAAAAAACCGGAGGCTGGGCTCCGGCTTGGGTGCGGGGTTCTGCCGGGTGGCGCTAACGCTTACCCGGCCTACACGTCCCGTAGGCCCGGTAAGCGCAGCGCCACCGGGCAATTATAGCTGCTCGCCGTTGCTCGCAATCACCTGCTTATACCAGTCGAACGACTTTTTCTTACTGCGGTTCAGCGTGCCGTTCCCTTCGTTATCTTTATCGACAAAGATAAAGCCGTAGCGTTTTTTCATTTCGCCCGTTCCGGCAGACACCAGGTCAATGCAGCCCCACGGGGTGTAGCCCATCAGATCCACGCCGTCTTCCACCACCGCTTTTTTCATCTCGCTGATATGCGCGGCGAGGTAATCAATACGGTACTGATCGTTTACGGTGCCGTCGCTCTCCTGCACGTCGATCGCGCCAAAACCGTTTTCAACGATAAACAGCGGCAGCTGATAGTGATCCCAGAACCAGTTCAGGGAGTAGCGCAGCCCCACCGGGTCAATCTGCCAGCCCCAGTCGGATTTCTGCACGTACGGGTTAGAGACCAGGCTTTTGCTCTCGTCGTAGTCCAGCTGCGGGTTGTCCGCCGTCGCCTTGGTGGCGAAGGACATGTAGTAGCTGAACCCGATGTAGTCCACGCAGCCCTGCGTCAGCGCCGCTTTATCTTCTTCGGTGATATCCAACGCGAAGCCGCGACGCTCGAAGTAGTTGAGCAGATGCTGCGGGTACCTGCCGCGCACGTGCACGTCGGTAAACCAGTAGCGGCGGTGCATGGCGTTCATCGCCATCATCATATCGTCCGGCGCGCAGGTCAGCGGATAGATTGGACACATGGCAATCATGCAGCCGATCTGCAGCGACGGGTTAATCTCGCGTCCCGCCTTCACCGCCAGGGCGCTGGCCACCAGCTCATAGTGCGCGGCCTGGAACATCACCGGCTCGCGGTCTTCACCCGGCGCGTACTTCAGCCCGGAGTTGGTAAACGGCGCAAAGTCTTCGTGGAAGTTGGCCTGGTTGTTGATCTCGTTAAAGGTCATCCAGTACTTCACCTTATGCTGGTAGCGCTGGAAAACCACTTTTGCAAAACGAACGAAGAAATCGATCAGCTTACGGTTGCGCCAGCCGCCGTATTCGGTGACCAGGTGGAAAGGCATCTCGAAGTGAGAAAGCGTGATCACCGGTTCGATGCCATACTTCAGGCACTCGTCGAACAAATCGTCATAGAATTTCAGGCCAGCCTCGTTAGGCTCAAGCTCGTCCCCTTTCGGGAAGATCCGCGTCCAGGCGATAGAGGTGCGGAAGCACTTGAACCCCATCTCGGCAAAGAGTTTGATGTCTTCTTTATAGCGATGGTAGAAATCGATGGCTTCATGGTTAGGGTAATTTTTACCGTCCAGCACGCCGTTGGTAATTTCACGCGGCACGCCGTGCGCGCCTGCGGTCATCACATCGGCCACGCTCACGCCCTTGCCGCCCTCTTTCCAGCCGCCTTCGAGCTGGTGCGCCGCTACGGCCCCACCCCACAGAAAACCTGCTTTAAATCCTGACATTTGCTTTCCCTCATTCTGCGTTATTTTCTGCAAAAACAATTACAGAAACCGGTTTCAGTTCGATGATGTGCAAAGGGAATACCCGTTGCAAGCAGTTCTCAGAAACCGGTTTCATTTTCGTGAACAGAGTCAAGTTTGGCTGCATCCACGGGACAGACAGAAAAAAAGATCCCCACGTCCAGAATAGGCTCGCAAACGTTTGCCTGGACTGTTAGAATTGCGCCGATTTTTCTTACTAGCTATGCAATCGCGTGGGGATTTAAGCCGTGACCAACAAAACTTCTCTCAGCTACAAAGATGCCGGTGTTGATATTGACGCAGGTAATGCGCTGGTTGACCGAATCAAAGGTGTGGTGAAGAAAACCCGCCGCCCGGAAGTGATGGGTGGCCTGGGTGGCTTCGGCGCACTGTGCGCGCTGCCGCAAAAATATCGTGAACCTGTTCTGGTCTCGGGTACTGACGGCGTAGGCACCAAACTGCGCCTGGCGATGGATTTAAAACGTCACGACACGATCGGTATCGATCTGGTCGCGATGTGCGTGAACGATCTGGTGGTACAGGGCGCAGAGCCGCTGTTCTTCCTCGATTACTACGCGACCGGCAAACTGGATGTGGACACCGCAGCCAGCGTGATTAGCGGTATCGCCGAAGGCTGCCTGCAGTCCGGCTGTGCGCTGGTCGGCGGCGAAACCGCGGAAATGCCGGGCATGTACCACGGTGAAGATTATGACGTCGCAGGCTTCTGCGTCGGCGTAGTAGAAAAATCAGAAATTATCGACGGCAGCAAAGTGGCCGACGGCGATGTGCTGATCGCGCTGGCCTCCAGCGGTCCGCACTCAAACGGTTATTCCCTGGTACGTAAAATCCTCGAAGTGAGCGGCTGCGACCCGCTGACCACCGAGCTGGACGGTAAACCACTGGCTGACCACCTGCTGGCACCGACCCGCATCTATGTGAAAAACGTGCTGGAACTGATCGAGAGCATCGACGTTCACGCCATTGCTCACCTGACCGGCGGCGGCTTCTGGGAAAACATCCCGCGCGTTCTGCCGGAAAACACCCAGGCGGTGATCGACGAATCCTCATGGCAGTGGCCGGCCGTCTTCAACTGGCTGCAGACCGCAGGCAACGTGAGCTCTCACGAAATGTACCGCACCTTTAACTGCGGCGTGGGTATGGTTATCGCCCTGCCGGCAAGCGAAGCGGATAAAGCCGTTAAGCTGCTGACTGAAAAAGGTGAAAACGCGTGGAAAATCGGTACGATTAAAGCTTCCGATTCCGAACAGCGTGTGGTCATTGAATGAAAAACATCGTGGTGCTCATTTCCGGCAACGGAAGCAATTTGCAGGCAATCATAGACGCCTGCAAACAGAAGAAAATCAATGGCACCATTCGGGCAGTCTTCAGCAACAAGGCCGACGCGTTCGGCCTTGAGCGCGCGCGGGAAGCGAACATTCCTGCGCACGCGCTGGAAGCCAGCCAGTTCGCCGGGCGTGAAGCCTTTGACCGCGAGCTGGTGCAGGAGATCGATGCCTACGCGCCGGACGTGGTGGTGCTGGCGGGTTACATGCGTATCCTGAGCCCGGCATTTGTCGAACACTTCGCCGGACGTCTGCTGAATATTCACCCTTCTCTTCTGCCGAAATATCCCGGCCTGCACACCCATCGTCAGGTGCTGGAAAACGGTGACGAAGAGCACGGCACCTCTGTCCATTTCGTGACCGACGAACTGGACGGCGGCCCGGTGATCCTGCAGGCAAAAGTGCCGGTCTTTGACGGCGACAACGAAGACGACGTGACCGAACGCGTACAGACCCAGGAACACGCCATTTACCCGCTGGTGGTAAGCTGGTTTGTTGAGGGGCGTCTGGAGATGCGCAACGGCGCAGCCTGGCTGGACGGCGTGAAGTTACCCCCGCAGGGTTATGCGGCCGAAGAGTAGTTTGTTATGTCGGGTGGCGCTGCTACGCTTACCCGACCTGTACATTGCATTACCCGATATTCCCTTCTCCAACCCTCTAAATTCCCCAACAAAAAAAATAACTGTCATACTTTTCTGGCACTGTTGGACATATCGTGGAAATGCTCGCCATAATAAGGACGAGACGGATTTACCACGTCCTGTGATTGAACTGGAGTGTGAGCTGTAATGGGTCAGGAAAAGTTATATATCGAGAAAGAGCTAAGCTGGTTAGCATTCAACGAGCGTGTACTCCAGGAAGCGGCAGACAAAAGTAACCCGCTGATCGAGCGTATGCGTTTTTTGGGCATTTATTCCAACAACCTGGATGAGTTCTACAAGGTTCGCTTTGCCGAACTGAAGCGGCGGATCATCATCAGCGAAGAGCAGGGGCTAAATTCGCACTCGCGCCATCTGCTTGGAAAAATCCAGTCTCGCGTCATGAAAGCCGATCAGGAATTTGATGGCCTCTACAACGAGCTGCTGCTGGAAATGGCGCGCAACCAAATCTTTCTGATTAACGAACGCCAGCTCTCCGCCAACCAACAGACCTGGCTGCGCCACTACTTTAAACACTATCTGCGCCAGCACATCACCCCTATTCTGATTAACCGCGAAACCGATCTGGTCCAGTTCCTGAAGGACGATTATACCTATCTGGCGGTCGAAATTATTCGCGGTGAGAATATCAGCTACGCGCTGCTGGAGATCCCGTCCGATAAGGTCCCGCGCTTTGTGAACCTGCCGCCGGAAACCCCGCGCCGTCGCAAGCCGATGATCCTGCTGGATAACATCCTGCGCTACTGCCTGGACGATATCTTCAAAGGCTTCTTCGATTACGATGCGTTAAATGCCTATTCGATGAAGATGACCCGCGACGCCGAATATGACCTGGTGCACGAAATGGAAGCCAGCCTGATGGAGCTGATGTCCTCGAGCCTCAAGCAACGTCTGACGGCCGAGCCGGTCCGCTTCGTCTATCAGCGCGATATGCCGGACGCGATGGTCGAAATGCTGCGCGAGAAGCTGACCATCTCCCGCTACGACTCGATCATTCCCGGCGGGCGCTACCACAACTTTAAAGACTTTATTGGCTTCCCGAACGTCGGCAAAGCCAATCTGGTGAACAAACCACTGCCGCGCCTGCGCCACCTTTGGTTCGATAAATTCCGTAACGGATTCGACGCCATCCGCGAGCGCGATGTCCTGCTTTACTATCCGTACCACACCTTTGAACACGTGCTGGAACTGCTGCGTCAGGCGTCGTTCGACCCGAACGTGCTGGCGATCAAAATCAACATTTACCGCGTAGCAAAAGATTCCCGCATCATCGACGCGATGATCCACGCGGCGCACAACGGCAAGAAAGTGACGGTCGTGGTCGAGCTGCAGGCACGATTTGACGAAGAAGCGAACATCCACTGGGCGCGTCGTCTGACGGAAGCGGGCGTGCACGTTATCTTCTCCGCGCCGGGGCTGAAAATTCACGCCAAGCTGTTCCTGATCTCCCGTAAAGAAGGTGACGACGTGGTGCGTTACGCCCACATCGGTACCGGGAACTTTAACGAGAAAACCGCGCGTATTTACACCGACTACTCGCTCTTAACCGCCGACGCGCGCATCACCAACGAAGTGCGTCGGGTATTCAACTTTATCGAGAACCCGTACCGCCCGGTCAACTTCGACTATCTGCTGGTGTCACCGCAGAACTCGCGCCGCCTGCTGTACGATATGATCGACAAAGAGATCGCCAACGCGCAGAACGGCTTGTCGTCGGGCATCACGCTGAAGCTCAACAACCTCGTTGATAAAGGACTGGTGGACAGGCTGTATGCGGCATCCAGCTCCGGCGTTCCGGTTAATCTGTTGATTCGCGGTATGTGTTCGTTGATCCCGGAACTGGAAGGCATCAGCGACAATATTCGCGTGATCAGCATCGTTGACCGCTATCTGGAACATGACCGGATCTACATTTTCGATAATGCAGGCGACAAGCGGGTTTATCTTTCTTCTGCAGACTGGATGACGCGCAATATTGATTACAGAATTGAAGTCGCGGCTCCGCTGCTGGACCCGCGCCTGAAACAGCAGATCCTCGATATTATCGAGATTTTGTTTAGCGATACGGTGAAAGCACGTTATATCGACAAAGAACTCAGTAATCGCTACGTACCGCGCGGCAATCGCCGAAAAGTGCGGTCGCAGCTGGCGATTTACGATTACATCAAATCACTCGAGCAACCCGATTAACCTATGCCGATAAATGATAATACGCCACGACCGCAGGAGTTTGCCGCGGTCGATCTTGGTTCAAACAGTTTCCACATGGTCATCGCCCGTGAGGTAGATGGTGCGTTACAGATCATCGGTCGTCTGAAGCAGCGCGTGCATCTGGCCGATGGCCTGGACGCGCGCAGCATGCTCAGCGAAGAGGCGATGGAGCGCGGCTTAAACTGCCTGTCGCTGTTTGCGGAACGCCTGCAGGGTTTTTCACCCTCCAGCGTTTGCATCGTGGGAACGCATACGCTGCGTCAGGCGCTGAATGCGCCGGAGTTTCTCAAGCGCGCAGAGAAGGTTATCCCCTACCCGATTGAGATTATTTCCGGTAACGAAGAAGCGCGTCTGATTTTTATGGGCGTGGAGCATACGCAGCCGGAGAAAGGCCGCAAGCTGGTGATCGACATCGGCGGCGGCTCAACGGAGCTGGTGATTGGTGAAGACTTCGAGCCGCGTCTGGTGGAAAGCCGCCGCATGGGCTGCGTCAGCTTCGCGCAGATGTATTTCCCGGGCGGCACCATAACCCGCGAAAACTTCCAGCGCGCGCGCATGGCAGCCATCCAGAAGCTGGAAAACCTGGCGTGGCAGTATCGCATTCAGGGCTGGAACGTGGCGCTGGGTGCATCCGGCTCGATTAAAGCCGCCCATGAAGTGCTGCTGGCAATGGGTGAAAAAGACGGAATTATTACCCCTGAGCGTCTGGTTCTGCTCACCGAAGAAGTGCTGAAGCATAAAAGCTTCGATGCCCTGAGCCTGCCGGGCCTGTCCGATGAGCGGAAATCGGTCTTCGTACCGGGGCTGGCGATCCTGTGCGGCGTGTTTGATGCGCTGGCGATTAAGGAGCTGCGTCTTTCTGACGGCGCGCTGCGTGAAGGCGTGCTGTACGAGATGGAGGGCCGCTTCCGCCATCAGGACATTCGCAGCCGCACCGCGCAGAGCCTGGCGAACCAGTACAACATCGACCGCGAACAGGCGAAGCGCGTACTGGAAACCACGGAGCAGATTTACGATCAGTGGCAGGAGCAGAATCCGAAGCTGGCACATCCGCAGCTTGCCGCCCTGCTGAAATGGGCCGCGATGCTGCACGAAGTGGGGCTGAACATCAATCACAGCGGGATGCATCGCCATTCGGCCTATATTCTGCAAAACAGCGATCTGCCGGGTTTCAACCAGGAGCAGCAGACCATGATGGCCACCCTGGTGCGCTACCACCGTAAAGCCATCAAGCTCGACGATCTGCCACGCTTCACGCTGTTCAAGAAAAAGCAGTTCCTGCCGCTTATTCAGCTGCTGCGTCTGGGCGTGCTGCTCAATAACCAGCGTCAGGCGACGACGACGCCCCCAACGTTAAAACTGAAAACAGACGACCACCACTGGACGCTGAGCTTCCCGCACGACTGGTTTAGCCAGAACGCGCTGGTACTGCTGGATCTGGAAAAAGAGCAGCAATACTGGGAAGCGGTCACCGGCTGGCTGCTCAAAATTGAAGAAGAGAGCGCCGACGTCGCGGCGTAATGTCTCAGGCGTCTGCCTGAGACGCCTCTTCTTCAGGCAAGGATTCAAGTGCAACCGGCTTGCCGATCAGATAGCCCTGTACATAATCGATACCTAGCGCGTGCACCGCGCTACGTATCTCTTCAGTTTCCACATACTCCGCCACCACCAGCATGTTCTTCATTCGCGCCAGATGGCAAATCGACGCCACTATCTGATAATCCAGACTGTTGTTGACGATGTTGCGAATGAAGCTGCCGTCGATTTTGAGAATGTCGGCGTCCACGCTTTTCAGCCGCGCATAGCTCGCGTAGCCGGTTCCAAAATCATCAATTGCAATGCGCACCCCCATTTTTTGCAGCTGTCTGAGGGTCTGTTCCGCCTGCTGCGCGCTGCCGAAAGTGCTGCACTCTGTCACTTCAACGATCAGTTGCCACGCCTCCACGGCGTATTGTGTCAGCAGGCGGCTCACCTCGAGCGGAAACTGCGCCCTGCACACGGTTGGAGGGGCCAGATTAATGGCAAAGCGTTGACCGGGCAGCCTGTCACGATGCTCTGCCAGGAAGCGTAGCGTATGTTCCAGTACCCACAGGTCGACGCGTGATGACAGCCCAAACTCCTGCGCGACGGGCAGGAACCGATCGGGAGAAATTAATTCCCCGTTCTCGTCTGGCATCCTGAGCAGCACTTCATGATAGCAATCGCCGCGCAGGCCGCGAACGGGCTGAACCATCAGAGTGAACGCGTTTTTATCGAGCGCACTTTGCAGGCGGCTCATCATCGCGACTTTATCTTTCAGGCTGCGCTGTAAATGTACGGCACCACGCTGCTGGAGATTCTCAGGGTGGTTGGTCGAGAGCGACAGATCGGCAACAACGCCCAATTCCCCCAGAACCAGATAAAGATGGTTAACCGGAGAGCGGACATAGCAGTAGCTGACGCCCACCTGAGGCTGCAAGGGCATACCGTCCCAGAGAAAGCGGAACTGCTTGATATGTTCATCCAGAGTATCAATACGCTGCTGATGCGACTCGGCGTTGAGCCTCACCGCCAGGTCGCAACCGGTCAGATGATAGACCCGCTCATTGTGCTGAAGCGTGCCATTAATCCAGTGCGCCAGCTGCTGCTTGTACTGAATGCGCAGCAGCACACCGTAGTTGCGCCCCAGCACTTCCAGTTCCGGGATGCGCAGTAAGCACAGCGCCGACCAGGGGTTTTTAGCAAGCTCGCGCGACAACGCGCGCAGGTTGGGCATGTGCACCACCGGGTCGAGCAGCGCCAGCCTGCGGGATCGCGTATTCACGGCACGCTGGCGTGTCGCCAGCATCGACATATAAATCACCACAAACGAAAAGACCAGATAGCTGGATGAGGTGATGGCCAGCTGAATGTCATAGGCCTGGTGCAGCGGAATGTAGCGGTAGAAAAAGTGAATCGACACCAGCAGCACCGGCGTCCAGATTATCGACATCAGCTTATAGCCAAAGCGCATTGCTCCCCAGAGCATCACCGGCATCAGTAGCGATAAGGTGTAGTTGGTGCTGAAAATTGAGCTGTTTTCATTCATCGGCTGCAGCAGCAGCGAAAGCAGCCCAGCCAGTGCTATAGCCCAAATCACCAGCTCAACGGCCGTCACTTTTTTGTCTATCTGGGCGCGTATTTGGGACATAAGCCCGTGAATGTAGCGAGGATGGCGTATCAGGCGAATGAGCAGATAGCTCAGCGGAACGCCGGTCAGTCCGCTGACCAGCAGCGCCTGATAGTTAATGAGCGTTCGTATGTTAAGGGGGTTTAATCCCGCAAGACTCTGACGGCTCTCATAGATGCCAAGGTAAACCGCAAACTGAAACAGCAGCAAAAACAGTGTTGCCGGGCAGAAAGCCTGCCAGAAAATGCGCTGCGCCATCAGCCGTATATCCCCATAGGCCGTCATATTGCGTCGTGGGGCAAACACGCGGTAACCGCCCCAGCTGAGCACTAAAGGGATGATAAAATGGAAAATCCCTGCGACCGTTTCAAACATCCCAACAGACGCGTAGTAACGGAAAAACAGCGCTAACACGATCCCGGGAAGGGCTTCCAGACCAAAAAACATCATCAGTGAAAGCAGGAAAAAGAGAGGTAAATAGTAGAGCGTCACAATACCGTCGCCCAGTTGCGCGAAGGTATTTACCACACTAAGAACAGGCAACAGCGCGATGGGTAATATAAACGGCAGAGCCCACCAGCGATCTTTATTTTTTTCAGGATAGAGAGAATGTTCATAGATGCCCGTTTAAAACCCTTTCGTTCCAGAGGGTATAAGAAGACAGGCATCCAACCTGACATACTCGTCGTCCGGCAATGTACGGAACGGACGCAGTGGAGGAAGGATTTTAATTATCGGCGCAGGGAAACCGTTGACATAAATCAAACTAATTTATTCAAATAAACCTTTCTTATGATTTTTTAGGCTCTTTTTCCTGAACTTATCAATACGATAAATAGATATATTATTTTTAATAACATGAATTAATGTAAACATTGACGGTTATTTACACATCGCAGAATTGACCCTTTCTTCCCGCTGTGCCTTAATATCCGCATCGCCCGGAAGGGTATACCCAGGAAAAACACAGTGAGTCAGGCCACGCGTATGCACAAACGACACCGATTTAACACCCGGATGACCCGCATCATACTGCTCATCAGCTTCCTGTTTTTCTTTGGCCGCTTTGTTTACTCCTCCATCGGCGCCTGGTATCACCACCAGGACAAAATCCAGACGCAGCAAACCAGCCTGACCGTCGAAACGCCCGAACGCTAGCGTTCCGGATGCTGTTGCAGGATCCGAATAATGCCTGAAATCCCTTTGCTAAGGATCTTATCCTGACGCATCACCACAGCCAGATGCCGTTGCAGTACGGGCGAGAGAGAACTGACGCATAATCCTTCACGGTCTGCCTTCTGCTCCACCGCCATTTTCGGCACGATGCTGTAGCCAAGCCCCGAACGCACCATCCGTTTGATAGCCTCAATGCTGCCGAGCTGCATAGCCGGTGCAATCGTTAAGCCACTTGCCTCAAACCAGCCGTCAATCAATGCCCGGGTTCCGCTGCCCGACTCAAAGGCAATCAGCGGTAGCGTATGGAGTGCATCAGGCCTTAAGTCTGTAAACATCGCCTGCTGCGCCTGCGACGCGATAAATACGAATTCTTCTTCCATCACCGGCATCACGTCCAGCGCCCTCCCGCTGACGGGCAGCGTCACCAGTCCCATATCGAGTCGGTTTTCTTCGATAGCGCGAACAATATCGAGCGTATTGCCCGTCGTCACGCCTACACGTAAAAGGGGATAGTCACTGCGCAGTTGCTGCAGCAATGGCGGCAGAAGATGAATACAGGCGGTCGCGCCCGTGCCAAGCGTAATGGTGCCGCTGACGTCGTGATTGAACGCGCTAACGGAACGAAGGGTTTCATCGACTGCCTGTTCAATGCGCTCACCGTGTACCAGCAATGCCTGCCCGGCAGCCGTTGCTTTAATCCCCCGCCCGGTACGCTCCACCAGACGCGTTTGCAGAAACTGCTCCAGCTGGCGTATTTGCAGACTGACGGCGGGCTGGGAAATGCCCAGCACATCCGCCGCCGCTGAAAAGCTGCCTCGCAGGATCACCAGACGGAACGTGGCGAGATAGCCCAGATTAAGCGTCGTCATTCAAAGTTTCTCTTATACCGCGCATAAGGTTGCTGACCTGCCAGCACAATACCGCGCTCGCTATGCTCTGGACAACTGCATAACGGAATGAAAGACGATGGAAACACCTACCCTGCCTCGCCACCTTGCCCTCATGGCGGGATGTAATCAACTCATCAACTGGGGGATCTCGTTTTATATGCCCGGCACTTTAGCGCTGGCGATTTCAGCCGACCGGGGCTGGTCGTCCCCGCAGATTTACCTTGGCCTGACGCTGGCGATGCTGGTGATGGCGGCGGTTTCGCCGTTTGTTGCCCGCCTGCTGGCGCGCTTTGGCGGTCAGAAGGTGGTAATGAGCGGCACGCTGCTGATTGCCGCTAGCTGCGCGGGTATGGCGTATACCCAGACGCTGTCTGGCTGGTACTGCGCCTGGCTACTGTGCGGCGTTGGGATGCGCCTGTCGCTGTACGATGCGCTATTCGCCGCGCTGGTGAATCTCTACGGACAGCAGGCGCGAAGAACAATCTCACGCGTCACGCTGGCGGGCGGACTGGCCTCCGCTATCTTCTGGCCGCTGGGCGATGGTCTGCTTCAGGTGATGAGCTGGCAGGAAGCGCTACACGTCTATGCTCTCTTCGGCCTGCTGAGCGCGACGCTGATTCTCTCGCTTCCCCACCAGCGGTTGACGGTAACCGCGAAAACCACCGCGTCGCTTCAGAGCAATGAACGACGTAACGGCTGGCTTTATGCCGCCTTCATTGCCCTTATCACCTTTGTCTCTAACGGCACCTCTACCCATCTGCCGGAGTTTATCACCCACTTCGGGCTGCCGGTCGCCATCGGCATGCTGTGGGGGATTGGCCAGACGGCTGCTCGCTCGCTGGAAGTGCTGGCGGGTGCCCGCTTAACCCCCTTCAAACTCACGCTTTTCACCGCACTCGCCATGCCCCTCTGCTTTCTGGTTGGGCTAAGCAGTTCCCAGTTTGCCTGGTGCGCAGCCGGGTTTGTGCTGGGTTACGGTGCCATCAACGGGTTGGTAACCATCGTGAAAGCCACGCTGCCGCTGGAGCTGTTTAGCACCGAAAGCTATGCCCGCCGCACCGGCATGCTGCTTATCCCCGGCCAGCTGATGGCGGCAGCCTCACCGTTTGCCTATGCGTGGCTGAATAAAACGCTGGGGATCGCGGGTGCAATGTGGGTTTCAACGGGGCTGACGCTGGTGATTGCCGGGCTGGCGATAGCGATTGTGCGCTGTCCACGCAGGCAAAGTGTATCGCACTGTATCCAGAACCCTGCGCTGACAAACGGGTACAAAACGCCGCCTCCGGCAAATATCTCCGATACATAAAAATGGTTTTCTTTCCCTGTCGCCATTCAGAACCGATGAGGAGAGAACCTGATGATTCGTCGCTATGCACTTATCCCCCTGCTTGTCCTGGCATCTGTAGCCCATGCCCGGGCCACACCGCTGGACAATCTGAGCGCCGCGGACGTTAACGGCCCCGCCGCCGTTGCCCCGCTGGCACAGCCGCAACCGCCCGCAAAACTGATCGTCGATCCGCCGCTTGCCGGGCCGCTAAGCAAAGGCGCGGTGTTTATCCAGTACCGGGCCGAAAACCTGCGCATCGAGCCGGTATTCGGCCCCGACGCGCTCAAGGTCACCCCGCGCATCGGGCACATTCACGTGGTGGTGGACGGCGCGCCGTGGCACTGGGCTGACGCCAGCGGAGAGCCGGTGATCCTGGTGGGGCTGCTCGCCGGTAAGCACAAGGTGACGATTATTCTGGCCGACCCGACGCATAAGCCGCTCGACCACAAAACCCTTGAATTCACCGTCCCGCCCCACGCGGCGGTCCACCATTTTTAAGGAACCCCAGAATGAAAGCACTGACTGTACTGACGGCAGGCCTGCTGGCGCTGTCCGCCAGCGCCTTTGCGCAGAGTAAAACCAGCGTGGTGCTGGTGCACGGCGCCTTTGCCGACGGCAGCAGCTGGAATAAGGTGATTACCCTGTTGCAGAAACAGCACGCAGAGGTCATTGCCGTGCAGCTGCCGCTCACCTCGCTTAAGGATGACGTTGCGGCCACAAAGCGGGCCATCGCCCGTGCGCAGGGTGACGTGGTGCTGGTAGGCCACTCCTGGGGCGGCACCGTGATTAGCGAGGCGGGCAACGATGCACGGGTAAAATCGCTGGTGTATGTGGCGGCGTTCGCGCCGAACTCCGGCCAGTCGACGGCGGATCTGGCAGGAAGCTTCCCCGCGCCGCCGGGCAGCGCAGACATTGCCAAAACGTCGGACGGATATTTATACCTGCCGACGGAAGCCATCAGGAAGGATTTCGCGCCTGACGTGAAACCGGGTGAACAACAGACCATTGCGGCCACGCAGGGGCCAATAAAGGGCGAAGCTTTTGCAGAAAAAGTGACTCACGCCGCGTGGCACAACAAACCAAGCTGGTATGTGGTGAGTCAGAATGACCGGATGATTAACCCGGCGCTTGAACGCGCGATGGCGAAGACGATCCACGCGAAAACCACCGAGGTGGCGGCGAGCCATGTGTCGATGGTGAGCCAGCCGGACGCCATCGCCCGCACGATTGAGCAGGCGAGGCGGATGCGCTGAGGGCAATTCGCCCGGCGGCGCTGCGCTTGCGCGGGCCTACGGTTTCGTAGGTCGGGTAAGCGCAGCGCCACCCGACAAGAAAGGCCGCCTCAGCCGCCCCTCTCCGCGGGATAATCCCGATTAATCCACGCGTGGTCCTCTTCCCAGGTGAACATCCATTTGCGCACCGGACCGGCCATCACGTTGAGGTAGTAGCTGTCATACCCGGCCATCGTCGCCACCGGATGGTAGCCCTTCGGCACCATGACCACATCACGGTTATAGACCGCCATACACTCATCCAGCGTTCTGTCGTCGGTGTAGACGCGCTGCATGCAGAACCCCTGCTCCGGGTTGAGGCGATGGTAGTAGGTCTCCTCCAGATACGTCTCCTGTGGCGGGTTATCCGTGTCGTGCTTGTGACTAGGGTACGAGCTGGTGCAGCCCTCATTGGTCCACACCTCCACCACCAGCAGACTGTCGGCGGGCTTGTCTTCCGGCAAAATGTTGTGCACGTAGCGCTGGTTGTTGCCCTTGCCGCGCGCCTCGCCGTCGATATCCTGCGGGGCAATCAGCCGCGTCGGATACGTGCCTTTGCCCGGCGCGGCGCAGACCGCCAGCTCCAGCTTCGTCAGCGCCTTCACCTGCACCGTCTCTTGCGGGGTGACGTAAACCGCCCACGGCTTGATGCGCTCGAACGGGCTCATACGCTCGCCGATGTCGTTAAACTGCGCGGAAGGCGTGCTGATGGAGGCGCGCCCGGCGACCAGTACCAGGCAGCGCTCTTCGCTGACGGCGGGCAGCGTCAGCGTCTGCCCCTCCTGCAGCTCATACGCCTCAAATCCGACGTACCCCCACCCCGCGCGTTCCGGCGTGACGGACTGGGTGCGCCCCTCCGCATTCGGCTGATGCCAGCGTGATAACAGACGTGACATGTTCCCTCCTCAAATCAGTCCGGCGTCGCGGGCCAGACGGCTCAGGTTGTTATAGCCCAGACGGGCGTAGGTCAGCGGATGGGCTATCGCCGGATCCTGCTCCGCCTCGACCACCAGCCAGCCGTGATAATCCTGCGCCTTCAGCAGCCGCATAATCGGCGGGTAATCGACGCAGCCGTCACCCGGCACGGTAAACACGCCGCTCAGCACCGCATCGAGGAAGCTGGTTTTGCGGTTTTTCACGTCCGCCAGCACGTCGGCGCGCACGTCTTTGCAGTGAACGTGGTTGATGCGCGACGCCCAGCGCTGCGCCACCGCCAGCGGATCGGCCCCGGCAAAGGTCAGATGGCCGGTATCCAGCAGCAATCCAACCGCCTCCCCGGTGTGAGTCATCAGGTTGTCCACGTCCTCGGCGGACTCAATCACCGTGCCCATATGGTGATGGTAGGCAATCTGCACGCCCTGCTGCTGGGTGTAGCGGGCAAATTCGGTGAGCTTCTCGCCATACTCCTTCCAGCACGCCTGCGGGAAGCGCGGGCGCAGATGCACCGGGGTCTGCTGCTCGCCGTGAATGCAGCCGCTCACTTCCGCAAAGACCAGCACCTTCGCCCCCAGCTCGCGCAGCAGCGTCAGGTGGGACTGCACGGCGGCGATCTCCTCCTCCACGCTGCGCTCCAGCAGGCGGCCGGAGTACCAGCCGGAGACCAACTGCAGGTCGTGGCGCTGCAAAATCGGGCCAAGCAGGCGCGCTTCGCGCGGGAACTTATTGCCCAGCTCGAAACCGGCGAAACCGGCCTCTTTCCCTTCGCTCAGACAGGTCTCCAGCGACGTCTCCGCACCGAGAGAAGGCAGATCGTCGTTCGTCCACGTCAGCGGGTTAATGCCTAATTGCACACTCATTGTCGTCTCCATTTATGCGTGTCCGCGCTCGCGCCACCAGGCGATAAGCTGCAGATAGTTGTCCCGGATGCGCGCCACCAGCTGCGCATCGTCAATATCGTGCTTCAGCCACGCGCGGGAGGCATCGCCAAACAGCGTGCGCCCCACGGCGAAGCCTTTTACTACCGTCTGCCCCGCTGCGGCTTTAAAGTCGGCGCGCAGCTGTTCCGCCGGAGCGTCCAGGCCGAGGATCACCACCCCGCGGCAGTGCGGGTCCCGGCGCTCGATAATCTCGCTCAGCGCCGTCCAGCCGTCGGCCGAGAGCGGCGGCAGCTTCCACCAGTCCGGGTAAATGCCGAGGTTGTAGAAGCGGGAGATGGCGCGCAGGTAGAGCTCGTCGCTGCGCGGCATGCTGGCGGGCAGGATCACCTCCAGCAGCAGCTCGTGCCCGGACTGGCAGCAGGCGTGGTACACCTCGGCGATTTTCTGCTCCTGCTCCAGGCGCAGGCCGTGGGCGTCTTCCGGGTGGAAGAAGACCAGGCACTTCACCACGTGCTCCTGCGGCCAGCTGATAAGCTGGGTGCCGATGTTGCCGTGCTCCATCTCCAGCGGCCGGGAGCCCGGCAGCTCAATGGGGCGGCCAATCCACCACCCTTCGCCGGTGATGGCGTTCAGCGCGTCCTGACCAAAGGTACCGTCGCACAGCAGACCGGCTTTGCCCGCCAGCCCGGCACGGCTCGCCGCCTCGCGGCTGGCCTGCAGGATCAGCTGCTTCAGCGCCGGAATGCGCTTAAGCGACGCGCCGCACTGCATCGCCATATCCTCTAGCTGGCTGCGGTGGTCGAAGGCCATCACGCACAGCTCCGGCCATTCGCGGCGGCGGGTGGTCACCCGGTGGAGATGGTTAAGACGCGGGTCGAGATCCGGGCGCGGCACATCCGCAGCGCGGGAGAGATAGTCATCCAGCTCGATTTTGCTCGGCATCGCCGGGGCGCAGCCGTGGCGCGAGACCACCAGCGCGCCGCAGGCGTTAGCGTAGCGGCACGCCTGCTCCCAGCCCTCGTCGTTCAGGTAGCCGCGCAGCAGGCCGGACATAAACGCGTCCCCCGCCCCGAGGACGTTCAGCACCTCCACGCGCACGCCGGTCACCGTCAGGCCGTCGTCCAGCCGGGACGGAATGGCGTCGGTGTAGACCGAGCAGCCGAGCGCGCCGCGTTTACAGACCAGCGTCGCGTCGCTGACGGCGCGCACCTGCCCCAGCGCCTGCAGGGTATCCGTGCTGCCGCCCGCAATGTGAAACTCCTCTTCGGTGCCAACAATAACGTCGAAGAGGTGCAGTACCTCCTGCAGCTCGCGGGTGACCTTATCGGCGGCGATAAAGCGCGTTTCGCCGTCGCCTAAGGCGGTCAACCCCCACAGCACCGGACGATAATCGATGTCCAGCACCGTGCGCACGCCGTGACGGCGGGCATAGCCCAGCGCCGTCAGCACTGCCTCGCGGGTCTGCGGGTGAGAAAGATGCGTCCCGGTGATGGCAAGACAACGGGCGGAGGCAATGTAGCTTTCGTCCACATCGCTGGCGGTAATCGCCATATCCGCGCAGTTATCGCGATAAAAAATCAGAGGAAAGGTGTCCCGGTCTTTAATGCCGAGCAGCACCAGCGCCGTAAGGCGTTGTTTATCGGTAATCAGATGGCGGGTATCGCAGCCCACCTGGTTGAGCTCTTCGCGCAGGAAGCGGCCCATATGTTCATCGCCGACGCGCGCCAGCATCGACGAACGTAAACCCTGACGGGCGGTGCCGTACGCCACGTTGCCGGACGACCCGCCGAGATATTTGGCGAAGCTCGACGCGTCCTCCAGACGGGCACCAATCTGCTGACTGTAGAGGTCTACCGCCACGCGGCCCATGCATATCACATCAAACTGCTTTTCCACGTTGATACCTCTTCAGACAATGTCGTTCACGTTCAGCCAGCGGCCTTCCTGGTGCGAGAGTGCAATCGCGTCCAGCACGCGCGACACCTTCCAGCCCTCTTCGAAGTCCGGCCACATCGGCACGTCGGCGGCAATCCCGTCCACCAGGTCGCGCACCTCCACCGTTTTTTGATCGTTAAAACCAATCCCGTGGCCTGCGCCCATGCAGAACGCGGCGTAGTCCGGGTGTGACGGGCCGACGAGCAGCGTGCGGAACCCCTGACGGTTTACCGGATCGTCATGCAGATAGAGCTTCAGCTCCGCCATGCGTTCCTGGGTAAAACTGATGGCGCCCTTCGTCCCGGTGATGACGTACGACAGCCCCATCTTGCGGCCGCAGGCAACGCGGGAGGTTTCAATCACGCCCTGCGCTCCGCCCGCGAAGCGCACCATCGCGTGGGCCTGATCCTCGTTTTCGACGGCAATCATCTCCGACGAACCGGCTTTCGCCGGGCGTTCCGGGACCACGATCTTCAGGTCGCCGCAGACCTGCTCGATTTCCCCCACCAGGTACTGGGCCATATTGACGATGTGCGCCGCGAGGTCACCCAGCGCCCCCAGCCCGGCGGTCTCTTTAAAGCAGTGCCAGTGAATGGGCGACAGCGGGTCGGCCATATAGTCTTCGTTGTGGGTGCCGTAGAAGTGGATCACCTCGCCAATCTCGCCGCGGGCGATAATTTCCTTCGCCAGCTGCGCCGTCGGGTTTTTCATGTAGTTGAACCCCACCAGCGTTTTCACCCCGGCTCGCTTCGCGGCGTCGACCATCTCGCGCGCGTCGTGGGCGTTAAGCGCCAGCGGCTTCTCCGAGTAGACGTGCTTGCCGTGGCGGATCGCCTCCAGCGCCATCTCTTTATGCAGATGGTTGGGTGAACAAATATCCACCACATCAATGGCAGGGTCGGCCACCAGCGCCCGCCAGTCCCCGGTGGAGCGGTTGAAGCCAAACGCCTGCGCGCGCGCTGCCGCCAGCTCCGGCGTGACTTCCGCCACCATCTCGCGCACCAGCCTGCCGCGCAGGTTGAATACCGTCGGGGCCTGGGCATAGGCGATAGCGTGCGCCTTGCCGATATACCCGGTGCCAATTAATCCAATACGAACCTCTTTCATCGTGATCCTCACAGTGCGCCGCGACGGCTCTTGGCATAGGTATCGAATGCCACCGCCAGAACGATAATTAATCCGGTGATAATCTGCTGGTAGTAGGCCGAGACGTTCATCAGCACCAGGCCGTTAATCAGAATACCCATGATGATGGAGCCGATAATGGTGCCGCCGATGCGCCCGTAGCCGCCCATCAGCGAGGTGCCGCCAATCACCACCGAGGCGATGACGCGCAGCTCAAAGGAGATCCCGGCCACCGCCTCGGCGCTTCCCAGACGCGCGCTCAGGATGAAGCCCGCCAGCCCCGCCAGACAGCCAATCAGCACGTAGACGCTGACCAGCACGCGCTTGACGTTGACCCCCGCCAGGCGCGCCGCCTCCGGGTTGCCGCCGATGGCGTAGACGAAGCGGCCCCAGCGGGTTTTGTGCAGCGCCAGATAACCGCCAATGGCGACGATGGCGAAGATCCAGATCGGAATAGAGATGCCGAGCAGCTCCCCGCGTCCCCACCAGCGGTAGCCAGGGTCGAAACCGGCGATCGGCGCACCGTCGTTAATCACCAGCGTCAGGCCGCGCCAGATGGTCATCCCACCGAGGGTGACGATAAACGGCGGCAGGCGCAGACGGGTCACGCCCAGACCGTGCAGGAAGCCAATCGCCGTGCCCATGGCCAGACAAATCCCCAGCCCGATTAGCCAGCTCATGCCGCCCCAGGCGTTCGGGTCGACGGTGGTGAAGTTGTCGCCCTTGATTACGTATGCCGCGGTCATGGCGCACACCGCCAGAATGGAGCCCACGGAGAGGTCGATCCCGGCGGTCAGAATGACGAAGGTCATCCCCACGGCCATGATCCCGTAGATGGACACTTCGGTCAGGATGTTGAAAATATTGCGTTCAGAGAAAAAGTTGCTGTTCTGCGACTGGAAGAAGATCAGCAGCAGGATCATGAAAATCAGCACCCCGAAGCGCTCGAAGAAGGCGATGGGATCGATGCGTCCGGCGCGTTTGACCGGGGCCTGCGTTTTAGAAATCATCTGCGTCATGAGAAACTCCGTTATGCCGCGTTCAGGGCGTTGTGGTTGATGGCCATCATCGTCATCAGCCGTTCTTCGTTAGCGTCGTCACCGTGGATCACGCCGGTCACCCGGCCTTCGCTGAGGGTGATGATCCGGTCAGACACCGCCATCACTTCAGGCAGATCGGAGGAGATCACGATCACCGCTACGCCCTTTTTCGCCATGTCAAACAGCACCTGGTGCACTTCCGATTTGGTCCCCACGTCGATGCCGCGCGTCGGCTCATCGACGATCAGCACCCGTGGATTAAGCGCCATGCAGCGCGCGAGGATCACTTTTTGCTGGTTGCCGCCGGAGAGCTTGCGCACCTCCTGCGCGCTGTTGACCATTTTGATCTGCAGCGCCTGGCGGTAGGACTCAATCAGATCGTCCTCTTTGCGGGTGTTCACAAACCAGCGCCACTGCAGCAGCGAGGAGAGGCAGGAGAGCGACAGGTTGTCGCGAATCGACAGCCCCAGCACCGCCCCCTCTTTTTTACGATCTTCCGGCACCAGCGCCACACCGTGGTCGAGGGCATACAGCGGATCGCGAGGCTGGTACGGCACGCCGTCCAGCTCAAAGCTCCCCGAGGTAAAGGCATCTGCGCCAAACAGGCAGCGGGCGACTTCGGTACGTCCCGCGCCCACCAGCCCGGCAATGCCCAGGACCTCCCCGGCATGGACGTGGAAGCTGATGTCGTGCAGGGCGATGCCGTGCGGATCCAGCGGCGGCTTTTCGCGGCTCAGTCCCTTCACCGCCAGACGGATGGGTTTATCCTCATGGTGGGTTTCGCTGGCGGGACGGCGGTTAAAGGCCACGTCGCGTCCGACCATCAGGCGAATCAGCTGTTCGACGTTGGTCTCCGCCACCGCGCCGGTACCGGTGAAGCGGCCGTCCTGGAAAACGGTGAAGCGATCGCAGAGCTGGAAAACTTCGTGCAGCCGGTGGGTAACATAGATAATGCTCACGCCGCGGTTTTTAAGCTCCCGCACCACGCGGTGCAGGCTTTCCACCTCGCTATCGCTCAGCGCGGCGGAAGGTTCGTCCATGATGATTAACCGGGCGTTGAGGGTCAGCGCCCGGGCGATCTCCACCATCTGCTGCTGGGCCACGCTCAGACGGGCGACAGGCGTTGTCGGCGCAACGTTCAGCTGCAGGTAATCGAGAATGACCTGCGCCTCCTGGTTAACCGCCCTTTCGTCGACGATCAGGTTACGTTTACGCGGCTCGCGCCCGAGAAACATGTTTTCCGCGACGGTCATGTTGGGCAGCAGGTTAAATTCCTGATAGATGGTAATAATGCCCTTGTTCTGCCGCGCCACCGGGGAGTCGTCCACCGGCAGCGTTTCGCCGTTGAACCAGATATCCCCGCGCGTTTGCGGCTGCGCGCCCGCGAGCGCCTTCAGCAGCGTGGATTTCCCCGCCCCGTTTTCCCCCAGCAGGGCGTGAATTTCTCCGCTGCCGACGGTCAGCTGAGCGCTGCTCAGCGCCCAGACGCCGGAAAAGCTTTTTGCCAGGTCGGTCACTTTCAGTAAGGGTTGCGACATCGGTCTGCTCCTCCTCATGATGAGCCGCCAAAGGCGGCTCGGGACATATTAGTTACCGGCCTCACCGATACGCTCAGCCTGCTGCAGGTTCTCTTTGGTGATCAGCGTCGGCGGGTAGTCGGCCCCGGTGATGGCTTTCTTCTCGCGCACGTTGGCCACCAGCTGGCTCATCGCCGTCTGCACCGCAAAGCCCGGGCGCTGATCCGCCGTCACCGCCAGCCAGCCGTCGCGCACGCGGGCCAACGCTTCCGGCACCGCATCGAAGCCGGTCACGAGGATCTCGCCCGGCTTCACGCCCTGGCTCTGCAGCGCTTCAATCGCGCCCAGCGCCATATCGTCGTTGGCGGAGAGGATCACCTGCGGGCGCTTCGGCAGCGAAGGGAGAACGCTTTCAACAATGCGCATCCCTTCCGAACGCATCCAGTTGCCGGTCTGATCGGCGACGATCTTGTATTTATCCCCGCCCGCCTTCAGGCTGTCGCGGATCCCTTTGGTGCGTTCAATATTGGAAGAGGAGCCCGGCTGACCGGTAAGGAGAATGATGTCCGCGCCGTTGGGGAATTTGGTTTTAACGAAGTCGCCAACCGCCTGGCCGCCCTTGTAGTTGTTGGCACCGAAATGAGGCACTTTCTTCTGGCTATCGACGGAGCGGTCGAGGGTGACGATCGGCAGTTTCGCATCCTGAATTTCATCCACCGCGCTGGAGACCGCGTTCACGTCGTTCGGGGAGACGATAAAGCCCTGCGCCCCGCGAGTGATGGCGTTTTCCAGGTCAGCCACCTGTTTTGGCGAGCTGCCCTGCCCGTCCAGCACCTGAAGCTTCACGCCCATCTCTTTTGCGGCCTTCACCGCCGTGCGCTGCATGTGAACTTCAAACGGCATGGCCAGGTTTGGCGTACTGAAAACAATTTGCTCGTTTTCGGCGAGGGCGGCCCCGGACGTCATGGCGATGAGGGCGGCTACGATCAGTTTTTTCATTATTATGTCTCTCTGTGTAGGGTTGTTGTGTTTAGAGGACGATCTCGCGCTGGCTGCGCAGTGACTCCAGCGCTTTATCCGCAAGGTACAGCGCACGTTCACCATCATCGCCGCTGCAGTCAGGCACCGCTTCGCCGCGCAGGACCGCAACAAAGTGTTCCCATTCCGCGGCGTAAGCGGATTTGTAGCGCTGCAGGAAGAAATGTTCCGGCAGCGCGCTGGTGCAGCCCTGTTTGCCGTAGTGCTGCACCTGGTTTTCAAGGATGTTGCCCGCGCACAGCAGCCCTTCGGAGCCGTGCAACTCCAGGCGCTGGTCGTAGCCGTAAGATGAACGGCGGCTGTTAACGATGGTCGCCATCGCGCCGGAGGCATATTTCAGAACGATAAACGCGGTATCGATATCCCCCGCCTCGCCAATCGCCGGATCCACCAGATTACTGCCCTGGGCATACACCGACACCGGCTCTTCGCCCATGATGAAGCGCGCCATGTCAAAGTCATGAATGGTCATATCGCGGAACATGCCGCCGGAAACGCGTACGTACTCAGCAGGCGGCGGAGACGGGTCGCGGGAGATGATGAGCAGCGATTCCGGTTTGCCGATGCGACCGGCCTGGGCATCGGTTTTCACGCGGCGGAACTGCGGGTCAAAGCGGCGGTTAAAGCCGATGAAAAGCGGCACGTCGTACTCTTTAACCACTTTCAGGCAGTCGCGCACGCGGGCGAGGTCGAGGTGTACCGGCTTTTCACAGAAGATGGCCTTGCCGTGGCGGGCGGCCATTTCAATGAGGTCCGCGTGGGTATCGGTCGCGGAGGCGATCAGCACGGCGTGAACGTTAGGGTCGGTCATCGCCTCATCCAGGCTCTGCTGGCGGGCCTGATACTGCGCGGCGAGACGGGTGGCAAATTCCTGATTCGGGTCAACCACGGACCAGAGCGTGGTCGCGCCGTGGCTGGCGATGTTAGCTGCATGTACCTGGCCAATTCGGCCAGCGCCCAGTAAAGCAATGTTAAACATAACGGCTCCCGGTGTTGGTGAATGCTGTGAACTAACGACTCTATAAATAAAACATTTATTTCATTTTTATAAATAGTGAAAATTATATTTTTGAGTGCGGGTTAACACTTTTGAGATGAATGAGATAAATTTTGTTATCAATCTCACAACATGGGAGGAAGTACAGAAGCGCCCCTCACCCCGGCCCTCTCCCCAAAGGGGCGAGGGAGAAAAGGCCGCACCTAACCATCCCCTCTCCCCTTTGGGGAGAGGGTTAGGGTGAGGGGAAATGAAATGAAAATTTCGTTACGGCAGGAAAACTCAATACTGGCGAGCTTTTTTCACCTGCGCCTGGGTTTGCTCAGCGGCCTCACGCACGGCAGACGACTCTGCCACCTGCGCATCACCGGTTCGCCACCATGAGGCGTAATCGTGGGTCATGGTCTTCGGCAATACCTTGATGTCCAACAGCGTGGGGCCCGGATGCGCGCGTGACTCCTCCAGCGCCGCCAGCAGGCTTTTCTCATCGTTCACCCGCCACGCGCGGCAGCCGTAGCTTTGTGCGTTTTGCGCAAAGTCGACCTTCACCAACGGCCCGTCAAGCCGCCCGGTTTCCGGGTTGCGCCGACGGTTTTCCGTGCCAAAGCTGCCCATGCCGTGCCCCATCTGCAGGTTGTTAATGCAGCCGAAGCTGGCGTTATCAAACAGCAGAACGGTGACCTTAATCCCCTCCTGCACCGCGGTTTGCAGCTCGGAGTGCAGCATCATGTAGGAGCCATCCCCCACCATGGCGTACACCGGCTGTTCGGGTCGGGCGAGCTTCGCGCCGATGGCCGCCGCAATCTCGTAGCCCATGCAGGAGTAGCCGTACTCCAGGTGATAGCTGTCCGGCGTTTTGACCTGCCAGAGGCGCTGTAAATCGCCCGGCAGCGAACCGGCCGCGCCCACCACGATGGCGTTATCTTCAATATGCTGGTTGATCAGCCCCAGCACCCGCGTCTGGGTCAGGCGGGTGTTGAGCGTCTCGCCGTATTCCGCCAGCTGCGCATCCAGGTGCCCCGCCACTTCGGGCGCGTCGTCAGGACGCCACTGGCGATCCCACAGGCGACGGCACTCGTCGCGCCAGGCGGACTTCGCCTCAGCGATCGCCTCTCCCCAGCCGCTGCGATAATCCCCGAGCGCGTGGGTCAATGCCTGGAGCCCGGTTTGGGCATCGGCAATCAGCGCGGTGGCGTCCAGCTTCAGGGCGTCAAACTCGGCCACGTTCAGCAGCAGGAATTCGACGTCCGGGTGGGAAAAGAGCGCCTTGGAGCCGGTAGTAAAGTCGGTCAGGCGCGTGCCGACGCCAATCACTAAGTCAGCCTGTGGCGCGAGCTGGTTGGCGGCCATCCCGCCCGTCACCCCTACGCCGCCAAGGTTAAGTGGGTGGTCACTTACCAGCGCCCCCTTTCCGGCCTGGGTTTCGGCAAACGGCAGCTGCAGCGTCTCGACAAATTCGCGAAATGCCTCATGCGCGCCGGAATAGCGCACGCCGCCGCCGCACACCACCAGCGGACGACGCTTGCGAGCGATCAGCGCCCGCGCTTGCGCCAGACGCTGCGGATCGGGCGGACGGCGCTCGATGTGGTGCACGCGACGCGCGAAGAAGCTCAGCGGGTAATCCCAGGCTTCTCCCTGCACGTCCTGCGGCAGGCAAATGGTCACCGCGCCGGTATTCGCGGGGTCAGTAAGCGTTCGCATCGCGCTTAGCATCGCGCTCATCAGTTGCTCGGGGCGGTTAATCCGGTCCCAGTAGCGGGAGACCGGACGGAAGCAGTCGTTGGTGCTGATGCTGAGATCGTGATACTGCTCGATCTGCTGCAGCACCGGGTCCGGCTGGCGGCTGGCGTAAATATCGCCCGGCAGCAGCAGCAGCGGGATACGGTTCGCCGTGGCGGTGGCCGCGGCGGTTACCATATTGGCGGCACCCGGCCCGACGGAGGAGGTGACGGCAAAAATGCGCTGACGGCGGTGCTGTTTGGCGAATCCCGTCGCCATATGGGCGATACCCTGCTCGTTGCAGCCCTGCATCACCTGCAGATGGCCCGGATCCTGCTCCAGCGCCTGGCCGATACCTAGCACGTTGCCGTGCCCAAAGATGGTGGCGACGCCCTCCACGAAGGGCGTTTCGTTGCCATCCACGCTGACGTACTGTTGATTCAGGAACCGGACCAGCGCCTGGGCCATGGTCATACGTTCGGTTTGCATAAAACCTCCTGTCAGCCCAGCGTTGGCATGGAGAACGCAGCGCCTGTCTCCTGCTGCATTTCCGGCCAGCGTGCGGTGATGGTTTTCATTCGGGTGTAGAAGCGCACGCCGTCGCTGCCGTGGACGTTGAGCGCGCCAAAAATAGAGCGCTTCCAGCCGCCGAAGCTGTGGAACGCCATCGGCACCGGGATCGGCACGTTAACGCCCACCATGCCCGCCTGCACCTCTTCGCAGAAGCGGCGCGCGCAGCCGCCGTCGCGGGTGAAGATCGCCGAGCCATTACCATATTCATGGCGGTTAATCAGATCCACCGCGCTGGCGTAATCTGCTACGCGCACCACAGAAAGCACCGGGCCGAAAATTTCTTCTTTATAGATGGTCATCTCCGGGGTGACGTTATCGAACAGCGTCGGCCCGACGAAGTAGCCCTGCTCGTGGCCCTTCACGCTGAAGCCGCGACCGTCCACGCGAAGTTTCGCTCCCTGCGCTTCCCCGCTGTCGATATAGCCCAGCACCTTGCTGCGGTGCGCGGAGGAGATAAGCGGCCCCATTTCGTTTTCCGGCGACTGGTCCAGGCCCGGCCCGACGCGCAGCGCGGCAATCTGTTTTTCCAGCCGGGCGCAGAGGTCATCGGCAGTTTTATCCCCCACCGCCAGCACCACCGAGAGCGCCATGCAGCGCTCGCCCGCCGCGCCGTAGGCCGCGCCCATGATGGCGTTGGTCGCCATCTCCATATCAGCGTCCGGCATTAAAATGCAGTGGTTTTTCGCACCGCCCAGCGCCTGACAGCGCTTGCCGAGGGCGGACGCGGTCTGGTAAATGTATTCCGCAATCGGCGTGGAGCCGACAAAGCTCACCGCCTGCACGCGCGGGTCGGTCAGGAGCACGTCAACGGACTCCTTATCGCCCTGCACCACGTTGAACACGCCGTCGGGCAGGCCAGCCTCTTTCAGCAGCTGCGCGAGCGCCAGCGCGAGCGAAGGATCTTTTTCCGACGGCTTCAGCACGAAGGTGTTGCCGGTCGCCAGCGCAATCGGGAACATCCACATTGGCACCATCGCCGGGAAGTTAAACGGCGTGATCCCGACGCAAACGCCGAGCGGCTGCATCAGCGAGTGGCTGTCGACGCCGGTACCGACGTTCGCCGAGTGTTCGCCCTTTTGCAGGTGCGGGATGCCGCAGGCAAACTCCACCACTTCCAGGCCGCGCGTCAGTTCGCCCACCGCGTCGGAGAAGACCTTGCCGTGCTCTTCGCTGATGATGCGGGCCAGGCGATCCATATTCTCTTCCAGCAGCGCCTTGAAGCGGAACATCACGCGCGCGCGCTTAAGCGGAGCATGGCGCGCCCACGCCGGAAACGCCTGCTGCGCGGCGGCAATCGCCTGTTCGGTTTCCTGCGCCGTACTCATCACCACCTGGCGGATCTGCTCGCCGGTGGCCGGGTTGAAGATCGCCTGAACGCGCTGGCCTGAACCGGTGACACATTCGCCGTGAATAAAATTCGCTACCGTCTCCATCCTTAACCTCTCGCTGTTGATACGTGACTGTGACCTGAACACTGTGTACTGAACACTATATATGAAACAAATATTCCATTTTAAGTTGAAATAAAATAAATGATGATTATTGTGATCAAGGATGGATTTTTATGTTAACAGCCAACAACACTGACGCCGCGTGCGCTATTAAGGAATTTCGGGCGAGGAAATGACTGAAGTTTCTGTTTCATTTTTGCTGCCAGATGGATGGCCGACATTTAAAAGACGCGGTTTTGCGTTTAGAATCATAAGACTGTATTTGGGGGATAAGATGACGACAGCAACCAGCCTGAACGA
This sequence comes from Enterobacter sp. JMULE2, assembly GCF_013337145.1. Taxonomy (NCBI): domain Bacteria; kingdom Pseudomonadati; phylum Pseudomonadota; class Gammaproteobacteria; order Enterobacterales; family Enterobacteriaceae; genus Enterobacter; species Enterobacter sp. JMULE2. The sequence goes on from NZ_SGWD01000016.1 coordinate 137,126, forward strand.
ACTGCAGCAGCAAATCCGCGATCGCTACGATAGCCTGAGCAAGAGACTGCAGCAGGTCTCCCGCTACGTGCTGGATAACACCAACAGCGTGGCCTTTGATACGGTTGCCGTTATTGCCGAGCGCGCCGACGTGCCGCCCTCGACGCTGATCCGCTTTGCCAACGCCTTTGACTTCACCGGCTTCAACGAAATGAAACAGCTGTTTCGCATGAACCTGGTGGAGGAGACCGCCAGCTACAGCGACCGCGCCAGGCTGTTCCGCGAGATGGAGAGCGAGGCCGTGCCGGAAACGCCGCTCGATATCCTGCAGGAGTTTGCCCGTTCAAACGCGCAGGCGCTACAGCAGCTGGCCGCCCGCGCCGAACCGGAGATGCTGGAGCGCGCGGTACAGCTGCTGGCCGACGCCGACACCATCTACATTGCCGGACTGCGCCGCTCCTTTAGCGTCGCCGCGTATCTCACCTACGCCCTGAGCCACCTCGAATGTCGCCCTATCCTACTCGACGGCATGGGCGGCATGCTGCGCGAGCAGATCAGCCGCATTAAGGCGCGCGACATCGTGGTGTCGATCAGCTTCTCGCCGTACGCGGAAGAGACGGTGATGGTCAGCGAAACCGCCGCCAGCGTCGGCGCGCGGCAGATTGTGATTACGGACAGCCAGATTAGCCCGCTGGCGACGTTCAGCGATCTCTGCTTTGTGGTGAAAGAGGCGCAGGTGGACGCGTTCCGGTCTCAGTCGGCGACGCTGTGCCTGGTGCAGTCGCTGGTGGTGGCGCTGGCGTATCGGTTGGGTGGCGGGAAGTAAGGAAATAAAAAACCCCCTGCACAGGCAGAGGGTTTGGGTGTTAATTCAGACGGGGATTATTCCCACTCAATTATCAATGAAAGTAAAATAAATTTAAATAACAGTTAGTTACAAAGCATATCTTTCTCGATACCATAACCTATACCATGCGGAGATTTTTTTTTTTTCTGCTCATCGACGTTTATTCAGCTCAGGATCATGCTGAGAAGACTCTCGCATAACATGAGTTCAATCATTAATTAAACATAAAAAAATCAGCCACTTACACAATATATGCACAACATCCATTTGAACTCCTTAGCAGATTCTAGCCACCCGTGCTGGCACATTTTACCGACCATGACATCTCTTGTATTTCATGCCACTACCGCATGGACAAGGGACATTACGGCCAATCTTTTTGCTCTTGCGACCAAGGGGGGCTTGTTTTTCCTGTTGGAGATTGACCGTACGTGAAGGATTGGTCATTCTCGCCGCGTCTTCATAAATGTGGACGTTTTCTGCCGTTTGCTCTGTCGGTATGTAAACTTTGAAAGACCGCGCCTGGACATAAGTACCATCGGCACTTACTTCAGCCACCACGCCAATGATGTTAGTAGCCTTGACGCTCAACGCACCTGCGCTGGCCTTATTGTTCACCTTAGTCCAGTCAATTGGATGGCCATGCCGTTGAAGCCACACGAAGAGCGGCACACCGTCCCTGCCCAGAACAAAGTAACGAACAGGATGCTGAATCAGTGTCTTGCGAAGATCGGTCAGCATCTTGGCCAGATTATTCCGACCTTGCTCTCCTAGGTCACGGATATGACTCTCTGCTGAAAGCCAGCCGCTAGCTCGGGTGCTATCGAGTGCTCCAAGCAGCTTCAGAACCTCCTCCGGGAACTTCTGACTTGGGAACGGTTTATTTTCCCACTCTTCACCTTCGAAGGTCCTGTCAACGATGTCACTCATGCCATCCCAGACAAGCATGTTCGCTTTCTCTTCCTTCAGCTGCTCGATAATATCCTGATCGAAACGATTCTTCTTAAGATAAGCACCCAAGTGATCGAACTCGTCGAAGAGATGAGCTCCACGTATCCCAGCCACAGCTTGCCGCACTTCCATGTAGTGCATGAACTCGCCAGGCGTGGGTAGGAGTCGCTTGAGCACAAACAAATCGTCGATGGACAGTGAAATAAAAGCATACTTTCCAAGTAGAGGCTCAACCTGCGGTAGCTCCTTACAATACGTGGAAAAAGGCGCGAACGACTCGACGGTTAAACCGATAGGAACCATCACCCGGTAGTCAGAGCGACGCACACGGCAACACTCTTCGTATTTGCCATCCACGAGGTGATAGAGGGACACTTCATCCGCCGAATTCATATAATTGAAGAAGCGCGCACATTGTTTATATGCCTTGAGTACTAAGTCCTGCACTGATTGAGCATGGCGGCCAAAATCAAGCGCCGGTGATGCAATGGTGGCAGCTGCACCAGCCTTAGCCTCAACTAGTAACAGCACATCATCGACCAGGATTAGAGTATCGTTTTCGGACCACTGCTTACTGTCAGGATCCTTGTAGTAAACCTCCTGGAGAACTGTGGCTCCCGGAAGCTGGGCATAGAGAATGTCGGCAAAGGCTGCTTCGCTCATCATTTTCTGCCGATCTTTAAAGGCCTTATTGTAATCCGGCTTTCGCTGAAGGAGGTTAAATAGGAGCGCACGATACCCCGCATCGCGAGCAAAACAGGGATCTACTGCGTAGTAGTCCGACCCAAGCTGAATTAGAGGTTTCTTACGTGCTGGCAGTGTCCGAAAGGGTGTCCCCTTAAAATCACCCGCGGCGAAGAACTCAGTGTCTTCTCCTCGCTGGTATGACAAGTCTGCTAACAATGTCGGTGGCAACTCCGTGTGACGGCTTACATTGGCAATACCACCGCGAAGCATATCCTCCATCGCCCCTCGTGCCGCTTTGGACTGCTCCTCATGTTCAGCAACCCATGACTCCATAGCATCTTCCATAGACTTACCTTGCTCTATCGAAAAGGCCTTTGCCGCCTCAAACTGCTTCTTCATCTCCATAATTGCGTTCGCGTGCCCGGTACGAGTGGCGTCGGCCATAGCCTGAAAGCCTTCTGCAATATCGGTTGCACCAACACCATACACCTCCTCCAAAACATCATTGTGAGGTGCCAAAACGTATCGATAAAACTCGCCTTCCAAAACTTGATAACGATTTCCACGGATCAAGACCCACGTGGATTTCGCACGGAACTCAATGTCGGCCGTGTTAGGTCCAAAGGTGCCATCTTTTGTACCAACGGAAGTGACCATAGCAAAGAATATGGCCTGTTCTCTTAGTTTTCGGCTAAGTTCAAACAGCTCAGCGCACCGTGCTTCGTCTAATTCCATCTCCGCAGGTGAGGCATCAGATGCCAGAACAGCGTGAACATACTCAAGTAAGAACTGGGTTTCATTAAACACGTCATCGGGACCATCCTCTTGAACTTGCTTTTCGCCCTCAATTTGGTTTCCCATTATTTTCATCATGTGCTGAGCGTAAATGTACCCGAGCAAATCATGCGGAGGCATTTTGACAATCAACTCGCGCATTCGGGCAGAAGTGAATTCCATATCCTTCAATAAAGAAGCAGCGCCTCTTTTTCGATCTTCTTCCATATTCATTCTTTTTCACCCTGTTTTGAACTACTGATCTTTCGAGCTCTATTATGCCCACTCGTCAATCATATCAGCTCAGTTCTACATCTTGGCTTTACACTGTTCACGATAATCAGCTTTTTTATATATCGTCCTTAATCTGGTTACGTAGAGGTTTCGAGCACTGACTGTAATGGATAATTTTTGTAGGGATTATCCGTGGCGATTCAGGGTAAGCGCTGACCGGTACGTATTTAGATGGAGCGACCTGCTTCCCGTTGCTAACTGCTGCCAGAAATTGCCAGACATGAAAACAAAAAAGCCCGCAATTACGCGGGCTTAGAGGTGTTTTACTGCTTATACGTGCTAGCTGTTGCCAGACGTTAAATCATTCCCACTCAATCGTAGCCGGTGGCTTACCGCTGATGTCATACACGACGCGGGAAATACCGTTCACTTCGTTGATGATGCGGTTAGACACGCGGCCCCAGGAAGTCATACGGCAGGTGCGCCCAGTGCGCGGTCATGAAGTCGATGGTTTCCACCGCACGCAGGGAAACAACCCAGTCGTACTTACGGCCATCGCCCATCACACCGACGGAACGAACCGGCAGGAACACGGTGAACGCCTGGCTCACTTTGTTGTACAGGTCAGCTTTGTGCAGCTCTTCGATGAAGATAGCGTCCGCACGACGCAGCAGGTCGCAGTACTCTTTCTTCACTTCGCCCAGCACGCGCACGCCCAGACCCGGCCCCGGGAACGGGTGACGGTAGAGCATGTCGTACGGCAGACCCAGTTCCAGACCGATCTTACGCACTTCGTCTTTGAACAGCTCGCGCAGCGGTTCAACCAGCCCCATCTTCATCTCTTTCGGCAGGCCGCCCACGTTGTGGTGAGATTTGATGACGTGTGCTTTACCGGTTGCTGAGGCAGCGGATTCGATAACGTCAGGGTAGATGGTGCCCTGCGCCAGCCATTTCACGTCTTCCAGCTTCAGCGCTTCTTCGTCGAACACTTCTACGAACACGCGGCCGATGATTTTACGCTTGGCTTCTGGATCGTTCTCGCCTTTCAGCGCGTCCAGGAAGCGTTTTTCGCCTTCCACGTGAACGATGTTCAGACCAAAGTGGTCGCCGAACATGTCCATAACCTGCTGGGCTTCGTTCAGACGCAGCAGACCGTTGTCCACGAAGACGCAGGTCAGGTTTTTGCCGATGGCGCGGTGCAGCAGCATCGCGGTTACGGAGGAGTCCACGCCGCCAGAAAGGCCGAGGATCACTTTGTCATTGCCAACCTGCTGGCGGATACGCTCAACGGCGTCGTCGATGATTTTAGCCGGGGTCCACAGGGCTTCACACTGGCAGATGTCACGCACGAAGCGCTCCAGCATGCGCATACCCTGACGGGTGTGAGTCACTTCCGGGTGGAACTGCACGCCGTAGAAGCGTTTTTCTTCGTTCGCCATGATGGCGAACGGGCAGCTTTCGGTGCTGGCAACGGTCACGAAGTCAGACGGGATGGCGGTAACTTTGTCACCGTGGCTCATCCATACGTCCAGCAGCGGTTTGCCGTCTGCGGTCAGGGAGTCTTCGATACCGCGCACCAGCGCGCTGTCGGTGACGACTTCTACCTGTGCATAGCCAAACTCGCGCTCGTTAGAGCCTTCTACGTGGCCGCCCAGCTGCATTGCCATGGTCTGCATACCGTAGCAAACGCCGAATACCGGCACGCCAGCTTCGAACACGTACTGCGGCGCGCGCGGGCTGTTCTCTTCGGTAGTGCTTTCCGGGCCGCCGGACAGGATGATGCCGCTTGGATTGAATTCGCGAATCTGTGCTTCCGTGACATCCCATGCCCACAGCTCACAGTAAACGCCCAGTTCACGTACGCGACGCGCCACCAGCTGAGTGTACTGAGAACCGAAGTCCAGGATGAGAATGCGATGTTTATGAATGTTTTCCGTCATTGACGCTAATTCCGAGGCAAGTGAAACAGATTAAATAAATCGCCCGACACGAGGTCGGGCGAAGAAAAATCAGGAGCCCAGACGATAGTTCGGGGACTCTTTGGTGATCGTCACGTCGTGAACGTGGCTCTCCTGGATACCCGCACCGCTGATGCGTACGAATTCCGCTTTGGTACGCAGCAGGTCAATGGTACCACAGCCGGTCAGACCCATACAGGAGCGCAGGCCGCCCATCTGCTGGTGAATGATCTCTTTCAGACGGCCTTTGTAAGCAACGCGACCTTCGATACCTTCTGGCACCAGTTTGTCAGCGGCGTTATCGGTCTGGAAGTAACGGTCAGAGGAACCTTTGGACATCGCGCCCAGAGAGCCCATGCCGCGGTAAGATTTGTAAGAACGGCCCTGGAAGAGTTCGATTTCACCCGGGGATTCTTCGGTACCGGCCAGCATGGAGCCAACCATTACGGCAGCGGCACCCGCGGCGATCGCTTTGGCGATGTCGCCAGAGAAGCGGATACCGCCGTCAGCGATAACCGGAATACCGGTGCCTTCCAGCGCTTCAACCGCGTCAGACACGGCGGTGATCTGCGGAACGCCCACACCGGTCACGATACGCGTAGTACAGATGGAGCCAGGGCCGATACCCACTTTCACCGCGCTGCAGCCAGCGTCAGCCAGCGCGCGAGCGCCTGCGCCAGTGGCCACGTTACCGCCGATGATCTGCAGGTCAGGGTATTTGGCACGGGTATCACGAATACGTTGCAGAACGCCTTCGGAGTGGCCGTGAGAGGAGTCAATCAGCAGAACGTCAACGCCCGCAGCAACCAGCGCGTCAACGCGCTCTTCGTTACCGGCACCTGCGCCAACCGCAGCGCCGACGCGCAGACGGCCATGCTCGTCTTTACAGGCGTTAGGCTTACGTTCTGCTTTCTGGAAATCTTTAACGGTGATCATGCCGCGCAGGTGGAAGCTGCTGTCAACAACCAGCGCTTTTTCAACGCGTTTTTCGTGCATTTTTGCCAGCACCACGTCGCGAGTTTCACCTTCGCGAACGGTAACCAGACGCTCTTTCGGCGTCATGTACACGCTGACAGGCTGGTTCAGGTCAGTCACGAAACGCACGTCACGGCCGGTGATGATACCCACCAGTTCGTTCTCTTCGGTCACAACCGGGTAACCGGCGAAGCCGTTACGTTCGGTCAGGGCCTTCACTTCGTGCAGCGTGGTGGTTGGCAGAACGGTCTGTGGGTCAGACACGATGCCGGATTCATGTTTCTTCACGCGGCGAACTTCTTCCGCCTGACGTTCGATTGACATGTTTTTGTGAATAAAGCCAATGCCACCTTCCTGTGCCAGGGCGATAGCCAGGCGCGCTTCAGTCACGGTGTCCATTGCCGCAGAGAGCATAGGAATGTTCAGGCGAATGGTTTTCGTCAACTGCGTGCTGAGATCGGCAGTATTCGGCAGAACGGTGGAATGAGCGGGAACGAGGAGGACGTCGTCAAACGTCAGTGCTTCTTTAGCGATACGTAGCATGGGCAATATCTCTGACCTGGGTGGTTAAATATTGCCGTGGCATTATACAGAGCGTAACCGATTGCATCTACACTTTTTTGAAAAAAATGCTTGCGATCGCCCCTCAGCAGGTTACTATCGACTGAATAACTTGCTGATTTAGAATTTGATCCCGCTCACATGTTATCCTCTCAATCCCCCTCAATTTATACTGTCAGCCGCCTTAATCAGACGGTGCGTTTGCTGCTTGAGCAGGAAATGGGGCAGGTCTGGATCAGCGGTGAGATCTCTAACTTCACGCAGCCCTCCTCCGGACACTGGTATTTTACGCTGAAAGACGATACCGCTCAGGTGCGCTGCGCGATGTTCCGCAACAGCAACCGCCGCGTGACGTTCCGCCCTCAGCACGGCCAGCAGGTTCTGGTTCGCGCCAATATCACCCTGTACGAGCCGCGCGGCGATTATCAAATCATCGTCGAAAGCATGCAGCCTGCGGGTGAAGGTTTGCTGCAGCAAAAATACGAACAGCTTAAAGCCAAACTCTCTGCCGAGGGACTGTTCGATCAGCAGTTCAAGAAACCGCTGCCCTCTCCTGCCCACTGCGTTGGGGTGATCACCTCGAAAACCGGTGCAGCACTGCACGATATTTTGCACGTGCTGAAGCGTCGTGACCCTTCCCTGCCCGTCATCATCTATCCGACCGCCGTTCAGGGTGACGATGCTCCGGGCCAGATTGTGCGCGCCATTGAGCTGGCGAACGCGCGCCGGGAGTGCGACGTGTTAATTGTCGGGCGAGGCGGCGGCTCGCTGGAAGATCTGTGGAGCTTTAACGACGAGCGCGTGGCGCGGGCAATCTTTGCAAGCCTTATCCCCGTAGTGAGCGCCGTCGGCCACGAAACGGACGTCACGATAGCCGATTTTGTCGCGGATTTGCGCGCGCCTACGCCGTCCGCGGCGGCGGAAGTGGTGAGCCGCAACCAGCTGGAACTGCTGCGTCAGATTCAGAACGGCCAGCAGCGCCTTGAGATGGCGATGGACTACTTCCTTGCCAACCGTACCCGCCGCTTTACCCAGCTTCATCATCGACTTCAGCAGCAGCATCCTCAGCTGCGTCTGGCGCGCCAGCAGACCGTGCTGGATCGTCTGCGTCAGCGCATGAGCGTTGCGGTGGACGCGCAGCTTAAGCGCACGGTATCGCGCCAGCAGCGCGTGACGCAGCGCCTGAACCAGCAAAACCCGCAGCCGAAAATTTATCGCGCGCAAACGCGGATTCAGCAGCTCGAGTATCGTCTGGCAGAGACTGTCCGCGCCCGAATGAGCACCACCCGCGAACGTTTTGGCAATGCCGTAACCCATCTTGAAGCGGTCAGCCCCCTCTCCACGCTGGCGCGCGGCTATAGCGTGACGACGGCGACCGACGGCAAAGTGCTGAAGCAGACCAAACAGGTAAATACCGGCGATGTGCTGACGACACGTCTTTCAGACGGCTGGGTAGAAAGCGAAGTGAAATCAATTAAACCGGTGAAAAAGACGCGTCAGCGTAAAACCGGATAATTCTTCGCCGGTTACTTACTATACTGCTGCTATTCCCTTTTTTAATAAGGAGAGCAGCATGCCCCATCTTCATAGCGTTATTCCCCCTTATATTCTTCGTCGTATTATCGAAAGCGGTTCCGAGCCGCAGCAGCGCTGTGCCCGTCAGACCTTAACCCACGTCCAGACGCTGATGGCCCACATGCCCGGCAAACCCGCCGCGCCGCACGTGAATAAAGCCGGACAGCTGGAGCGCGATATTTACGACGCGAAGCAAACCCAGGAACTGCCGGGTACGCAGGTGCGTTACGAAGGCCAGCCGTCGAACGGCGATGTGGCGGTGGATGAAGCCTACGATTATTTGGGTATTACTCATGATTTCTTCTGGAAAGAATATCAGCGTGATTCGCTCGATAATAAAGGGCTTATTTTGACCGGCACCGTGCATTACGGCCGGGAATATCAGAACGCCTTCTGGAACGGTCAGCAGATGGTATTCGGCGATGGCGATGGGGAAATATTTAACCGCTTTACCATCGCCATCGACGTGGTGGCGCACGAGCTGAGCCACGGTGTGACTGAGACCGAAGCCGGGCTTATCTATTTTGAACAGTCGGGCGCGCTGAACGAGTCTCTGTCAGACGTGTTTGGCGCGCTGGTCAAACAGTACCATCTGAAGCAAACCGCCGATAACGCTGACTGGCTGATTGGCGAAGGGCTGCTGGCGAAAGGGATCAACGGCAAAGGGCTGCGCTCAATGTCTGAACCCGGCACCGCCTATGACGATCCTCTGCTCGGCAAAGACCCGCAGCCTGCGCACATGAAAGATTTCATTAAAACACGCGAGGATAACGGCGGCGTGCACCTGAACTCCGGCATCCCCAACCGGGCATTTTATCTGGCTGCGACGGCGATCGGCGGCTACGCCTGGGAAAAAGCGGGTTATGCCTGGTACGACACGGTTTGCGATCGCAATCTGGCGCAGGATGCAGATTTTGAGGCCTTCGCAAAACTGACGATCGCGCACGGAGAGAAACGCTCCGGCGGCGACACTGGTGCGGCCATTAAGCAAGCCTGGGAACAGGTGGGAGTGTTGTAAATGCAGGTTCCGGAACTGACGGATGACGCCGTGGTTGAGCTGGCCCGGGAAGGCGGCGTCGCTTTTATTCCCAAGCTGAGCGGGCAGCGCACCATCGCGCTCTCCTCGCTCAATGAGGCCCAGCGCCAGCGCCTGGTGAGCATCCTGGAGCAGGCTTTTCCACGCGGCCAGCCGCCAGGGCAAGCCTCTTCACCCGGCAGCGGCGACCAGCGCTATTTCCGCATCCAGATTATCTGGACCGGGCAAAATCAGGCACATTACGCCGATATCATCGTGCTGGTGCCCGAGCAGGAAGCGCCCAAGTCGCTGGTCGAACTGTGGCAGAAAGGCGAAGGCTGCGTGTGCGATTAACCTTCAGCCCGAACAAACTCCACACGTTTTTTAGAGATAAGACCGTGGCCGTTCTGGCAGAAATAGTCCACCGCGCCGCAGGCTTTTAATACCTGGAGTGGCTGATGGCACTCCGGGCAGCGGGCTTCAAGCGCAATATCCTTATTACAGCTTTCGCAGTGCGCCACGCCGTTCTGTGGCTCCAGCGGTGTCTGGCATTCCGGGCAGGTAATCGTCATGATGGCTCCTTTAAAGCGTTCAGGTCTGCAATAATTTTACCACGTTACGTTCAGTGCGGGCCACGCAGCTGCTGCTGTAACGCCAGCAGCAGCGTCACTTCCTCGATCCTGCGGCGCGTCGTGCGGCTCACCTCGTGCTGATCCCGTTCAAAAAGGCTGTTGGCGCCCAGAATATGCTCTGCAAGACAGTGCTCATAGATCGTGCCGGGAATGTTCCAGCATTGTCGCGTGTCGCCGTTTATCAGCTCAAGCACATCTTCTGCGCCGTGCCGGTCGTAACTGATGGTCCGCCCGTCGCGCAACCAGATCCGTAAGCCTTTTTGCCCGCCCGCGGGTCCAGCGTATTTGTTAAGCCAGATATCCACCGGCACGCCGCTGATTTTCCCCTGAAGGTGCGCTTCGCCTTCCGTCGTGGTCAGGTCGCCTTTCGCGATATCGCGCCCCAGGCGGTCTTTAGCCGTGACCACCTGCAACGTCATCTCATCATTCCCGCCCAGATAGCGCACCGTTTCGCGCAGCATCGCCAGCACGTGCGTACCGATATCCAGAATCACGCCATCAGGGTGGCGAAGCGTACGCGCGTCCGGCTCACCCGTGGCAAAGTTAAGCGCGATGGGCTCCCCTGCGGCGTTATATCCGCTCGGCTCCTGCAAAAAACCGTCGATTTTGATGATGTCAGAGACATTGCCAACCAGCGACCGCTTCACCGTTTCGATGCGCGCCATCCAGTGATCGAGCGCCAGCACGCGGGAGGCGGCGTCGGGGCTCGCCAGCAGCGCGTTGAGTTTTTCTGTTTGGGGAAGCGTGGCGACAATCGGTTTTTCAACCACGATGCGGGAAACCGATGAGGCGAGAGCCTGTTCAAGCACCTCAAGATGGTGCAGCGACGAGGTGGTAATAAACAGGGTATCAAGCGGCTGGGAGAGAAGTTCAGACAGCGTGGCGCAGCGCGTTAGATCCGCCGGCTGTTTTACGGTCTGGATATCAAAGCCTAAACAGTGAGGGGGAGTATCAAAAAGTTTTCGTATTGCGGGCAGGTAAGCTGTTTCAACGACTGCGCCAAGACCAACAAACCCTAACAGCATGCTCTTACCTCGTTGAGTGAATTGCCGGGGCATAACGCCGCCCCGGCAAGATCGAGGTTTAAGAGGCGTTAGCTGCCGGTTTAGTCTGCGCATTTTCCAGCATGCGGCGGACCGGAACAATGAGGACGATCAGTACCGCGGCACAAATCAGCAGCGCGACGGAACAGCGCGCAAAGAGATCCGGCAGCATATCCAACTGGTCGGCCTTCACGTGTCCGCCAATCAGGCCTGCAGCCAGGTTACCCAGCGCGCTGGCGCAGAACCACAGCCCCATCATCTGACCACGCATTCTTTCCGGCGCAAGCAGCGTCATGGTCGCCAGACCAATCGGGCTCAGGCACAGCTCGCCAAGGGTGAGCATCAGAATGCTGCCCACCAGCCAGAACGGCGACACGCCCGCCCCACCGTTGCTCAGCACGTTCTGTGCCGCCAGCATCATCAGGCCAAAGCCTGCCGCCGCGCACAGAATACCAATAACAAACTTGGTGATGCTGCTCGGGCGAATGTTTTTGCTCGCGAGCTTTGGCCATGCCCAGCTGAACACCGGGGCCAGCAGGATAATAAACAGGGCGTTGATCGACTGGAACCACACCGCCGGGATTTCAAAATCACCGATCATGCGGTTAGTGTAGTCGTTGGCAAACAGGTTGAACGACGTTGGCTTTTGCTCAAACGCAGACCAGAAGAACGCGGCGGAGACCAGCAGGATAAAGCAGACCAGCAGCCTGGCGCGTTCTTTGCGATTCAGACCCGCGAAAAGGAACAGGTAGATAAAGTACAGCGCAACGGACGCTGCAATCACGTAGACCAGCACGCTGGCAACAGCCACCGGGTTAATCACAATCACGCCCTGAGCAATCAGCGTCACGATAACTGCCACGCCGACGGCCAGCGCCAGCAGCCATGCGCCCACGCCGTTGCGCTTCACCACCGGGCTGTTCCAGGTGGAGTCGAGACCGACTTCGCTGTCATAGCGTTTCATTGCCGGAACGGCAAACACGCGGAAGATAATCAGCGCCACCAGCATCCCGATACCGCCGATACCAAAGCCCCAGTGCCAGCCGTGAGTTTTAATCAGCCAGCCGGAAATCAGCGGTGCGATAAACGAGCCCATATTGATGCCCATATAAAACAGCGAGAAACCGCCGTCACGACGCGCATCGCCTTTTTTATACAGGGTGCCGACCATCACCGAAATACAGGTCTTGAACAGGCCAGAACCGAGCACAATGAACATCAGGCCGATAAAGAACAGGTTGTCGCCCATGATTGCAGAGAGCGCAATCGACAGGTGACCGAGCGCAATCAGGATCGAACCGTACCAGACGGCTCTCTGCTGACCGAGCCAGTTATCGGCCAGCCAGCCGCCCGGCAGCGCAGCCAGGTACATGGTACCGGCAAAGATACCGACAATCGCCGAGGCGTTTTCACGCGCCAGCCCCATGCCGCCGTCATAAACGGTCGCAGCCATAAACAGGATCAGTAGCGGGCGAATGCCGTAAAACGAGAAACGTTCCCACATCTCGGTGAAGAACAGTGAACCGAGTGGATACGGATGGCCGAAGAACGTTCGGCTCTCTTTTGGATTAACAGAGGATTGCATAATTCTCCCGAAAGGTATGTGTCGTGCTTGTAAACACCAGCATGTACGCCGGTCAGTTACGTATCCGACCGATTTTTTACATGTGGCGAAAAATTAGTTAACCATTTGATAACCAGACGCTAGTTTTGTCCAGTACTGAACCCTGGACTTTAAGACGAAAATTCGATGATTGTCTACTTTTCTGGATTTAAAGATGGTTGGGAGTGAATAGTGATTGACTTCACACAGGGTTAGCAATCGCTGTGAAAGCGCGAAAAAAAACCCGCGACAGAGGCGGGTTTTCGTGAGATCGGCAATATTTATTTGCTTTTCTTAATGTGCTTAATCAAACGCTTACGCTTACGCATCTGGTTTGGCGTCAGGGTATTACGCTTGTTGGCGAACGGGTTTTCCCCTTCCTTGAACTGGATACGGATCGGCGTACCCATCACGTCCAGCGATTTGCGGAAGTAGTTCATCAGATAGCGTTTGTAGGAATCCGGCAGGTCTTTCACCTGGTTGCCGTGGATCACCACGATTGGCGGGTTATAACCACCGGCGTGAGCATATTTCAGCTTCACGCGACGACCGCGCACCAGCGGCGGCTGATGGTCTTCTGCTGCCATATTCATGATGCGCGTCAGCATCGCGGTGCTCTGACGACGGGTGGAGCTGTCGTAGGCTTCACGCACGGATTCGAACAGATTACCCACGCCGCTGCCGTGCAGCGCAGAAATAAAGTGCACGCGCGCAAAGTCGATAAAGCCCAGACGGAAGTCGAGGGTCTCTTTCACCTGCTCGCGCACTTCGTTGCTCAGGCCATCCCACTTGTTGACCACGATCACCAGTGAGCGCCCACTATTGAGGATAAAGCCGAGCAGAGAGAGATCCTGATCGGAGATACCTTCACGCGCGTCGATGACCAGCAGCACCACGTTGGCGTCTTCAATCGCCTGCAGCGTTTTGATAACGGAGAATTTTTCCACCACGTCGGTGATTTTCCCACGCTTACGCACGCCCGCGGTATCGATGAGGACAAACTCACGTTCATCGCGCTGCATCGGGATGTAGATACTGTCACGTGTGGTGCCCGGCATGTCGTAAACGACGACGCGCTCTTCACCCAGAATACGGTTAGTAAGCGTAGACTTACCTACGTTTGGACGACCGACGATGGCCAGCTTGATCGGCAGGTCCTGCGGGTTGAAGGTGTCTTCAGGCTCTTCTTCGCCCTCTTCACTCTCTTCGAACTGCGCCCAATACTCAGCGTCTTCGTCCACTTCTTCCGGCGGGTTCACTTCGTCAACCCACGGCAGCAGCACGGTTTCCAGCAGGCTGGTGACGCCACGGCCATGCGATGCCGCAATCGGGTAGATTTCACCCAGGCCCAGAGACCAGAAATCCGCGACGGCCTGATCGGCATCGATACCGTCAGTTTTGTTCGCCACCAGGAAAGTCGGCTTTTCGCGTGAACGCAGGTGTTTGGCAATAGCGGAGTCTGCAGGCATCAGGCCAGCGCGCGCATCCACCATAAACAGCACCACGTCTGCTTCTTCAATCGCCAGCAGAGACTGTTCCGCCATGCGGGTTTCAACGCCGTCTTCTGTGCCGTCGATACCGCCGGTATCGATACAGATGAACTCGCGTCCTTCCACCTCTGCACGACCGTACTTACGGTCACGCGTCAGCCCCGGGAAATCCGCAACCAGCGCATCACGGGTGCGTGTTAAACGGTTAAAAAGAGTGGATTTTCCAACGTTAGGGCGCCCGACAAGCGCGACCACAGGTACCATGTTTGAAGCCTCATAAAATTCAAATAAACGTCGCTTTTGCGGCGTTTTTAAAAATGTCAAAACGGCTCCTGAGTGAACAGGAGCCGTTTAGTATACTACAACCGCCGGGTAATTAACGCGTGATCGCGTACAGCGTGCCGTCTTTTGCCTGAATCAGCAGTTTACCGTCAGCGACTACCGGATCGGTCAGGAAACCAGAACCGTCAACTTTTTGCTGTGCAACAAAGCGACCGTTTTCTGGATCGATCCAGTGCATATACCCTTCGCTGTCACCGACCACCAAGGTGCCGTTGTACAGGGCTGGCGCGGTCAGCAGGCGGTGCAGCAGATCGCTCTGCGTCCACAGCGTTACGCCGCCTTCAGTGCTCAGCGCCAGCAGGCGATCGTTCTGGTCAACCATATAGATGCGGTTACCGTCAACGATGAAGTCATTCACGGAGCCCAGTTCACGTTTCCACATGATCTGGCCGCTGCGCAGATCCAGCGCGGTCAGGTTGCCGTTATACGCCAGCGTATAAACAACACCGTCAACAATGACCGGGGTGGTGTCCACGTCGCTCAGACGGTCGATTTCTGTTGAACCGGTCGCCTGGGAGATACGCTGCTGCCAAATCATCTGGCCCTGCTGCATCAGTACCGCGCTCACACGACCGTTATCACCGCCAACAATCGCAGCACCGAAAGCCGTTGCCGGGGCGGATTCGCCACGCAGAGACAGCGCTGGCATATCCAGGTTAACGGTCCATTTCACCAGGCCGTCCGCTTCGTTCAGCGCCTGCAGCTGGCCGTTGCTGGTATGGATCAGCACCAGACCATCACTCACCACAGGACGAGACAGAGACTCACCGGCAACGGTCGTTTGCCATGCAACAGAACCGTCGCTGGTGTTCAGCGCATAAACCTGCGCTTTTTCGCTTCCCACGTAAACGTGACCGCCAGCGACGGTCAGGCCGCCGGAAAGCAGCGCAGGTTTACGGGAGAACCAACCGTCTTTTTCCGCCAGGTTAACAGACCAGACTTCTTTCCCGTCATCGGCGTTCACCGCTTTCACGGTACCTTTGCGGTCAGCGGCATAGACAACGCTGTCCGCATACGCAGGATGCAGGTTGGAGTAGAAATCGCCAATCCCACTGCCCACGGAGACGTCCCACGCGGTGGATGGGGTAAACTGGTTTTCAACCGTTGGCAGCGGGGACATTTTTACAACATCTTCTTCGCCACTGAACAGTGAACAACCACTCAATAACGTAACAGAAAGCAGTCCTGGCAGAAGTAATTTACGCAATTGCATCGGGTCCCTCTCAGACGGACAAATTATTTATTTTCATCTGCATCATTTCGCTCAGCGCAGGTGAAGCTTTGCTATCTACGCCAGCTTGCCACGCTTTACGCGCGCCCGCTTTGTCACCTTTGCTCAGTAGTGCTTCACCGCGCAAATCAGCAACGATGGCAGCAAAACCGTCGCCTTTGATGGTATCGAGCGTTTTCAGCGCGTCATCGACTTTTTTCTGCTGAACCTGGATACGTGCCAGACGCAGGTTGATCACTGCTTTCAGGTTTTCATCGCTTGCAGCAGCAAGACCCTGTGACAGTTGTGCAGCGGCTTTATCCAGTTCGTTTTTATCAACGTACTGCTGAGCCACTTCCAGCGCGGCCAGCGCGCCGTAGGTGTTTTTGTTGTCAGCCGCAAATTTCTCCGCTGCCGTCAGCGTTTGCGGCTGGTCGGCACGAATGGCGCTAACGGTGTTTTCGTAGCTTAAAGACGAACCGCGAGCGGCATCAGCCTGATGGTTGTTCCAGTAGCGCCAGCCTACCAGCGCACCTACACCCAAAATAACCCCAACAACCAATGCTTTGCCGTTTTCAGCAAAGAAGCGTTTAATCGCGTCGACCTGGTCGTGTTCGTTCTCGTACATTTCCACGCAGTCTTTCTCCTTAGCCCAATAGAGTGCGCAAGTGCGCCGCAACGCCGTCCTGCGTTACCGTTGTTTGCTCACCAGAGCGCAGGTCTTTCACTACCACTTCGCCGTTAGCCACTTCGGACTCACCCAGCACCAGTGCAATACTTGCGCCCCACTTATCGGCACGAGCAAACTGTTTTTTGAAGTTGCCGCCGCCATGGTTGGTCATCAGCTTAACGCCCGGCAGCGCATCGCGCACGCGTTCGGCAAGCTGCATCGCCGCAGACTGCGTATCCGCACCTGAGGCCACCAGGTATATATCGACAACGGAATCTGCTTTAAATTCCGGATTAACTGCCTGAACCAGCAAAACAAGTCGCTCAAGACCCATTGCGAAGCCAACAGCAGGCGCCGCACGGCCGCCCAGTTGCTCAACCAGGCCATCATAACGGCCGCCGGCACATACGGTGCCCTGCGAACCAAGGCTGGTCGTTACCCACTCAAACACGGTGCGGTTGTAGTAGTCCAGACCGCGCACCAGGCGCTGGTTCACGGTATAGGCGATGCCTGCTGCTTCAAGCAGCTTGCACAGGCCCGCGAAGTGTTCGCGAGATTCTTCATCCAGGTAGTCACCCAGCGCAGGCGCATCGTTCAGCAGTGCCTGAACATCCGCGTTTTTGGAATCCAGAACGCGCAGCGGGTTGCTGTACATGCGACGTTTGCAGTCTTCGTCCAGCTTCTCTTTATGCTGTTCCAGGAACGCCACCAGCGCATCGCGGTAGTTAGCGCGAGCTTCCAGAGAACCGATAGAGTTCAGCTCAAGGGAAACGTGATCGGCGATACCGAGGGCGCGCCACCAGCGGGCGGTCAGCATAATCAGTTCAGCGTCAATGTCCGGGCCCTGCAGACCAAAGACTTCCACACCCAGCTGATTAAACTGGCGATAACGACCTTTCTGCGGACGTTCGTGGCGGAACATCGGGCCGATATACCACAGGCGCTGCTCCTGATTGTACAGAAGACCATGTTCGATGCCGGCGCGTACGCAGCCCGCCGTACCTTCCGGACGCAGGGTCAGACTGTCACCGTTGCGGTCCTCAAAGGTATACATCTCTTTTTCAACCACGTCGGTGACTTCGCCGATCGCGCGTTTGAATAACGGGGTCTGCTCTACAATCGGCAAACGGATTTCGCTGTAACCGTAGCTGCCGAGCACCTGCTTCAGTGTGCCTTCAATGCGCTGCCAGATGGCGGTTTCGCCAGGCAGATAATCGTTCATGCCGCGGATGGCTTGAATGTTTTTTGCCACGTTTATTCTCTTTCTATATACAAAAAAAACCCAAAGAATGGGTTCAATCATACATGGGAAGCGGCACGCTTCCCATCACGTTATTTTTCAACCTGCTGAACGTTGATGCGCTGCGTCTCGTCCATCATTGCGGCTTTGGCACGAATGCGCGCTTCGAGCTGGTCGATCATGTCACTATTATCCAGACGATCTTTACGAACGCCATCTTCATAGAGACCACTTTTCTTGTTACCGCCGGTCACGCCCAGTGTTGACACCAGCGCTTCACCCGGACCGTTCACCACGCAGCCGATGATGGAGACGTCCATCGGGGTAATGATGTCTTCCAGGCGCTGCTCCAGCGCATTCACCGTACCAATCACGTCGAACTCCTGACGTGAGCAGGTTGGGCAGGCAATGAAGTTGATCCCACGGGCGCGGATGCGCAGTGACTTCAGGATATCGAAACCGACTTTGATCTCTTCCACCGGATCGGCCGCCAGCGAGACGCGCAGCGTATCGCCGATCCCTTCAGAGAGCAGCAGGCCCAGACCGATCGCAGACTTCACAGAACCGCTGCGCAGGCCGCCCGCTTCGGTGATCCCGAGGTGCAGAGGCTGGTCAATCTGCTTTGCCAGCAGGCGATAAGACTCTACCGCAAGGAACACGTCGGACGCTTTCACGCTAACTTTGAACTGATCGAAGTTAAGACGATCCAGATGATCGACGTGACGCATAGCGGATTCGAGCAGCGCCTGCGGCGTTGGCTCACCGTATTTTTCCTGCAGGTCTTTTTCCAGAGAACCGGCATTCACACCGATACGGATAGGAATATTTTTATCGCGGGCGCAGTCCACTACCATGCGGATACGCTCTTCGTTACCGATGTTACCCGGGTTAATACGCAGGCAGTCGACGCCATATTCAGCGACTTTCAGTGCAATGCGGTAGTCGAAGTGAATATCAGCCACCAGCGGAACGCTGACCTGCTGCTTGATGAGTTTGAACGCTTCGGCGGCATCCATCGTCGGGACGGAGACGCGAACAATGTCCGCGCCTACGCGTTCTAATGCTTTGATCTGATTGACCGTTGCTTCCACATCCGTGGTGCGCGTATTGGTCATCGACTGGACGGCGATGGGTGCCCCGTCCCCGATTGGCACATTCCCAACGTAAATCCGTTTCGATTTTCTACGTTGAATCGGAGCCTGGTTATGCATGAAAAATCTCCCGCGTTGCCCGTCTGTTACTGTGCTGCTGATTGTTCGGCATTAACGGTAAGACGCGCAACCTGGTTAGTTCTGATAAAGCGGCTCAGGTCGACAGGTTTTCCTTGATACTGGATCTGTACCGCTGCCGGAGCGCCGATTTTAAGTTTGTAAGGTGCCTGACCCGTTAGGTTTAACGTGCCATCTTTACGCTGCAGGCCGCTGAACAGCTTTTTACCTGTTGCGTCAGTCACTTCCAGCCAGCAATCCGCGGTAAAATTCATCACCAGCGCGTTAGGATCGACTGCTGGTGTCGCAGTGGCTGCCGGGTCGGTAGGCAGAGCAGTATTATCCGCTGGCGCCGTCGCCGCAGGGGCGGTATCCACATTGGCCTGTGAAGGAGAAACAACCGCGTTCTGATCCTGCGCCTGCGTGGCTGGTGCAGCGTCAGGGGTGGTGGCCGGAGCCTGAGCGGCATCGGTCGCTGCTGTTTGCGGTTCACTTGACGGTGCCGCGCTGTCCGTGTTCAACGGCACGCTCTGCGCGTTGTCATTACCGGATTGATTAAGCTCGGCAGAAGACTGATCGGCCATCGTAGTGATCTCTTCCTGCTGCGCCTTGTGGTTTTGCCACCACCATGCACCCGTCAGGCCAATCACAACAAAGAGCACCAGCCAGGTAAAGCTCATCAGCCAGCCGTCACGTTTTTTACGGCGTTTCCCCAGGGAGAAGGTCTGCATCGGCGCAACTTTTGCTGCACGGACCGGTGCCTGCTTCTCCATCATTGGCAGTAATTCTTCTTCGGGGATATGCACCAGTTTTGCGTAAGAGCGGATATAGCCGCGCAAAAATGTTGAAGCCAGATCGGCAGGTGCCTTATCTTCTTCAATATCGCGAACCGTGGAAACCTTCAGGCACAAGCGTTCTGCAACGGCTTGCTGGCTGAGTCCGAGTTGTTCACGGGCGTTGCGAAGACGAACGCCAGTGGAGAGTGCTTCATTTTGGTCGTGAGTGGCTTCAGTATTCATTCGCTACAACTACTGGTACGTGAAAAATAAGGGTTCAGGTGCCGGTGAGTCACAATGCCACCCGCACCGCGAAACTTCTGGTCAGTTAACCTTGAACAGACAGTATAAGACTGTCAGCCGGTAGATGACAGTGCAGCTCTGCCCGCCTGGCTAAACTGTTGTTACGTCGTTACATACTGCCCGAAAGTCATATGAAACGCACCGTAATTATTAATCAAACATCACGAATCTGACTGATTATTCAGTAAGATTATGCTTCACGGCGCAGATCATGCGCCGTGAAGCATAATAATCAAACAGCTTTGACCGCGATTGTCTCACCCTGCATGCGTTTACGCAGCGTACGTTTGGTACGGTCAATCACATCACCCGCCAGCTGTCCGCATGCGGCATCGATGTCATCACCACGCGTTTTACGCACGATGGTGGTGAATCCGTACTCCATCAGCACTTTCGAGAAACGATCGATACGGCTGTTCGAGCTGCGGCCATAAGGCGCGCCCGGGAACGGGTTCCATGGGATCAGGTTAATCTTGCACGGCGTATCTTTCAGCAATTCCGCCAGCTCATGCGCATGCTCGGTACCGTCGTTGACGTGATCAAGCATCACATACTCGATGGTAACGCGGCCCTGGTTGGCATTGGATTTCTCCAGGTAGCGGCGCACGCCAGCCAGGAAGGTTTCGATATTGTACTTTTTGTTGATCGGCACAATTTCGTCACGGATCGCATCGTTTGGCGCGTGCAGGGAGATCGCCAGCGCAACGTCAATCATGTCGCCCAGCTTGTCCAGCGCAGGCACTACGCCTGAAGTAGACAGCGTGACGCGGCGTTTGGACAGACCAAAACCGAAGTCGTCGAGCATGATTTCCATCGCCGGAACCACGTTGGTCAGGTTCAGCAGTGGCTCACCCATCCCCATCATCACTACGTTGGTGATTGGGCGGGTACCGGTCACTTTCGCTGCACCCACGATTTTTGCCGCACGCCACACCTGGCCGATAATTTCAGACACGCGCAGGTTACGGTTAAAGCCTTGCTGCGCGGTAGAACAGAATTTGCACTCCAGCGCACATCCTACCTGAGAAGAGACGCACAGCGTGGCGCGGTCATCTTCAGGAATATAGACAGTCTCAACGCGCTGATCGCCGACAGCAATGGCCCATTTGATGGTACCATCAGACGAGCGCTGCTCTTCCACCACTTCCGGTGCGCGGATTTCAGCCACTTCTTTGAGCTTGTTGCGCAGGACCTTGTTGATATCTGTCATGTCATCAAAGTTGTCGCTGCAATAGTGGTACATCCATTTCATCACCTGGTCGGCACGAAACGGTTTCTCACCCATATCTTTGAAGAACTCGCGCATCTGCTGACGGTTCAGATCCAGCAGGTTGATTTTTCCATTTTTATTTGGAACCGCAGGAATGGCGACTTCGGAGGTATTCACTAATTCAGACATAATTTTATCCGGCCTCGTTGTTACACGTTATGGCCCGTGGAGGGTTGAAAAGAAACGCCCCGGAAAGCGGTCTGCTCGTCCGGGGCGTTGCATTGTACAAAGTCTGACGCAGGGATGCCACGTTTGCACGCGGCATTTACGAAAATATTAACGAGTGCGAGCGCACACTTCGCCTTCTGCGAAGAAGAATGCGATTTCACGCGCGGCAGATTCAACGGAATCAGAACCGTGGGTGCCGTTCTCGGTGAAGCTGTCTGCGTAATCAGCGCGCAGCGTACCCGCCAGCGCGTTGTCCGGGTTGGTTGCACCCAGCAGATCGCGGTGACGCTGAACTGCGTTTTCGCCTTCCAGTACGGATACCACGATTGGGCCGGAGGTCATGAACTCGACCAGGCCGTCAAAGAATGGGCGACCTTCGTGCTCAGCGTAGAAACCGCGAGCCTGTTCAACGGTCAGGTGCAGCATTTTGGTGCCAACGATCTTAAACCCTGCTGATTCAAAGCGAGCGAAGATGCTGCCAATAACGTTTTTTGCCACCGCGTTTGGCTTGATGATGGAAAAAGTACGTTCAATAGCCATGATAACCTCTGTCAATGTTCTGTTGTTTTGCATACCTGAGTATGGTGTGGCGCGGATTATAATGAGCAATAGCGCCATTGCCTATGGTTCTGCATAACATTTTTTTAAAATGAGACGAAGATTAGCAACAGGTCGAATTTCGCATACCGTAATGATGGTGTAAACAGAGCGGGCAATGCTTTTCATCAGACGTAAATGACCAGAAATGACGGTGACACGTCTGGCAAACTGCCTCAAATGCTGGAGTGGCGATGCTTTTCGCTATCCCCTCCATATGCGTCACGTTTATCGCGTCATGTTGGCATACCGCTTCGCACCCTTCACAGCCGGTACAGCGCCCGGTTTCCACGGCCAGTTCAGCGTTCTCAAACCGAATCGCGTTTTCCGTACAGCTTCGCCAGCACGCGCCGCACAGTACGCAGGATTCGGCATCGAGAGTTATCTCTGCCTCGCTAAACGCAGAAAACGCCCTGCGCAGTTCACGCTGACCGGACACGACGCTACAGGCCCGGACATCCTCACGGGGAACGTGCATCAGCGCACGCCGGGCGGTATTAATCTTGTTAACGGGTATATGTTTAAACGCCCACGCAGCTTCACCGCGTCGACGAAGCGCCAGATTCAGCCGGGCAATCGCCAGCAACCAGTCAGGATTCTGCTCCGCGTCGATACTGATAAAACGAACGCGGTGCTGCGCGTGCCACAGCAGAAGCTCATTCACCCCTGGCGCACGGTCAGTAAACGTCCCAACAAGCGTATCGCCACACAGAAAGCGTTTTCGCGGCGTGATGCCGGTGATGGCCTCAGCGGGGCAGACGAACAGGCAGTCACCGCATTCAATACAGCGGCCGTCATCAACCGAGACGCCTGAGTCGGTAAAAGAAAAAGCCTGCACAGGACAGACGTCCGCGCAGGCGAGGCAGGAAGAGTGGCGAAAACGGCGACGCACGCACGCATGCGTCACGTCCATCGCCGGGGCAAAGGTCAATCCGCCCATCAGCCAATACTGAAGAAAACGAAGCGCAGCATCAGCTCACCGACAATCAGCAATGCGCTTCCCAGCAGCATGGGAGATCGCGTCGCTTTCAGACCGCCCGCAGCAAAGCACAGCATACCCGCAACGGATACGCACCAGCTCAGCAGATGCACGGTTCGAAGTTGCTCCAGCATCTGTAGCGGTGCGTGAGGGAACGTCACCACGGTGTTGTCCAAAGCCGTAATATCTGCCAGCCAGACGGGCTGCATCACCAGACGCACAAGCACCAGCAGCGTGATAATGACAACCGCCGCACGCACGGTAGTCTGGGAACGCGTCCCAACGGCCATGCAGGCTGAACCGATAATCCCCACCGAACCGATAAACAGCACCAGAGTGTTAACGTGCTGCCATGTCACCACGGATGCATGCATGTAGATCTGCGCCATGCAGAACACATCGACTAAACCAACCAGACCTGCCACAACCAACAGTGGCTTCCAGCCTGGCTTTTTGACAAACATCAGCAGCGTTGCGAAGCCAAGTGCCGCAAGATAAAGACTGGCAAAGATAATCTCACGGCTCAGCCAGGAGCTGGATACGTGGCGCAGCGCGTTAAGAGCATTAAGCGGATAGCCCATGTGCAGCGCGGAGGCAAGCAGCCCCAGGCTCGCCAGCACAAACGCTCCGGCTGCTGGCAGCAGCGCGCTGCGTTGCGTGCTTCCGAACGCCAGCCACAGCGTAACGCCAACCGATCCTTGCAGGAACAGCGTAAAAATCAGCAGCGGTAACTCATGCATGACGTTTCCCCTCTTTCTCTGCGCCCTGATGCGCTTTGATCACCAGGTTTGGTTTGGTGATGGAGGAATCAGGCAGGCCTTTCACATCACAGACCGCACCATACTTCGCCCGCAGTTCATCAATCGGCCCGAATTTAATCGCTTCGAGTGGACAGGTTGCCACACAGACGGGCTGATCTCCCTTCGCCTGGAGATCCACGCAGAAATCACATTTGGACATCTGCCCGGTCTGCTCGTTGAGCTGTGGCGCGCCGTAAGGGCAAGACCATGCGCAGTAGCCGCAGCCGACGCACTTATCAGTATCAACGCGCACAATGCCGTCCCCCGGACGCTTATGCATCGCGGTGGTTGGACAGTTTTTGGTGCAGATAGGGTCTGCGCAGTGGTTACAGGAAATAGAGAGCGTGTAGGCAAAAACGTTGTTGCTGACGCCGCCCTGCCCGGTCGGGATAAAACTCCCGCCGTTGACTTCATAAACGCGACGGAAACGACGTCCGACCTCAAGGTTGTTTTTATCTTTGCACGCCACCTGGCATGCCTTGCAGCCCGAGCAGCGGGAAGAGTCGATATAAAAACCCAGCTGTTTGTCGCTCACCGGCGCGTAATGTTTAAATTGACTCATGCTTTAGCTACCTCCACCAGCATGGTTTGATGGGAATTCCCTTTCGCAAGCGCGGTAATACGGGCAGAACTGAGCACGTTCGCGCAGCCGCCTTTATCGATACCCTGCTCGTCCGGCTGCCACCAGGCGCCTGCCTGCATGGCCACCACGCCTGGAATGATGCGCGGCGTTACCTCCGCCGGGATCTCGCAAATGCCGCGTGCGTTATGAATACGCACGGTATCCCCCTGCGCAATGCCGCGCTTTTGCGCATCCTGCGGGTTGATCCACAGCTTTTGCTGCTGCGCCTCAATTAACCACGGGTTGGCGTACTGGGTGGAGTTAGCGCGGTTTTTCCCTTTCCAGGTGATCAGCTGGAGCGGGAAGGTTTTGACCAGCTCGTCTTCCGGCCCTTCATGGGCAGGCACGTAGTGCGACAGCGCCGGAATTTCCGGGTGATGCATGTCGTACAGACGCTTTGAGAAGATCTCAATTTTTCCGGACGGCGTCGGGAACGGATGATTCTGCGGATCGCGAATGTTGTCTTCAAAGGCAACGTACGGCGCGCTTTTGAAAAGATGCTGACGCGTCTTCTGTAGCGTCGCAAAGTCCGGCAGGTTTTCATCCGGCATGGACAGCCTCGTCTGCTCCCAGATGTGCTCAATCCACGCTTTTTCGTCACGGCCCTCGCTGAACGCTGGCTCGACGCCAAGCTTAGCAGCGACCTCCCGCAGCCAGTCGTAGTCTGAACGGCGTTCAAATTCAGGTTCAATCAGCTTTTCTGACAGGATCAGATAGCTTGCCGTGCCCCAGGTTTCGCCGATATTCCAGCGTTCCATGAAGCTGGTTTCCGGCAAAAGCAGGTCGGCATATCTGGCGCTCGGCGTCATAAACAGATCGCTTGCGACGATAAACTCGATTTTCGACTCGTCTTCCAAGACACGGGTTGCCTGATGAAGATCCGGGTTCTGGTTAGCCAGATAATTGCCCGCCAGCGAAAACAGGATGCGGATATTGCTGTCCAGCTTCTCAGCATCTTTCAGGCCATCTTCCGCGGTCACCATAGAAGCATCATCCGCGGCCTGGACCCAGTTCATGACCGAAATTTTGGCTTTGACCGGGTTGTCCGGCATCTCTGGCCCGGCCGCAAATTTGCGGTTTGCGCAACCGCCATAGCCTGCCGCCCAGCCGCCTTTCACCCCGACGTTACCCGTTAGCGTGGCCAGTATCGTCGAGCCGCGCGCGGTGCGCTCGCCGCAGTTGTGACGCTGCGGTCCCCAGCCCTGGATCAGCGCGGCGGGTTTGGTGGTTGCGTAATCGCGCGCCAGCTGACGAATAGTTTGTGCAGGCACGTGGGTGATTTTCTCTGCCCACTCGGGCGTTTTCGCCACGCCATCCTTTGCACCGCTCAGGTAAGCCATCAGGGATTCATTGGCCGGAACGCCCTCTGGCATAGCGTCTTCGTCAAAGCCCAGGGTGTAGCGCTGAATAAAGTCGCGATCGTGCAGGTTCTCCGTGACGATCACATACATCATCGCGTCCATCAGGGCGTTGTCGGTGGCAGGAAGCAATGGGATCCACTGATCGGCAAGGGAGGAAACCGTATCGGAATAGCGTGGGTCGACAACAATGAAGCGCGTGCCGTTTTGCTTCATCTTCTGGTAGAAGTGGTTGCTGTGGCCGAAGATGGTTTCCGTCGGGTTATGCCCCCAGAGAATAACCAGTTTGGTGTCCAGCAGCGTGTCCAGAGAGCTGCCGCTGGCGGCGGTACCATAGGTATACGGCGTTGCCGCCGCCGTGTTACCCATACTGACCGAGTGATAGCTTTCGAGATAGCCGCCGGTTAAGTTGAGCAGACGACGAACCATTTTATCGCCGGAAAAGGTCCCGCCGGACACCGCGGTGCCCACATGAACATAGCGTGACGCAGCACCGTATTTTTGCGTAATAGTTTTTAATTGATTCGCAATAAGGGTGGTGGCTTCATCCCAGGTAATACGCTCGAATTTTCCTTCGCCACGTTTACCTACACGTTTCATTGGATATTTCAGTCGATCGGGGTGATAAACAAATTTCCGATAAGCCCGACCACGAACGCAGGCGCGCATCACTGGCATCTGAGGATCCAGCGCGTTATCAGGACGCGTTGAAATTCGGGTCACAACGCCATCACTGACGTGAGCACGAATATCACACTTGCCGCCGCAGTCAAACGTACTACAGGTTTGCACCACTTTTTCTTCAGGCGTAGCGTCTGATACCACCGTGCCCTGTGCCTGTACTTTGTCAGTTTTGAAGACAAACGGCAGGGCGGCGAGCGCCGAGCCTGCCTGAATAAACTGACGCCGGGATATGGCGGGAATAAGCCCCACTCCCTGATGTTTATTTTTTTCATTGCTCGTTCCTTCAAATAAAAACGCATTCTCGTTTTTTTTCAGGAACGAATATTGATAATTATCAAGCTAACTCTTGAGGGGTAATACTTAGCGATCTAATTCAAAATTCACCGTCGCCATTTGTCCTGTTTCATCTAATACAATTAATTGATATTTACCTGGCAAATATAATTGCACTGAATAATTTTTCTGATGCCCGTCCAGCGGTTCGCCATTCAAAAACCACCATCGTTGTCCCTCCCCGCCGCTGGTTGAAACGTTGAGGGTCATATTTTTCTCACCTGGAAGACGTTTAATTACCGCCCCTTCTCTGACGCCTGACAACATCAGCGGCGCCGCATTATGGTTATCCAGCGGAGGGCAAACCGCTGAACGGGCGGGGAGACGAGCAGCCCGTTTTTCGGCAACTGGCAGCCACGGCTCCAGCGGCAGCGGCCAGACATCCAGGACTTTTTCAGTTGCATCCGGGCAATCTGCTGCTACACGTTTACCCGTTTTATCCAGCCAGACCGGGAAGCGAATGCCGCGTATGCCTTCCTGTTCGGGCAGGAGCAGCGTGGGCGGTTCACTCCCTTCCAGCAGCCAGGTCGAAAGACGACGTCGGCAGTTTTCACTGCCTTCTGGCAGCGACTGACCGCCCGGCCAGCAGATGACCCCGCGCCCCACGCTTGTCGGGCGAGGGTCACGCGGCAGACGGGCTTCGTCTACCGTTGAGCGTGACTGAAGCAGGTTATTCACCTGGTTTAATAGCGGAACCGCGCTGGCAAAACCAAACTGCCCCGCCACCGGCGTACCGTCCGGCCGTCCGGTCCAGATGCCAATCACGTAACGGGCATTCAAGCCGATAGCCCAGGCATCACGGTAGCCATAGCTGGTGCCGGTTTTCCACGCCAGCGGCGCGATTTGCGGTAACGCATTATCCGGCAGCGGCTGCGCCTCGTTCGCCAGAATACGGCGAATGATCCACGCCGAACCTTGTGACAATAGCGGACGTTCAGTCAGCGGATCGCCCGGCTGTAACCGCAGCCTTCCCGCTTTACCGTGTCGGGCAAAGGCGCTGTAGGCCGCGGCGATATCGGACAGCCGCGCGCCTGCACCGCCGAGGATCAGGGAGAGATTCGGCTGCGCCCCCGCGGGCAGGATCAGCGGCAACCCCGCGTTACTGAGCATCCCGGCAAAACGTTTTGGCCCGTAGGCTTCCAGCACCTGTACCGCGGGCAGGTTGAGAGAGCGCACCAGCGCTTCACTCATGCTAACCGGTCCGTGAAACCCACTGTCAAAATTCCCTGGCCGATAATCACCGGTTTTTCTGGGAACGTCCTGGAGCAGAGAGGCGGGATGGATCAGGCCATCGTCCAGCGCCATACCGTAGATAAAGGGCTTTAACACCGATCCCGGGGATCGGATCGCATTGACCATATCCACATGGCTGAAACGACTGTCATCGTTAATATCCACCGATCCGACCCAGCCGCGCACTTTCATATCCGTATGATCCACGACGATCATCGCCAGTGAGCTGCGCGCAGGAAGTCGGGACTTCCAGTTCATCGCCAGCTCTTCCAGCTGCCGCTGTAGCCCGGCATCCAGCGTGGTGACAATTTTAGTGTCGCGGCTTTTGCCGAGCATCATGCGTGCAAAGAGCGGTGCCAGCTGCGGCATCTGTCGGGGCGCCAGCCATACCGACTCTTCCCGCGATTCCTTGACCTGCTTCGCAGACCAGACGCCCTGCGTTACCATACGGTCGAGCACTTTATTTCGCGCCGCTTCAGCCCGTTCAGGCCAGCGGTCCGGACGTAATCGACTCGGTGCCTGCGGCAGCACCGCCAGCAGCGCCGCTTCGGAATAGCTGAGCTGCGATGGTGGTTTTCCCAGATAGGTCCAGCTTGCAGCCCCTACGCCCTGCAGCGTACCGCCAAAGGGGGCGCGGTTGAGATAGAGTGTGAGAATATCGCGCTTGGAAAGATGCCACTCCAGCTGCATCGCCCGCCAGAGCTGACGAACTTTGCCGCCAAAGGTGCGCGGATGCGGGTCCAGCAGGCGTGCTACCTGCATGGTGAGCGTACTGCCGCCAGAGACGACTTTGCCAGAACTGAGATCCTGCAAGGCGGCACGCAGGACAGAGAGCGGGTTTACGCCAGGATGATCCCAGAACCAGCGATCTTCGTACTGGATCAGCGCCTCAAGATAACGGGGAGAGACCTCTTCAATCGTAACCGGGTAGCGCCAGATCCCGTCGCTGTCCGCAAAGCGCCACAGCGGCGTGCCCTTCTCATCCACCACCACCCGGCGGGGTTAACCTCTTTCAGAGGCAACGGCCACAGGTGGTCGGCGGCGATAATCAGCCCCCATAAAACGAGAAGCGCTCCCGCCAGCCAAAGCCAGCGGGAGCGTGTCAGACGAGCTATCTGCATATTACGGAACAACAATCAGCGGGCCGCTGGCCACACCCGTTGCCCGCCACTGCGGAACGTACATAGACTCCACCATCGGCACCGGCACCTGGTAGGTACCCGGCGTCACGGCACGCGCCAGATAGACCAGCGTGACCGGCTGACCTTCATTTACCGGCACAGCAGCCACAAAGCGGTCATCGCGGAATTCCATATGCTGAATATCCGCCTGCTGCATCTGGCTGAGCAGGTTCTGGACCTCACTGCCGCTGTCCTGCAGGCTGGCACTGCTGTTCGCCAGGTTTTGGTTTTCCAGCTCCAGACCTGCCGGGAGCAGATCGACCACCAGCGCATCCGGCACGTTCTGGCTGGCTTTAACTTCCAGCCACACCAGCACCAGTTCGCCACTCTTCAGGGAAGAGAGCGATTTACTGCTGCCGTCGGTTGCCAGGATATGGCGTTCAACCTGCAGCACGTTAGACATTGGCTGAGGCGCATATTCCGGGTAACCGGTGCTGTCGAGGCGCACCCACAGCGGCGCTGTACCGGTGTTAGTCACCTGCAGCGCGCCAAGCTGGTCACCGTTGACGTTTTGCACCTGCGATTTATCGCCGCTCAGCGCTTGTTCTGAAAGACTGGTCGTTGCCTGCCACGCACCAGACAAGGTTTGCAGCGAACGTCCTGCCAGGAACAACGCATTGCTTTCCTGGGTTGACAGCCAGCGCTGGCTGAACGCTTCTTCAGATAAAGTATTGAGCAGAGCGTTTTGTGCTTCCGGCAGCAATTTGTACTCTTCCAGCAGGGAGAGCATCAGTGCGTTATCACGCAGCTGGCTGCCGTAATCGGCCATCCAGTTTTTGCTGTCGTTGCGCGGTGTTTTAAGCGCCAGATTCAGCGCTTGCTGGCTGCGTGGGGCGTCGCCCATCAGTTTGAGCGCCATGCCCAGCTGCATCAACGGCAGCCCGGAAGCCGCCTGACCGTGGCGATCCCAGATTTCACGCAGCGCGCCCAGCGGCGCTTTTTGCTGACGCGCCAGCACCAGCGCGGCATAGGCCTGCACGGCGAACTTGCTGGCCTGAGTATCATCGCTATAGCGAATGGACATCATGCCCGGATCCTGCAGATAGCGCA
This sequence comes from Enterobacter sp. JMULE2, assembly GCF_013337145.1. Lineage (NCBI taxonomy): Bacteria > Pseudomonadati > Pseudomonadota > Gammaproteobacteria > Enterobacterales > Enterobacteriaceae > Enterobacter > Enterobacter sp. JMULE2. Next base: position 167,474 of record NZ_SGWD01000016.1, read on the forward strand.
GCAGGCGGCTATTGGCGTTATTCACCGCATCGTCAGGTACGCTGTAACCCTGCTCGCCCGCACGCACCAGGAAGTCGGTCACGTAGGCCGTCAGCCAGTACTCTTCCGGACCATTTTTATCCCACAGGGCGAAACCACCGTCGTCACGCTGCATTTGCAACAGACGGGAGATACCAATATCGATCGCTGCACGGCGTTTATCGTCCGTATCACCCTTAATGCCAAGTGCCGACAGCTGCGCCGCGTTGGTATAGAGCGACGGGAAGAGGCCACTGGTGGTTTGTTCCAGGCATCCGTACGGGTAGGCCTGAAGTTCGCGAATGTAGCGCGCCAGGTTCAATGGCGGTTTGCCGCTCAGCAGCAGTTGTCCCTGCAGCGTTGCAGGCGAGAAACCGTTGCTATGTTGCGCCGGTGCAATCCAGGACTCACCTGGGTTCAACATCGCGCCAGTGTTTACCGTCTGCGCCGGGAACGCCGGACGCACGCCGATCTTCCAGCTCTTCTGCTGCGGTGCGAAAGTTTCCCCCGGAAGCTGCAGACCGGTCACCTGAGCCGTCACTTCACCGTCACCATAGCCCTCCAGCGTGCGCACCGGAATAAACATCGTACTGCGCGCCCCCGGAGGCAGTTGAACCGGCCGCGGCTGCGAGCCTTCCAGCGACACTTTACCCGTTGTGGTTAAGGCCACGTTCAGCGTTTGCGGTTGGTCGGTCAGGTTAGTCAGATCCAGCGTCAGCCGCGAGGTATCGCCGCTTGCCAGGAAGCGTGGCGTGTTCAGCTCGGTAATGACCGGCGCGGCGACAACCACCTTACTTTCACTGCTGCCGAAATCGTCTTCAGTCCAGGCTTGCGCCATCAGGCGCAGCTCACCGTTGAAGTCCCCAATCGGCAGCGTAACAGTGCCCTCCCCGTTGGCATCCAGCGTGACCGGCTGTGCCTGCTGGGCAATAATGGTGACGTGGTTCACTGGCGGTTTGCCGCCGCGCTTGAGTTCATCTCCATCGCCACCGAAGCGCAGCGCGGCCAGGCGGCCCTGCCCTTCAATGACCTGGCCGTAGATATCGTAGATATCCGCGCCGTAGCGCTTCTGGCCGAAGAAAGCCTGCCACGGATCGGGCGTAACGTAATCGGTGATGTTCAACACGCCGCTATCCACCGCCGAGACCAGGACGTTCACCTTCTGCGGCACAGCCCCCTCTTTCACGCTGGCTTTCACTTTCACAGAGAGCGTCTGGTTCGGACGCATTTTCTGCGGAGTATCCAGCGCAATATTCAGACGGCGATTTTCGTCACCCATCGGCAGATGCAGCAGACCAACCGCGCGTTTCGGCGTGGCGGATTTGGATTTATCGCCAGGACGAACCACCAGCGTGCTGAGGTAGAGATCGTGACGTTTCCAGGCTTTATCTACCGGAATGGAGAGATCCAGCCCGTTTGCCGGTACGTCGATCTCTTTCCACCACAGCGGCCCTTCGCTGGACTCGATCATCGCATAGCCTTTGCCCGCAGCCGGTGCTGCAACGTGCAGATTGATGGTGTCGCCAGGCTGATAGGCTGGCTTATCCAGTTTCAGCGTCACGCGGTCAGGGCGCGCAGCCCCGGTGCCGTCGCTGTTATCCTGCCAGCTATACCCTGCCCAGAAACGTACGCTGCTGACCATCTCATCAGGCGCTTTAACTTCCAGACGGTATGAGCCCCACTCCACCGGGAAGGTGACTTTACCCGTCTCATCGGCCTTGAGCGTCAGCTCCTGCTCGCCTTCGACCAGGTCTTTCTGATCAAACTGGGACTGCCAGCCATCGCTCTCCGACCAGTTCCAGTAATAGTCCCGGCGTTCGCGGATCAGGCGAACCTGTAACCCGGAAACCGCTTTTTTCGCGCCGCTGGCATCGGCATAAACGATGTCGAAGCTGGCGTTGCCGTTTTCGTCAACAATCGGCTGGTTGACGGTGGTGTCGGTGCGGTAGTCGTAAACGGCCTTGCTGGCAAACTGCGGACGAATCCCCGGAAGTTCAGCCGCCGGCCAGATAGCCTGTTCAGCACGACGCGTTACCGGACGGCCGCCGGACTCCAGCAGGCTGGCCTGCAGGATCAGCTGCAGCGGAGAGTGTACCTCTTTCCACTGGCTTTCGGTGCTGACCTGTCCACGCCCCTGCTCATCAAGCGTAAGCTGTACTTCATCCAGGCTGCGGCTCAGGTTTTCCTCGGCGATATCGCCAAACTGGAAGCCCGGCAGCGTAGCCACCGCCTCACGCAGCGGACGCAGGTACAACTGGCCCTGCAGCGAATTGCCATTAGCTGGCGCGCCGTACAGGTAGTACCCCACCACGTTAAAGTCGACATTATCCTGCTGTGATACCGGGGCTTTTTGCCCGGTCAGGTTGAGCGCCATACGCTCCGGCATAAAGTCTTCAACGTTGAAGTCCCACAGCCGCTGCAGGTTGTCACCGGTGTTAGCGCGAATATGCCACATACCGGTCTGTGCCCCGCTGTCCAGCGGATAGTTAAAACGATAGAGTCCGTTTTCTGGCTTGACGACAATCGTACGCGCGACCTGTCCATCCGGACGCAGCACGTCAAGCTTCACAGGCTGATCGGGAAGCGGTTTTCCGTCGCTGTCGCGCAGCAGACCGTTGAGGATCACCGTTTCGCCCGGGCGATAAAGATCGCGTGGGCCAAACATAAAGAATTGCTTGCTGTAGCCAGGGCTCCCTGCGATGTTGAACTCCGCCAGGTCGAGCGCAGGCAGCTTGAGGTCAAGCAGCGTGGTCTGGCCATCTTTGCTGGCCAGGATCAGCGCGGCTTCTTTGTCGGTTTCAAGTTTCGCATGACCGTCGGCATCGCTGTTCGCCTCGGCAAGCGTCTGGCCTTTGTCATTCAGCAGCGTAACAGACACGCCGGACTGCGCCGCACCGTTTTCCAGGCTCTGAGTGAAGATGTCCAGGCGGTTGTGATAGCGGTGAGCGGACAAGCCGATATCGCTCAGGGTAAAGAGCGTTGCGGCGTTGCTGTAGTTGTAGTGCCCTGCCTGGTTCATGACTGCGATATAAACGCCAGACTGCTGGAGCGGTTTAATATCCTTCAGGGGCAACAGCAATTTTTCGCGCGTATTGCGCGCCGGATTAAGGTCGAATCGACCGGTGTAAACCAGCTCCGCCATCTTCAGCAGGTTATCGGATTCCCAGTTGGTCAGAGAATTGCGGTATTCCCACTGGCTGACAAAGGAAGCCAACGACTCCGGCTTCACGCGGTAGAAGTTCACGTCCACGTTGTTAACGTTGAGCGCCATCACCGGCAGGCCTTCCACCACTTTACCCGGCAGCAGTGAGCCGCGGCTGGCAAAACCGACCGTCGGTTCGACATCCCGGGTGGTTAAGGCTTTTTCATAATCGATGCCAAAGGTCGCTTTATTCAGCGCCTGCAGGTCGCGTTCAACGGTGACGACCAGGCTGCGGTTAGGCTCCAGATGGCGCAGTCGAAGCTCTTTCAGGTTAGGCGCAAGTTCCCACGCCCCGTCAACCTTGCCGCTTTTCTTATCCACGACATGCACTGTTTTCGCGAAATCCTGATCGGGATTCAGCGGAACAGAAAAGGTCAGCACCAGCGTGGCGGCACCGTCGAGCTGAACTTCAGAGGTATCCAGCAACGTCAGCGCTTTTCCCTGGCTCTGGGCGGCGAGTTTAGCCAGCGTTTCTGCATTGGGCTTTTCCGCGGCTTTCGGTGTTGATGCGGTGGATGCCGCGGGAGCCGCAGCCTGAGATTTATCGTCGCTGTTATCACAGCCGACAAGCGTAAACGTGGTAAGCAGCGCAAGAGAGAGCGCGGCTAAGCGAAACGGTTTCATCCTTTGTCCCTGGCCCATGGAGCCTGTTGGTCGTCGTCCGGATAAGTATTATCCGCAAGTTTCATTAATTCAAAAAGTCCAATTTTAGAATCTTGAAAGCGCCTCGCAGAATGGCATCACGCCGCTACGCCGTGATGGAACCGCGATCACAGCACATAACGTCACATGTTACCTTTCACGTCATTTGTTTTTAAAACAAGAAGATAGCTGGATAAGCGTGCCTGAAGACTGCTAGCTTTATGACCATGACGCACCCCGAGTGCGCGGTTCAATAAGAGAGAAAGCCATGAAACGAGCCGTGAACGCCCTACAAAATTTCGGCAAATCATTGTACGGACCGGTACTTATCTTACCGATTGTCGGTCTTTTTATCGCCTTTGGTAACGTGCTGGGTAACGGCAATCTTGCCGAGTACCTGCCGTTTCTTGGCCATCCTCTGATTCAGAATATCGGCCAGCTCATCGCGAAATCTGCCGTATCGGTACTGGTTAACCTGGCACTGGTATTTGCCGTCGGTATCCCGATTGGTCTGGCGACGCGCGATAAAGGCTATGCCGCGCTGATTGGGCTAGTGACCTTTGTGGTGTTCATCAACGCCATGAACGTCACGCTGCAGCTACAGGGCGCGCTTGCGCCTGTCGAGCAGATGAAAGCGGCTGGACAGACCATGGTGCTGGGCGTGCAGGTGCTGGAGATGGGCGTGTTCGCCGGGATCCTGACCGGCGCGCTCTCCGGGTATCTCTACAACAAATACTCCGGCGTACAGTTTAACGGCGCGATGGCGATTTACTCCGGCCACTGTTTTGTCGCTATCGTCATGCTCCCCGTCTCCATGCTGCTCGGCGTGGTGATGAGTGAACTGTGGCCGTTTGCCCAGCACGGCATTAGCGCCCTGGCGCTGGCCATCAAAGGCTCCGGGCCGTTTGGCGTGGCAATCTACGGTTTCCTGGAACGCATTCTGGTCCCCACCGGCCTGCACCATCTGGTTTATACCCCATTCCTTTATACCGAGCTGGGAGGTACGCAGGAGGTATGCGGTGCAACCTATCAGGGCGCGCGCAATATCTACTTCGCCGAGATGGCCTGCCCGGACGTGAAGCAGCTCAGCAGCACCGTGGTGTGGGACGCGCGCGGCATCAGCAAAATGTTCGGCCTGCCTGCCGCCGCGCTGGCGATGTACATGACCGCGAAGCCGGAGCGTAAAGCCATTGCGAAAGCCATTTTGATCCCGGCGGCGCTAACTTCGCTGCTGGTCGGCGTGACCGAGCCGATTGAGTTCTCCTTCCTGTTCGTCGCTCCGCTGCTCTTCGTGGTGCACGCGGTGCTGACCGGCATCGGCATGATGCTGTTTTCGCTGCTGGGCGTTCACGCCATCGGCGCCAACGGGATTATCGATTTCATCCTCTACAACCTGCCGCTCGGCACGGAGAAGTCCAACTGGCCGATGTACCTCCTGGTCGGGCTGATCATGTTCGCCCTCTACTTCGTGGTGTTCCGCTTCCTGATCCTGCGCTTCAACATGAAGACGCCCGGCCGTGAGGATGACGATAAGGAGACGCGCCTGTACAGCAAACAGGAGTACCAGGCCAAAGGCAATAACGACGGGCTGGGCGAGTCCATCGTGGTGGGGTTGGGCGGCCGGGAAAACATTGAAGTGGTGGATAACTGCTACACCCGCTTGCGCGTCACGGTGAAGGATGTCGCCATCATCGACGAGCCGCGCCTGAAGGCGACTGGCGCGAAAGGGATTATCAAACAAGGTAACAACGTTCAGGTGGTCTACGGGCTGCACGTCAAAAAAATGCGAGAAGCCGTTGAGACGTTTCTCTGAAAGGAGCTAAAGATGTTTACACCCCCATTTATCCTGTCGATTGCCGGCGGCGGTAGCACCTACACGCCGGGTATTGTGAAAAGCCTGATGGTGCGACTGCAGGATTTCCCGCTGGCCGAAATTCGCCTTTACGATATCGACGAGGCGCGTCAGAACACCATTGCGCCCGTCGTAGAGAAGGTCATTCGCGACCACAGCCAGAGCATCAAATTTACCGTCACCAGTGACCCGGAAGTGGCCTTCAGCGACGCACATTTTGTCTTCGCCCAGATGCGCGTCGGCCAGTATAAAATGCGCGAGCAGGACGAAAAGATCCCGCTGCGTCAAGGCGTGGTCGGTCAGGAGACCTGCGGACCCGGCGGGCTGGCGTACGGGCTGCGCACGATCCTGCCGATGGTCGAGCTTATCGATCTGGTCGATCGCTACGCGCATGAGAAAGCCTGGATCGTGAACTACTCCAACCCGGCGGCGATCGTCGCGGAGGGCGTGCGTCGCCTGCGGCCAAATGCGCGGGTGCTGAACATCTGCGATATGCCGGTGGCTGCCATGCGCAATATGGGCGCCATTCTGGGTGTCGATCGCCGCAAGCTCGAAGTCGACTACTTCGGTCTGAACCACTTCGGCTGGTTTACCCGCGTGCTGGTGGACGGCGAGGACATGCTGCCGGAGCTGCGCAAACATATCGCGAAGTTTGGCCTGCTGACGGAAGATGCGGCCAAAACCGACCCGCAGCATTCGGATCCGTCGTGGGTAAAAACCTGGCGCAACATTAAGCCGATCATGGACAACTTCCCGGAGTATCTGCCGAACCCGTATCTGCAGTACTACCTGATGCCAAACCAGATTGTGGAGCATCAGAACCCGGACTATACCCGCGCCAATGAAGTGATGGACGGGCGCGAGAAAAAACTGTTCGCCGCAGCCGAAGAGTATAAGCGCACCGGGATCCTGCCGGATGCCTTCCACGTGGGCGTCCACGGTGAATTTATCGTTGACGTCGCCTGCTCACTGGCCTTTAACCTGCGGAGCCGCCATCTGGTGATGGTGGAAAACCGCGGTGCGATTACCAACCTGCCTTACGATGCCGTGGTGGAAGTGCCCGCTTATATCACCTCCGAAGGCCCGGAACCGATTCGCGTCGGTCAGGTGCCGCTGTTCCATCAGACCCTTTTGCAACAGCAGCTCGCCTCGGAACAGCTGCTGGTGGAGGCAACTATCGAGGGCAGCTATGAGAAAGCGCTGCAGGCGTTCACCCTCAACCGCACCGTGCCGACCATGGAGCACGCGAAAGCGATTCTGGATGAGATGATTGAAGCCAACCGCGACTACTGGCCTGCGCTGCAAAAAGCCTGGCAGGACGGCGAACCGGTGAAAAAATAGGGGCTTGCTCGCGAGTTGAACGTGGTTTGCTTGTCGGTGTCAGAAAAAACACCGACAATCCTTTTTTACGGAAAAGAACGGAGGCAACCCATGTCCACCTCATATTTCGTCGCTGCCGACTGGCTGATTGAGCACGGCGACGATCCGGAAGTCCAGATTATTGACGCACGTATGGCCCCGCCGGGGCAAGAGCATCGCGACGTGCCCGGTGAATACCGTGCCGGACATCTGCCTGGCGCGGTATTTTTTGATATCGAAGCCCTCTCCGACCACACCTCTCCCCTGCCGCACATGCTGCCGCGCCCGGAAGCATTTTCCGTGGCGATGCGCGAGCTGGGCGTCAGCAAAGACAAACACCTCGTTGTTTACGATGAGGGTAACCTCTTCTCCGCCCCGCGGGCGTGGTGGATGCTGAAAAACTTCGGCGTGGAAAAAGTGTCGATTCTGGCGGGCGGGCTTGCGGGCTGGAAGCGCGACGAGCTGCCGCTTCAGCAGGGCGACGTGACACTGCCGGAAGGCGAATTCGATGCCACGTTCGACGCGCACGTGGTGAAACGCCTGACCGACGTGCTGGTCGTGAGCCATGAAAAAACGGCGCAAATCGTCGATGCCCGTCCTGCTCCGCGCTTTAATGCCGAAGCGGATGAACCGCGTCCGGGGCTGAAGCGCGGACATATTCCGGGCGCGCTGAACGTGCCGTGGGGCGATCTGGTGTTTGAGGGCGAGCTGAAAACCACCGACGAGCTGCGCGCCATTTTTGACCGTGCAGGCGTGGATTTACATCGTCCGATTATTGCCAGCTGTGGCTCCGGCGTAACGGCCTGCGTAGTGATCCTGGCACTCGCCACGCTCGGCGCGAACGACGTCACGCTTTACGACGGTGCCTGGAGCGAATGGGGTGCGCGGGACGATCTGCCTGTCGAACCCGCGAAATAATGGATAACCGTCTGGCCACGCTGTTAACGCGCGGGGCATCGCTGACCCGCGCGGAGTATCGCGTCCTCGCCCACCTCACGGAGCATCCGCTGCTGGTGGGCAACATCACGGTGCGCGAGCTGGCGCAGGCGACGTTTGTTTCGACCGCCACCATCATGCGGCTGAGCCAAAAGCTGGGGTTCAGCGGCTTTAGCGAGTTTATCTGGCACTGCAAGCAGTTGCTTTCCGACACGCCGCATATTGCCGCCCAGGGGCAATCCCTTCCAGAACTCCCGGCGCTGTTTAATCAGTTTATCGCCAACTATCAGCACACCTTTCAGTGGGTCACCCACGACAAACGCCAGCAGTTTGCCGACCTGCTGCGCCAGAAAGAGAGCTTCTTTCTCTACGGCGCCGGGTTTTCCTATCTTTTTGCGGAGTATCTGACCAAGAAGCTGCAAGTTCTGGGCAAAACGGCGTTTATCTCCGGGCCGGGAGACAGCCGAAATATTTTTCTCAGCAATGCCGCACGCTATCAGGTTTTTATTGCCGTCTCGCGCAGCGGCGAAACGGAGCAGGTGCTGGATAAAGCGCGGATTGCCAAAAACGTCGGCATGACAATCGTTGCCTTTACCCGCGCCTCGGCCAATACGCTGGCGGGGATGGCGGACGTGCACTTTGCCCTCTATGACGAAGCGGTACACTACGCCGCCGAAGCCGCGGGGGTGACGTCGTTTGAGTCGAATCTGGTGCTGCTGATGGATTTACTGCTGCTGGAAGCAACGGGGTGACATTCACCCCGCTGTAATCAGATGATGCGGTTGGTTTTGAGATCGCGCAGGAAGCCGCCCCAGCGACGCTCGTAGAACGGCGTGATGTGCTCGGTAATAAAGTGGCTGATGCCCTTCTCACCGTTCTTCACCTGGCAGATATCGATCGGCTCATCGCCCGGCAGCGTGTCGGTCGCCACGCTTCCCGTCGCCTGAATGATATCCTCGATATCGCCGTCCGCCTCAATACCAATCAGCAGTACCGGATGCTCGTCCGCGCGCTCTTTAATAGAGCAGAGGAACGCGCGCCTGACGGGCTTGAGCGTTTTGAACAGCGTGGTCAGCGAATCGATCATCTGCGCGGGTGGTTCAGCCACTTCAGACAGCAGCAGCGTTTCGCCCCCTTCCAGCACTTCCTGAGTGCTGAGCGGGTTGCCCTCGTCACCCATCAGATGGCTGATTTCGCGCGGAGTAAACTCTTTCCCGGTCGGCAATTTAGCGTTGAGGAACAGCGTCTGCCCCAGCGTCATTTCAAACAACGTGCGCACCGGCATCACCACGAACGCCTGTTCTTCTTCTACCGCTTCCTGCAGGGCTTCCAGTGAGGTAAAGAACGGGATCACCGAGGTGCCGTCGTCTTTTTCCCAGTGCAGCAGATCCAGCGCGCTGTCTTCTACGACCTGCTCACCTTCCGCCGCGGTGCCCGGCACCCAGACGGTGGATTCCAGCAGCGTGCGGAAAAATGCCGGACGATGGGCGGGTTCGGTCGCCGCCTGCTCCAGCAGGGTTTCTAATTCGTTTTTGGTTTCGGACATAGTTTTGGCTACTTCAAAAAAACGCCGGGTGGCGCTTCGCTTACCCGGCCTACAAAACCGTAGGCCCGTGCAAGCGCAGCGCCGCCGGGCAATATGATGACTCCGAAGGCGCGCGTAAGCGCAGCGCCCCCGGCAAAAAAGATTACTCCGCCGTCAGCAGGTTCGCCACGGTACGCACGCCCAGACCGGTCGCGCCCGCGGACCACTGCTCAACTGCCGCTTTACGGTACGTTGCAGAACAGTCGATGTGCAGCCAGCCCTCGTGGTAGTTCTCAACAAAGTGAGACAGGAAGCCTGCTGCGGTGCTTGCACCCGCCGGGTACGCCGCGCTCGCGGTGTTGTTCAGCTCGGCAAAGTTGGACGGCAGCTGGCTGCGGTGGAACTCGGCCAGCGGCAGACACCAGAACGGCTCGTTTTCCGCAGCAGCGCTTGCCAGCAGGCGGGCAGCGAGCTTGTCGTCAAAGCTGAACAGCGCATGGTAGTCGTTGCCCAGGGCGGTTTTTGCCGCACCGGTCAGGGTCGCCATGTCGATAATCAGCTCTGGCTTCTGCGCAGAAGCGTCGATCAGGCCATCGGCCAGCACCAGGCGGCCTTCGGCGTCGGTGTTCATCACCTCAACGTTTTTGCCGTTGCGGTAGCGAATGATGTCGCCCAGCTTGAAGGCGTTACCGCTGACCATGTTGTCCGCGCAGCACAGGTAGAGCTTCACGCGCTTGTTCAGACCGCGGGTAATCGCAAACGCCAGCGCGCCGGTGATGGTTGCCGCGCCGCCCATGTCGGACTTCATGGAGTCCATGAACGCGCTCTGCTTGAGGCTGTAGCCGCCGGTGTCGAAAGTAATGCCTTTCCCGACCAGGCAGGCAAAGACCGGCGCTTCTTTATCGCCGGTTGGGTTGTAATCCAGCGCCAGCAGGACCGGAGGACGCTCAGAACCACGGCCCACGGTGTGGATGCCCATGTAGTTCTGCTCGCGAAGGTCTTCACCTTTGGTGATGCGGTAGGACATTTTCTCGCCCGCCACGCCGCACAGCAGGTCAACCGCACGCTGCGCCAGCTGCTCAGGGCCTAACTCTTCCGCCGGGGCGTTGATGGTGTCGCGCACCCAGTCGATGATTTGCAGGCGGCTTTCCAGCTCTTTCTGACCGGCTTCATCAAGGTTAGCCCACTCGATTTTACGGGTGCCTTTCGGGCCTTTGTAGCCTGCCCAGAATGCCCAACTGCGGTCGGTGTCCCAGCCTTCGCCTTCCAGAGAGACGTGTTTAATCCCCAGGCCGTCAATTTTACGCGCGGCGCGCTGGATTAGGCCCAAGTCATCGTTGCCCGTTAGGTGCAGGGTAATGCCGTCGTTATTAATGCTGTAGGTGGCTTTCTCGCCCCAGCGCGCGTCAGCAGGCTGATTCGAGAGCGTAATCGTCATCGCTTCGGTCATTTTATTTTTCCTTATTAGCAACTAGCAAACGGGCCGCCTGAAGGCAGCCCGTTTATGTTATTTATTCTGCTTCATCTAACCAGACTAACAGAATCGCCTCCAGAATTTTTTCATTGGATGCGCTTGGATCGTCGTCGAAATCCTCTAAATCGCAGATCCACTGGTGCATGTCGGTGAATCGTACGGTCTTAGGATCGAGATCCGGGTTCGCGTCGTAAAGCGCTTCGCCGATTTCACGGCTGTCTGTCCACTTGAGTCCCATATCAATGCTCGCGTGCGTGGTTGATGGTGTAGCGTGGGAATTCCACGACCAGATCTTCATCGGTCACCGCGGCCTGGCAGCTCAGGCGGCTGTCTGGCTCCAGACCCCATGCTTTATCCAGCATGTCGTCTTCGTCTTCGGTGCTCTCGGCGAGAGAGTCGAAACCTTCACGCACGATGCAGTGGCAGGTGGTGCAGGCACAGGATTTTTCACAGGCGTGTTCCACTTCGATACCTGCACGCAGGGCAACATCGAGAATGGTTTCACCGGTCTTCGCTTCCAGAACAGCGCCATCCGGACAGAGGTCCGCATGAGGCAAAATTACAATCTTTGGCATATTAAACCTCGTCCACGGACTGGCCTTTCAGCGCGACGCGGACAGATTTGTCCATGCGGCGAGCAGCGAAGTCCTGGGTTTGTTTATCAACGTTTTTAATGGCTTCTTCTATTGCGTCAGCGTCATTGCCTTCGGCCACTGCGCTCAAGCGCGCGGCAGCATCGTCAATCACCTGACGCTCAGCGGCGCTTAACAGCGCGGCATCGGCAGCGAGCGCGCCGTTAAGGCTTTCCAGCACGCGTGCGGCTTCAACTTTTTGTTCAGCCAGCATACGCGCCTTCACATCCTGCTCGGCGTAGCTCATTGAGTCCTGAATCATGGAGGCGATTTCGCCATCGGTCAGGCCGTAGGACGGCTTCACCTGGATGGACGATTCCACGCCGGTGGATTTTTCCATCGCCGTGACGCTCAGCAGGCCGTCCGCATCCACCTGGAAGGTGACGCGAATATGCGCCCCGCCCGCAGGCAGCGCCGGGATGCCGCGCAGCGCAAAGCGCGCCAGTGAACGGCAGTCCTGCACCAGCTCGCGTTCGCCCTGCATCACGTGGATGGACATCGCGGTCTGGCCGTCTTTGAAGGTGGTGAACTCCTGCGCGCGCGCCACCGGAATGGTGGTGTTACGCGGGATCACTTTCTCCACCAGGCCACCCATGGTTTCTAACCCCAGCGACAGCGGGATGACGTCCAGCAGCAGCATTTCGCTGTCCGGCTTGTTGCCGACCAGAATATCGGCCTGGATAGCGGCGCCCACGGCGACCACTTTGTCCGGGTCGATGGAGGTCAGCGGCGTGCGGCCAAAGAATTCTCCCACGCGCTCGCGCACCAGCGGTACGCGCGTGGAACCGCCCACCATGACCGCTTCCAGCACCTCGTTCGCCTCAACGCCTGCATCCTTCAATGCGCGACGGCAGGCCAGCAGGGTGCGTTTCACCAGCGGGGCAATCAGATCGCTGAACTGGTCGCGGGTGATGTCACCCTGCCAGCCCGCAACGTTTACGGAAACCGTCTGCGCATCGCTCAGGGCGATTTTGGCGTCGATAGCCGCATCCAGCAGTTCACGCTGTACGCGCGCATCGCTGCGATCGCTGATGCCCGCCTGCTCGCGGATGTAATCCGCCAGCAGATGGTCGAAGTCATCGCCGCCCAGCGCGGAATCCCCGCCGGTCGCCAGCACTTCAAACACCCCGCGACTCAGGCGCAGGATGGAGATATCAAAGGTGCCGCCGCCGAGATCGTAAACCGCAATAACCCCTTCCTGACCGGAGTCGAGGCCGTAGGCAATCGCCGCCGCCGTCGGTTCGTTCAGCAGGCGCAGCACGTGCAGGCCCGCCAGACGCGCGGCGTCTTTGGTGCCCTGACGCTGTGCATCGTCAAAATAGGCCGGAACGGTGATGACTACGCCGTCCAGATCGCCGCCGAGCGTTGCGGTCGCACGCGCCGCCAGCGCTTTGAGGATGTCAGCGGACACGCGGATTGGGTTCAGCAGACCGGCCGCGGTGGCAATCATCGGCAGGCCGTTTTCACTGGCCTGCAGCCGATACGGCAGATGCGGATAGCGGGTCTGAATATCGGCCAGCGAGCGGCCCATCATGCGCTTTACGGAGCTGATGGTGTTGGCCGGATCGCGCGCGGCGTTGGCGCGGGCGTCATAGCCAACCGCGTGACCCTGCTGCTGGTAGTGGACCACGGAAGGCAGCAGATGGCGGCCCTGCTCGTCGGCCAGCGTTTCCGCCTGGCCGCTGCGCACGGTCGCCACGAGGGAATTGGTGGTGCCGAGATCAATACCCACCGCCAGACGACGCTGGTGCGGTGCGGCACTTAAGCCAGGCTCACTAATTTGTAATAAGGCCATAATTGCTTCCGAAATTAAAAATCGAGCAGCTTTTCTTCGAGTTGTTCAGCACTGCTTCGTAGTTTATCGAGAAAACGGAGTTTGCGCACAGTGTCTGCCGCCACGTCCCAGGTCTCGTTGTTCAGTTGCTGCACCATCTGCTGATGGCGGGTATCGAACATGCCCTTCACGCGCTTGATGAAGCTTTCCAGACGCGCTTCGTCTTTGGCCTGTTCAATCTCATCCAGCTCTTCGCGAAGCTCGAGCTGCTCCATCAGAAACGCGGTGTCGCGTACGGTATGCTGTTCGCTCGCCAGGTCGAAACCGTGCAGTGAAAGCAGATACTCGGCACGGCTCAGCGGATGACGCAGCGTCTGCCAGGCCTGGTTGATGGTCGCAGAGTGGGAAACCGCAGCCAGTTGCTCTGACTGAGTACCGCTCGCGAATTTATCCGGGTGGTACTGCCGCTGCAGATCCTGAAAGCGGATCGTCAGCGCCTGCAGATCGATCGGGTATTGAGCGGGTAGTCCGAAGAGAGTGAAGTAATCCATAACAATCTCAGGGGTAGCCTGTTAGAACAAACCCCACACACAGAGATCCTGCGGTGGGGTTTCGGATGACGCGCGGTTAAACGTGGAAGCTTTCGCCGCAACCACACTCGTCTTTGACGTTCGGGTTCGTGAATTTGAACCCTTCGTTCAGGCCTTCTTTAACGAAGTCCAGCTGAGTGCCGTTGAGGAATTGCAGGCTTTTGCCATCGACCACCACCTTCACGCCCTTGTCTTCAAACACGGTGTCGTCAGACGCCGGTTCATCAACAAACTCCAGTACGTAAGCCATACCAGAACAGCCGGAGGTACGTACGCCCAGTCGCAGGCCGAAGCCTTTACCACGGTTCGCCAGAAAAGAGCTTACTCGCGCGGCAGCGCTGTCGCTAAGGGTAATCGACATACTCAAACCTCAATTATTTTGCTTCACGTTTGCTTTTGTAATCCGCAATGGCGGCTTTGATCGCGTCTTCTGCCAGAATTGAACAGTGAATTTTCACCGGCGGCAGTTCGAGTTCTTCAGCAATATCGGTGTTCTTGATAGCCTGTGCTTCGTCCAGAGACTTGCCCTTCACCCATTCGGTCACCAGGGAGCTGGAGGCGATAGCTGAACCACAGCCGTAGGTCTTGAAGCGCGCGTCTTCAATGATACCTTCATTGTTGACTTTAATCTGCAACTTCATCACGTCGCCACACGCCGGTGCGCCGACCATGCCGCTACCTACGGATTCATCGCTGTTGTCAAAAGAGCCAACGTTGCGCGGGTTCTCGTAATGATCGATGACTTTTTCGCTGTATGCCATGATTGAATTCTCCTTATGTACCGATTAGTGATGTGACCATTCAATGCTGTTCAGATCCACGCCCTGCTTGAACATTTCCCACAGTGGAGAAAGGTCGCGCAGACGGCCGATGGAGTTACGAACCAGCTTGATGGTGTAGTCAATCTCTTCTTCGGTAGTGAAACGACCTAAAGAGAAACGGATAGAGCTGTGTGCCAGCTCGTCAGTCATGCCCAGCGCGCGCAGCACGTAGGATGGCTCGAGGCTTGCAGACGTACATGCAGAACCGGAAGAAACGGCCAGGTCTTTCAGCGCCATGATCAGCGATTCGCCTTCAACATAGTTGAAGCTGACGTTGAGGATGTTCGGTGCGCCCTGCTCGAGATCGCCGTTCAGATACACTTCTTCCATATCCTTCACGCCGTCCCACAGACGGTTACGCAGCGTGCGCAGGCGCGCCATCTCGGTTTCCATCTCTTCTTTCGCGATGCGGTACGCTTCGCCCATGCCCACGATCTGGTGAACAGGCAGCGTACCGGAACGCATGCCGCGCTCATGACCGCCGCCGTGCATCTGTGCTTCGATGCGGATACGTGGCTTACGACGAACGTACAGCGCGCCGATCCCTTTCGGGCCATAGATTTTGTGGCCGGAGAAGGACATCAGGTCCACTTTCAGCTGGCTCAGGTCGATAGGCAGTTTGCCCACGCTCTGGGTCGCGTCCACGTGGTAGATGATACCGCGCGCGCGGCACATTTCACCGATGGTCGCGATGTCCTGAACGACGCCGATTTCGTTGTTTACGTGCATGATGGAAACCAGAATGGTGTCATCACGCATGGCCGCTTCGAGCTCTTTCAGGTCGATGATCCCGTTGCTCTGCGGCGCCAGGTAAGTCACGTCGAACCCTTCACGCTCCAGCTGACGGCAGGTGTCCAGCACGGCTTTGTGTTCAGTTTTGCTGGTGATGATGTGCTTGCCTTTTTTCTGATAAAAGTTGGCTGCACCTTTGATCGCCAGGTTGTCGGATTCGGTCGCACCGGAGGTGAAAACAATTTCACGCGGGTCGGCACCGACCAGGTCAGCAATCTGATTACGGGCGATATCGACCGCCTCTTCAGCATGCCAGCCAAAACGGTGTGAACGGGAAGCTGGGTTACCAAAGTTTCCGTCCAGGGTCAGACACTGCATCATTTTCTCGGCAACACGCGGGTCCACCGGCGTGGTTGCGGAGTAGTCGAGATAAATCGGTAATTTCATTGCTCTTTAAACTCCGTACATCGCTTCAATGCAAGGAATCAGGCAACCGGCTGGATGTACGACCGAGTACACGGGGCGTGACCGCCCCGGCCTGATTCTGAAATACTTATCTTTTTATTACGCGCGCAGTTTTACGTCGATAGCGTCTTGCGCGCGGGTGCTGCGTTGTGATTCATGGCTTTGCTGACGACCCGATACGTCCAGAACTTCCTGGTTATTCACCAGTTCACCCAGGGTGATGTTGTTCAGGAAGCCGGTCAGACGGTCGCTCAAATCGCGCCACAGCGCGTGGGTCAGGCACTTATCGCCGCCCTGGCAGCCGCCTTTACCCTGGCAACGGGTCGCGTCAACGGATTCGTCAACGGCGCTGATCACTTCGCCAACTGCAATACTGCCCGCGTCTTTACCCAGCAGATAGCCGCCGCCTGGGCCACGAACGCTGGAAACCAGTCCATTTTTACGCAGTCTGGAGAACAGCTGTTCCAGATAAGAGAGGGAGATCCCCTGTCGTTCAGAAATATCAGCCAACGGAACCGGGCCCGCTTCGGAGTTGAGCGCAACGTCCAGCATCGCGGTCACGGCATAACGCCCTTTAGATGTCAGTCTCATGTCTTACTTAACCTCAAACTCGCCCCTGCCCGGGGTTTTTTATTGTAAAATGGGGGTATTGCATAGCAGGGCCAAGTCTGACATTCCTGACTAAAATGGTCAACTATTTACTTGACTGTTTTAGTCAGGTATTTAACGTTCTGTGCCTTCATAATATAGGTGCGGCCTGATGCCCTCACCCCAGCCCTCTCCCACGGGGAGAGGGGGAAATCAACACTACTCTTTATTCTTCTGCTCAATCGACGCCAGGATCCCGCGCAGGATGTTCAGCTCCTGGCTTTCCGGACGCGCGCGGGTGAACATACGGCGCAGCTTGTTCATCACCTGTCCCGGGTGGCCTTCGCGGATAAAGCCGGTTGAGAGCAGCGTCTGCTCCAGGTGACCGTAGAAGCGCTCAAGGTCGTCCACCAGCGGGTAGGCGCTCTCTTCCTGAGGCTCAGTACGCTCTTTTTCCTGCGTTGCCAGCCACGCCATACGCACTTCATAGGCGATCACCTGCACCGCCATCGCCAGGTTCAGCGAGCTGTATTCCGGGTTGGCGGCAATCGCTACGTGATAGTGGCACTTCTGCAGCTCGTCGTTGGTCAGGCCAACGCGCTCACGGCCAAACACCAGCGCAACCGGGGCCTGTTCCGCTTCTGAGACACTTTTCAGGCCGCATTCGCGCGGGTCCAGCATCGGCCACGGCAGCGTGCGGGAGCGCGCGCTTGTGCCGACAACGAGGCTACAACCGGCCAGGGCTTCATCAAGGGTATCGACGATCTGGGCGTTGCCGATCACGTCGCTGGCACCGGCCGCCAGGGCGATGGCCTGCGAGTCTGGTTTTACCAGCGGGTTAACCAGCCACAGGTTCGTTAAGCCCATGGTTTTCATAGCGCGGGCAACGGAGCCCATGTTGCCGGTGTGCGATGTTTCGACCAGCACGATTCGAATGTTTTGCAGCATAATTTTAGATGTCTGGATTCTGTGTCTGAAGAATATTCGGGCATATTATCATAAACGGGAGACATAATCCGATCCCGCTGCTATACTCTGCGCCGATTTTCCTGTTCTTTAACATCCAGTGAGAGAGACCGATGCATCCGATGCTGACCATCGCCGTGCGCGCAGCGCGCAAGGCGGGTAATGTAATTGCCAAACACTACGAAACCCCAGACTCCGTAGAAACCAGCCAGAAAGGCAGCAATGATTTCGTGACTAACGTCGATAAAGCCGCAGAAGCGATTATTATCGAAACGATCCGCAAATCTTACCCACAGCACACCATCATCACCGAAGAAAGCGGTGAACATGAAGGTACCGATCAGGATGTTCAATGGGTTATCGATCCACTGGATGGCACCACCAACTTCGTCAAACGCCTGCCACACTTCTCTGTGTCTATCGCAGTACGCATTAAAGGTCGTACTGAAGTCGCCGTTGTTTACGATCCAATGCGTAACGAACTGTTCACCGCTACCCGCGGTCAGGGCGCTCAGCTGAACGGCTACCGCCTGCGCTGCAGCAATGCACGCGATCTGGACGGCACCATTCTGGCGACCGGTTTCCCGTTCAAGGCGAAACAGCACGCGACGACCTATATGAATATCTTGGGCAAACTGTTCACCGAATGCGCAGATTTCCGTCGCACCGGTTCTGCAGCGCTGGATCTGGCCTACGTTGCGACCGGCCGCGTTGACGGTTACTTCGAGCTGTCACTGAAGCCGTGGGACTTTGCGGCGGGCGAGCTGATCGCACGTGAAGCAGGCGCGATTGTTTGCGATTTCACCGGCGGCCACAACTACATGACCACCGGCAACATCGTTGCAGGTAACCCACGCGTTGTTAAAGCCATGCTGGCAAACATGCGTGAAGAACTGAGCGATGCGCTAAAGCGTTAATCCAGTTTGTTAAGCCCGGTGGCGCTACGCTTACCGGGCTTACAAAATCCCTCAGTACGCTAGAAAGGCCGCAATCCCCTCCCCACCGGCACCGCACTCATCCACATCGTCACCGCCGCCACCAGCAGAACCACCCCGCCCGCCAGCGCAAGCGTCGTCCACCCTACCTGTCGCCACAGCACCGGCGTTTTATTGCCGCTGAGTTTAACCGCCAGCTGACGGAAGCCGTGTACCAGCAGCGCTAAAGACGAAATGGTGAGAGACGTTCCTGCCGCCATCGCCAGCGCGGACAACATTCCCCAGCCAAACACGCCGATTACCTTACTGAACAGCAGCACCATGATCGCCCCCGAGCACGGGCGCATACCCATCGAGAGAATAATCATCAGCCGCGCGCGCCAGTCGTCGCCGTTCTGTAATTGTTCCTGCGTGGGCAGATGCTGATGCCCGCATCCGCAGTTTTCATCATGAACGTGGTGCGGCGTAAAGGTCTTGAATTTCGGCTTTTGCAGCAGCACGCGCAGCTTTTTGAGCGCCCGCCAGCAGAGGATCAGCCCCAGCACGCCCACCAGCGCATAGCTCCCTTTTTCAAGCCAGAAGCTGCTCATGTGTAGCTGACGGGCAGGCAGCTGTAAGAGTGAAAGGACTATCACGACGAGCGCAATCGCCACGCCGCCCTGCAGCAGCGAGGAGGCCAGCGTCAGGCCAATGCTCGATCTCAACTTCGAGGGATGAGTAGCAAGCCAGGTGGTGATGACGATTTTGCCGTGCCCCGGCCCCAGCGCGTGCAGAACACCATAGATAAAGCTAAACGCCAGCAGGGAACCGCCCGCTTTTGTCGGGTTCTCCGCCACCGCCTTCAACAGCCCGCTCATCTGTTGATTGACTTCACGCTGCCAGATGATGCTTTTCATCATCACCTGCGGCCAGGCCTGCCACAGCCAGAGCGAACTGCAAACGGCGAGCAGGAGAAAAAGTGCCAGCGGCCAGAGATGAAGCCAGCGGCGCGGTTTTTGGTGCGAAGAGGAGATCACTGACATTGTAACGTCACCTCCTGCGCAAACTGTTTACCCAGCTCCATGTCCTCCGGCGGCGCATCTTCTTTGTCGAGAGAGACCGCAAAGTTCAGCGTCTCTTCGCTGGGCTTAGGCGTGTGGACGATAAGCTTGCATTTCTTTTGTAGCGATGCCGGAAGCTGCACGTCGCTCTCCTCGGCGTAGCTCATATCGACATAGTAGGTGGGGTCAAAGGTGGAGAAACGATACTTTTGCCCTGCCAGCGGCTGAGGGTGTGCCAGCGGGAGAATAAATGTCAGCACCGCCTGATGCCCGTCTCGCGTCATACCGTATTCCGTGGGCCGGTTAAGAAATTTGACCTTTTGTCCGTTATGCCAGAACTCGGTGAAATAGTGCTGACCGAGCACGTTGGCCATCACTTCTGCCGCCAGCTTTTTCCAGATCTCATCGCCAGGCTTTGCGTTTCCCGCATCATAGAGCAGATCCGCCGAGGTGATTTCATCCATCGTCCAGCGCATTTTCAGGCCGCTGAGCTGCGTGCCGTCCGTCACAAGCTCGGTTTTCAGGCTGATAAAACTGTGAGGATGTGCGCTGACGGCAAAGGTGATAACCGCCAAAAATAACGCCATCGCGCTTTGTTTAACTATTTGCATCAATTCCTCACGTCAAAAATTCTGTGATGTTCCCCAGCAATCCTGAATGAAAGGCCTGCCGGCGCGCTTTTCAGCGCCCATCCTTTAGCTATTCTTATCAAACATTCACACTGGATACCCGACAGATGATGACGACGCTTGAAATTCCATCTGTGCTTTCCAGTTCGCAGCGCCGCTGCCAGGTGCTTTTGATGCTTTACCTGCCCGATGCTGCCGTCACCGCACAGAGCATAATCGCTGCCAATGGCGTGGACGACGCAATGGCACGGCAAGATATAGCCGAGACGCGCGATGAAATCCAGCGCTATCATCGGCTTGATATCGTCACGCACCTCGACGGCAGCTACCGAATTGAAGGTTCGGTCCTGAATCAGCGTTTATGCCTGCTGCACTGGCTGCGCAGGGCACTTCGGCTTTGCCCGCAGTTCGTCTCTCACCAGTTTACTCCCGCGCTTAAAACCGCACTTAAACAGCAGGGCATCGCTCGTCCACTCTATGATGACACCAACCTGCGAGCATTGATCAACTTCTGTTCGCGAAAGCTTCAGCGTCCGTTTGACTGCCGCGACGTACAGTTTTTACAGCTGTTTTTGCAATACTGTCTGATCCAGCATCATCTGGGCAATACGCCGCAGTTTTCCCACGTTCAGCGCAGCTGGACGCAATCGAGAGGGGAATATTTCACCGCGCAGGAAATCGTGCGCCACTGGAAACGGCGCGTTCCGCAGGGAACGCACAGCGATGAACAGCTGTTCCTCGCGCTGCTGTTTATGATGCTGCGCACCCCCGATCCGGTGCTTGACAGACATCAGCAGGATCAACGCCTGCGCCGCACCATAGTGCGGATGATCGCG
Organism: Enterobacter sp. JMULE2; assembly: GCF_013337145.1. Taxonomy (NCBI): domain Bacteria; kingdom Pseudomonadati; phylum Pseudomonadota; class Gammaproteobacteria; order Enterobacterales; family Enterobacteriaceae; genus Enterobacter; species Enterobacter sp. JMULE2. Next base: position 188,490 of record NZ_SGWD01000016.1, read on the forward strand.
CGCTTTCGGGCCCAAACCGGGATGAATTTTAGCGATGAACAGGGGCTGACCGATCAGCTTTATATCCATCTTGCTCAGGCGTTAGATCGCTCACTGTTTGAAATCGGCATCGATAACAGCCTGCCGGAAGAGATTCATCGGCTTTATCCGCGGCTGTTACGCACCACCAAAGAGGCGCTGTTTGAGCTGGAAGCGGAGTTCGGGCTGCGTTTCTCCGATGAAGAGATGAGCCTGGTGGCGGTGATTTTTGGTGCCTGGCTGATGCAGGAGACCGATCTGCATGAAAAACAGGTGGTGTTACTGACCGGGGAAGATAAAGCATGTGAAGCGTTGATTGAGCAGCAGCTGCGCGAGCTGACGCTGTTGCCGCTCAATATTCGTTATCTGACCCTGCACGCGTTTCAGAAGGGAGGTGCGCCCCGTGAAGCTGCGCTGGTGATCACCCCTTACCCAACCGCCCTGCCGTTGTTCTCGCCGCCGCTGATCCATGCCGTTGAGACATTGAACGCGCAGCAGCAAGAACATATTCGCGCGATGCTGGAATCCTAGTTACACGCGTGCCGTCACTTTGGGGCGAACGAGCATTGCAGGTAGTGCAACGAGCGCCATCACCCAGAATACGCCGTGCCCAAGGTGCTGATACAGGAAGCCAGCAAAGACCGTCATCACGGCTATGCTGCCGCCCATTGCCACCGCAGAGTAGACTGCCTGCAGTCGAATCACATCCCCACCCTCACGCGCAGAGATGTAGCGCATCGCCGCCAGGTGGCACACGGTAAAGGTACCGCAGTGCAGAATTTGCGCCAGAATCAGCCACGGGAGTTCGGTCGTCCAGCCCATAATCCCCCAGCGTGCCACGCCGCACACGGCAGAAAGCAGCAGCAAATCGCGCGCGCCGAAGCGACGGAACAGTTTTTTACTGAGCGCAAAGATGATCACTTCCGCCACGACGCCGAGCGACCACAGGTAGCCTACCGCAGAAGCAGAGTAGCCCGCCCCCTGCCAGTAGATGGCACTGAACCCATAGTACGCCGCATGCGCCCCCTGAAGGAGGCAAACGCACGCCAGAAAACGCCAGCTTTGTGCCACCAGGCTCCGCCAGGCCGGCCAGCCTGCGCTCTCCTGGTGACGGCTTTCGCCCTGCGGCATTACCGACGGACGCAACAGCATCCCCAGCAGCATGGAGGCAATACCCACGCTCAGTAACGCAAGGATGGCGTGATAGTCGTACAGGCTGACCAGCTTACCCACCAGCGCCGAGCCGATCACGAACGCAATCGATCCCCAGAGACGCACGCGGCCATAGTCCATGGTGATCTGCTTTTGCCAGGTGTTCGCCAGGGCATCCGTCAGCGGTACCAGCGGTGAGAAGAACAGGTTGAAGCCAACCATCACCACCATCAGCCAGGCAAACTGCTGACTCACCCAGAAGCAGGCGACAAAGACCAAAGTGAGCAGCGCAAGTATGCGCACGGCCTTGATCAGTAAGGAGGGATCGCTGACGCGCGGCGCAATCAGCAGACTGCCCAGGAAACGCGCCACCAGGCCTGCGCCAAGCAGAACGCCGATGGACTCAGGGGTGAGGCCGATTCCCTTGAGCCAGACGCTCCAGAAAGGCAGAAAAATACCGTAGCTAAAGAAGTAGGTGAAGTAGCTGAGCGCCAGCCAGCGCGTGGAATGCAAGACCATGAATCCCTCCCGAAATGGAGGCGATAGTCTGGCGTGTATCCTGCACTTTGGCAAGTCGTTAGCGCGCTATAAATTAACGATAAATTAACATCATGGACAGCCGGTCGACGTATGGCGAGAGCGGCAAAATTGTATTACGTTTAAAGAACATCGCCTGAAGAGGTCGTTTGCCATGAACAGCTTACGTTATTTCGATTTCGGCTCCTCACGTTCTTTCCTGCTTTTGATTGCCCGTATTGCTATCGTCGTCCTGTTTATTATTTTTGGCTATCCCAAACTCACGGGGTTTAGCGGCACCGTTCAGTATATGACGTCGCTCGGCGCCCCCATGCCCATGCTGGCCGCGATTATTGCGGTGGTGATGGAGGTTCCCGCGGCGATTCTGATCGTGCTGGGCTTTTTCACTCGCCCCATCGCGGTGCTCTTTGTCTTTTATACGCTGGGAACGGCGGTGATAGGCCACCATTACTGGGATATGACCGGTGATGCGGTTGTGCCGAACATGATTAACTTCTATAAGAATGTGAGTATTGCCGGTGCGTTTATTTTGCTGGCGATTGTCGGACCGGGGGCCATATCTCTCGACCGACGTTAGCCCATAAAAAAAGGCCGCAAGCGCGGCCTTTTTTATTTCTGCAGGGCAGAAGGATTATGCGTATACCGGGAAGCGTGCGCAGATATCCAGCACTTTACCTTTGACGCGCTCGATAACCGCTTCGTCATTGATGTTGTCCAGAACGTCACACATCCAGCCCGCCAGCTCTTTCACTTCCGCTTCTTTGAAACCGCGACGAGTCACGGCCGGAGAACCGATACGGATACCGGAGGTCACGAACGGGCTCTTCGGATCGTTTGGCACGCTGTTTTTGTTCACGGTGATGTTGGCGCGGCCCAGGGCGGCGTCAGCTTCTTTACCGGTCAGGTTCTTATCAACCAGATCCAGCAGGAACAGGTGGTTTTCAGTACCGCCAGACACCACTTTGTAGCCACGGCTCAGGAATACTTCCACCATCGCTTTGGCGTTTTTGGCAACCTGCTGCTGATAAACTTTGAACTCTGGCTCCATCGCTTCTTTCAGCGCTACCGCTTTTGCGGCGATAACGTGCATCAGCGGGCCGCCCTGCGCGCTTGGGAACACGGCGGAGTTCAGTTTCTTATACAGCTCTTCGTCACCGCCTTTCGCCAGGATCAGGCCACCGCGTGGACCCGCCAGGGTTTTGTGGGTGGTGGTGGTCACAACGTGAGCGTGTGGAACCGGGTTCGGGTAAACGCCTGCCGCGATCAGACCCGCAACGTGCGCCATATCCACGAACAGGTAAGCACCGATGCTGTCTGCGATTTCACGCATTTTTGCCCAGTCAACGATACCGGAGTAAGCAGAGAAGCCACCGATGATCATCTTCGGTTTGTGCTCTTTGGCCTGCTTAGCCATGTCTTCGTAGTCAATTTTACCGGACTCATCAATACCGTAAGGGATGATGTTGTACAGTTTGCCGGAGAAGTTAACCGGGGAGCCGTGAGTCAGGTGGCCGCCCTGCGCCAGGTTCATACCCAGAACGGTATCGCCCGGCTGCAGCAGCGCGGTGTAGACCGCGAAGTTAGCCTGAGAGCCTGAGTGCGGCTGCACGTTCGCGTAGTCTGCGCCAAAGAGTTCTTTCGCACGGTCAATCGCCAGTTGCTCAACGATATCAACGTACTCGCAACCGCCGTAGTAGCGCTTGCCCGGATAACCTTCAGCGTATTTGTTGGTCAGCTGAGAACCCTGCGCCTGCATCACGCGCGGGCTGGTGTAGTTTTCGGAGGCGATCAGTTCGATGTGCTCTTCCTGACGTACTTTTTCCTGCTCCATAGCCTGCCACAGTTCGGCATCATAATCGGCAATGTTCATTTCACGCTTTAACATCCGCATCTCCTGACTCAGCTAACAAGTAAATTTTGGCCTGAAAAGGCAGTCCTGTTGGACGACGGGCAACAGTATAACTGAATAGTTCTGCGATAACAGGTCTTGACAAACGATTTTACGCAAACGTTTACCTCCACGCCACGCAAGGGTTTGAGGAATAAAGCTCTCATCATTTTCAACGGATTTCTTTTCAGGTTTGTGATGCATATTTTTCATCTTGCAAAGAACCATTTACAACGCAGGGTTATTTTTATAAGATGCATTTAAAATACATCATTAAATGTAACATCAGAAGGACGCGCTCATGCTCGACGCTCAAACCATCGCTACCGTTAAGTCCACCATTCCCCTGCTGGTGGAAACCGGCCCTAAACTCACCGCGCATTTCTACGATCGCATGTTCTCGCACAACCCGGAGCTCAAAGAAATTTTCAACATGAGCAACCAGCGCAATGGCGACCAGCGTGAAGCGTTGTTTAACGCCATCGCAGCCTACGCCAGCAATATCGAAAACCTGGCGGCATTGCTGCCTGCGGTAGAAAAGATTGCGCAGAAACATACCAGCTTCCAGATCCAGCCTGAGCAGTACAACATCGTTGGCGGCCACCTGCTGGCCACGCTGGACGAAATGTTCAGCCCGGGCCAGGAAGTGCTGGACGCGTGGGGTAAAGCCTACGGCGTGCTGGCAAACGTGTTTATCAACCGTGAAGCGCAAATCTACAGCGAAAACGCCAGCAAGAACGGCGGCTGGGAAGGCACGCGCGCGTTCCGCATCGTCGAGAAAACCCCACGCAGTGCATTGATTACCAGCTTTGAATTTGAGCCGGTGGACGGTAAACCGGTGGCCGAATATCACCCGGGCCAGTATCTGGGCGTGTGGCTGAAGCCTGAAGGCTTCCCGCACCAGGAGATCCGCCAGTATTCTCTTACCCGTAAGCCAAACGGCAAAGGCTACCGCATTGCGGTGAAACGCGAAGATGGCGGTCAGGTCTCAACCTGGCTGCACAACGAAGCCAGCGTAGGCGACGTGGTTCATCTGGCAGCGCCGGCGGGTGATTTCTTTATGGCCGTTGACGGCAATACGCCAGTGACGCTGATCTCTGCGGGTGTTGGTCAAACGCCAATGCTGGCGATGCTCGATACGCTGGCAAAAGCAAACCACGACGCGCAGGTAAACTGGTTCCACGCCGCAGAGAACGGCGACGTGCACGCCTTTGCGGATGAAGTCAAAACGCTCGGGGCGTCCCTGCCGCGCTTCACCGCGCATACCTGGTATCGCCAGCCAACGGACGCAGACCGCCAGGCCGCACGCTTCGACAGCGAAGGTCTGATGAATTTAAGCCAGCATGAAGGGGCGTTTAGCGCACCGGAAATGCAGTTTTACGTCTGTGGGCCGGTGGCGTTTATGCAGTATGCTGCGAAGCAGCTGGTAGACCTGGGTGTGGACAAGGACAACATTCATTACGAATGTTTCGGGCCGCATAAGGTGCTGTAATGAAAAAGCCCCTCGTTCGAGGGGCTTTTTTTCGCCGGGTGGCGGCTGCGCCTTACCCGGCCTACAAAACCGTTGGCGCTGTTAAATCGCAGCGTCGTCTTCTTCGCCGGTACGGATACGGATCACGCGCGCCACGTCAAAGACGAAGATTTTACCGTCGCCAATTTTGCCCGTCTGCGCGGTACGGATGATGGTATCCACGCAGGTATCCACGATATCGTCGCTGACCACGATTTCAATTTTTACTTTCGGCAGAAAGTCGACCATGTACTCCGCGCCACGGTAAAGCTCGGTGTGGCCCTTCTGACGACCAAAACCTTTCACTTCCGTTACTGTCATCCCGGTGATGCCAACTTCCGCCAGCGCTTCACGTACATCATCCAGTTTGAAAGGTTTAATAATCGCATCAATCTTTTTCATGGTGGGTCCTTAAACTCTTGCCTGTAAGCTGCCTCGTAATCGATTGCTCACAGTACCATACGGCATTACTCTTTAAAATCGTTTGCTTCCAGCTCGTGACGCGACAGCAGCTTGTAGAACTCGGTGCGGTTGCGCCCGGCCATGCGCGCCGCGTGGGTCACGTTACCCTTCGTAATCTGCAGCAGTTTGCGCAGGTAGTTCAGTTCGAACTGGTTACGCGCTTCGGCAAAGGTCGGCAACGCCGTGTTTTCTCCTTCCAGCGCCTGCTCCACCAGCGCGTCGCTGATAACGGGCGACGACGTCAGCGCCACGCACTGCTCAATCACGTTGACCAACTGGCGCACGTTGCCAGGCCACCCGGCGGTCATTAGCCTTTTCATTGCATCCGTGGAAAACGCGCGCACGAAGGGTTTATGGCGATCCGCGGACTGGCGCAGCAGATGGTTTGCCAGCAGTGGGATATCTTCCGCACGCTCGGCCAGCGCAGGAATTTTCAGGTTCACCACGTTCAGGCGGTAGTAGAGATCTTCACGAAACTCATTGCGCGCCATCACTTTTGGCAGATCCCGGTGGGTGGCGGAAATAATACGCACGTTGATGTCGATATCGCGATTGCTGCCGAGCGGACGCACCTTTCTCTCCTGCAACACGCGCAGCAGTTTCACCTGCAACGGCGCAGGCATATCGCCAATCTCGTCGAGAAACAGCGTGCCGCCTTCCGCCGCCTGGAACAGCCCTTCCCGGCTGCTCACCGCGCCGGTGAAGGCGCCGCGCGCGTGACCAAAGAGTTCGGATTCAAGAAGCTGTTCCGGCAGCGCGCCGCAGTTAATGGCGATAAAGGCATTTTTAGCGCGCGGGCTGGCGTTGTGGATCGCCTGCGCCAGGATCTCTTTCCCGGTACCGCTCTGGCCGTTGATCAAAACGCTGACGTCAGATTGCGCCACCATTCGCGCCTGCTCAAGCAGACGCAGCATGACAGGGCTTCGCGTCACGATGGACTCGCGCCAGGCATCATCACCAGAAGGCGCGGCATGCTCCAGCGCGCTGTCGATGGCTTTATAAAGCGCGTCTTTGTCCACCGGTTTAGTGAGGAAGCTGAACACCCCTTGCTGGGTTGCCGCGACCGCATCCGGGATCGAGCCGTGGGCGGTCAAGATGATAACCGGCATGCCGGGCTGCTGCTTTTGAATCTCTGCAAAAAGCTGCAGGCCATCCATTTCGTCCATCCGCAGATCGCTGATCACCAGATCAATTTTCTCGCGGCTGAGCACTTTCAGCCCCTCCTGCCCGCTTTCCGCCGTCACAACGCTGTAGCCTTCACTGACCAGGCGCATCCCCAGCAGCTTTAACAGTCCAGGATCGTCATCGACCAGTAAGAGATGGGCAGGTTTACGGCTTGTCATGGCTTCACATCCTCTTCCTTCTGCGCGTCACCGTCCGGCGACGCGGCAGAATTTCCTTTCGACGAATCTGGCAAATAGCTGCCTGCGGGTTTACGCGTCGACAGTTGCCTTTCAATATCGGTCAGATTTTCAAGCTTGCGCGTGGTGGTCTCAAGCTGGGTGCGCAGATAATTCTGCTGCTGGCGAAGCGTATCAAGCTCGCCGTCCGTTGACTGCTGTAATTTGCTGTAGCGGGAACGCTCTTCAGACAGCTGAAGCTGTAATGCCTGGCCGTCCCGCCAGAGTTGATATATCGGCCGCACCTGCGCAGGAATGTTGGCGCTGAACGCGTCCAGACGCGTGATATTCGTGCGGCGCTCCACGGGCGTGATTTTGGCATCGCCAAGCAGAATGGCACGTTTAAAGGTCGCCTGCCATGCGTTGTCGCCCCACATCGTGGCTTGCGCCCGTGCCTCTACTGGTTCCAGACGCTGCGCACAATCGATGCCACGCAGCCAAAACAGCGGGTTGGTATCCACTTCATGTCCTGATAAGTGCCAGATGCCCTCGCAGGGGGTGGTCAGGAAATCCGCCAGCTGATTTTCAGGCCATTTTTCTTCCGGCTTTTCACTGATTGCGCTCTTCGGGGCATGGGTCACACACCCTGCCAGCAGTAAACACGGCAGACTTAGACGTACGGTATTGCGGGAAAACATCGCGCGTACGGCGCGGAAAAAAACGTGTGACATACTCACCAGACTTAGATTCATTTTATTGATTTTCCGGCTTAAGAGGCAGTTCGATACGAAAGCACACATCCGACCGTTCATCACTGACGATATTCAGTTCGCCGTGCATGCGTCGTATGCCGTCGCGGGCAATACTGAGCCCCAGACCACTTCCTTTTACCGCACCTTTTCGCTGATGACTGCCCTGGAAAAAGGGTTCAAAAATCATCGTTTTTTCTTCATCCGGAATCGGGGTGCCCGTATTCGCTACATCGATAAACACCCGGGAACCCGCCCTGTAGCTTCGGATATAAATGTTACCGGATTCAGTACCATAGTGCACCGCATTGGAATAAAGATTATCCAGAACGCTCATAAACAGCATGGGCTCTGCAAGACAAGCGGGCTCGCTAAGATCGACCTGGGTATGCATCATTTTAGCTCTTGCTGGCAGGCTATGGGCGGAGATCACCATATCCACTATCGGTGCAATCTCCACATTTTCCAGTACCACTGCCCCGTCCGCCAGCTTACGGTTGTAGTCCAGCAGTTGCTCAATCAGCTTTTGCAGATTCCGGCTGCTGTCATCGAGGATCTCGACAATCTCTTTTTGCTCAGAGGTCAGCGGGCCAGCCACTTCGTCCGCCAGCAGCTCGGTGCCTTCTCGCATGCTGGCGAGTGGCGTTTTGAGTTCGTGGGAAATGTGACGGAGGAACTGATGACGCTGCGTTTCCAGCCACGCCAGACGTTCGGAAAGCCAGATGATCCGCTGACCCACTGAACGCAGCTCGCGCGGCCCGGTGAAAACAACCGTATCCCCGAGAGACTTCCCCTCACCCAGACGGTTAATCATCCGCTGTATGCCCTTCACCGGACCGATAATCATGCGGGTGAACAGCAGAACCAGAGCAAGACTGACCAGGAACAGGACCAGCGCCTGCCAGCCGAAGAATTGACCGCGCTCGGCGATTTCCTGCTGCAGCTGCTGCCCGCGAGAGAAGATCACCGTGCGTGTAGACTGGACCATTTCCGTATTGGCATTAGCAAAAGCTTCCAGCCGCGCGGCGGCGGCGGCATCCGGGCCGCTATTTTTACACTGTAGCTGAGCCAGATCGTTCAGGTCCTGACGTAATGCCTGGTAGAGTTTGTCGTCCGGCAGCACGCCCGCGTGGGCATCCAGCATTTCGCTGTAGCGTTTACGTTGATTCTGGTAAACCCGCTCCAGGGTGCGATCGTCCAGCACGCAATACTGGCGATAGCTTCGCTCCATCTCCAGCGCGGCGTTCGTCATTGCTTCGCTTCGCCTTGCATCAATTAGCGTCGTGCGATTCGTCAATGCCGCCTGCGCGCTTAGCGCATTGAGACTTTGCCAGGCCTGCCACGCCAGTATCAGTAAAGGGAGCAGGATCAGCAGGAATGCCATCATGACGAGCTGTCGCAGGGAGCGAGGGAAAACAGACCAGCGTTTCAACGCATTACTCTCTTAATGGGGGTTTACGCAGAGCGTAACTGAGTCTGCCCTTCAGATACAACAAAGCCGGGTAAAAACCCGGCTTTGTTGTGGAATGAGGCGGTGCCTAACTCGACGTTTCGCCCTGTCCTGATAAAGCATCGCTATGATCAGTAGTTGGACGGCAGGCACCTTTTTGTGCGTCATTCTAAGTTTATGTAGCGCGTCCCGAAGGGGCTGACATAAGAAGGTGAATGAGCCACTGATTAATATTATGCAACAGCCGTGCCAGTTTGCAAAACAATAAATTAACATGATGAATTTAAATAATTTTATACATGCAAACTATTACTTGTTGGGAGAATGATTTCCAGGCTAAGTGTCGCTATTTAACAACACCTTTAGACCATGATTTTTCTACTTATATAAATCAACAAGTTAAGTGTCACCTTTTGGAGACATCGGCAGGGCAGGATTGTCGCGATTTTGCGACACGCATAAAAAAGCCCGGTGGCGCTTACGCTTACCGGGCCTACAAGGGTTAGGGTGCTAAAACTTACCCCAGTTGCTTACGCGCGTTGCGGAAGATACGCATCCACGGGCTGTCCTCGCCCCAGTTTTCCGGGTGCCAGGAGTTGCTCACGGTGCGGAACACGCGCTCCGGGTGCGGCATCATGATGGTCGCACGACCGCTTTCACTGGTGACTGCCGTAATACCGTTGGCGGAGCCGTTCGGGTTAGCCGGGTAGGTTTCTGTCACCTTGCCGAAGTTATCGACAAAGCGCAGCGCCACCAGACCTTTGCTCTCCAGCTGAGCCAGATGCGCAGCATCACGCACTTCTACCTGTCCTTCACCGTGGGAAACGGCGATTGGCATCTGTGAACCCACCATTCCCTGCAGCAGCAGAGACGGGCTTTGGGTCACTTCCACTAGGCTGAAGCGCGCTTCGAAGCGGTCAGACTGGTTACGCACAAAGCGCGGCCAGGCTTCGCTGCCCGGGATCAGTTCGCGCAGGTTAGACATCATCTGGCAGCCGTTACACACGCCCAGCGCCAGGGTCTGCGGACGATGGAAGAAGGTTTCGAACTCGTCACGCACGCGGCTGTTGAACAGGATGGACTTCGCCCAACCTTCGCCCGCGCCCAGCACGTCGCCGTAGGAGAAACCGCCGCACGCCACCAGCGCCTGGAAATCTTCCAGACCGGTACGTCCGGCCAGCAGGTCGCTCATGTGGACGTCGATGGCGTCAAAGCCCGCGCGGTGGAAGGCAGCCGCCATCTCAACGTGGGAGTTAACGCCCTGCTCGCGCAGCACGGCTACTTTTGGACGCGCGCCTGTCGCAATGTACGGTGCAGCGATATCTTCGTTGATATCAAAGGAGAGCTTCACGTTCAGGCCAGGATCCTGGTCATTCGCTTTCGCGTTATGCTCCTGATCGGCACATTCCGGGTTATCACGCAGGCGCTGCATCTGCCAGGTGGTTTCTGCCCACCACATGCGCAGCGTGGTGCGGCTTTCGCTGAACACCGCGTGGCCGTCTGCTTCAATGACGAAGCGGTCACCCTGAACGGCTTTGCCCAGATAGTGGACGCAGTCTGCCAGACCGTGCTTCGCCAGAATCGCTTCAACCGCGTCGCGATCTGCGGCACGTACCTGAATCACCGCACCCAACTCTTCATTGAACAGCGCCGCCAGACGGTCTTCGCCAAGCGTGGCAATGTTCGCTTCAACGCCGCAGTGGCCGGTGAAGGCCATCTCTGCCAGCGTCACCAGCAGGCCGCCGTCAGAACGGTCGTGGTAGGCCAGCAGCTTACGCTCCGCCACCAGCGCCTGGATGGCGTCGTAGAATCCTTTCAACTGCGCGACGTCGCGCACATCGGCTGGCTTGTCGCCGAGCTGGCGGTAAACCTGTGCCAGCGCGGTGGCACCCAGCGCGTTGTGGCCTTTACCCAGGTCAATCAGCAGCAGGGCGTTGTCTTCGGTCGCAAGCTGCGGCGTAACGGTGTGGCGCACGTCTTCCACGCGCGCAAACGCGGTGATCACCAGCGACAGCGGAGAGGTCATCTCGCGCTGCTCGCTGCCTTCCTGCCAGCGGGTTTTCATCGACATAGAGTCTTTACCCACCGGAATGGTCAGGCCGAGGGCAGGACACAGCTCCTCACCCACCGCTTTTACGGCTTCATACAGGCCAGCATCTTCGCCAGGGTGACCGGCTGCGGCCATCCAGTTTGCAGAGAGTTTGATACGTTTGATGTCGCCAATCTGCGTCGCGGCGATGTTGGTCAGCGCTTCACCGACCGCCAGACGGGCGGAGGCAGCGAAGTCCAGCAGCGCCACCGGGGTGCGTTCGCCCAGGGCCATCGCTTCGCCGTAGTAGCTGTCGAGGCTCGCGGTCGTCACCGCGCAGTTCGCCACCGGGATCTGCCACGGGCCAACCATCTGGTCGCGCGATACCATACCGGTCACGGTACGGTCGCCGATGGTCACCAGGAACGTTTTCTCCGCCACGGCCGGCAGGTGCAGCACGCGGTTAACCGCTTCTGCCACGGTGATGCCCTGGCGATCCAGCGCTTTGCCCGCCGCTTTGCGGGTTGTCACGTCGCGGGTCATCTTCGGCGTTTTACCGAGCAGGACGTCCAGCGGCAGATCGATCGGCTGGTTGTCAAAGTGGGTGTCGCTTAAGGAAAGATGCTGCTCTTCGGTCGCTTCACCGATGACCGCATACGGCGCACGCTCGCGGCGGCACAGCTCGTCAAACAGCGGCAGCTGATCCGCGGCAACCGCCAGCACGTAACGCTCCTGGGATTCGTTACACCAGATCTCCAGCGGGCTCATGCCCGGCTCATCGCTCAGGATATCGCGCAGGTTGAAACGGCCACCGCGGCCACCGTCGCTCACCAGCTCCGGCATGGCGTTGGACAGACCGCCCGCACCCACGTCGTGGATGAACAGAATCGGGTTGGCGTCGCCCAGCTGCCAGCAGCGGTCGATCACTTCCTGGCAGCGACGCTCCATCTCTGGGTTGTCGCGCTGCACGGAAGCAAAATCGAGGTCCGCATCAGACTGGCCGGAGGCCATAGAAGACGCTGCCCCGCCGCCCAGACCGATGTTCATCGCCGGGCCGCCGAGCACGATCAGCTTCGCGCCGACGACGATCTCGCCTTTCTGCACGTGATCGGCACGGATGTTGCCGATCCCGCCCGCCAGCATGATCGGTTTGTGGTAACCGCGCAGCTCTTCGCCGTTGTGGCTGTCCACTTTCTCTTCATAGGTACGGAAGTAACCGTTCAGCGCCGGACGACCAAACTCGTTGTTAAACGCCGCGCCGCCCAGCGGGCCTTCGGTCATGATATCCAGCGCGGTGACAATGCGCTCTGGCTTGCCGAAATCTTCTTCCCACGGCTGTTCAAAGCCCGGGATACGCAGGTTGGAGACGGAGAAACCGACCAGACCCGCTTTAGGTTTAGCGCCACGACCGGTCGCACCTTCGTCACGGATTTCACCGCCGGAGCCGGTCGCCGCACCCGGCCACGGGGAGATCGCCGTCGGGTGGTTGTGGGTTTCCACTTTCATCAGGATATGCGCGGGCTCCTGATGGAAGTCATAGCGCCCTGCTTCGCGATCGGCGAAGAAGCGGCCCACCTCGGAACCTTCCATCACCGCGGCGTTGTCTTTATAGGCAGACAGCACGTGGTCAGGGGTTTGTTCCATGGTGTTTTTGATCATTTTGAACAGCGACTTCGGCTGCTGTTCGCCGTCAATAATCCAGTCGGCGTTGAAAATCTTATGGCGGCAGTGCTCAGAGTTGGCCTGCGCGAACATGTAGAGTTCGATGTCGTTCGGGTTGCGGTTGAGCTTAACGAACGCGTCCTGCAGGTAATCAATTTCGTCTTCTGCCAGCGCCAGGCCGAGACGCAGGTTGGCGTCAATCAGCGCCTGACGGCCCTGCCCCAGCAGGTCTACGCTCTGTACCGGCGCAGGCTGATGGTGTGAGAACAGCTTCTGCGCGTCGTCGAGAGAGGCAAATACGCTCTCCATCATGCGGTCGTGCAGCTCAGCCGCAACCGCCTGCCATTGCGCGTCGCTCAGGGTGGAGGCTTCAACATAGTACGCCACGCCGCGTTCCAGACGGTTAATCTGGCTCAGACCACAGTTGTGGGCGATGTCGGTGGCTTTGGAAGACCAGGGGGAGATGGTGCCCGGACGCGGCGTCGCAAGGATCAGTTTGCCGGTTGGCGTATGGCTGCTCAGGCTTGGACCATACTTGAGCAGGCGTTCCAGCTGTACGCGCTCCTCTGCATTCAGGGGGGCATTCAGGTCAGCAAAATGGACATACTCAGCGTAAATATTGCTTACCGGAAGGTCGGCCGCCTGAAAACGTGCCAGCAGTTTGGTAATACGGAAGGCAGACAGTGCAGGCGAACCACGCAGAATTTCCATCATAAGTCTCTCGTCTTCGAAGCGCCGGGGCGCTTACAGTGTGCGCAAGGGGGGAAAACGGGCGTCATTATAGAGAATCCTGAGCGCCGACGAAACCGTTTGCGTCGAAATAAAATTTGCACAGCGGTTTAACAATAGGTGTGACCTGTCTCTCTAATTTGTTGCCAAGTGGCGTAACTTTGCGCAAAATGCCGCTCATTCAATGGCAAACCTTATTCTTAACATGGCTACAGCATACTGAGGCAACCGGCGTCGCAGAGAATTAACTAATTGAAAAAATTAAAGATTAATTATCTGCTCATCGGCATTGTTACGTTGCTGCTGGCAGTGGCCCTCTGGCCTTCTATCCCCTGGTTCGGTAAAGCCGAAAACCGTATCGCCGCCATTCAGGAGCGGGGGGAATTGCGCGTCAGTACCCTCTCCTCTCCGCTGATTTACGGCGACATCAACGGCAAAACCATCGGTCTGGATTATGAACTGGCCCAGCAGTTTGCCGACTATCTGGGTGTTAAGCTCAAAATTACCGTGCGTCAGAACATCAGCCAATTGTTCGATGACCTGGATAACGACGACGCCGATATCCTTGCAGCCGGGCTGGTGTACAACAGCGAGCGCAGCAAGAACTACCAGCCAGGCCCGACCTACTACTCTGTCTCCCAGCAGCTGGTTTACCGCGTGGGAAGCGTGCGCCCGCGCTCGCTCGCCACCATTAACGAGCAACAGCTGACGATTGCCCCCGGCCATGTCGTGATTGACGACCTGCGCGCCCTCAAAGAGAAAAAGTATCCTGACCTGAGCTGGACGGTTGACCCAAAACTGGGCACCACAGAACTGCTCGATCAGGTTAAAGACAAAAAGCTGGCCTATACCATTGCGGATTCGGTGGCGATCAGTCTTTTCCAGCGCGTGCACCCTGAAATCGCCGTGGCGCTGGATGTGACTGACGAACAGCCGGTGACCTGGTTCACCCAACTGGATAACGATCAGACCCTCTCTGCGGCTATGCTCGATTTCTATAACACCATCAATGAAGACGGGACGCTGGCGCGCCTGGAAGAAAATACCTCGGCCACGGTGACGACTTCGATTACGTCGATACCCGCAGCTTTCTGCGCGCAGTTGATAGCGTCCTGCCGGACCTGCAGCCGTTGTTCGAAAAATACGCCCAGGAGATTGACTGGAAGCTGCTGGCGGCGATTTCGTATCAGGAATCCCACTGGGATACTCAGGCTACCTCTCCGACCGGCGTGCGTGGTCTCATGATGCTGACGAAAAATACCGCGCTGAGTCTGGGTGTTAATGACCGTACCGATGCGGAGCAAAGCATCAGCGGCGGCGCGCAGTATTTACAGGATATGATGGCCAAAGTACCGGAGACCGTGCCGGAAGAAGAGCGGATTTGGTTTGCACTGGCCGCCTACAACATGGGTTATGCGCATATGCTGGACGCGCGCGCGCTGACGGCAAAAACCAAAGGTAACCCGGACAGCTGGTCTGATGTAAAACAGCGTCTCCCGCTGCTGAGCCAGAAACCGTGGTACAACAAGCTGACCTACGGGTATGCGCGCGGGCATGAAGCCTACGCTTACGTGGAAAATATTCGTAAGTATCAGATAAGCCTGGTGGGGTATCTGCTGGAGAAAGAGAAAGAAGCGGCAGAAGCTAAACAGCTGGCTCAGAGCTACCCGGTGGTCGCACCGGACGAACTTAATCGTCCACCTGCTTCAATTCTGCCTTTTGTTGCTTTTTCTGCTGCCGGCGCATTCGAAAGAAGTCACTCAGCAGACCCGAACACTCTGGTGCAAGTACCCCACCGATAGTCTGCACCTGGTGGTTCATCCCCGGATGGCCTAGCACGTCTATTAGCGAACCGGCCGCGCCTGTTTTTTCATCCCGCGCACCAAACACCAGCGTACCGATACGACTGTGCACCATCGCGCCGGAACACATGACGCAGGGTTCAAGGGTGACGTACAGAGTCGTATCGAGCAGACGATAGTTTTGCAGTACCAGCCCGCCCTGACGAAGCGCCATAATTTCGGCGTGCGCGGTAGGATCGTGGCGGCCAATGGGGCGGTTCCACCCTTCGCCAATCACCTGATTATGATGAACCAGCACCGCGCCCACGGGCACTTCGCCCTCATCCCAGGCACGTTGAGCCAGCGTTAGCGCGTGGCGCATCCAGTATTCATGATTGTGTTCAGGGTTGGACAACGGTTGATACTCCAGTCGAAAGCGGGCGGCATTATACACGCCCGTTTTAGAGAAGACTATTCGAGTTGCTGAAGTTCACCTGATGGCGTGACGCGCCAGCGGTGCTGGCAAAAATAGAGCAGCGGGTTGTCCTGCTTGCTGTCGCTGTAGCCGCTGTACAGGCGCAGCGGCGTGCCGATGCGCTTCTCCAGCTGAACCACTTTCTCGTGCCCCAGGCAGCGCATAGTCAGCACCCAACCGCCGTAAGCGCGGGAAATTTGCGTGGCGATAAGATTTACGCGCGGCAGCCAGGGCGTATCAAAATAAACCTGCTCCACCAGCGTCTGCGGGGAGCCGGTAATCAGCCAGATGTCGGCATCGTTCGCGTCGAGGTAGCTGGTGAGACGCGCCTGCACCACGGGAAACGCGGCGACATGGCCGCGAAACCAGTGCGCAAAATCCTGTTCGAGCTGTTTAAGCCGTGCTTCGCTGTGACCAAAGGTGCATCCCCAGAGCAGCAGGCTCATCGGCCAGCGCGCTGCACGGCCTTTCACCAGCAGCGCGATGCCAATCACGGGTAAGAGCGATAAGACGAGCAGCGCATTCAGAGGCTGACGCCGCAGCAGGTAGCGCATAAAGGTGCCAAACATATCCTGCTGATGCAGCGTTCCATCCAGGTCGAAAAAGACAACGCGACGCGCGTGATTTGCCAAACCTTACTCCTCTGGGTCGTTGAATCCTAACAGCCAGGTAAACAGGAACCCGGCGATTACCGCTACTAAATAGCCTAACAGATAGAGCATCACTTTTCCGGTCACGATGGTTAATGCCAGCGGTAAACCGGAAAGTCCAAAGGTGATCACCGTCGCCACTTTCCAGTAGCTAATGAGCGCCCCGCCCACCGCGCCGCCCAGACAGGCTGCGAGGAAAGGTTTCCCCAGCGGCAGCGTAACGCCGAAAATCAGCGGCTCGCCGATGCCGAGCAGTCCGACCGGGAGCGCGCCTTTAATCACTTTTTTCAGTCGCGCGTTGCGGGTTTTCATCAGTACGGCAATCGCCGCGCCGACCTGCCCCACGCCCGCCATCGACAGGATAGGCAGCAGCGCGTTATAGCCGTGCGCCTGCACCAGCTCGACGTGGATCGGCACCAGCCCCTGATGCAGGCCGGTCAGCACCAGCGGCAGGAAGGTACCAGAGAGCACCGCGCCCACCAGCAGGCCACCACGGTCGATAGCCAGAGACGCACCGTGGGCGATGGCGTCAGAGATCCAGCCACCTAGCGGCTGAAGAACCACAATCGCTACGCTACCGGTAATTAACGTGGTCAGCAGCGGGTTGAGGATAAGCTCAATCGAGCCAGGCAGGATCGCGCGCAGCCTTTTCTCGATCCAGCACATCAGGATGACCACCAGCAGCACGGCAATTACCCCACCGCGCCCCGGCTGTAGTGCCTCACCAAACAGCGTGATCTGCGCCAGCTGCGGGCTGGACAAGATGCCCGCCATTACCCCACCCATGGCCAGCGATCCGCCAAACACCTTCGCGGTATTCACCCCGACCAGAATGTTCATGATGGCGAAAACTGCGCTGCCGAAGATCCCGAGAATCCCCAGCAGGTTTGGATACTGCGTGGCAAAATCCCCGACGATATCCGGCCGCTTGAGGATATTGATAATCCCGGTGATCAGGCCCGAAGCAATAAACGCCGGGATCAGCGGGATAAAGACGTTTGCCAGCTGTCGCAGCGCATCGCTCATTGGCGCCTTGTATTTGGCTTTTGCCTGCGCTTTGGTGCTTTCGGCATCGTCAAATGAGGCCGTCGCCTCACCACCAACCATCAGCGCGCGCATGGCATCAACAACCTGCGCCGCTTTTCCCGGCCCGACAATAAGCTGGTGCTGCTGCCCCTGTTTGACGTATCCACTTACGCCGGGGAGTTGCTTCAGGCGCGGTAGATCAAGATCGTCGTCGTTATGCACCTCGACGCGCACGCGCGTCATGCAGTTTTCCAGACGCTGGATATTCTTTTCTCCGCCGATCCCCTGCAGGATGCCGCTGGCGAGCGCTGCTGTCTTTTCCATACACGCCTCTGTTAGTTTTCTAATGCAGCCCGTAAGAACCCGTTATGCGCATCGAGTTTGGCTCTCGCCGCCGCGGCGTCCAGCCCGCTTAAGATCATCAGAATGGCAGGTTTAACATCGTGATCGGTTTGTTTCAGGACCGCTTCCGCCTCTTCACGGTCTGCGCCTGTCGCCTCCATCACCATGCGGCAGGCTCTGTCCACCAGCTTGACGTTGGTGGCCTGCATATCGACCATCAGGTTCTGATAAACCTTGCCGAACTTCACCATCGCGCCGGTGGAGATCATATTGAGCACCAGCTTTTGCGCGGTCCCTGATTTCAGACGCGTGGAGCCGGTCAGCGCTTCCGGCCCGACAACCGGAGAGATGGCGATAGCGGCCACCTGGGCAATCGGCGAGCCGGGGTTGCAGGAGATGGCCACCGTCGTGCAGCCTGTCTGGTTGGCGTATTCCAGGCCGCCAATGACGTACGGCGTGCGCCCGGATGCCGCCAGCCCAACCACCAGATCCTGCGCGGTCAGGTTCAGCGCTTTGAGATCATCTTCACCGAGCTGTTTGTTGTCTTCCGCCCCTTCAACGGCTTTCAGCAGCGCGCCTGGGCCACCGGCAATCAGCCCGATCACCAGGCCGTGCGGAACGCCAAAGGTTGGCGGACATTCGGAGGCATCCAGAACCCCCAAACGTCCGCTGGTGCCCGCGCCCATGTAAATAATGCGACCGCCAGCCTTAAGGGCTTCCGCCGCCGCATCGACGGCTTTCGCCACCTCAGATAATGTCTCTTTCACTGCCTGCGCGACCAGCGTATCCTGTTGATTAAAGCGGTTAACCAGCTCCAGCGTGGAGAGTGCGTCAAGATCCATGGTTTGCGGGTTACGAGTTTCAGAAACCAGTGAGCCAAGATTCATTTTTTGTACCTCAAGAATTTTTAATTCATAATAATCACACTATAATGGAATATAAAATTCATTCAGGCGAGCAAAATTCGTATTTGAGCAGATAATCACATTTTCGCCAGGAGACCGTATGAACTGTTTAATTCGCATTCGCCAGCGTTATGCAGGCTTTGCCCAAAGCGACAAGAAGCTGGCGGATTTTCTACTTTCTCAACCCGATCACGCGCGCCATCTTAGCTCGCAGCAGCTGGCGAGTGAGGCGGGTGTGAGCCAGTCCAGCGTGGTGAAGTTTGCCCAGAAAATCGGGTTTAAGGGCTTTCCGGCCCTCAAGCTGGCGATCAGCGAAGCGCTGGTGAGTAACCCCAATCCGCAGTCGATGCCGGTGCATAATCAGATCCGGGGCGATGACCCGATGCGTCTGGTGGGCGAAAAGCTGATCAAAGAGAACGTGGCGGCCATGCATGCGACACTGGATGTGAATACCGAAGAGAAGCTGCTGGAAAGCGTGGCGATGCTGCGCGCGGCACGGCGCATTATTCTGACCGGGATAGGTGCATCCGGGCTAGTGGCGCGTAACTTTGGCTGGAAGCTGACGAAGATCGGTTACAACGCGATAGTGGAGCAAGACATGCACGCCCTGCTCGCCACCGTCCAGGCAATGGATCCTGACGATTTGCTGCTGGCGATCTCTTATTCCGGTGAACGTCGAGAGATCAATATGGCGACCGATGAAGCGCTGCGCGTCGGCGGTAAAATTCTGGCGATCACGGGTTTTACGCCAAACGCGCTCCAGCAGCGGGCAACGCGCTGTTTATATACCATTGCCGAGGAGCAGGCCACGCGCAGCGCGGCTATTTCGTCCACCAGTGCTCAAATGATGCTGACGGATCTGCTGTTTATGGCGCTGGTGCAGCAGGATCTTGAGCACGCGCCCGAGCGCATTCGTCACAGCGAAGAACTGGTAAAGAAACTGGTTTGACGCGTATAATGCCCGCCCAGTTTGTGTTGTTTCTGAGAATTTCCTGATGGCGCTGTTAATTACCAAAAAATGCATTAATTGCGATATGTGCGAGCCCGAATGCCCTAACCAGGCGATTTCGATGGGCGACAGCATTTATGAGATTAACAGCGACCGCTGCACGGAATGCATCGGCCACTATGAAACGCCGACCTGTCAGAAAGTGTGCCCGATCCCGAATACTATCCTGAAGGATCCGGCCCACGTAGAGAACGAAGAGCAGTTATGGGATAAGTTTGTCCTGATGCATCATGCAGACAAACTCTAGCTTTCAATGATCACCGTTGCGCAGGCGTAGTGGCGTTCATCGGCGAGCGTCACGTGCATGTGATTCACCCCCAGCTTTTCCGCCAGCTTTTGCGCTTCCCCCCACAGACGCAGGCTCGGTTTACCCAGCTCATCGTTAAACACTTCGAACTGGTTAAACGCCAGGCCGTTGCGAATGCCGGTTCCGAAGGCTTTAGCTGCCGCCTCTTTAACCGCAAAGCGCTTCGCCAGAAAACGCACCGGCTGCTGATGCGCTTCCCAGATGGCCCATTCGTTATCGCTCAGCACGCGTCTTGCGAGGCGATCGCCGCTACGGGCGATCACCGCTTCAATGCGGGCTATTTCAACGATATCGGTGCCTAAGCCCAGAATGGCCATTACTGACGCGCTTCCTGCATCAGGCGTTTCATTTCTGAAACCGCCTCTTTCAGACCGCTCATCACCGCACGACCAATGATGGCGTGGCCGATGTTCAGCTCGTGCATTTCCGGCAGCGCGGCAATGGCTTTCACATTGTGGTAGGTCAGGCCGTGACCGGCGTTAACCTTCAGGCCCAGGCTTGAAGCGTACGTGGCCGCTTTAGCGATACGCTCCAGCTCTTTCGCCTGCTCGGCGTCGTTTTTGGCATCGGCATAGCAGCCGGTGTGAATTTCGATATACGGTGCGCCCACGTCGGCCGCCGCTTTAATCTGGGTGAAATCAGCGTCAATAAACAGAGAAACCAGGATACCGGCATCCGCCAGACGTTTGCAGGCATCGCGCATTTTGTCGAGCTGCCCGGCCACATCCAGACCGCCTTCGGTGGTCACTTCCTGGCGTTTTTCCGGCACCAGGCAGCAGAAATGCGGTTGGGTCTCGCAGGCAATAGCCAGCATCTCTTCGGTGACCGCCATCTCCAGATTCATACGCGTGTCCAGCGTCTGACGCAGAATGCGTACGTCGCGGTCGGTGATGTGGCGACGGTCTTCACGCAGGTGAACGGTAATGCCGTCAGCGCCAGCCTGTTCAGCGATAAACGCCGCCTGAACCGGATCGGGATACGCCGTGCCGCGCGCATTACGCAGCGTGGCGATGTGGTCGATGTTGACGCCTAACAGTAATTCAGCCATGACAATCCTCGGTTTTCTTTTCGATTCTGTGGTCTAACGTTTCGGCACAAACTGCCTGAATAATTCGCGGCTCTTTAAGGGCTTGCCGCCAAGATACGGCTTGAGGGCAATCCGGGTAAAGCGTTTTGCTGCGCGCAGGGTATCCTGATCGGGAAACTCGCGCTCATACAGCGCCCGGAGCTGGCGACCGGTAAAGGTGCTGTTGTCTATCACAATACTGGCAATGAAGCCTTTTTCTTCGCGGTAGCGGTAGGTCATAGTGTCTTCTACCTCGTCCCCGCTACCCGCACAGTGCAGAAAATCTACGCCGTACCCGAGATGGCCCAGCAGCGCCAGTTCGAAGCGGCGCAGCGCAGGCTCGGGTGTGCCGGTTGCGCCAGCAAGTGCCTGGATACAGTGCAGATAATCGAAGAAAAGTTCCGAGAAGCGAGTCTCATGTTCAAGGACGCGAGAAATGAGTTCGTTGACATACAGACCGCTGTAGAGCGTGATGCCAGAAAGGGGAAGCGCCAGAGAGACGGCTTCAGCGCTGCGCAGGGTTTTGACTTCCCCTCGCCCGCCAAAGCGTACCAGCAGCGGGGTGAAAGGCTGTAAGGCACCTTTCAGGTTAGAACGTTTGGAACGTGCGCCTTTCGCAACAAGGCGCACGCGGCCCGACTCTTCCGTGAAGACGTCCAGCATAAGGCTGGTTTCGCTCCAGGGACGACTATGGAGAACGAAGGCACGCTGCCAACCTTCCATTATACTCGTCGTCTTTGTTTACTGATCTTCGCCGTAACCGAGGCTGCGCAGAGCACGCTCATCATCGGCCCAGCCAGATTTCACTTTCACCCACAGTTCGAGGTGAACCGGCGCTTCGAACATCTCCATCATGTCCTTACGGGCTTCGATACCGATGGTTTTGATCTTGGCCCCTTTGTTGCCGATCACCATCTTCTTCTGCCCTTCGCGCTCAACGAGGATCAAACCGTTGATGTCATAGCCGCCACGCTCGTTGGTCTGGAAACGCTCGATCTCCACCGTCACAGAGTACGGCAGTTCAGCGCCCAGGAAACGCATCAGCTTTTCACGGATGATTTCAGACGCCATAAAGCGCTGAGAGCGATCGGTGATGTAGTCTTCCGGGAAGTGATGAATCGCTTCCGGCAGATGCTTACGCACGATGCCCGCGATGGTATCAACGTTCAGACCGGTCTCAGCAGACAGCGGCACGATGTCGAGGAAGTTCATCTGGCTACCGAGCCACTGCAGATGCGGCAGCAGGTCAGCCTTTTCCTGCACGTTATCAACTTTGTTAACAGCGAGAATGACCGGCGTTTTGCCGTCACGCAGCTTGTTCAGCACCATCTCGTCGTCCGGCGTCCAGCGGGTGCCTTCAACAACGAAAATCACCAGCTCTACGTCGCCAATCGAGCTGCTCGCCGCCTTGTTCATCAGACGGTTGATGGCACGCTTCTCTTCCATGTGCAGGCCCGGGGTATCGACGTAGATCGCCTGATACGCGCCTTCAGTATGGATGCCGACGATGCGGTGACGCGTGGTCTGCGCCTTACGCGAGGTGATAGAAATCTTCTGCCCAAGCAGATTATTCAACAGGGTGGATTTGCCAACGTTCGGACGTCCGACGATGGCAATAAATCCGCAATAGGTTTTGTCGATGCTCATTCCAGCTCCAGCATTTTTAACGCCTGTTCGGCGGCAGCCTGTTCAGCCTTACGACGGCTTGAACCTGTGCCCACCACCGGTTCACTCAGGCCACTGACCTGGCAATGGATGGTAAATTCCTGATCGTGCGCTTCGCCACGTACCTGCACCACCAGATAAGATGGCAGCGGCAGATGACGACCCTGCAAATATTCCTGCAGACGCGTTTTCGGATCTTTTTGTTTATCGCCCGGACTGATTTCGTCCAGACGGCTCTGATACCAGTTCAGGATCAGCTTTTCTACGGTCTGGATATCGCTGTCCAGGAACACACCACCAATTAATGCTTCGACCGTATCGGCAAGAATAGATTCACGACGAAAGCCGCCGCTTTTCAGTTCACCCGGTCCAAGACGCAGACATTCGCCCAGTTCAAATTCACGCGCGATTTCCGCAAGGGTATTACCCCGAACCAGCGTGGCACGCATGCGGCTCATATCACCCTCATCCACACGCGGGAAACGATGATAAAGCGCATTCGCAATCACGAAACTTAAAATAGAGTCACCTAAAAACTCGAGGCGCTCATTATGTTTGCTGCTGGCACTGCGGTGGGTTAATGCCTGTTGCAACAACTCCTGATGATGAAAAGTGTAGCCCAGCTTCCGTTGAAGCCGATTAATTACGATGGGGTTCATGCGATACCAATAAATGAATGCGTCAAAAATGCAGCACACGAAACCGACCTGAGAAAACCAACGCGGTTTCGTGTGCCGTGGCTCCCTTGCAGGGCCAACCTTAAACTTCGGGGGAATATTCTATACACAACGACAAGGGATGTCGTTAGTTCGAAGAGATTTATCGTGGAAATAATTCACGTAGCCGCGAAATAATGCGGCTACGTGCTCTTTTCGTGAGAATTAATGGATCCCGCCAATACGATTCAGGCGTACCCCGGTCGGCCATTCGCCTTCCTGCTTCTCAAAACTCATCCAGATCGCCGTCGCTTTACCCACCAGATTCGCTTCCGGCACAAAGCCCCAGTAGCGGCTATCGGCAGAGTTATCGCGGTTATCGCCCATCATGAAGTAATGACCTGGCGGTACGATCCAGCTGGCAAGCTGCTGACCCGGCTGCTGGTAATACATACCCACTTGATCCTGCGCGATTGGTACCGTCAGGATACGATGGGTAACATCACCCAGCGTCTCTTTACGCTCAACCAGGCGGATGCCGTTCTCTTTGGTCTCGCCTTTCGGTACCTGGAAGAAGCCGCTGGTCGCTTCACCGCCGTTACGACGGGCAAAGGTCTGCACAAAATCACTTGGCTCAACGTTTGAGTAGGTGATGGCCAGCGCGTTTTCACATGCGGTACCGGAACTGCAGCCCGGCTGAACGGTGACTTCCTTCGTGGCCGGATCGTAGGTAACTTTATCACCCGGCAGACCCACCGCGCGCTTGATGTAGTCCAGTCGCGGATCTTCCGGGTATTTAAACACCACGATATCGCCACGTTTCGGATGACCGGTTTCGATCAGCGTTTTCTGGTAGATCGGATCTTTAATGCCGTAGGCAAACTTCTCAACCAGAATAAAATCGCCAATCAGCAGTGTTGGCATCATGGAACCTGATGGGATCTGGAACGGCTCGTAAATGAACGAACGCACCACCAGCACAATGGCCAGCACCGGAAATACCGAGGCTCCCGTTTCCAGCCAGCCCGGTTTCGGGCCAACTTTCTTCAGGGTTTTCGCATCAAGCCCATCGCCAGTGGCTGCCTGTGCGGCAGCCTGACGTTCACGGCGTTTTGGGGCGAAGATAAACTTATCCAGACACCACAGCAGACCTGTCACCAGGGTAGCGATGACCAGGATCAGGGCAAACATGTTCGCCATGCCAACTCCTTAAGGGTTATTTGCCGTCTTTACCAACATGAAGAATGGCAAGGAATGCTTCCTGCGGCAGCTCAACGTTACCGACCTGCTTCATACGCTTCTTACCGTCTTTCTGCTTCTGCAGCAGCTTTTTCTTACGGCTGACGTCACCGCCGTAGCATTTCGCCAGGACGTTTTTACGCAGCTGTTTAACGGTAGAACGGGCGATGATGTGGTTACCAATGGCCGCCTGAATCGCGATGTCAAATTGCTGACGCGGGATCAGCTCTTTCATCTTCTCAACCAGCTCACGACCACGGTATGGCGCGTTGTCGTTGTGGGTGATCAGCGCCAGCGCATCGACGCGCTCGCTGTTGATCAGCACGTCCACACGCACCATGTTAGAGGCCTGGAAGCGCTTGAAGTTGTAATCCAGTGACGCATAGCCACGGGAGGTCGACTTCAGACGGTCGAAGAAGTCGAGGACCACTTCCGCCATCGGGATTTCGTAGGTCAGCGCCACCTGGTTACCGTGGTAAACCATGTTGGTCTGCACGCCACGCTTCTCAATACACAGCGTGATGACGTTGCCCAGGAACTCCTGCGGCAGCAGCATGTGACACTCAGCAATAGGCTCACGCAGCTCGTGAATATTGTTCAGCGGCGGCAGCTTGGACGGGCTGTCGACGTAGATCACTTCTTTCGAGGTGGTTTCCACTTCATACACAACGGTCGGTGCGGTGGTGATCAGATCCAGATCGTATTCACGCTCCAGACGTTCCTGAATGATCTCCATGTGCAGCAGGCCGAGGAAGCCACAGCGGAAACCGAAGCCCAGCGCCGTTGAACTTTCTGGTTCGTAGAACAGGGAAGCATCGTTCAGGCTCAGCTTACCGAGCGCATCACGGAAGTTTTCGTAGTCGTCAGAGCTGACCGGGAACAGGCCCGCGTAAACCTGCGGCTTCACCTTTTTAAAGCCAGGCAGCGCTTTGTCCGCCGGGTTACGCGCCAGCGTCAGCGTATCGCCCACCGGAGCACCGAGGATGTCTTTAATCGCGCAGACCAGCCAGCCTACCTCGCCGCATTTCAGCTCGGTACGGTCAACCTGTTTTGGTGTGAAGATACCCAGACGGTCAGCGTTGTAGACCTGGCCGGTACTCATAACCTTAATTTTGTCGCCTTTACGCATGGTCCCGTTTTTGATACGCACCAGCGAAACAACGCCAAGGTAGTTATCGAACCAGGAGTCGATGATCAGCGCCTGCAGCGGCGCTTCCGGATCACCTTCCGGTGGCGGAATATCACGCACCAGACGTTCCAGCACATCGGGAACACCGACGCCGGTTTTCGCCGAGCAGCGTACCGCGTCGGTCGCATCAATGCCGACGATGTCTTCAATCTCTTCCGCTACGCGCTCAGGATCGGCGGCAGGCAGGTCAATTTTGTTCAGAACCGGCACGACCTCGAGATCCATTTCCATCGCGGTGTAGCAGTTCGCCAGGGTCTGGGCTTCTACGCCCTGCCCGGCATCGACCACCAGCAGCGCGCCTTCACAGGCCGCCAGCGAGCGTGAAACTTCATAGGAGAAGTCAACGTGGCCAGGGGTGTCGATAAAGTTCAGTTGGTAGGTTTCACCGTCGGTCGCTTTATAGTCGAGCGTCACGCTCTGCGCTTTAATGGTGATACCGCGTTCGCGTTCCAGGTCCATGGAGTCCAGTACCTGGGCTGCCATTTCACGATCAGACAGGCCACCGCAAATCTGGATAATACGGTCAGACAGCGTCGACTTACCGTGGTCAATGTGAGCAATGATCGAAAAGTTACGTATGTTCTTCATATAGTTAAATAATTATGCCTTACGAATTCCTGGAGGCCGCTGTTCTTAGCCTGACGTTTTTCAGTGCGAAAACGCAGCATTCTACACTACATCCCCGCAACCTGGAAATGCACTTAGAGCCAAGCATAGCGCGAAGAAACGGCGTTTTCTTTTTTGAGGTGTAAATAATGATAAAGCCCGGTAGATCACCGGGCTTCAGAAGAGAGCGTCTCGACACGAAGCTGGTCAGGCGCAAGTGCAACATTGAGGATAACGGGTTGCCACTCTTCACGTGCAGCGAGCTTTGGCGACAGGCCTTTGGCAAGCCAAAATCCACCTACGCCACCCAGTGCAGCGCCACACATGGCAGCCACATCGGTGCCAAACAACATCTGGAAAATACCGCCCATAACAAACAAACCAACCAGTGGGGAGAGATAAACCAGCATCGCGGAGGTCAACAGACTGCCTTCTGCGATGCCCAGTTCCACCTTCTGCCCTGCCACCAGCGGCTGTTCGCTCGGGACGGCGATCGTATGCGACGTCTGCGGCCCCAGCTTGTTGAGCACGCGGCTGCCGCAACCCGCTCTGGACGCGCAGCTGTTACATGATGCTTTTACATCACAGCTCACCAGCGCAACGCCATCCTGCCACGATACGACCGTAGCCCACTCTTTAATCATTGCGCAGCCCTAAATTTAATGCTGTCGGAAATGCGCTTCGCCGTTTGCGGCGGCAATTCCCCGACGATGGTGATCTCGGCGTTATCACGTACCGTGGTACTCACCGTACGGCGCCCGGTACGAAGCATTTGTTCTGAACTGTTTGCCGTTGCACGGTTGATGTTCACCGAGAAGCTGAACAACCCATCTGAATAAAGACGCGATTCGACCGGCGTTTCAATGGTCGGTAACTGGCGACGGCTACTGGAGACTTCACTAAATCCTTGCGGGATCCAGGAAGGAACCCAGTTGAAGTTCACAGAATCACCGGCAGGAACAGAAAGCAGCGGCGGCAGGCTGGCTTTGGCCAGATTCTGCATGCTATTGCCCACCTGATTATTCACGCTGAAGGAGATGACGCGGAACTGTTCCAGCGTTTCACCGTCACGGTCGAGCAGGTCAACGCGCATTGGCAGCTTGGTTTCTGCATCAATCCAGACGATGTAGCTGTAACGCGTACCGTCTCTGGCCACAACGCGGATAACCTCGCAGAGTCTGTCGGCGATGCGGGTTTTGCCGACCGCGATAAAATCGTAGAAAGGCGCAAGACGCTTGAAATCGGTATAGATAAGCGATGGCAAGGAATCAACGATATAGTCGCCATTCAGAGTGAAAGGTTCCAGGCCAGGTTCAAAGTAGCTGATTTCATTGCCACGCTGAACCACTTCCCGACGTGGACCATCCATCTGTAAAAGCTGGGCGAGCGGCTGGTTATCAAGACGGGCATGGCGATAGCGTAACGATTCGACGCCCTGCTTATTAATGCTGATAAATGCCAACTCGTAATTGAGTGACTGGCTGGCCAGATTCATTTGCTGCAACAACGCCCCGGATGAAACATCAGCCGAGGCGTTGGCAGAGAAGAACAGGCTACCTGTCATCAGAGACATGGCGAACCAAAGTTGCTTCATTACTGCGATTGCGTTCCTAAAGTTTGGTTTCCGGGCACTTGCACAGCAGCCTGCTGGGTTTGTGCCTGCTCAAACTGAAGCTGTTCGGAGTGCAGACGACGCTGCAACTCATAATCCTGCAACATCGCATTGATGCGACGGCGCTGCTCTTGTACCTGCTGTTGCTGACCGCCGCTTGCGGAAGCATCTGCCGGTACGCCCAGGCTAACCGGGCTGGCTTTGCCCATCATCGGCAGTGTATTAAACACTGGCGCTTCAGGCTGCTGATTGGCTTCAGACTGAGTGTTATAGTGCTGGACGCCAACGATAACTGCAAGCGATACGCAAGCAGCCACACCCATTTGGGTAAGCTGGCTGGCCCACGGACGCACCTTTTGCCAGAACGGCATTTTCTGCCACTGGTGAGGCGCGGGCTGAGCTTCAGGAATCAGCGGAGTGGTCTGATGTACTGGCTCGTTCTCGATGGCCGCCATGACGCGAGCCGAGATATCGAAATGGAGAACCTCGCCGGTATCACCACGTAGGGTGTCACGGATGAGATGATAGCTCTCCCAGGTCTCTTGCATTTCGGGAGAATGAGACAGCTCATTGAGCAGCTCACTATCCAGCGTTTCACCATCCATTAAAGCGGAAAGTTGTTCTTTCTGCATGCCTAATACCTTTTCCAGTATCCCGCTATCGTCAACGCCTGATAAGCGGTTGAACTTTATTATCAATTGCTTCTCGCGCACGGAAAATTCGTGAACGAACCGTGCCGACCGGACAATCCATGATGGCAGCTATCTCTTCATAGCTTAGGCCATCCAACTCCCGTAACGTAATTGCCATACGTAAATCTTCCGGGAGCGACTCGATCGTGCGAAAAACGATTTGTCTCAGTTCTTCTGACAACATTAAGTTCTCAGGGTTCGAAATTTCTTTCAACGCGCCGCCACTTTCGAAGTTTTCGGCGTCGATTGCGTCCACATCACTAGAAGGCGGACGACGGCCCTGAGCGACCAGATAATTTTTTGCTGTATTCACGGCAATGCGATACAGCCAGGTATAAAAAGCACTATCTCCCCGGAATGAATCCAGCGCACGATAGGCCTTAATAAAAGACTCTTGTACCACATCAGGAACGTCTCCCGAGGGGACATAGCGAGAAACCAGACTCGCCACCTTATGCTGGTAGCGAACCACCAGTAGGTTAAAGGCTTTCTGATCTCCCTTTTGGACCCGTTCAACCAGGACCTGGTCCGTTAACTGCTCGCTCATCCGAGGTAATGTCTCCCCAAACCTAAATTCCACGCGCTATCGAAACGCCACTCTAACAGCATTGTACTTTGAGCAAGCACTGGCTTAGAGCGTCTATTCTTCAATAAGTTCCGTCACGCTTTTGTTTTTGTTCATCGCGCCGCAGACCGATCATTTTCTCTCATTATAAGTCTGATCACGATACGCACCCACTTTCTGACAAGAATCATCAACTTTATCGTCAGAAGAGTAACGCAACACCGGCTTTATTTCACCACAAAATCTGAAGCTAACGATCTGCTTCGCAAAATATTTTCGTTCATTTACCTCTTGTTTAGCTCTGACTTTACGTTTAGTCACCATAACAACATACAAAAAAAACGTGCGAAACGTCTCAGCCAGGTGCTATTCTGGCCAAACACTGTTTAGTAAATTAAACAAACATCATGAACACAACGCCAGAACTTCATTGTGATGTACTGATCATCGGCAGCGGTGCTGCTGGTCTCTCCCTTGCGCTGCGCCTTGCTGAGCACCAGAACGTGATCGTCTTGAGTAAAGGCCCGATGAGCGAGGGTTCAACTTTCTATGCGCAAGGCGGGATTGCGGCCGTGTTTGATGAAACGGACAGCATTGCCTCACACGTTGAAGACACTCTCATTGCCGGGGCGGGGATTGTGGATGAACATGCCGCAGAGTTTGTTGCCAGCAACGCCCGACATTGCGTACAGTGGCTTATCGATCAGGGGGTGCTGTTTGATACCCACGTCCAGCCTAACGGTGAAGAGAGCTACCACCTGACCCGTGAAGGCGGACATAGCCATCGTCGGATCCTTCATGCGGCAGACGCGACCGGAAAAGCGGTTGAAACCACGCTGGTCAGTAAAGCGCTTAGCCATCCTAATATTCGCGTCCTTGAGCGTAGCAATGCGGTTGACCTGATTATCTCCGATAAAATTGGTCTACCGGGCATGCGACGCGTCGTCGGTGCCTGGGTGTGGAATCGTAATAAAGAGAAGGTGGAAACCTGCCGGGCAAAAGCGGTCGTCCTGGCGACAGGCGGTGCCTCTAAGGTGTATCAGTACACCACTAACCCGGACATTGCCTCCGGAGACGGTATAGCCATGGCCTGGCGTGCCGGTTGTCGCGTGGCGAACCTTGAGTTCAATCAGTTCCATCCAACAGCCCTGTTCCATCCTCAGGCGCGTAATTTCCTGCTGACGGAAGCCCTGCGCGGAGAAGGCGCTTACCTGAAGCGTCCCGACGGCTCCCGCTTTATGCCTGACTTTGATGCCAGGGGCGAACTGGCTCCGCGCGATATTGTCGCTCGCGCAATCGACCATGAAATGAAACGTCTTGGCGTGGATTGTATGTATCTGGATATCAGCCATAAGCCAGCTGAGTTCATTCGTCAGCACTTCCCGATGATTTATGAAAAACTGCTGGGCCTGGGCATCGATTTGACCCGCGATCCGGTACCCATTGTACCCGCAGCCCACTATACCTGTGGTGGCGTGATGGTTGACGATCACGGCCGCACCGACGTGGACGGCCTGTACGCCATTGGAGAAGTGAGTTATACCGGCCTGCACGGCGCGAACCGCATGGCCTCAAACTCGCTGCTGGAGTGTCTGGTATACGGATGGTCTGCAGCAGAGGATATTACCAGCCGTATGCCGTATGCACGTGAAACAGAGCATTTGCCAGCCTGGGATGAAAGTCGTGTAGAAAATCCGGACGAACTGGTTGTTATCCAGCATAACTGGCACGAACTGCGGCTGTTTATGTGGGACTACGTTGGGATTGTACGGACGACAAAACGTCTTGAACGCGCCCTGCGCCGCATCACGATGCTACAGCAGGAGATTGATGAGTATTACGCCAATTTCCGCGTCTCCAATAACCTGCTGGAACTGCGCAACCTGGTACAGGTTGCGGAGCTTATCGTTCGCTGCGCAATGATGCGTAAAGAGAGTCGCGGGCTGCATTACACCCTGGACTATCCCGATCAGCTGGAAGCGTCCGGCCCGTCGGTCTTGTCTCCTCACGCTCACATAAACAGATAGAACGCCTGGGTCAGAGCAGTGTAATCTTCGGAGTAACGCTGGTCTGGCCCACGGATGACCATTCTGTCATTGAAACACTCCCCTTCTTTCGGTGAGAGTGCCAGCAACACACGATGCGGCAACCGCCCTTCAGTGTCGGAAATGTCGGTGCGTAAACGCAGATTCCAGCCAATCTCCCGGGCAATCTCAATAAAGTTATTGCCGGTGCTTTCTGGCAGTACCACGCAGAAAAAACCTTCTTCAGAGATCAGCTCAGCCGCACTGGTTAGCAGCGCCTTATGATCGAGTGAACCGGTATAACGAGCCCGTTCGCGCTCGGGCGTACCGCACTCCACGCCGGGTTCGTAGTAAGGAGGGTTACTGACAATGAGATCGTAACGTGAAGTTTGCTCAGGCGCCCAGGCAAGAATATCCGCACACTCAACGGAAAGGCGTGGTGCCCAGGGGGATTCCGCAGCATTTTCACTCGCCTGCCCTGCGGCCTGCGCATCCAGTTCAACGGCATCAATGGTGACATGTTCTTCCGTGCGCTGCGCCAGCATCAACGCCACCAGCCCGCTGCCCGTACCGATATCAAGAATACGCTTAACACCTGCGACAGGTGCCCAGGCACCCAGTAAAATACCGTCTGTACCGACTTTCATCGCACAGCGATCGTGCGCCACAAAAAACTGCTTAAACGTAAAACCATCGCGGCGCAGCTGCGCTTTGAGTTGAGACATGTCAGGGCAACCTTCTAAGTGAAACTGGAGTAGCATAGGGGAAAGCGAAGTGGTCGAAAAGCGATATCCATACAAACAGATGAAGATTACAGCCTTAACGTCTATAATCAGCGCCCCACACAGAGGTAGAACATGACTGTAACGACTTTTTCCGAACTTGAACTCGATGAAAGCCTGCTCAATGCACTTGAGAGCAAAGGCTTTACACGCCCGACCGCCATTCAGGCCGCGGCCATTCCGCCAGCGCTTGAGGGCCGCGATGTGCTCGGTTCTGCGCCAACCGGCACGGGGAAAACAGCAGCCTACTTGCTGCCTGTCTTGCAGCACCTGCTCGATTTCCCACGTAAAAAATCAGGCCCACCGCGTATTTTAATTCTGACGCCTACGCGCGAACTGGCAATGCAGGTTGCCGATCACGCGCGTGAACTCGCGGCAAATACTCATCTGGATATCGCCACCATCACCGGCGGCGTTGCGTACATGAACCACGCCGAAGTGTTCAGCGAAAACCAGGACATCGTCGTTGCGACGACCGGCCGCCTGCTGCAGTACATCAAAGAAGAGAACTTCGACTGCCGCGCGGTTGAAACGCTGATCCTCGACGAAGCCGACCGCATGCTGGACATGGGCTTCGCGCAGGATATTGAACACATTGCGGGTGAAACGCGCTGGCGTAACCAGACAATGCTGTTCTCTGCCACTCTCGAAGGGGAAGCGATCAAAGACTTCGCAGAGCGTCTGCTGGAAGATCCGGCGGAAGTCTCGGCGACGCCGTCAACCCGTGAGCGTAAGAAGATCCACCAGTGGTACTACCGCGCGGATAACCTTGAGCACAAAGTCGAATTGCTGAAACACCTGCTGAAGCAGGAAGATGCTCTGCGCACAATCGTGTTTGTGCGCAAGCGCGAGCGCGTGCATGAGCTGGCGGAAATGCTGCGTAACGCCGGGATCAACAACTGCTATCTTGAAGGCGAGATGGCGCAGATCAAGCGAACTGAAGGCATTAAGCGTCTGACCGATGGTCGCGTGAACGTTCTGGTTGCGACTGACGTTGCCGCACGCGGGATCGACATCCCTGACGTGAGCCACGTCATTAACTTCGATATGCCGCGCAGCGGAGATACCTATCTGCACCGTATTGGCCGTACCGGCCGCGCGGGCCGCAAAGGGATTGCGATTTCACTGGTTGAAGCGCATGACTACCTGCTGCTGCAGAAGATTGGCCGCTATGTTGATGAGCCGCTGAAAGCGCGCGTCATTGATGAGCTTCGCCCGACCACCCGTGCACCGAGCGAAAAAATGACGGGCAAGCCGTCCAAAAAAGCGCTCGCGAAACGTGCTGAGAGAAAAGAGAAAGAAAAAGAGAAGCCGCGCGTTAAGCAACGCCACCGCGACACCAAAAATATTGGTAAACGTCGCAAGCCAAGCGCTGCCGCGCCAGAAACGAAAACTGAAGAGTAAAAAAAAAGCCGGGAAATTTCCCGGCTTTTTTATTCCCCCCCGTGGCTGAAACCCTTACAGGCTTTCAGTAAAGGTACGGGCAATAACGTCGCGCTGCTGTTCTGGAGTCAGTGAGTTGAAGCGTACCGCATAGCCAGACACACGAATGGTCAGCTGTGGGTATTTTTCAGGGTGCTCAACGGCGTCCATCAGCGTTTCGCGACGCAGCACGTTAACGTTCAGGTGCTGACCACCTTCAACGCGCACTTCTGGTTTCACTTCCATTGGGATTTCACGGTATTCGATTTCGCCCAGTTTGCTCACTGGCACGATTTCGTCTTCTGCAAAACCCGCTTTCGCTACGACACAGCGCGCTTCGTTTTTCTCGCTGTCCAGCAGCCAGAAAGAGTTGAGCAGATCGTCATTTGCAGCTTTAGTAATCTGGATACCTGTAATCATGTGTTGCCTCCCTAGGCTACATTAACTGATGTCGGCCTCTCGCGGCCAATTGGTAAAACCATTGTTTCTTGTGTGTATATATATCATTCACACCTCGGTGATTTATTGATTTAAATCAACAAAAACACCAACCACACAAAGAGTGTGGTTTGAATTTATTGTTTTAGATCAATTTCACAGCCTTACCAATTCAACTTGCCCTGCATCTTTTCAAAATAAATTTAGCCACTTAGCGCACATTTCAGCGTGTAATTTTGCTCACCGGGGTTAAACAGGTAAGCTAGTCACAGATTGAGATTCGCAGGAGAGCGAGATGACGACACCTTTAACCTGGCATGACGTGCTGGCAGAAGAAAAGCAGCAGCCTTATTTTATCAATACGCTCAGCACCGTTGCTGCTGAGCGCCAGTCCGGACAGACGATTTACCCGCCGCAGAAAGATGTGTTCAACGCCTTTCGCTATACCGAACTGAGCGATGTAAAAGTGGTTATTTTGGGTCAGGATCCCTATCACGGCCCAGGGCAAGCCCATGGGCTGGCGTTTTCCGTACGTCCGGGCGTGGCTATCCCCCCTTCTCTGCTCAACATGTATAAAGAGCTTGAGGGAACCGTGCCCGGGTTTACCCGGCCAAACCACGGCTACCTGGAAAGCTGGGCGCATCAAGGTGTGCTGCTACTGAACACCGTCCTGACCGTGCGCGCGGGCCAGGCGCACTCGCACGCCAGCCTTGGATGGGAGACCTTTACCGATAAAGTCATCAGCCTGATCAACGAGCATCGCGAAGGGGTGGTGTTTTTACTCTGGGGTTCTCACGCGCAGAAGAAAGGGGCGATTATTGACCGTCAGCGTCATCACGTGTTGAAAGCACCGCACCCATCACCGCTGTCTGCTCATCGCGGTTTCTTTGGCAGTAATCATTTTGTTCTGGCGAATGAATGGCTGGAAAAACGTGGCGAAACGCCAATTGACTGGATGCCTGTGTTACCGGCAGAGAGCTAGTAGGATTTGTATGTGCCGGGTCAGGCCCGGCACATAAGAGGCTTATGCCTTATTCTGACGCCACCATTCAGCCAGCAGCACGCCGGTTGCAACGGAAACGTTCAGACTTTCCACATTGCCTGTCCCGTCAATAGAGACGCTCAGATCCGCACTGGAGAGCGCTGCATCAGACAGACCATCGCGTTCCTGACCTAACACCAACACCATCTTACGTGGCAACGTCGCTTTAAACAGCGGCGTACCGGCGTGGCTTGAGGTGGTCACGATGGAATAGCCCGCTTTACGGAACTGTTCAAGGGCATCCAGAACGCTGTCGCCGGTGATCGGCTGTACGTGCTCGGCTCCGCCTTCCGCAGTACGGATCGCGGCACCGGATTCCAGCAGCGCGGCATCCTGCAACAGTACGCCTTTCACGCCAAAGTGCGCGCAGCTACGCATCATCGCACCCAGGTTGTGCGGGTTGCCCACATCTTCCAGCGCCAGCACGCAGTCATCGGCATCCGCCTGGCTGACCCACTGCTGCACGGTGGTGCCGTTACGTTTTTTGATCAAGAAGCAAACGCCGCCGTGGTGTTCGGTACCGGACGCTTTGGTCAGCTCGGCATCATCCACAACGTGGTAGGCTTTGCGGTTCGCGGCCATCCAGCGCAGCGCTTCTTTGAAGCGCGGAGTCACGCTCTGGATAAACCAGGCGCGGACGATACACTCAGGACGGCTCTGGAACAGGGCCTGACAGGCATTCTCGCCATACACGCGGGTCTCTTCCGCACGCTGACGGCGCAGCACTTCCGGGTCGATAAAGCTCTTACCGCTGATACCGCCGTGATCGGCTTTTTCTGGCGTCTCATCGCCAGGAGCGCGAGAAACGGTGCGCCACGGTGAGGCGTTATCGCGTGAGAAGTCATCACGCGGACGATCGTCGCGTGGACGGTCATTACGTGGGCGGTCGGAACGCGGACGGTCATCGCGTTTGCGATCGTCACGTTTGCGGTCATCACCGCGGGTATTTTTGTCATCGCGGGCGGGGCGACGGCCACCGTCTGCACGAGAAGACGCCGGACGCCCGCCACCTTTTCCGGTACGCGGATTTTGGGTGCGTTTATCAGAGTCATCATCACTGCGGACATACATCACTTTGACCTTGCCGCTTTTGTTTTTCATTTCGTCGTTCATGCTTTTCTCCACCAGCGCTGCGCGAAGCGCGCAGATTACCCGATGTGCCAGCGCATAGCCATAATTTCGTACAAAAGCCTGTGACTATTGTTCTCATTGAATAAAACGCATTGTTGTTTCAAACAGGCTCATTGATAATATGTAACATATTAGAAACATTATCGGCGTTCTGCCGCTGTCCCACGGCTCTATCAGAGGTTAGTTATGAATACCGTATGTGCCAACTGTCAGGCTCTTAATCGCATTCCGGACGATCGGATGGAAGATGGTGCGAAATGCGGACGTTGTGGCCATGAATTGTTTGATGGCGATGTCATTAATGCGACAGGTGCTACGCTGGACAAACTCCTCAAGGACGATCTTCCGGTGGTGGTCGATTTCTGGGCACCGTGGTGCGGCCCCTGCCGCAGCTTTGCGCCGATCTTCGAAGACGTGGCCGAAGAGCGTAGTGGAAAAATGCGTTTCGTTAAGGTGAACACCGAAGCCGAGCGCGAACTGAGCGCACGTTTTCGTATTCGCAGCATCCCGACCATTATGATTTTCAAAAATGGTGAAGTGATCGACATGCTCAACGGCGCAGTTCCGAAGGCACCATTTGAAAGCTGGTTAAACGAGTCGCTGTAACAATCTCGGGGCACATCTTGTGCCCCGTTCTCGCCTCTGCGAAAATAGGGTTTTTCCTGCATTTCGCCCATGACTGATAACGCTGTTCTCCAATTACGCGCCGAACGCCTTGCGCGCGCAACGCGCCCGTTCCTTGCCCGCGGCAACCGTATCCGCCGCTGTCAGCGCTGCCTGCTGCCGCTGAAGGTTTGCCTCTGCGAGACGCTTACCCCGAGTACGGCGGAAAGCCGTTTTTGTCTCGTCATGTTCGATACCGAGCCGATGAAGCCCAGCAATACGGGGCGTCTTATCGCCGATATTTTGCCGAATACCGCCGCGTTTCAATGGTCTCGTACAGAACCCCCTCAGGCACTGCTCGATTTAGTCACAAACCCCGACTATCAGCCAATGGTGGTTTTCCCGGCGTCCTACGCGGGAGAACAGCGTCAGGTTCTTTCTGCGCCGCCATCCGGTAAACCGCCGCTGTTTATTATGCTGGACGGCACCTGGACCGAAGCGCGAAAAATGTTCCGCAAAAGCCCCTATCTGGATGCTTTACCGGTGATTTCAGTCGATTTGTCTCGCGTCTCGGCCTATCGCCTGCGTGAAGCCCATGCTGACGGGCAATATTGTACGGCGGAAGTGGCAATTGCGCTTCTGGATCTGGCCGGAGATACCCTGGCCGCCAGCGCGTTAGGCAGCCATTTTTCCTGTTTCCGCGAGCGTTACCTGGCAGGAAAAACCGTTCATAAGGGCAGCGTCACAGCAGCCGAGGCAGAAAGCGTTTAAAATCATCAGGCCGCTTGCATTCACAGGAGAGTTGCATGAGCCAGCGAGGGTTAGAAGCGCTACTACGACCTAAATCCATTGCCGTTATTGGCGCCTCCATGAAACCGGATCGTGCGGGTTACCTGATGATGCGTAACCTGCTGGCTGGCGGATTTAATGGCCCTGTTATGCCCGTCACCCCTGCTTATAAGGCCGTTCAGGGCGTGCTTGCGTGGCCAGATATTCAGAGCCTGCCCTTCGTTCCCGACCTCGCCATCATCTGTACGCATGCGAAACGGAATCTGGACTTACTGGAGTCACTTGGCCAAAAAGGGTGCAAAACCTGCATTATCCTCTCCTCACCTCCTGAACAGCAGCCAGAACTCCTGGCTTGTGCCGGTCGCTTTCAGATGCGTATTCTGGGGCCAAACAGTCTGGGACTGCTCGCACCATGGCAAGGACTGAACGCCAGCTTCTCCCCGGTGCCTATCCGCAAAGGCAAACTGGCCTTTATCTCGCAGTCGGCAGCCGTATCGAACACCATTCTCGACTGGGCGCAGCAACGTGAGATGGGATTCTCCTACTTCATCGCTCTGGGTGATAGCCTTGATATCGACGTAGATGAACTGCTGGATTTTCTGGCCAGAGACAGTAAAACCAGCGCGATTCTTCTCTACCTTGAGCACTTAAGCGATGCCCGTCGTTTTGTGTCAGCTTCGCGTAGCGCATCACGCAATAAACCGATCCTGGTCATCAAAAGTGGGCGTAGCCCGGCGGCGCAGCGTCTGCTGAATTCGCATTCAGGTATGGATCCCGCGTGGGATGCCGCGATCCAGCGTGCCGGTTTACTTCGGGTGCAGGATACGCACGAGCTTTTTTCCGCCGTTGAGACGCTGAGCCATATGCGTCCGTTACGCGGCGAAAAGCTAATGATTGTCAGCAATGGGGCGGCACCTGCAGCGCTGGCACTGGATGAGCTCTGGCTACGCAACGGCAAGCTGGCTACGCTCGGCGAAGAGACGCTTCAACACCTGCGTGAGGCATTACCCGTCAGCGTCGCACCCGGAAACCCGCTGGATTTACGCGATGATGCCAGCAGCGAGCGCTATATAAAGGCCATTTCAATTTTGCTGGACAGCCAGGATTTCGACGCGCTCATGATCATCCACTCGCCCAGTGCGGTTGCGCCTGGTACTGAAAGCGCGCGGACGCTCATTGACGCTGTGCGTAATCATCCGCGCGGCAAATACGTTACCGTGCTCACCAACTGGTGCGGTGAATTTTCCTCTCAGGAGGCACGCCGGCTGTTCAGTGAAGCCGGGTTGCCGACGTATCGCACACCAGAAGGCACTATCACCGCATTTATGCATATGGTGGAATACCGTCGTAACCAAAAGCAACTGCGTGAAACCCCGGCTTTACCAGGTAACCTGACTGCGAATGCCGTCGACGTCCACCGACTGCTGCAGCAGGCTATCGAAGAGGGGGCGACCTCGCTCGACACGCATGAGGTACAGCCCGTTCTCGGCAGTTACGGCATGCAAACGCTGCCGACATGGATCGCCAGCGACAGCGCGGAAGCCGTCCATATTGCTGAGCAAATTGGCTACCCGGTTGCCCTGAAGCTTCGCTCTCCGGATATCCCACATAAGTCGGATATTCAGGGCGTAATGTTGTACTTACGCACGGCTGCGGAAGTGCAGCAAGCTGCAGATGCCATTTTCGATCGCGTCAAAATGGCCTGGCCGCAGGCCAGGATCCACGGCCTTCTCGTGCAAAGCATGGCTAACCGAGCAGGCGCCCAGGAGCTACGCGTGGTGGTTGAGCACGATCCGGTCTTTGGGCCGCTGATTATGCTGGGTGAAGGCGGCGTTGACTGGCGACCTGAAGAGCAGGCGGTGGTGGCATTACCGCCATTGAATATGAATCTGGCACGCTATCTGATAATACAGGCGATAAAGAGCAAAAAAATCCGTGGCCGGAGCGCCCTGCGCCCGCTTGATATTGCCGGATTAAGCCAGTTCCTGGTGCAGGTCTCTAACCTGATTGTGGATTGTGCCGAGATTCAGCGGTTGGATATTCACCCGCTGCTCGCGTCCGGCAATGAGTTTATCGCGCTGGATGTCACGCTGGATATTGCGCCATTCACAGGAGACAGAGAGAGCCGTCTGGCGATCCGCCCTTATCCTTTACACCTCGAAGAATGGGTGGAGATGAAAAACGGCGAACGCGCACTCTTCCGCCCTATTCTGCCGGAAGATGAGCCGCAGCTACGCACGTTCATCTCTCAGGTGACCAAAGAAGATCTTTACTACCGCTACTTTAGCGAGATCAATGAATTCACTCATGATGATTTAGCCAATATGACGCAGATCGACTACGATCGAGAAATGGCGTTTGTGGCCGTACGGCGTTCCGGGCAGAGTGATGAGATCCTTGGCGTGACGCGTGCTATTTCGGATCCGGATAATATCGATGCGGAGTTTGCCGTGCTGGTACGCTCTGATTTGAAAGGCCTGGGCCTGGGGAGACGGCTGCTGGAAAAACTCATCAGTTATACGCGAGATCACGGATTGCTCCGCCTGAATGGCATTACTATGCCCAACAATCGCGGTATGGTCACTCTGGCGCGCAAACTGGGTTTTGACGTGGATGTTCAGCTGGACGAAGGGATTGTGGCCTTGTCCCTCCCCCTGACATCAGCAGATAAACAAGAGTAACCTACTGGAAATGTTACCCACTTTTGATAGCACTGGGGTATCATTGTCCGCTTATGTTGTTTGCATGCTACAGACAACCCTTCAATGAACAGAGAAGAAACGCACTGTGATGTTGTCAAAATTCAAGCGTAATAAACATCAACAACACCTTGCTCAACTACCGAAGATTTCTCAGTCAGTTGATGATGTAGAGTTCTTTTACGCTCCCGCTCATTTTCGGGAGACGATCCTGGAAAAGATCGCCAGCGCTACGCGACGTATTTGTATTGTGGCGCTGTATCTTGAACAAGATGAAGGCGGGCGCGCGATCCTGAACGCGCTCTATGAAGCTAAGCGTCAACGTCCGGAGCTGGATGTTCGCGTTCTGGTTGACTGGCACCGTGCACAGCGCGGCCGCATTGGTGCGGCGGCGTCTAACACGAATGCTGACTGGTATTGCCGCACGGCGCAGGAGAACCCTGGCGTCGATGTGCCGGTTTATGGCGTACCGGTCAATACCCGTGAAGCACTCGGCGTTCTGCATTTCAAAGGCTTCATTATTGATGATAGCGTCCTCTACAGCGGCGCGAGTCTGAATGACGTTTACCTCCATCAGCTCGATAAATATCGATATGACCGCTACCATCTGATTCGCAATGCGCAGATGGCGGATATCATGTTTAACTGGGTTGACAGACACCTGGTCCATGGCCGTGGCGTGAACCGTCTCGACGATCCCCATCGACCTAAAAGCCCCGAAATCAAAAACGATGTTCGCACTTTCCGTCAGGAGCTGCGCGATGCGGTGTATCATTTTCAGGGCGATGCCAATAACGAAGAGCTTTCCGTTACGCCACTCGTTGGTTTAGGCAAATCGAGCCTGCTGAACAAGACCATTTTCCATTTAATGCCGTGTGCGGAACAGAAACTGACCATCTGCACGCCGTACTTTAACCTTCCCGCGGTGCTGGTTCGCAATATCATCCAGCTGCTGCGTGATGGTAAAAAAGTGGAAATCATTGTCGGGGATAAAACGGCAAACGACTTCTTTATCCCGGAAGATCAGCCGTTCAAGATTATCGGCGCGTTACCTTATCTCTATGAGATCAACCTGCGTCGATTCCTGAGCCGTTTGCAGTATTATGTGAATACCGACCAACTGGTTGTGCGTCTCTGGAAAGATGAAGACAACAGCTATCACCTTAAAGGTATGTGGGTCGACGATGAATGGATGCTGCTGACAGGCAATAACCTGAACCCACGCGCCTGGCGCCTGGATCTGGAAAATGCCATTTTGATCCACGATCCGCAGCACGAATTAGCCGCGAAACGCGAGCGCGAGCTGGAATTGATTCGTACTCATACCACCGTCGTTCGCCATTACCGCGATCTGCAGAGCATTGCCGATTATCCTGTGAAGGTCCGTAAACTTATTCGTCGTTTACGTCGGATCCGGATAGACCGCCTCATCAGCCGTATTCTGTAATGTTCAGGCCCTGTCATTAGCAGGGCTTTTTTATGGAGTTCGTTAATGCGCATCCCTCTCTTATTCGCCCTCTTGTGCCTGACAGGATGTAGCCACATGGCTAACGATAGCTGGTCGGGTCAGGATAAAGCCCAACACTTTATCGCTTCTGCCATGTTGTCCGCTGCCGGTAATGAGTATGCGCAACATCAGGGATACAGCAGAGA
Source organism: Enterobacter sp. JMULE2 (assembly GCF_013337145.1). Lineage (NCBI taxonomy): Bacteria > Pseudomonadati > Pseudomonadota > Gammaproteobacteria > Enterobacterales > Enterobacteriaceae > Enterobacter > Enterobacter sp. JMULE2. The sequence goes on from NZ_SGWD01000016.1 coordinate 230,384, forward strand.
TCGGAGTGCGGCAATCGGCCTGATGTTCTCAGTAAGCCTTGGAGCATCAAAAGAGCTTTGGGACAGCCGCCCCGCAGGGAGCGGCTGGAGCTGGAAAGATTTTGCCTGGGATGTCGCCGGCGCAACGACCGGCTATGCCGTGTGGCAGTTGGCGCATGATTAAAGTCGAATACCTTTACCCTTGCGGTGCAGCATCAGGGACACGATGAAAGCCAGAGCCCCCATCACCGTAACATACCAGAAAAACGTTGTTTCACTGCCCCATGATTTTAGCGACAGGGCAACGTATTCCGCAGACCCGCCAAAAATCGCATTCGCCACTGCATACGAAAGCCCAACCCCCAGCGCACGAACCTGAGCCGGGAACATTTCCGCCTTGAGTATGCCGCTGATCGAGGTATAGAAACTAACGATCACCATTGCCACCATCACCAGCGCAAATGCCGCATACGGTGAGGAAACATGCTGAAGCGCAGTCAAAATGGGGACGGTACATAATGCAGATAATCCGCCAAAAATGAGCATCGACGTACGTCGACCCATCTTATCCGAGAGCGCTCCGATGAGCGGTTGTATGAGCATAAAAACAAATAAAGCCACCGTCATGACAACGCTGGCGACATTCGCATGCATACCTGTAGTGTTCACCAGATACTTCTGCATATAAGTGGTGAAAGTGTAAAAACTGAGAGAGCCGCCCGCAGTAAAGCCCAGCACCATCAGGAAAGCCTTGCGGTTACGCCATAACCCTTTGAATGTTCCCGCCTCCTTCAGCGTTCTGACTTCCTTCTGAGAGGTCTCATCTAACTGACGACGCAGCCAAAGTGCGACGATAGCCAGTACTGCCCCCATGGCGAAAGGAATCCGCCATCCCCAGGTGTGAAGCTGCTCATCCGTCAAAATCTGCTGCAGGATCACCACGACAAGGATGGCCAACAGTTGACCACCAATTAGCGTGACGTACTGGAATGAGGCGTAAAAACCTTTACGGCCTTCCAGTGCAATCTCACTCATGTAGGTCGCACTGGTACCGTATTCACCGCCGACAGATAGCCCCTGGAATAAGCGGGCCAGTAAAAGTAGCGCCGGTGCCCAGGTCCCAATCGATTCATATCCCGGTAGACAGGCGATCACCAGCGAGCCAAAGCACATCATACAAACCGAGATCAACATGGAGGCCTTACGACCACGACGATCCGCAATGCGACCGAACAGCCAGCCACCGATTGGTCGCATTAAGAATCCTGCAGCGAATACCCCTGCCGTTTGTAGCAACTGCGTCGTGGTGTTTCCCGAAGGAAAGAAGATATGTGCGAAATAGAGTGAACAGAATGAGTAGACGTAAAAGTCGAACCATTCAACAAGGTTCCCTGAAGAGGCACTGACGATTGCCCATACCCTTCTGCGGGTATCACTGTTAGCCAGCGTCCCGTTTGATGCAATGCTTTCTGTCATTGTGATTATGCTCCAGCCATAAACAGCGGCGTATTGAGCCAGGAGACTCAATTACCTCGTAAATGAAATGTTATAATTTTGTTATAAACAACATTGAGACAGAGATCACACATTCCATTAGCAGGATAAGCGATTAGGAGAAAGGCTAATTAAGAGAAAATCCAAAAGCAAAAAACCCCGCACCTTTCGGTACGGGGTTCTTCTATTTGATGCCTGGCAGTTCCCTACTCTCACATGGGGAGACCCCACACTACCATCGGCGCTACGGCGTTTCACTTCTGAGTTCGGCATGGGGTCAGGTGGGACCACCGCGCTAAAGCCGCCAGGCAAATTCTGTTAAATCTGTATCAGGCTGAAAATATCGTGTCTGTCTCTTCGCCGAAACAGCTTCGGCGTTGTAAGGTTAAGCCTCACGGTTCATTAGTATCGGTTAGCTCAACGCATCGCTGCGCTTACACACCCGACCTATCAACGTCGTAGTCTTCAACGTTCCTTCAGGACTCTCAAGGAGTCAGGGAGAACTCATCTCGGGGCAAGTTTCGTGCTTAGATGCTTTCAGCACTTATCTCTTCCGCATTTAGCTACCGGGCAATGCCATTGGCATGACAACCCGAACACCAGTGATGCGTCCACTCCGGTCCTCTCGTACTAGGAGCAGCCCCCCTCAATTCTCCAGCGCCCACGGCAGATAGGGACCGAACTGTCTCACGACGTTCTAAACCCAGCTCGCGTACCACTTTAAATGGCGAACAGCCATACCCTTGGGACCTACTTCAGCCCCAGGATGTGATGAGCCGACATCGAGGTGCCAAACACCGCCGTCGATATGAACTCTTGGGCGGTATCAGCCTGTTATCCCCGGAGTACCTTTTATCCGTTGAGCGATGGCCCTTCCATTCAGAACCACCGGATCACTATGACCTGCTTTCGCACCTGCTCGAGCCGTCACTCTCGCAGTCAAGCTAGCTTATGCCATTGCACTAACCTCCTGATGTCCGACCAGGATTAGCTAACCTTCGTGCTCCTCCGTTACTCTTTGGGAGGAGACCGCCCCAGTCAAACTACCCACCAGACACTGTCCGCAACCCGGATTACGGGTCTACGTTAGAACACCAGCCATTAAAGGGTGGTATTTCAAGGGCGGCTCCACGCAGACTGGCGTCCACGCTTCAAAGCCTCCCACCTATCCTACACATCAAGGACCAGTGTTCAGTGTCAAGCTATAGTAAAGGTTCACGGGGTCTTTCCGTCTTGCCGCGGGTACACTGCATCTTCACAGCGAGTTCAATTTCACTGAGTCTCGGGTGGAGACAGCCTGGCCATCATTACGCCATTCGTGCAGGTCGGAACTTACCCGACAAGGAATTTCGCTACCTTAGGACCGTTATAGTTACGGCCGCCGTTTACCGGGGCTTCGATCAAGAGCTTCGCGTTGCCGCTAACCCCATCAATTAACCTTCCGGCACCGGGCAGGCGTCACACCGTATACGTCCACTTTCGTGTTTGCACAGTGCTGTGTTTTTAATAAACAGTTGCAGCCAGCTGGTATCTTCGACTGATTTCAGCTCCACCCGCAGGGGCTTCACCTACATATCAGCGTGCCTTCTCCCGAAGTTACGGCACCATTTTGCCTAGTTCCTTCACCCGAGTTCTCTCAAGCGCCTTGGTATTCTCTACCTGACCACCTGTGTCGGTTTGGGGTACGATTTGATGTTACCTGATGCTTAGAGGCTTTTCCTGGAAGCAGGGCATTTGTTACTTCAGCACCGTAGTGCCTCGTCATCACACCTCAGCGTTAAAAGAGTTCCGGATTTACCTAAAACTCCCGCCTACATGCTTAAACCGGGACAACCGTCGCCCGGCTAACATAGCCTTCTCCGTCCCCCCTTCGCAGTAACACCAAGTACAGGAATATTAACCTGTTTCCCATCGACTACGCCTTTCGGCCTCGCCTTAGGGGTCGACTCACCCTGCCCCGATTAACGTTGGACAGGAACCCTTGGTCTTCCGGCGTGCGGGCTTTTCACCCGCATTATCGTTACTTATGTCAGCATTCGCACTTCTGATACCTCCAGCAACCCTCACAGGCCACCTTCAACGGCTTACAGAACGCTCCCCTACCCAACAACACATAGTGTCGCTGCCGCAGCTTCGGTGCATGGTTTAGCCCCGTTACATCTTCCGCGCAGGCCGACTCGACCAGTGAGCTATTACGCTTTCTTTAAATGATGGCTGCTTCTAAGCCAACATCCTGGCTGTCTGTGCCTTCCCACATCGTTTCCCACTTAACCATGACTTTGGGACCTTAGCTGGCGGTCTGGGTTGTTTCCCTCTTCACGACGGACGTTAGCACCCGCCGTGTGTCTCCCGTGATAACATTCTTCGGTATTCGTAGTTTGCATCGGGTTGGTAAGCCGGGATGGCCCCCTAGCCGAAACAGTGCTCTACCCCCGAAGATGAGTTCACGAGGCGCTACCTAAATAGCTTTCGGGGAGAACCAGCTATCTCCCGGTTTGATTGGCCTTTCACCCCCAGCCACAAGTCATCCGCTAATTTTTCAACATTAGTCGGTTCGGTCCTCCAGTTAGTGTTACCCAACCTTCAACCTGCCCATGGCTAGATCACCGGGTTTCGGGTCTATACCCTGCAACTTAACGCCCAGTTAAGACTCGGTTTCCCTTCGGCTCCCCTATACGGTTAACCTTGCTACAGAATATAAGTCGCTGACCCATTATACAAAAGGTACGCAGTCACCTAACAAGTAGGCTCCCACTGCTTGTACGTACACGGTTTCAGGTTCTTTTTCACTCCCCTCGCCGGGGTTCTTTTCGCCTTTCCCTCACGGTACTGGTTCACTATCGGTCAGTCAGGAGTATTTAGCCTTGGAGGATGGTCCCCCCATATTCAGACAGGATACCACGTGTCCCGCCCTACTCTTCGAGTTCACAGCAAGTGTGCTTTCGTGTACGGGAGTATCACCCTGTACCCTGCGACTTTCCAGACGCTTCCACTAACACACAAGCTGATTCAGACTCTGGGCTGCTCCCCGTTCGCTCGCCGCTACTGGGGGAATCTCGGTTGATTTCTTTTCCTCGGGGTACTTAGATGTTTCAGTTCCCCCGGTTCGCCTCGTTAACCTATGTATTCAGTTAACGATAGTGTGTCGGAACACACTGGGTTTCCCCATTCGGACATCGCCGGGTCAAAGGTTCATATCACCTCGCCGGCGCTTTTCGCAGATTAGCACGTCCTTCATCGCCTCTGACTGCCAGGGCATCCACCGTGTACGCTTAGTCGCTTAACCTCACAACCCGAAGATGTTTCTTTCGATTCATCATCAAATTGCGAAAATTTGAGAGACTCGAACACACATAACATGTGTGTCGTTTCAATTTTCAGCTTGATCCAGATTTTTAAAGAGCAAATATCTCAAACGTCACCCGAAGATGAGTTTTGAGATATTAAGGCAGGTGACTTTCACTCACGAACCAGCAAGTGGCGTCCCCTAGGGGATTCGAACCCCTGTTACCGCCGTGAAAGGGCGGTGTCCTGGGCCTCTAGACGAAGGGGACACTGAAGTCTCAATCGCAAGACGCCTTGCTATTTACTTTTCATCAGACAATCTGTGTGGACACTACAAAGGCAGGTTCTTTAAGGTAAGGAGGTGATCCAACCGCAGGTTCCCCTACGGTTACCTTGTTACGACTTCACCCCAGTCATGAATCACAAAGTGGTAAGCGCCCTCCCGAAGGTTAAGCTACCTACTTCTTTTGCAACCCACTCCCATGGTGTGACGGGCGGTGTGTACAAGGCCCGGGAACGTATTCACCGTAGCATTCTGATCTACGATTACTAGCGATTCCGACTTCATGGAGTCGAGTTGCAGACTCCAATCCGGACTACGACGCACTTTATGAGGTCCGCTTGCTCTCGCGAGGTCGCTTCTCTTTGTATGCGCCATTGTAGCACGTGTGTAGCCCTACTCGTAAGGGCCATGATGACTTGACGTCATCCCCACCTTCCTCCAGTTTATCACTGGCAGTCTCCTTTGAGTTCCCGGCCGAACCGCTGGCAACAAAGGATAAGGGTTGCGCTCGTTGCGGGACTTAACCCAACATTTCACAACACGAGCTGACGACAGCCATGCAGCACCTGTCTCAGAGTTCCCGAAGGCACCAATCCATCTCTGGAAAGTTCTCTGGATGTCAAGAGTAGGTAAGGTTCTTCGCGTTGCATCGAATTAAACCACATGCTCCACCGCTTGTGCGGGCCCCCGTCAATTCATTTGAGTTTTAACCTTGCGGCCGTACTCCCCAGGCGGTCGACTTAACGCGTTAGCTCCGGAAGCCACGCCGCAAGGGCACAACCTCCAAGTCGACATCGTTTACGGCGTGGACTACCAGGGTATCTAATCCTGTTTGCTCCCCACGCTTTCGCACCTGAGCGTCAGTCTTTGTCCAGGGGGCCGCCTTCGCCACCGGTATTCCTCCAGATCTCTACGCATTTCACCGCTACACCTGGAATTCTACCCCCCTCTACAAGACTCTAGCCTGCCAGTTTCGAATGCAGTTCCCAGGTTGAGCCCGGGGATTTCACATCCGACTTGACAGACCGCCTGCGTGCGCTTTACGCCCAGTAATTCCGATTAACGCTTGCACCCTCCGTATTACCGCGGCTGCTGGCACGGAGTTAGCCGGTGCTTCTTCTGCGGGTAACGTCAATTGCTGAGGTTATTAACCTCAACACCTTCCTCCCCGCTGAAAGTACTTTACAACCCGAAGGCCTTCTTCATACACGCGGCATGGCTGCATCAGGCTTGCGCCCATTGTGCAATATTCCCCACTGCTGCCTCCCGTAGGAGTCTGGACCGTGTCTCAGTTCCAGTGTGGCTGGTCATCCTCTCAGACCAGCTAGGGATCGTCGCCTAGGTGAGCCGTTACCCCACCTACTAGCTAATCCCATCTGGGCACATCTGATGGCAAGAGGCCCGAAGGTCCCCCTCTTTGGTCTTGCGACATTATGCGGTATTAGCTACCGTTTCCAGTAGTTATCCCCCTCCATCAGGCAGTTTCCCAGACATTACTCACCCGTCCGCCGCTCGTCACCCAGGAGCAAGCTCCCTGTGTTACCGCTCGACTTGCATGTGTTAGGCCTGCCGCCAGCGTTCAATCTGAGCCATGATCAAACTCTTCAATTTAAGTTTGATGCTCGTGAATTAAACTTCGTAATGAATTACGTATGTTCACTCAGAGACTTGGTATTCATTTATTGTCCGAAGACATTAAGAATCCATATCACTTTGAGTGCCCACACAGATTGTCTGATAAATTGTTAAAGAGCAGTGCCGCTTCGCTTTTCGCAGCGGCGCGGGGTGTGCATATTACGTCTTCCCGCTTCAGAGTCAAGCGTTTATTTTCGCTTTTCTCTGCTGACCCGGCGGCGTGTGTGCCGTTGTTCCGTGTCAGTGGAGGCGCATTATAGGGAGTAATTACGAAGCTGCAAGGATAAAGTGAAAATTATTTACTGACTGCTCACTTTCCAGGCAAAGCTCCTCCCAGACCTCAATTTTTGCCTGGTTTTTAAACAAAAACGAGCCGCAAGCGGCTCGTTTTTGAGTTTTGTGATTTACTGCACTGCCACAATGCGATCGTCGTTGGCTTCGAGACGGATAACTTTGCCAGGAATCAGCTCCCCGGAAAGGATTTGCTGCGCCAGCGGGTTTTCGATCTGCTGCTGGATAGCTCGTTTCAATGGACGAGCCCCGTACACCGGGTCGTAACCATTCTCGCTCAGCAGCTTCAGCGCCTCGTCCGAGATGTGGATTTCATATCCACGCTCTTCCAGACGTTTATAAAGACGCTGCAGCTGAATCTGCGCAATCGACGCGATGTGTTTCTCACCCAGAGGATGGAAGACCACGACTTCATCAATACGGTTGATGAACTCCGGACGGAAGCTATGGCTGACCACACCGAGTACCAGATCCTTCATATGGCCGTAATCCAGTTCACCGAAGCGTTCCTGAATCAAATCGGAACCCAGGTTCGACGTCATAATCACTACTGTATTACGGAAATCGACCGTTCTCCCCTGCCCGTCGGTCAGTCGACCATCATCCAGCACCTGCAGCAGAATGTTGAACACATCCGGGTGTGCTTTTTCCACTTCATCCAGCAGGATGACGGAGTAAGGACGGCGGCGAACCGCTTCTGTCAGGTAGCCCCCTTCTTCATAACCGACATATCCCGGAGGCGCACCAACCAGACGCGAGACGGAGTGTTTCTCCATAAACTCGGACATATCGATACGCACCATCGCGTCGTCGCTGTCGAACATAAAGTTAGCCAGCGCTTTACACAGCTCGGTTTTACCGACACCGGTTGGCCCCAGGAACAGGAACGAACCGATTGGACGATTAGGATCGGAAAGCCCTGCACGGCTACGACGAATAGCGTTGGAAACAGCCTCAACCGCCTCGTTTTGCCCAATCACGCGATTGTGGAGATCCTGCTCCATGCGCAGCAGTTTCTCACGCTCACCTTCCAGCATGCGTGCCACTGGAATACCGGTCCAGCGCGCCAGCACTTCAGCAATTTCTGCATCCGTCACTTTATTACGTAACAAGCGCATCGTTTTGCCTTCGGACTGCGTCGCAATCTCAAGCTGTTTCTCCAGCTCAGGAATTTTGCCGTACTGTAGTTCAGACATACGCGCCAGGTCACCGACGCGACGCGCCTGCTCAATGGCGATTTTTGCCTGTTCCAGCTCTGCTTTGATCGTCTGGGTGCCAGAAAGGGACGCTTTCTCCGCTTTCCACTCTTCTTCTAACTCAGAGTACTGACGTTCTTTATCGTCCAGCTCTTCGTTCAGCATATCCAGGCGTTTCTTACTGGCTTCATCAGACTCTTTCTTCAACGCCTGCTGTTCCAGCTTGAGCTGAATAATACGGCGGTCAAGACGGTCCAACTCTTCCGGTTTCGAGTCAATCTGCATACGAATGCTTGATGCCGCTTCGTCGATCAGGTCAATCGCTTTGTCCGGCAGCTGACGGTCAGCGATATAACGATGTGAAAGCGTCGCCGCCGCAACGATGGCCGGGTCCGTAATCTGCACATGGTGGTGCAGCTCATAGCGCTCTTTCAGGCCACGCAGGATGGCGATGGTATCTTCAACGCTTGGCTCAGCAACAAACACTTTCTGGAAACGACGTTCCAGCGCAGCATCTTTCTCAATGTACTGACGGTACTCATCCAGAGTAGTTGCACCTACGCAGTGAAGTTCACCACGCGCCAGCGCAGGTTTCAGCATGTTCCCGGCATCCATTGCGCCGTCTGCTTTACCTGCACCGACCATGGTGTGCAACTCGTCGATAAACAGAATGACGTTGCCTTCCTGTTTCGCCAGGTCGTTAAGCACGCCTTTGAGACGCTCTTCAAACTCGCCACGGTATTTCGCACCGGCCACCAGCGCGCCCATATCCAGCGCCAGCACGCGGCGGCCTTTCAACCCTTCCGGCACTTCGCCGTTGACGATACGCTGCGCCAGCCCTTCAACAATGGCGGTTTTACCAACACCCGGTTCACCAATCAGCACCGGGTTGTTCTTGGTACGACGTTGCAGTACCTGGATAGTACGGCGAATTTCTTCGTCACGGCCGATCACCGGGTCAAGTTTGCCCTGTTCAGCACGCTCGGTCAGATCGACCGTAAATTTCTTCAAAGCCTGACGTTGGTCTTCGGCTCCCTGATCGTTCACGCTTTCACCTCCGCGCATTTTCTCAATCGCCTGAGTCACATTGGCGGTGGTTGCACCAGCAGATTTCAGCAGGTCGGTTAAGGTACCGCGTGATTCAAGCGCCGCCAGAACAAAAAGCTCTGACGATATAAAGTTGTCACCACGTTTTTGCGCCAGCTTGTCGCAAAGGTTCAGCACGCGCACCAGATCCTGAGACGGTTGAACGTCACCACCGGTACCTTCTACCTGCGGTAAACGGCTCAGCGCCTGATCGATAGCGGTGCGTAACTGGCCAGCATTAATGCCAGCGGACGTTAATAAAGGACGTACCGATCCCCCTTCCTGATTCAGCAAGGCGCTCATTAAATGAAGAGGTTCGATAAATTGGTTGTCGTGCCCCAGTGCGAGAGACTGGGCATCGGCGAGAGCAAGCTGGAATTTATTAGTAAGACGATCCAGACGCATAACTCCTCCCATTACAGGTCAAATTTGCTACTGGAGATTAAATGAGGTCATCCCTCAATTATTCAAGGTTAATGACCTGAATTATGTGAAAAGAAAACGGCACGTGCCGGATCGTCTTGATTCTTTAGGTTATATCAGCCAAATGAAACTTGCCATACGACCCGTCGTCTTGTCGCGGCGATAAGAGAAAAAATCACCCTTTTCGGTGAAGGTACAGCGATCGCCGCCGAAGATCTGCGTTACGCCCACGTTATTCAGGCGCTGACGAGCGAGCGTGTAGATATCGGCCAGATATTTACCTCCTGAAGGCAGGAAGGCTTCCACTGCTTGCGGATCTTTTGCCATAAAGGCTTCGCGGACCTCTGGGCCCACTTCAAATGCGCGAGGACCAATGGCCGGGCCGAGCCAGGCGATGATATTGTCTGGCTCATCGTTAAAGCAGGCGACTGTTTCTTCCAGAACACCTTCACACAGACCACGCCAGCCCGCATGAGCTGCCGCGACTTCAGTGCCCGCACGGTTACAGAACAGAACCGGCAGGCAGTCAGCGGTCATCACGGCGCACACCGTTCCTGGCGTGTTGCTGTAGGAAGCATCGGCACGTTTAGACGCATAGGGTTCCCCCGACAGCGTCAACACATCCTTGCCGTGAACCTGCTCAAGCCAGACCGGTTTAGACGGTAACTTGCCCGCAGCAAACAGACGTTTACGGTTTTCTTCAACGTGTTCCAGGTTGTCACCACAGTGCGCGCCAAGGTTCAACGACTCCCACGCCCCCTGGCTCACACCGCCGATTCGGGTCGAACTGCAGGCAGCCACGCCTTCGGGCAGCGGCCACTCCGGAACAATCAGTTTGGTCATAACCAGTCCACGTGATCCTTATGTTCTTCAAAGTCAGCGCGCATGGCGTCGATAAGTTCCACCATATCCTGTGGGATCGGCGCATGCCATTCCATCTGAATCCCCGTAATCGGGTGGTAAAGACGCAGCATGGTTGCGTGCAGTGCCTGACGGTCAAACTTACGCAGCACAGAAATGAACTCATCAGACGCGCCTTTTGGCGGACGAGGACGACCACCGTAAACCTGATCGCCCACCAGCGGATGGGTAATGTGCGCCATGTGCACGCGGATCTGGTGAGTACGGCCGGTTTCCAGACGCAGACGCAGGCGCGTATGTATGCGGAAATGTTCCATGATGCGGTAGTGCGTCACCGCCAGTTTACCCATCGGGTGCACCGACATATGGGTACGTTTGGTCGGGTGTCGACTGATAGGCTCTTCAACCGTGCCGCCAGAGGTCATATGACCAATGGCTACTGCTTCATACTCACGGGTGATTTCGCGCAGCTGCAGGGATTCCACCAGACGGGTCTGAGCAGGAACAGTCTTTGCCACTACCATCAGACCCGTGGTGTCTTTATCCAGACGGTGCACAATACCGGCGCGCGGTACATCAACGATTGGCGGGTAATAATGGAGAAGTGCGTTAAGTACCGTACCGTCAGGATTCCCCGCGCCTGGATGAACAACCAGGTCGCGCGGCTTGTTGATCACCAGAATGTCATCATCTTCATAGACGATGTCCAGTGGGATATCCTGCGGCTCGAAGCGGATTTCCTCTTCGATTTCAGCATTGATGGCGACAGCTTCCCCACCTAACACTTTCTCTTTTGGTTTGTCCCAGATCTTGCCGTTTACCATCACGCGCTGGTCAAGGATCCATTCTTTTATGCGTGAACGCGAATAATCAGGGAACAATTCGGCCAAAGCCTGATCTAAGCGTTGACCGAGCTGATTTTCGGAGACTGTTGCGGTGAGTTCTACTCGTTGTGCCATAAACTGCTTCTTCGTTTAACGTTGGGTTTTACGGCTTTGCCGTTTAATATAGTGTGCTATTGTAGCTGGTCTTAATCGGGAGCAGGAACAGAGTTTCTCCCGGACAAACATTTGAGGAAAGTCAAAACGTCATGACGCGCATGAAATATCTGGTGGCAGCGGCCACGTTGAGCCTGGCTTTGGTGGGCTGCTCCGGTTCAAATGAACAGGTCCCTGACAATCCGCCGAATGAAATCTATGCGACTGCACAACAAAAGTTGCAGGACGGTAACTGGAAACAGGCGATAACGCAACTGGAAGCGTTGGATAATCGCTATCCATTTGGTCCCTATTCACAGCAGGTACAGTTAGATCTTATCTATGCGTACTATAAAAATGCCGATCTTCCACTGGCTCAGGCCACCATCGATCGCTTCATGCGTCTGAACCCAACTCATCCTAACATCGATTATGTCATGTATATGCGCGGACTGACCAACATGGCGTTGGATGACAGTGCGCTGCAGGGCTTCTTCGGCGTGGATCGTTCTGACCGTGACCCGCAGCACGCACGCGATGCCTTCAATGACTTCTCCAAGCTGGTGCGCGGCTACCCGAACAGTCAGTACATTACCGATGCCACCAAGCGTCTGGTGTTCCTGAAAGATCGTCTGGCGAAATATGAATACTCCGTGGCTGAGTACTACACCCGCCGTGGCGCTTGGGTTGCCGTGGTTAACCGTGTTGAAGGTATGCTGCGTGACTATCCGGATACTCAGGCAACGCGCGATGGCCTGAAGCTGATGGAAAATGCCTATCGTCAGATGCAGATGACTTCGCAGGCTGAAAAGGTCGCGAAAATCATCGCCGCGAACAGCAGCAACACCTGACAGAAGCGTCAATGCAAATCGGCAGCCTCAGGGCTGCCGATTTTTTATTCATTTCTGTCACCCGCTGAAGCGCTTTAGCCTCAACACATCCCGTCAACTATGGCCCCAATTTTTGTCTTCGACAAGGTAAATCTCACCTCTTCCTGCCCTGCCTCACAAAAAAGATTCCCTGACAAAAAGTGACAAAATAACGTGATCTAAATCACACATTTTGACATTAGGTCGGGTATGCTGGAATCACCAAGACGGAAAGACAAGAGGTAAAATTTATGACAATGAACATTACCAGTAAACAAATGGAAATTACTCCGGCAATTCGCCAGCACGTCGCAGACCGTCTCGCCAAACTGGATAAATGGCAAACACATTTGATTAACCCACATATCATTCTGTCCAAGGAACCGCAGGGTTTCATCGCTGACGCAACTATCAATACTCCAAACGGCCATCTGGTCGCCAGCGCAAAACATGAGGATATGTACACCGCTATTAACGATTTGATCAACAAGCTGGAACGGCAGCTCAATAAAGTGCAACACAAAGGTGAAGCCCGTCGCGCCACAACATCGGTGAAAGACGCCAGCTTCGCGGAAGAAGTTGAAGAAGAGTAATCCTTTAAATTGAGTGTACCGCCAACGCGCCTTCGGGCGCGTTTTTTATTGACAGGGTGAAAACAGTACGGGTACTTTAACGGTATCAATTTCAGGATGACTTTATGAAACTTACGCCGTTCTTCTTCGCATTCTTTTTTACCTTCCCCTGACTGGGAGGCGTTTCGTCGTGTGATAAAGAATGCGAAGACGAACAACAAGGCCTCCCACAGCGGGAGGCCTTTTTTATTGATAACGATAAAACGAGACAGGCAACACTATGACACCGGAAAACCCGTTACTGGATCTGCGCGTAAAAATCAGCGCGCTGGACGAGAAATTACTGGCGCTGTTGGCCGAACGCCGTGCCCTCGCCGTCGAGGTGGGTAAAGCCAAGCTGGACTCTCACCGCCCCGTGCGCGATATCGACCGCGAGCGCGATTTACTGGAACGGTTGATTCAGCTCGGCAAAGCGCATCATCTTGATGCCCACTACATCACCCGTCTGTTCCAGCTCATCATCGAAGATTCCGTTCTGACCCAGCAAGCGTTGCTCCAGCAGCATCTGAACAAAACCAACCCGCACTCTGCACGCGTCGCGTTCCTCGGTCCAAAAGGCTCCTACTCCCACCTGGCTGCGCGCCAGTACGCAGCCCGCCATTTCGAAGAGTTCATTGAGAGCGGTTGTGCGAAGTTTGCTGATATTTTCAATCAGGTAGAAACCGGCCAGGCGGATTACGCCGTGGTGCCTATTGAGAACACCAGTTCCGGCGCCATTAATGATGTCTACGATCTGCTCCAGCACACCAGCCTGTCGCTGGTTGGCGAGCTGACAATCCCAATCGACCACTGCGTGCTGGTCTCCGGCTCAACCGACCTGAGCAAGATCGAAACGGTTTACAGCCATCCTCAACCGTTCCAACAGTGCAGCCAGTTCCTGAACCGCTATCCGAACTGGAAAATTGAGTACACTGAAAGCACCTCGGCGGCGATGGAAAAAGTGGCGCAGGCTAACTCTCCAACCGTCGCCGCGCTCGGCAGCGAAGCGGGTGGCGCGCTGTATGGCCTGCAGGTGCTTGAACGCAATCTGGCAAACCAGACGCAAAACATCACCCGTTTCGTGGTGCTGGCGCGTAAAGCAATTGATGTCTCGGATCAGGTTCCGGCAAAAACGACCCTGCTTATGGCTACCGGTCAGCAGGCAGGCGCACTGGTTGAAGCGCTGTTGGTACTGCGTAATCACAATCTGATCATGACAAAGCTGGAATCACGTCCGATCCACGGTAATCCGTGGGAAGAGATGTTCTACCTCGATATCCAGGCCAACCTGGAATCTGCATCCATGCAGAAAGCCCTGCGCGAACTCGGCGAGATCACGCGCTCCATGAAAGTGCTGGGCTGCTATCCGAGCGAGAACGTGGTCCCGGTTGACCCGGCTTAATGTTCAATAAATCGACTTTTCTTCATCCCTGCCACGCTGACGGGCAGGGTGAAGATGGCACCGGAGAGGGGGTACTTCGCCACCTCTTCCGCATCCATATTTTCCCGCGTGGTGGTAATAAACAGCGTTTTCATGTCATCACCGCCAAAACAGACCATCGTCGGGCAACGTACCGGCATGCGGTATTCTTCAAGTTGCTCCCCTTGCGGTGAAAAACGGGCAATACGCCAACCGTCAAACATCGCGCTCCAGTAGCAGCCTTCTTCATCCATAGCCGCACCGTCGGGTATGCCTTCCCCCTCGTTAAACCGGCGAAACGCCTCGCGCTTGCCGGGTTCGCCCTGCTCATCAAGCGGCGTACGGTAGATCACGCCGTTTGGCGTGTCTGAGGTAAACATCCACTGCTTGTCCGGACTAAACGCTAAGCCGTTATGCCCGTGAATATCACACTGGATCACTTTCGGCGTCAGGTCGTTATCGATACGCATCAGCATGGCACCGTTATAATCTCCCGGCCCCCAGAAGGTGCCTGCATAGAACCGTCCCAGATGGTCGGTACCCCCGTCGTTAAAACGAGCAAGCTGCGGGTTGGACGGGTTATCGCACACCTTGCGCCGGAGCAGACCGTGTTTATCGGTCAGCCAGATCCCCGTACGCATCGCCACAATAAACCCGCCACGCTCGCGCAGCGCGAAACAGCCCACCTCTTCGTGAAAAGAGAGCACTGTGTGTTCTGCCGTGGGCAGATGAAAACGATGGATCTCCCCTTCCAGAATATCCGCCCAGTAGAGTGCATTCTCTTCCGCACTCCACGTCGGGCACTCTGGCAAATGTCCGGTGTAATTCAACAGCAGCTGCGGTTCAGCCATGACAAGTCCCCAAAATGAAAAAAGCCAGCAACGCTGGCTTTCAGTATATACATCATCGCATTACTGGCGACTGTCATTTGCCTGACGCAACAGCGTGCGGCTTTCACTCTGGAAACGCGTGGCGTAATCGCCGAACCAGTGCTCTACCTTACGGAAGCTGTCGATAAACGCCTGCTTGTCTCCGTGCTCCAGCAGCGTAATAGCTTCGCCAAAGCGCTGATAGTAGCGCTTGATCAGCGCCAGGTTGTTTTCGGAGGACATAATAATGTCCGCGTAAAGCTGTGGATCCTGAGCAAACAGGCGCCCGACCATCGCCAGTTCCAGACGATAGATAGGTGAAGAGAGCGCCAGCAGTTGTTCAAGCTGCACGTTCTCTTCCGCCAGATGCAGACCATAGGCAAAGGTTGCAAAGTGGCGCAGCGCCTGAATGAAGGCCATGTTCTGGTCGTGCTCAACTGCGCTAATGCGGTGCAGTCGCGCGCCCCACACCTGAATTTGTTCCAGGAACCACTGGTATGCTTCCGGCTGACGCCCATCACAGTAGACGACTACCTGCTTCGCCAGGCTGCCACTGTCCGGGCCAAACATCGGGTGCAGACCCAGTACCGGGCCCGTATGTGCAGCCAGCATTGCCTGCAGCGGACCATTTTTGACGGAAGCCAGATCCACCAGAATGCAATCATCCGGTAAAGGAGGAAGCTTCCCGATGATCTGCTCCGTCACGTGGATCGGGACGCTGACAATAACCATTCCGGCATCTTTCATGAGTTCCGGGGCATGCTCCCAGTCCTCTTTTTCCAGAATGCGTACCTGGTAGCCAGAAAGCGTCAGCATTTTTTCAAACAGACGGCCCATCTGACCGCCGCCGCCGACAATCACTACCGGGCGCAGCGAAGGACAAAGGGTTTTGAAGCCTTTGTCATTTTCACTGGAGTAAGATTCGCGCATCACGCGGCGCAGGACATCTTCAATTAAATCCGGAGAAACGCCCAGCGCCTGAGCCTCTTTACGGCGGGAGGCGAGCATAGTGGCTTCGCGTTCCGGGACGTAAATCGGCAGGCCGTATTTGCTTTTGACCTCACCGACTTCAGCAACCAGCGCCATGCGGCGCGCCAGCAGGTCCAGCAGCGCCTTATCCACTTCATCAATTTGATCGCGTAATGCGGTCAATTCAGCAACCATAACTACCCTCTTAAGCCAGACGCGTCGCCAGCTGGCCGTTCAAATCTTTGTGGATCTCACGCAGCAGCGCATCGGTGGTTTCCCAGCTGATGCAGGCATCCGTAACGGAGACGCCATGCTTCATTGCGCTACGCGGTTGTTCCGATGACTGATTGCCTTCATGAATGTTGCTCTCAATCATCAGACCGATAATGGAACGGTTGCCATCTTTAATCTGTGCGATCACCGATTCCGCAACCGCAGGCTGGCGACGGTAATCTTTATTCGAATTACCATGACTGCAATCTACCATCAGCGCCGGGCGCAGTCCTGCCTGTGCCATCTCTTTTTCACACTGCGCGACATCAGCCGGGCTGTAGTTTGGCGCTTTACCGCCGCGCAGGATCACATGGCCATCGGGGTTGCCCTGCGTTTGCAGCAGGCACACCTGGCCCGCCTGGTTGATACCGACAAAACGGTGCGGCATTGCGGCAGCGCGCATCGCGTTAATCGCCGTCGCCAGACTACCATCGGTACCGTTTTTAAAACCGACCGGCATCGACAGGCCAGACGCCATCTCGCGGTGGGTTTGTGATTCCGTGGTACGCGCACCAATCGCAGACCAGCTGAACAGATCGCCCAGGTACTGCGGGCTGTTCGGATCCAGCGCTTCGGTAGCCAGCGGCAGCCCCATGCTCACCAGTTCCACCAGCAGGCGACGCGCAATTTTCAGTCCTGCTTCCACATCAAACGAGCCATCCATGTGCGGATCGTTAATCAACCCTTTCCAGCCCACGGTAGTACGTGGCTTCTCAAAATAGACGCGCATAACGAGATAGAGGCTATCGCTGACCTCCTCCGCTAATGCTTTAAATCGACGAGCGTACTCAATGGCGGTTTCAGGATCGTGAATGGAGCAAGGACCGCAAACCACCAGCAGGCGCGGGTCGCGGCCAGCGATGATGTCAGAAATGGTCTGGCGCGAGTGCTCGATTTGAGCTTCCTGCGCAATGCTCAGCGGAAATTCCGCTTTAAGCTGATCCGGAGTGATTAAAACCTGTTCGTCAGTGATATGTACGTTATTCAGCGCGTCTTTTTGCATGATGGCGATCCTGTCAAGCTCGTTTGCGATAGTTGTTTTCCTCAAAGAGGTGAAACCACCATACCATAAAAAGTAAACATTTCAATCCAAAATACGTACACATTAGTTTACACAAGCCAATTTATTGCAAAAATCAGCCGATAAAAACGTAAACTTTAAATTACAGACGGACTTTCATTAGCCAGGCTATGCTGAAGAAAAAGGAGAATGGCTATGCGTTCAATTGCTCTCACGCTGTTGTCACTGTTCTTATCAGGTTGCCAGATCAATCCTTACACCTTCCAGCCTGACTGGACCAGCCCGAGTTGGTTTGATGCAGGTAAAGAAGACGCCATGAATGGCCTGCCGGTTAAAGATAATCAAACCCTGGCCGATAGTTTTAACGACCCCCATGTCGATCGGAGTGAATATCTCCGGGGTTATACTGACGGTCAGAAGAAAGTGTGTGAAGAGGGTTTTATTCACGCATGGGGATTAGCAGGTAAATCTTTTCCTGCCAGTTGTGATACTGCCGAAAATGCAGCAAAGCTGCATGAGTCATGGCAAAAAGGGATGGATGAAAGTATGAGTACCAGCAGACTTAATTGAGTCTGGCTTTTAATGTCCAAATATAAGTAATTGTAGGATTTAGCTTAAGTCTGGCCTGCGATTTTTCTGACATAATGACGGCGTTGATAAACAATGGTATTCTGCCAACAACTCTTAAGGACAACTATTTCCAGAGCAGTGTGGCGGAATCTGGTGAGAAATTTATTCTTGATCTCTTTGTTCCGATTCACTCTGGTGATAATGCTGTTCTTTACGGCAGGTTCAGCGACGGCAGCTCCGTTCACAGATACCGATAAATCGGTACGTTCGATTGTTTCCGGTATTGTGAGCTATACCCGATGGCCTTCACTCTCAGGGCAGCCTAAGCTCTGTATTTATGCTTCATCTCACTATACGCAAGTACTCAGCAGTGAAGATGCGCAAAGCCAGTTACCTTATACTCCTGTCATTGTACGTAACGATCAGGAAGCACTCTCTGCGACGTGCGATGCTATTTATTTCGGGGCTGAATCGCCTGCAAAACAACTTGAATTAATTAGTCAATATCAGGGCCGAGCGTTGCTATTAATCTCAGAGCAAAATCCTGAATGTGTTATTGGCAGTGCATTTTGCCTGATAACAGAACAGAACCAGGTCAGATTTTCCGTCAATCTGGATGCATTGACGCGCAGTGGCGTGCGCGTCAATCCAGATGTATTAATGCTTGCACGGAATAAAAAGCATGAATAAGGATTTCGCCTCTACACCGCGTCCGACGTTTAAAAGAACGTTGCGCCGGATCAGCATGATAAGCGTCATCATTACAATGACATTTATATGGTTGTTGCTGTGTTTCGCTTCCGTGGTGACATTAAAGCAATACGCGCAAAAGAATCTCGAACTCACCGGCTCAACCATGAGTCACAGCCTTGAAGCCTCGTTGGTTTTCAATGATTCACTCGCGGCCAATGAAACACTTGCAGCCCTTGGGAAACAGGGGCAATTTGCCGTGGCGGAAGTCCTCAATGCCCACCAAAAACGTTTCGCTTACTGGTCATGGGATCCGGAAGATAACACAGACACCCTGGGTGCGCTGGTCAGCCGCTGGCTGTTTCCTGTCCCTGTTGCACAACCGATCGAGCATAACGGCACGGTGATTGGCGAAATTCGCCTTACCGCACGAGACAGCCTTATCAGCCACTTTATCTGGCTGTCGTTTGCTGTCCTGACCGGCTGCATTCTGTTTGCATCTGCCGTTGCGCTCACCATTACACGTTCCCTGCATCACGGTATGGTGACGGAGATGCAGAATATTACCGACGTCGTCCATGACGTGCGCGCCAACCGTAATTTCTCCCGTCGGGTGACGGAAGGCCGTATTGAAGAATTCCACCAGTTTGGCGAAGACTTCAACAGCCTGCTGGATGAGATGGAAGAGTGGCAGCTAAAGCTTCAGGCCAAGAATGCCCAGTTACTACGTACTGCCATGCACGACCCCTTAACCGGGCTGGCTAACCGCGCCGCGTTTCGTAATAGCATTGCGGCACTGATGAACGATTCATCGGCAAAGGCAAACTCGGCCCTGCTTTTCCTCGATGGGGATAACTTTAAGTTTATCAACGATACCTGGGGACATGCGGCAGGTGACGGCGTGCTGATTGAAGTCGCCAGCAGGATGGTTGAGTTTGGTGATAAACGTCATCAGTCATACCGCCTCGGCGGCGACGAGTTCGCCATGGTGCTGTACGGCGTCCATTCTGAGCGTGAAGTTCAATATATTTGTGCTGCGCTTTCGCAGCAGTTTATCCGTCCGTTTGATCTGCATAACGGGCAAACTGCATCATTGTCACTCAGCATTGGCTTCGCTCTGGCGTGGGAAAATGCCTCCGTGGAAGCATTACTGGAGCAAGCCGACCGCAATATGTACCTGGTCAAGAATCAGCGTACAAAAACAATAAATTAGAAAGGAATGTACTATGTTAAAGCGATATATCGCGCCCTTGTTACTCGGATCGCTGGCCCTGGCAGGCTGCCAGACACCGCCAGGTAAATTTACACCAGAACAAGTTGCGGCGATGAAGTCTTACGGCTTTAACGAACTGAATGGCGACTGGTCCCTGGGACTGTCGGATAAAATCTTATTTGATAAAAATGATGCAAGACTGCGCCCGGAGAGCGAAACACAGATCCAGACCATGGCCTCGCGTCTGGCGGCAACCGGTCTGAACCACGCCCGGATGGACGGTCACACGGATAATTATGGTGAGGATAGCTATAACGAAGCGCTCTCGTTAAAACGCGCCAATGCCGTTGCAGACACCTGGGCAAAGGGTGCGAATATCCCACGCAGTAACCTCACCACGCGGGGATTAGGCAAAAAATATCCCGTTGCCAGCAACAGCACCTCGCAAGGGCGCGCTGAAAACCGCCGGGTCGCGGTAGTCATCAGCACGCCATAAGGTTATTTAACGGAGGATCCGGCGAGCGACACGCCTGACGCCGCTCGCCAGCGTAGCCAGTCAACAAATATAAACAAGGCCAGACTAACGCCCATCACCGGCAACGCCAGTCCCAGCAGAGCACTAACCACTATCGTGACCGCCCTCCCCCAGAATGACAGCGCCAGCCAGCTCTGACAAAGCGTCTGCACCGGGTTCGCAGCTGACCTCGCCGGACGACGCATCCACCACATTCGGTATCCCCAGATAACGAGCACGCAAAGGGCAAGTCCGAACGCAACGAGCAGCAGCTGGTTCACCAGCCCGAATAAGATCCCCATATGGAAATCCACGCCCCAGCGGGTCAGTTTTGCCATTAACGGGAAATCTTCAAAGCGGGTTCTGTCCATGACCTGCATCGTATTGGGATCAACCGCAACGGCATCAACCTGCGTTGGCCAGCTGCGATCGATTTCCGTTACCGTCCAGGCTCGATCGGACGTACTGGCGGGGCGGATCTCAAGCTTGTTAGCATCAATTCCTGACTTTCGCGCAGCACTCAGCACGCCATCAAACTGCGTCAGATCCATCGCCATCTCCGGCACGATCATTACCCCATGATGGCCGCGATGTTCGGCGTGTTCGTCCATGACCATGGGCATACCGGAGAGCATTGTATTGACCTGCGGCGTCAGCCAGTTCATCTCAGCACGCAGCTTATCAACGTTCCCCCCCGCCCACTGGGACCAGGTCAGGCCGGTTGCTGAGAATAACAACATTCCACCCAGCAGCGTCCAGCCTAACGCCACATGCACTCGACGTCGGTTCTGAAAGGGGTTGTTAATGCGCCGTTTGGGTCGGGTATAAAACCACAGCGCAATGCCGCCGAGCGCAGCGACCCACATCCACGAGGCCGCCAGCTCGCTGTAGAGCCGCCCAACATCGCCCAGCATCAGCGACGTATGCAGATAATCAATAGTCTGACGCAGCGGTAAAATCCCGCTGGTTCCGTATACCGTCATGTCCCCCAGCACCGCCAGGCTTATCGGATCGACAAAGATAGCCCGATGTTCCGATGGACCAAGCGACGGGTCAGCAAACATCACGCGGGTGGTTTCACCCTCAGCCAGCCCCGGACGAACGGCGTGCAAACGCAGATCTGTTCCAAGGGTTTTTTCCGCCACGGCAATTTGTTCCGCCAGCGGCTGCAACTCACCCACAGAATTTGTGTGGAGCGCATGCCGGTAGAGCGCATTCTCCAGCTGCGGGGTTGCCACATACAGCGTACCGGTCAACGCAGCGAAGAAGATAAACGGGCCGACAAACAGCCCAACGTAGAAATGAAGGCGACGCAGCAGGTTTCCCCATGCCGCGCGCGGCGTGCAGGTAGTCATACTTTTCCTTTTTAAGGCAGTAAGTTATCGATTTATTTTTAAAGGGAAAAAGCAGACTGCCGCGGCGGCGCGCGGGTATCAGGGTAAAGCCAGGGGAAAAAGTGCCAGTGGCTGACCGCCTGGCACGGCGGCTTAACGCGCAGCCTTTGCAGCACCGCGCTTAGCAGGACGATCAGCGCCAGCATCACGCCAGGAACATGCGCTAACAGCACGCAGTAGCCGCAGGCCTCCGCATGGTCAACAGGCCTGGAATGCTGCATATCGCCGTGATGGTCATCCATCGACATCATGCTCATATCATGATGCATGCCCGGCATGGAGCTCATGGGATCTTTTTGCAGCGAGACAGAGATAAGCGGCGCGACCACGATCAGCAGGATCGCAAACAGCGCGGTCAATGCCGCTGCGCGTTTCCCATTATGCCGATGCAGTACGTTATCCACTTACCCTCCGGTGAAGAGGCAAGCATTGTAAATGATTTATGTCGAAAGAGTTAATGCGCGAGATGCGATTACAAAAAAAAGGGCCAGCCTTTCGGCCAGCCCTTTCTAACAGGATGTCGCTTAAGCGAATCTTAGTTCAGACGCTCTTTAATACGAGCAGACTTACCAGTACGCTCACGCAGGTAGTACAGTTTAGCTTTACGTACAGCACCACGACGTTTAACAGCAATGCTGTCAACTACCGGAGAGTGAGTCTGGAAGACACGCTCAACGCCTTCGCCGTTGGAAATTTTACGAACAGTGAATGCAGAGTGCAGACCGCGGTTACGAATAGCGATAACCACGCCCTCGAATGCCTGCAGACGTTTTTTGGAACCTTCAACAACCCATACTTTCACTTCCACGGTGTCACCTGGACGGAAGGAAGGTACGTCCTGCTTCATCTGCTCTTGTTCAAGTTGCTTAATAATGTTGCTCATAATTTAATCTCTTATCCTGGGTAAACTGATATTCGGGAGCGTATTACGCATTCCCATCATGTTCATGCTGCTGGTGTGCGTGTTCAGTTTTGAACTCGGCCAGCAACTTTGCTTGCTCTTCAGTCAGAGCCAGGTTTTCCAGAAGTTCAGGTCTTCTAAGCCAGGTTCGGCCCAGCGACTGCTTCAAACGCCAGCGACGTATCTCGGCATGGTTTCCAGACAGTAACACTGCCGGGACGTCCATCCCTTCTAACACTTCAGGACGAGTATAGTGTGGACAGTCCAGCAATCCATCGGCAAAGGAATCTTCCGTTGCCGAAGCTTCATGGCCCAGAACCCCCGGAATAAACCGGGCGACGGAGTCAATCAGCGTCATTGCGGGTAACTCACCACCGCTGAGAACGTAATCGCCGATAGACCATTCTTCGTCAATCTCGGTTTGAATTACGCGCTCATCTATCCCTTCGTAGCGACCACAGACCAGAATCAGTTTTTGATTCGTCGCCAGTTCGCTCACGCCCGCTTGATCAAGCTTGCGTCCCTGAGGTGACAGATAAATCACCTTTGCGCCTTCACCTGCCGCGGCTTTTGCTGTGTGAATGGCGTCCCGTAAGGGTTGCACCATCATTAACATCCCCGGTCCGCCGCCGTAAGGACGATCGTCCACGGTACGGTGCCGGTCATGAGTGAAGTCACGAGGACTCCAGCTCTGGATGCTCAGCAGGCCATTCTTTACTGCCCGGCCAGTTACCCCGTAATCGGTAATCGCGCGGAACATTTCAGGAAACAGGCTAATTATGCCAATCCACATAGCGCCGTCTTTTACCGTTTATCCGGAGAATTTAAAAACCAGGATCCCAATCTACTTCAATGGTTTGAGTAGTGAGATCGACTTTCTTGATAACCTGTCCATCGAGGAACGGAACCAACCGCTCCTTGATGCCAAATGCATCTTTCAGGTTTGCCTTAATGACGAGAACGTCATTTGACCCGGTTTCCATCATATCGATGACTTTCCCCAGGCTGTAGCCGTCGGTAGTGACTACCTGGCAACCCATAAGGTCTTTCCAGTAGTAGTCACCCTCTTCCAGCTGTGGCAACTGCGACGAATCCACGACAATTTCACAATTAGTCAGGGCATTCGCGGCATCACGATCGTCAACGCCTTTCAGCTTGATGATGATGTCCTGATTGTGGTGACGCCAGCTTTCCAGCTCGACCTCTTCCCACTTACCGCCTTTCTGGATAAACCAGGGCTGGTAATTAAAAATGCTATCAGCGTCTTCAGTGGAGGAAAACACTCTGAGCCAACCACGGATACCGTAGCAAGAACCCATTTTTCCCAATACGATCGGTTCAACAGGTGCTTTATTGCTCATCATGACCACCGTGACAGATTAAGCTGCTTTGTTTGCTGCTTTGATCAGCGTAGCAACGCGATCGGAAACAGTAGCGCCCTGGCCAACCCAGTGAGCGATACGATCCAGATCCAGACGAGTTTCTTCTTCTGCGCCAGCGGCCAGTGGGTTGAAGAAACCAACGCGCTCGATGAAGCGACCGTTGCGTGCATTACGGCTGTCAGTCACAACAACCTGGTAGAACGGACGCTTTTTAGCGCCGTGACGAGCTAAACGAATAGTAACCATAACATCCTCTTGTGTGAATAAAACAACCGGGCCCCATCGAGGAACGGAGCCCGGGTGTCATATTAAAAGCCCGAAAATTTTACTCATTTTCGGGCAAAAAGCAATCTCAAAAGCGATTAACGCCCTGGAAAACCGGGTGGCATCATGCCTTTCATGCCGCGCATCATCTTCGCCATGCCGCCTTTCTTCATTTTCTTCATCATGCGCTGCATGTCGTCGAACTGTTTCAGAAGGCGGTTTACGTCCTGCACCTGCATGCCGCAACCGGCCGCGATACGGCGTTTACGGGAACCTTTGATGATTTCTGGCTTCGCACGCTCTTTCAGCGTCATCGAGTTGATGATCGCCTCCATACGCACCAGCACTTTGTCATCCATCTGGGATTTTACGTTGTCAGGGATCTGGCCCATGCCCGGCAATTTGCCCATCAGGCTGGCCATGCCGCCCATGTTTTTCATCTGACGCAGTTGCTCAAGGAAGTCGGTGAGATCGAAACCGTCACCTTTTTTCAGCTTGCTGGCCAGCTTCTCGGCCTGCGCGCGGTCAACCTTGCTCTCGATATCTTCGATCAGCGACAGCACGTCGCCCATGCCGAGAATTCGGGAAGCAATGCGGTCCGGATGGAACGGCTCCAGCGCTTCGGTTTTCTCACCGACGCCGAGGAACTTGATTGGCTTACCGGTGATATGACGAATGGAGAGCGCCGCACCGCCGCGGGCGTCGCCGTCCACTTTGGTCAGCACCACGCCGGTTAACGGCAGCGCTTCGTTAAACGCTTTCGCGGTATTCGCCGCATCCTGACCGGTCATGGCGTCAACAACAAACAGGGTCTCTACCGGGTTGATAGAGGCATGCACCTGCTTGATCTCGTCCATCATCGCTTCGTCGACGTGCAGACGACCGGCGGTATCCACCAGCAGCACGTCGTAGAATTTCAGCTTCGCTTCTTTCAGCGCCGCGTTAACGATGTCGACAGGCTTCTGCGCCACGTCCGACGGGAAGAAATCCACGCCAACCTGCTCTGCCAGCGTTTCCAGCTGTTTGATCGCCGCCGGGCGATAGACGTCCGCAGACACCACCAGCACTTTTTTCTTGTGCTTTTCGCGCAGGAATTTACCCAGCTTACCAACGCTGGTCGTTTTACCCGCACCCTGCAGGCCCGCCATCAGCACCACGGCCGGAGGCTGAGCGGCCAGGTTAAGCACCTGGTTCTCTTCGCCCATCGCCGAAACCAGCTCGTTACGTACGATTTTGACGAATTCCTGACCCGGAGTCAGGCTCTTGTTAACTTCATGTCCAACCGCTTTTTCTTTTACGCGGTTGATAAAATCACGCACGACCGGTAACGCAACGTCTGCTTCGAGCAGCGCCATGCGCACTTCGCGCAGCGTTTCCTTGATATTCTCTTCGGTGAGGCGTCCGCGGCCGCTGATGTTGCGCAGCGTGCGCGACAAACGATCGGTTAAATTATCAAACATTGTCTCTCGCCTGGGGTAGAAACGTTGGGTCGCGTAAGCGACACATACACAGAATTTTGCCGGAGTATAACATGAAGGCAGCTTTGTTGTTATGCAACGGTTGGAGCACGCGTCACGTAACGTTATACTGCTTATCTTTCTTATTAAGACAACTGTCGACGCCTATATGCCTGTTTTCGCACTGATCGCCCTTGTTGCCTACTCTGTCAGCCTCGCGCTGATCATTCCCGGCCTGCTGCAAAAAAACAGCGGCTGGCGGCGCATGGCTGTTCTTTCGGCGGTGATAGCACTGATAAGCCATGCTTTTGCTCTGGAATCCCGCATTATTCCTGGCGACGGCAGCGTGCAAAACCTGAGCGTATTGAATGTCGGCTCACTGGTCAGCCTGATGATTTGTACGGTGATGACCATTGTTGCGTCCAAAAACCGCGGCTGGCTGCTGCTGCCGATTGTTTATGCCTTCGCGCTGATCAATCTGGCGTTAGCCACGTTTATGCCCAATGAGTTCATTACCCATCTGGAAGCGACGCCGGGGATGCTGGTGCATATCGGCCTGTCGCTGTTTGCCTACGCGACGCTGATTATTGCGGCGCTTTACGCCATGCAGCTCGCCTGGATTGATTACCAGTTGAAGAACAAAAAGCTGGCCTTCAATCACGAAATGCCGCCGCTGATGGTCATTGAGCGTAAGATGTTCCATATCACCCAGGTCGGCGTGGTGCTGCTGACACTCACGCTCTGCACCGGTCTGTTTTACATGAAGAACCTGTTCAGCGTGGAGAATATCGATAAAGCGGTGCTCTCCATCATCGCGTGGTTTGTCTATATTGTCCTGTTGTGGGGCCATTATCACGAAGGCTGGCGCGGTCGTCGCGTAGTCTGGTTCAACGTCGCGGGCGCGGGCATTCTTACCCTTGCCTATTTTGGAAGTCGCTTCATACAGCAATTTGCTGGCTAAGTAACAAAGGAGTTCCCCCTGGAACACATCTCCACCACCACGCTGATCGTCACCCTGATCATCATGGTGGTCATCTCCGCCTATTTCTCAGGCTCGGAAACCGGCATGATGACGCTCAACCGCTATCGGTTACGCCATCGCGCCAAACAGGGTAACCGTGCCGCCCGCCGTGTCGAAAAGCTGCTGCGTAAACCGGATCGCCTGATTAGCCTTGTGCTTATCGGTAATAACCTCGTCAACATTCTCGCCTCGGCACTGGGCACCATCGTCGGGATGCGCCTGTATGGCAACGCTGGCGTCGCGATTGCCACCGGGGTACTGACGTTTGTCGTGCTGGTGTTTGCTGAAGTACTGCCCAAAACCATTGCCGCGCTTTACCCGGAGAAGGTTGCCTACCCGAGCAGCTTCCTGCTGGCACCGCTGTTGATCCTGATGATGCCGCTGGTCTGGCTGCTGAATATGGTGACTCGCCTGCTGATGCGCATGGTCGGCATCAAAGCGGACGTCACCATCAGCAGCGCGCTCAGCAAAGACGAGTTGCGCACCATCGTGAACGAATCCCGCTCGCAGATCTCCCGGCGCAATCAGGACATGCTGTTGTCGGTACTGGATCTGGAAAAAGTCAGCGTCGACGACATCATGGTGCCGCGTAACGAGATCGTTGGGATTGATATCAACGACGACTGGAAAGCCATCGTCCGACAGCTGACGCACTCCCCACACGGGCGCATCGTGCTGTATCGCGATTCTCTGGATGATGCCATCAGCATGCTGCGCGTGCGTGAGGCGTATCGTCTGATGACCGAGAAAAAAGAGTTCACTAAAGAGGTGATGCTGCGCGCCGCAGATGAAATTTACTACGTGCCAGAAGGGACACCGCTCAGCATACAGCTGGTGAAGTTCCAGCGTAACAAGAAGAAAGTCGGTCTGGTGGTTGATGAGTACGGCGATATTCAGGGATTAGTGACGGTCGAAGATATCCTGGAAGAGATTGTCGGTGACTTTACCACATCCATGTCGCCTTCCCTTGCCGAAGAAGTCACCCCGCAAAATGACGGTTCGGTGCTGATCGACGGCAGTGCGAACATCCGTGAACTCAATAAAGCTTTCAACTGGCATTTACCGGAAGATGAAGCGCGCACCGTAAATGGAATGATTCTGGAAGCGCTGGAAGAGATCCCGGCAGCAGGAACGCGTGTGCGTATTGAACTGTATGATATTGATATCCTGGACGTGCAGGACAATATGATTAAGCAGGTGAAAGTCCTGCCCGTTAAGCCTCTACGCGAAAGTATTGCCGAATAAAATGTAGGCCGGGTAAGGCGAACGCCGCCACCCGGCACTACAGGCAGCACGTTATGCTTTCGCTTTCGCCACGGTCACCATTGCCGCGCGAATGGTACGACCGTTCAGGGTATAACCTTTCTTCATCACACCCAACACCTTACCGGCTTCAATTTCTTCAGACTCCACCATGGCGGTCGCCTGGTGTACGTTCGGATCCAGCGGTACATTGGTATCGGCAATCACTTCCACGCCAAACTTACGCACCACGTCCAGCATCGACTTCAACGTCAGCTCGATACCTTCGATCATTGCCGCGTTATCCGGATTCGCTTTGTCTGCCACTTCCAGCGCACGATCCAGGCTATCGATGACCGGCAGCAGTTCATTGACGAATTTTTCCAGCGCAAATTTGTGCGCTTTCTCAACGTCCAGCTCGGTACGACGACGCAGGTTTTCCATTTCCGCTTTGATACGCAGCACGCCATCGCGTTCGCGATTTTGCGCTTCTACCAGCTGGGCTTCCAGGTTGGCAATTTTTTCATCGCGCGGGTCCACCTGCTCAGCAGACGCTTCTGGCTCTACAGCCTCAACTTCATCGTGCTGTTCCGTGATAATTTCTTCAGGGGCTTGCCCCTCAGGCGTTTTCTGTTCTTTACTACTCATGAATTTCTCCGCGTTTTTCTGCATTCATCTCGCTAACTTCGCTTATTATGGGGATCAGTTTCCGGGATTCAAGGGAACAAGACAGATTGTCATCATTCATCAGGCACAAGGACCTCCAGAAAATGAATAATCATTTCAGGTGTATTGGGATCGTCGGGCATCCGCGTCACCCTACCGCATTGACGACACATGAAATGTTGTATCGCTGGCTGTGTGGCAAAGGCTATGAAGTGATGGTCGAGCAGCAGATTGCTCAGGAGCTGCAGCTGAAGGGCGTTAAAACCGGCACGCTGGCAGAAATTGGTCAGCAGGCGGATCTCGCCGTGGTGGTGGGCGGCGACGGCAACATGCTTGGCGCAGCCCGCACGCTGGCGCGTTATGATATTAAGGTCATCGGCATCAACCGTGGCAATCTCGGTTTTTTAACCGATCTCGACCCGGATAATGCCCAGCAGCAACTTGCTGACGTGCTGGAAGGGCACTACATCAGCGAAAAACGTTTTTTACTGGAAGCGCAGGTGTGCCAGCAGGACTGCCAGAAGCGCATCAGCACCGCGATCAACGAGGTGGTTCTCCACCCCGGTAAAGTGGCGCACATGATTGAGTTCGAAGTGTATATCGACGAAATCTTTGCCTTTTCGCAGCGCTCTGACGGGCTGATTATCTCAACGCCGACGGGCTCAACCGCCTACTCGCTTTCTGCGGGCGGCCCAATCCTGACACCATCACTGGATGCCATCACCCTGGTGCCGATGTTCCCGCACACGCTCTCCGCCCGCCCGCTGGTTATCAACGGCGACAGCACGATTCGTCTGCGCTTCTCACACCGCCGTAATGACCTGGAGATCAGCTGCGACAGCCAGATAGCGCTGCCGATCCAGGAAGGTGAAGATGTCCTCATTCGTCGATGTGATTACCACCTGAATCTGATTCATCCGAAAGATTACAGCTATTTCAACACATTAAGCTCGAAGCTTGGCTGGTCAAAAAAATTGTTCTGATTTTGCATCCAGCACTTTACTGTATAAAAAACCAGTTTATACTGTATGAAAACACAGTTATGGTTTTTCATACAGGAAAACAATTATGCTGGCACAACTGACCATCAGCAACTTTGCCATTGTTCGTGAGCTTGAGATCGACTTCCACAGCGGCATGACGGCAATCACCGGTGAAACCGGTGCGGGTAAATCTATTGCCATTGATGCCCTCGGCTTGTGCCTTGGCGGCCGCGCAGAGGGCGATATGGTGCGCCGGGGCGCAACCCGTGCCGACCTGTGCGCCCGTTTTTCCCTGAAAGACACCCCTGCAGCCCTGCGCTGGCTGGAAGCGAACCAGCTCGAAGACGGACGTGAGTGTTTACTCCGCCGCGTCATCAGCAGCGACGGTCGTTCCCGCGGTTTTATCAACGGTACAGCGGTCCCCCTTTCCCAGCTTCGCGAGCTTGGCCAGTTGCTTATCCAGATCCACGGTCAGCACGCGCATCAACAGTTGATTAAACCCGAGCAGCAGAAGGCCCTTCTTGATGGCTATGCAGGTGAGTACGCGCTTACTCAGCTTATGGCGGAACACTATCGCCAGTGGCATCAGAGCTGCCGTGAACTCGCTCAACACCAGCAGCAAAGTCAGGAGCGAGCAGCCCGTGCGGAACTGCTGGCGTATCAGCTTAAAGAGCTGAACGAATTCAACCC
This sequence comes from Enterobacter sp. JMULE2, assembly GCF_013337145.1. Lineage (NCBI taxonomy): Bacteria > Pseudomonadati > Pseudomonadota > Gammaproteobacteria > Enterobacterales > Enterobacteriaceae > Enterobacter > Enterobacter sp. JMULE2. The sequence continues at coordinate 260,913 of NZ_SGWD01000016.1, forward strand.
GCAGGCGGGAGAGTTTGAGCAAATCGACGAAGAGTACAAACGTCTGGCTAACAGCGGTCATTTACTTTCAACCAGCCAAAATGCGCTCAACATGCTGGCAGATGGCGAAGACGTAAATCTACAGAGCCAGTTGTATAACGTCCGTCAGCTGGTTACCGAACTGGTCGGGATGGACAGTAAACTCTCTGGCGTCCTGGATATGCTGGAAGAAGCGGCCATTCAGATCTCCGAAGCGGGTGACGAACTGCGCCACTACTGTGAACGTCTGGATCTCGACCCGAACCGTTTGTTTGAGCTTGAGCAGCGTATATCCCGTCAGATCTCACTGGCGCGTAAGCACCACGTCACGCCGGAGGAGTTGCCAGCCTTTTATCAGTCTCTCCTTGATGAACAACACCAGCTCGACGATCAGGCTGATTCACTGGAAACGCTGTCTCTGGCGGTAAACCTGCACCATCAGCAGGCGCTGGCAACAGCGAAACAGCTGCACGATATCCGTCAGCACTATGCGCAGGAGTTAAGCCAGCACATCACCGACAGCATGCACACCCTGGCGATGCCGCACGGCGTGTTCAGTATTGATGTTCGCTTCGAAGAGAGCCACCTGACTGCGGAAGGCGCGGATCGCATCGAATTCCGCGTCACCACGAACCCAGGTCAGCCTTTGCAGGCCATCTCTAAGGTCGCCTCCGGCGGCGAACTGTCGCGTATTGCACTGGCGATTCAGGTGATTACCGCGCGTAAAATGGAAACCCCGGCGCTGATTTTCGATGAAGTGGATGTAGGGATCAGTGGTCCGACAGCGGCCGTTGTAGGCAAACTGTTGCGCCAGTTGGGCGAATCGACTCAGGTGATGTGTGTCACCCACCTTCCACAGGTGGCTGGCTGTGGTCATCATCACTTTATCGTCAGCAAAGAGACGGATGGTGAAATGACCGAAACGCACATGAAACCGCTGGATAAACGCGCGCGTCTGCAGGAGCTGGCGCGCCTGCTCGGTGGTAGCGAAGTCACCCGCAATACGCTCGCGAATGCGAAAGAACTGCTGGCGGCATAAACTTTTTCGGGATCTCAGAGTCATAGAGAACAACAAAAACGCCGCCAGACCGGTTTCAAAGTGGGGCAAGGTCTATTATCATCGGCATATTACATATGAGCCGCGTTCTGCTCGGGCCCGAAAAGGAATCAAATCACTATGCGTTGTAAAATGCTGACCGCTGCCGCAGCGGTTCTTCTGATGTTGACCGCAGGCTGTTCCACTCTGGAGAAAGTGGTTTACCGTCCTGACATCAACCAGGGGAACTACCTTACCCCTAACGATGTGTCCAAAATCCGCGTGGGAATGACACAACAGCAGGTCGCTTATGCACTGGGAACCCCGATGATGTCCGATCCGTTCGGTACAAATACATGGTTCTATGTATTCCGTCAGCAGCCAGGCCACGAAGACGTGACCCAGCAGACCCTGACGTTGACCTTCAGCAGCGCCGGTGTCTTAACCAACATCGACAACAAGCCTGCCCTGACCAAATAATCAGAAGTCAGAAATGCAAAAAGGTGCTCATTGAGCACCTTTTTTGTGTCTGAACTCTAGCGCAGAATCGTAGCCCCGGTAAGCGCAGCGCCACCTGGGAAAGAAAGCGCTACTTACCCGCTTTCTCCGCACGCTGACGACGCAGTTCTTTCGGGTCGGCAATCAGCGGGCGATAAATCTCAACCCGGTCGCCCTCTTTCAATACGTCGCCCAGCTTCACCGGACGGCTGTAAATCCCGACCTTATTCTTCGCCAGGTCGATATCGCTGCGAAGCTCAAGGATGCCGGAAGCGCGAATAGCCGCCTCGACGGTGGCCCCCTCTTCCAGCGTCACGCGCTGCAGATACTGCTTTTCCGGCAGCGCATACACCACTTCCACCGCAATCTTATGCGACACTGTAAACCTCTTTGGCGCGGGTCGTGAACGCCTGAACCATGTTAGACGCCAGCTCTTTGAAGATGCGGCCAAACGCCAGCTCAATAAGCTTGTTGGTAAACTCGAAATCCAGCTGGAATTCGATACGACAGGCATCTGCACTCAGCGGCGTAAACTTCCAGCCGCCCATCAGGGTCTTAAACGGACCATCCACCAGATGCATCAAAATACTCTGATTATCGGTCAGCGTATTGCGGGTGGTGAACGTCTTGCTGATCCCCGCTTTGGAGACATCCACCGCCGCCGTCATCTGCGTTGGGCCGGACTCCAGAACACGACTCCCGGTGCACCCGGGGATGAATTCAGGATAAGACTGAACGTCGTTCACTAACTGATACATTTGTTCCGCGCTGTAAGGCACGAGCGCAGTACGGCTAATCTGAGGCATAGCATTTTCCATGGTCACACAACGGACAAATAATAACATTTATCACCTGTTAAAAAAACGCTAAGCCTCATCTCGTGCTAATATAGCGCGTTAGACCTCACGGGACGCAATGAGGTGACTTTTTGAAATCAGATTACCGACGGCTTTACGACACTTATGACGAAGAAAAAAGCACATAAACCAGGATCGGCGACCATTGCGCTCAACAAGCGTGCTCGCCACGAGTATTTCATTGAAGAAGAATTCGAAGCAGGTCTTGCGCTGCAGGGCTGGGAAGTAAAATCGCTGCGCGCGGGTAAAGCAAACATTGGCGACAGTTACGTGATCCTGAAAGACGGCGAAGCTTTCCTGTTCGGTGCGAACTTTACACCGCTGACCGTCGCCTCTTCACACTACGTATGCGACCCAACGCGCACGCGTAAACTGCTGCTGAACAAGCGTGAGCTTGAATCTCTTTACGGGCGCATCAACCGTGAAGGCTTTACCGTTGTTGCGCTCTCTATGTACTGGAAAAATGCCTGGTGCAAAGTGAAAATTGGCGTGGCGAAAGGTAAAAAACAGCACGACAAACGTACTGACCTGAAAGCGCGCGAATGGCAGTTGGATAAAGCGCGCATCATGAAAAACGCAGGACGTTGATTCTGCACACTTATTGTACTATTCAATAAGTTAGCGTTTCGGGCTGGTATCCAGGAAGTGAAATCTGGTATACTCAGTTCAACACTATTGGGGCTGATTCTGGATTCGACGGGATTTGCGAAACCCAAGGTGCATGCCGAGGGGCGGTTTGCCTCGTAAAAAGCCGCAAAAAAATAGTCGCAAACGACGAAAACTACGCTTTAGCAGCTTAATAACCTGCTAAGAGCCCTCTCTCCCTAGCTTCCGCTCTTAAGACGGGGATCAAAGAGAGGTCAAACCCAAAAGAGATCGCGTGGAAGCCCTGCCTGGGGTTGAAGCGTTAAAACTAATCAGGCTAGTTCGTTAGTGGCGTGTCTGTCCGCAGCTGGCGTGCGAATGTAAAGACAAACTAAGCATGTAGTACCGAGGATGTAGAAATTTCGGACGCGGGTTCAACTCCCGCCAGCTCCACCAAATAAAACAAGGGGTTACGTGAAAACGTAGCCCCTTTTTCTATTCCAATGGCGGCAAAATGGCGACAGGCTTTTGGACTGGCGACAAAAAAACCCGCTTTCAAAGCGGGCTCTTTTTAAAAATTCATGTGCCCTTGCCCATCTTTTCCCGGATGTGGGGGCGCAGAAGAAATCACATTAGGCTTAATGATATGCCTAACAAATGTTTCATGCGTGACAAAAGTACAACCGCAGTTGATATTTTGGCACTGGTTGTAACGTTCTTTGGTTGTTGCTGATACCTGAAAACTGCTTCTTGTATGGGCTGCCTGGCCGCACTCTGGACAATTCATCATTCCGGTTATACCACCACTTTTGCCAAAATCACAATAATGATACATCATTATTCAATTTTGAGAACACATTACTCCATTTCGAGATCATCAATCTTAACTTCAAGCTTCAGAGTCGTAGTAAAACCATTATCTGCACTGACATTATGCGTCAGCGTGGTAATGGTCCATTCGGCATCATCAATGGGCTGTTTAAAGCCGCTCACCTTCACCGGCATTTCGGTATACAGATCAGCCCTTCCCTTTGCGAGCTGCAGGGAGAATGTTGCAACCCCGCGCTGCAGGCGCTCCCATTGCATCTTTGCCGCTCGCTCTGCATTGCTGCGGTTTGCATAAGTTCTGTTGAGTACCAGCACGTTTTCATCCGTTCCAACCAGGTAATCTCCCTGTTTTGCTTCCGGCTCCTTTGCCGCGGTGGTTTTCTTTCGACGGCGCTTAACCTTTGCTGTCTCTTTTTTCTTTGGCTCACGGGTATGGAGCCAGCTGGCAATCACCCCCGTATAGGCATCGCGATCTGCCAGGGTAAAACGATGACCGTCACCGGCCTGGCGGGTTATGGTTATAACCGGCAGCGGCTTACCGCTTGCCGTTCTGCCCTGCCCCTGACGGATAAACAAGAGATTTCCGTCCTTAACTGAGGCTATCGCCCCATACTGCCGCGCCAGCTTCATCAAAAAGCTGGCGTCGCTTTCATTAGTCTGGTCAAGATGATCGACAGGCTTGTCCAACAGGTCCTTTCCCAGCGCCATCTTTAATTTATGCCTGCCCGCGATTTCCTTCACAACTTCGCCCACCGTTGTCTGGTGCCAGGACTTTTCACGCCGCGTATTCAGGGTTTCACGGAAATCTGCACTACGCGCGCGGATTGTGAGACGGTCAGGCGCGCCGCTGTGCTCAATCTCATCGACAGTAAAGGCCCCTTTCGGAAAAAGCGGCTGACCTTTCCACCCCAGCGCAAACTGAATAATGGCCCCCCGACGCGGCAGAACGATTTGCCCGTCCGAGTCGTCCAGCTCCAGATCAAGCTGGTCCGCTTCAAAGCCCCGGTTATCCGTCAGCGTCAGACTCATCAGGCGCGCATCCAGCACGGTAGTCACATCTTTACCTTCAATGATGATGCTGAAACCGGGGGTTTTACTGTTCAGGTTCAGGAGTTCAGAGCTGAAATTCACTGCAGTAACCCCCCAATCGTATTTTTCATATTGCCTATCGCAGAGGTGGCGGAGTCCTGCAAATTACTGAGCTGATCGCTGAGGCTGCCAAACATATCAGACAGCGATTCATCCACCCGTTTTAGGCTCAGCGAAAATTCGATGCGCCGGGGCATACCGCTCTCAAAAAATTCTGTTTTAGTCTGGCTCAGACTCTCGATAACAAACATGCCGTAAATTGTCCCGCTCCCCTCAATCAAAGGCCAGGCTTTCCCCAGCTCCGCCATCTGCTCCAGCGCCAGCAAAGACAGCCTGCCGCCGGTTATCTCCGGCAGCAGGACACCGGACAGAGTAAGCGAATCGTTATCCGGCCCAAGAAACTGCGTTGACGGGCGCCGGTTAACCCGGCTGTTTGCTGCGTGCCGCCAGCTGCGCTGATACTGCAGCTCCTGATAGGGCACGGTTCGCAGCATGAATACGTACAACCCCAGCACCATCATCATTATTCGTAACCCCCTCGATCACTGAAATTACTGCGTGTTTTTGCCCTGGCCCTGCGCTCTCGCTCATCAAGCTGCCGGGCCACCTCGCGGGCGATATCCTGTGCGCTTTGCCCTGGCTGGGCGACAATATGAATTGGCGCGCTTATCTCGTACTTAATTACCTGCGGCTGTCTCTCTGCCTTTGCTGACGGTGCCGGTTGCGTCCTGACAGGTACACTGTACGGATGAAGTGGTGCGGCTTCTGCCGGGGCAGCCGCCAGGCCCATTACCCTAGCGACCACGGAAGCGAACACCTTCTGGCGCATAGCCATCGGGTCAGCCCTGTTATCCGTGATTTCCGTAAGGGCCGCTGCTGGCATGACGGCCGCAGCGATATCAGCCCGCTCCGCAGCACGATCCCGACCAGGAAGTTTTACCGGGGCGTTAACAATCTCAGGAAGCAGTATTAACCTGCTTTCAGGCCGTTGCTCCGGGCTGGCTGTTACATCACGAACGGGGCTTACTGTTGCCGCCAGTTTCACAAGTTCAGTAGTGCGATTGATTACCGGAAGATTTGCCGGACCATTCACACTATCAGGCGGCAGATCTATCCCGCGTTCAGGACGTTGTTTAGCGCTGGCCGGTTCCGTCCGGGAAGGATTGAGCGTTGCCGCAACCCTCGCCAGATCAGCAGTCCGTTTCCTGCCGGTGACATTGGCGGGTCCGTTAACAATCTCAGGGCCATTCTCGCCCACGATGCCGAACTGGCCGCGCGGAATGGTACCGCCACTGTCGTACATGCCCGCAAAACCCATCGTCGGGAATCCGCCAGGCGGCAGCACCACTTTACCGTCTGTGTTTACCGTGGCTGGCTGCCGCCGCGTGACCTGCTCAGGAAGCTTCGCTTTGGCCGCCTCCTTGCTGACGATGCCGAGTTTTTCAAGCAGCCAGGACACGCCCGATTTGAGCGAATCCAGCGGGTGCATGACCATGTTCAGCCCTGCCGCCAGCTCTTCCCCAAATTGCCGTCCCATCGACGCCGCGCTTTGCAGCTCTGCAGAGGTGGATTTAACCGGCGTCAGCAGATCAGTAAACCAGCCCCACAATGCCTGGACCTTGTCACCTATCCACTGGAAAACAGGCTGCAGTGGCTCAAACGCCGCACTGATAGGCGCAGCTGCAGCTTTGAATCCTTCAACCACTCCGCCTAAAAATGCGCTTATCGGCTGCCAGTATTTCCAGACAACCAGCGCCACGCCAGCCAGCGCCGCCACAACGAGCCCTATCGGACTAAGCAGGGCGCCCAGCAATCCAGAAATCCCGTACAGCGCAACGCGAAGGAGGGCCAGCGGGCCGGACGCCAGAAAACGCAGCACGCCACCGGCTACGGATAATCCCCCGCGCAACGCGGCCAGTGGATTCATTACCATGCCGATAATGTTGCGAATACCAGACATTCCGCCGCGAAGGACAGCAAGCGGCGCACCGGCCAGCGCTTTCAGCGCATTGCCAGCCAGCCCGGCAGAACGGCGCAAGGAGTTAAGGGGAGACGCCAGCAATCCGGTGCTGCTGCCGGATGCCGCCAGGCCACGGCGCAACAGGGAAAGCGGCGCATTTGCCAGCCAGGACAGCGCGCCCCCAGTGCGGGTCACTGCAGACATAACGGAGGGGAGTGTTTTTACACCCAACACGGACAGGCCAAAACGGATCACCGCCAGCGGCCCCAGAACGGCAGCCACGGCCACCGCCAGCGTGCCGAGCACAACGGTGATCGCAGCTGTGGCTGCAGCCACTTTCATCAGCGTGCCCGCCAGCTGCGGGTTAGCCTCAACCCATCGACGCAGTGCCCCGGTAACGTTTTTGACGTACCCCATGATATCCATCAGCGGCTGGCGCAGGGTTTCACCCAGGCTACTGAAAGCGTTCTGCGCGCCCGTTTTAACAAGCAACCACTGCGCGGAAAGTGAATCCTTATTGATATCGGATTCTTTCTGCATGGAGCCGTTAGCCTCAGTGCCTGAGGTGAGTTTCAGCTGTCGCTGCAGCTCCGGCAGGTTGTTTGCAAGCTTCGCCGCATCGTCGCCAAACTCCTTACCAAATATCATCGTCATGGCGGACAGGCGCTTGTCCTGCGGCAGTTTGTTGACCTTCTCCAGCACGCGCTGAATGGTCCCCATTGCGTCCTTTGTCATCTGCTTTTCAATCTCTTCTGGATTGAGTTTCAGCAGATCCATACCTTCCATGAACCGCTTGCTCTGCATGGTTGCAATCGACAGTTCGCGCACCATCGCATTTGATGCGCTGGCGGCAATTTCAGGCGCGGCGCCCAGAGACAGGAAGGTGGAACCCAGCGCGGCCGCCTTGCGGAAATCAAGCCGGTCAGCCACGCCGCCCATGCGCTGCAACACATTGATGATATCGCCGCCCTTAGACATGGCGTTATCGTCCAGGTAGTTCAGGGCATCGCCAAGCTGTTCAATATTTCGGGTCGGCACTTTATACAGCTGCGCGATTTTCCCCAGCCCCTCCGCCAGCTCATCAGCGGGCAGCTCGAATGCCGTTGCGGCCTTTGCTGCAGTGGATGCAAAGGCCAGCAGGTCACGCTTCTGGTCTTCGTAAGAATCGTTCTGGTTTGTCACGCCCATGCGGGCGCCACCTTCAACCAGCGCGGCATAGTCAATAGCGCCATTCTCCATCGGCAGCTGTTCACTGGCGGCTTTGATGGCATCCTGCATATCGTAAAACTGTTTTGTGCGGTTTCCGTTGTCGTCCCGAAGCCCGTTAACCTGCTTTGCCACGCCTTTCATCGCATCTTCCATGCTGGCGTAGCTTTTAACGGCTGCCATCAGCGGCGCGCCCATCGCCAGCCCGGCGGCAGTAGTCGTTGCTCCGGCGCCCGCGATACGATCCCGCACCTCAAGTCGCCGGGAATACTGATCGCGGACGGCGTTCATTCGGGCCTGCTGCTCGCCCAGGAGTTTAAGGGATTTCTGCTGTCGGTCCAGCGCCTGCCGGGTTTCGTCGGCATTCTGCCGCAGCTCCCGCTGTGCACTGCTCAGCTTTTTGGTGTCCAGCCCGGCCTCATTGAGCGCAAGACGCTGACGCTGCACCGACTGACGCAGGCCGTTGTATTTACTTTGCAGCTCGTTAACGCGGTTTTTTGCCTGCTCAAGCAGGCGCGCCTGCGCCGCCGTCGGCCGGTTAGTGGCCGAGAACTGCGTGGCAAGCTTCGCCGCTTCTTCGCGTGCGGCTTTAAGACTGTTGCCGGTGACGGCCAGCTGCACGCTTGCCTTGCGAAAACCGTCAATACGGCCCGCCTGGGCGTCCAGTTCTTTTAATCTTGCGCGGCTTTGCTGAATGGCGGTAGCCAGCTCTTTAGAACTGGCCTGCGCTGATCGGAATGGGCGGGTGAGTTTATCAACCGCATTTAGAATTACCTGCAAACGCAGGTTAGTGTCACTCATCGCTGGCCCCGCTTCTCTGAATCGCTTTATGCCGCCACTCCAGCACTTCGGTCAGCGGCATAACGTCAGTGACGGACGGCGGCCAGTGAAAAATGGTGGCGATATCAGCCACCAGGTCTTCTACCGTCAGGCTGTCGGCAAACCGGCAAGCACCGATTTCTTCAACAAAAAAGTGACCACCTCAACCGACAGCGCGGTGAGATCGGCGGGGTCCATTTCAGCCATTTCCTGAGCGGTCAGCGCGGGCGTGGAGATGCGGGGAATAATCGTCATCATCGCGCCGACGTCCATATCCATGATCGCCTGCAGACGGGTGCCACGCAGCGCGCCGGACTGCGGCTTGCGCAGCACAATTTCGGCAATTTCGGTTTTACCGCGTTTGATTGGGGTGTCCAGCTGTACGGTTTTTTCAGTCTGTTGTTCGCTCATTGTCATTTCCTGTTAATAAGGTACTGGCGCGGCTGCCCGCGCCTTTAAAGTAGATCAGAGGCCCAGGGCGTTGCGGTGTTCTTCCATCAGGTCCACGCCATCAACGATTTCAATCATGTTGATCACATCAACCTCATAGAGCACCTCGCCGTTAATGGTCAGCTTCGCGTAGCTGTTGGTGCTGCTGACTTTTGTGGTGTTGCTCTCGCCGGTTTTCCATTCGCCGGAATCGACTTCTTTATGTCGCCCACGCACAACCAGCTCAACGGCCTGCACTTCGCCGGTATCATCACGCTGAATGGAGCCGGTGAAACGCAGCTGGATGCCGTCAACGGTGGCTTTACCCATCTGCTTGAATAACAGCAGTTCGGTACCACCGATTGAAAATTCCGTGTCCAGCGCCCCATCATCCAGCCCCAGATCAACATCAGCCGAACCGGGCATACCGCCGCCGCGATACTTTTCAAACTTGCGGCCGAATTTAGGCAGGGTCAGGGACTCAACGATCCCCTGATAGTTATTCCCGTCGTTAAACAGGTTCAGGTGTTTTAACTTGCGTGGTAAAGCCATATTGTCCCCTTACGCGCTGACCTGGCTGGAGAAATCCAGCAGATACTGATCGGTGATGCGCTGGCGCAGCATCAGGTTTTCCAGAGGCGGTACCGGCGTATAGTCGTAATCGATAGTGAGCTTCCCGGCTTTCAGGGAATCTTTATCGTTTACGGACTCATCCAGCCAGCAGTCGGCGCCGATGATGTAGCCCTGCGTTTTCAGGTTACGCAGTTTGGCGCGAATACCTTCGATAATGTCGCGGGCCAGTGACGGGTTAAGCACGCCATCCACCGCCCACATGTGCGCTTCGGCGATGGTGTCAGCCAGTACCTGCGCGGTGCGGGTGTAGTTTTCAAAGGCAAACAGTGGATCGTCACTGAGGCAACGGGAACCCCAGAAGCGGAAACCGTCTTTGCGGATCAGCGTGGTGACATCGTTCTGGTTCAGCAGCCCCGCATCGGTTGCCGGGTCCTGCAAATCCCAGAACACATCAGCAGAAATGCCGGTGACGCCATTCACGCCCACGTTGGACAGGGATTTGTGCCAGCCGGTCTGTTCGTCAATTTTGGCACGCAGGCCAAGCGCACGGGCTGAAGCATAAGCCGTTGCGTCAGCATTCAGCACGGTGTCAAAACTGATGAAATCAGGCCAGATCAGCATCCCCTCGCGCTGGCTGAAATTAGCGCGGTAAGCAATGGCCTCCTCTACCGTTTTACAGCCGTAGGCTGACAGATAGGCGAACCCGCGCAGACTCTGCGCCACGCTCAGCAGCTCAGTGGCAACTGCCTGCGTATCGTGCCCCGGCACGCCAAGAATGCGCGGCTTAACGCCGAGCTGGGACTGCGCAGATAACAGCGCTTTCATCCCAGTTTTTTTACCGTCGGCTGTCACGCCGCCGATAATGTTGGAGGTTGTCTCCGCTTCGGTTTCACCCTGTGCAACGCGCACAACGACGGTCACGGGTTTAGCCTGGTCGGCAATTGCATCCAGCGAGCGGGCCAGCGTGCCGGACTCGCCTGCTTTACCGCTGGCGGTCAGCACGTCGGTGAGCAGGACCGGTTTATTGAGGGGGAACACGGACGCATCTGCATCATCGCCGGTACAGACCATACCGACAATTGCTGTGCTTACTGTTGAAATAGGGCGGGTGCCATCGTTGACCTCAACGACACGCACACCGTGGTGATAATCCTGAGCCATACGGCGAACCCTCCGGTGTTTAGGTTTCGCCCTATGGTGAAGTGAATCAACTTTGTAGACAGCTTCACTGCATTGTTCTGTTATCCATACAATGCCGCAGGGAATTTCCGGTAGAGTGTAGACATACCCACATCAAAAATTAATGCGACACGTTGCCGCGACTCTCCTGCTTCCAGCAGTCTCCCCGCCTGCGCCCATTGTTCCGCTGTGAGTTTTGGTCGCCTGCCGCCGATACGCCCTTGCTGCCTGGCTGCTGCTAATCCGGCTCGGGTGCGCTCAACGATTAGCTCACGTTCCATTTCAGCAAGGGCTCCCATAACATGGAAAAAGAAACGCCCCATAGGAGTTGATGTGTCAATGCTATCGGTCAGGCTGCGGAAATTTATCCCTCTCCCGCGCAGGTCTTCGATTAGCGTAACAAGATGTCGCATGCTCCTGCCTAATCTATCCAGCTTCCAGACTACCAGCGTGTCTCCTTCTGAGAGTGTGCGCAGGACCTTTTTTAGCCCTGGCCGATCTGAGGTTTTTCCGCTCATTTTGTCCTCAAATATCAGCTCACATCCTGCGCACTCAAGCGCATTTCGTTGTAAAGCTGTGTTTTGGTCATTTGTTGACACCCTCACGTAACCGATTTGCATGATTTTTCGCCCATAAAAAAGTGGTGAATGATGCCACCATTTCATCGAGCATGGTCATTTCTGACTGTACTGCAGAGAATGGCCAACACGGACAATCATGACCGTGGTGGATAAAAAACCTTCGTTTGGGAGAGGGTGCAAAACTGCCCGCCGCAACAGGTACGCTTGCCACCCCTGGATGGATCACACTGCCGTTAAGCGGAGGACGGGATTTAATAATTCAATGGGGGATTGTGACAAATGGTGGAAGTGGTATAGCCGGAAATGCGCAATTACCTATAGCTTTTCCAAAATACTTTTTAGGAGGAGCTTTCGGCCCATTCGATACCAGCAATGGCGGCTTCTCAGTATCGTTTGCTACAAGATCTTTAACGGAGTTTGCCGCAGTATTCCGTGATGTTTCTAATGCGCCATACCCACATATTCCGGTTAGGCTTCAATCATCAAGCTATATTGCCATAGGCTTTTAAACGTTCGTTTGGGAGAAGCGGCAAAACTCGCCGCTGCGAGCGGCGTTTTGTCTAATAGCGGCTGGGCGAAATTCCCATTAATCGGCGGCATTACGTTAATGGTGCAGTGGGGACGATGGGAGGGAGGTGTAACAAGCACTACGTATAAGTGTGATATAACTTTTCCCGTGGCGTTTCCTACGGCCTGCTTCGGCGTATATTCAAGCGCAGGCGTGAGGGCATCCGATTATGATTATGTGCCAATTTATAGAACTTTAAGGCAAGCTGTTTCAATCGGCTACCCAACGAAAACGGGTGTTCACGCTCAGTTCTTCCTTGACGATACTCTGCCTGGTAATTCCCGTATGTTTACGTGGTTTGCAATAGGGTTTTAATTTAATCCTGTATCTAACCCGACTGTATATAAATAAAGCCCTTACGGGCTTTATTTCACTCAGGCCAATTTTTTACTACGTAACCGTTGTTTACTGCCTCAATGAGAATCCATTGAGGTATCGCAGGCAACGTTATGTCAGGCCATCCCTCACTCTCAGGCCAAACTTTAAACTTTTGCCTTACATCCAAAAGTTCCGCTTGCTGCTCAGAGGTTAATAAAACATTGTTGATAGTGTAATCAGAAACAAGCATTCGATCTGTACTGACGATGAATTCATCGCGCAAAGCACGGGCGCGTGCCTGGATTTGTTCCGGGCTTTCTTCCACAATGGGAATATCAATCCAGATCGGAAAACCATCAGATCCAATGCCACGCAATTTCCCTTCTGGTGGCGTCACGGAAAATTCGCTAAAAACACTATCCTCCACTTCGATTAAATCATTAGGAAGACTACCTGCATTTACATAAGACTCCTTTAAAGCTACGGGGTAAAAAGCATTATTTGCAGGGCTAAACCAATAGTTCATAACGCACTCCTTAGTTTGAGTCTCGGATCGTAAGTGCGGTTTCGTAAAATAATTATCTAGCTACTTTGTGTGAGTAATAACACAATACTTTGAGGTCAGTAGCCGACAGCGAACCAGTAAACGCTACGCTCAAAAGGTTGCTGGACGCCGTTCACTGTTCTGGCGCACAAGGCAAACGCACTGGTTTTATCCCTGATAAATCCATTAGTCATAGTTACCATGCTCACACCAGCGGAATCAGTTGTGTGGGCCATAGTGACCAGGCATAAACCACCTACGGGAAATGCGATTGGGAATTTAAAAGAATAATTACTCGCACCGGTTAAAAGCCCCCACTGCAACAGCATTTTTTTACCTCCAGAAACGGGAATATATAGCCAGCCATTAGCACCGATCTGTGCAGTGGCCGCCTCCATTTTTGCCGCTTCTCCCAAACGAAGGTATTCGATAATCCCATCCGCTGTCTTTCCAGACATAGTTGTCAGCGTGCTATCCAGCGGCTGCTTGCCTGCCAGTGCATTTGTCATGGTGGTTGCAAAGTTAGGATCGTTTCCTAACGCCGCTGCCAGCTCGTTCAGGGTATCAAGCGCCGCAGGTGATGAGCCAACAAGTGCAGCCAGAGCTGATTTTACGAAAGCAGTAGTGGCAATTTGCGTATTGTTGACAGTCTGCGCAGCCGTGGGCGCCGTCGGTGTTCCGGTCAGGACCGGGCTTGCCAGTGGGGCTTTGAGCGCAAGCGCGTTAGTAATGGTGGTGCTGAAATTAGGATCGTTGTTGATAGCCGCAGCAATTTCTTTCAGCGTGTCCAGCGTAGCCGGGGCACCATTTACCAAGGCGATCAGAGCCGCCTGCACAAACGCAGTTGTGGCAAGCTGAGTGGTATTGTTACCTGCAGCTGCAGTCGGGGCTTTCGGGGTGCCGGTAAACGTCGGGCTGGCTTTTGGCGCATACTGCGTATGCGGATCAGCTGCAGCAAGATGCGCCGCCATCAGCTCATCTACATACACCTTCAGTTCCAGCACCTTGTCATCCACATATTTTCGGGTAGCCAGCACTACGGAAGGATCAATTTTCAGCGTTATGTTATCGGTACTGCTGGTAATCAGTACCATGCGCACTGTCTGCGTGCGGCCGCTTCCCTCTGCCAGCTGCGGCTTGTAGCTCTCCGGGCAGTTCCCCACTGCGATCAGCGCGCCCGTTTCATCGAACAGCCCAACTTCACGAATCCACCAACCGCCCTCAGTTTCAGGAATCACCTGCTCAGCAATAATCTGGCTGCTGTTCTGCGGATCGATGTAAAGCATGTTCAGGTCAGCGCGCCGCTTTTCGGAAACCAGCTTCGTCTGTTGTGCGCTGGGAGTTGGAAGCACGCCGCCGCCATCCCCCACCGCCATCTGGGTAATTTTCAGCGGCACACCGAGCGCGGCAGCGCTTGCCAGTTTCGCCGCGCCAATATCCGTCAGCAGGGTATAAAATTTTGCGCTCATGGGTTCACTCTCATTGTGTCGATAACATGGACGGCGCCGCCCTCGTAGGCAGTGCCACCGGAAATGATGGTTTCGTTGATATACGGGTAAATCGTGATTTCTTCGCCGGTGTAAGTGGCAGCCCCAACGAAATATGGTCCGCTCGTCTGCAGGTTTATGGACATGCCGATCAGATGCCGGCTGCAGGGTTTGGCGTCATCAATCAGGCGCTCCAGCTCCAGATAGGTTTCTTCTGTTATGCCCTGGTCCTGCACCCCAATAGCCAGGCGAAACGTGCCCGGCGCCTCGCCGGTCTGCCACCATTCAATGATGCGGATCAGAAAGCCGAACGGCTCCACCACACGCCGCACAGCGCTGGTTGTGCCCTTGTGCTGATGGATATAGAACGCATCCTGCACCACACGGCGCTTCACGCTCTCCGCCCACCCTTCGTCCCAGCGATCAACCGAAAAGGCCCACGCCAGATACGGCAGAAACTTGACCGGGCATGTTGCCGGGTTCCATAAATCCCGAAGCGGCACCTGCAGATCGGAAATGCCGCTGCAGGTCTGCGCCAGGCGGCGCTCAAGCGGCGATGAGCCAGGAGGAAGCAGACTATTCATCCGTTCCCCCGTTGGTTACGCTCCATTCTGTACATGAAGCGGCTTGTGTCTTATCAAGCAATACATCAGCGAGCGGCGAGGCCAGCTCAACACGCTGTACACCTTCAACATGCAGCGCGGCATAAATAGCACTGCGGCGAATATCACGCCCCAGCCTCGTCTGGCTGGCGATATATTTCTGCAGGCTGGCTTTTGCCGCCTCCATCACCGGCTCAGCTTCTGGCCCCGGGTAAAGAAAGATCGTCGCATCCACGCTGTACGGAATGATTTCAGCGCTGCGCACCGTCAGACGGTCAGCAACCGGCCGCACGTTCTCACTGTTAAGCGCCTGTTCAACCACAGCCAGCAGATCCGCCGCAGCCGTTCCGTCGCCCTCACGGCTCAGCACGGTAAGCACCACCTCAGCCGGGGCCGGGCTGGTTGCGCTGGCGTCAGCCACTCGCCCGTCAGCGCTTTTAGCGTGAAACTCGTAAGCTCCCGTTGGGCCTGCAACTGACAGCCCTTCAAAAGCTGCAGGAACACGCTGACGCAGAGCCTCATCACTTTCCATCACGGCAGCAACCGGCGGTACCGCGTCGTTATCTGCAGGAATAACCGTCAGACGTTTTACGTTGCAGTTACCGGCCAGCTGATCGAGATCACTCCCCATGGAATAAGCCACCATGACCGCCTGCGCGGCCTCGTTAATGCGCTGGCGCAGGAGGATTTCACGATACGCATTTTCCTGCAGGAGCTTGGTTACAGGTTCAGACTCCAGCTCAAGCGTGCGCCTTACCGCGTCCTGCTCGTCTGCCGGATAAAGGGCTACAAACGCGGCTTTCCGTTCGTTTAACAGCGTTTCAAAATCCGGCACATCCACTATCTGCGGGGCGGGCAGCTGGGAAAGGTCAATGACTGCCATTGTCTGCTCCTGTTGATACCGAAAGTGAAACCGGCGCGCCGTTATCACGCTGCCCGGTAAGCTCAACCACCATCGAACCATCAAAACTGCTGTCTATGGTGATGGAATCCAGGGTAAGCCGTGGCTCCCAGCGACTCAGAGCCACATAGACCGCAGACATTACCTGCAGGCGGAGCGCCGGGTTCTGCGGCTGGTCTATCAGTTCAGACAGAAGCGAGCCATATTCCCGGCGGGCAATGCGGCTCCCCTGCGGGGTCAGCAGAATATCCCGGACCGACTGACGCAGGTGGTCCGTGTCGGTAATGGTCCTGCCGTTGCCCTGACTCATGCCGATATAAAGCGTCATACCGGGCCTCCTGATGTATCGCCGCCGGACTTAACGCCGGTATGACCGTGTTTATCGACTACGATCCCGTTAGAACTCATGGAACCGCCGCCCTGGGTGACGCCACCATTGATCACCACCTCGCTGTTTATGCGCGTGTTGCTTGCTTCCACCACAAATTCCCCCGTTTTCAGGGTTATGTTATCTGCAGCCTCGATCACCATGGATTTGATACCCCGCACATGCCAGCGGCCGGTCGCAGGTTCATATTCAAACCAGCCACCGTCCGGGTATTCCGTTATGCAGCCGTCAACTGAGTCCGACGGCGGCGCGAACTGGTTGGAATAGATCGCAGGTAAGGCAAAAGCGGTTTCCAGATTGCCGCCCATACTCAGCACCACTACCTGCTCATCCGGCGACGGGCACCACCATGTACGGGCACCACCTGCGCGCAGTGTCAACCAGTTAATCCAGTTGGTTTCAAGCTCGCCCACTTTCACCCGGCACAGCCAGTTTTCCCGGTCCACTTCGGTTACGGTGCCGGTGCGGATCAGGTTGGTGATAAGGCGCATGATTTCGGTTAGTTGTGCGTTCATGCAAATACAATGCAGAAAATATTTACTATCAACACTCGGTTGCTTTTGTATCGAACACTGTACAATAATCACAATCACTTCAAAAAAAACTGCATGAGCTATGAAATGCCACTATATAAATACGTTACAACTTCAACCCTAGAGTACATTCTTAATGGTTCAATACGATTCACACAACCAGGAGGATTTAACGATCCATTTGAATTAGCTTTGGAAGTTTATAATCCAAATTATAAGGAGGATGACCAAGTACAACTAAAATTTGACGTCCTATCTCAAGAATGCTTGATTGATAAATACACACTTGAGAAAGATTTTGAAGATGACAACTGCAGCGACCTTTTTTCTCGTGAACTCATTAGCAACTTAAATAAAGAGATAGGTATACTATGCCTATCAAAAAACTCAGACTCTCACTTAATGTGGGCTCACTACGCTGATGAATATAGTGGTGCCGTCATAGAGTTCGATGAAAGTCACGAGTATTTCTCTGGTTTAACGAAAGTTAAATACGAAAAACACCGACCGATTATTCACATGAACTATTTTTTAGAAAATAAAAAGATCCCAATCTCAAACCTATGTATAAAATCAGACGTTTGGGAGTATGAAAAAGAATACCGATTAATAAGATCATTGCGAGATTGTAAAAAAAACAAAGCTAAAGCCAAGAAGTTTGATATTTATACAAATGATATACCACTTGATGCAATCAAAGCTGTTACCCTTGGTGAGCGATGCGCACCAGAATCCGTTCGAAAGATTTATAACAAACTCAAAGACACTCATATTGCTTTGAGCATAGCTGCATTATCAAACTGGAAGTATGAATTCCGTTATGAACAAATAAAATTAAATGAGCCTGTTAAAAACATGTCACCTATGATCTCACCGCGCACAGCTGAGATTTTTGCTGAAGATAAAACAGCTTTAGGCGACATTGCCAGATTTATGTTGGAACGTCATCCGATGTCCAAGGTAACTAAATGGCGCTTATAATTAACGATTCAACCAATCAAATATAATATCTGTAATTAATCGCTCTGACTCAAAATTATAGCCAAGAAGACGTCGCTCTGGGTACCGAACCTTCAGACCATTGCGACTGACACGATCACGCAGGCCATAGTGGTGAACACGGGCAATGCGCTGCACTTTCCCATCAAACTGCACGCTGGCAGAGTCCGCAGTGGCGGATGTTTTCAGGTATTTAGTGGTGCGCAATTTGGCGAACATCTGGCGCTTGATGCGCCCCTTTTTACTTCTGGCCGTCACCCGGCGCGGCTCAAAGGTGGTGCCGTCTGGATTGCGCTGCAGCCTGATATTTTGCTGTTGCGACCGGCGCAGCTCCTGCGCCAGCTGTCGCATCATACGGTTGCGGGCTGCCGGTTCCAGATTCGCCAGCAGGGCCGCCAGCCAGTCATCCACCCTCTGCAGGTCATCCACGTTTCACCGTCCACATTTCTTCGGGTACGTCGGGTTCCGGCACCGCTTCAACGCTCGATACGGTGCCGTCTGTGCTGACAATCACGCGCTCCGTGAGCTGCAGATTGAGGCTGATATCACACAGATCGTTGCTCAGGATATCGACGTCAAAGGTAAAAAGTTTTTCGCGCAGCTCCGGGTTGTTGATAGCGTCCGGTTGATTGGTCATTAACCAGAGCAATACGGGCGCCATCACTAAATTCTGGTTGCCGCTAAAGTCTTCAATCACCACATTCAGGGTGTAGCGATATTCCCATGACATTGAACGGGCGCCGGTTGCGACCAGCGAACCGTTATCAACAAAAAGGTGCAGTTTGTCCGGGTTGTCATGGACATACGCCACCGATTTATTCAGGGCGTTGCGTAAGGACTGCGGCTTGTTCACTGTCTCGCTCCTGACACGCTATGATCGTGTCCACTTTGTCGGCACATACTGCCCAGGCGGCCTCAGTCTCATCCAGCACCTGGTTCAAATCCCCATTACTGCGCGGCGCTGACCTGTCCAGGCGGCATTGCGTCACTTTTGGACAACCACTCACGGTAAGCTGCACCTCCGGCGAGGGCCGGGCGCTCCCGCAGCCGGATAATGTCAGCAGACAAAGGAGTGTCAGCCCAGCGGCGTAGATCCTCGTTTTCACGTTTTAGCTCCTCGATCCGGCGCTGGCGACTCCGCAACAGCGAGGAAGTCTCCTCCGCTGCAGCATAAAGTTGCATCTGCGCCCGGCTGTTGGTTTCGGTAAGAATGGACAGGCTGATGAGCTGGCTGTTTTTCTTCGCCAGCTCCTGCTTGTTCTTTTTAAGCGCCTCAGCCTGCGTCCCGATGGTGTGACCGGCATTGTTAAGCCGCCATGACTGCCAGCCCAGCAGTGCCAGCACCAGAGCCAGGATCACCGCCAGCGCGCGCGTCATGTCCCTGCCCCTTTAAGACACCAGGCAAGCTCACGGGCGCGCCTGTTTTCCAGCCCTTTATTCCGTTGACCATTTACATAAACCCAGCGGGGGAGCTGGTTGCACGCCTGCCACCACTGCTGGCGATTGATGTAAGAAACCATTGTTGACCGGCAGATTGCCCCCGTTCCGACATTAAAACCGATACTGATCAGGGCATCGTAAACATGCTGAGGTGGTTTAACCTGCAGGCAGGCTTCAATCCTTTTTTCCGTCAGCAACACGTTATTAATCAGCCCCTGCGCGGCCTGTCGCTCCGTTATGGTTTTGCCCGGCACTACCCCGAACGTATTGCCGATCCCGTCAGTCCAGACCCCGGCGCTGCACTGGTATGGCTGGAGACGACACCCTTCGAAATCAGCAATCAGTTTCAGCCCCTCGACGGAGGTATGAAGCGACTGAAAACCCGGCAGCGTGGCGGCAATCGCCAGCACCGCGCCGACCAGGCAACGCTTAACGATTGAAGGACTCATATTCCCCCCTGGATATTCTGCCGTCCCGCAGCAGCTGGTAGGCTTTCAAGCGTAAATAACAGGTCACCGCTGCAGTAATAATCCCCAGCGCAAGACCGGTGATGGTCGATACATCTTTAAGAGACAAATCGCCGAGCCATGCCAGAAGCAGGGCAACGCAGTAAGTGATAAAGGCGCTGATTCGTTCAAGCGTCATAATTCAGTCCCATAGCTGAACGGTCTGCGTCGTGGTTGTCGCCGGAATATCCGGCAGCTCCACCTGTAGACCGTGCGGTAAAAAAGGGCCATACTCAGCCAGCCCCGGATTTGCCTGCAGAACCTGCTCGGTGACACCCTGCGTGCGCCCGTAATGACGCCAGCAAAGCGCGTCCACCGTGTCATACTGGTGCGCACGCACTTTCATCAGATAAGCTCCACCGTGCAGTGCGGTGCACTCCTGCACCCGGCTGATAGCCCAGCGGGCATCACGCCACAGTTCGCCGCTGGCCTCCGCCAGCTCCTCCCCTCGCTTTATCCCCGACGTCGTGGCGTCATAATCCTGGTAACGCTCATTGAGCACGGCGCGCGCCCAGCAATACACGGCGTTAAGGTAGTGCTGGATGCGCTCGCTTTTGCCGTCCAGCATTTCCGCCGGCACCTCAGCCAGATCCCGGTAGCCCTGCATCTGCTGGCGGTTGCGGAAGTCGTACAGCTCAGCGTTAACTTCGGAAATGGCTGTCAGTGCAACCTGCCTGAGACGGGGCTGCGTCACCGTGCCGTCAGTTCGCATCACGCTGCGAAACTTCGACAGGTCCACATCGGGCCAGAACGGCGTATTTTTAATAACGTCCGCCTGTTCCGGTGCCTGTTCTGGCGCAATAAACTGCATGCGGCTTTCTCCTGAAATTGTGGGCGGTGGACGGGGTTTTGATGTGGCAGTGCCTTTCGCCACCCCGTGCCGCCCGTGCGCGGGGCACGTTCGTTAGCGGCTGTCACTGCGCAATCTACGTTCCAGCTGCTGCTTTTCTTTTTTCACGCCGCAGCGGGGATCGAGCTGCAGCGCATGGGTAAGGTGATTAAGGGCAGAAGCCGGGTTGCTTTCGGTCAGTACCTCGCCGATGGCTTTGTGCAGGCGTGCCCGGGACTGGTCCGGCATATCCAGATCGGTAGTCAGTTCCAGCGTCTGCAGGAGCAGATCGGCATCAAAACCGGCGGCGGCCAGCAGGGCGCTTTGTGCAGCATCCGCCATTTCTTCCGCCAGAACGGTCTGCACGTTGCGGTTGCCCAGCGGCATCACCCAGCCATGGCGCAGCGCATGACGCCCGATTTCCAGCGCACCGGCATAATCACCGGCATCGATACGCCACAGCATCACGTACATCAGCACGTCATCCTGCTGTGCACCTCCGGCAGCCAGCACGCCCTCCGCCCAGGCGGCATACTTCGGCAGAAGCTCCACCTTGATTGCCGCCTTTTTCACAGTGGACTGGATACCCTTGAGGCGGCGGCGGTCTTCTGCCAGCTGCAGCAGCATAAGGTCATAGCCGGACGCATGGCGAACGCTGCCGCCCTCCCGGGCGGCCTGTTCGGCCTGAATGCGCAGGCGGTGCTGCCGTGCGGGACTCAGGCTCATGCGTTACTCCCCACCTTCCGGCGCAGCTGGGGCGGTGAAGTCACCGATAGTGATGTTTTCGACCAAGGCCGCACAGCGGTAGTCTTCAATCACGTACGCTTCGTTGACGGATTCGAAGTTCTCAATTCGGTCACGTTTTGGGTTGTCGATAACAGAACGGCGGCGGGTGTCCTCCTGCCAGTAAATGGACAGGTTATCCAAACGGGTGATCAGCAGGGCATTCGCCGGGAAGAACGGCGCACGAACCGCCTGCAACCCACCCATGCGTTTCTGGCTGATAATCAGATCGGCGGCGATTTTCTCGCTGTTTTCCTGCTCTTTGTTAACCAGCGGGAAATACTTGTCAGACAGCAGCTCGCGGCCGCAGATAACAACCATCTCGTCATCGTCCTGATAAACCACGTCGATCAGCTCGTTGACCGCATCCATCACCAAGGCGTCCAGGTTGGCATAGTCGCCGCCCTTGCCCACCTTCACCGCGCCTGCGGTGATGGTGCCGTCCAGGGTGGTGCTGCCCATAACGTGGTCCGGCGCATCTTCGCGGATTTTCTGCAGCCAGCCCTTATTCACGTCCTGCAGCAGCGGGTTTTCAGCGCGATTAGAGGTTTTGGCACGCTTAACGCCGTTGAAGCCGATCATGATGCGGTCCAGCGCCTGACGCTTGACGATGGCGTTACGGATACGCACCTGGAAGTCCTGGAATTTCGCCCACAGGTCCAGCTTTGCGTAGGTCAGCACCGTATCAAAGTTGGTCTGTTCGCATTTATATTCCACGTCCTCCATCAGCATCGAATCGATAGGTTCGCGCTCTTTGGTGGTGGTGTCGGTGGTCCCGGCAATGGAGGAGCCAACGCCCAGGCCAAGCAGCTGGCCGGACTGTTCCGCAACCGGCGTGATGTTAATCAGCGTCAGGAAAGCGGCGGACTGCTGGATCTGATCTTCCAGCGTCTGCTGTACGGACGGCTCTACGGTGAACTTGCTGGACAGTTCTTCCACTTCCACGTTGTTCAGGCGCGCCAGCTGCTGAAGGTAGGCGTTAAAGGCAAAGCGGGTATTCTTTTTCATCGGGTTTTATGCTCCATCAGCAATTGGTCAGGGTGCCAGCTGGTGCGTCACCGCCCGGCGCGCGCTGGCGGTAATCTTTACGGCTGTCTTCACGGCTCAGCTGCTGCTGAAGCTCGGCAAAGGCGGCCTGCTGCTCCTGCAGCGAGGATTCAAGCTCAGACATGCGCGCGTCCTGGTCGGACAGAGATTTATCAGTACGCTCGCTCAGGTTCTGCTGTTCGGTGACAACCAGCTCGACGGCTTTGTGCACGTCTGAAAAACGCGCATCGTCGGTCTGCTCTTTTTTGGTAAACAGCGCGGAAACGCGGGCAAAGAGGGACGGCTTTTCGTCCTGGGTTTCTTCCAGTTCGATCAGCGTTTCTTCAGCGGCGGTAAACAGGTTTTCAGGACTCTGCTTGCGGTTTGCCAGCGGGTTGTGCTCGGCACTGGCGCTGAAGGTCAGCATCTCAGTGCCCAGGCTCGCCGGATCGTCAGTGGCGGCCAGGCCCACAAGGTAGGCTTTGCCGGTGTCGGCAAACTTCGGGCTGACTTCCATAGAGGTGAAAAGCTTCTGGCCTTTCTTGACCAGTTCAACCAGTGCGCTGGTCGGCTCCACGTCGGCATACAGCGCCATTTTGCCCTTCAGCGGGCCGTCCTGAATTTCTTCAGCAACCAGCCCTGCCACCCTGCCGTAGCGGTTGAAGGTGCTTTCCGGCAGATAAGACTTGATGTGCTCAAGGTTAATCAGCGCGGTGTAGACCTCCGGATTGTAGCTGGCCGCCATCTGCTCCAGCCATTCGCGCTGGATTTCGCGTCCGTCGGTGGTGGCACCTTCCACCCCGATGCGGAAACGCTTTGCTTTCACTGTCATGAGCCGTGCTCCGTTAGAAAAAACTTACTGGAGCCTTATGTTTGCGGTGATGGGGGAGTGAAACAACGCGCGGCGCTTGTAAGGTCCGCCACACAAACCGCAGCCGGGGAAAGCCGACCGGCAAGGCCGTATGTTTGGGCCATGAACACGACAATGCCCCCCGCAGACCTCGATCCCCGTCGGCAGGCCATGCTGCTGTACTTTCAGGGATACCGCGTAGCCCGCATTGCAGAAATGCTGGGCGAGAAAGTTGCAACCGTTCACAGCTGGAAGAAGCGCGACAAATGGGGCGAGTATGGGCCGCTGGATCAGATGCAGCTCACCACCGCCGCGCGCTACTGCCAGCTCATTATGAAGGAGCAAAAAGAAGGGAAAGACTTCAAGGAAATTGACCTGCTGGCGCGCCAGTCAGAGCGCCACGCCCGGATCGGTAAATTTAACGATGGCGGCAACGAGGCTGATTTAAATCCGAAGGTTGCCAACCGCAACAAAGGCCCGCGCCGTCAGCCCGAAAAGAACGTTTTCACCGACGAACAGATCGAGAAGCTGCAGGCGGTTTTCCACGGCTCGATGTTCGCCTACCAGCGCCACTGGTACGAGGCAGGCAACCGCCACCGTATCCGCAACCTGCTCAAATCGCGCCAGATCGGGGCGACCTTCTTTTTTGCACGGGAGGCGCTGATTGACGCCATCACCACCGGCCGCAATCAGATTTTTCTCTCAGCCAGCAAGGCGCAGGCGCACGTCTTCAAGCAGTACATCATCGACTTTGCAAAAGAGGTGGATGTGGAGCTGAAAGGCGACCCGATGACGCTCAGCAACGGTGCGTGCTTGTACTTCCTCGGCACCAACGCCCGCACGGCGCAGAGTTACCATGGCAACCTCTACCTGGATGAATATTTCTGGATACCGAAATTCCAGGAGCTGCGCAAGGTGGCCTCCGGTATGGCCATCCATAAAAAATGGCGGCAGACCTACTTTTCAACCCCGTCCAGCCTAACACACAGCGCCTATCCGTTCTGGTCCGGCGCGCTGTTCAACCGGGGCCGCGCCAAAGCGGACAAGGTGGATATTGACCTGACCCACGGCAATCTGGCCCCGGGCCTGCTTTGCCCGGACGGCCAGTACCGCCAGATCGTCACCGTGGAGGATGCGGTGCACGGCGGCTGTAACCTGTTCGACCTGGACCAGCTGCGCATGGAGTACAGCCCGGACGAATACCAGAACCTGCTGATGTGCGAATTCATTGACGATCTGGCGTCAGTATTCCCGCTGAGCGAACTGCAGGTGTGCATGGTGGACAGCTGGGAAGTCTGGTCCGATTTTCAGGCGCTGGCGCTGCGCCCGTTTGGCTGGCGCGAAGTGTGGATCGGCTATGACCCGGCCAAAGGCACGCAGAATGGCGACAGCGCGGGCTGCGTGGTCATGGCTCCGCCTGCCGTGCCGGGCGGAAAGTTCCGCATTCTGGAGCGTCACCAGTGGCGCGGGATGGACTTCCGCGCCCAGGCAGACGCTATCAAAAAACTGACGCAGCAGTACAACGTGACCTATATCGGCATCGACTCCACCGGCGTTGGCCACGGCGTGTATGAGAACGTGAAGGCGTTCTTCCCTGCCGTGCGCGAGTTCGTCTACAACCCCAACGTCAAAAACGCCTTAGTGCTCAAGGCCTACGACATTATCAGCCACCGCCGTCTGGAGTTTGACGCAGGGCACACCGACATAGCGCAATCATTCATGGCAATCCGCCGCGCCACTACCGCTAGCGGGAACCGCCCCACCTACGAAGCCAGCCGCAGCGAAGAAGTTAGCCACGCAGACCTGGCCTGGGCAACGATGCACGCGCTGTTTAACGAACCGCTGCAGGGCGAAGCCGCCAATACAAGCAACATTGTGGAGATTTTTTAATGAGTGAACACGACGCCCTGACCAGCACTGCGCTAGTACAGGAAGCCGCGCAGCAGAAGAATACAACTCACGCCGAAGCGTTCAGCTTTGGCGATCCGATCCCGGTACTGGACCGTCGCGAGCTGCTGGACTATGTGGAATGCGTGCAGATGGATAAGTGGTATGAGCCTCCCGTGAGCTTTGACGGCCTAGCCCGCACCTACCGCGCCGCCGTGCATCACAGTTCACCGATTGCCGTTAAGCGCAACATCCTGACCAGCACGTTTATTCCCCATCCACTGCTGAGCCAGCAAGCATTCAGCCGATTTGTGCAGGATTATCTAGTATTCGGTAACGCCTATCTGGAGAAGCGCACCAACCGGCTGGGTGGCATTCTTTCGCTGGAACCATCACTGGCGAAATACACCCGCCGCGGGATCGATCTCGACACATACTGGTTTGTGCAATACGGCATGACCACACAGCCCTACGAGTTCACCAAAGGCAGTATCTTTCACCTGATGGAGCCAGACCTTAACCAGGAGATTTACGGCCTGCCGGACTATCTTTCAGCCATCCCTTCTGCCCTGCTGAATGAGTCCGCCACGCTGTTCCGCAGGAAGTACTACATCAACGGTAGCCATGCGGGTTTTATCATGTACTTGACCGACGCAGCGCAGAACCAGGAGGACGTGAACAACATCCGCCAGGCTATGAAAAGCGCCAAAGGACCAGGCAACTTCCGCAACCTGTTTATGTACTCGCCCAACGGCAAAAAGGACGGCATTCAGATCATCCCACTGTCGGAGGTGGCGGCAAAAGATGAGTTTCTGAACATCAAGAACGTGAGCCGGGACGATATGATGGCCGCGCACCGCGTTCCGCCACAGATGATGGGGATTATGCCGAGTAATCTTGGGGGGTTTGGGGATGTTGAGAAAGCAAGTAAGGTTTTTGTAAGAAATGAATTGCTTCCACTACAGGAGAGAATTAAGGAGTTGAACTATTGGCTGGGCATAAATGCAATAGTATTCAAACCCTATAAGTTAAACTAATAGTAAAAACGCCGTAAAAGGCGTTTTTTTTTACTAAATTGCTAAATTAATTATGTTACACATAATCTCCCACTTAAGCTTTCAATCGTTCTATAAAGAACATGATAAATATAGGACAAACTAGCTACAATATTTTTTTCATGTGGTTGTAATGTCCGGTTTCCGGCCCAAGATAAAGAAGAACCGTAACTTCTAATATTCCTATAGAATATTCCCCCAAGGTCCTGTCCTTTTTCCCCGTAATAATTAGAATATCTATAGTTCCAATCATTCCTTATTCTACTGGGTTTATGCCAACGAACATCATCTTCATCACATATATTAAGGAACAATTCCTTTAACTGTACATCCTCGTCTTCAACATCCAATCTCCGTACAATTTCAGCAATATTTTTCCAAACTTCAACATGTACTCGAGGAGATTTTTTCTCGAAATAAACTTTAACCCTCTTATCATATTGTGAATTTTTCAGAACAGCTTGATATCCATAATTAGAATCATTTAATACCACACTCGAAGCTGAGGGATTTGATGACCTTCTAATTATTTCCTTCATATCATCATTTGAAAAATTGATGATATACCTACCACATAATTTTGTAATCTCAGTAGCCATAAAAAAGGCTGCATAATACGCAGTAACTAATACCCAAGATGTTTGACAAGAATTTGAAATTTGCACTTGCAAATTCTTGACCTGCTCTTCAATTCTAACCCTCCCAAAATGGAAGTCTGAAAATAATGCATCCCTATATAATTCAGAAGATAACTCGACCGAAAATGAACTTAAATCTCCAAAATCAAAAATCAAATCATGCCCTGGATCTAATAACACCTCTTTAATAGTATCTTTAGAACGATATTCTTTACCAGGTTCAGGTGAAAGAGAATGCTGACTAATGGCTTTAATCGTCCTGCTAAATAATTTATCAGGCAACATAGTTATTAACCTAACAAGTCATCTGGGGTTTCAAGGGTTCTAATATTAAGCTCAATGAGGTTTTTCAAATCATCAGCCAATGCTTTTACATTTTGAGAGTTCGTGCCGCTATGCAATTCAAAATTAATTTTATTCGCACCAGACAAAACCTTATAAAAAGATGACTGCGAATAATTTCTGTAATAGGTAATTGAGTACGAACAAACATCTTCAAATATTAAAAACAACGCTTGAAAAAACACCGATGTTGCTAGGCGCTTGTCATTACCCTCTATCTCCTTAAGAATATCTGAAGCAGCATTTAAATAATGCATGACTAATATTTTCTTTTTCTCGTAATCAAATTTCTTCAAAGTCCCGCTATCAATAAGTTTTTCTAAACTAGAATGAAATGGCACATGTGATAATTTGCCAGGAATAGATGCCGTTGGTGCTATTCTACCATACAATGGCGACGCAACATCATCCCCCAACTCACGGAACATTCTGACTAAAATAGATTCTTTAGACTCCGGTTCAGACAAGAACTTCAACAATTCAATTCGTAAAGTTTTTGGCACACCAACTTGATTCGAGTTTATATCTAGGAAGTATTGCACTTCTTGCTTAAGATTTAAACCACTAAAGATACAAACTGGCAATTCAATATCATTTTTACTTATGCTCGCACCAAACAATCTATGTTGTCCATCAATAACAAATAACTTCCCTGCAATATCTTCAAAATCTAACATTTTTTCAGCTTCATTATATTTAAGCTTGCATCCTTCCTTAGTACTTAAAATTATCGCACCTGGAATTATATTACCTTCATCAAGATAAGCAGCAATGGATTTCGCTCTTTTATCACTAAGAAGTCTTTGATAACCCTCTTTAGGATTGTCATCGGCCCTGGAAACCTCAGAAATATCAAATAATTTCTTCGCATTCATGACTGTTACGAAACAATCAACATCGCCATTACCTATATTCCATGCTAGAACTTTATTCATGTAACACTCTCAATTCAAAAGGAAAAAGTCAGTTAATGTTAATAGATGCTTGAAAAATTTCAAGTACAGAAATCATGAATCTCATCTAACCAAGAAGCTGAGCACATTTTGTCACTTATTCTAAATTTACTCGCAAAATCTTGACTATGCCCAGTTGACACCGAGTGAGTTAATCTTGAGATTGAACATCGTCTTCAAGGATATCACTCATAATAATCGAGTCAGTGAAGTGTCTATCTCAAAAGCAGATATAAAGCATTTAGCGCGCGCTCGTATCCCCGCCACGCCTGCCCACTTTGTGTAGAGGTTTTCATGCAGGTGCATGACAGGTCGGAAAGCGCGCCAGTTCTGGCGGCCCCGGCCCGTTGCGATCCTTTTTGGATCATGCGAATCCATGCACCATAGACATGCACTGAGTTCTCAAACCGCAGGATGCCATATGGGAGGGAGTTTCCCATGGTGCGGAATCACTAATGCGTACTCTCATCCTGCCCTACTCCATATTCATTCAGCCTGGTAACCAGATCGCTTGTCAGCTCCGACAGCCACGAAATCGCAACCTCCTTGTCGTCATCGCTACAATCTGAGCTGGCAACCAGCCGGGCCATAAGTTCTATCCGCTGCAGTGCAAGTGACTCCATGAACAAATCGTTCACAACTCCCTCCCAATATTACTGTTTATATATACAGTACATCATATAATTTTAAAGCTGAAATAGTTTTTTTACTCAGCTAACTCTTTGATTAATAGATATGCCCTTTCTCTGAGCCGTCAGTACCACTGGCGCCATTTGTCATCCTCCTGTAGGCGCTGGTTCCGGTAGAACAGGCGCAGCCCGGCTCCAGATGGCAGGCTGCCGCCACGCAGAAGCAGATCCACTTCCGTTTCGCAGGCGTCAAAACCTCTGGACAGCAACTCCGCATCGAGCTGTAGCCGTTGGTGCTCCGTAATTTCCTGTTTGTAGCCTTTTCGGCGCTTCGGTTTAACCAGCCGCAGTCTTGCCGTCAGCTCGCGCAGTTCCGTTTTGCTCATGTTTTCAAAGTCTGGCAGCGCTGCAGGTTCTTCGTTGCCCGGTAGTTCGCCCCCTGTTTTAACAAGGGGACAGTTATTGCCACGAGTCCAAGGGGCGCAAGCGCCCTGGTCGGCTGTCGCCTCCTGAAGGTCAACGGCTTTTCGAACCATTTTCCACTTCACTGCATGAGTGCAGATCCGGCCCTCAATGATCGGGGACCAGATACCATAAATACGAACACCGTGATCGCCGTAGGCGCTCGGCTCGTCGTTCAGTTCATAGGCAGTTCTGACCAGGTGATGCTTGCGCGGAACAAGAACGCCGCCCTGCTTCATGATGTAGGTGGCAAAACAGCCAGCATCAGCTGCGGCCAGCACAGCATCCAGACGCGGGTTTTCCAGTACGGGCGCGCCGGCCTTCTTGTCACCCTGCACCCTGGCAGCCTGACCGGCCAGCAGGCGCAGCTCGCGGTACGCCTGGCGGCCAGGAATACCAAAGAAGCGGAATTGCTGGACACGGTGCAGCGAAGCCCAGGCGTTTACATTCTCAGCGTTATCGCGCAGTGATCTGCCTGTTTCTTTGCTGACTTCCTGCGCCAGCCCGCGCCCGTCGATATTCTTGCTGATGTATTTGGCGATATAGCTGGTCGGTGTACCCTTGCGCGGGTTGATAAGCTCAGACTTGAATCGCGGCCCGGTATTGGTGCCCAGTTCCTCCCGGTCCTCACGAATGGCGAATTTACGCAGTAGCGCGGTAATGGATTTGCGGTCTTTTTTGCGCATGAAGCAAAGCAGGTGCCAGTGCACGGTGCCGTCATGGTGTGGTTCGGCAACGCGGACGCCATACCAGCGCAGCCCGGCTTTGTGCATCGCCTTACGGAAGGCAGCGAACATATTCACCAGGTAATCGCTGCTCTGGCGGACCGTGGCACTGGTCCATTTCGGGTTTGGCCTGCCGTTATTAAGCGTCGCGTGAAAGCGTGATGGGCAGGTAATGGTATAGAACACGGCGCATTCACCACGCATTTCTGCGATCAGCTCCAGCCCCTTAACGCAGGCCATCATTTCGTTGCGCCGGTGTGCCGGATTGCTGCTGCTGGCGTTTACCACTTCTTCCATATCCAGCGTGTCACCTTCGGCGTTAACCAGCTCATGCGAGCGGAAAAACTCCAGTGATTTGCGGTGCTGTTCGCGTTTGTGGATCACGGCTTCATAGCTGACATACGGGGACGCCTTTTTGTTAACCAGGCAGACAGCGCGCAGCTGTTCTTCCCGCCATTCACATCGCATCTGCCACAGCTTGCGATACCACCAGTCCGCGCAAAGCATACGGGCAAGCGAGCCCGGAATAAGCTCGTAGGGGACCGGGTTACGGCGGCGCTTTTTCCGGCGCAGTTGCTCGAAAGCAGGCGGGATAACATCAAGGCGCATAGCCTCAGCGGCCACCCTTTCCCATGACCGGCGGATCTCTTCCGGCGTAACGTCTTCATCCGTAAACAGCTCACCGCAGGCAGCATCCAGACACATGCTCATGTGTGCCGCCACCAGGGTAGATAACCGCTTGACCTGCTCCTGGTTCATTTCTGGCAGGACCAGTAAGCCCTCCAGCCCCTCATGGCTCGCCATAAAACGAAATGAAGCAGAAATCTGGCTAGTACGCACGCGCTCCAGGCGTTCAAGGCACGGTCTGATGGTTTCACGCAGATAGCGGGAATATGCCTTCGGTTTACCCAGGCCCTCGAAATATTTAATCCGCTCAAGCAGCGGCTTATTGATATGTGCTGGCTGAGCGCTCACGTCAGCAACGATAACCAGGTTGGGGTTGAATTGCTGCTGTTCGCGGGCCATTTTGGCGCGGCTTAACAGCAGGTCCTGCTCCATTTCTCGCTGAACAGGATCACGGAATTCAATGAAGAAATAGCGATCCCAGACCTCATTACTCAGGGCCTCGCGGCGCAGCTGTTCCTGTTCGTTGTCCGCAGCATAGAGAGTAATGAGGTTTGAAAGCGCTGACTCCGGCGCTACTTCCGCCGGTTCCAGATAGGGGTTAATTGCCTTTTTAGGCGCGGTCCAGGGATACGCCCCGGTAGTTTTACCTCCACTACCGGGGAGTTCTGATACAAGAGGCGCGACGGGACGGCCTGAGCTAATATCCGTCACTCGCAAACTCCTGCGTAAACACTGCTGCAAACCGCGCTGTCATTTGCACTCGCCAGCAAATCAAACTGCGCGCCGCCTCGTGTCGTCAGTGCCCAGTCGCGATAGGTCTCAATGCCATAAGCATCAACAGTGATGACCTCAATACGCTTTTCAGCCCGGCGTGAATCATGCGTGGAGGGAAAGAAAGTTGAATTACCGCGGCGCGAACAGTCCGCAACCATTCTTTCCCATTCAGCAACCCGGCGAACCTCTTCTGGCCAGCGCTGGAAAATTTCAGCAAGTTCAGATTTACGGGCGTGAATGCAGGGCATACAACCGACACGGCTGCAGCCCTGCAGATATAACGGGTTAGGCTTAATGCCATGGCGCTTTGCAATTGCAAAGACATCCTCATGCAGCCAGTTAAGGATCGGACGATAGACGTGCAGGCCCGGCGTGTTGTCTGCATCTTCCTCCCAGTCCGGCAGCAATGCGCGTGCAGGTGATTCCTGAGCCCTGACCCCCTGCCAGCTGATAACCTCGTCATACTCTTCCAGGGCAGGAACGACAACCTGAGTCCTGACAGGCTCATGCTTGAGGTCAAAGGTGCAGAAACGGGCTTTTGTGGTAGGGAACCGGCCTTTCCACATGCACAGGTCCAGAAAAGGAATGCCGGTGGGCTTCAATATTTCCAGGGCACGGTGCACACGTTCTGCCGCCTTATCGGCAGACATACCGCATTCCTGAACCAGAGAAACGGGCCATTTCTCTGCAATGAATTTCCGTTTGCCTTCGATCTGGCGAGTGAAATCAGCTTTAACACGGATAACCTTGCCCAGCTTTGATTCCAGATAGTCCAGATATTCCATCGTCTGGGGGTGTTCATGGCCCGTATCAGCGAAGACAGAAATATGAGGAACATCGTTTTCAATGGCCCGCAGCCACTGGGCAAGGCTATCCTTTCCGCCTGAAATACTGATGGTATTGATGGTGCTGGAAGCAAAGCAGCGCGGATCGATAGAATTCATACGCGCACCACTCAAAGGGTGATTTTTGATATTCATACAGCACCACCGTTGTAGTGTTTGCCTTTAAGCTCTGCGATTTCCTGACAGGTGACGCAGCACTGCGCCCCCGGAATGGCACGACGGCGCGCTGAAGGGATCGGTGCATCGCATTCGATGCAGAGCACACGTGAAACGCCCGGGGCTCTATTGCGGGCAGTGTGGATGTGGCGCTGACGTTCTTCTTCAACGCGCTGTTGTACGAGGTCCATAGAGTCAGCCATTAGTGGAGCTCCTGAGATTCGTTTTCGTAGCGGGTTGCTTCGCAGCGCAGTAGTTCAGCTGCTTCAACACCGTTTAACCCTTTGTTGGTGATGTGGGTTGCCAGCGCCTCAAGGCGTATTGAAACTGCGAGCGCGCGGCCTTTGCGCTCCTCACGTTTGGCAATATCGATCACCGCCATAAGCGAATCGGTTTCGGCTACAAACATTTTTCGTAATTCTTTCTGCATTGTTCTCTCTCCTAAATTTGGGCAAAAGAATGCCCGGCGGGTTTACGCCATTAATTTCTGTTGTGGGTTAGTTCGGCATGGTTAGCCGTTTGGGAAATAAGCTCACCACTGCACGAAAATGATTCATTGCTTTAACCAGTTCCCGCTTTTCGTCAGTAGTTAGATCACTAATATTGATGCCGTGACGTTCTGCCGGAATTTTTGCCATAAAGAATATGGCAGCCAGTGCACGCTCATTTTGTTTATGGTTTATATCGCGACGGTCGCGCATATCTTTAATGAACCTTTCAAGCTCTGGCTCAATATTCAGACCAAACACACTCGCCCTTAATTCAGCTATATGGTTCAGTCCTTCAAGCCGTTGACCCGGGCTTAGTGGAACAGTCGCAGAAGTACCTTCAATAGCCATGGTTTCACCTGTTTGGTAGTGGTCATCCCTGCCAGTAGTTCTTCCTGAGAGCGGGACGGGTGCCAGCGCTTGCCATCTTTCCCGATAATCCAGCCATGGCCGCAGTGCATACCCTTGCTTTGTTTAACCAAAAGCGATGCGAATGAGGGTTCTTTATTAAGCATGAGCACCTCAGATCAGACCAAAAGACGCGCTGAGGCCCGTCACTGTATCAACAGCACTTGCCATTGCCGGGTTGTACTGCAGGCGCGCATGCATGGAAACAGCTGTAAGTGCCATTAAGCGAGTGACAGAATTGATGCTTTCGATAACCTGCCGACGTTCCGTTGTTGTCTGGTGTTCGCCAGAAACAGCGCTTGCTGCAACACGACCAATCTCTGCTGTAGCATTCAACACGTAATGAGGCATTTTCTCGCTGGCAACTTCGTTCAGCGGCACGCATGGCAAGCAATGGATTTGCGCCAGAAACCCATCAACCAGCGTGGAGTCCTCGGTGATATCCGTCAGCAGCCAAATTTCCGGCGCCGTGAGTTGATGCGGCTGGTCCGGGTTCAGCTTATTGCGCAGAGTCTGGACATTCATTCCCGCGCGTTCTGCCAGCTTCGCCATGTTGTGACGCAGTGCGAAAGCCCGACAGGCCTCTTCAAAGTGTGGATGTTTGGAAATCTTATAATCAAACATGTGAGCCTCTTAGAAAGTTCTCATAATTGAAGTTACTGACCAACAACAACGCGGAAGTTGGAATGACCTAGGGACTCACGAACCTGATCGGTTTTGTACATCAAGTAACGAAGACATACGCGCCCCTTATTTTTCTCCTTTTTGACCATGTACTTAGCCAATTGGCCATGGTGGATTTTTTGATAAACAGAGCCGCGAGAAATGCCTTCCCATTCCGCGAACTCTGCAGGTGTAGCCATCTCTTTTGGTACTCGAATTGAAATATCTGTGCTCATAGTGCAGTATCTCTTAGTTTGTTTTCGTTTCATCTCGTTTTATGTGGTTTGGTTTTGCTTTTCAAACCATGAACGGATATTAGGATCACTTTTTATATGCGTCAAGAGGTTTGATTATGAGTTTAATCAAGGCAGGGAATGACAGTGGTGGACGTGATGCAATCAATAGGCTTATTAAAGCCTACAATTTCAGCTCACGTCAGCAGCTCTGCGAACATTTGGACGTATCTAAAAGCACTATGGCTAACAGATACTTAAGAGATAGCTTTCCCGCTGAGTGGGTAATTCAATGCGCCCTAGAAACAGGAATTTCCCTTCTATGGCTGGCAACCGGCCAGGGGGATATGTATGCGAGTGAGAACGAAGAAAAGAATCTCAAAAACGAAACCTCCGTCACGGTAAGACCACTTTCTAAAATCGTTGCTCCCAGTATCAAACATGCTGAGCTCAAGAACGGCGAGCTTCAGCCGTGTGATGAAATCCTTCTCGATAGCAGACTGCTGGATAGTGAATCTTCCAACTCTCTTTTTGTAAAAACAGCTAGTGATAGTTTCGTTGTGGATACGTCAGTGAAACAAATCAGCAATGGTTATTGGCTGGTAGACATCGACGGCGTTAAAAGCTTCGTTAAGATAGCCCGTATTCCTGGCAATAAAATTGTGGTTCATCAGGATGAAGCATCCTTTGAGTGCGCTGTAGATGATGTAGAGGTAGTTGGCCGCGCAGTAAAAGTCATTAAGAGCATCTAACTATGACGATTAGAAAGCAGCCGAACGGAAAATGGTTGTGCGAATGTTACCCAAACGGGCGTGATGGCAAGCGCGTGCGCAAGCAATTTGCGACAAAGGGCGAGGCTGTAGCATTCGAAAACTTCACCATGGATGAAGTGAACAAAAAGCCGTGGCTGGGTGAAAAGGAAGATCGGCGGCATTTGTCAGAATTGATTGAGCAGTGGCACTCCCTTTATGGCCAGACGCTCGCAGACCCCAAGCGCCTCATGGCGAAATTGAACATTATCTGTAATGGATTAGGCGATCCCGTCGCTTCTGAGTTAACAGCCGGTGAGTTTACCAAATATCGTGAAGCACGATTAAAAGGTGAGGTACGTAACGAAAACGGTGGGCTAATGTCACCAGTTAAACCTCGTACGGTAAATCTTGAGCAGCGCAACCTTTCATCTGTTTTTGGCACATTGAAAAAGCTGGACCACTGGTCAGCCCCTAACCCACTCGCCGGACTACCCACTTTCAAAATCGCAGAGGGGGAACTGGCGTTCCTAGCCCCGGACGAGATTAGACGCCTACTGGATGCCTGCGCTGATTCTCAAAGCCCGAGCCTTTTGATGATCGCAAAGATATGCCTGGCAACCGGGGCACGGTGGAGTGAAGCCGAAAACCTTCAGGGCCATCAGTTATCAAAATACCGGATTACTTATACCAAGACCAAAGGCAAGAAAAACCGTACAGTGCCAATATCACAGGATCTGTATGACGAACTTCCCAAGTACAGAGGGAAGTTATTCACGCCATGCAGAAAAGCCTTTGAGCGGGCAGTAAAGAGGGCTGGTATTGAGTTGCCGGAAGGTCAGTGTACCCACGTTCTGCGTCATACATTCGCCAGTCATTTTATGATGAACGGCGGAAACATACTGGTACTAAAAGAAATCTTAGGTCACACTGATATTAAAATGACAATGATATATGCCCATTTTTCTCCAGAGCATCTCGAAGATGCAGTGACGAAAAATCCATTAATCAACCTTTCTTGAAAGAATTATCATGCGCAAATATTCTGAACTAAAAGAAATATCAGATTCACTATTACAATATGAACTACTCCAGCCACCATTCAAGGCCAACGGCGATATTGTATCCAACTTTAAAAACAGGATTAATTGTTACCTTGAAGCTATTGATAAAATAAGAAAGGACTACCCAGAAAACGAAACAATAAAAGAGGTAAAAAAAGATCGAGTTCAATCACAACCTTCTCCAATAAAATCTCTGAAACGTTAACCCATTATCTTAACGGTAATATCAAAGAAGCTTATAACACATTCAACCAAGCTATAATAGGTTCGCCAGCAATGAAGAACCACATTTATCAAATGACAGTTCCGTTAACAAAACTTTGTAATAGACGAACACCGTTATTTCGCGTTAGGAAAAGTGATAACATACTAAAAAACAGAAAGGAATTATTCCACATTCCTTTTAGTCAAAGACATTTAGTAAGCGCACAACGCTTCTCAGTTTCAGGTTTACCATGTCTATATCTTGGGACATCAATATTTGTTTGCTGGCAAGAGATGGGAAAACCAGATTTCGACAAACTTTATATATCATCATTTATAACTGATGACGAATCATCACAAATCAGAATACTCGATCTCGGATACAACTTAACATCAGCACTACGTTCCGCCCCAAGTGAGCATTCTTTTTCATTTGAGCCTGAGCGTGTAGATGAGTATAACAATGAAGATTATACTGATTTTCTTGACCCGATTAATGATAAGGTTTCAAAACTAATCGCATGGCCTCTAGTATTAGCCTGTAATTATACAAAAGATCATGAACATGCAAATTTCCACAAAGAATACATTATTCCAAACTTATTAATGCAATGGATTAGCAGTGATAGCAACAAGAATATTTCAGGAATATCATATCGTTCAACAAAAATACTCAATCAAAAAGATAGCGATATCGGTATAAATGTAATATTACCCCCAAAAATGGAACGAATAACTGTACCAGACACGTTGTACTGCCCTGAATTGAAGAGAACATTTAAAGTTACTAATCCAGTATCATGGGCTGTGTTTAGCACCTTAAAGGCCACTCCCAACTTCCACTCACCAACAGCTATCAGATATCAAACAAATGGCCCAGCAAAAGGCTGGATAGAAGATTTCGATGAATCCCTTGTAGATTACTATGACAATACAACCTTCAGAAAAGTAGAAGTTCTTATCCATCAAATGATGAAATATGAACATCTACCTGATGGCGGCAATTTGGCGGCAGAGCAGTAAAAACTCGTGAAACCATCAAACACCAAATAACACCAAGATACTGTTTTTAAACGAAAATTACTGTTTTCATTATGGTAAAAATGGTATGTAGAAATTTCGGACGCGGGTTCAACTCCCGCCAGCTCCACCAAAATTCTCCATCGGTGATTACCAGAGTCATCCGATGAAGTCCTAAGAGCCCGCACGGCGCAAGCCTTGCGGGCTTTTTTGTGCCCTCAATTTGTCCCGCGAAGTCCGTAAATTTTCCCGACCATACTGGAGCATCACGCCATTAAACATTATTTCTCTCATGCTCAATGAGCCATTCTTTTCGAGAAATACCGCCGCCATAACCTGTCATCGCGCCATCTTTTCCAATTATCCTGTGACAGGGGATCACAATCGCAACCCGGTTTGCACCATTAGCAGCAGCGACGGCGCGCACAGCATTTGGCTTATTCATCCGTTGTGAAATGGCCTGATAGTGTGAGGTCTGTCCATAGGGAACTGCCCGCAGCTCGCGCCAGACGGATTGTTGAAAATCACTCCCCGGGGCATCTACAGAGAGATCAAACTGTCGGCGCGTTCCGGCAAAATACTCGCTGATTTCTTTTACTGTCTGCCGGGTATGGCTGTTTTCTCCGGTGACGATTCTGGCGTTAAATAAACGCTGAATATCGCGAAATTCTGTTTCTAACATCCGACGATCGGTAAACTCCAGTAGACAAACTCCCCGCTCTGTCGCACAGACAAACATAGGACCAAGCGTCGTGGTAAAACGGTGAATGACAATCACCTGGGTAGCCTGAGTTGGCGCTGCACCAGTAAGTCGCTTGTAGGTATAACCAAACCCGCTCAGGGATTCATAGCCGTTGTCCAGCGCAACATCAGTCGCCGTTCGTCCGCTTTTCAGCTCCTGCAGGGCAACGTTCACCCGCTGCATTCGTTGGAAAGCCTGAAAAGTGATGCCGTGATGTTGCAGGAACCAGCGTCTTACCCGCTCCGGACTGATTCCATGCTGGCGAAGCTCCGCGTCTGCAACACGGGATTTAATATCGCGCCTGACAAGAGCAAGCGCCTGTTCAACAAATAATGGCGCGCTGTGCGCATTCTCAGCAGGTCTGCAGACCTTACAGGGTCGAAAACCGGCCGCAAGGGCAGATTTGGCATCTTTATAAAATTCGACATTTTCACGTTTGGGCTTTCGCGCCCGACATACCGAAATGCAGAACACGCCAGTGGTTTTGACGCCGACAAAAAACACGCCAGTATATTCTGAAGCACGTTCCAGTAATGCCTGATACCAGATATCACATAAATTCTTATCGGTTATTTTCATCACCAAAAAGTCCTTCAAACGTCTGACGAGATCGGATCGCATGCATGACACCAGTCAGCGTTGACTGCATGGCTGAATGCACAAAATTGCCCATGGAAATGCGGCTTACTCCGGCCATCTTCAGCCTGTCGAACGACAGAAGCTCGGGCATACACATGACATTAAGAGGCAGACCCGTTGCCTCTGCAATGAGGTTGATGTCTTTCTCTGACGTCAGACAGGGAACAAAAAGGCCGTCAGCACCTGAAGCTTTATAGCGCTGTCCCCGTAATATTGTCTCCTGCAACGCGTCTTCATGCCCGAGCAGGTAAGTATCAGTCCGGATGTTCAGAAAAAGGCTACGATTTTCGCTTCTCAGCGCATCGCATACTGTTTTCAGGGTACAGGAAAAATCAGAGGCATCGTCAAGCTGACGCACGCCGTTCATGACTCTGCTGTCTTCGAGGTTAACGCCTGCTACGCCTGTCTGAGCAAGGCGCCTGAGATTGGCTGTTATCTCTTCGGCTGAATCACCATACCCTGCTTCCATGTCAACGCTCAATGGCAGTTTGCTGACAGCCTGGATACGGGTGACCATATAAAATAACGCATCAAATGGCATTCCCTGCCCATCTTCATATCCCAGTGTGGACGCGATTGCTGCGCTGGACGTTCCCAATGCCTGATAACCTGCTTCTTGCGCTGCGACAGCACTGGCGGCATCCCAGACATTAGCGATAAGAAGTGGCTCATACTGGTTGTGGAGTTCTGCAAAGTTCATATTCAAATCCTCTCGATAGATTGAAAATGAATCTAAGCAGTCGGCTAAAACGTCACAACCGAAATTCAGACGACCATTTTTTTAGCAAACGTCGTCTGAACTTGGGGGCGAACCAGACCGGAACTTTTCAAGTTCCGATTCTGGCTTTCAGCATGGCAAGAACTGCCCAACGTGCCGCATCGTCACCGATATTCTCCGGCAATGCATCAGGGCATTATAGTAACCGCGGGTATTGCAGGCGGATGGGGAGCAGGTGCAGTGTTGGTAGCCACGGTCGTGTGCGCAGCAACTGCACCAGTATGTATTGGTATTGCGGCATTTGTGGGGGGAATAGTTGCGTCGAATTATCGAACGCATCATTTCTGCCCGGCTACTGTTAAAACAACGGCGTAAACACATCAGCAAGGAACTTAACGGGCTATCCGCTGAGCTGGATAAAGGTGTAATAAGTTAGAAAGCGAGATGATAACTAAAGGATGTTAATAGCACAGGTCTTCTCGCACAGACAAAAAACCGCACACCTCAGGCATGCGGTTTTTATATACCCGTCAGGTCAACCTTACTCGGCGACCACAAACCCCGGCAGCTCGGCATCGAAATAGTTGTGATACATATTCATCACCTCAGGGTTGCGGAAGCTGTAGGTTTTCAGCAGCCAGCGTTTTTCCGCGGAGTAAGGATCTCGCACCTGGATGATTTCCCGGTTATGCAAAGAGTCCTGATTGGCGAAGGAGAACAGGTCACCTTTGTTAATCGCGACGCGGCCTTTTGCCGCTTTGGTGATCGACACCTTAAGGTCAATCAATGCTTTGATCGCCTCTGCTGGCGCGTCCGGAGAATAAGTCGTTCGTGTGTCGTAGTAGCGGAAAGTATGAATATTTTCCAGGATCGGATGCAGTTCAGAATCAATCTGGCTGGCGTTCGAGTCGCGAGAGTATTCATCAAAAGGGGTAATAAAAAGCGGCTTTCGTAACCACTCCTGGGATTCAGCTTTCAGGTTATCCAGAATCGCTTTACCGTCCAGGTAGCCGGTAAAAATCAGGTTTTCTTCGCTGCAACGCATGCCTAATAAGCTGAGAAAATCAGCGCGCACGGGGTGAGCGGTACGATCGTTGTGGTAGTAAAGTTCGCCGTCCGTTTTTTGCGTTTGTGTGTTGCTGTATTTTTTGTCGGCATAAACATCATGGAAAAAATCACCGTTGTTGCGCGTGCGGTAGGCCAGTAACGGGGAGTCGGTGAGCTGAGCGAACAGCTCCAGCAGCGCCTCTCCAACAAAGGTCAGCTTTTTGGCGTACTTATCGTTAACGGGATTGGTCTGATCAAATTCAGGAATGATGGTGTCGAGTGGAACGTTTTTTAATAAATGCGCGTTAATCCCCTGATCCTTGCGTTCTTGCCTGACGCGCTCGCAGGCCTGTACAAAAAAAGTGGGAACCAAACCATTTTCAATGAGTTCGGTGATGGACTGCTTGAAAAGTTTGTAGTCCGTATAAGGGCTGATGGTGACGCGGCTGATAAGTTTTGATAGCTCATCTTTTTGAAGATCGTTAAACTCTAGCTGGGTGATCATAGTTTGATTGCCTTATGTACGCTCAAAACAGACGCTGCACCCTGAGAAAGTAAGGCGTCTTGTTTTGAGTCTTATGGTTGTAATGGATTAAATCTTTCCTGTTTGCCTTGCGTAAGCGAACAAGCCACCCGCGGCGACAATGTTCGCAAGTTCCCCTACCGGAGCGGTTTTCAGAATCCCATCAGCAGTAGCGATCTGATGAGCGTCTAAATCGATTTCAATGGTATCCCCCGTTTTCAGCGCACGGATATCGCAGCCTTCATTCAGCGTGACGGGCATGATTTGCCCCGTGGATACACAGTTGCGGAAAAAAATACGGGCGAACGACTGCGCGACAACGGCCTTCACGCCGGATGCTCCCAGTGCCACTACCGCATGCTCGCGCGAAGAGCCACAGCCAAAATTTTTCCCGGCCACAATAAAGTCATAACCGGCACGCTGCGTCTGCGGATTGATAAACGGCAGCGCCCCTTCCGGCAGTCCGCACATGGCAAGCGTTGCCAGCTCCTCACGCCCCTCGGCAGAGGCCGGGTTAATTTTCAAATATTCCGCCGTTAATATCTGGTCGGTATCGATATTGTCGCCTAACACATAAACCGTACCGCGCATTACGTTATTAATAGTCATTAGTTAAGTACCGTTCTGGATTAGTAATAAAACCGGACACTGCTGCGGCAGCCACGGCATACGGTGAGGCCAGATAAATCATCGCGCCCTTATTTCCCATTCGTCCCACAAAATTACGGTTGGTGGTTGAAATCACGCTTATCGGATCCCTGACTCTACCAAAGGTATCCGCGGGTCCGCCGCAGCAGGCCGCGCAGCCGGGTTCAGACGATAATTTGACGCCAGCACGGGTCAGAATTTCGTAAACGGAACGGCCCTTCACCTGCGTGGTGATCAGATTATGAAATACCTCTTTGGTCGCAGGGACGGCATAGGTTGGAATGGTCACCTTGCGCTGCCAGAGTATTTCTGCAGCAGCAATAAAATCATCCGTTTTACCGCCCGTGCAGGAGCCAATATAGGCTTGCGAAATAGCAATGTTTTCCAGCTGCGCTACCGCCACCACATTATCCGGCGAGTGTGGCCGTGCAATAACGCTGGTTAATCCCGAGACGTCAATATCAATCGTGCGAACGTATTGAGCATCTTCATCAGGCGTCACCACGGTATACGGGATGCGGGTTCGGGTCGCCAGATAATCCAGCGTGGCCTGATTTGGCACCATAATTCCGTTTTTAGCCCCGCACTCCACGACCATATTGCACATCGTCATCCGCTCTTCGACCGATAATTCGTCGATGACGTTTCCGGTAAATTCGATAGCATTATAGGTCGCCCCTTCCACGCCCAGCTCTTTCATCAACACCAGAATTAAATCTTTCGCCTGGACGCTTTTCGCTTTCTTTCCGTAGTAATTCACTTTTATGGTGGCGGGAACCATCAGCGGGATCTCCCCCGTGCCCAGGGCATACGCCCCGTCAGTGATCCCCACGCCAATGGCGAAAG
This sequence comes from Enterobacter sp. JMULE2, assembly GCF_013337145.1. Lineage (NCBI taxonomy): Bacteria > Pseudomonadati > Pseudomonadota > Gammaproteobacteria > Enterobacterales > Enterobacteriaceae > Enterobacter > Enterobacter sp. JMULE2. The sequence continues at coordinate 303,430 of NZ_SGWD01000016.1, forward strand.
TGCCAAAGGCGCCAGCGGTCACGGTGTGAGAATCGGTCCCCAACAGCACCTCTCCCGGCCGGGTATGTCCCCCTTCCGCCAGACCGATATGGCACACACCTTTATAGTCTGGGGTACCCACATCATAAAAATGCGTAATATTTTGCGCGTTTGCGAATTCCCGCATCACCCGAATATTTTGATTCGCCTGTGGGTCTGCGGAATAAACAAAGTGGTCAGGGATCATAATAAAACGATCCGGGTCCCAGACTTTTGCTTCCTCACCAAACTCTTTTTTAAATACGCTGGCGACGCCAGGCGTGCAGGGGTCGTGGGACATCAATACATCAACATTCACGAAAAGAACTTCACCCGGTGAAACATGCGTTCTGTTACTGGCTTTGGCGATAATTTTTTCGGTTAACGTCATCCCCGGATTGATATTTACCGACGCATAATCATCAGTCTCGTGAATATTCATTTTTTTCTCCTCATTATCTGATGAGGAAATTACACCGTACAGAGGAGGGGCTTTCAACGGGAATTCGTTATTAGTCAGGTTAGTTTCATTTTGCGTGTGAATTGTTCCTCAGGTGGAACTGTGGTCCCCGCTGCGCAGATTCTTTAAGTAAAGAAGAGCAGATATGCATACCACCGAAATATAGATCAGACAGAAGATCAGCATGAGCGTGGTAAAGTCCCGACTCACCAGCAGCCACGCCCCGACGGCCAGTAAAAATGCATTGGCCAGCCCGAAATCACGCTCCATGCGTGCAAACACGCGCATGCGTTCATCCGGGGTATTGGCAGAGAGATCGAGGTTAGCAAGCGTGACGGGCCGAATCGTCCCTGAGCCAAACCCCAGCAGCACCAGCGCCAGCAGCCCGGAGATAAAATAGTCCATGCCTTTCGCTGCAAGCCATTCATTGCTGGCAAAAAGGCCCAGCGCCGCCGTCATGAAAAGGCTGGTCGTCGCCAGCAACGCCGTTACCCCAAACCGGGCGATGAAAGGTCCGGCTATTTTGATTGCCCCCCAGGACGAGAGCGTGAAGCAGCTCAGCACGGCACCGAAAAGCAGAGGATCGACATTCACCATAATAAAGTAGAACGGAATAAAGCCGATGAAAGGTGCCAGCGTAAACGCTCTTGAGATGGAATAGAACAGCATCCAGAAGAGCTGATCCCCTCTGGGCGAAAAAGAGACCCGCTCAACAGGCCGCGCAGGTTCATGCTCTGACCCCTGCACGCGAATCAGCAATACGCATCCGGAGGAGATAACGCTCACCAGAATGGCGGCGATAAACGGCCACTGGGGATTATAGTCAAACAGAATGCTCCCCAGCGATCCTGCCACAAGCGTGGCAATAAACATCCCGCTTTGCGACGTGGTCTGGATCTGCATAAACCGGTGCTGATCGCCTGCGGTGAGCTGGCGCAGCAGGGCCGCATCCGTGGTTAGCGCGATGGTAAACCCCGCGCCGCCAAGCAGCTGCGACGCCACCAGCAGAGTAAGATTGACCTCACTTTGCCGGGTACTCCACAGCATCAGCGCCATTCCCAGCGCCTTCAACAGTTCGCCTGCAATCACCGTCTGTCTGGGAGACCAGAAGCGCAGCAGCCAGCCGGGTATGCCGCTGCTGAAAGTACTGGTTAATCCATACAGCGCCAGCAGGAAAATAATCCGGTACATCCCCATATCTATCGTCCAGAAATAGAGTAACAAGACGGGAAGATGGAAATAGCAACGGGAAATAATACGGTAGGCCAGGAACAGGCCATGGTTGCCAGATCCGGGAGGTGACCGGCGCGACGTCATGACGACAGCATCGCCATAATGTCCATATCTCCCGCACGAAGGATGTTAATCTCCTCCTCCAGCAGCGAGACGATGGTGCTCGAGACCGTTGTCACAGGGCGCTGGGCTGCGGGCAGAATATAGCCCACACGGTCGCCAAACGTCTGGCGGGCAGCATCAATGTCGATCAGGCAGTCAGACTCCACGCCGGAGATATTGGCAGAACTCATCCCCAGCGGGCGGCCAAACAGCGCAATGACCTCTCGCAACACGCTCTGATGGTTGCACACCAGAGAAACAGATTCAGGCTTCAGATACGGGTTCTGCGGTACTTTATCCGATGCCGGAACCACCACATTCAGCGCGCCGGGCATGGCACCAATCAGCTTGTCGAGCGCAGCGCGGTGCTGAAGCTTATCAACAGCGATGTACTCCCACGCCTGTGCCGGTTCCGCGACAAAAAGCGTCAGCGGTTTCTGTCGTTCGCGTTTTTTGAGATCGTAAATTTTCTGGCAGGCGTCAATATTCCACGGGTCTGCCGCCAGGGCGTAATTGGTGTCCGTGGGAACCAGAACCACCTCACCGCGCTTGAGGGCGGCGACCGTATTGTGTATATGCTGCATCTCTTTTCCTGTTTAAATGTTGACGGTTACGCTACGGCCCGCGAGACAGAAACTGGCGGGATCCGGCACGTCTTTCCAGTCGATATCGATATGTGCAGTCAGGACTTTCACGGGCAACTGGCGCCGCGCGATTTCAGGTGGGGGCTGAACGTCCCTTTCGCCTACCGCCACACGTCCACTCCCCGCGCGGAGGGTTCTTATCGTGCCTTTCCAGCGCATGGCTGACGAGGTGCTCAGGCGAACCGTGACGGCCATCCCCGGACGCAGACGATCGGCATCAGACTCATCAAAAAACGCCTCAACCCAGCGGGTGCGGCAATCCAGAATGCGCACAATCGGCGAGCCGTTATGAACGCTTGCGCCATTCTCCTCGGTGACGTCCCAGATCACGCCGTCCGTGCTGCTGCTGAGCGCCGCCTGCTGACGAGAGTGAAGGAGCGCGGCAACTTCCTGAATGCTTTGCGTCGTCGCCTGCCTGCGGGCAATCAGCTGTAGCCTCTCCTGCTGCATATTCTCGATCGTGAGCGACATATCGCGCTGATTTTGCTGTGGCGCATCCAGCGTTCTTGGCCCTGTCAGCTGAAGGCCGGATTTCGCGGCATTCACGTCCAGTAAACGCTGACGCAGCTCGGCCGCTTTTGCCTCCTGGCTGGCCTGTAGCACCCGCGTGTTGTTCTTACGCTCTTCATACTCCATGCTGCTGATAAAACGCTGCTGGTAGAGGTTTTTATAGCGCTGAAGCTGCTGTCGGGAGAATGCGGTTTGCGCCGTAATCGCGCTCAGCTCCTCCTTCAGCTGCACAAACGTGGCAGCCGATTGTTTCTCACCTAACTGCTGCTGCATCCTGCTCTCGGCGAGGTATTGCTGTCGCTGCTGCTGATAAACCTGCAGTCGCTGATCGATCCCCGAAATGTGCTTGTCGAGCTCAGCAAGCTGGATCTCCAGCGCGCTGCGCTGGGCCACCAGGCCAGGGATCTGATCGTTTGCCTGTGTGGTCACCACATTGCCCAGGGACTGTCGGGCCTGGACCGCCTGGCCCGGCGCGATGTTCTTCGCCAGCACGAGCTGTCCCGGCAGCGGGGAGAGCACCGTGGATATTCGGCCATTGATAAAGGCCTCCTTGCTGGAGACCCCCATTCCCACGAAAAACAGCAGAACAATGGCCGCCAGCACGCCACCCGCCACGCCCCATTTGAGGAGGCTATGCCGGGCGAAAAAAGCTCTGATTCGGTTAATCACACACGCCTCATTAACGCTTATACAGCGTGACGACGCTGGCTTTCTCAAGGGTATGCATGTTGATGAGGAAACGTATCACCGCGTTAGGCAGATCCGGCGTCACGCCCAGATCATCACAGCTCAGGGCGTGCAGGGTGAAGATGTAGCGGTGCGGAATATCGCCTTCAGGCGGGCAGCAACCGCCGTAGCCAGGCGCGCCAAAATCTGATTGTGCATGTGTGATGTCGGGTGTGTTCGCCGGGTTTCCCGCTCCCGCCGCTAGCGCGGTCAGGCTGGCAGGAATGTTATAGGCCACCCAGTGCCAGAAACCGCTGCCCGTTGGCGCATCAGGATCGTAAGCGGTGACGGCAAAACTTTTGGTCCCCTGCGGGACATGTTCCCAGGACAAGGCGGGAGAGACATTATCGCCATTTCCGCCAAAATTATGATATTCGTTCGCTTTAGTAAGAAAACCGTAGTCGCATAAACCTGAAATAGATAATTTCATAGCATTAACCTCTGCTTGATTGTTGGCATTTACCGGTGGGTTGTTCTATTGGTAACCGATTGAAAGCAAAACCGGTAACAGAATTCGCCAACCCGGCGAATTGCCCAGGAATAACGCGATATTGTTCCAACACTGAAACAATGCGGTGAAAATTTCTCTGCCGATTGCGAAGCCTCTTATTACACGACATCCTTGCCCTAAATTTATGACACCAGTGTGGTGCAGGGAGAATGAATGATGAATAAGAAAGTCGCGTGGAATGGTCAGGTTCAGCCGGAAGCGATTAACGTATTATCGGCGGAAGGCGGAATGATTGTTTGCCCTACGAAAGTGGGTTATATCATTATGACCTCGGATAAAGAGGGGCTTGAGAGAAAATTCGAAGCGAAACAGCGAAACCGTAATAAACCCGGCGTGGTATTGTGCGGCAGTATGGAACAGCTGAAATCGCTGGCGGAAATGAACCCGGAAATTGAGGCATTTTATCAGGCACACTGGGATGCAGACGTATTACTGGGCTGTATTTTGCCGTGGCGAGAAGATGCCATCGCCAGATTGCCTGATAACGGCCTGAAAGATCTGATGATGGACGGCAGAAAAACCAGCTGCTTCGTGATTAAATTTGGCAAACCCGGTGAAATGATTGCCAAAGAGCTGTGGGAAAAACATCAAAAATTCTCTTTTGCCAGCTCGGCGAATCCGTCAGGCAAAGGCAACCGCGGCATGGTGGAGTTCATTGGGGAACGCATCGAAGCGCGTGCAGACGTCATTATTTGTGCCAACGAGTACGTTAAGTCTATTCAGCCTGATGAAACCCTGGAGAGTCGCTATGAACAAGGCGTCATGGTGTCAATGGTAGACAGTGAAGGGAAACTGGTTCCTGAACAGGGTAGCGCCCGAAAAGTGACCCCTTGCCCGGTATTAATTCGCAAAGGTCTCGACGTCAATAAAATTATTAACTTCATGTCAGCCCAGTTTAATACCTGGGACTATCGCCACGGCGATTATTATTAATATTTCGGGTTTAACCACGTCATAGGGATGTCGATAATTATGTCATTTATAGACAAGGCCATTACCGTATTGCGTAATAGCGGGATCATACTGATCCCTACCGATACCCATTTTGCACTGGCGGCCGATCCTTACAGCCCGGACGCCATGGAAAAATTGACGCTGTTAAAAAGATCGCCCGGTACGAGAGAGATGACGTTTTGCTTCTGCGAACTGGCTGATATATGGGAATGGGTGGATGTCAGCCCGTGGCAAAGAAGCAAAATTGAAATGCTCAGCCGGGCCTGCTGGCCCGGCACCCTGAAAATCAGCCTGCGAAAGAAACAGCGAGCCGGTTTTCTTCCCGGCGCAGGCGATATTCTTCCGGTCGTCTGCGTGAAAAACAGTCAGATGCGAACCATCATCAGCCGGTTAGGCAGGCCTTTGGCGGTCATCCCGGCAGGATATCCGCAGGCTGAGGGCGATCTTGTGAGTTTTACGCTCGCCCGCGAAGACATGGGAGACCGCGTCGATCTGGTCGTCCCGTCCAACTGCAAAAATCCCAGCCGTACCGCCACCACGCATATCTCTTTGCTGGATGACAACGTCTCGATCCTTCGTCATGGCGAGCTGGATATCAGTAGCCTGCTTTGACCTCAGCTCCGGTGATTAGCTGCTGAAGTTCGTCGCTAAAACGCTTAATGCCTGATGTCATCGTATTTTTATTTTTTGACAGCAGCCAGACTTTATATTCATCCATCTGCCAGCCGGGTAAAAGCCGGACCAGTTTTCCGGTGGCGAGACTTTCTCGCGCAATGTAATTGGGCAAGTAGGCAATGCCCAGACCGGAAAGTGCCATGCTGATCAGCGCCACGCTGTTATTGCTTCTGAAGCGGCTATGAACGTCAATATTGACCTTCTGTTTCTCTTTTCTGAACGGCAGCGAAACCGTACGTGCCACACCACGGAACAGGATGTAGTTATGGGCGGGGAGATCGCTCGGGGTCTGGACAGGACGCATCCGGGCAATAAAGTCAGGGGTGGCATACAGCCCCCACTGGATGGAGCATAAAAATTTGGTATGCTCATGCGTTGGCGTGTCCTGAGCCACGATGATGGACAGATCGTACGGGCTCTCTTTGATATCCACCGCTTTATCGGATAAATCGAGATCGACGTTGGCCATAATATTTCGTTCTAAGTAAGCATTTAAAGCTGGCACAACATACTCTTTTCCGAACGTCACCGGGGCCAGTATTTTTATTGTCCCCGCCGGCTCCTCATAATAATCCCGTATAAAGCGTTCTGCGGCACGCAGCTCATTTAATATTTTGAAGCAGTGCTGATAGTAGCTCAACCCCAGCTCCGTAATCTCTATTTTCCGGGTGGTACGCTTAAGCAGCATTGCACCAATACGTTTTTCCAGCGTTGAAATATCCCGGCTAACTGACGACTTCGACATTCCCAAAGAGAGTGCGGCCTCGGTGAAGCTCAGGGTTTCGACGACACGCGCGAAAACCACCATCGGAATTAAATTCTCGATTTTTTCCATTCTACAATCTGCACCCGATCAGCAAACGTCACCCGACAATTAGTCGCAAAAGTCCTTGCTAGCGTCAAGTGAAAAATTCCCAGCGTGCCGCCCTCTTTGCGTTTGTTATTAACGCAAAGAGGGCGTGTTGATATTTTTTCTCATCGTCACAAGGATATATTTTCGTCGAAAAATGAGAGGAGCTGGCAGGTGAATATCCACGCACTAAAAGAAAAATATCTGGTTTTTTATGCTTTATTTATTGCTTCTGAATACGAATTAAATATTTAAATCCGCTAATTTCCCACTAGCATAACGACTCAGGGTGAATGTTACTAGAGGGTTAACAGTGAGTGAATGCATAGTTTCAGGAGCACAGTGGGGGGCACAAAACCCCATCCGCGAGGACGATCTTGCGGCAAGGATCGATGCCTTACCGGCTTCCGCCGGGCTGTGGCGATTCATCGCCTTGCTGTCTCTTGGCGGTTTTTTTGAGCTTTACGATCTGTTTCAAACTGGCTACATCAGCGCCGGGCTCATTGCTGATGGGATCTTTCATACCGGGCAGCAGGGTGTGTTCGGTATGGCCGACCAGGCCGCATTTGCTTCCGCGACCTTTCTGGGTCTCTTTATCGGTGCCAGCCTGCTGAGCCCCTATGCTGACCGCATTGGACGACGCGCGACCTTTATGTATGCCCTGCTCTGGTACGGGCTGTTTTCCCTCGTTATGGCGTTTCAGCATCAGGCGGAATGGGTGATCTTTTTCCGTTTTATGGTGGGGATCGGGCTCGGCGTTGAACTGGTGACCATTGATACCTATCTGACAGAGTGGGTACCCGCTCACCTTCGCACCCGCGCATTTGCTTTCGCCTTTTTCATTCAGTTTCTCTCCGTCCCTGCCGTGGCGCTGATGTCGTGGTGGCTGGTCCCGCAGACGTGGTTTGGCCTGAGCGGATGGCGGTTCGTGGTGATTGCCGGCGCGCTGGCGTCCATCGTCATCTGGCTTGTACGTAAGGGGCTACCGGAATCGGCACGCTGGCTGCTGCAGCAAAAGCGCTATCTGGAGGTGAGGAACGTCATGCATGAGATGGAAAAACGCTGCGGTGCCGACGAGCAGGCTGATTTCCCTCTCCGTGCCGGGCAGCACAGCGACCAGGCTTCCCTCAAGGGCAGATTTAAGGACATCTGGTCCCCGCGCTATCGTGGCCGGGTTGTCATGCTGGTGGTGATGAATATCTTTCAGGCGATCGGCTTTTTTGGCTTCGGAAACTGGCTCCCTGCCCTGCTGTCCGGCAATGGGACATCGGTCACGCACAGCCTGCTGTATGCCTTTTTCATCACGCTGACCTATCCTCTCGGCGCGCTCATCTGTAGCCGCTATGCCGATCGGATGGAAAATAAATGGCAAATCGTCTTGTCCTGTCTGACCACGGTCATCTTTGGTTCGCTGTTCGCGCTTCAAAGCAACCCGCTGCTGTTGATTGCCTGCGGCTTCTTTATTACCTGGTCCAATGCCTGGCTGACCTACAGCTACCATTCCTATCAGTCTGAGATTTTCCCCACCCGTATTCGGGCGCGCGCGGTCGGCTTTTGTTATTCCTTTAGCCGTTTATCCACCGTATTCAGCAGTATAATTATCGGTCTTATCTTGCAATATAGCGGCTCGACGGCGGTCATTGCCTTCATTGTAATAAGTATGCTGATTGTGATGCTGACCATTGGTATTTTTGGCCCCAACACGCGCGGTATCGACCTGGAAAATATTTAATCACCGTGACTAATAAAATGCCGTCTCACGCCGGGTGAGCGGCATCCATGATTATTTTTGCTGCCCCGGAAATAATTGCGCCGTCATGGCATCTCCTTTTTTACAGTTTTTTCCTAAAGCCGCTTCGCTTCGTCTGTGACATGCTGAATCACGCTCATAACCGATAACGTTAAATGAGGATATTATGAAAAAAACAATTATCGCATTATCTGCCGTTCTGCTGGCTTCCCCCGTTTTTGCTGCTACCACACATGCAACTGACGACACTGTCGCCGCGGCGAAAGCAAACGCCAACGACGCGAAGCAAAAACTGCACGAAGAACAGAACAAAGGTGAAGAACTGAAGCTGAAAAACGAGCATGCCGCAGAAGGTAAAAGCGAAAGCTTTGGCAGCAAGGTCAGCGAAGACTCCCAGAAAGCCTGGCATAAAACCAAAGAAGGCACCGAAAAGGGGTGGGATGCCACCAAAGAAGGTGCTGAGAAAGGCTGGAATAAAACCAAACAGGGTGCCAGTGAGTTAGAAAAGAAAGTCACTGAGTAATCCCCAAAGAGGTCGCGTTAGCGGCCTTTTTTTTGTCTCTCCGAACAAAGACGCAAGATACCAGCGTGGCGTGCAGAAAAAGATCGGTGTTGCTATCAACCGAATGTATTTACCCTTCTCTCAACGACGTTTAGTGCTCTCTAATTAGCAGAAATTTGTCTGCGCATCAGAATATATTTTATGACTTCAAAAACATAATATATCTTACATCAAGAATGTTACCCTAACTTAAACACGTATTAAGCAACCATAAATAATATAATTAAAAATAAAGGATAGCTTTCTTTCCGCCGCATTAATTTACTTCTTAAGAAACGTTCAAAAAGATGTCATGCCTTAATAAAAAGCCTTCAAAAACAGAGCGTTAATTATTTGCATCGATAATTAACATCAATATATTAATGCCAACTTCACAATATCCACCTGTATTTACAGCAGCTTAATTTGCATATCGAGACTTTTCTGACTATATCATTTTCATACCGTTTCGGATTAAGAACCTATCCCAGAAGGGATTGTCAGAATGTCGTAACTGATAATTTCTGAAGGTGAAAAGATGACAGGCAGCAAATGGCGGATCAGCGATGAACTTTGGGAAAAAATGGCACCGCTTATCCCTGAGCACAAAACCTGCCATCCACTCGGTACGCACCGGAAACGCGTTGATAACCGCGCTGCCATGGACGCCATATTCTTCGTCCTCAGGACCGGTTGCCAGTGGAACGCCCTGAACGCCACCGGGATATGTTCATCGAGTTCTGCACACCGGCGCTTTCAGGAATGGCGCGATGCCGGAGTCTTCGAGCGCTTCTGGCAGAACGGTTTGCTTGCCTGCGGGCATCTGGACAGCATTGACTGGTCCTGGCTGTCAATGGACGGCTGTATCACCAAATCGCCGCTGTCAGGAACAAAAAAACAGGCCGTAACCCCACTGACAGAGGGAAACAAGGCGTAAAGCGCAGCCTTTTGACGGACGCCTGCGGGCTTCCTCTGTCGCTGGTTGTCTCAGCAGCGAACACGCACGACATCAAACTGGTTGCGGATACGCTCGATGCCCTTCAGACGGGTCGTCCGGGGCAAAAACTCAGACTCTGCCTGGACAAAGGTTACGATGCAGGCTGGCTGAAAACATATCTGCAGAGCCGCCGCTACGAGCCGCATATCCAGTCCCGTAAAGAAGAGTCAGATGCCAGTAAAAACACGGACTTCAAAGCCCATCGCTGGGTTGTCGAAAGAACTCATAGCTGGATGAATCGCTTTCGCCGGGTTCTGACACGATGGGAAAAGAAGACTGAAAATTACGAGGCCATGTTGCATTTTGCCTGTGGTCTTATTGTCTGGAATAAAGTCCTATTGAGATAGGCTCTAATTCCTCTATTAATTACAGGGTTATCTAGAGCACAAAAAAAAGAATACGCAATATTTTCCATCAAATAAATAGATTCGCTCTGATGTTGCCACTCTATATCCTGGCGGGCATCGTTCCCTCTAAAAAAAATACGGTGAGTACTGCTTAATTGCAGTGACTCCGCCGGGGGCGCGCTTTTCCCTTCATAAACAGATGGCTCATCTTGCACGCCGTTCACGACAACTCGTCTGGAGTAATGACTAAATGAGCCAAATCTCTGTTATATCGAAACTTACTGGCGTGGAAACCACCACCGAGGGCACCCAGGTTACGCTGAGCCATTCCTCTATCGTGGAGCTACACGTAGAGCGAACCGATATTTCTCATTTTGCCCGTAGCGGTAACGATCTGGTGGTGACGCTGCACTCCGGCGAGGTGATCACACTAAAAAACTTCTACGTCACGGATGCCCAGGGCGTGAGCCAGCTGGTGCTGGAGGAGAGTGACGGCGCGCTGTGGTGGATTGAAGACCCTACTGGGGCCGCCACATACGAATCAATCGCCTCCACGGACGTATTACTTGCCGCGTCAGGGAGTGATGCAGGCGGAGCCGCCGTCTGGCCATGGGTGCTGGGTGGTCTTGCGGTAGCGGGTGGGATTGCCATCGCGGCGGGCACCGGCGGAGGAGGTGGCGGTGACGATGATGACAACAGCAACCCCGGCAATCCGGGCACGCCGACGGATCCCGATACCACGGCGCCAACCGCGCCAACCAACTTACAGTTCTCCGACGATGGCAAAACCGTCACGGGTACCGCGGAGCCGGGCAGCACCGTCACGCTAAAAGATGCCGACGGTAACGTGGTCGGCACCGGAAAAACGGGCAATGACGGCAAATTTACCATCGTGCTGGATAAGCCCCTGACCAACGGCGAGGTGATCACCGCTACCGCGACGGATTCATCCGGTAATACCAGCCAGGCCGGGCACGTCACCGCGCCCGATACCACCGCACCGGATGCGCCCACCAATCTGCAGGTATCGGATGACGGCACCACCGTCACGGGTCGCGCTGAACCGGGCAGCACCGTCACGTTAAAAGATGCCGACGGTAACGTGGTCGGCACCGGGAAAGCAGGCAGCGATGGCGCGTTTACCATCGAGCTAGGTAAACCGCTGACCAACGGCGAGCAGCTTACCGCCACCGCGACGGACACCGCGGGCAACACCAGCCAGCCTGGTCAGGTCACCGCTCCAGACTCCACCGCGCCGGATGCGCCAAACCTTCTCATCGTAAACGATAACGTCGGCACGGAAACGGGCCCGCTGGACAATGGCCAGCGCACTGACGACGCCCGCCCTACCCTCAGCGGCATTGGCGAAGCCGGAACCACCCTCACCATTTACGATAACGGCACCCAGATCGGCACCACCAAAGTGGATGCTAACGGCAACTGGAGTTTTACCCCAGCAGGCAATCTCGCCAACGGAAGCCACACCATCACGACCACGGCAACCGATGCGGCGGGCAACACCAGCGCGCCATCGACCGCCGTGACCTTTATCGTCGATACCGTCGCCCCGACGGCGCCGGTCGTCATCAGCGTTGTTGATGATGTCGCCCCCATTACCGGTACGCTGGGCAATGGCAGCAGTACCAACGATCCGCGGCCACAGCTCACCGGTACCGCAGAAGCAGGCTCAACCGTCACCATTTATGACAACGGTATCGCGATCGGTACCGCCGTGGTAGCCGCTAACGGAAGCTGGACGTTTACGCCATCCGTGAACCTCAGCGAAGGCAGCCATCAGCTAACCGTGCGTGCCACCGACGTCGCAGGCAACACCGGCCCAGCCTCCCCGGCGTTTACCCTTACCGTGGATCTCACCGCACCGTCAACGCCGTCTGCATTCGTGGTTAATGATGATACCGGAAGCCTCAAAGGTGCCATCAGCGCAGGACAGTTTACGGATGCCTCACAGCCGCGTCTGACGGGCAGAGGTGAACCTGGTAGCACCATTACCGTTTACGATAACGGCGCGCTCGTAGGGACTGCCACGGTGCAGCCTAACGGCACCTGGAGCCTGACCCCGACATCACCTCTTGCAGAAGGCGCGCACTCGATTACGGTGCGTGAAACCGATGCGGCAGGCAACCAGAGCGGCCTGTCCCAGCCGATTAATTTCATCGTTGACACCACACCGCCGGATCAACCCGTCATTTCTCTGAATCCGGCTGGCACGCAGATTACCGGCACCGCCGAGCCCAACAGCAGCATTGTGATCACCAACAGCGACGGAGACGTCATTGGCCGTACGACCACGGACGGCAACGGTAACTTTGTTGCCACGCTTACCCCTGCGCAAACCAACGGCCAGCTGATCTCCGTGGTGGCGTCTGACGCTGCAGGTAACCAGAGCACGCCAGCGACCGCTACCGCGGCCGATACCACCCCGCCAGCCCTGCCCGGCAACCTCGTGGTATCCGACGATGGTCAAAGCGTCAGCGGGACGGCAGAACCGGGCAGTACCGTCACCATTAAAGCCCCGGATGGCACAGTCATCGGCGAAACGACAGCCAATGGCGACGGGACCTTTAGCACGCCAATCAGCCCGGCCCAGACAAACGGCGAAGTGCTGACAGTTATCGCAACCGATGACAGCGGTAACGTTAGCCTGCCGGCTACGGCCACTGCACCTGATTCGACGCCACCTCTCGCGCCGGATAACGTCGTCGTGTCCGGTGACGGCACAACGGTCACGGGCACCGCTGAACCGGGCAGTACGGTGACTATTCGTGAAGGTAACGTCACGGTGGGTCAAGGCAAAGCCAATGATGACGGTAGCTTCAGCGTCACGCTCACGCCGCCAAAAGCCAACGGCGAAAGTTTGACCGCAGATGCCACCGACGCCGCAGGCAACACGGGGCCAACAACCCCTACCGTTGCGCCGGACATCACGCCTGCGCAAACGCCGGTGATTATTTCCGTGGTGGATGATGTGCAGGCCACCACGGGTCCTGTCGCCCAGAATGGCCTCACTAACGACCGGACGCCTACCATCAACGGGACGGGTGAACCCGGTACAACCATTACCGTTACCAGCGGCAGCACCGTCATCGGTACCGTGACCGTTCCGGCGTCCGGCGAATGGAGCATTACCCCCACCGCACCGCTGCCTGATGGCGGTTACGTCCTGACGGCAACGGCAGTCGATGGAGCAGGTAACCCGAGCGGATCCTCAAATCCCTGGAGCATCACCGTTGATGGCACTGCGCCGGTCGCACCGGTCATTACGCAGGTCGTGGATGATGCCCCTGGACGCACCGGCCCGCTCGATACCGGTGAAACGACAAACGACGCCACCCCGACGCTCAACGGTACCGCCGAGCCTGGTTCAACGGTCACCATTCGTCTTGATGGCAACGCTATTGGTACTGCGCTGGTCGACAGCAACGGTGCGTGGACCTTCACGCCCACAACGCCGTTGAGCGAGGGGCCGCATACCCTGACCGCCGTCACCACCGACGCGGCGGGTAACACTAGCCCGGCATCCGGCGGCTTTACGCTGACGGTCGACGTTACGCCGCCGGTGGCGGCCACTATTGAGACGGTGCTGGATAACGTGGGTCCGGTGCAGAACCCGCTTCAGGACGGTGATACGACGGACGACACCCAGCCTCAGCTGCAGGGGACGGCACCGGCGGACACCATCATCACACTTTATGACGGTAATACCCTGCTCGGCACAGCGACTGTAACGGGGGGAACATGGACATTCACGCCAACCACCCCGCTAACCAACGGCCCACACTCCCTGACGGTGCACGCCACGGATGATGCCGGTAATACGACGATTTCGCCTCCGTTCGTGCTCACCATTGATACCATCGCGCCTGATACACCGGCGATACCGGATATCACCGTAAACCCGGACGGCAGCACGCCAGGTACCGCACTGAACCCGGGTGAAACGACCCGCGATACCACGCCAACCCTGAGCGGAACGGGCAACCCGGGTGACGTGGTGAATATTTATGATGGCACGACCAAAATCGGTGAATCTCTGGTGGACGGTGACGGCAACTGGACCTGGACGCCGAACCCACCGCTGGGTAACGGGACCTACGATCTCTCCCTGACGGTCACCAATCAGGATGGCGCAGGCAACGAAAGCGCCCCGTCCACACCGGTGACGATCACCATTGATACTGAAGCCCCTCTGGCCCCAACGGTGCCGGTCGTGACCGACAGCGTGAGCCAGATCACCGGCCCCGTAGCCGACGGCGAAACCACCAACGATCCGCGCCCGGTATTGAGCGGAACAGGTACGCCAAACGATGTGATCACCATCTATGACAGCCGCGATGGCGGCACAACGACGACAGCCGTAGGCACGGTGACGGTAGACGGAAACGGCAACTGGAGCTGGCGCCCTGAGAGCAACATTGGGGAAGGCACGCATGAATATACCGCCACGGCCACCGATGAGGCGGGCAACGAATCAGATCCGTCAACCGGCATCACCATTACGGTAGACACGATCGCGCCCGATACGCCGGCGATCTCGGCCATCGGTGGTGCACAAAACGGTGGTTCAACGACGGATAACACCCCAACGATCGGCGGAACCGGTCCTGACGGTGAAACGGCGATCATTTACAACAACGGTGTTGAACTGGCGCGCGTGGATATCGTCAATGGCCAATGGTCATACACGCTTCCGACGGCCCAAACGGACGGCCCGCTGAATATTACCGTTGCGGCAGTGGATAGCGCAGGTAACGTCAGTGCGCCAGGCCCGGTCTTTACCGTGACGATCGATACGCAGGCTCCCGCGACGCCAGCTATCGACGCGGTTTCTGATAGCCAGCTGACAAACGGTACCCTCTATACGCGCGACGGCACCCCGGCTCTCAGCGGTACCGGCGAGCCGGGCTCAACAATCATCGTTTCAGTGGATGGGACGCCATCAACCATTACCGTAACGGTTCCTCAAAACGGTATCTGGACGTGGACCGCCGACAGTACCTTACCTGATGGCCCGCACACCTTCTCGGTCTCATCCCGCGATCCCGCAGGCAATATTTCGGGTAGCTCTCCGAACCTGGCGGTCACCGTCGATACGGGTATTCCGGCAGACCCAGCCAACCTCGCCATTACTCAGCAAGGCACCCCGCTTACCGGGACCGCTGAAGCGGGAGCCACCATCACCGTGTATGCCGCAGACGGTACGACGGTCCTCGGCACCGGCGTTGCCACCGGTGGCAATTTCTCCATTGCGCTCAGCCCGGCACAGCTGGATGCCACCACGCTGAAGGTGACCGCCACGGATGCCGCGGGGAACACCAGCCCAGGTGCAAGCTTTGTCGTCACCGACTCGCCGCTGGACCTTCCGGACGTACCGATCATTACGGCTATTAACGATAACGTTGGACCGGTCACGGGCAATGTGAAAGACAAAACCTCTGATGACACCTCGCCTACGCTGACCGGGACAGCAGAACCTAACGCCGTCATCACGATTTATCAGGATGGCGTACTGGCAGTGCCGCCAACCGTGGTTGCGGATGGAAGCGGCAACTGGAGTTACACCCCGCTCTTCCCGTTGACAGCAGGTCCACATACCTTTGAAGTCACCGCGACGGATATTGTTAGCGGCGAAACCAGCGGACGCTCTCCTGCCGCAACCGTCACCATTGACCTGACCGCACCCGACACACCGGCTATCGGCTCCATCATTGATGACGTCGGTCCGGGCATTGGGCCATTGAGCGACGGCCAGACCACCAACGACAACCGCCCAACGCTGAACGGCGTGGGGAACGTGGGTGATACGATTACCATTTACAATAACGGTACTCCGTTAGGCAGCGTGGTCGTCGGCGCAACGGGTACATGGACTTACACCCCGCCAGCGCTGGCTGATGGCGATCATACCCTGACGGTCCGGGCCACCGATCCGGCGGGCAACGCGAGCGGACTCTCTACGGGCATCACCATCACCGTTGACACCGTCTCCACGACGCCGGTGATCACCAGCGTGACCGACGACGCGGGGAATGCCGCGACCGTAGTACCTAACGGTGCGCCAACCAACGACGCCACGCCAACCCTGACCGGGACGGCGGAAGCGGGCAGTGTCGTCGTTATTTATGATGGCACAACGCAGATCGGTGTCGTGGCAGCAGACAGCGTCACCGGCGCATGGACCTTTACGCCTGAAACCGCCCTCGTGGAAGGCTCTCACTCCTTCACCGTCAAAGCCACCGATCCGCAGGGCAACGTGAGCCAGACCTCCAACGCCTGGAGCGTTGACATCGACCTGACGGCGCCAACGGTGCCGACGCTCGATGCGGTTAACGACAACGTGGCGGGCGGCGTGACCGGTAATCTTACCGCCGGCCAGGTCACCAACGACAATACGCCGACGCTGAGCGGGACAGGTGCGCTGGGCAGTACAATCCACATTCTGAATAATGGGGTGGAGATTGGTACCACCACGGTAGACAGCAACGGCAACTGGACCTTTACGCCTGGCACTGCGCTTGGCGATGGCAACTATAACATTCGCGTCAACGCCACGGATGCCGTAGGCAACGTCTCGGCTAACTCTCCGGTATTCGCCTTCACCGTGGATACCGCAGGCCCTGACGCGCCGGTTGTAACGACTGTCATTGACGATGTCGGGCCGGTCACCGGGACGCTCCTCACCGGTAACAGCACCAACGATGCGCGCCCAACCTTCAACGGCACGGGCGAAGTCGGTGCGACGGTTCATGTGATTGTGGATGGCACTGAAATTGGCACCGCCGTGGTGAACGCTCAGGGGAACTGGACCTTTACCCCGGGCACGGCGCTCGGTGAAGGGCTGCACGCCATCACCTTCAACGCCACCGATACGGCGGGTAACACCGGTGCCACCTCGCCAGCGTTTAACCTGACGGTGGATACCGTCGCACCGCTGGCACCGGTCTTTACGCCAGCAACGGATAACCAGGGTACCGTTCTCAACCCACTGACCTCGGGGCAAAGTACCGACGACACTACGCCAACGCTGAACGGAACCGCAGCGGCCAACGCCACTATCACCCTTTATGAAAATGGTCAGCAGGTCGGAACCGTTCAGGCCAACGGCAGTGGCGTATGGAGCTTCACACCTGCTAACCCGCTCAGCAGCGGTAGCCATACCTGGACCGCCACGGCAACCGACGCGGCAGGCAACGTCAGCCCGGCTTCACCGGCCTTTACGCTGATTGTCGATACCACTCCACCGAACGCGCCGGTTATCTCGCAGGCTATCGATGATGTCGGCACGGTGACGGGCACGCTTGGTTCAGGGCAAAGCACCGACGACACCGTACCGCGTCTTGTGGGCACCAGCGAGCCGTTTGCTACGGTGAACATCTATGAAGGCACAACGCTTGTCGGCACGGGCACTGCAGACGCCAGCGGCAACTGGAGTATCTTGCTCAACACGACGCTGGCGACTGGCCCGCACAGCTTTACGGCACAAGCCACCGATGCGGCTGGCAATACCAGCGCGTCATCAGCCACCTTCACGCTGACCATCGACACCACGCCGCCAGCGCTGCCGGTGCTGACAAGCATCACGGATGACGTCGGTAACGCCGCCACGCCAATCGCCAACGGTGGCTTAACCAACGATGCGCAGCCGACGCTCACGGGCACGGCAGAAGCGGGCTCGACGGTGAAAATCTTCGATAACGGCGTGCAGATAGGCAGCGTCGTTGCGACCGGCGGAAACTGGAGCTTTACCCCTTCTCCGGCGCTGGGCGACGGCTCGCACAGCCTGACCTTCTCGGCGACCGATCCGGTAGGTAACGCCAGTGCGCAAACCCCTGGATATGTGATTAACGTTGACGCAACCGCGCCAACCGCGCCGGTTATCAGCTCTGTTGTCGATGACGTGGGCACCGTCACCGGTCCGGTGACGGGCAGCACCCCGACCAACGACACGCGCCCTACGCTCAACGGCACCGCGGAAGCCAACGCCACCGTTCGCATCTATGACGGTACGACGCTTGTGGGTACCGTGACGGCCGATGCCAACGGGAACTGGACGCTACCGCAAACCAGCACCACGCTGGCGGAGGGGCAACATAACTTCACCGCCACGGCGACCGATGCGGCAGGCAACACCAGCGCACCATCGTCGGTCACCACCATCACCGTTGACCTGACGCCGCCAGCGGTTCCTACCGGCCTGGCGGTGATCACCAACGGGACGCACGTCACCGGCACCGCCGAAGCGGGCAGCACGGTTACCATCACCACCAGCACCGGTACGGTCCTCGGTACGGCGGTAGCGGACGGTAGCGGCAACTTTAACGCCACGATCTCCCCCGCGCAGACGGGAGGAGAGTCGCTGGTGGTCTACGCCACCGACAAAGCCGGAAACGCCGGTGTGAGCGCATCGGTTACCGCGCCGTTCACGACGCTGCCGAACGCGCCGGTAATCGCCACCATTACCGACAACGTCGGTACGGTCACCGGTAATCTGACCAACGGCAAAACGACCGATGACACCACGCCAACCCTGAGCGGAACGGCGCAGCCTAACGCCACCGTCACGCTCTACAATAACGGCGTCGCAATGGGCAGCGTTGTCGCCGACGGATCGGGCAACTGGACCTTCACCACTCCGGCGATGAGCGAAGGCTCCCATGCGTTTACTGCCACCGCGAGTAACGGCTCGGGAACCGGTCCGTTCTCTTCCGCCACGACGGTGATTGTCGACCTCACCGCGCCAAACACGCCAACCGGCAGCTTTAACGCCGACGGTAGCGTCCTGACGGGTAACGCCGAAGCGGGCAGCACCGTCACCATCCGTCTGGCAGATGGCAGCACGGTGACCACAACGGCAGGCAGCAACGGTACCTACAGCTATACCTTCCTCAATAAACAGACCGAAGGTCAGACGCTGCAGGTCACCGCGACCGATGCCGCAGGTAACGTTTCGCTGCCAGGATCGGCCCTCGCCCCGGTCGTGCCGCTGTCGGCCAGTAGCAACGTTGAAGAGTTGGACCTCACCACAACCGCAACGGTCACCAACTCGCAGTACAGCGATTATGGCTTCCTGCTGGTGGGCGCGCTGGGTAACGCGCTGACGCTGCTCGGCAATGACACCGCGCAGGTCGGCTTTACGGTGGGCAGCGGCGGCAGCGCGGACATCACCGTCAACGCCAACGCCACGGGTGCAGTGCTGTCGCTGCTCAATACCCTTGAACTGGTGGTGCAGCGGTTCGACAGCGTCAACAACACCTGGACAACGGTAGTGGATACCGGCCAGCCGCAGTTTGCCGATCTGCTCACGCTCGGGGCGACCGGCGTTTCGCTGAACCTGAACGGCCTGGCCAACGGTCAGTATCGCGTCCTGAGCTACAACACCAACCTGCTGGCGACGGGCTCTTACACCAGCATTGATGTGGGCGTGAAAGAGACCAGCGCAGGCACCGTCACCGGCGAAACCAGCCTGGGCGGCAACGTCATCCTCGACGTTGACCCGACTACCGGTAGCGATAACGCCCCGGCGGGCACCACGGTTACCGCCGTCACTAACGCGCTGGGGGTAACCACCAGCGTCACCGCCGACGGCACGGCAATTCAGGGGCAGTACGGTACGCTGACCATCAACCGCGACGGCAGCTACACCTATACCCTGACGAATACCAGCGCCTCGGTGATTGGCCGTACGGAGAACTTCACCTACACCATCTCCCACAACGGAACCAGCGCCTCGGCGAACCTGGTGCTGTCGCTGGGAACAGGCACGGCCACCAGCGGCATCGTGGCCGTAGATGACACCGCATCGCTGACCTTTGACACCACCGTGAGCGCCATTAACAACGGCACCTCGTCGCAGGGCGGCTTTACCGTGGTCGGGATTAACCTCGGTAATACCCTGGGCCTGAATCTGCTGGATGATTTGAGCAATCCGATCATCTACAGCGTGGAGGAAGGCACCACCCGCACCATGACCATTCAGGCCTCCGTGGGGGGCGTAGCGCTGGCCTCGGTGTTTGACCTGTACATCTATAAGTTCAACGATGCGACCCAAACCTTCGAGCAGATGCGCGTTCAGCCGGGCTGGCTGCGCGCGCCGCTGCTGGGCGGTACCTCGTCCACGCTGACGCTGAATCTGCCGTCTGGGGAGTACCTCTTCCTCCTGAACACGGCGGCGGGGATCACCGCGCTGACGGCCTACACGCTGAACGTGCTGGAAGACCACGTCTATAGCGTGGCAAGCGTCGGTACCAGCACCACCGGGGATGTGCTGGCGGATGACGTCGCGCCATCCGGCACGCTGGTGACGGAAGTAAACGGCGTGGCGGTAAACAGCAGCGGCCTCACCACCATCGTGGGGGAATACGGCACGCTCTCCATTAACGCGTCCGGTCAGTACACCTACACCCTGAAGAGCGGCGTTGGCGCTGACCACATCAGCACGCCGGATACCTTCGTCTACACCATTACCGCGCCGAACGGTGCCAAAGATACGGCCTCGCTCAACATCACCCCAACCGCGCGGGCGATGGATGCGGTGAACGATGTCAGCACCGCGATGGACGTGACCTCGGTACACCATACAACGGCCTACTCGGATACAACCGTAGGGACGGCGAGCTGGAACGCCGCGCTGTTGGCATCAACCCAGGGTAGCGGAAACGGTACCTTCGTGGTGGATCCGAATACGGCCCTGCACAACGTGGTCTTGACCTTTAACGTCGCATCGCTCCTTTCTCTGGGCGGGTTGACGGTGGACTGGACGATAACCAATGGCGCGACCACCGTAAGAAGTGGTTCATTCAACGGCGGGCTGCTGCTGGGCGGCACAGCCACCATCAACCTGACGGGACTGGATCTGGATGCAGGTACCTATACGCTCAGCTATACCGGCAAAATGGGCCCACTGGCTGCGGGGAATATCACCATTACCCCAAGCGTCAGCGGCACCGCCTACTCCCTGACCCAGTTCGACTCCACCAGCGGTCATACCGTCAATGGCAACATCTTTGACGGCACCGACTCCGCCGGGGCAATGGATCAGCTGCACTCGGTGGATACTCGCCTGAGCATCACGGGCTACAACGGCGTGACCACCACCCTGGATCCTTACACCGGCAGCACTGCGGTGAACATTGTTGGCCATTACGGCACGCTGGCGATTGCGGCAGACGGTCATTACACCTACAGCCTCAACGCCGGGGTATCGCTCTCAACCATCACCTCGAAGGAGGTCTTTAACTACACCTTGACCGACGCGACCGGTAAAACGGATACCGCCTCGCTGACCATCAATATGGCGCCGCAGTTCATCAGCTCTGAACACAACGACGTCATTACCGGTACGGCTTACGGCGATACGCTGATTTACCAGGTGCTGAACAGCACGGCAGGTAACGCAACGGCGGGGAACAGCGCGGGCGACCACTGGACCAACTTCTCGCTGGCGCAGGGAGACAAGATCGACATTGGCGATCTGCTGGTGGGCTGGAACGGCAGCGCGTCGACGTTGGGTAACTATCTCACTGTTTCACAAAGCGGTGGCAATACTGTGATCTCCATCGACCGTGACGGTACGGGGGCCGCCTACACTAAATCTGCACTCGTTACGTTGGATAACGTTCAGACCACCTACGACGAGCTTGTTAACCAGCAGCACATCATTACCTGATAGCAACAGAACCACCTGACCCGGGCGCACAGCGCCCGGGCACAACAATAAAGCTGTACCATTTTATTAGGGACAAGACATGGGAAAGAAGATGCCTTACTGGTGGCTCTCGTGCTGCCTGATATCTGTGCCCGCTCTAGCTGCCAACCCGGCGGGAACGATCAATGCCGAACAACTCAGCGAAACGCAGGAACTCCCCTCTTTGAACGGCCGCGTGGCCCCGGTGGCCACGAAAGCCGCGCCCGGCACGCTGCAGCTGGGCGAAGCCGTAAACCGTGCCGTCACCTGGCACCCGGCCATCAGCGAAGCGGTAGGTAAACTCTACCAGCAGAGCGAAAACGTGGACGTCGCCAAATCGAAATACTATCCGCAAATCAATGCCGGAATGGAGAACGGCTATACCCACGACGGTGACGACAACGGCTTCACGCCGTCGCTGGTGCTCTCCCTCTCGCAAATGCTCTACGACTTCGGCAAAGTGGCGAGCCAGGTGCGCGCCGAAAGCGCGGGCGTCGCCCAGCAGCAGGCTAACGTGCTGGTCAGCATTGACACCATCGCCCACGATACCGCCATCGCCATGGTGCAGGTTCAGACCTTGCAGCAGATGGTAGACACCGCCAAAGAGCAGCTTGATGCCCTCTCCTCTATCGGAAAGCTGACGAAGCTGCGCAATGACGAAGGGGCCACCTCACTTTCTGACGTGGTGCAGACCGATGCCCGTATCGAAGGCGCGCGCGCCCAGCTGATGCAGTACCAGGCCAGCCTCGACAGCGCCCGCGCCACGCTGATGAGTTTTCTGGGCTGGGACAGCCTGAACGTCGTCAGCAACGACTTTCCGCAGAGCCTGGCCCGCAGCTGCGACATCGCCGAGCCGGACGATCGTCTGGTGCCCGCCGTGTTAGCGGCCTGGGCGCAGGCCAACGTCGCGCAGGCCAACCTTGACAATGCCAACGCGCAGATGACGCCGACCATTTCGCTTGAGCCGGAAGTGCGCCACTACCTTAACGACCGCTATGCGGGAAACGAAACGCGGGATCGCACCCAATACTCCGCCTGGGTCAAAGTGCAGATGCCGCTCTATCAAGGGGGCGGCCTGACCGCCCGACGTAACGCAGCCGGACACGCGGTCGAGTCGGCGCAGTCCACCATTCAGCGCACCCGCCTCGACGTGCGGCAAAAACTACTCGAAGCGCGCAGCCAGGTAATGAGCCTGATGGCCACGCTGCAAATTCAGGGGCGTCAGGAAGCGCTCAGCGCCCGCACCCGCGAGCTATATCAACAGCAGTATCTCGACCTCGGCTCGCGTCCGCTGCTCGACGTGTTAAACGCCGAACAGGAGGTTTATCAGGCGCGTTTCACCCAGCAGCAAACCGCCGGACAGCTGCATCAGCTTCAGCTCAACTGCCTGTACAACACCGGGCGCTTACGCCACGCGTTCGATCTTGATAACCGTACCATCCAGACCGTGGAGATCCAGCCATGAAGCAACGCGATATCCCGCAGGGTGAAAACATGACGGATGATGCGCTGGAACAGTGGGCACAGGCGTTTGGCTACGTGGCAACGCGTTATCGCGTAGCATGTTCACCCGGCGCGCTGATGGCGGGTGCGCCGTGGCTGAAAGGTAAACCGATGGTGCCTGCCCTCACCCAGCTTGCGCGCGAGGCCGGACTGTCATTTGAGCTGCTGACGTCAGATCGGCAGTCTATCAATAGCTGGCGTTTGCCCGTCGTGGTGGAGCTGAGCGAGGGGAAAATCGGCGTCATTGAACATTTCGACGGCGAGGACACGCTTGAGGTCAGCTTTTTCGACAGCAACACGCACACCAACCGCCTGTCGATGACGGCCATGCTCCCGGCCATCCGCCATGTGATCGCCCTGCGTCCCCTTGCCGCCCTGAAGGACAGCCGGGTGGATGCCTATATCTCTAAATATCGCCCGGACTGGCTCTACCGGCTGGTGATGCGCGATCTGCGCCCTTACAGCTGGGTCATGCTCGCCGCGCTGTTTATCAACGTGCTGTCGCTTTCGGGGATCGTGTTTTCCATGCAGGTTTACGACCGGGTGATCCCGGCTCAGTCCTACCCGACGCTGTACGTTCTGACTATCGGGGTGCTGATCGCCACGCTGTTTGGTTTTGTGCTGCGCGTGGCGCGCGGGCACATTATGGATCTGCTGGGCAAGCGCTCGGATCTGCGCGTGTCGGATCGCGTCTTTGGCCATGCGCTACGCCTGCGCAACAGCGCCATCCCTCGCTCCACCGGCAGCTTCATTTCCCAGCTGCGCGAGCTGGAGCAGATCCGCGAAATGGTCACCTCCTCTACCATTTCCACGATTGTTGACCTGCCTTTCTTCCTCCTCTTTGTGGTGGTGCTGGCGATCATCGCGCCGCAGCTGGCGTGGATCGCCCCGGTCGCGGCGGTGATCATGGTATTGCCCGGCCTGCTGCTGCAAAAGCGGCTGGCGGAGCTGGCGAAGCAGTCGGCACACGAATCCACCCTGCGCAACGCGGTGCTGGTGGAGAGCGTGCAGGGGCTGGAGGACATCAAATTGATGCAGGCGGAAAACCGCTTTTTGCAGCAGTGGAACAGCTATATCCAGATCACCGCGGAATCTGGCCTGCGTACCCGCGAGCTGACGCAGAACCTGATCAGCTGGGGGATGACCATTCAAAGTCTGGTCTACGCAGGCGTCATCGTGGTCGGCGCACCGATGGTGATCGACGGGACGCTCACCACCGGTTCGGTGGTCGCCGCCTCGATGCTGGCCTCCCGCATGATCGCTCCGATGGCGACGCTGTGCGGCGTGCTGGCCCGCTGGCAACAGGTGAAGGCTGCCAAAGAGGGGCTGGACAGCATCATGCAGCTGCCCACCGAAAACCAGCGCGAAGAGACGCCGATCCGTCAGGACGTGTTGCGAGGCCATTACCTGTTCGAGCAGGCGCAGTTCCGCTATCACCCGGAAGATCCCCGCATGGCGCTGCGTATTAACCGTCTGGAGATCAAACCTGGCGAGAAAGTGGCGATCCTCGGGCGCAACGGCGCGGGCAAGTCCACCCTGCTGCAGGCGATGGCGGGCGGGATGGATCTGGCGGGCGGCGAGCTGCGGCTCGACAACTTCAGCCTGCCCCATCTCGACGTGGCGGACGTGCGGCGTAACGTCGGCTTTATGACCCAGAACGCGCGGCTGTTTTACGGCACCCTGCGCGAGAACATCACGCTGGGTATGCCGCGCGCCACCGATGAAGAGATTTTTGAAGTGCTGGAGATGTGCGGCGCGGCGAGCTTTGTGCAGAAGCTGCCGAAGGGGCTGGACTACCCGATTATGGAGAATGGCGTAGGGCTGTCCGGCGGGCAGCGGCAGTCCATTCTGCTGGCGCGCATGCTTCTGCGCGATCCGAATATCGTGCTGATGGACGAACCCACGGCGTCGCTTGACGAGCATACCGAGCGGGAATTTATCCAGCGCCTCACCGCCTGGCTTGGCAATCGTACGCTGGTTGTCGCCACCCACCGCGTCCCGGTGCTGGAGCTGGTGGAGCGCGTGGTGGTGTTGAAAGAAGGGATGCTGGTGATGGATGCGCCAAAAGCGCAGGCCCTGAGCAACAGCCGCATGCAGCAACAGCAGCAGGCAACCGGACGGGAGTGGAAAAATGAAAATCAGTCAGCGTGACGTTGCCGCAATGGACGATCTGGATAACGCCCTCGACTCCGAAAGCGGCTACACCGGCGCGCGGCGGATTGTCATCTTCTCTCTGCTGCTGTTTGTGGTGCTTGGCGTCTGGGCGTGGTACGGCATTCTGGATGAAGTTTCCACCGGAACCGGCAAAGTGATCCCCAGCTCGCGCGAGCAGGTTTTACAGTCGCTCGACGGCGGGATCCTGACGGAACTGAACGTGCACGAAGGGGATCAGGTTCAGGCAGGACAGGTACTGGCGCGGCTCGATCCGACGCGATCGGAATCGAACGTCGGCGAAAGCGCGGCACGCTACCGGGCATCACTCGCCTCCAGCGTCCGGTTGTATGCCGAAGTGAACGATCTGCCGCTGAAATTCCCGCCTTCGCTGGCGAAATGGACGGATCTGATCGGGGCTGAAACGCGCCTGTATAACTCACGTCGCGCACAGCTTGAAGATACCCAGCGGGAACTGCGCTCGGCGTTAGATCTCGCCAATAAAGAGCTGGCGATCACCCAGCGGCTGGTCAAAACCGGTGCCGCCAGCCACGTGGAAGTGCTGCGTCTGCAGCGGCAGAAAAGCGATCTGGAACTCAAGCTGACCGACGTGCGCTCGCAGTATTACGTCCAGGCGCGCGAGGCGCTCTCCAAAGCCAACGCGGAGGTGGATATGGTTTCCGCCATTCTCAAAGGGCGCGAAGATTCGGTGACGCGTCTGACGGTGAAATCCCCGGTACGCGGCATTGTGAAAAACATCAAAGTGACCACCATCGGCGGCGTGATCCCGCCCAACGGCGAGCTGATGGAAATCGTACCGGTGGACGATCACCTGCTGATTGAAACCCGCCTGTCGCCGCGCGATATCGCCTTTATCCACCCTAATCAGGAAGCGCTGGTCAAAATCACCGCCTACGATTACGCGATTTATGGCGGGCTGCATGGCGTGGTGGAGACCATTTCACCGGATACCATCCAGGACGAAGCGAAGCCAGAAGTGTTCTATTACCGGGTATTTATCCGCACCAGCCAGGATTACCTGGTGAATAAGGCGGGCAGGCACTTCTCGATTGTGCCGGGGATGATTGCGACGGTGGACATTAAGACCGGAGAGAAAACGGTGCTGGATTATATGATCAAGCCGTTTAACCGGGCGAAAGAGGCGCTGAGGGAGCGGTAGTCAATCGCCGGGTGGCGGCTCCGCCTTACCCGGCCTACATCTGTTTTGTTGGCCCGTGCAAGCGCAGCGCCGCCGGGCAACAGATAAAGCACCGGGTCTGAGAGATAAACCTTTTATGGAATCCACCTCGAAGATCTGATGTTCGATTTCCTCTTTTTCTTCCCTCTTTCCTTCACCCAGGTAAC
Source organism: Enterobacter sp. JMULE2 (assembly GCF_013337145.1). Taxonomy (NCBI): domain Bacteria; kingdom Pseudomonadati; phylum Pseudomonadota; class Gammaproteobacteria; order Enterobacterales; family Enterobacteriaceae; genus Enterobacter; species Enterobacter sp. JMULE2. The sequence continues at coordinate 330,468 of NZ_SGWD01000016.1, forward strand.
ATTATCGCCAGCGACAAAAAACGCACTTGCGCACAGTGCGGGAGTGCATTACTATGCCTTTCAGCTTCAGGGATCGGAGCTAATATACGTATTATGATTAATCATTTTCGCGATCAATGGCTTATGGATTTTTTCCTCTTTGGAAAATCAAGCAACGTTATCCCATCAAGCCTTGAGGCAGCCCTGGCGAGGAAGCTGGACATCATCAATGCAGCATCCTCATATCGGGATTTACGATCCCCGCCAGGTAACATGTATGAATCGTTGAATCCTCCACTCGAGGGATATTCCTCAATTCGCGTGAACAGGCAATACAGATTGGTATTCAGGTGGACTGAGGGCAAAGCGGACGATCTCTACCTCTCTCCCCACAAATACACATCGCACAAATGAGGTATCAAAGATGACCCTTCAGCAAGCTCTGAGAAAACCCACCACGCCGGGTGACGTGCTGCAGTATGAGTATCTCGAACCGCTAAATCTCAAAATTAGCGATCTCGCAGACATGCTTAATGTGCACCGGAACACCATAAGTGCTCTGGTTAACAACAATCGAAAACTGACGGCTGATATGGCAATCAGACTGGCGAAGGCGTTTGATACCACCATTGAATTCTGGCTAAATCTTCAACTGAACGTCGATATTTGGGAAGCCCAAACTAACTCCCGTACTCAGGAAGAGTTAAGCCGTGTAAAGACGATTGCAGAATTAATTGCCAGAAGAAAATCGGGCCAGCCGGACGTTGCCTGACCCGGAACGATATTATTCACTCAAACTCATTTTCAGGAAGAAACCATGCGCCAACGTACTATTGTCTGCCCCATCATTCAGAACGACGGGGCCTATCTGCTGTGCAAAATGGCCGACGATCGCGGCGTATTTCCCGGCCAGTGGGCGCTGTCCGGTGGAGGGATGGAGCCGGGTGAAACGATGGAACAGGCGCTGCGCCGGGAAATCCGCGAGGAACTTGGCGACGCGCTGGAGATTACCGAGGTAAAACCCTGGACATTTCGTGATGACACTCGGGTGAAAACCTACGCCGACGGCACCACGGAAGAAATTTATATGATTTACCTGATCTTCGACTGCATCAGCGCCAACCGTGAGGTGACCTTCAACGAAGAGTTTCAGGAGATTGCCTGGGTTCGCCCGGCGTCCTTACAGGATTTGGATCTGAATGAAGCCACTCGTATGACATTTGCCCAGAAAGGGCTGCTGTAAGGAAGGCTTGCGCATAATGGCAGGAGCACCATTATGCGCAGATCGTTTACAGCGAGATTTTCAAACGTCGAACCGCTTCTATCAGCTGTTCATCCGTTGGCGTCACAAACGACATACGCAGCGTCGTCTGGTCCGGTTCATTGCAGTAGAAGAACTCGCCCGGTACAAACACCACGCCGTTGCTTAACGTCTTCTCCAGCCAGCGCGTGGTGTTCATGCCGTTGTTCATTTTCGCCCACAGGAACATGCCGCCCTTCGGCTTGTGGAACGACATCACATCGCCCAGCTCTGCCTCCAGTTCAGTGGCAAACGTCTGATATTTCTGGCGATAGGCTTCGCGGATCATCTTAATCTGCCCCGCCAGACGACCGGTTTTCAGGTACTCATAGGTCATCAGCTGTGACAGCGTGCTGGTGTGCAGATCGGTGGTTTGCTTCAGGTTCACCACCGCACGTTTCAGCCACTCGGGGACCAGCACCCAGCCCACGCGGGTTCCCGGTGCGAGGATTTTAGAGAAGGTGGAGGTGTACACCACGTTCTCTTCATTGCCGATATCTTTGGCGTGAGCTATCAACGGGCGGAACACTTCGTCGGTGTAATTAATTTCGCTGTACGGGTCGTCTTCGATAATCACGAAATCATAACGTTTTGATAATTCCACCAGCTGTTTACGGCGCGCTTCGGAAAGCGTCACGCCGCCGGGGTTACCAAAGGTTGGAACGATATAGACCGCTTTGATGGCTTTCTTTGCCACCAGCGCTTCAAGCTCATCCACCTTCATACCGTCGCCGTCAGTGCCAACGGATTCAAAGTTGGCCTGCGCCAGGCCGAAGACCTGCAGCGCGGCGAGATAGGTTGGTCGCTCAACGACAACGGTGTCACCCGGGTTGATTAACGCACGCGCCAGCACGTCAAGTGATTGCTGCGAGCCAGAAGTAATAACGACATCATCGGCCTTACAGGCAATACCGCGCCCCTCGCAGATGCGTTTAATTTCCTCGCGCAGCCCCGGGACGCCTTCCGTCAAGCCGTACTGGAACGCCTCGCCAAAATGCTGTGATAAGACGGAATCGGCAGCAATTTTAAGCCCTTCGTGATCGAACAGATCGGGATTAGGAATACCACCGCCCAGCGAAATCACCCCTGCCATTTTGCTATGTTTTAATAATTCACGGATGGCAGAGGATTGCAGGCCCTGCGCGCTGCTGGCGAGTTTGTTTGCAGACATTCTTTGATTACCTTCTTTTTTTATATTGTGCCCAATCTTAGCAGAATATGGGCGATAAATTCCGTAAGCTTAGGCAGTTGACGTAAATCCTGACGCCACAATAAATGCACCGGCCTCGGCGCGGGCGTGTACTGCTCCAGCACCCGCACCAGCCTGCCGCTTGCCAGCTCTTCCGCCACCAGCACCTCCGGTTGCAGCAGTAATCCTGCACCTGCCCGCGCCGCCATGCGTAATCCATAGCCATCGTTGCATCTTAAGATCGCATCCCGCTTCCAGCGCACTTCTCCTTCCATGCCCGGTAGCCGCCACTCATTACGCGCGGTCCACACCGTGTGCGATAGACACAGATGATTCACCAGATCGGCAGGCGTCTGTGGCGTGCCGTAGCGCGCTAAATAGTCCGGCGCGGCGCAGATCACCATCCGGTAGGGGCAGAGATACTTCGCTACCAGATCGTCGTTTTGAATGTCGCCAATGCGAATGGCCAGATCGACCCCTTCATCCACCAGATCGACCATCCGGTTGGTGAGATCCAGCTCCACACGCACCTCCGGATACCGCTGTAAATAGGTGGCGGTGAGCGGTGCAATCACACAGCCACCAAACGACGTCGGTGCCGTGACGCGCAACGTTCCGGCAGGCGCAGCACGCAGCCGCTCGACTGCATTTTCAGCAATGGAGACCTGCTCCAGCACCCGCTTCGCCTCCTCGAAATAGACGCGCCCGGCGTCGGTCAGGCTTTGACGGCGCGTGTTGCGCTCCAGCAGTCGCGTGCCGAGCTGGGTTTCCAGCAGGGCAATATACTTCCCCACCATCACCGCCGACATCTCCAGACGTGATGCAGCACCAGTAAAGCTACCGCTTTCCACCACCGCAATAAACGTCTCCATACCGCGAAGCTTATCCATATTCCGAACCTCTGGTTAGCAATCTTCTAACGTTAGCCCAGTTTATCTGACTTTTTATTTATTAAAGAATGAAGTCTCACAACATAAGGAGTCTGCTATGAAAATCGTCATTATTGGTGCCAGCGGTACAGTCGGTCGTGCAGTAACAGAAGCGCTGAGTCGTCGTCACGAAGTCATCCGCGTGGGTCGCACGCAGGGCGACGAGCAGGTGGATATCACCTCGCAGGCGAGCGTCCAAGCGCTGTTTGAGAAAATCGGTCCGGTGGACGCGATTGTCTCCGCCAGCGGCAGCCTGCACTTTGGCCCCCTCGCGACCATGAAGGACAGCGATTTCAACCGGGGATTGCAGGATAAGCTTTTGGGGCAGGTGCGCCTGGCGCTGACCGGCCAGCACTACCTGAACGAAGGCGGCTCGATTACGCTGATAAGCGGGATTGTGGCGCACGAGCCGATTGCGCAGGGCGTGAATGCCACCACGGTCAATGCGGCGCTGGAAGGGTTTGTGCGCGCTGCCGCCTGTGAGCTGCCGCGCGGGATCCGCATCAACCTGATTAGCCCGACGGTACTCACCGAGTCCGTCGAAGCGTACGACGGCTTCTTCCCGGGCTTTGAGAGCGTTCCCGCCGCGACCGTGGCGCAGGCCTACCGTCGCAGCGTGGAAGGCGTGCAGAGCGGACGCGTGTATAAGGTGGGTTACTGAGCCTTACGGGCGGCGATCAGCACCAGCATCGGGCGCTCTGCCTCTTCGGCCAGCGCGGGCCAGGCGTCAATCTGCGCCTGCGTTGGCCCCCACTCGTTGACCTCGCTTACCGTTAACCCGGCCCCGATCAGCGCGTTAAGCGTGGTGCCCAGCGTGCGGTGATACTTGATAACGCCGTCCGCCAGCCAGTTGCTGACGCGCTTGCCTTCTTCCTGATAATGGTTCACGCCCCAGAACCGCTCGCCACTGTCGTCGGTCAGCCAGCCTTGACGGGTGGCGCAGGTGTAAATGGGGTGCTCCATGGAAAAAACCAGGCTGCCGCCGGGCTTAAGCGCGCGCTGAACCTTCGCTAACAGGGTATCCAGCTCCGGCAGGTAGTGCAGCGCCAGCGAGCTATAGACCAGATCGAGGCTGTTCTCGTTGAGCTCGAGTGATTCCATATCGCTACGCTGATAGTGAATCTGTGGGTCAGCGGTAAGCTCCCCAGCGCGGGCGAGCATCTTTTCGGAGATATCAACGCCCGTGACGTCAGCAGCGCCCAGGTCACGCGCCGCGCGGCAAAACCAGCCGTAGCCGCAGCCGAGATCGACAACCGATTTGCCGGTTAAATCCGGCAGCATGGCCTTAAGCGCGGGCCACTCCGGCGCGCCGTCGAGCCCCTGAACCGAGCGAGGAAGCTGGGCGTAGCCTTCGAAAAATGCCGGGTTGTCGTAGATGTTTTGTGCCATGGCAGATCCCTCTTAAAGAATGTGCATAGCAGTATACTGCATTGTCGGGTGGCGGCTTCGCCTTACCCGACCTACAAAATCTCCGAACCGTAGGCCGGGTAAGCGCAGTGTATGACCGGATACATAGGTGACAGATCAGACCGGGAACATAGGTAACACTTTTCAGTCTATCCGGAGCACACTCTCGGTTTTTCGGTCGTAGTACGCAAGCGTTATTCCGTTAAAGATGATGGCCTCAAGGCCATCATCCTGTTCTTCCAGCATGATGTACTCATCAGTCAGCGCTTCACTCAGGAACACCGTCCCCTTTTTCCCCATATAGAGTGTCCCCCGCGATTTTACCCTGTAGACCGTACCGCCTTCCGGATACGCGTATTCAGGAACACGGCCATCCCAGTGTCGGTTCGAGGGGTGCCATACCGTTCCGGGCGTTGCACCCGCCAGGGCTTCATGCGGCCTTTCGTGGTTAAATTCTTCCCGGTAGCCACTGAACCACCGCTGTTGTTCTTCCATCGTCATGAAGGTGTTGCCCTGTTTCACCGCACTTTTCAGGGAGCGGTGCATTCGCTCATGACGGCCATTTTCTTCCGGATGCCCCTTCCTGATACGCTCAGGCCTGATGCCCAGCTTGATTAGCCAGACGGCAAGACGACTTAGTCCGGCTATCCCTGTTCCCGCGAAGGGCTGACCGTTATCGGTTCTGAGCACTTCCGGCAGACCGTATTCCAGGAACGCATCCGTCAGGCACTGTCTGACGAAGGGCTCGCTCTCCCTGTCCGTTCCCCGGCAGCTCAGAAGATACCGGCTGTGATTGTCGGTCAGGGTGAAGGGATGGCAGTACTCTCTGCTCAGCAACCTGAACTTGCCTTTAAAATCAGCGCTCCAGACCTGGTTGTTCTCACTGATGGTGGTCAGGGGCCGGCGATTGCCCGGGGCCCTGCGTTTTCGCTTTTTATCCGGAACCAGGCCTTCACGCTTGAGGATATCGCCGATAGTGCTGGCAGCAGGTACGGTAAAATCGACATGATGATTGAGCAACCACATCCGCAGTTTTTTGGGGCCCCAGTCAGGGTGTTTTTGCCTCAGGGCCGGTTGCGGTAGGAATAGCCGTTACCGGCTACCCCCCGCGCGGATCCGGACGTGCGCTGCTAACGCATCCGGCTCTTACCTTGGGTTCTGGCGTGAAAGCGGTGCATTGGGTGCGGGTGGACAATTCTGGGGGCGGGTATCCAGCGTTTGCACAACTCTCTGAAGCGTTTCCATGTCATTCGGTGCCTCTGACTTCTCCGTTTCAGTGACTTCAGCCACAACTTTTTTCACTTCCTCCACGAACCGGGTCAGCGCTCTGCTGTTGAAGGGGACACCGTAATAATTGATGTGCCCCTCAACCACTCGCCTTAACCATCGGCCTGTTGCGGCCGGTTTCTCGTGAAGTCGCTTTCGAAGTGTCTGTTTGATTGCCTTCAGTTGTGCCAGACGACGGCTACGTTTGGTCTTGCGCATCACCACCGTGTTGCCTGCCCGGTTTTGTCCAACGTAGTGGGTAAATCCCAGAAAATCAAACGTTCCGGGCTTTCCCTGCTCTTCCCTGTAGTGGCTCAGGGCGAAACGCCCAAAGCGTACCAGTCGGGTTTTCTCCGGATGGACTTTCAGACCAAATTTCCCCAGCCGCTGTTTCAGAGCTGACAAGCACTCCCGGGCATCCCGGTGCTTCTGGAATCCCAGCACAGCGTCGTCAGCATACCTGACCATCACCACGTCCCCCTGCGCATACTTTCGGGTTTTGTTCATCCACTGATCGAAGCTGTAGTGCAGGTAAATGTTAGCAAGTATCGGTGAGCACACCGCGCCCTGCGGGACGCCGACGCGCGAACGCTGCCGGTGTCCGTGTTTATCCCTTACTCCAACCGTGATCCACTGTTTGATCAGCCTCAGTATGCGCTCGTCCCCGATCCGGTGCCGGAGAAACCGGAGCAACCAGTCATGTTCCACGGTATCGAAGAACTTACTGATGTCCAGATCCAGCACCCAGTTTACCTTTCGCGTCATAATCGCCGAATGCAGGGCATCCAGTGCGTCATGCTGACCTCTTCCCGGTCTGAATCCATAGGAAAACCCCAGAAAATCAGCCTCGTAGATTTGGTTCAGCACCGTCACCATCGCCTGCTGTACGATTTTGTCCTCCAGACACACAATGCTCAGCGGTCTTTCTGACCCATCTTCTTTGGGGATGAACACCTGCCTTGCTGGCAGGGGTCTGTACTGCCCCCGCTGAAGTCTGCCGTGGAGTGCTCTGAGATTGTCATGCGCGTTCTGCGCATAGCTGTCCCATGTCACTCCGTCGCAGCCCGGTGCAGACTGACGTTTGAGTTGATGGAAGCTCTGCATCAGCAGCGCTTCGCTTATGTGGTGGAAGAGACTGGTAAACTGTTGATGTTTATCCCTTTGTGCAGCTTCCCGCACAGCCAGCAGACGTGACGTCGTATTTCCCCGGCTCTGAGTCCGGATACGGTCGTGCTGTTGGCTGTTCCCCTTGGTCACGGGCCTTCCCTCCGTCAATTCCGCCACACTGTTACATGTTTTGTTCACTGATTTCTCCGGTACTATGCCCGTGTCCGACTTCCTGAACTCCGTTGCACCTTGTCTTTACGCTTTAGTACAGCGGCCCGCGACTGCGGGGCTGGTTCAGGATCTCCCAGGTTCCGTCTGACGAACTTCTCCACATGCGCCGGGTCTCCGACCCCGGGAGGTATGAACACGTCTCGCCATGATGACATGTCCATTATTGGTTTCTGCTTCGCTTAACAACATCACCACCTCCAATTAGCTTGTATTTCGTGGCTCAATACCGGGCCTGTGGATGCCTTCGCTAACACTTCACGTCAGAAGTTACCCGCTGCCGCGCATAGCTAAAGGACCGGGCGAGTGGCTGGCTCTTACCCGGGAGGGACTTTCACCCTCTGTTCTGTCACCAGCTTATCCTGGCGTACTAAGCTGTCCGGCGATATCATCAGGAACCGTCCGGGAGTGGGAGTGTGGCGCGCGCGACCGGTCAGAGAGAGATGACAGGTCAGCGGGGTCAAAACGCTGAAGCCATTTATAGCCGGTTTTACGGCTGATGCCAAAAAGACGGCAAAGCGCGGAGAAGGAGTCCGTACCTGCATGGCAGGCACGGATAAAATCAAGGCGTTGCATAGGTCGGGTCTCAGTCCAGGGCATAGCGAGTCTCCTCTTCTATGCCAGTTATAACTGTTACCCATGTATCCGGTCTAAAGTGTTACCCATGTTTCCGGTTCATACCGCAGCGCCACCCGGCACCACATTAGCCCACCGAGCCCCAGACGAGGTTGCCCTTGTGGAACGTCGCGGTACGCGGTGAAATGCGCGCCACGGCCTCGGCGGAACAGGAGGCATCCACCAGCACAAAGCTGGCGTCGTCCTGCGCTTTCGGCCACACGCGCTCGCCTTTGTCGTTCAGCGGCAGCACGTCGCCGGTGGCGATACCGAGCGCGCGGGAGAGCGTCTGCTCGTTCGGGCGGATGTAGAGCTGCGCATAAAGATTCGCTTTTTCCAGCATGTCCCCCAGACCGTAGGGCGACCAGTGGTCGATCACGCTGTCGGTCCCCGTCATCACAAACACGCCCTTCTCGCGCAGCTGCTTCAGCGGCATATGCAGGGTGCCAATCGGCACGGTGGAGGCGATGGTCACCTGCTGCGCCGCCATGCGGGTGGCGATCTCATCCACCTGCTGCTCGTTGAGCGTCGCCAGCGCGAAGGCGTGGCTGATGGTCAGTTTGCCCTTCAGCTCCGGCGTTTTCTCCACGGTTTCGACCATGTAGTTCACCGCCGCCACGCCCGCCGGGCTGGTTTCGTGCAGGTGAATATCCACCCCTTTGTCGTAGTCCAGCGCGATCTGGAACATCAGATCGAGAGATTTCTCCATCGCACCGTCAACGTTAGTCGGGTCCAGCCCGCCTACGTAGTGCGCCCCGGCCTGCATCGCCTCGCGCATCAGCTTTTCAGAATTCGACAGCAGCAGCCCATGCTGCGGGAAGGCGACGATTTCGCAGTCAAAACCCGCTTTGCGGCGCGCCAGCACTGCCTGCAGATTTTCCAGGTTTTTCAGGCCGGAAACCGGCTCAATATTGCAGTGGCTGCGGGCGATGGTAGAGCCTTTCGACTGGATCAGGTCGATCAGCTTTTCCGCGCGCTCCTGGGTGTAGGGCTGCAGCTCCGGCAGCATTTTTTGTTCCAGGCGGATCATGTCCTGAATCGTGGTACCCGCCGGACGGTTCAGCGAGCGCCACGGGCCGCCGTAAAAGGTTTTATCCAGATGGATGTGCATGTCGCGCATCGCCGGGAGCATCAGCTTGCCGCCCGCGTCATAGTGCGGCAGCGTGGCGTCGGCATGGATTTTATTGTCGCGCAGGGCGACGATCTTGCCGTCTTTGATTTCCAGCGTTTTCAGCTCGGTGCGGGTGCTTGTCGCCACGCTGTCGTCAACGTTAAACCCGGCTTCGAGTAGCACGTTGTCGAGGTAGTAATGCTTTGCGGTGATGCTCATCGGTTTGCCGGTCTCGCAGGTTGGCTTTGCTGAGTCAGCAGCATACGCGACGGATCCGGTCGCGCCAAACAGCGCGCAGGCGGTGACCATTTTGCCGCTCTGGCTGATGAATTCGCGGCGGCTTTTATTTTCACTCATCTTATCTTCCTTCATTAACAATATGGGTACCGGTTTCCCCGCGCAGCGCCGCGGGCAGGCAGTCCGGCGAGGTGATAATCACGCGCTTGCCGCCGTGGTGTAAAAACTCCAGCGAGGCGACGATTTTGGGGAGCATGCTGCCCGCCGGGAAGTGGCCCTCTTCCATGTAGCGCGCCATCTGCGCCACGTTTACAGCGTCCAGCGCCTGCTGGTTTGGCTTGCCGAAGTTGACGCACACCTTTTCCACGCCGGTGGTGATCACCAGCACGTCGGCGCGGATCTCGCGCGCCAGTAGCGCGGTGGAAAGATCTTTATCAATCACCGCGTCGACGCTCTGATACTCCCCCTGCTCACTGCGAACAACGGGGATCCCCCCGCCGCCCGCGCCGATCACCACAAAGCCTTTTTGCGTCAGCGTTTTGATGGCGTCGGCCTCAACGATGCGCAGCGGCTGGGGTGAAGCCACCACTCGACGGTAGCCCCGACCGGAGTCCTCAACAAAATGCCAGTCCGGGTGCGCGCGCTGCAGCTCGTCGCGCTGTGCCTCGCTGAAAAACGCACCGATCGGTTTCGTCGGGTGCGTAAAGCCGGGATCGTTTTTATCGACTTCGACCTGCGTGACGACCGTGACCGCTTTTTGCTCGCCGCGCGCGGCAAGCCGGTTGTTTAGCGCCTGCTGGATCAGGTAACCGATGCCACCCTGCGTATCCGCCACGCAGTTTGCCAGCGGGGTCAGCGGCAGCCCTTCCCGCTCGTGGGCGATTTCGGCACGGCGCAGATCCAGCCCCACCTGGGGGCCGTTGCCGTGGGTGAGCACGATGTCATAGTCAGAGGCCAGCATTTCCAGCACCGACTCGGCCACCGCTTTCACCGCCTGCGCCTGATGTTCAACCGACTGGCTGGCGTTGTCTTTGATAATGCTGTTGCCGCCGATGGCGACGACCATAAGCTCTTTCATTTTGTTTCCTTTAGAAGGTGCGTTCTGGTGCCCTCACCCCTGCCCTCTCCCACAGGGAGAGGGGGATTAACAGAGATATCCAGCACATGCTTCACCACAAACATGCCGCCCATCATCAGATACGCGGTGACGAACATCAGCGAACTGCCTTCGGCAAATCCCACCACCGGGGCATGGATCACCCCAAACAGCGCCAGCAGCGCCCCGCCCGCAGCGGCGACAGCCCCGCGCAGCGGTTTGTTGATGATGGCGAAGATGGCGATACAGCCCCACAGCATGCTGGCGAGCGGTGCGCCGTTACCGAGATGCATCAGCCCTTCGTAGTAGATCCCTTTGCTGTGCAGCACGTCGGTGCCGATTTTCCCCGCGCTGGTGCCTGCGGCGCTCATCACGCTGTTCATCATGGTCAGCGCCCAGTTGGCGATCCACGGGAACAGGCAGATGAAGATGACGGGCACCTCCACTTTGGGCGTTTCCCTCACCACCTGGTTGGCCGTCACGACGCCGATAAACACCAGAATCGGCACGATGGCGGTCATCGGTATGATGGCGAGCATAAACGCTCCCAGCCCGAACAGCGGCACGATGAACATGGTCACGCCCGAGGCCAGCGTGTAGCCGATGCTGGCTCCCATCGCTTTCCAGCCGGGATGGCCGACGTAGACCGTGACCGGGAACGGGTTCCCCATCAGGCAGCCGAGCATCGACGCCAGACCGTTCGCCAGCATCACCTTGCGGGTCGGGTATTCATCCCCTGCCGCGTGGGCGCTTTCGATGTTTTCCAGGTCAAAGATGTAGTTCGCCAGCCCCAGCGGAACGGCCGATGCCAGGTACGGCAGCGCGTGCGGCAGCCCCTGCATAAAGCTGTCCACATGCACTTCCGGCGGGTTAAAGCCGAAGGATGACATGGACGCTTTAATCGCTTCCGGGCTTTGCAGACCCGAGAGCCACGCTAGCGCCGTTCCGGCAACCAGCAACAGCAGACCGGTCGGGATTTTGGCGAAAATGGGCTTTTTACCGAACCAGTTAATAAAGATGAGCAGCAGCACGATAAACGACACGGTCGGCGCTTCGAACGCCTGCAGCATCGGGTTCATCGCCAGCAGCAGCAGGCCCAAACCGGAGAGGCACGACAGCAGCACGGTGCGCGGGATCATCTTGCGGATGGTCTCACCCAGGAACGAACCGCCCGCCAGGATCATCGCTTCCACAAAGCACCACACCAGGCCAATCTGAATGGCGAACTCCGCATCGCCCGTTTGCTGATACACCGGCATCAGCACCAGGAAGGTCACGGTAAAAATTGACGGCGCGCTGGGGCCGGACGGCAGCGCGGTGACATCCGTTCGCCCGGTGGCACGCGCCATTTGCATGCCGAACCAGGCGTAGCAAATACTCGCGACCAGCACCGCCAGCCCGAAGGCCGGCGCGATGCGTCCATAAACAATCTCCTTCGGGATGCCGACGACAAAAATGAGCAGCCCCATCATGGTCAGCAAATTGGTCAGGTTGTTGGTCATCAACCCGAAATACGCCGCCCAGTCACCTCTTTTCCACTCCAGTTTCATGTTTTTCATGGATGCTTGCCTTATAAAAAGTAGCGATCGCGGAAGGTCAACAGCGCCTTTTCAAAACAGCTAAACGGCGGGTGAACGATGCCCGCCCCAATCATGCCGATGCCCGCATCTTTATGGGCAATGGCGGTGTTAATCACCGGCAGAATGCCGCTGCCCGCGACTTTAGTGATGTCGATGGCGGTTGGGATGCCCATAAACGAGAGCAGCGGAATGGTGACGTTCGGGTTTTCGCCGAGGGTGATTTCGCGCATCTGGCGGGAGAAGTCGATGGCTTCGTCCACCGTCCCGCCCACCAGCGCGACAATCGCCGGGGCCGTCGCCATCGCAAAGCCGCCAATGCCGTAGGTTTCGGTGATGGCGCTGTCGCCGATGTCCAGCCCGGAGTCTTCCGGCTTATAGCCCGCGAACATCGGACCGATCACCTGCTGCGCCGGGCCGGTGAACCACTGCCCCGGCAGGCCGGAAACGCGCAGGCCGAACTCGTAGCCGTTGCGCGCCATGGTGGTGACGACGGTGCTGTACTCAATGCCGTGAGCGGCGTCCAGCGCGGCCTTACACATCGCCATCCACGTCGGGCCGGAGAAGTAGTCGCTGCTGGCGACAAACTCAAATACCTCGCGCTGCTGCTCCACCGGATAGCCCGCCTGAATCAGCCCCGGCGTCAGCGCCTGGATCAGCAGCGTGGTGCCCGCGTTGTTGCGGTTGTGGCACTCGTCGCCCATGTGCAGCGCCTGCGCCAGCATCAGGCGCAGGTCGATTTCGCCGATAATCTTCATCGCGTCGCGCAGCATCGGGCCGAGCACGTCGCGCATCCAGATCAGGCGGTCGATGACGCTCTGGTCGTTGGCCCCCATGCGCAGGATCTTCGCCATCTGCTCGCTGAGGTTGGTGAACGCGCGGTTGCCGTAGGTTTTGTTTTCAACGATGTGCATAAACATCGACGCGGAGGTGACGCCCGCCATCGAGCCCACGCAGTCGTGCTCGTGGCACGGCGAGAACGTAATATCTCCGGAGGCGGCGAGCCTTGCCGCATCGTCCAGATCTTTCGCCAGCCCTTCAAACACCAGCGCCCCGGTGACCGCACCCTTCATCGCCCCGCACATGTTTTCCCAGGCGACGGGCGGACCGGCGTGCAGAATGGTGGTGCGGGTCATGCCCGGCACAACGTTAATGGCCTGGTCATAGCCCACCAGCACCGGATGGGACTGAATAATGCGCTCAAGCGCAAGCTTGTTGGCGGCGGCGATTTTCTCCGCCAGCGGTTTTTCGGCCAGCTGGTCGAGCGCCTCAACGACCTGCATATTGCCCTGCCCCGGCGGCGTCCAGTCGAGCTGGGTGACGGGAACGTGTTGTTTTTTGAGGTCATCGCTGAACATCGCAATGCCGACGTTAATGACGTTCAGCGGCTGGTTGAATAAGGTCGTCATTATGCTTTCTCCCCTTTGCAGACAAATTCGCGTGCCAGTAATCCGGTGTTGGTACTGCTGCTGGCCCATATAACGCCAGCGTCGGTCAGCAGCTGGCACTGCTGCGCCAGCGACTGCGGATCCTGGTCGGTACCGAGCACGTAGCCGAGAATTTCCAGTGGACGGTTATCCGCCTTCGCGATGGCCTGCGCCTCCTTAATGGCATCAAGCATCACCCCCACCGGATCCTCATGTGCGCCGAAGCCCAGCACGAAGTCCATCACGATGACGCCCACCTCTGGATCGCGCGCCTCCTGCAGCAGGCGGCTGATGCGGTTGGTCGGGTCGATCATCGGGTGCGGCTTGCCGTTGGTGAAGTCGTCGTCGCCAAAGTCGAGGAAGGTGTGGGCTTTACTGACGCTGATGTCACTCAGGCGCCTGGCCGGATCCGGCTGGATGTTGCTGTAGACGTCGTCGAATTTCGCAAGCGCCGCAAACATCGCCTCGTCGCACAGGGTGCCGCCGCAGAACAGGCCGCGAATGTACTTCTGCTGCGGGGTCAGGCGGGCGCGCACCTCTTCAATCAAAGGCCAGTTGAGCGGATGCAGGTCCAGGGACTCTTTTTTGATGCCGGTAAGCAGGACTGCCTTCAGAGCCGCCTCTTTGGTGCCGCGCGCAAACTGCAGGCCATCTTCATCGGCGGGCGGTTCGCTGCGGCCGAGGAAGCAAACAACCACAGGCTTGCGGCAGGCGCGGGCGCGAGCCAGCACTTTCTCCGCCACCGCAGGGGCCGGTGGCTTGGAGATGAGTGCAATTACCTGAGTGCCCTCGTCGGCTTCCAGCATGTCGATGGCGTCGAGCATCATCAGGCCGCCAATTTTCTCGCTGAGATCGCGCCCGCCGGTGCCAATCAACTGCGACACACCGCCGCCGAATTCGTGAATGCGCACGCTCAGCTCCTGGCTGCCGGTGCCGGAAGCGCCGACGATGCCAATCGAGCCGCGGCGCACCGCGTTAGCAAAGCACAGTCCCGCGCCGTTGATGATGGCGGTGCCGCAGTCCGGCCCCATCATCAGCAGCCCTTTCTGGTGCGCGAGCTGCTTCAGCGCCAGCTCGTCGTCGAGCGACACGTTATCGGAAAAGAGCATCACGTTAAGATCGTTTTCCAGCGCCTGGCGCGCTTCGCGGGCGGCGAAGGTACCGTTGACGGAAATCACCGCAAGGTTTGCGTCAGGACGATGGGTTTTGGCGCTGGCAATCGTGGCGTAGCGCGCTTCATGGGAGCCTGCGCTCTCTTTACGGGTGAACAGCGCTTCGATGGCCGCCAGCGTTTCATCATTCGCCGCGTCGCCTTTAATCACGATCATCAGGTCGCCGTTTTTGGCTTCGGCTAATTCTGGCGTTAATAGCCCGAGGTTTTTTAATACGCCTTTGTTCATTTCCGTTGCCATAGCCACAAACGCCTGCTCGACGCCCGGCAATTTATTGGCTTTGGTGGAAACGGACATTAATGATACGGAGTCAAAATAGGTATTCTTTTTAATCACGATTTTCGTTGGCATTATTTTCTCCTGAAAGCGGATAAAAGGGGGCCGCCGTCGTGCAAAATGCACGTCGGTTAAAAATACTTTTGAATTAACGGCCAGCCGGAAAAGGCTGGCCGAATGCGTTATGCGCCTGCCGCCAGCAGCAGCTCGGCTATCGCATCGAAGCCTTTTTCCCGCGCCAGCTCGAGCGGGGTTTTGCCATATTTGTCGGTCATGTGCGGGTTCGCGCCGTGATCCAGCAGCAGCTTGACGATCTCCTGCTGCTTCGCGCCGCCGTCGTTAAGCACGATCGCTTCCAGCAGCGGCGTCCAGCCGACAAAATTGGTGTGGTTGACGTTGATATCCGTTTTTTCCAGCAGCTCGCGCACGATCTCCACGTGCCCTTTTTCACTGGCAGGGGTAATGCCCACGCCGCCAAAGCGCGTCAGGCGGTCAAGATCCGGGTTTGCCGGAAGCACAAGGCGCAGCAAGGTAATATCGTTGGTCAGGCAGCTAATCAGGAAGGGGTTAAAGCAGGTCTGGTCCTGTTTATCAATATCCGCACCGGCGGCAATTAATAGCTCCACGCAGGAATAATGCTTTTTCAGGCTGGCAATAATAACCGCGGTTCTTTTCTGACGGTTGGTGGCGTTAATATCCACGCCTTTCTCCAGACAGGCTTTTAGCGCATCGCTATTGCCCTCTTCTGCCGCCAGCAGAAATTCAGTAACGAGTTCAGTTTCAGACATATTCAGACTCCGATGTTTTTTATTTCTGTTGACCTGAGAATAGCAACAGCCTGGTCATAAAAGAATCCGCTTAAAAATGATTCATCGACAGTCAATTCATTGTTGAGTTAAATTCAATAAACCGGTTAAAACGTGCGTCTGTGCAACCTTTTTCTTATGTTTAACCGCGTTTTAGCGCGCGAAGCTGCATTATGCTTATGCCTGACGAAGCCTTACCGAGTGCGGCCTGCAGCAAATAGTCAGAACTGTGACCGGCTTCAAATGCGTTGTAACATCGTTGTTAAAATATGTTCAAAACTGATGGCTGACGGGAGTGAGATATGAATTCCATCTTTACCGAAGAGAACCTGCTGGCCTTCACCACCGCGGCGCGCTTTGGCAGCTTCAGCAAAGCCGCCGCCGAACTGGGCGTGACGACCTCCGCCATCAGTTACACCATTAAGCGCATGGAGACCGGGCTGGACGTAGTGCTGTTTGTGCGCAACACGCGCAGCATCGAACTGACCGAGTCCGGCTTTTACTTTTACCGCAAGGCCACCGACCTGCTAAACGACTTCCATGCCATCAAGCGCGGGATTGATACCATTTCGCAGGGCATTGAGGCGAGGGTGCGCATCTGTATTAATCAGCTGTTGTATACGCCGCGCCACACCGCCAGGCTGCTGCAGGTGCTGAAAAAACAGTTTCCGACCTGTCAGATCACCGTCACTACCGAGGTCTACAACGGTGTCTGGGATTCTATTATCAACAACCAGGCCAATATCGCGATTGGCGCACCGGACACGCTGCTCGACGGCGGCGGGATCGATTACACCGAAATTGGCGCTATTCGCTGGGTCTTTGCCATCGCGCCGGAACATCCGCTCGCCTTTGTTCCCGAACCGATAGCGGAGAGCCAGCTGCGCCTGTATCCGAACATCATGGTGGAAGATACCGCGCATACCATTAACAAAAAGGTTGGCTGGCTGCTGCACGGTCAGGAGGCGATTCTGGTGCCGGATTTCAACACCAAATGCCAGTGTCAGATCCTGGGGGAAGGGATTGGCTTTTTGCCGGAATACATGGCGAGAGAGGCGGTGGAGGATGGACTCCTGGCGACGCGACGCATTAACAACCCGCGCCAGGATTCGCGCATGCTGCTCGCCACGCAGCATGCCGCGACCGGTCAGGTGACGCGCTGGATCAAACAGCAGTTTGGTCCAGAAGGTGTACTGACCGGGATCTACAGCGATTTACTCTGGCGTGCTTAGCTTTTGGTTTGCACCCAGAACGCGTGGATAAGGCCGGGGAAGTAGCCCAGAATGGTCAGCAGGATATTCAGAATAAATGCCCAGCCAAATCCTTTACCAAGCAGCACCCCCAACGGCGGGAGAATAATCGTAAAAACAACGCGCCAAAAACCCATAATGACTCCGTGCAAGCTAACTAATTGAATAAAAAGAGAACACTCTCTAAGCGTAGCCAGTTTACCCGGCTGTGCCATTACCCCGCCGTTCTTTTACCCTCTTTTACGATTTTGACACTGGCTTAACGCTCACCTTTACTTTAGTATTTACTTAATTAAGTAAACCCTAAAATACCATGACTGAACTTGAACAGCTTCAGGCCAGCGCTGAGCAGGCCGCAGCACTGATGAAAGCGATGAGCAACCCGCACAGGCTACTGATCCTCTGCACACTTTGCGGCTCACCGAATACCAGCGCGGGCGATCTGGCGCGCGCGACGGGGCTGAGCGCGTCCGCCACGTCCCAACATCTTGCACGCATGCGCGAGGAAGGCCTGATCGGCAGTACGCGGGATGCCCAGCGCATTCTCTACGCCATTAAGAATGACGCTGTATACCAGATTATCAGCACCCTCAAACACCTCTATTGCCCGTAAGGAGCCGCCATGCCTCTTCCTCTGATTACGCCACAGCAGGCAACTGCGCTTATTGCTGAGGGCGCTAAACTGATTGATATTCGCGATACCGATGAATATGCCCGCGAGCATATTGCCCTCGCCCACTCCGTCCCGCTGGATTCCTTACCCGGCGCACTTCAGGCTCATGCAGGGGAAACGGTGATTTTCCACTGTCAGTCCGGTGCGAGAACGTCGAACAACGCCGCGCGTCTGGTACAGGCGGCCTCTCCCGCGCGGGCATACGTCATTGAAGGTGGCATTCAGGGCTGGAAACAGGCAGGGCTGCTGACCGTCGAAGATAAATCACAGCCTCTGCCCCTGATGCGGCAGGTACAAATTGCAGCGGGGCTGCTGATCCTGCTCGGCGTGGTGCTGGGCTACACGCTCTCAGGCGGCTTTTTCCTGCTGAGTGGTTTTGTGGGGGCGGGCCTGCTGTTTGCCGGTCTGACCGGTTTTTGCGGCATGGCGCGGCTGCTGAAGATCATGCCGTGGAACCGTCGTACCTCGTAAGCAGTACCAGACCGTTTAATGCTGTACCCTTTGCACGACGTGGGCTAAGGTGAAGATCGCTAAATGAGAGGAGGTACTATGTTTTCTGTTGGTGATTATGTGCAGCCGCGTCAGGGCGGTCCAAAACTGAAAGTGCTCGACGTGAAGGACGACAGCATTGTGGTCGTGCAGGCCAGCAATGAACAGGGCGAGACATTTACCCTGAAAGCCGCAGAGGTGACGTTATATACCGAAGCCGGTGATTTTGGCGTCTGCTGATTGTAAAACCGGGCGGATACGTCCGCCCGGCTCAAAACTTAAATCAGAAAATCATCCAGTGTTTTACCGTTTGCCAGCGCATTGGCAATCGCCTTTGGCGTGCGGCCCTGGCCGGTCCACGTTTTCTCTTCGCCATTCACATCGATAAAGCGATATTTCGCTTCACGCACTTTGCGTTTTTTCGCCGGTTTGCCCGCCTGCACGCGTTCAGTACCGAGCAGATCGGAAGGTGAAATACCGTCGGCTTTCATCCGTTCCAGCAACGCATTAATTTTATCCTGCTGCTCTGCACGTTGCTGCTCGAATTCCGACTGCTCGTGTTGTTTTTCTTCAACAACGATCCTGACCTTCTCCAGCATTTCTTCAAGAATGTCGACGGATAATTCACGTGCCATTGCACGCAGCGTACGGATATTATTAAGATTCTGTAACGTCAAAGACATAATAATTAAAAACCTTTTCTTTGGAGTAAACCGGAAATCAGCCGACAGAATAATTCATTTTAAACGCAATATCTACCCATCAGCGCGACAGAACAATTTTGTAAATATTTTAAAATAAATAATTTATATATCTGCCGAGAAAACCGGATGCGTCTCGGGAATTAATTGCCGCATCAATATATACGGTTACCTTTAAGCCAAATCGCAGAATATCACGCTGCTTTCAAAGACGCGGTAACGACCCCTGAAAGGATTCCATATAACCAATTGATTTATAACAACAAATCTACATCAAGGAGAGAAAATAACGAAGCGAGCAAAAAACAGACAAATTTAGAGCATTTTGTGGAAAAAACGCCAACAAATAAAAATTTATCACTAGTTGTTAGTTTAAAGCCAGAGAGATACGCTATACACGTCAAACAAACCAATCTAAATCACTAAGATTTACCGTTAAAACATCACCTTTTGTGCTTCTCAAGGAGTTCAGACATGTTCTCACCGCAATCACGCCTGCGCCATGCGGTAGCGGATACCTTCGCGATGGTCGTTTACTGTTCCGTCGTCAACATGCTGATTGAAATTTTCCTCTCTGGAATGACCTTTGAGCAGTCACTTTCATCTCGTCTGGTGGCCATCCCGGTCAACATCGTTATTGCCTGGCCTTACGGATTATATCGCGATGCGATTATGCGCTTTGCCCGTCGCATGAGCCCGGCAGGTTGGATTAAAAATCTGGCCGATGTGCTGGCGTATGTCACATTCCAGTCACCGGTTTATGTGGCTATTCTGCTGACCGTGGGCGCAGACTGGCATCAAATCGCGGCGGCGGTCAGCTCAAATATCGTGGTTTCGATGTTAATGGGTGCGGTCTACGGCTACTTTCTCGACTACTGCCGCCGTCTGTTTAAAGTCAGCCAGTACAGCCAGGCAAAAGCATGAGGTGGGGCGACTGGCTCATGCCAGTCGCAGACTTACTGAATGTCGCCAAACAGTCCCTTCAGAAAACGCTCCAGCGCCATCCGTGAACTGAAACCGTGCGGAATACCATAATGCTCATGCGTCTCACCGCCTAAATAGAGCGGAAATTGCTGATAATGATCGCAGGTTTTAATATCCGAGGCAGGCTCAGCAAAGGACAAACTTCTGTCTTTCAGGGTCGGGTGAATAATGAGAGCGGTGCGCCCCATTCTCGCTTCACGGTTTACGTAAACATAATTCTCGCCACGGCGATATCCATACGCTTTAGATGTCACCTCATCCATGGTGAATCCCTCTTTTTCAAGAACGCGCGCCACCTCATCGGGTCGTAAATACATATCTCTTCCTCGTTATCTTTTCCTGCCCGGCAACCTTACAGTATTCAGCATTAGCAGGGCTTTCAGAATATTCCATAAACTGTTCAATAAGCCGTGACTCGCTTCAGATATTAAATTTCTGAACTAAATAGCTGCGCCGAATAGTAGATCACTTAAAGGGAACTCAGCCCGAATTGTGCGATCTGATCAATCGCCAAATCAAAACAAATCACCAACCGGACTGAGCGATGCCGATCATAGCACCAATACCCCGCGACGAACGCCGCCTGATGCAAAAAGCTATCCATAAAACACGCGATAAAAATTATGCCCGCAGACTCACCGCTATGCTGATGCTGCACCGGGGTAACAGTGTTAGTTGCGTTGCCAGAACGCTCTGTTGCGCCCGTTCATCTGTTGGGCGCTGGATTAACTGGTTCACGTTATCGGGTGTGGAAGGCCTCAAATCCTTACCGGCAGGACGCTCCCGACGCTGGCCTTTTGAGCATATTTGCACCTTGTTACGTGAACTGATAAAGCACTCTCCCGGCGATTTTGGTTATCAACGTTCACGCTGGAGCACCGAATTACTGACAATAAAAATCAATGAGATAACCGGGTGTCAGTTGCATGCAGGCACTGTGCGTCGCTGGTTGCCCTCTGCCGGACTGGTATGGCGCAGGGCTGCGCCAACGTTGCGTATCCGCGATCCGCATAAGGACGAAAAGATGGCGGCAATCCATAAAGCACTGGACGAATGCAGCGCAGAACACCCGGTCTTTTATGAGGATGAAGTGGATATCCACCTTAATCCCAAAATCGGTGCAGACTGGCAGTTGCGTGGACAACAGAAACGCGTGATAACGCCGGGGCAGAATGAAAAATACTATCTGGCCGGAGCGCTGCACAGCGGCACGGGCAAAGTCAGCTATGTGGGTGGAAACAGCAAGAGTTCGGCACTCTTCATCAGCCTGCTGAAGCACCTGAAAGGCACATATCGACGGGCAAAAACCATCACGCTCATCGTGGATAACTACATTATCCATAAAAGCCATGAAACACAGCGGTGGCTGAAAGGGAACCCGAAGTTCAGAGTGATTTATCAGCCAGTTTACTCACCGTGGGTAAACCATGTTGAGCGGTTATGGCAGGCGCTGCATGACACGATAACGCGTAATCATCAGTGCCGTTCAATGTGGCAGCTACTGAAAAAGGTTCGTCATTTTATGGAAACCGTCAGTCCCTTCCCGGGAGGACAGCATGGACTGGAAAAAGTGTAGCGGTATTAGGCGCAGCTATTTAGACTAAACGGGAACGCAAAATTATGGAGGATCCTATGTTTAACAGACCGAACCGAAACGATATTAATGATGATGCGCAAGATATTCGTAATGATGTCAGCCAATTAGCGGACACGCTAGAGGAAGTGCTGAAGTCCTGGGGAAGTGACGCGAAGGATGAAGCAGATGCCGCAAAACGTAAGGCTCAGTCTCTGTTGCGTGAAACCCGTGCCCGGATGCATGGTCGTTCTCGCGCTACGCAGGCGGCCTGCGACGCGGTGAGCTGTGCTAATACCTTCGTCCGTGAAAAACCGCTTTGTGCACTGGGTACGGTTGCCGCCGTCGGTATTTTTGTTGGTGCCCTGCTCAGCCTGCGTAAGTAAACACGACTTATCAGCCCCGGTTGCCTCAGGCGCCGGGGCTTTTCTTTGTCCGAACGCCTGTAAAACCCGTACAGCACGCCCTGCCCCGTTGTGCTCATCACCCGGGCATTATCAATCTAAAATTCCCATATCTTGTATGGTTGATAATTATCATAACTACATCTAGTATTCCTTTAGCAGCAGAGACACAACCCGACGCGTTCAATCGCGCCGTTTTCTAATTCTAAATGGAAATACGAATCATGAGCATTATTATTTACACTCGTAACGATTGTGTTCAGTGCCACGCAACTAAACGTGCAATGGAGAGCCGCGGCGTCGCGTTTGAGATGGTGAATATCGACCTGGTGCCCGATGCCGCCGATACCCTGCGCGCGCAAGGTTTCCGGCAGCTTCCGGTGGTCGTTGCCGGAGAGACCAGCTGGTCTGGCTTTCGCCCGGACATGATCAACCGCCTCGCCGCTCAGGCCGCCCGTGCATGAGTGGGCTGGTTTTCTTCTCCAGCAGCTCGGAAAACACGCTCCGCTTTATCGAGCGCCTCGGGCTGCCTGCGACCCGCATCCCGCTTAACGAGCGGGAGCGAATTCAGGTAGACGAACCTTACATTCTGGTGGTGCCCAGCTATGGCGGCGGGGGTACGGCGGGGGCGGTTCCCCGTCAGGTGATCCGCTTTCTCAACGATCCCCATAACCGCGGGCTAATCCGAGGCGTGATCGCGGCGGGGAATCGTAATTTCGGCGATGCCTTTGGCCGCGCCGGGGATGTCATCTCTCAAAAATGCGGCGTGCCGTATCTCTATCGCTTCGAACTGATGGGGACACAGCAGGACGTAGAAAACGTGCGTAAAGGAGTGAACGAATTTTGGCAACGACAACCGCAGAACGCGTAATGCAGGCAACGCCTGATTACCACGCATTAAATGCGATGCTCAACCTCTATGACCGCGAGGGGCGCATCCAGTTTGGTAAAGACCATGAAGCGGTGGACGCCTTTTTTGCCGCCCACGTTCGGCCTAACACGGTGACGTTTGGCAGCCAGCATGAGCGTCTCGACTATCTGGTTAAAGAAGGCTACTACGAAGAACGCGTGCTGACCCGCTACGACCGTACCTTTGTGGTGAAGCTGTTTGAACGCGCGCATGCCAGCGGTTTTCGTTTCCAGACGTTTCTTGGCGCGTGGAAGTACTACACCAGCTATACCCTGAAGACCTTTGACGGCAAACGCTACTTAGAGAGCTTTGAAGATCGCACCGTGATGGTGGCGTTAACCCTGGCGCAAGGGGATGAAGCGCAGGCTGAACGCTTGATGGAGGAGATCCTCTCCGGCCGCTTCCAGCCCGCCACGCCGACCTTCCTCAACTGCGGCAAGGCCCAGCGCGGCGAGCTGGTCTCCTGTTTCCTGCTGCGCATCGAAGACAATATGGAGTCGATTGGCCGAGCGGTGAACTCGGCGCTGCAGCTCTCTAAACGCGGCGGCGGCGTGGCGTTTCTGCTCTCGAACCTGCGCGAAGCGGGCGCGCCGATCAAGCGCATCGAAAACCAGTCCTCCGGGGTTATCCCGGTAATGAAGATGCTGGAAGATGCCTTCTCCTATGCCAACCAGCTCGGCGCGCGTCAGGGCGCGGGCGCGGTTTACCTGCATGCGCACCACCCTGATATTCTGCGCTTTCTGGATACCAAGCGCGAAAACGCCGATGAAAAAATCCGCATCAAAACCCTGTCGCTCGGCGTGACGATCCCGGATATCACTTTCCGGCTCGCCAAAGAGAATGCCGAGATGGCGCTCTTCTCGCCGTATGACATTGAGCGTATTTACGGCAAAGCCTTTGGCGACGTGGCAATAAACGACCTCTACGACGAGCTGGTGGCCGACGATCGCATCCGTAAAAAGTACATCAACGCCCGTGATTTCTTCCAGCGGCTTGCGGAAATCCAGTTTGAGTCCGGCTATCCCTACATCATGTACGAGGACACGGTGAACCGCGCGAACCCGATTGCCGGGCGCATCAACATGAGCAACCTGTGCTCGGAGATTTTGCAGGTCAACAGCGCCTCCACCTACGACGAAAATCTGGACTACGCGGACATCGGGAAAGATATCTCCTGCAACCTCGGCTCGCTGAATATTGCCCACACCATGGATTCCCCAGACTTTGGCCGCACGGTGGAGACCGCCATTCGCGGGCTGACGGCGGTGTCCGACATGAGCCACATCCGTAGCGTGCCGTCTATTGAAGCGGGCAACGCCGCGTCCCACGCCATCGGCCTGGGGCAGATGAACCTGCACGGGTATCTGGCGCGGGAAGGCATCGCCTACGGCAGTCCGGAGGGGCTGGATTTCACCAACCTCTATTTCTACACCGTCACCTGGCACGCGCTGCACACCTCGATGATGCTGGCGCGCGAGCGCGACCAGCGCTTCGCGGGCTTTGAGCAGTCGCGCTACGCGAGCGGAGAGTATTTCAGCCAATACCTTGAAGGCGACTGGCAGCCGAAAACCGAAAAAGTGCGCGAATTGTTTGCCCGTGCGGGGATCGTTCTGCCGACGCGCGAGATGTGGCAGCAGCTGCGTGACGAGGTGATGCGCTACGGCATTTATAACCAGAACCTGCAGGCGGTGCCGCCGACCGGATCGATTTCCTACATCAACCACGCCACGTCGAGCATTCATCCCATCGTGTCGAAAATTGAAATTCGTAAAGAAGGCAAAACCGGGCGCGTTTACTACCCTGCCCCGTTTATGACCAACGAGAACCTGGCGCTCTATCAGGACGCGTATGAGATCGGCCCGGAAAAAATCATCGATACCTACGCCGAGGCGACGAAGCACGTGGATCAGGGGCTGTCGCTGACGCTGTTCTTCCCGGACACCGCCACCACGCGGGATATCAACAGGGCGCAGATCTATGCCTGGAAGAAAGGCATCAAAACGCTCTACTACATTCGCCTGCGCCAGCTTGCGCTGGAAGGCACCGAAATCGAAGGCTGCGTGTCCTGCGCGCTGTAAGGAGAAAGGATGAAACTGTCACGCGTGAGTGCCGTTAACTGGAACAAAATCCAGGACGATAAAGACCTGGAGGTATGGAACCGCCTGACCAGCAACTTCTGGCTGCCGGAAAAGGTGCCGCTTTCGAACGATATTCCGGCCTGGCAAACGCTGAGCCACGCCGAGCAGCAGCTGACGATCCGCGTCTTTACCGGCCTGACGCTGCTGGACACCATTCAGAATACCGTCGGTGCGCCAGCGCTGATGAGCGACGCGCTGACGCCGCACGAGGAGGCGGTGATGTCGAACATCAGCTTTATGGAAGCGGTACATGCCCGCTCCTACAGCTCGATTTTCTCCACCCTGTGCCAGACCAAAGACGTGGACGCGGCCTATACCTGGAGCGAAGAGAGCGCGTCATTGCAGCGCAAGGCGGAGCTGGTGCTGGAGTATTACCGCGCCGACGAGCCGCTGAAGAAGAAGATCGCCAGCGTGTTCCTGGAATCTTTCCTCTTCTATTCCGGCTTCTGGCTGCCGATGTACTGGTCGAGCCGGGGCAAGCTCACCAACACCGCCGACCTGATCCGCCTCATCATTCGTGATGAAGCGGTGCACGGGTATTACATCGGCTATAAGTATCAGAAAGGGCTGGAGAAAGTCAGTCCGGAGAAACGCGAGGAACTCAACGATTTTGCCCTCGATTTGCTGATGGATCTGTACGACAACGAGTTGAGCTATACCGAAGAGCTGTACGCCGGAACGGGCTGGGAGGACGACGTGAAGGCGTTCCTCTGCTACAACGCCAACAAAGCGCTGATGAACCTGGGCTACGAGGCGCTGTTCCCGCCGGAAATGGCGGAGGTGAACCCGGCGATTCTGGCAGCGCTATCGCCTAACGCCGACGAAAACCACGACTTCTTCTCCGGGTCTGGCTCGTCGTACGTGATGGGCAAAGCGGTGGAGACGAAAGATGAGGACTGGGATTTTTAATGTACGAATTAACGTTCATTAAATAAATATAAATCTCATTATTTCCATACCAATATTTCACCAGGCACTACACTGTAATTTCCCCGTCATATTCGCCTGAATCACACCGATTCAGGCGAAATTTCCCGACGCAGCAGCAAAAAATTGAGAAAAATTCAAAAAGCCCTCAGCCCTTTACTCATGGGAAATTCAGCCGTTTCGCTTGCGTCAAAATTCCGACTTCAGGCCACCTCAGGGTTGTCTCAGATTCTCAGTATGTTAGGGTTATGCCCGTTAACAATTTACCATGGTAATCATATCGACATAAACTAATAACAGGACACTCTCTATTGCATGGCAATTAAATTAGAAGTGAAAAATCTTTATAAAGTATTTGGCGAGCATCCGCAGCGCGCATTCAAATATATTGAGAAAGGCCTTTCGAAAGAGCAAATTCTGGAAAAAACCGGGCTATCGCTTGGCGTTAAAAACGCCAGTCTGGCCATTGAAGAAGGCGAGATTTTTGTCATCATGGGGTTATCCGGTTCGGGTAAATCCACTATGGTTCGCCTTCTCAATCGCCTGATTGAACCCACCCGCGGGCAGGTGCTGATTGACGGCGTGGATATCGCCAGAATATCAGACGCAGAGCTTCGCGAGGTGCGCAGAAAGAAGATTGCGATGGTGTTTCAGTCATTCGCGCTAATGCCGCATTTGACGGTGCTGGATAATGCCGCCTTCGGCATGGAATTAGCCGGTACGCCCGCTCAGGAACGGCAGGAAAAAGCCCTTGATGCACTGCGTCAGGTTGGGCTGGAAAATTATGCCCACGCGTATCCGGATGAACTTTCCGGCGGTATGCGTCAGCGTGTAGGATTAGCCCGCGCGTTAGCCATTAATCCAGACATATTATTAATGGATGAAGCCTTCTCGGCGCTCGATCCGTTAATTCGCACCGAGATGCAGGATGAGCTGGTAAAATTACAGGCTAAACATCAACGTACCATCGTCTTTATTTCCCACGACCTCGATGAAGCCATGCGTATTGGCGACCGTATTGCCATTATGCAAAACGGTGAAGTCGTGCAGGTGGGAACACCGGATGAAATTCTCAATAATCCGGCGAATGATTATGTCCGCACCTTCTTCCGCGGCGTGGATATTAGCCAGGTGTTTAGCGCCAAAGATATTGCCCGTCGAACCCCGAACGGCATTATCCGTAAAACGCCAGGCTTCGGCCCGCGCTCGGCGCTGAAGCTGCTGCAGGATGAAGACCGTGAATACGGTTATCTGGTTGAACGCGGCAATAAATTTGTCGGCGTTGTCTCCATCGACTCCCTGAAAACGGCTCTCACTGAGAACCAGGGGATCGATGCGGCGTTAATTGACGCTCCGCTCGCCGTGGACGCAGAAACACCGCTCAGCGAGTTGCTCTCTCACGTGGGTCAGGCGCCATGCGCCGTACCGGTCGTGGGTGAGGAACAACAGTACGTCGGCATCATCTCAAAACGGATGCTGCTGCAGGCTTTAGATCGCGAGGGGGCAAACAATGGCTGATCAATCTAACCCGTGGGGTACCACTGAAGCAGCGGACAGCGCTGCGCAATCTGCCGACGCGTGGGGTTCCACGCCAGCCCCGACCGATGGCGGCGGTGCGGCAGACTGGCTGAACAGCGCACCCGCGCCTGCGCCAGAACACTTCAATATTATGGATCCGTTCCACAAAACGCTGATCCCGCTGGACAGCTGGGTTACGGAGGGGATCGACTGGGTGGTCACCCACTTCCGTCCGGTCTTCCAGGGGATCCGCGTCCCGGTGGATTACATCCTGAACGGCTTCCAGCAGCTGATGCTGGGCATGCCAGCACCGGTGGCGATTATCCTGTTCTCCCTGATCGCCTGGCAGTTCGGTAGCGCGGGCATGGGGGTCGCCACGCTGATCTCGCTGATTGCCATTGGCGCGATTGGCGCGTGGTCGCAGGCGATGATCACCCTGGCACTGGTACTGACCGCCCTGCTCTTCTGCGTTGTCATCGGCTTACCGATGGGGATCTGGCTGGCGCGCAGCCCGCGGGCCGCGAAGATTATTCGTCCGCTGCTGGATGCGATGCAGACCACGCCGGCGTTCGTCTATCTGGTGCCGATCGTGATGCTGTTCGGCATCGGCAACGTGCCGGGGGTGGTGGTGACCATTATCTTCGCCCTGCCGCCGATTATCCGTCTGACCATTCTGGGGATTAACCAGGTGCCAGCGGATCTGATCGAAGCCTCACGTTCCTTCGGCGCCAGCCCGCGTCAGATGCTGTTTAAGGTTCAGCTTCCGCTGGCGATGCCGACCATCATGGCAGGTGTTAACCAGACGCTGATGCTGGCCCTGTCGATGGTGGTGATCGCCTCCATGATCGCCGTTGGCGGACTGGGCCAGATGGTGCTGCGCGGTATTGGCCGTCTCGATATGGGGCTGGCGACCGTCGGCGGCGTCGGCATTGTGATCCTCGCCATTATTCTTGACCGCCTGACTCAGGCCGTCGGTCGTGATTCACGCAGTCGCGGCAACCGTCGCTGGTATACCACCGGCCCCGTCGGGTTATTCACCCGCCCTTTCACGAAGTCAAAATAAGGAACAACGATGCGACATAACGTCCTTTTTGCCACAGCGTTAGCCACTCTTGTCTCCACCAGCACGTTTGCGGCTGAGCTGCCTGGTAAAGGCATTACCGTACAGCCGGTGCAGAGCACCATTTCGGAAGAGAGCTTCCAGACGCAGATCGTCAGCCGCGCGCTGGAGAAGCTGGGCTACACGGTCAACACGCCGAGTGAAGTGGATTACAACGTGGGCTACACCTCGATTGCCTCCGGTGACGCCACCTTTACCGCGGTGAACTGGCAGCCGCTGCACGACGACATGTATGCCGCCGCCGGTGGCGACAAGAAATTCTATCGCGACGGTACCTTCGTGACGGGCGCAGCGCAGGGGTATCTGATCGACAAGAAAACCGCCGATCAGTACCACATCACCAATATTGAACAGCTGAAAGATCCGAAGATCGCCAAACTGTTCGACACCAACGGTGACGGCAAGGCCGACATGATGGGCTGCTCGCCGGGCTGGGGCTGTGAAGCGGTGATTAACCACCAGAACAAAGCCTTCGATCTGGCGAAAACCGTCGACGTGAGCCACGGCAACTACTCCGCGATGATGGCCGACACCATTGCCCGCTTCAAAGAGGGTAAACCGGTGATCTACTACACCTGGACGCCGTACTGGGTGAGCGACGTGCTGAAGCCGGGTAAAGACGTGGTGTGGCTGCAGGTGCCGTTCTCCTCCCTGCCGGGCGAGCAGAAAGATATCGACACCAAACTGCCGAACGGCATGAACTACGGCTTCCCGGTGAACACCATGCATATCGTCGCCAACAAAGCCTGGGCAGAGAAAAACCCGGCGGCGGCGAAGCTGTTCTCGGTGATGAAGCTGCCGCTGGCAGACATCAATGCCCAGAACGCCATGATGCATGCGGGTAAATCGTCAGAAGCGGATGTGAAAGGCCACGTGGACGGTTGGCTCAAAGCCCACCAGCAGCAGTTCGACGGCTGGGTGAAAGAGGCGCTTGACGCGCAGAAGTAAAACATTTTCCCTCACCCCGGCCCTCTGTTAACGTTCCCTCTCCCCGTGGGAGAGGGTTAGGGTGAGGGCACCAGACCGCACCATTCACCTAAAACGCACAATACATCACCCAACAATCCCCCAACATTCACCATCATTGGTTATTATGGTTTCCGGAAATATAATCACTCAACTAACGATTCCTGAAACTAATGACAAAAACAACTCAGGGGCTTAGCCCCGCACTCATCCTTTTAATGTCCGTGGCAACGGGTCTGGCAGTCGCCAGCAACTACTACGCGCAACCTCTTCTCGACACCATCGCACGCGCGTTCAATCTCTCTGCCAGCTCCGCAGGCTTTATCGTCACCGCCGCCCAGCTTGGCTATGCCGCCGGGCTGCTGTTCCTGGTGCCGCTCGGCGATATGTTTGAACGCCGAATGCTGATCGTCTCCATGACCCTGCTGGCGGCCGGTGGGATGTTGATCACCGCCAGCAGCCAGTCGCTGACGATGATGATTATCGGTACCGCCCTGACGGGGCTGTTTTCCGTGGTGGCGCAAATTCTGGTGCCGCTGGCGGCAACGCTCGCTTCACCGGAAAAGCGCGGCAAAGTGGTAGGCACCATCATGAGCGGCCTGCTGCTGGGGATTTTACTGGCGCGAACCGTCGCCGGGCTGCTGGCTAGCCTCGGCGGCTGGCGCACCGTTTACTGGGTGGCGAGCGTGCTGATGGTAGTGATGGCACTGGCGCTGTGGCGCGGGCTGCCGAAAGTTAAGCAAGAGAACCATCTTAACTACCCTCAGCTTCTGGCCTCCGTGTTCAGCCTGTTCACGCAGGATAAACTGCTGCGCACCCGCGCTCTGCTGGGGTGTTTCACCTTCGCCAACTTCAGCATTCTCTGGACGTCGATGGCCTTTCTGTTGGCCGCACCGCCGTTTAACTATTCCGAAGGGGTGATTGGTCTGTTTGGTCTGGCCGGTGCGGCGGGCGCGCTGGGCGCACGACCGGCGGGTGGGCTGGCTGACAAAGGCAAGTCGCACATGACCACGACTGCCGGGCTGGTTTTACTTCTGCTCTCCTGGGCGGCTATCTGGTATGGGCACGTCTCCGTGCTGGCGCTGATCGTCGGTATTCTGGTGCTCGACCTGACCGTTCAGGGCGTGCATATCACCAACCAGACCGTCATTTACCGCGTGAAGCCAGAAGCGCGAAACCGCCTCACGGCTGGGTACATGACCAGCTACTTTATCGGTGGTGCTGCAGGTTCGTTGATTTCTGCTTCCGCATGGCAACATGCGGGCTGGACAGGCGTGTGCGCCATCGGCGCCATCATGGCGGTGCTGAATCTGCTGGTCTGGTGGCGCGGCTATCACCGCCAGGAGGCAATTCACTAAGATTTACACTGCTTTAGGCCTCCTGGGGTGTAAAGGGGGCCTGCATCTGTTAATGTTAACGCAATTATTTATTCCAGAAATTTTAATGTGGGTGACATATTTAGTATACGCATGAATAGCTCAGATCCCCA
Source organism: Enterobacter sp. JMULE2 (assembly GCF_013337145.1). Classification (NCBI taxonomy): domain Bacteria; kingdom Pseudomonadati; phylum Pseudomonadota; class Gammaproteobacteria; order Enterobacterales; family Enterobacteriaceae; genus Enterobacter; species Enterobacter sp. JMULE2. The sequence goes on from NZ_SGWD01000016.1 coordinate 361,332, forward strand.
TCCTCACATCCCCTCTTCAACGGGTTCATACCCTACGCTTTCTGTGCTCACCGGGTCACGGACTTACCCGGCGCTTTCTGATGGTGACATACGTTTGGCGGATATAACCGCACAAATAATTCATTTACATTATTTGTCACTGTCGTTACTATATCGGCTGTAATTAATGAGGTTATGCCCAAAATGGATAGTTCGTTTACGCCCATTGAACAAATGCTTAAATTCCGCGCCAGTCGTCATGAGGACTTCCCTTATCAGGAAATCCTGCTGACTCGCCTGTGCATGCACATGCAGGGTAAGTTGCTGGAAAACCGTAATAAAATGCTGAAAGCTCAAGGGATTAACGAGACGTTGTTTATGGCGTTAATTACGCTGCAGTCTCAGGAAAACCACAGCATTCAGCCGTCTGAGCTGAGCTGCGCGCTGGGTTCATCCCGCACCAATGCGACCCGTATCGCTGATGAGCTGGAAAAACGCGGCTGGATTGAGCGCCGTGAAAGCGACAACGACCGCCGCTGTCTGCATCTGCAACTGACCGATAAAGGTCACGAATTCCTGCGTGAGGTGCTGCCACCTCAGCACAATTGCCTGCACAAACTCTGGTCTGTCCTCAGCACCGCCGAGCGCGACCAGCTTGAGCACATCACTCGCAAGCTGCTCACCCGTCTGGACCAGATGGATGAAGACGGCGCCATCCTTGAGGCGCTGCGCTAACGCGACGACACGCTCGAATATCCTGATTTAAAAAAGAAAACTGACAGGCCAGCACGTCAAACTGCTGGCCTTTCTGACAACAGGTCGGCTCAGCCGATGTGAAAATAAGAAGATCGTGGAGAACAACAATGAGCGCAAATGCGGAGAATACCAACCCGCAGCAACCGGCCAACAAGAAAGGCAAACGTAAGAGCGCCCTTCTTCTGCTGACCTTGCTCTTTATTATTATTGCCGTGGCATATGGGATCTATTGGTTTTTAGTATTGCGTCATGCTGAAGAGACTGACGATGCATACGTGGCAGGGAACCAGGTTCAAATTATGGCGCAGGTGTCGGGCAGCGTGACGAAAGTCTGGGCTGACAATACCGACTTTGTGCAAAAAGGGGATGTGCTGGTCACGCTCGATCCGACCGACGCCCAACAGGCATTCGAAAAAGCACAGACAGAGCTGGCCTCCAGCGTCCGTCAAACTCGCCAGCTGATGATCAACAGCAAACAGCTTCAGGCCAGCATCGACGTGCAGAAAACCGCACTGGCGCAGGCGCAGAGCGACCTCAATCGTCGTGTTCCTCTCGGCACCGCCAACCTGATTGGCCGTGAAGAGCTGCAGCACGCCCGCGACGCCGTTGCCAGCGCGCAGGCTCAGCTGGACGTGGCGATCCAACAGTACAACGCCAACCAGGCGATGGTGCTGGGCACCAGTCTGGAAAACCAGCCAGCCGTTAAGCAGGCGGCGACCGAAGTGCGTAACGCATGGCTTGCCCTGCAGCGTACCAAAATCGTCAGCCCGATGACCGGCTACGTCTCCCGTCGTTCCGTGCAGCCAGGCGCGCAGATTGGCACCACGACGCCACTGATGGCGGTCGTTCCCGCGAACAATCTGTGGGTGGATGCGAACTTCAAAGAGACGCAGCTTGCGCATATGCGTATCGGCCAGACCGCGACCGTTATCAGCGACATCTACGGCGATGACGTGAAGTACACCGGTAAAGTGGTCGGTCTGGACATGGGGACCGGCAGCGCCTTCTCCCTGCTGCCTGCGCAGAACGCCACCGGTAACTGGATCAAAGTGGTTCAGCGTCTGCCGGTGCGTATTGAGCTGGATGCCAAACAGCTGGCGGATCACCCGCTGCGTATCGGTCTTTCCACGCTGGTGACGGTCGACACCGCCAACCGCGACGGTCAGATCCTCGCAAGCCAGGTGCGCAGCAGCCCGGCTTATGAAAGTAACGCCCGTGAAATTAGCCTCGATCCGGTCAACAAGCTGATCGATGACATCGTGAAGGCAAACGCCGGTTAATCCGAAGGTGAGCGTTATGCAACAGCAAAAGCCGCAAAAACCGCTGGAAGGCGCGCAGCTGGTCATTATGACCATTGCGCTGTCTCTGGCGACATTCATGCAGGTGCTGGACTCCACCATCGCAAACGTGGCGATCCCGACTATCGCCGGGAACCTTGGCTCATCGCTGAGCCAGGGAACCTGGGTCATTACCTCGTTCGGGGTGGCAAACGCCATCTCCATTCCGATCACCGGCTGGCTGGCGAAGCGCGTCGGTGAAGTGAAACTGTTCCTGTGGTCAACGGTATTGTTCGTTCTCGCCTCCTGGGCGTGCGGCATGTCCAACAGCCTGACGATGCTGATTTTCTTCCGCGTCATTCAGGGGATTGTGGCCGGGCCGTTGATTCCGCTGTCGCAGAGTTTATTGCTGAACAACTACCCGCCCGCCAAACGCTCCATTGCGCTGGCACTGTGGTCAATGACCGTAATTGTCGCGCCGATTTGCGGACCGATTCTCGGTGGCTACATCAGCGATAACTACCACTGGGGCTGGATCTTCTTTATCAACGTACCGATTGGTGCGCTGGTCGTGTTGATGACCCTGCAGTCTCTGCGCGGTCGCGAAACGCGTACCGAGCAGCGGCGAATTGATGGCGTGGGGCTGGCGCTGCTGGTCGTCGGCATTGGTAGCCTGCAGATCATGCTCGACCGGGGTAAAGAGCTGGACTGGTTTGCCTCGTCGGAAATCATCGTCCTCACGGTCGTTGCCGTGGTCGCTATCAGCTTCCTGATTGTGTGGGAACTGACGGACGACAACCCGATAGTCGACCTGTCGCTGTTTAAGTCGCGAAACTTCACCATCGGCTGTCTGTGTATCAGCCTCGCCTATATGCTCTACTTTGGCGCGATCGTTCTGCTGCCGCAGCTATTGCAGGAGGTATATGGCTATACCGCGACCTGGGCGGGGCTGGCCTCTGCGCCTGTGGGGTTAATACCGGTTCTGCTGTCGCCGATTATTGGTCGTTTCGCCCATAAGCTCGACATGCGCAGGCTGGTGACGTTCAGCTTCATCATGTACGCCGTCTGCTTCTACTGGCGCGCGTATACGTTCGAACCGGGAATGGACTTTGGCGCGTCCGCGTGGCCGCAGTTTATTCAGGGCTTTGCCGTGGCGTGCTTCTTTATGCCACTGACCACCATTACGCTTTCCGGCTTACCGCCTGAGCGCATGGCGGCGGCATCGAGCCTGTCGAACTTTACCCGAACGCTGGCGGGCTCCATCGGGACGTCGATCACCACGACGCTGTGGACCAACCGGGAATCATTGCACCATGCGCAGTTGACCGAAGCGGTTAACCCGTTCAATCCGAATGCGCAGCAGATGTATAGCCAGCTGGAGGGAATGGGGATGACGGAGCAACAGGCGTCCGGCTGGATTGCTCAGCAGATCACCAACCAGGGGCTGATTATCTCCGCAAACGAGATTTTCTGGATATCAGCGGGGATCTTTATCGTCCTGCTGGGGCTGGTGTGGTTTGCTAAACCCCCGTTTGGTGCCGGTAGCGGCGGCGGTGCGCACTAGTCCTGTGCAACGGTTGCCCGGTGGCGCTACGCTTACAGGGCCTACGAACGTAGGCCGGATAAGGCGTAGCCGCCATCCGGCAAAAAACCGGACCGCGTCCAGTACGCAACAGCGATTGTCAGTTTCGATAAAGCAGCGCGCCTGAAATCGATTCACGATAGTGAAAAGACAACAGGAGCGCATCATGCTGAACACACCCGCCGACAAGTACCAACCTTATCCCACGCTTTCCCTGCCCGACCGCCGCTGGCCGGAGCAGCGCATCACCCGCGCGCCGCGCTGGCTCTCAACCGACTTACGCGACGGCAACCAGGCGCTTGCCGAGCCGATGGACAGCGCACGCAAGCTGCAGTTCTGGAACCTGCTGCTGGGCTGCGGATTCAAAGAGATTGAGGTGGCCTTCCCATCCGCCTCCCAGACCGACTTTAACTTTGTGCGCCAGCTGATTGAAGAAAAGCGCATTCCGGATGACGTCACGATTCAGGTGTTAACCCAGGCGCGGGAAGATCTCATCCGTCGCACCGTTGAATCCCTGCGCGGTGCGAAACAGGCCACCGTCCATCTGTATAACGCCACCGCCCCGCTGTTCCGCCGCCTGGTGTTCGGCATGGAGAAAGCGCAAGTCGTCGAGCTGGCAACGCGCGCCACGCGCCTTATTCGTCAGCTGTGTGAAGAGAACCCGGATACCCGCTGGCAGTATGAGTATTCCCCGGAAACTTTCTGCTTTACCGAGCCGGCGTTTGCGCTGGAGATTTGTGAAGCGGTGGCGGAGATCTGGCAGCCGTGCGATGCGCGGCCAATGGTGATTAATTTACCCGCAACCGTCGAAGTGAGCACCCCGAACGTCTACGCCGATCAGATCGAGTATTTCTGCCGCCACTTCAGCCGCCGCCGCGATGTCTGCATCAGCGTGCATCCGCATAACGACCGCGGCACAGGCGTCGCCAGCGCGGAGCTGGCCATGATGGCAGGCGCAGACCGCGTGGAGGGCTGCCTGTTTGGCAACGGCGAGCGCACGGGCAACGTCTGCCTGGTGACGCTGGCGATGAATCTCTACAGCCAGGGCGTTAGTCCGAATCTGGACTTTAGCGACATGAACCGCGTAGTGGAAGTGGTGGAAGCCTGTAACCAGCTGCCTGTGCATCCGCGCCATCCGTGGGCGGGGCGGCTGGCCTATACCGCCTTCTCCGGCTCGCACCAGGACGCGATCAAAAAAGGCTTTGATGCCCGTCAGCCTGGCGAGCGCTGGGAGATGCCCTATCTGCCCGTCGATCCGCAGGATATCGGCTGTACCTATGAAGCGGTGATCCGCGTGAACAGCCAGTCGGGCAAAAGCGGCAGCGCGTGGCTTATCGAACAGAACCATGGCCTGAAATTACCCCGCGCCCTGCAGCAGGATTTCAGCCAGCACGTGCAGCAGGAAACCGATCGCCACGGAAAAGAGATGACGCAAAATGCGCTGTGGCAGCTGTTCCGCACCCGCTACGGCCTGATAGCGACACCGCAGTATGCGCTGCAATCCTACCGCAGCGACAGCCAGCAGGACGGCCAGCTGCACTTAACGGCCAGCGTCGCCACGCAGGGAGGAACGCGCCAGCTTGAGGGTCAGGGTAACGGTCTGCTTTCTGCCGCCGCTCAGGGCTTAAGCCGCTGGGTCAACGCCCCGTTCGTGATTAAGGATTACCACGAGCATACGTTAGGCGAACGCAGCGACAGCCGCTCGGTGGCCTACATCCGATGCCTGTTCCAGGACGGCAGCAGCCGCTGGGGCGTGGGCATTGACAGCGACGTGGCGCGCGCGTCGCTTCAGGCGCTGTTCAACGCCGTCAGTCGTTCTTAAAGTAATCGCTGGGTGAAGTTCCCATCACCCGGCGAAACATCGCCGTAAAGGCGCTGTGACTGCCGTAACCCAGATCCAGCGCCACACGCAGCACCGGCTGGCCCTGCGCCAGCCGCACTAAGGCTTCCAGCAGGCGCGCCCTTCTCACCCACTCACCGTAGCTTAATCCCGTCTGCTGCTGAAAATGGCGGTTCAGGGTACGCTCGCTCATCCCTGCCATGCTCGCGGCCTGCGCGCCGCTCCAGCTTTCCCCCGCGTTTTGCCGGATTTGCAGACACAGATGGCGTAATGCCTCACTTTCTGGCTCCGGCAGATAAAACGGCAATGCCGGCATCATGCGGATTTCATCGAGGATCAGCTCATAGACACGTTCATCCCGACTTCCGGGTGAGTACGATTCAGGTAAAGCAAGGGAGACAAGGATCAGCTCGCGCAACAGCGGCGTGATCTGCACGATCTGGCAGGTGGCCGGGAGATCGGCGCGCGCCAGCGGATCGATAAACAGCGTGCGGGCTGCGACATTACCGGTGATTCGAAGAGAGTGCTGTGTCCCGGCAGGGAGCCAGACGCCGCGACCGGGCGGCACCACCCAGCAGCCGGATGCGGTATCGACCCGCACCACGCCAGTCAGGCTGTGCAACAGCTGAGCGCAGTCGTGCTGGTGCCACGGCTCGCTGTCGCCGTGAACGTAATCATGGGCAAACGGAACGAGGGGGCGATGGGTAAAGGAGAATGTTGCGGTTGTGGTCATGGGGTTAAACCACCCTCACCCTACCCTCTCCCTGAGGGAGAGGGAAAAGGTGCACTAGATGTGCAGTTCCTGCAGTTTTTCTTTTGGCAGGGCCAGCTCGTCGTTGCTGTTCACGCGAACGTCACGTTCAATGATGTGGCGTGCGATTTCCTGCGCTTCTTCCAGAGAGTGCATCTGGTAAGTCCCGCACTGGTAAACGTTCAGCTCAGGGATCTGGTTCTGCTCTTTCACCTTCAGCACGTCTTCCATCGCCGCTTTCCACGCATCTGCAACGCGCGTCTCGTCAGGCACACCAATCAGGCTCATGTAGAAACCGGTACGGCAGCCCATCGGAGAGATATCGATGATCTCAACGCCGTTGCCGTTCAGGTGGTCGCGCATAAAACCTGCGAACAGGTGCTCCAGCGTGTGAATGCCTTTCTCTGGCATCACTTCTTTATTTGGCACGCAGAAACGCAGATCGAAAACGGTGATCGTGTCGCCGTGCGGGGTGTGCATGGTCTTCGCCACGCGGACTGCAGGTGCTTCCATACGGGTATGGTCGACAGTAAAGCTATCTAATAACGGCATACGTCACCTCCGATAGTGATTTTTTTTAAAATAAACTGAACTCTTCTACAGAATGCGCGTCTGAGTATATGAAAGACGCGCATTTGTTATCATCATCCCTGAATTCAGAGATGTATATTTTGGCCACAGCGATGTGGCCTTTTTCTTTTTCAGCTCAAGCCTGCTTCGCCAGAAACGCCTCAAACGACTCGGTATCCGCCGCCTCGACCTCTTTCTGACGCACAACGGACGCATCGCGTTCCGCCACAAAATCCGCTTCGCTCAGCACTTCTAACGGCTCCTGCATCAGCATCTCACGGTACTCCGCTGAGAGTGAACGCCCCGTGCCGCCAATGCCCTGATCAATCATAGAACGCAGAATGCGTGCTGAGAACGTCAGTTCAGGATTATCAAAGCTTTCAACCAGCTGGTCGCAAACGGCCTGATACGCTTCACCGCCGTATACGCTGTCCATCGTCTGGGCCACGCGCTTCAGGTCGTGGAACAGATCTTTACCCACCTTAGCGAGCGGGAACTGTGCCGTTTCACAGCCGATGCCTAACGTCAGGCCAGGCTTGCGCCCTTCCAGAATCACGCGATTCCAGTTGGTGCGGGTACAAAGCAGTTCGTCTGAACTCATTTCCGGCGCATCCGCCAGCACGCACCAGACCATAAACAGATCGAGGAAGCGAACCTGCTGCTCGTCCACGCCAATCGGCGAGAACGGGTTGATATCCAGCGAGCGTACTTCAATGTATTCAATCCCGCCGCGCTGCAGCGCGTCCGACGGCGTTTCACCACTGCGGGTAACGCGTTTCGGACGAATCGGTGCATACAGCTCGTTTTCAATCTGCAGCACGTTACTGTTGATTTGCAGGCGCTTGCCGTCTTTTTCGAGGCCGATTTTCTCGTACTCTTCGGACGGGGTTTTGATCGCCCGCTTCAATCCTGCCACATACTCGTGCAAATCGTTAAACGTAATACCGAGATTGCTTTGCGATTTATTGGTATAGCCAAGGTCGCTCAGGCGCAGAGAGGTCGCATAGGGCAGGTAATACATCCCGCACTCGGTTTTCTCGAACGGCAGCGTGGTCGGTTTTCCCTGCAGGAAGGAAGAACAGATCGCCGGAGAAGCACCAAACAGATACGGAATGATCCAGCCAAAACGATAGTAGTTGCGGATCAGGCGGAAGTAGCCCGCTGAGATCGCGTCTTTATCGGTTTCGCCGCATTTTGCCTGCCAGAACGCCATTGGCAGTGAGAAGTTGTAATGCACGCCTGAAATCGTCTGCATCAACGCGCCGTAGCGGTTTTTCAACCCTTCGCGATAAAGCGTCTTCAGTTGACCGATATTGGACGTGCCGTATTGTGCCAGCTCAATCTCCTGCCCCTGCTCGATATAGCACGGCATGCTGAGCGGCCACATGCGCTCATCGCCCATGTTACGGGCAGTAAAGCGATGAATGTCACGCAAAATGGAAAGCATATGATCAACATCACCTTCCACCGGCGTGATGAATTCCAGCAGCGCCTCAGCAAAATCGGTTGTGATCCATTTATGTGTCAGCGCCGAGCCTAACGCCTTCGGGTGACCCGTCGTCGCTAAGCTACCGTCCGCGTTAACGCGCAGCGTTTCACGCTCAAGACCACGCTGAATACCCTTCAGAGCCTGAGGGTGGTTTTCCAGCCAGGCCAGCGCCTGAGATACGTCCGGGATCAAATTGACCTCCCGCCTGTCAAAGTAATGTTACTCAGCATAATTGTAATGGTTGACGATTGAAGGTCGCGTATTCATTCCACCAATTAGTGCCACCACGTCATACCCTGTAGTGTTGCCCACGCCACGAGAACATAGCGCAACGCCTTGCCAAGGCACAAAAAAAAGAGCACCGGTCCCCAGGAGATGCGCATCCATCCCGCCAGCAGACACAGTAAATCGCCTATTACAGGCATCCAGCTTAATAACAGCGTGGCAGCGCCATAGCGTTTTAGCCAGCCGACTGCCTTTTCCTGCCAGCGCGACTTTTCGCGCAGCGGAAAGAAACGCCCAAGAATAACGTTAGTCAGCCCCCCAAGGCTATTACCCATTGTTGCTATTAATACGAGCAACCAGGGCTGACTCACGCCGGACAACAGCATCGCCACCAGTACCACTTCCGAATTTCCCGGTAACAGCGTGGCGCTTAAAAAACTGCTGGCAAATAATGAGGCGAGTGACAGCGCGTCACTCACAGTAAGCGCACATCCACCGCGTCCATTCCGGCATCACGCGCGGCCTGGATACCGAAATCGGCATCTTCAAACACAACGCATTTTGCCGCCGGGACGCCCATTAACTCTGCGCAGAGCAGGAAGGTGTCCGGTGCGGGCTTGTGATGTTTAACATGATCGGCGGCAACCACGGCAGAAAAATAGTGGCGAAGGCCAAGATGGTTGAGTAATGCCTCAGCAATCGCACTTTCGCTACCCGTTCCTACCGACATCGGACGACGCCCGTGCCACTCTTTTACCACGTCAATCAGCGGCAGAGGGCGTACGGTATCTAAAAGCATGGCTTTTACCGCATCGGTTTTTTCACGTGCGAGCAGGTGCGGGTCGAGATCGGCCTGATTCAGTTCAATCACGGCCTGCGCAATACGCCAGGTGGGGGATCCGTTGAGGGCAATCATCGCCTGAAGGTCGAAACGCATACCGTAGCGGCCCAGAACGTCAGTCCAGGCTTTACGATGCGTAGGTTCGGTATCCAGGAGAGTGCCGTCCATGTCGAAGATCAAACCGTCATACTGTGCGTACATCGTGCTCTCGCTAACCGATTAACAAAGCATTACTTTATCGTAAAAGGGGATTTTTGTCGCTGATTGCGAAGTGATAACAATGAGAGTGATTAAGAACTAAACATCGAAGGGGATCAAAAGAAGAGATGGTGCATCCGGGAGGATTCGAACCTCCGACCGCTCGGTTCGTAGCCGAGTACTCTATCCAGCTGAGCTACGGATGCATCAGGGAAATGCTTTAGAAACAGTAAATGGTGCATCCGGGAGGATTCGAACCTCCGACCGCTCGGTTCGTAGCCGAGTACTCTATCCAGCTGAGCTACGGATGCATCAGGGAACTGCTTTCAGAAATAGTAAATGGTGCATCCGGGAGGATTCGAACCTCCGACCGCTCGGTTCGTAGCCGAGTACTCTATCCAGCTGAGCTACGGATGCATCGGGATTTACTACTGTACTGCTCGATATTCATATCACTTCTAAAGCAATATGAAGTAATAGATGGTGCATCCGGGAGGATTCGAACCTCCGACCGCTCGGTTCGTAGCCGAGTACTCTATCCAGCTGAGCTACGGATGCAAAATGGCGGTGAGGCGGGGATTCGAACCCCGGATGCAGCTTTTGACCGCATACTCCCTTAGCAGGGGAGCGCCTTCAGCCTCTCGGCCACCTCACCACACAACGCCTCTTTCGAGTGCTTCGAGTAACTCGTTAAGAGCTTCTCGTCGCTGCGTGGCGCATATATTACTTTCTGGGACTTATAAGTCAAACAATTTTCCACAACCTTTTATCGTTTGCACAAATCGCACGCAATTCGCATGTAAAAGCCGCAAAGAGGGTGTTTTATAAGCGGATTTTGCAGACATCTTCACAGAAAACTCTTGTGAGAAACACGCAGTCAGGACGAGATAAGAGTGAGGGAGTGGTTAAAAACAGAGCGATTGAAATAGAACGGTAACTTTATGCAGGAAAAATGGCAGGAGGGTTGCGTCTCGCCCGACAGCGAGACGCGACAATATCAGTAACTGGACTGCTGGGATTTTTCAGCCTGGATACGCTGGTAGATCTCTTCACGGTGGACAGATACTTCTTTAGGAGCGTTAACACCAATACGTACCTGGTTACCCTTTACCCCTAAAACTGTCACGGTGACCTCATCCCCAATCATGAGGGTCTCACCAACTCGACGAGTCAGAATCAGCATTCTTTGCTCCTTGAAAGATTAAAAGAGTCGGGTCTCTTGTATCCCGGCATTATCCATCATATAACGCCAAAAAGTAAGCGATGACAAACACGTAAAGTGTAAGCAGTCACGGCATCACATTCTGTTAAACGTAAGTTTAGCCGATATACACAAACTCAACCTGACTTTATCGTTATCGATAGCGCAGTGAACAAGACGCCATAACGTTACCGCTATGGCGTCTGCTTGTGCTTTGTAGTTATTACAGTTTCGCGCTTACCCAGCTTTCAACGCTGGCCAATGCCGCAGGAAGTGCCGCCGCATCCGTACCACCGGCTTGCGCCATGTCCGGACGACCGCCACCTTTGCCACCCACCTGCTGGGCGACCATACCAATCAGTTCCCCTGCTTTGACGCGGTCGGTCACATCCTTAGAGACGCCCGCAATCAGAGAAACCTTACCTTCTGCCACTGTCGCCAGCACGATAACGGTAGAACCAAGCTGGTTCTTGAGATCGTCGACCATAGTGCGCAGCATCTTAGGCTCAACGCCAGCCAGATCGCTGACCAGCAGTTTGACGCCCTTAATGTCTACAGCCTTGCTGGAGAGGTTTGCACTCTCCTGCGCCGCAGCCTGCTCTTTCAGCTGCTGCAGCTCTTTTTCCAGCTGACGCGTGCGATCCAGCGCAACACGAACTTTCTCGCCCAGGTTCTGGCTATCGCCTTTCAGTAGCTGCGCGATGTCGTGCAGCTGATCGCTCTGCGCATGCAGGCTGGCGATTGCGCCTTCACCGGTCACCGCTTCAATACGACGCACACCTGCCGCCGTACCTGATTCGGAAACAATGCGGAACAGGCCGATGTCGCCGGTGCGCGATGCGTGCGTACCGCCACACAGCTCGGTAGAGAAGTCGCCCATGCTCAGCACGCGAACGCGGTCGTCATATTTCTCGCCAAACAGCGCCATCGCACCTTTTTTCTTCGCGTCCTCGAGCTCCATGATGTGGGTCTCGATTGGCAGGTTACGACGGATCTGCGCGTTCACCAGATCTTCCACTGCGCGGATTTCAGACGGTTTCATCGCTTCAAAATGCGAGAAGTCGAAACGCAGCACTTTGTCGTTAACCAGAGAACCTTTCTGTGCAACGTGGGTGCCCAGCACGTCGCGCAGGGCAGCGTGCATCAGGTGGGTTGCAGAGTGGTTCAGACGAATGCGCGCGCGGCGTGCTTCATCAACGTTAGCCTGTACGCCCTCGCCCACTTTCAGAGAACCGGAAACCAGTTTGCCCTGGTGACCAATCGCCTGACCGTATTTCTGGGTGTCGCTGACGCTGAAGCTAAAGCCGTTGCCTTTCAGTTCGCCCTTATCGCCAACCTGGCCGCCGGATTCCGCGTAGAACGGCGTTTTGTCCAGAATGACAACCGCATCCTGACCCGCGCTGATGCTGTCCACGGCTTTACCGTCAACAAACAGGGCGGTCACTTTGCCGGTCAGTTCCAGTGCTTCATAGCCTTTGAATTCGGACGCACCATCAACGCGGATCATCGCGTTATAGTCTGCGCCGAAACCGCTGGATTCACGCGCACGACGACGCTGTTCTTCCATCGCGGCTTCGAAGCCCGCTTCGTCAACTTTGATGTTGCGCTCGCGGCAGACGTCTGCCGTCAGGTCAACCGGGAAGCCGTAGGTGTCGTACAGGCGGAAAGCGGTTTCGCCATCCAGCGTATCGCCTTTAAGCTTCGCCAGCTCTTCGTCCAGCAGCGCCAGACCGCGCTCAAGCGTACGCGCAAACTGCTCTTCTTCGGTTTTCAGTACCTGTTCGACCTGCGCCTGCTGGCGTTTCAGCTCATCACCGGCAGCACCCATCACGCCAATCAGTGGCTCAACGAGTTTATAGAAGAAGGTGTCCTTCGCGCCCAGCATGTTGCCGTGACGGATGGCACGACGAATGATACGACGCAGCACGTAGCCACGGTTTTCATTCGACGGGATAACGCCATCGGCAATCAGGAACGCGCAGGAACGAATGTGGTCTGCGATAACGCGCAGCGATTTGTTGCTGAGGTCGGTCGCACCGGTCACTTCTGCGACGGACTTGATCAGCGTGCTGAACAGGTCGATGTCATAGTTGGAGTTAACGTGCTGCAGCACTGCGGCAATACGTTCCAGACCCATACCGGTATCAACGGACGGCTTCGGCAGCGGCTCCATGGTACCGTCAGCCTGACGGTTGAACTGCATGAAGACGATGTTCCAGATCTCAATGTAGCGGTCGCCATCTTCTTCAGCGCTTCCCGGAGGGGCCGCCCCAGATGTGGTCGCCGTGATCGTAGAAGATCTCGGTGCACGGACCGCAAGGACCGGTATCACCCATCTGCCAGAAGTTGTCAGACGCATAAGGTGCGCCTTTATTATCGCCGATGCGAATAATACGTTCGCGTGGGATACCGACTTCTTTTTCCCAGATTTCGAACGCTTCGTCATCGGTTTCATAAACGGTAACCCACAGACGCTCTTTCGGCAGGTTGAACCAGTTTTCACCGGTCAGCAGTTCCCATGCGTACTGGATAGCATCGTGTTTGAAGTAGTCGCCGAAGCTGAAGTTACCCAGCATTTCGAAGAAAGTATGGTGACGCGCGGTGTAACCGACGTTTTCCAGGTCGTTGTGTTTACCGCCCGCACGCACGCAACGCTGTGAGGTTGTGGCGCGGGAATAATTACGCTTGTCGAGACCAAGGAAAACATCCTTGAACTGGTTCATCCCGGCGTTGGTAAACAGCAGAGTCGGATCATTGTTCGGTACCAGGGAGCTGCTGGCAACAACCTGGTGTCCCTTACTATGGAAAAAGTCGAGAAACGCCTGACGGATCTCAGCGGTGCTCTTGCTCATAATTATCCTGAAATCAAGCTAACGAAATGTCGCAGCAGGTCTGTATCGGTAAACCGTTGGACAGACCAGCTACTGGAAAAAGTGGGAATAAGATAAGTTTTCTTGGGTGGGAAGTAAAATCCCGCATGCGTTCAATCGGCAAAATTACGCCAGATATCCTGAATATCTTCCATCAGAAAGCCGCGGTAGAGCAAAAAGCGTTGGATTTTGACTTTTTCTGAAAATTCACGCGGCAGCGGTTCGCCGTATTTCCGAATCGCCTGTTCTTTTGCCAATTCGCACCAGTCGGTATCGCATTCGCGCATCGCTTTTTCAATCGATTCACGGGCAACCCCTTTCTGGTTCAGCTCCTGCCGAATGCGCGCGGGCCCGTATCCTTTGCGGCCACGGCTGGCAAGAAAGCGGGAAGCAAAGCGCTCGTCGTCAAGATAGTGATGCTCATAGCACCAGGCGATCACGCGGTCGTAATCTTCTGCTGTGGCATCGATTTCTTCCGGTCCGTTTTTGCTCATCACGGGTGCAGACAGTTTTCGCCGTAGCTCTTGTTCGCTGTGGTCACGCACGGCAAGGATGCGCACCGCACGGTCCAGTAAGCGTGCATACGCGGGTCGACGTGATGTGGATTCACTCATAAAAAAAACCTGCAGATTCAGAAATGCAAAAAGGGCCGCATCAGCAGCCCTTCATCTTTACACGAGAGACTTAAAAGTCTTCGTTGGTTTCTTCAGCATCCGCAGCATCCACCACGAAATCAGGTTTGGAGTCCTGGTTATTCAGCAGAAGCTCACGCACCTTCTTCTCAATCTCTTTCGCTGCAGCCGGGTTCTCTTTCAGCCAGGAGATAGCATTCGCTTTACCCTGACCAATCTTGTCGCCGTTGTAGCTGTACCAGGCGCCCGCTTTTTCAATCAGCTTCTCTTTCACGCCCAGGTCAACCAGCTCGCCGAGGAAGTTAATGCCTTCGCCGTAGAGGATCTGGAACTCAGCCTGTTTAAACGGCGCGGCGATTTTGTTCTTCACAACCTTCACGCGGGTTTCGCTACCGACCACGTTCTCGCCCTCTTTCACCGCGCCGATACGGCGGATATCAAGACGGACAGACGCGTAGAATTTCAGGGCGTTACCACCGGTAGTGGTTTCCGGGTTACCGAACATCACACCAATTTTCATACGGATCTGGTTGATGAAGATCAGCAGCGTGTTGGACTGCTTCAGGTTACCGGCCAGCTTACGCATCGCCTGGCTCATCATACGTGCCGCAAGGCCCATGTGAGAGTCACCGATTTCACCTTCGATTTCCGCTTTTGGCGTCAGTGCCGCAACGGAGTCGACGATGATCACGTCAACCGCACCAGAACGCGCCAGCGCGTCACAAATTTCAAGGGCCTGCTCGCCGGTATCCGGCTGGGAACACAGCAGGTTGTCGATATCAACACCCAGTTTACGGGCATAGACAGGGTCCAGCGCGTGCTCAGCATCGATAAACGCACAGGTTTTACCTTCGCGCTGCGCCGCTGCAACAACCTGCAGGGTCAGGGTGGTTTTACCCGAGGATTCCGGTCCGTAGATTTCTACGATACGGCCCATTGGCAAACCGCCAGCGCCCAGTGCGATATCCAGAGAAAGCGAACCGGTGGAGATAGTTTCCACGTCCATGGAACGGTCTTCACCCAGGCGCATGATGGAGCCTTTACCGAATTGCTTTTCGATCTGGCCCAGTGCTGCCGCCAACGCTTTCTGTTTGTTCTCGTCGATAGCCATTATTACTCCTGTCATGCCGGGAGAAGCGACTGCGCTTCACCGTGGATTTCTGTTCTGTTGGTGCAATTATACTGTATGGTCATACAGTATCAAGTATTTTGTAGAAATTGTTGCCAGAGCGTTTTCAATGCGTATTCCGTTGCCTGGCGACGTACGCTTTCGCGGTCGCCGCTGAAGCACTCCCGGCGGGTGATCCCCTCGCCTTTGGCGGTGGCAAACCCAAACCAGACGGTGCCGACAGGCTTCACGTCGCTGCCGCCGTCCGGGCCCGCAATGCCGCTAATGGAAATCGCGTAATCTGCCCGCGCCTCTTTCAGCGCGCCAATGGCCATCTCAATCACCACCGGTTCGCTCACCGCGCCATGCTGTTCGAGCGTCGATTCACGCACGCCAATCATCTGTGCTTTAGCTTCGTTACTGTAGGTCACAAAACCGCGTTCAAACCAGGCGGAACTCCCGGCAATGTCGGTAATCACTTTGGCAACCCAACCGCCAGTACAGGACTCTGCCGTTGTGAGGGTCGCACCACGCTGTTTCAGCGCCAACCCTACCACTTCGCTAAGCTGCATCAATTCATGGTCAGTCATTCTCGCTCCAGGCTTCGGAAAAACGTGCTGCACAAGATAGCACTTTCTCGTTGGATATGGGGATGAGCTTGCGGTTTTACGAGGGGGCTTCAGAAAAAAGCCGATGCAGGCGCACCGGCTCTGGGCATGTTATTTCATGCTGTTCGCAATCGTATCGACATTGTGACGAAACGCCTTAACGTAGGTGTCTGCTACGCCGCCTTTTGACGACAGCGCTTCCGGGTAGAGTTCGCCGCCCGGCTGCGCCCCCGTAGCGCTGGCAATCTGTTTCACCAGTCGCGGGTCAAGCTGGTTTTCCATAAACCAGGTTTTTACGCCGTCGGCTTTAATCTGATTAATGATCTCAGCCACCTGCGCCGCACTGGCCTCGCTCTCTGACGACAGCCCCTGCGGGGCCATAAACGTTACGCCGTAGGCGCGACTGAAATAGCCGAACGCATCATGGCTGGTCAGCACCTTGCGCTTATCCTTCGGGATCGCGCTAAAACGCGTTTTGGTCCAGCTATCCAGCTGGTTAAGCTGTGCGATATAGGGTTTTCCGGAAGCTTCCAGCGCAGCTTTATCTTCCGGGTCAGCTTTCACCAGCCCGTCCAGAATATTTTGTGCATACAGCGCCCCGTTCGCCGCGCTATTCCACGCGTGCGGATCGGTCACGGTTTTTCCCTCTTCCTCAAGCGTGTGGGTTTTCACCCCGGTCGACGCCACCACCAGTTGGCCTTTAAACCCTGAGGCCTTCACCAGCCGGTCGAGCCAGCCCTCCAGCCCCAGGCCGTTGACCACCACCACATCGGCTTTATTCAGCGCCGCGCTGTCTTTCGGTGACGGTTCGAAGGTATGCGGGTCGCCGTCCGGCCCTACCAGCGTCGTCACTTTCACGTGGTCTCCTCCCACTTCCTGAGTCATGTCACCCAATATTGAAAAACTGGTCACCACGTTGAGCGTTTTCGCCATCACACCGTGCGACATCATCCCCAGCGCGAGCGCCACAGCTAACCCTGTACGTTTCATCATTTCCCCTTGCGTTAAAAAAGCGCCCGCAGGCTGCCAGCCAGCCTGCTGCGCGTACCAAATAAAACAGAGATAAAGAACAGCGCGCTGGCGGTGAGCACGATGGATGGCCCCGCAGGCAACCTCGCCGCCCAGGAAAGGCTGAGCCCGAGCCACGCACAGAAAATACCGCTGATGCCCGCCATCAATAACAACCCAGGTAACGTGCGTACCCAGCAGCGTGCTGCCACCGCGGGAAGCATCATCAGCCCGACGGCCATCAGCGTGCCAAGCACCTGAAACCCGGCCACCAGATTAAGCACCAGCAGCGCCAGAAACAGTCCATGCAATAAGCCAGGTAACCCGCGAGCATTCACCTGCAGCCAGGCGGTATCAAAGGCCTCTGTCACCAGCCCGCGATAGAAAATCGCCAGCGTGATAAGCGTGACGATGCATACGCCGGTGACGAACAGCGCGGCGTCGTTGTCCACCGCAAGAATGGAGCCAAACAGCAGATGCAGCAGATCGACATTCGAGCCGCGCAGCGAGACCAGCGTGACGCCCAGCGCCAGCGAGCCAAGATAAAATCCGGCAAAGCTGGCATCTTCTTTGAGCGGCGTGCGGCGGCTGACCAGACCGGCCACCAGCGCCACGGTAATTCCCGCGATAAAACCGCCAATACTCATTGCGAGCAGCGACATCCCGCTGAGCAAATACCCCACGGCGACACCCGGCAAAATCGCGTGAGAAAGCGCATCCCCCATCAGGCTCATCCGACGCAGCTGAAGAAACACGCCGAGCGCGGTGGTGCTGACCGAGAGCGCCAGGCAAACCACCAGCGCGCGGCGCATAAACCCGTATTCGATAAACGGCTGGAAAAATGTATGCCAGATCATGCCACCCTCACCCGTTCGGTTTTCCACTGGGGAACGTCAGCATCCAGCCGTAAGGTTTGCGGGAAGTGGCGCGACACGCGCTCGCTGTCGTGTAAAACCGCGAGCAGCGTTTGCCCCTGCATATACATCTCCAGCATCAGGTCCATCAGCACGTTGCAGGTGGCTTCATCGACCCCGGTAAAGGGTTCATCCAGCATCACCAGCGGCGCCTGCTGCACCAGGACGCGTGCAAACAGCATGCGCTGAAACTGTCCGCCGGAGAGTTCATCGATGGTGGATAACGCCATGGATCCCAGCCCGACGCGCTCAAGCGCGCTGGCAATCCGCAACCGCGTCTCGCGACGAAAACCGGAAAAAAGCGAAATGCCCGGCCAGCAGCCCATGCTTACCACGTCCTGTACGGTCAGCGGAAACTGTGCCTCCAGCGCGTGACGCTGTGCCAGCCAGCCGATTACCGGGCGCTTACCCTGCCAGCGGAAGCCGCCGCTGACGGGAGGAATAAACCCCGCCAGCGTTTTCAGCAGCGTCGATTTCCCGCAGCCGTTAGCGCCGATAATGGCGGTCATGCTCCCCCGTTCGATCACCCCCGAAAAAGGACGCGTAACGGGCTGGCGGTCATAGCCCGCGACCAGTTCGTTCATTACGATCATGGCAATGCCACCGCCCAGCGCACGGCCAGCCCGATAAAGACAACCAGCACCAGCGCCAGCAACAGCCGAACCAGAGCAGACAGAGAAAAAAGGGACGTTGACATTTTGATACCGAATTAAATGTTATAACATAACAATAATGAAAGGCGGTTAAGATGTAAATGGCGGGTTTGAAAAGGGAGTGTGGCGAAATGTTTCTGCAAAATTCCCCTCTCCCGTGGGAGAGGGTCAGGTTGAGGGCATCAGGCCGCACCGTGCATGCAGCCATGCCGGGTGGCGGCGTTGCCTTACCCGGCCTACCCGTCAGAATGACTTACTGACTAAACGGTGACGCCGCCGGGACGCGGGCCTGAGACACCGCCAGCCCCAGCTGCCACACCGCCATTGCGTAGTGGGTACTGTGGTTATAACGGGTAATGGTGTAGAAGTTCGGCATGCCGTACCAGTACTGATACCCGGTTCCCACGTCCAGACGCAGCAGGCTCACCTGCTCGACATTGCCCAGCGGCTGCGTTGGCGTTAAGCCTGCCGCCGTCAGCTGTGCAACGCTGTATTTAGTTTTGAAGCCGTTTTCCAGGCCAAACGCCTCGCCGTTTGCCTGCACCGCAACTTGCCCACCCGGCGTCCAGCCGTGCGCTTTGAAGTAGTTCGCCACGCTGCCGATGGCATCCACCGGATCCCACAGGTTGATGTGACCATCCCCGTTAAAGTCGACGGCATATTGCTTATAGGAAGACGGCATAAACTGGCCGTAGCCCATCGCACCGGCAAACGACCCTTTCAGATCCAGCGGGTCGTCCTGTTCGCTGCGCGCCATCAGCAGGAAGGTTTCCAGCTCGGAAGAGAAGTACTCCGCGCGGCGCGGGTAGTTAAAGGAGAGCGTCGCCAGCGCGTCCAGGATGCGGGTTTTACCCATCACGCGGCCCCAGCGGGTTTCCACGCCGATAATCCCGACGATGATTTCAGGCGGTACGCCGTACACCTGCCACGCGCGGTTGAGCGCATCTTCATACTGATTCCAGAACACCACGCCGTTTTGCACGTTGTCCGGGGTAATAAACTGTTTGCGATAGCGCAGCCACGCGCCGTTTGGCCCGGTCGGCACCTGTGCCGTCGGTGCCTGGCGGTCCATCAGGCGCAGCACGTAGTCCAGACGCTTGGCCTGCGACAAAATTTCGTGCAACTGCTGTCTGTCAAAGCCGTGTTTGCTCACCATTTTATCGATGAACTGTTCGGCCGCCGGGTTATTGGCGAAGTCGCCGCCCATCTGCATCATATTATGCTGCGGCTCCAGCAGGAATCCTCCGGAAGGCGCACCCGCCGTTTGCTGAACGGCTTCGGTCTTAGGTTTGCTACTACAGGCAGACAGCAGAATAAGCGCAGGCAACAGCGCTGCATAACGACGCTTGAACATGAGACATCCATTTAACGGGTTCGATAAGAACCCAGTATGGTAAAGCATCCGCAACACCTCAAGGAAGCGGTACGCACTCCCCCAACGCAAATCCGCGTTTTTTTCCACCGAAAACCATTGACCTCATCAACAAACTTTCAAAATAATCTATTTTTCTTTCATTGTGAGATCTAACTAACACTTTAAAACCTTTCAAAGTGATTATTATTAGCCTGTCAGACAAAAACAAAAAAGCCCCACAGGAGAGAAGAATGATAGAAACCATCACCCACGGCGCCGAGTGGTTCATCGGGCTGTTTCAGAAAGGCGGAGAAGTGTTCACCGGTATGGTGACCGGGATCCTGCCCCTGCTGATCAGCCTGCTGGTGATCATGAACGCGTTGATCAACTTTATCGGCCAGCAGCGCATTGAACGCTTCGCCCAGCGCTGTGCCGGGAATCCGCTGTCCCGCTATCTGGTATTACCGTTCATCGGCACCTTCGTGTTCTGTAACCCGATGACCTTAAGCCTCGGCCGCTTCATGCCGGAAAAGTACAAGCCGAGCTATTACGCCGCCGCCTCCTACAGCTGCCACTCCATGAACGGCCTGTTCCCGCACATTAACCCCGGAGAGCTGTTTGTCTATCTCGGGATCGCCAGCGGTCTCACCACCCTTGGCCTGCCGCTCGGCCCGCTGGCGGTGAGCTATCTGCTGGTCGGCCTGGTCACCAACTTCTTCCGCGGCTGGGTGACGGACCTCACCACCACCATTTTTGAGAAAAAAATGGGCATCCAGCTTGAACAGAAAGTCCATCTTTCAGGAGCCACAGCATGAACCGGATCCGCATTGAGAAAGGCACGGGCGGCTGGGGCGGCCCGCTGGAGTTCGACGCCACCGAAGGCAAAAAGATCGTTTACATCACCGCGGGCACGCGCCCGGCGATCGTCGATAAGCTGCGTGAGCTGACCGGCTGGGAAGCGGTCGACGGCTTCAAAGAGGGCGAGCCGCCGGAAGCAGAAATCGGCGTGGCGGTCATCGACTGCGGCGGGACGCTGCGCTGCGGCATCTATCCGAAGCGTCGCATTCCGACGGTGAATATTCACTCCACCGGAAAATCAGGCCCGCTGGCGCAGTACATCCTTGAAGACATTTATGTCTCGGGCGTGAAGGAGGACAACATCACTCTGGTGAATGGAACTGCCGCGCCGCAAAAAGCGGCACCGCGCGAGTACGACACCAGCAAGAAAATCACCGAGCAGAGCGACGGCCTGCTGGCGAAGGTCGGGATGGGCATGGGTTCCGCTGTGGCGGTGCTGTTCCAGTCCGGGCGCGACACCATCGACACGGTACTGAAAACCATCCTGCCCTTTATGGCGTTCGTCTCGGCGCTGATCGGCATCATCATGGCGTCCGGCCTGGGCGACTGGATTGCCCACGGCCTCGCCCCGCTCGCCAGCCACCCGCTCGGGCTGGTCACGCTGGCGCTGATCTGCTCCTTCCCGCTGCTGTCGCCGTTCCTCGGCCCGGGCGCGGTGATTGCCCAGGTCATCGGCGTGCTGATTGGCGTGCAGATTGGTCTGGGGAACATTCCTCCGCACCTCGCCCTGCCCGCCCTGTTTGCCATTAACGCCCAGGCAGCGTGCGACTTTATCCCCGTTGGGCTGTCGCTGGCCGAAGCGCGCCAGGACACCGTGCGCGTAGGCGTGCCGTCCGTGCTGGTGAGCCGCTTCCTGACGGGCGCACCGACGGTGCTGATTGCCTGGTTTGTCTCCGGCTTTATTTATCAATAAGAGGTTCCTGCGATGACCGTGATTTACCAGACCACCATTACCCGCATCGGCCAGAGCGCAGCCGACGCGCTGAACGACCAGATGCTGATCACCTTCCGCGAAGGCGCCCCGGCAGATATCGAAGAGTTTTGTTTTATCCACTGCCACGGCGAGCTGAACGGTGAGCTGAAGGCAGGAAGCCAGCTGGAGCTGGGCGAAGCGCGCTATGCCGTCACCGCCGTTGGCGACGTGGCCGAGCAAAACCTGCGCGAGCTGGGCCACATCACTCTGCGTTTCGACGGCCAGCCGCAGGCGGAGTATCCCGGTACGGTTCACGTCGCGGGCCCGGTTCCGCAGGCTGTCACCCCAGGCTGCACGTTAAAATTTGTTGCGTAATTAAGGAGATACACATGAGTCAGGTTGCCGTTGTCATTGGTGGGGGACAAACCTTAGGCGAGTTCCTCTGCCGTGGGCTTGCCGCAGAAGGTTACCGCGTGGCGGTAGTGGACATTCAGAGTGAAAAAGCCGCCCGCGTAGCGGATACCATCAACACCGAGTTTGGCGAAGGGATGGCGTACGGGTTTGGTGCCGACGCCACCAGCGAGCAAAGCGTAATGGCGCTAGCCCGCGGCGTGGACGAGATTTTTGGACGTACCGATCTGCTGGTCTACAGCGCGGGGATTGCGAAAGCGGCCTTTATCAGCGATTTCGCGCTGGGGGATTTTGACCGCTCGCTGCAGGTAAACCTGGTGGGCTATTTCCTCTGCGCCCGCGAGTTTTCCCGCCTGATGATCCGCGACGGCATTCAGGGGCGCATCATTCAGATCAACTCAAAATCAGGGAAGGTGGGCAGCAAGCACAACTCCGGCTACAGCGCGGCGAAGTTTGGCGGCGTGGGGCTGACGCAGTCTCTGGCGCTGGATCTGGCCGAGTACGGCATTACCGTGCATTCGCTGATGCTGGGCAACCTGTTGAAATCGCCGATGTTCCAGTCCCTGCTGCCGCAGTACGCCACCAAGCTCGGCATCAAGGCTGAGGAAGTGGAGCAGCACTACATCGATAAAGTGCCGCTGAAGCGCGGGTGCGATTATCAGGACGTGCTGAACATGCTGCTGTTTTACGCCAGCCCGAAAGCCTCGTACTGCACCGGGCAGTCGATTAACGTCACCGGTGGGCAGGTCATGTTCTAAGTCCCTTCCCGGGTGGCGCTGCGCTTACCGGGGCTACAATACCCGTAGGCCGGGTAAGGCGCAGCCGCCACCCGGCATTTAAGGAGTGAAATATGGTAACCGCACTCATCACCGTCGCCGCCCTCGCCTGGCTGTGCCAGATGGCGTTTGGCGGCTGGCAAATCCACCAGTTTAACCGCGCGTTTGATGCCCTGTGCCAGAAAGGTCGCGTCGGGGTCGGGCGTTCCGGCGGACGCTTCAAACCGCGCGTGGTCGTCGCCGTTGCGCTGGATGAAAACAATAACGTCTGCGATTCCCTCATCATGCGCGGTATGACCGTCTTCGCCCGTCCGGTGAAAATCCAGGCAATCAACGGCATTTCGCTGCAGGAATTACGGCCTGATGTGATCTTTCCCCATGATCCACTCTGTCAGAATGCACTATCATTAGCGCTTAATCTGAAACATGGATAATTTCGTTGTGAAAGCTATAGACTTGCGAAATTATCATTTCGCAACCTAAGGAACGAAGCGCCTATGAAACCTCGTCAGCGGCAGGCGGCCATTCTCGAACATCTGCAAAAGCAGGGAAAATGTTCGGTAGAGGATCTGGCCCACTACTTTGACACCACCGGCACGACAATACGCAAGGACCTGGTATTGCTCGAAAACTCTGGCGCCGTCATTCGAACCTACGGCGGCGTGGTGCTCAATAAGGACGAAGCGGACCCGCCTATCGATCACAAAACGCTGATCAATACCCACCAGAAAGCGCTAATTGCCGAAGCTGCCGTAAAATTTATCCAGGACGGTGATTCCATCATTCTGGATGCAGGCAGTACCGTCCTGCAGATGATCCCGCTGCTCAGCCGCTTTAACAACATCACGGTGATGACTAACAGCCTGCACATCGTCAACGCCCTGTCGGAGTTCGACAGCGAGCAGACCATCCTGATGCCCGGCGGCACCTTCCGCAAAAAATCGGCGTCGTTTCACGGCCAGCTGGCGGAGAATGCCTTCGACCACTTCAGCTTTGATAAACTCTTTATGGGCACCGACGGCATCGACCTGAACGCGGGGGTGACGACGTTCAACGAGGTGTTCAGCGTCAGTAAAGCGATGTGCAACGCCGCGCGGGAAGTGATTTTAATGGCAGACTCGTCGAAGTTTGGCCGCAAAAGCCCCAACATTGTCTGTAGCCTTGAAAGCGTTGATAAGCTGATTACCGACGCGGGTATCGACCCGGCGTTCAAGAAAGCGCTGGAAGAGAAAGGAATCGACGTGATCGTAACCGGAGAAAGAGATGAGTGATTTTCTGTTAGAAACGGGCCGCCAGACGCTGATGCTGGAACTGCAGGAAGCCAGCCGCCTGCCGGAACGTCTGGGCGAGGATTTTGTCCGCGCGGCCAACACCATTATCCACTGCGAAGGCAAAGTGATCGTGGCGGGTATCGGTAAATCTGGCCATATCGGCAAAAAGATTGCCGCGACGCTCGCCAGCACCGGCACCCCGGCGTTCTTTGTGCATCCGGCAGAAGCGCTGCATGGCGATCTCGGGATGATTGAAAGCCGCGACGTGATGCTGTTTATCTCCTACTCCGGTTCGGCCAAAGAGCTGGACCTGATTATTCCACGCCTGCAGGAAAAATCGGTCGCCTTGCTGGCGATGACCGGGAAATCCCGTTCGCCGCTGGCGCTGGCCGCCAAAGCGACGCTGGATATTTCCGTTGAGCGTGAAGCCTGTCCGATGCACCTCGCCCCGACCTCCAGCACCGTTAACACCCTGATGATGGGCGACGCGCTGGCAATGGCGGTGATGCAGGCGCGCGGCTTTAACGAAGAAGATTTCGCCCGTTCGCATCCGGCAGGTGCGCTCGGCGCACGCCTGCTCAATAAGGTTCACCACCTGATGCGCACCGACGATGCCATTCCGCAGGTCAAACTCGATACCAGCGTCATGGACGCGATGCTGGAGCTCAGCCGCACCGGTCTGGGGCTGGTTGCGGTCTGCGATGACAACGGGAGCGTCAAGGGCGTGTTCACCGACGGCGACCTGCGCCGCTGGCTGGTGGGCGGCGGCAGGCTGGAAACAAACGTGTCGGACGCCATGACCAAAGGCGGACTGACGCTCAACGCCGAGAGCCGCGCCATTGAAGCCAAAGAGGTGCTGATGAAGCGCAAAATCACCGCCGCTCCGGTGGTGGATGATGCCGGCAGGCTGTGCGGTGCTATCAACCTGCAGGATTTTTATCAGGCCGGAATTATCTAGCCCTTCAGTCCCAGACGCTTCGCCAGCCTGTGCAGGTTGGCGACGTCCATCTCCAGCGCCCGCGCGCACGCCGCCCAGCTGCGGTTGTTCTGCTCCAGCGCGCGGGTAATCATCTGACGCTGAAACGCCTCCGTGGCTTCACGCAGATTTTCATTCGCTATCTCTGGTGCCGCCTGCGCGACAGCCGGTGCGGTTTCATCCTGAAGCGCAAAATGCCGCGCGTGGATCACTACCTCGTCACCCGAGCGCGTCGCCCGCGCCAGCACCACCGCGCGGTGGATCGCATGCTCCAGCTCGCGCACGTTGCCTGGCCAGCCGTAGCTCAGCAGATGCGACCTCGCCCCTGGGCTCAGCACCACGCGGGAAAGCCCCATCCTGAGACGGCACTGCTCGCAGAAAAAGCCCGCCAGCAGCAACACGTCGTCCCCGCGCTCGCGCAGCGGCGGCACGGTAAGCGGGAACACGCTCAGGCGGTGGAACAGGTCGGCGCGGAACTGCCCTGCCAGCACCGCTTCGCGCAGGTCCCGGTTGGTTGCCGCCAGCACGCGCACGTTCACTCTGTGACTGCGGTCATCCCCTACGCGTTGAATGTCGCCGTACTGCAACACGCGCAGCAGCTTGGCCTGCAGCGACAGGGAAAGCTCGCCGATTTCATCCAGAAACAGCGTGCCGTTATCCGCCATTTCAAACTTGCCGCTGCGGTTGCTGATGGCCCCGGTAAACGCCCCTTTAACGTGACCAAACAGCTCGCTTTCCGCCACGCTCTCCGGCAGCGCGGCGCAGTTGAGGTACACCAGCGGGTTCACCGCGCGCGGCGAGGCTTCGTGAATGGACTTCGCGACCAGCTCCTTGCCGGTGCCGGTTTCCCCGAAGATCAGCACGTTCAGGTCGGAGGCGGCAACAATCTCAATCTCTTTTTTGAGCTGCGCCATGCCCGGAGAAAGGCCGATCATCTCCGTGTGCGTTACCTGCTCAAACGCCGCCGGGCTGCCGGGAAGAATGTTCTGGCTCTCCAGCTGTTCAATCAGCAGGGCATTGTTCAGCGCCCCGGCGGCCAAGGCGGCAATCAGGCGCAGCTCTTCATCGCTAAAGGTGTCGAACTGGTCCGGCGACAGGCCGTCGAGGGTCAGTGCGCCAATCAGGTTTTGTCCGGCAAACAGCGGCAGGCCGATACAGGCGTGCACCTTCAGGCTCTCCTGTCCGGGAATAAGCCCGTCGTACGGGTCAGGCAAATCGCTGTCCGCCGGGAAGCGCACCACGTCACCCGCGCGGGCGATAGTTTCCAGACGCGGATGGCCTTCAAGGGTAAAACGCCGCCCGAGCACGTCCTTCGCCAGCCCGTCGATAGCCAGAGGAATAAACTGCCGCCCTTCATAGCGCAGCAGCGCCGAGGCGTCACACGCCAGCACGTGGCGCAGCGTGGAGATCAGCCGCTGAAAGCGGTCCTGATGGCCGATACCGGTTTGCAGCTCAATGGCGATCTTCGCCAGTACGTCGACGGAAAAGCTCATAGTGACCTCGCTGTCATTTTGACAATGCATGTTGTCATATTGACACTGATTTTAATAGTCATAATGACTACCCATTACGGATCATAAAAATTTTTATCAAACAAAATCAACACATTAAAAGTTGGCACGCAACTTGATATAGGCAAACCATCTTATTTGAAAATGCTGTATTACGTAGAGGTTGCTATGTCTATACTGGTTAAAAATAACATTCATTGGGTCGGTCAACGTGACTGGGAAGTGCGCGATTTCCACGGGACGGAATACAAAACGCTGCGCGGCAGCAGCTACAACAGCTATCTCATCCGCGAAGGAAAAAACGTGCTGATCGATACCGTCGATCACAAGTTCAGCCGCGAGTTCGTGCAGAACCTGCGCAGTGAAATCGACCTGGACGCCATCGACTACATCATCATCAATCATGCGGAAGAAGATCACGCCGGCGCGCTGACCGAGCTGATGTCTTACATTCCGAACACGCCGATCTACTGCACCACCAACGCCATCGACTCGATCAACGGCCACCATCACCATCCGGAGTGGAACTTCCATACCGTGAAAACCGGCGACGCGCTGGATATCGGCAACGGCAAACAGCTGATCTTCGTGGAAACCCCGATGCTGCACTGGCCGGACAGCATGATGACCTACATGACCGGCGACGCGGTGCTGTTCAGCAACGACGCCTTCGGCCAGCACTACTGCGACGAGCGCCTGTTCAACGACGAAGTGGACCAGACCGAGCTGTTCGAGCAGTGCCAACGCTACTACGCCAACATCCTGACGCCGTTCAGCCGCCTGGTGACGCCAAAAATTACCGAAATCCTCGGATTTAACCTGCCGGTGGACATGATTGCCACCTCCCACGGCGTGGTGTGGCGTGAGAACCCGACCCAGATCGTCGAGCTGTACCTGAAGTGGGCGGCGGACTATCAGGAAGACCGCATCACGATCTTCTACGACACCATGTCCAACAACACCCGCATGATGGCGGACGCCATTGCCCAGGGCATCAACGAAGTTGACCCGAACGTGGCGGTGAAAATCTTCAACGTGGCGCGCAGCGATAAGAACGAGGTATTGACCAACGTGTTCCGCTCTAAGGGCGTGCTGGTGGGCACTTCCACCATGAATAACGTAATGATGCCGAAAATTGCCGGCCTGGTGGAAGAGATGACCGGCCTGCGTTTTCGCAACAAGCGCGCCAGCGCCTTTGGCTCCCACGGCTGGAGCGGCGGCGCGGTAGACCGTCTCTCCACCCGTTTACAGGATGCCGGTTTTGAAATGTCCCTGAGCCTGAAGGCGAAATGGCGTCCGGATATCGACGCGCTTGAGATCTGCCGCCAGCACGGTCGCGACATTGCCCGTCAGTGGGCGCTCGCTCCGCTGCCGGAAGTGACGGCAAAACCAACCAAACAGCAGGAAGCCTGCGCCTGTGCCGCCGCGGCGGCCGCCGATCTCGGCCCGCGCATGCAGTGCAGCGTCTGCCAGTGGATTTACGATCCTGAACTGGGCGAACCGCTGCAGGATGTTGCCCCGGGCACGCCGTGGCGCGACGTGCCGGACAACTTCCTCTGCCCGGAATGTTCACTCGGTAAGGACGTCTTTGACGAACTGGGTACGGAGGCAAAATGAGCAACGGTATCGTCATCATCGGCTCGGGCTTTGCCGCCCGCCAGCTGGTGAAAAACATCCGCAAGCAGGATGCCAGCGTGCCGCTGACGGTGATTGCCGCCGACAGCATGGACGAGTACAACAAGCCTGATTTAAGCCACGTCATTAGCCAGAATCAGCGCGCCGAAGACCTCACCCGCCAGACGGCGGGGGAGTTCGCAGAGCAGTTTAACCTGCGTCTGTTCCCGTACACCTGGGTCACCGATATCGACGCCGATGCCCGCGTAGTGAAAGCGAAAGAGAAAACCTGGCAGTACGACAAGCTGGTGCTGGCCACGGGTGCCTCTGCGTTTGTGCCGCCGATTGAAGGCCGCGAGCTGATGATCACGCTCAACAGCCAGCAGGAGTACCAGGCCAGCGAAACGGGGCTTCGCGACGCTCAGCGGGTAATGATTGTCGGCGGCGGGCTGATCGGCACCGAGCTGGCGATGGATTTCTGCCGGGCGGGCAAATCCGTCACCCTGGTTGACCACGCGGCGAGCATTCTGTCGGCGCTGATGCCCGCAGAAGTAAGCAGTCGCTTACAGCATCGCCTGACCGACATGGGCGTGCATCTGCTGTTGAAATCGCAGCTGCACAGCCTGAGCAAAACCGAAGGCGGCATTCGTGCCACGCTCGACCGCAACCGCAGCGTTGAGGTGGATGTGGTTATTGCGGCGACGGGCCTGCGCCCGGAAACCGCGCTGGCGCATCGCGCAGGTGCCGAAACAGGCCGTGGCGTGAAGGTAAATAGCGACCTGCAAACCACGCAGCCGGATATTTACGCCCTGGGCGACTGCGCTGAAATTAACGGTCAGGTGCTGCCCTTTTTACAGCCAATTCAATTAAGCGCGATGTATCTGGCGAAAAACCTGCTCGGCGGCAGCGCGCCGCTGAAATTACCCGCCATGCTGGTTAAAGTAAAAACGCCGGAATTACCGCTGCACCTTGCCGGTGAAACGCAGCGTCAGGATCTGAACTGGCAAATTACCCTCGGACCGCAGGGAATGGTCGCGCGCGGTGCCGATAATGAGGGTCAACTACGCGCTTTTGTCGTCAGTGAAGACCGGATGAAGGAGGCTTTCGCCCTGCTGAAATCGCTACCTGCTTAACCCTCGTATTGCCGGGTGGCGCTCCGCTTACCCGGCCTACAGCACGACCACGCTTACTTAACCTTTGGATTTAATTATCCACCGCCCCGATGTCCCGGGGCTTTTTTTTACGCACCCTATTCATCAAATAAATACAAAACAGGTATATCATCGCTATCAATCCCTTATTTATTATTTCCATTAATACTTAACTGCGAAATAGCTTAAAAGCATCTCCTTTTTTATTATTCGCATCCGGTTCAGCCGGAGACAAATCATGGCGACTTTTCATAAAGAACTCAATTATCTTTCTCGCTATTTCAAAGAGGCGGCATGCTGAGCACATTTTATTTCGCTGACTTTAATTAATTCCGGAGGCGCGAAAAGCCGCGCCTGCTCAGGAACGCACCACCAGCGCGTCGTAGCCGCGCCAGCGGTAGTTGACCATGGAGATCAGCCAGCAGGCAACGAACAACCCGACCACCACAAACCCGGCGTTGCCAAGATTATCGTTTACCGCACCAATCAGATCCCAGACGCCGCCGCTGAGGGCGAATTTGTCCATCAGCAGGCCCAGCGCTTCCAGCCCGCCGATAAACAGCGCCACCACCACGGAGGTGCCGGTGATGGTCATGTTGTAGTAGAGCTTGCGCTGCGGCTTGTTAAACGCCCAGCCGTAGGCACCGACCATCAGCAGGTTGTCGAGGGTATCCACCAGCGCCATGCCGCTGGCGAAGAGCGCCGGGAAGATCATGATTGACCACACCGACATCCCGCTGGAGGCGCTGGCAGCAGAGATCCCCAGCACGCCAATCTCGGTGGCCGTGTCAAAGCCGAGGCCAAATAGGAAACCAACCAGGTACATCTGCCAGCTTTTATTCACCAGGCGGAAGGTTTTGCCGAACAGCCAGTTCATAACGCCGCCCTGGGCAGGTAGCGTGATGTCGCCCTGCACGGGCCTGCCGTGTTTCAACGCCTGAAAACTGCGCCAGACGCCGCGCAGGATCACCATGTTCACCAGCGCCATCGCCAGCAGGAAGGTCGCCGACACCGCCGTGCCAATCAGGCTGCCAGTTTCGTGGAACCATTCCATGTTTTTCTGAAACGCCGTCGCGGTAGCGGCGATAGCAATCGAGGCCAGCACCACGATGGTGGAGTGCCCCAGCGAGAACCACGCCCCCACGCCGGACGGGCGTTTGCCCTGCTGCATCATCTTACGCGTCACGGTATCAATCGCGGCGATGTGGTCGGCGTCCACCGCGTGACGCAGCCCGTAGCACCACGCCAGCAGGCTGGCGGCCATCAGCGCCGTGCTGCCGCTAAAGGCGTGCCATGCCCATCCCCAGGCCAGCAGGTTTGCCATTACCAGGGCCAGCAGCAGAAGCGCGGCGCGAGGTTCATTGCGTAAGAGTCGTAACATTTTAAGTCCTTTGTGAACATGACCGGGCGGCGGCGACCACCGCCTGCCCGAAGGAGATCGCTCCGTCACCTGCGGGCAGGTGCGAAGGAAAAAGAAGCGTAAAGTCAGAAAGATAATGACGCAGGCGCGCGCGCAGCAGACGGTTGTGCACCACGCCGCCGCTGAGGCAGATTGTCGACAGCGATAAGCGTCGGGCATGGAACGCGGCGAGTTCTGCCAACCCTTTTGCCAGCGCGTCGTGAAACGCCCACGCGCGCTCGCAGGGCTCAGCCTGCCAGGCCAGCCACTGCCGCCAGAAAAGCGCGAGGTTGTCGACAGACAGCATCACCGGATGGTCGACGCCCGCGCACTGCGAGGCCAGCGCTTCCAGCCTGCATGCGGCTTCCCCCTCCCAGGACTGCGCGTCGATACCGAGCGCGCAGGCGACCGCATCAAACAGGCGACCACATGACGAGGCCTGCGGCGCGTTGATGCCGCGCCCGATCGCCGTTGCCAGCAGCGGCCAGTTCTGGCGCTGTACCGCGCGCGTTTCCGGATACTGCTGCCAGTCAGGGACAAATGCCAGACAGTGGGCGAGCAGATTGCGCCACGACTGCCGCGCCGCCAGATCGCCGCCCGGCAGCGCAACGGCAGGCAGCCCGCCCAGATGCTCGCACGAGAGATAGTTCACCCGCAGGCACTCCCCGCCCCACAGCGCGCCGTTCTCGCCCATGCCGATCCCGTCCAGCGTGAGGGCGATAACGTCTCCGCCCTCACGCGGCCAGCCGTTTTCCGCCAGGCACGCCGCCGCGTGGGCGTGATGGTGCAGTACGGTTTCGACCGGCAGCGCCTGCGCTTGCGCCCATTGTTGCGTGTGATAGCCCGGATGGGCGTCGCACACCACGCGCTCCGGCTGGAAGGCGTAGATGTCCTGCATCGTCGAGAGCGCGCCGCGCCACTGCGCTTCGACACCCTCGTCGCCGAGATCGCCAAAATGCTGGCTCAGCACCGCCTGGCTGCCACGCACCAGGCAGAAGGTGTTTTTCATCTCCGCACCGGTGCATAACATGGCGGGGATATTCTCGAAACCCGCAGGCAACGTGATGGCATCTGGCACAAAACCGCGCGCGCGGCGCAGCATCGCGCCGTCCCGATCCATCACCGAATCGTCCATCCGCTGAAGAATATCGCGATTGTGCAGCAGGAATCCGTCCGCGATGTTGCCCAGTTCATCCATCGCCTGTTGATTACTGATGGCAGGCGGCCTGCCGCTGAGGTTGCCGGAGGTCATCACCAGCGGGCGCTGGCAGTCCATCATCAGCAAATGTTGCAGCGGGTTTGCGGGAAGCATGATGCCCACGCTATCCAGACCCGGCGCGATTGCCTCGGGGAACACCGGCAGCCAGGCTTTTGGCGTGAGCACGATGGGTGCAGCGGGTGAGCCGAGCAGCGTCTGAATCGCCTCCGGCATGCCGTCCGCATTTGGGATCATCACCGCCAGCGGCTTCGATGGACGCTGCTTGCGTGACCGCAATGTCAGTATCGCCTGCGGGTTGAGCGCGTCGCAGACGAGGTGAAAACCGCCCAGCCCTTTAACCGCGACGATACCGCCGTCCTTGAGCATCGTCACCGCCGCACGCAGTGCCGTTTCGCGGGTGGCAACAACGTCACCGGCACGCCATTCCAGCGCTGGCCCGCAGTCCGGGCACGCCACCGGCTGGGCGTGAAAACGTCGGTCGGCAGGATTGCGGTACTCCGTCTCACAGGGTGCGCACAGGGGAAATGCGGCCATCGACGTGGCCGGACGGTCATAGGGCATGGCGCGAATAATGGTAAACCGCGGCCCGCAGTGGGTGCAGTTGATAAACGGGTAGCAATAACGGCGCTCGCCGGGGTCGCGCATTTCAGCCAGACACGCCGGACAGGTGGCGGCATCCGGCACAATCTGGGTGTCCATGGCGCTACCCGCACTGTGGCGGATAACAAACGCGTCCGGCAGGTTCGTCCAGGTGAACGGCTGCGTTTCAACGTGGTCAATGCGTGCCAGCGGTGGGCAGTCCTGATGCAGCCTCGCGGTAAAGGCCCCCCCATTACCCGCGAGGCGCACCAGCACGCCCTCTCCGTCGTTGCAGACATCGCCCGTTAGCTGAAGCTGATGCGCAAGCTGCCAGACGAAGGGCCGAAACCCCACGCCCTGCACCTTGCCGCGCACGCGCAGCTGTACGCCGTTACTGCTCATGGCGGATCAGAACAGCAGTGATGCTGAAGTATCGAACGCCGCACGACGGCGCTTTTCGGCGCTCATCTGCTCAAGCTTGTCGCGATCCACGCAGACCAGCGCGTGCGTCGGGCAGGCTTCCATGCAGGCCGGACCGGCGTCACGGTGGTAGCAAAGATCGCATTTGTTGGCTTCGGCTTTCTCCGCCCGAACGCTCAGCCCCATGCCGCTGTTGCGGACCACCGGACGGACCACCACCTCCATCGCGCCGTACGGGCAGGCGACCACGCAGGTTTTGCAGCCAATGCAGCGCTCCTGCATGACGTGCACAAAGCCTTTCTCGCGTTTAATCGCCCCGTTCGGACAGACGTTCGCGCACGGCGCGTCTTCGCACTGGCGACAGATGGCGGCGGTAGAAATATTCACGCCTTTAATGACGTGGATGCGCGGCAGGAACGTGTCAGGCGTCAGCGACGCGCAGTCCTGCTCCGCCTGATGGGAAACCACGCACGCCACTTCACAGGTACGGCAACCTATGCACTTACTGGCATCGGCCATAATAAAACGGTTCATCTGCTTCTCCAGCATTACAGTTATGCGCGGAGATATTCATAAACCGTGCCAATTATTAACACTATGATTTTTAATGATTTTAAAAATGAGCGTGGTGCTGTCATCGTCACTTATGACGATGACAGCTGTCGACGTCACCGATGCGGACCGTCGATCACGGAGTCGCGCAGGATAAGCTCACCGGAGAAGGTTTGCTGGTATTTGAACTCACCGCCGTCAAGCATGAAGATCAGGCGGCTGATGGTCTCCTTGATCATCTCCGTCACCGGAATGCGCACACTGGACAGAGACGGCACCATGTACGGCGCGATAGCCACATCGTCGAAACCAATCACCGACACCGCGTCCGGCGTGGCGACACCGCTATCGTGCAGCTGCTTCATGGCACCAATCGCCATATCGTCATTACTCGCCACCAGCGCCGTAAAGCGTTCGCCCCGGGATAACAGCTCCGCCACTGCCGCCGCACCGCTGGCCGGGTTCCATTTCCCCTGCGCAATCAGCTCCTGGCGCAGTGGAATGCCGTGCTGCATCAGTGCTGCCCGGTAACCGGAAAGACGCTCAACGCCGGTCGGGGAATCGAGTGAGCCGGTGATAAACGCAATATCCCGGTGGCCTTTCGCAATCAGCTTCGACACCGCATCCTGGCAGGAGGCGTTATGATCGGACCAGACGCTGTGGCTGCTGTTTTTCCGCAGTCGTCGGTTGAGCACCATAATCGGCTGCTCGCACTTTTCGACGATCTCGTCCATCTCCTCCACGCTCAAAAAGCGCGGATAGATGATCACCGCATCGCAGCGCATATCCAGCAGATACTGAATGGCCTCGCGCTCCTCGTCGGCGCTGTGCTTGCCGTCCGCAAGGATCAGCTGGCGCCCCTTCTCTTCGGTCATGCGCGCGGCGTGGAACAGCAGTTCGCTAAAGTAAACGCCGTGGTAAAGGGTGTTCGTCACCACCAGCCCCAGCGTCTGGGTACGCTTGGTCGCCAGGTTGCGCGCCAGCAAATTCGGGCGATAGCCGCTCTCTTCAATGGCCTGAAACACCCGGTCTTTGGTCTCCTGGCTGACGTAGCCATTTCCCGACAGCACCCGGGAGACCGTCGCTTTCGATACGCCTGCCCGCTTCGCCACTTCCAGCATCGTGGTCATGTTGTTATTCCGTTTGAAACTGATGAGCGCAGTGTACTGCACTGCAAAAAAATTGTCGCAGCGGCGAAATCACGCTTTGACTGACGATAGGTGATCGTCATCACGAATGTGAAAAATGTACAAAAAGCGATCTTGTTTCATTCAAAGAAACTCATGATGATTATGTGAAACCGGTTTCCTACATTTCTCACAACGATAACAGGATCACATCCGATGGCCAAAAATTACGCCGCGCTGGCGAACGACGTTGTCAGCGCGCTGGGCGGCAAAGAGAACATTGTCGCCGTCACCCACTGCATGACGCGTCTGCGCTTCGTCCTTAAAGACGAAAGCCTTACCGATGCCGCGCGCCTGAAAAGCATCAGCGGCGTGCTCGGCGTGGTACGCAATGACAACCAGTGTCAGGTCATTATTGGCAACACCGTTTCTCAGGCGTACCGCGAAGTGGTGAGCCTGCTGCCAACCAGCCTGCAGCCTGCCGTACCGGAAGGCCCGCAGAAACTGACATTACGCCGCATCGGCGCCGGGATCCTCGACGCGCTGATCGGTACCATGTCCCCGCTGATCCCGGCGATCATTGGCGGCTCGATGGTCAAGCTGCTGGCAATGATCCTCGAGATGACCGGCGTGCTGGGCAAGGGCGATCCCACGCTGACCATCCTGACGGTCATTGGCGACGGCGCGTTCTTCTTCCTGCCGCTGATGGTGGCAGCCTCGGCGGCGGTGAAGTTCAAAACTAATATGTCGCTGGCGATTGCCATTGCGGGCGTGCTGGTGCACCCGAGCTTTATCGAGCTGATGGCGAAAGCCGCTCAGGGCGAGCACGTTGAGTTCGCCTTTATCCCGGTGACGGCGGTGAAATACACTTACACCGTCATCCCGGCTCTGGTCATGACCTGGTGCCTGTCATACATCGAGCGCTGGGTGGATCGCATTACCCCGGCGGTCACCAAAAACTTCCTCAAGCCGATGCTGATCGTGCTGATTGCAGCCCCACTCGCCATCGTGCTGATTGGCCCGCTGGGCATCTGGATCGGTAGCGCCATCTCCGCGCTGGTCTACACCATTCACGGCTATCTGGGCTGGCTCTCCGTCGCCATTATGGGCGCGTTGTGGCCGCTGCTGGTGATGACCGGGATGCACCGCGTGTTTACGCCGACCATCATTCAGACCATTGCCGAAACGGGCAAAGAGGGGATGGTGATGCCGTCGGAAATCGGCGCCAACCTGTCGCTCGGCGGCTCGTCGCTGGCGGTGGCGTGGAAAACGAAAAACCCGGAGCTGCGCCAGACGGCGCTAGCGGCGGCGGCCTCCGCCATCATGGCGGGGATCTCTGAACCGGCGCTGTATGGCGTGGCGGTACGCCTGAAGCGTCCGCTGATTGCGAGCCTGATCAGCGGCTTTATCTGCGGCGCGGTGGCGGGCATGGCCGGTCTTGCCAGCCACTCGATGGCGGCACCGGGGCTGTTCACCAGCGTGCAGTTCTTCGACCCGGCCAACCCGATGACCATCGTATGGGTGTTTGGCGTGATGGGGCTGGCAGTGGTGCTGTCGTTTGTTCTGACCCTGATACTCGGCTTTGAGGATATCCCGGTCGAAGACGAGGCTGAAAAAGCGCGCGCCCTGCAGACCGCACCGGTTCAGAACAAAGCAGCAGAAGCATAAATTGAAAGCGAGGTAAGAATGTCTGTTTTTCCACAAGGATTTTTATGGGGCGGCGCGCTTGCCGCCAACCAGAGTGAAGGTGCTTACCGTGAAGGCGGCAAAGGGCTAACCACGGTCGATATGATCCCGCACGGCGCGAATCGCCTGGCGGTGAAGGTCGGTAAGGAAAAGCGTTTCTCGCTGCGTGACGACGAGTTCTACCCGAGCCACGAGGCGATTGATTTTTACCATCGCTATAAAGAAGACATCGCCCTGATGGCGGAGATGGGCTTTACGGTGTTCCGCACCTCGATAGCCTGGAGCCGCCTCTACCCAAACGGCGACGAGCCGCTGCCGAACAAAGAGGGTATTGCCTTCTACCGCGCGGTGTTCGAGGAGTGCAAAAAGTACAACATTGAGCCGCTGGTAACCCTGTGCCACTTCGACGTGCCGATGCACCTGGTAACGGAGTACGGCTCCTGGCGCAACCGCAAGATGGTCGATTTCTTCGCCCGCTACGCCCGCACCTGCTTTGAAGAATTTAACGGGCTGGTGAAATACTGGCTGACCTTCAACGAAATCAACATCATGCTGCACAGCCCGTTCTCCGGCGCGGGGCTGGTGTTTGAGGAGGGTGAAAACGAAGATCAGGTGAAATACCAGGCCGCGCACCACGAGCTGGTGGCGAGCGCGCTGGCAACCAAAATTGCTCACGAGGTGAACCCGGAAAACCAGGTCGGCTGCATGCTGGCGGGCGGGAATTTCTACCCGTACTCCTGCAAGCCGGAAGACGTGTGGATGGCGCTGGAGAAAGACCGCGAGAACCTGTTCTTTATCGATGTGCAGGCGCGCGGCAGCTACCCGGCCTACTCCGCTCGCGTGTTCCGCGAAAAAGGCGTGGTGATTGTGAAAGACCCGGGCGACGACGACCTGCTGAAAAACACCGTCGACTTTGTCTCGTTCAGCTATTACGCCTCGCGCTGCGCGTCGGCGGACATGAACGCGGGCAACACCAGCGCGGCGAACATCGTGAAGTCCCTGCGTAACCCGCATATTCAGGTGAGCGAATGGGGCTGGGGTATTGACCCGCTCGGCCTGCGCATCACCATGAACATGATGTACGACCGCTACCAGAAGCCGCTGTTCCTGGTGGAAAATGGCCTCGGGGCGAAGGACGAGATCGACGCGAATGGCGAGATCAACGACGACTACCGCATCAGCTACTTGCGCGAGCACATCCGCGCGATGGGCGACGCGATTGAGGACGGCGTGCCGCTGATGGGCTACACCACCTGGGGCTGCATCGACCTGGTGGCCGCCTCAACGGGCGAAATGAGCAAACGCTACGGTTTTGTGTACGTTGACCGCGATGACGCCGGAAACGGCACGCTGGACCGCAAGCGCAAGAAATCGTTCGGGTGGTACAAGAAGGTGATTGCGAGTAATGGGGGGGATCTGGAGTAGCCTGTTTTGCCGGGTGGCGGCTTCGCCTTACCGGGCCTACAAAACCGTAGGCCCGGTAAGCGTAGCGCCACCGGGCGCTGTTCAGAGCCGGGAAAATCCCCCGTCCCCAACCCATCCGGCAAGCCGTGAATAGACCACGTCCACCGCCTCTTTCACCGGCGGCGTCATCGGGTAATAAAACCCAACGATGTCCGGCTGAATGCCCAAAAACAGCACCTCGCCCACGTCGTCTTTAATCTGATCGACCAGGTAGTTCAGCGGCATATTGTGCGTCGTCATCATAAACATCTCGGCGATGTCGTCCGGGTCAATCAGGCGGATCTCACCGGGGTTAAGACCCATATCGGTGGCATCGACGATTAACAGCCTGTCCGGACGCAGTTCGCGAATGGCGACCACGTCGTTTTCCGGCGCGCTGCCGCCGTCAATCACTACCCAGCCGCCCTGCGGGTTCGCGGCGCACATCTCTGCCAGTAGCGGCCCCGCGCCGTCGTCGCCCATCATGCTGTTGCCCACGCACAGTAAAACGTCAGTCACGTAATCTCCTCACCATCAGGTAGATGGCGCTCTCCTGATGAATATCATGCAGCATGCTGAGCAGCGTTTTGCTCCACGCCTGCTGCTCGGGGGTTTGCCTGCTCAGCGCCGCGTTAAAGGCGTTGGCGAGCATCGCAATGTGGTTGGCGTCGATGACGATCTCGCCATACTTCGGCACGCCCTCCATCTTGCGCCGCGCCGTGCTGCCCTCCTCCAGCGTGGCGATCCACGTCAGGTACTCGGGCCACGGGCAGCTTAACGCCGCCTCCAGGCAGTCGATCACCCCGAGGTGGTGCCCAATCGCCAGGCTGTAATAGACCACCTGCTGCGCCGCATCCGGCGTGGCATCGTTCTCATCAATAAACTTACGGCTCAGCTGGCTGAACACCACCGTTTCACTCATCGGATACGCGCCTCATCCACAATGCTGTTCAGGTTCGCCACGATCTCATTGAGACGCGGATCGTTTTCCGCCTCCAGCCAGCGCGCCACCTGATGTTCGCCCTGGCTCAGCAGGCGCAGATAATCGTCGGCAATCTGACGCCCGTAGCGGTAGCCAGCCAGCCTGCGCGCCGTGCGGTCCACTTTCACCCGCAGCGGCTGCACCATGTCCGGGTGCAGGATGGCCGCAGGTTGGTTGTCCAGCTCGCCCGGCTCGCGGGCGTGGATTTTTTGCTCCAGCAGGCCGAGCGCCATCGCAAAGCCGTACAGCGTCGCGGCGGGCGTTGGCGGACAGCCCGGAATGTAGACGTCCACCGGCACGATTTTGTCGGTGCCACCCCAGACGCAGTAAAGGTCGTGGAAGATGCCGCCGCTGTTGCCGCAGGCCCCGTACGAGATGCAGATTTTCGGGTCCGGCGCAGACTGCCAGGCGCGCAGCGCGGGGGAGCGCATGGCGCGGGTGACGGCCCCGGTAAACAGCAGAATGTCCGCATGACGCGGAGACGGCACCACCTTGATGCCGAAGCGCTCGGCGTCAAACAGCGGTGACAGGGTGGCGAAGATCTCAATCTCGCAGCCGTTGCAGCCGCCGCAGTCCACGCGGTAGACGTAGGCCGAGCGTTTGATTTTTTTCAGCAGCGACGCCTTCATGCTGGCGATGGATTCGTCCACCGTCATCGGCACCGGAATGCCGTTTGCGTCGCGCGGGCCGAGTAAATTGTCCATCAGCTGGCCTCTCTCATATGGCGGGTGATATCAATGCGGTCGGACGGCAGCAGGCACTTCTGACGCTTGCACTCCGGGCAGGTTTCAAAGCTTTCACGATGATGCTCCGCGCGGGCGTCGCCGTTGTGCTGCAGCAGCGCGATGGCGTAGTCGATCTCTTTCTGCACGGCGAACGGGCGTCTACAGACGCGGCAGCTGCACAGATCAAAGCGCGACTGCTGGAGGAAATCCTCTTTCTTCCACACCGCCAGCTCGTACTCCTGCGACAGGCGAATGGCGACCGTCGGGCAGACCTCCTCGCAGCGGCCGCAGAAGATGCAGCGCCCGAGGTTAAACTGCCAGGCCAACTCGCCAGTTTTGAGATCCGTTTCCACCGTCAGGGCATTCGACGGACAGGCGTTGACGCAGGCCGCGCAGCCGATGCACTGCTGCGGATTGTGCTCCGGCTTGCCGCGAAAGTTTTTATCCACCGGCATCGGCTCCAGCGGATAGCTGCTGGTCTGCGTGCCGGTTTTGATCACTTTTTTGATAAAGGTAAACATGGCGAGTCCTTATTTCAGCGGCGAGTTTTTACGCTCGATGCTGTAGCGCTCAAGCTCTTTGTACGGCACCACCTGGCTTTTCTTCTTGCGCACGTCCACGACGGTCATGCGGTCGGTGCAGGAGTAGCACGGGTCGAGGCTGCCGATGATCAGCGGTGCATCGGAAACCGTGTTGCCGCGCAGCATGTAGCGTAGGGTTGGCCAGTTGGCGTAGGTGGCCGCGCGGCAGCGCCAGCGGTAGAGCTTCTGGTTGTCGCCGGTCATGCTCCAGTGAATGTCGTCCCCGCGCGGCGCTTCGGCAAAGCCGAGGGCAAAGCGGTTCGGGATGTAGGTGAAGCCCTCCACCATCAGCGGGCCGCCCGGCAGGTTATCGAGGCCGAAGTCGATCATATTCAGGGCGGTGAATACCTCGTTGATACGCACCTTGAGGCGCGAAATAACGTCGCAGCCCTGCTCGCTGTGCACGGTCATCGGCAACAGGCCGTAGCCGACGAACGGGTGATCGGCGCGGGTGTCGCGGGCGTGGCCGCTGGCGCGCACCATTGGGCCGACGTTGCTGAAGTCGCGGGCGATTTCCGGGTCAAGGCGGCCGATGCCGACGGTGCGCTGCTCGATGTTTGGCGTACTGAGCAGCATGTCCACCAGCTCCTGCACGTCGCGGCGCATCTGCTGCGCCAGCTGACGGGTCTGGATCATGTCGTCCTTCAGCAGGTCGCGGCGGATCCCACCGATCAGGTTCAGACCGTAGGTTTTACGCGCCCCGGTGAGGATCTCCGCCATCTTCATCGACGCCTCGCGCACGCGGAAGAACTGCATAAACCCGGAGTCAAAACCGACGAAGTGACAGGCCAGGCCGAGGTTCAGCAGGTGCGAGTGCAGGCGCTCCACCTCCAGCAGAATGGCGCGGATCATCTGCGCGCGTTCGGGCACCACGATCCCCATGCCGTTCTCCACCGAGGTGGTGTAGGCGGTGCTGTGGGCGAAGCCGCAGATCCCGCACACGCGGTCAGAAAGAAACGTCACTTCGTTGTATCCCATGCGGGTTTCCGCCAGCTTTTCCATGCCGCGATGGACGTAGAACAGGCGGTAGTCGGCGTCGATAATGTTTTCGCCATCGACGAACAGGCGGAAGTGGCCCGGTTCGTCGGAGGTGACGTGCAGCGGGCCAATCGGCACCACGTTGTTCTTCTTGCTGCCCAGCTCGTTGATGAACTCGTAGGTTTCGCTGTCGGTGGTCGGCGCCGGGCGCTGGCGGTAGTCCATGCTGTCTTTGCGCAGCGGATAAAGTTCGTCCGGCCAGTCGTCCGGCAGCACCAGGCGTCGCTCGTCCGGCAGGCCGACCGGCACCAGGCCGTACATGTCTCGCACTTCGCGCTCGCCCCAGACGGCGGCAGGCACGCGCGGCGTGACGGACGGGTATTCCGGCTTATTTGGGTCAACTTCGACGCGCACGGTGAGCCAGCACTTTTCGCCCTGCTCCATCGACATCACGTAGTACACCGCATAGTTGCCGCACAGCTGGCGCTCGTCGTTACCGAACAGCACCGACAGCCAGCCGCCCTGCTGGTAGTAGAGAAACTCCACCACTTCCGGCAGATAGTTCACCTTTACGGTGACGGTTATCTGGTCTTTGGTTTGCCAGGACTCCTCCAGAACTACGCCGGGGAAGGCCTGATGCAACGCGGCGAGATACTGCTGACCTTTCTTTTCTTCAGACATAAAAATTCTCTTTAATCACGCCACCAGCAAGGAGACGAACGCTAAAAATGCAAAACCAAAACCGGCCCAGGTGATGCGTGACGTTTCCACAAAACGCAGGCGCGCCATGCTGTTTTCAAACAGGGCAATCACCAGCACGCCGACCAGCAGCTTGAGGGCGGCAACAACAACCGCCAGCACCAGGCCGCCCGCGGAGAAGTGGGTCATCTGCCCCCACGGGAAGAAGACGCCGACAAACATCTGCAGCACTACCAGCTGCTTGAGGCTGATGCCCCACTTCAGCACCGCAAAGCCGTAGCCGCTGTATTCGGTAAGCGGCCCTTCCTGCAGCTCCTGCTCGGCTTCCGCCAGATCGAACGGCAGTTTGCCCATCTCAATAAAGGTGGCGAACGCGCAGGCGCAGAGCGCCAGCACCAGCGGGATCGAGCGCGCCACAGGCCAGTGGTAAACGGTGTCGGTGATAAAGCTGATATGGGTGGAACCCGCGACCTGCGCGGCAACCCACAGCCCCAGCAGCAGGATCGGCTCAACCAGCACGCCCAGCATCGCCTCGCGGCTGGCACCGATGCCGGTAAATGGGCTCCCGGTGTCCAGGCCCGCAATGGCAAAGAAGAAGCGGGCGATGGCGAAGAGGTAGATAAGCGTAATCAGATCGCCAAGCACGTGCAGCGGCGACGCCACTGTGACCACCGGCAGCGCGGTGGCGATGGTCAGCATCACGCCCACCATCACGAACGGCGTCAGGCGGAAGACCCAGCCTGCGGCATCCGGGGCCACGCTCTGACGAGAAAGCAGCTTGAAGAGATCGCGATACTCCTGGAGCACCCCGGGCCCGCGACGGTTATGCATTCGGGCGCGTGCCACGCGCGTGATGCCCGACAGCAGCGGCGCAGCGGCGAACAGCACCAGCGCCTGAAGAATGGCCAGTAACAAACTCATGTCAGGCTCCTCGTGAAATCACAATGATCACCAGCACCGCCAGTTCGATCAGCGCCAGACGACGGAACAGCGCGGGCGCGGCGGCACTCTGCCAACCCGGCACCCAACCCTTCGGGTTCAGCCAGTGGCGCAGCTTCAGCACGACGGCGAAGTTCTCCTTCACCGGCATGGCGAAACCGTGGGCGGTGATAACCATCGACTGTTCGTGTTCGTAGCCGCAGGCCCACGCCGCACCGCGCGCGCGGGAGGCAAGGCGGTCGCGTTTGAAGAACAGCATCAGGACAAGCGGCAGCAGCGGTGCGCCAATCAGCAGCAGCGCGATCATCGGCTGAGAGACGGTGGTATTCGCCACGGTCAGCGGCAGCGGAATGGCGTTGCCCAGCAGCGGCAGCAGCCACGGCGCGGCGACCCCGCCCGCGATGCAGCACAGCGCCAGCGCGACCACGCTGGCACACATCAGTACCGGTGCGCAGCAGGCGTTTTCCGCTTCGCGGGTGCGCGGCGCGCCGAGGAAGGTGACGCCGTAAACCTTCGCCATGCACATCACCGCCAGCGCCCCGGTAATCGCCAGCCCGACCGCCAGCAGCGGGCCGAGCAGGCGTGCGATAAAGACATCGCTCTGCCCGAGCGCGAAGAAGGACTGATAGATCACCCACTCCCCGGCAAAGCCGTTCAGCGGCGGCAGCGCGGCCATTGCCATTAGCCCTACCAGCATCGCCAGTGAAATCACCGGCATCTTTTTGCCAATCCCACCGAGCTTTTCGATATCCCGATGGCCGGTGCGGAACCAGACGCTGCCCGCGCCGAGGAACAGGGTGCTTTTAAACAGGCTGTGGTTGACGAGATGATAGAGACCGCCGATAAACCCGGCCGCAATCAGCGCCGGATGATTGAGCGCCAGCCCGGTCACGCCCGCGCCCATTCCGAGCAGAATGATGCCGATGTTTTCCAGCGTGTGGTACGCCAGCAGGCGCTGGATGTTGTGCTCCATCAGCGCGTACAGCCCGCCGATGAACGCGGTGATCATACCGGCAATCAGCAGCACGACGCCCCACCACAGCGGCGGCTGTCCGCCGGCCAGCGTGATGCTCAGAATACCGAACAGCCCTACCTTCATGACGACGGTGGAAAACAGCGCGGCGGCGGGCGCGGAGGCATTCGCATGCGCCTGCGGCACCCAGCCGTGCAGCGGGATAATCCCGGCGAGCAGGCCAAAGCCGATCACGCCCAGCAGCCAGACGTCATTCCCCAGCGGATGACCGTTGAGCGCAGCGAAGTCCAGCGTGCCGAAACGTTGCCACACCCGCCAGCAGGTCAGCGCCAGCAGCAGCGTGCCGAGGCGTC
Source organism: Enterobacter sp. JMULE2 (assembly GCF_013337145.1). Lineage (NCBI taxonomy): Bacteria > Pseudomonadati > Pseudomonadota > Gammaproteobacteria > Enterobacterales > Enterobacteriaceae > Enterobacter > Enterobacter sp. JMULE2. Next base: position 405,324 of record NZ_SGWD01000016.1, read on the forward strand.
CCAGCGCAAACCACAGCTTGCCGGAGGCGCTGCAGCCCGTCAGGAACACGCCGCACAGCGCCATGATCTCCGCCATCACCACCAGCGCGCCGAGGTTGCTGGCGATAACGGTACAGATCGCCGTTGCCATCAGCAGGTTAACCAGCAGGCCGTTGGCTTTGGCGTGCGCATGGCGGTGCCAGTCGATATTGAACAGGCTGATAAACAGTCCGCACAGGCCAAAGGTCACCAGCCAGATGGCATTCAGCGGAGTAATAGCCACGGTATGACGAATCAGCGGCATGAGTGTTTCAACAGATTGCCCGCCGATCAGGACGACACCGCCCGCAGCGAGCGTCATCACGCTACCGACCGCCCCGCCGATACCGGCAATCCCCCCGCTCAGGGTTTTATGGAAAGAGAACACCAGCGCCAGCACGGCGGCGGCAGTGAAGCACGCCACGGCGCTGTTAATCATGAATATCGCGTTCATTTCGCCCCCTCGTTAAGCGCCTGCAAAAGCGAAAGATCGCCAAAATCGCTGTTGATGGTCAGCTCGCGCTTGCGCTTGCTGGTGCGGGAGATGTCGCGAATGTTGACCAGAATCAGCGCCCTGGTCGGGCAGGTGCGCACGCAGGCCGGGCCCTGTTCGTCAAAGCTGCACAGATCGCATTTCACCGCGACGGCGCGGATGCCGGGCACCCAGTCCAATAGCGTGCTCACCTTCGCCGGAGCGGGTGGTGCGGGCGGCGCTTTCGGGGTATTTGCGTTTGCCGGAATATGCAGCGGGCGGTTGCCGGAAAATTCAATCGCACCGAACGGGCAGGCAATGCCGCACAGCTTGCAGCTTACACACAGGCTTTCGTTGAGCTGGACAGCGCCATCAACGCGGGTGATGGCATTCACAGGGCAGACACCCGCGCAGGGGGCATCTTCACAGTGGTGGCAGAGCTGCGGAGCAGACTCTTTTTCATTACGCATGACGCGCAGACGCGGCATGGACTGCAGCCCGTGCAGGCGGTGGGTTTCCGAACACGCCGCCTCACAGGTTCGACAGCCAATACAGACCGTCGAGTCAGCAATTACAAAACGGTTCACCGGGCAATCCTCAGGTGATGGTCATTTTTGACGAAGAAAAACTGTCTTATCGACACTTTCGACACTTGGTTATCAGGCAACGTTTGCGGAGGCATTTCCCGCCGTCAGCTGTTTCAGATCGACCGGCAGGTCATGCTCAACCGCGGTATAAAGCCCGTTATAAACCGGCGCGATTTTCTCCAGATAGTGCTCGAGCACCTGCTGGCGATCGCGGTTGCTGACGTAGCCATCGACCATGCCGTCAGCCATCAACTGCGCTTGCGCAATACAGTGTTTTTCACCCTCTTTGTTCTCAACAAAGTACTCAATGGTGTGGCTGTTAAAGCTGTCCGCCAGGGTGACAAAGACCGTGAAGTGGCCAAAAAGGACAAAGCGCATATCGCCCTGCGCCGCGCAGCTCATCGCATGATGCAGACGAGCCTTTGACAGGGTGATCCCCTGAACCAGAGAGTTGCAGTAGAGGTGCCACTGATCCTGGAGCTGCTGATGACGCTGCGCGATGTAATCCGCTTTTTCGCTGATTTCCCAAATAGTCATAAAAGGTATCCGGTTAATGGAGATAGCGGCTGTTAAGCAGATTCCATGCCAATTTTTAAGATTATGATTTATATAGATTTTAACTCTTATTGCACTGTCAACCGCGCGGTGTCGACGTGTCATTTCGACAGTGTTGACACCGTCACGCCCTAACAAAAATCAAGCTGGCACCGTTATTGCATTCAATGGCGCAATTCATTGAGGAGGCGTCATGCACGAAATCACCCTCTGCCAGCGGGCTCTGGATCTTATCGAACAGCAGGCAGTGCAAAACCACGCGAAGCGCGTCACCGGCGTCTGGCTGAAGATCGGGGCGTTTTCCTGCGTCGAGACCAGCGCCCTGACCTTCTGTTTTGAACTGGTGTGCCGCGGCACGCTGGCAGAAGGCTGCGAGCTTCATATTGAAGAGCAGCAGGCGGAGTGCTGGTGTGAGCAGTGTCAGCAGTACGTGACCCTGCTGTCATCAAAGGTTCAGCGCTGCCCGCAGTGCCAGAATACCGGGCTGCGGATCGTGGCGGATGACGGTATGCAGATCCAACGCCTCGAAATTGAGAAGGAGTAATGTATGTGTAGCACCTGCGGTTGCGCCGAAGGCAACCTGTATATCGAAGGGGATGAACATCGTCCTCATTCCGCGTTTCGCTCCGCGCCCTTTTCACCGGCCCCGCGTCCTGCGGCGACGCTGACGGGTATCACCTTTGCGCCGCAGCAATCCTCTGCGGGCGATCTGCACTACGGCCACGGCGAAGCGGGTACCCACGCGCCGGGCATCAGCCAGCGCCAGATGCTGGAGGTGGAAATCAACGTGCTGGACAAAAATAACCAGATTGCCGCCCGCAACCGCGCCCGCTTTGCCGCCCGTCAACAGCTGGTGCTGAACCTGGTGTCCAGCCCCGGCTCCGGCAAAACCACGCTGCTGACCGAAACCCTCAAACGCCTGAACGAACGTGTTTCCTGCGCCGTCATCGAAGGCGACCAGCAAACCGTTAACGACGCGGCGCGCATTCGCGAAACCGGCACGCCGGCGATTCAGGTCAACACCGGCAAAGGCTGCCATCTGGATGCGCAGATGATTGCCGACGCCACGCCGCGCCTGCCGCTGGCGGATAACGGCATCCTGTTCATTGAAAACGTCGGCAACCTGGTCTGTCCGGCGAGCTTTGACCTTGGCGAACGGCATAAAGTCGCGGTGCTCTCCGTCACCGAAGGGGAAGACAAACCGCTGAAGTACCCACATATGTTTGCCGCCGCCTCCCTCATGCTGCTGAATAAAGTTGATCTGCTGCCGTACCTGAATTTCGACGTGGATAAATGCCTGTCCTGCGCCCGGGAAGTGAACCCGGACATTACGATCCTGCTGGTCTCCGCCACGCGCGGCGACGGGATGGATGCATGGCTGAACTGGCTGGAGAGCGGACGATGTGCATAGGCGTCCCCGGACAAATTCACACCATCGACGGTAACCAGGCCAAAGTTGAAGTCTGCGGTATCCTGCGCGATGTCGATCTCACGCTGGTGGGCAGCTGCGATGAAACGGGCGCATCGCGTCTCGGCCAGTGGGTGCTGGTCCACGTGGGGTTTGCCATGAGCGTGATTAACGAAGCGGAAGCCCGCGACACGCTCGACGCCCTGCAAAACATGTTCGACGTGGAGCCTGACGTGGGCGCGCTCCTGTACGGCGAGGAGCGATAGCACATGCGTTACGTTGATGAATACCGCGCGCCGGAACAGGTGATGCAGCTTATCGGGCACCTGAAAACGCGCGCAGCGCTGCTGGACTACACCAAAGAAAGACCGCTGCGGATCATGGAGGTGTGCGGCGGACACACGCACGCCATCTTCAAATTTGGCCTCGACCAGCTGCTGCCGGAAAACATCGAGTTTATCCACGGCCCCGGCTGCCCGGTCTGCGTTTTGCCGATGGGGCGTATCGACAGCTGCATCGACATTGCCAGCCAGCCCAACGTCATTTTCTGCACCTTTGGCGACGCGATGCGCGTGCCGGGGAAAAATGGCTCGCTGCTGCAGGCGAAAGCGCGCGGGGCCGACATCCGGATCGTCTATTCGCCGATGGATGCCCTGACGCTGGCAGCGGATAACCCCGCGCACAAGGTCGTGTTTTTTGGCCTGGGGTTTGAAACCACCATGCCCGCCACCGCCATCACGCTGCAGCAGGCTAAAGCGCACAGCGTCGATAACTTTTTCTTTTTCTGCCAGCACATCACGCTCATCCCCACGCTGCGGAGCCTGCTGGAGGAGCCGGAAAACGGCATTGACGCCTTTCTGGCACCGGGCCACGTCAGCATGGTGATTGGCACAGACGCCTATGGTTTTATCGCTGAACAGTACAATCGTCCGTTAGTGGTGGCTGGTTTCGAACCGCTTGATCTACTGCAAGGCGTAACCATGCTGGTTGAGCAGAAAATAGCGGCCCTGAGCGCGGTGGAAAATCAGTATCGCCGCGTGGTGCCCGATGCAGGTAATGAACGAGCGCAGCAGGCGATAGCCGACGTGTTTAGCGTTGAGGGCGACAGCGAATGGCGCGGTCTGGGAGTGATTGCCGAATCCGGCGTGCGTCTGACGCCCGCGTATCAATCCTTCGACGCAGAGGCACATTTTCGCCCGCAGCCGCAGCAGGTGTGTGACGATCCGCGCGCGCGCTGCGGTGAGGTACTCACCGGCAAATGCAAACCTCATCATTGCCCGTTATATGGCAATACCTGTAACCCACAAACCGCGTTTGGCGCGCTGATGGTCTCCTCCGAAGGAGCATGCGCCGCGTGGTATCAGTTCCGCAATCAGGAGTGTGAAGCATGAACACAGTTGAAATGGCGCACGGCAGCGGTGGTCAGGCGATGCAGCAGCTCATTAATCAGCTGTTTATGGAAGCATTCAACAACCCCTGGCTGGCCGAGCAGGAAGACCAGGCGCGCATTGACCTGTCAACGCTTACCGCTCACGGTGACAGACTGGCGTTTTCGACCGACAGCTACGTCATCGACCCGCTGTTCTTTCCCGGCGGTGATATCGGCAAGCTCGCCATTTGCGGTACGGCCAATGATATCGCCGTCAGCGGCGCGGTTCCGCGCTACCTCTCCTGCGGGTTTATTCTCGAAGAGGGTTTACCGATGGCAACGCTTAACGCGGTGGTCAGCAGCATGGCGCAGACCGCACGCGAAGCGGGCATTGCTATCGTCACCGGTGATACCAAAGTGGTCCAGCGCGGCGCGGCGGATAAACTTTTCATCAATACTGCAGGAATGGGGGCAATACCGGCCGATATTCACTGGGGCGCGCAGCAGCTTGGCGCAGGCGACGTGTTGATCGTGACCGGAACGCTGGGCTGCCACGGGGCAACCATTCTTAACCTGCGCGAAGGCTTAGGTCTGGACGGCGAACTGCGCAGCGACTGCGCGGTACTCACACCGCTGATTCAAACCCTGCGTACCCTTCCGGGCGTAAAAGCCCTGCGGGACGCCACCCGAGGCGGCGTGAATGCCGTCGTGCACGAGTTTGCGGCAAGCTGCGGATGCGGCATTGAGCTGACCGAGCGCGATCTGCCCGTCAAGCCTGCCGTGCGCGGACTGTGCGAACTGCTGGGACTTGATCCGCTTAACTTTGCTAACGAAGGTAAACTGGTGATCGGCGTGGAACGTACCGCTGCAGAAGCGGTGCTGGAACAGCTTCGCGCCCATCCCTCAGGAAAAAACGCCGCTATCATTGGCGAAGTGGTTGAGCGCAAAGGGGTGCGCCTGGCCGGGCTGTATGGCGTTAAACGCACGCTGGATCTGCCGCACGCGGAACCCTTACCCCGAATTTGCTAGAACCGCGCCATAAGCGGTCAGCACTGAATCTCTTTTTTTGCCAGTTTCTATTGGAAAGCAATATGCCGTATACACCGATGAGCGATCTTGGACAGCAGGGCCTGTTTGACATCACGCGCACACTTTTACAGCAGCCCGATCTCGGCGCGCTGAGCGATGCCCTGACCCGGCTGGTCAGGCAATCTGCGCTGGCGGACAGCGCCGCGATTGTGCTGTGGCATAGCGGAACGCATCGCGCGAGCTACTACTCAACGCGTGATAACGGCAAAGCGTTTGAGTATGAGGACGAAACGTACCTCGCGCATGGCCCGGTGCGCCGTATACTCTCCCGGCCTGAAGTGCTGCACTGCAATTTTGCGGAGTTCAGGATGGCGTGGCCAAGGCTGGCGGAGAGCAATCTCTATCAGCCTTTCGGGCATTACTGCATGTTGCCGCTGGCGGCAGAGGGTCAGATTTTTGGCGGCTGCGAGTTTATCCGCACGACCGACCAGCCCTGGAGCGAGGCGGAGTACGAGCGCCTGCACACCTTTACCCAGATAGTGGCCGTGGTGGCTGAGCAGATCCAGAGCCGCGTCACCAACAACGTCGATTACGACCTGCTGAGCCGCGAGCGCGACAACTTCCGCATTCTGGTCGCCATCACCAACGCCGTGCTGTCGCGCCTCGACATGGATGAGCTGGTCAGCGAAGTCTCGAAAGAGATCCACCACTATTTCAAAATCGATGCTATCAGCATTGCGCTTCGCGGCCATCGCAAGGGCAAGCTGAACATCTACTCCACCCACTATCTTGATGAGGCCAATCCGGCACACGAGCAGAGCGAGGTCGATGAGGCCGGTACGCTCTCCGAGCGGGTGTTTAAAAGCAAAGAGATCCTGCTGCTCAACCTGAACGAACAGGATCCGGTGGCGCCTTACGAGCGAATGCTGTTCAACACCTGGGGCAACAAAATTCAGACCCTGTGCCTGCTGCCGCTGATGTCCGGCAACACCATGCTGGGCGTGCTGAAGCTGGCGCAGTGTGAGGAAGGCGTATTCACCACCGCCAACCTGAAGCTGCTGCGCCAGATTGCCGAGCGTATCTCCATCGCGCTGGATAACGCCCTCGCCTACCAGGAGATCCACCGCCTGAAAGAGCGGCTGGTGGACGAAAACCTCGCCCTGACCGAACAGCTCAATAACGTGGACAGCGAGTTTGGCGAAATCATCGGGCGCAGCGACGCCATGTACAGCGTGCTCAAGCAGGTTGAGATGGTGGCGCAGAGCGACAGCACGGTGCTGATTCTGGGCGAAACCGGTACGGGTAAAGAGCTGATAGCCCGCGCCATTCACAACCTGAGCAACCGCAACAGCCGCCGGATGGTGAAGATGAACTGCGCCGCGATGCCTGCGGGACTGCTGGAAAGCGATCTGTTCGGCCATGAACGCGGTGCATTCACCGGGGCCAGCAGCCAGCGGCTGGGCCGTTTTGAGCTGGCGGACAAAAGCTCGCTGTTCCTTGATGAAGTGGGCGATATGCCGCTGGAGCTGCAGCCGAAGCTGTTGCGCGTCCTGCAGGAGCAAGAGTTTGAGCGGCTTGGCAGCAACAAGCTGATTCAGACCGACGTGCGGCTGATTGCCGCCACCAACCGTGACCTGAAAAAAATGGTCGCCGACCGCGAGTTTCGCAGCGACCTCTACTATCGTCTGAACGTCTTCCCGATCTGCCTGCCGCCGCTGCGCGAACGCCCGGAAGATATCCCGCTGCTGGTCAAAGCCTTTACCGCAAAGATTGCGCGGCGGATGGGGAGAAATATCGACAGCATCCCAGCCGAGACGTTACGCACCCTCTCGTCGATGGAGTGGCCGGGCAACGTGCGCGAACTGGAAAACGTTATCGAGCGCGCGGTGCTGCTGACGCGCGGGAGCGTTCTGCAGCTCTCCCTGCCTGAAATCTCCCTGCCGGACGAAACCCTCGTTGCGGCAGAAGTGGCGCAGAACGGCGAAGATGAGTATCAGCTGATTATGCGCGTGCTGAAAGAGACCAACGGCGTGGTGGCCGGGCCTAAAGGTGCCGCCCAGCGCCTGGGGTTAAAACGCACTACCCTGCTGTCGCGCATGAAGCGGCTTGGGATTGATAAAGAGAGCCTGGTTTGAGTCCACATTCCGGCGGTGTTTTCTGACACCGCCTTTCGTTACCCTACGCGATTGTCCCTCATTGACACCAAATCGTTTCCTCTGTATAAAATTCCGCCTTAATAATGAGTTTCATTTGCAACAACAATAATATTAATGAAGGGTAGCGTTTAATGAAAAAGGTCATCTGCGCGTTAGGCCTGGCGATTGCGTCGGTCGGTTCTGCTCTGGCAACCACATATCCCCTGACGATTGAAAACTGTGGGTATAAAGAGACGTTCACCAAAGCGCCGGAACGCGTCGTGGCCCTGGGTCAGAACACCGTCGAAATTTTGCTCCTGCTGGGCCTGGAAGATAAGGTGAAGGCCAGCGCCTTCTGGCCGACCAAAGTGCTGCCGCAGCTGGCTGAAAAGAATGCAAAAATCAAAACCCTGACGGTAGAAATCCCGACGCTGGAATCCATCCTTTCGCAAAATCCCGATTTTGTTCCAGCCCAGCTTCCTCTGCTGCTCGGGCCAGAAAGTAAGGTCGCAAAACGTGAAGATCTGGCCACCGTCGGCGTGAACAGCTATTTATCACCAGGCATGTGCGCCACCAAAAAGGCCGCAGGCGATATGTACGGCAGCCGCCAGACGCTGTGGGATATGACGTACCTTTATCAAGAGATTGAAGATTTCGCGAAGATTTTCAACGTTGAAGCGCGCGGCCAGGCCGTCATTGCCGATTTCAAAAAACGCGAGGCCGACCTGCGTCAGGAATTTGGTAAAAACAAACAAGATCTCTCGTTTGTCTTCTGGTTCTCAAGCGCCTCGCCTTCGGCGGATGCCTATGTCGGCGGGAAAAACAGCGCCTCCGGTTTTATTGCCAACGTGCTGGGCGGCCATAACGCCATTACCGCTGAGACCGAATGGCCAACCGTCGGCTGGGAAAGCATTATCGCCGCGAACCCGGACGTGATTGTTGTCTCCAGCCTGGATCGTAACCGCTGGGCGCTGGATAACGCGGAAGAGAAAATCAAATTCCTGAAAAGCGATCCCGCCGTCAGCCAGCTGGACGCGGTAAAGAAAGGCCATATCGTGGTGATGGACGGCCAGGCCATGAACCCGACAATCCGCACGATTTACGGCGCTGAACAGGTGGGCGAACAGCTCAGAAAGCTGGGGCTGAACTGATGACGGCAGCCGTACTTCAGGCCCGACAGGGCCTGTTCCTGACCACCTCTGCTCTGCTAGCCGTCGTCCTGCTGTTGCTGGTGATCGCCCTCGGCGTCAGCGTCGGCGAGCTGTCGATTCCGCTTTCCAACGTCTTTTACGCTATTGGCAATAAGCTGGGGCTGACCGACGTTCCGCTCAACCGCATCTATGAAAGCGTGATCTGGGACTTTCGCCTGAGCCGCGCGCTGGTGGCGGCCTGCTGCGGCGCGGGGCTAGCCATCTGCGGCGCCGTGCTGCAAAGCCTGCTGAAGAACGCGCTGGCGGAACCTTACGTGCTCGGCGTGTCGGCGGGTGCGTCAACCGGTGCGGTGTCGGTCGTCGTATTAGGGATTGGCACCGGCGCGGTGTCGCTCTCTGCGGGCGCGTTTGCCGGGGCGTTTGCCGCCTTTGCGTTTGTCGCCTTCCTGACGAACGGCGCGCGCGGCGGCAATGAACGCACTATTCTGGCGGGCGTAGCCGCCTCACAGCTGTTCAACGCCATTACCGCCTATACCATCAGCACCTCCGCCAGCGCGCAGCAGGCGCGCGACGTGATGTTCTGGCTGCTGGGCAGCTTCAGCGGCGTACGCTGGCCGGAATTCCAGCTGGCGCTGGTGGTCGTGCTGGCGGGCCTTGCCGTCTGTCTTTACTATTCCCGGGCGCTGGATGCGTTCACCTTCGGTGACGATGCCGCCGCCTCTTTAGGCATTGCCGTACCCTGGGTGCGTCTTGCCTTGTTCACCACCACCGCACTGATTACCGCGACCATCGTCAGCATGGCGGGCTCAATCGGCTTTGTGGGTCTGGTGGTGCCGCACGTCATGCGCTTCCTGTTCGGGCCGCTACACCGCACGCTGCTGATTGCCAGCGCGCTGGCGGGCGCGATCCTGATGGTGCTGGCCGATATCGCCTCGCGCATGCTGATTGCCCCACAGAGCCTGCCCGTCGGCGTAGTCACCGCGCTGGTGGGCGTGCCGTTCTTTGCCGTAATTATCTACCGTTCAAGGAATAAGTGATGAGTATCTGCGCTGAAAATATTACCTGGAAGGTAGGCAAAAAGGTCATCGTCAACGGCGTCTCGCTGAAGGTTTCACGCGGCGAAACGGTAGGACTGCTCGGCCCTAACGGCTGCGGAAAATCGTCGCTTTTGCGCATTCTGGCAGGGCTGCGTCGCCCGGACAGCGGCAGCGTTACCCTGGACGGTCAGGACATCTCCCGCATCGCCAAAAAGCAGCTGGCGCGCCGCGTGGCGTTCGTTGAGCAGCACGGCATGACCGATGCCAACATGCGCGTGCGCGACGTGGTGAAGCTCGGGCGCATTCCGCACCACTCCCCTTTTTCGAACTGGAGCACGCAGGATGACGAAACCGTCACTGCCGCCTTGCAGCGTGTCGATATGCTGGACCGCAGCGAGCAGGGCTGGATGAGCCTGTCCGGCGGGGAACGGCAGCGGGTGCATATCGCCCGCGCGCTGGCGCAAACGCCAACCGAAATCCTGCTGGATGAACCCACCAACCACCTGGACATTCACCATCAGATGCAGCTGATGCATCTCATCAGCGAGCTGCCGGTGACCAGCATCGTCGCCATCCACGATCTTAACCACGCATCGATGTTCTGCGATTCGCTGATCGTTATGCAAAAAGGGCAGATCGTCGCAACCGGCACCCCGCAGGCGATCCTGTCGGAGGAGCTGCTATGGGACGTTTTCAGAGTGAAAACCAAAATTGAGATCTCGCCGTACCATGGTAAAAAGCACATTCACTTTATTGTGTAGAGCCGAGTAAACAGCATGCCATTGCGCCCTGCCGCCACCCTCTGGCCGCCCGTTCTGCTGGGCAGCCAATTTGTTTTCAACATTGGCTTTTATGCCGTTGTGCCCTTCCTGGCGATATTCCTGCGCGATGACCTGCTGCTCTCCGGCGGGCTGATCGGGCTGGTGCTTGGTCTGCGCACGTTTTCGCAGCAGGGGATGTTTATCGTTGGCGGCGCGCTGTCGGACCGCTACGGCGCGAAAATCGTTATCCTGAGCGGCTGCGTCATCCGCGTAGCGGGTTATCTGCTGCTGGCCTTCGGGCAATCGCTGTGGCCTATTATTCTCGGGGCGTGTCTGACCGGCATCGGCGGCGCGCTCTTCTCGCCCGCCATTGAAGCGCTGCTGGCGAAAGCGGGAACGCAAAGTGAGGCAAAAGGTAAACGGAGCCGCGCAGAGTGGTTTGCGCTCTTTGCCGTTTGCGGGGAACTGGGCGCGGTGCTGGGCCCGATTGCGGGTGCCCTGCTGACGGGGCTTGGCTTTCGTCAGGTTGCGCTGGCAGGCGCCGGCGTGTTTGTCGTCGCGCTCGCGGTGCTCTACTTCTGCCTGCCGGCTGCCCGCCATAGCCAGCGTCCGCTCGCTATTCAGCCCTGGTGGACAACATTTCGCCAGACGCGATTCGTCGCCTTTATCATCGCCTACAGCTCGTGGCTGTTGAGCTATAACCAGCTCTACCTGGCGCTACCGGTGGAGATCCAGCGCTCCGGAGGCAGCGAGAAAGATCTGGGCCCACTGTTTATGCTGGCCTCGGTGCTGATCGTCGCGTTTCAACTCCCCCTTGCGCGTGTTGCAAGGCGGATCGGCGCGGTCAGAATTTTGCCCGTGGGCTTTTTGCTGCTCTCCGCGGCCTTTGCCAGCGTGGCGCTGTTTGCCGCAAAGGAGCCGCCGGAAGGCTGGCTGCGGCTGTTGCCCTCTGCGAGCATGGTCACGCTGTTAACGCTGGGGCAGATGCTGCTGGTGCCGTCTGCAAAAGATCTCATCCCCCGCTTCGCCGAGGAATCGACGATTGGGGCCCACTATGGCGCACTCTCAACCGCCGGGGGCATTGCGGTACTGGCAGGAAACCTGCTGTTTGGCAGCCTGCTGGATCGCGCGCTGGAGCCCTCGCTGGAGGCCGTTTATCCCTGGCTACTGCTGGCCATTTTTCCACTCTGCAGCGCTGTCGCCTTGAATATTATCTGTCGACCGCTTCGGTAATAAATACGTTACGTTTTCGGACGATACTTTTGCGGCAACGCCGGTACTGGACGACGATCGTCAATCAGATGACGGAGAGTCAGAATCGGATGACGCCACAGCATTCTCGGCCCCGCCCAGCGCATCACCTGCTTCATCTCTTCTCGCTTCGCGGGCTGGTAGCAGTGAATGGGACACTGTTTACAGGCCGGCTTTTCTTCCCCAAACGCACATTTATCGAGACGCTTATCGGCATAGGTTCTAAGCGCCTGATAATGCCCCTCCTCTGTTGAAGCCTGAGGACATTTTTTCTCATATAAGGCGATCATTTTGGCGATCGTCACTTTTTCTCTTGCGATGCGTTTACCGGACATGGGAGATCACCCTCTCATAAATTGCATTCATGATACTCCTTTACGCAGTGATTTTCAGTCGTTGCATTCCGCTTTCTGAAGACGCCTTCCGCTATTAAGCCGGCGCGATGCCAGGGTTACTGGTATTTTATACAGCCAATACGTTCCCCTGTTAGCCAGCCAAGTGGAGTGCCTATGCAAGCGATTACCGCTACAAAAACATACCGTCATTTAAAAGTCGGCTATTTTAGAAAGCGCCATGAAGATCGTAAAACCAAGATCCCGCGCCGATACAGTATGCACGCTGCACTGAGTCTCAAAGGCGACTGGCTTGAAAAAGCGGGTTTTACAACCCATTCGCGGGTCAGAGTGGGCGTCGAACAGGGGAAAATCATCATTGAGTTGGTGGAAGAAGACGGGAAATAACCATGCCGCCGTGCAGGCGGCGACATCACCTATTCTAGGCCAGTCAGCGCGCGCAGAAGAATATTGGGCGCTTACCCACGGAGAACATAAACCCCTTAGGCCCTTGTTTTGTAATTGAATAATTCATTTTTTTATTCGGATAAACAAAGAAGTCGGGCAGAACATCGCTGATAACGTCATTGGGCAGTGATTCATCATCATTCACATGATGAATATTGAGCGACGTAAAGTGGAAGGAGTCCTTGTTTTCCGTCCAGACATAGGAGACATCCCTGCGGATAACGCCTGCCACTTTGTCGTTCTTATAATACGTGCCGCTTACCGCAACAATGCCGGTTTGCGTCTTCATCGTATACATGAAGTCGAGCGTAATGTTGGCACGTGCATTCTCGTGATACACGACGATAGAGGCCGAACAGGCTTCCGTGTTTTCCATTTTTTCCAGGCGCAAATGATAAAGCCAGGAAATCAGCGCGCCCGCGGCAAAAAACACCAGGCACAGTATAGCGATTGTCCTTTTCTTCATTGCATATACCCCCTGAAATACAATGCCGTGCATTCTGCATTGGGTTTTGCTTCATAAGGCTTTCTGCAGGCGAGCACGGACAGGGCAGGCGCATTGCTGGAAGAAGAGAAATAAATCCACGGATACTTTTTACAATCAAGCCCGGTTTTCATGATAATTTTAATAAAGCGCGAGAAATTACCAATACTTTTAATATCATCACTTTGCGAGAAATAGTGGCAACCGTTTTCGGTTCGGTTAATGGTGTAATTCTGGAAAAAATCTTTATCCGGATTATCTCGGAAGATGTGATGCAGCATGAAATAGCCCAGTGCAAAGGAGATAATCATTAAGAGCACAGGAAAAAACAGGCGACGTAATTTACGCGGCGATTTTTTTTCGACCGGCACCTGAGACGTATTCACCGCCGGTTGTTCGACAGGCACCGTCAGAGGCGCTTCGGGCAACGAAACCTCTGCAGGTTCTTCTGTATCCACCCCATCCGTTTCAACGCGGGTGACCTTTACGCTTTTATGAATCTGGAAACCTTTTCTCGGCACCGTCGCAACCAGCGTGTCGCTCGTTTCTCCAGCCGAACGCAAACCGCGCCGGATAATAGAGATATTCTGATAAAGCGTATTTGCCGGGACGATCATCCCATCCTCGCCCCACACTTTATCGAAGAATTCTTTCTGGTTCACCACCTCTGGCGAGGATTCCAGTAAAAGCGCAAGACAACGACTTGCAGGCGTTGTCAGAATTACGCTTAATTCAGGTTTATTCAACGAGACAAGGACGTTTTTGTCAGGACAAAATTTAATATTATCGTTAATTATCCAAAACATACGCTACTCGCTCGACAGCAAACAGAATCGGGAAACTATTGATATGAATGATAATTATACGCTGCGGCTATTTCTTGTCAAAGCAAGAAGTTACGGCATAAGTGAGCGAAAGAATGCGTTCCTGAATGAATGAATAATATAACGAGTGCTCTTATGCGGAAGGTACGTACAAAAAGCCCCGTTTTCGCATAGATGGAATCCGGTACGCACTTTAGTCGAAAGAGCCTTCTCCTTCTGTTTTCCTGCCCTACAGACTCCGTTATCATGGTCACCAAACATTGCATGATAAGACGCTCAGAATTTCATGAGTTCCAATGAGACAGGAAGACACCTGACAATAAAAACAAAAGCCAACTCATTGAAAGTTAATAAAATGGACACGATACACTAATGAGTACACTAGAGAATTTCGACGCACATACCCCCATGATGCAGCAGTACCTGAAGCTGAAAGCACAGCATCCGGAAATTCTGCTGTTTTACCGTATGGGCGACTTTTACGAGCTCTTTTATGACGATGCTAAACGTGCGTCGCAGTTGCTCGACATATCCCTGACCAAACGCGGCGCATCGGCAGGTGAGCCCATCCCTATGGCCGGTATCCCGCATCATGCCGTGGAAAACTATCTGGCGAAACTGGTGAATCAGGGGGAATCCGTCGCCATTTGCGAGCAGATTGGCGATCCCGCCACGTCAAAAGGCCCGGTTGAGCGCAAAGTCGTGCGCATCGTCACGCCCGGCACCATCAGCGACGAAGCGCTGCTGCAAGAACGCCAGGATAACCTGCTGGCCGCACTCTGGCAGGATGGCAAAGGGTTTGGCTATGCGACGCTGGATATCAGCTCCGGGCGTTTTCGCCTGAGTGAACCGGCTGACCGCGAGACGATGGCTGCCGAATTGCAGCGTACTAACCCGGCAGAGCTGCTCTACGCCGAAGATTTCGCTGAAATGGCGCTGATTGAAGGTCGTCGTGGTCTGCGTCGTCGTCCGCTGTGGGAATTCGAAATTGATACTGCGCGCCAGCAGCTCAACCTGCAGTTTGGCACGCGCGACCTGATTGGCTTTGGCGTGGAAAACGCCCCGCGCGGACTGTGTGCGGCAGGCTGCCTGCTGCAATATGTAAAAGATACCCAGCGTACTGCCCTGCCGCATATCCGCTCTATCACCATGGAGCGTCAGCAGGACAGCATCATCATGGACGCCGCCACGCGCCGTAACCTGGAGATAACCCAGAATCTGGCGGGCGGCGTTGAAAACACCCTGGCTTCCGTCCTCGACAGTACCGTTACGCCGATGGGCAGCCGCATGCTTAAGCGCTGGCTGCATATGCCGATTCGCGACACCAATACGCTTATCGGCCGCCAGCAAACCATCGCCGCATTGCAGGACAGTTACACCGAATTACAGCCGGTACTGCGCCAGGTAGGCGATCTGGAGCGTATCCTCGCACGCCTGGCTCTGCGTACGGCACGCCCGCGCGACCTCGCACGTATGCGCCATGCCTTCCAGCAACTGCCGGAACTGCGCGCTCAGTTGGGCAACGTCGACAGCGCACCGGTGCAAAAATTGCGCGAAACGATGGGCGAATTCACCGAGCTTCGCGAACTGCTTGAGCGCGCCATCATCGATGCGCCTCCGGTACTGGTACGCGATGGCGGCGTGATTGCCCCCGGATATAACGAAGAGCTGGACGAGTGGCGCGCGCTGGCAGACGGCGCCACGGACTACCTTGATAAGCTGGAGATCCGTGAACGCGAGCGTCTGGGTCTTGATACCCTGAAAGTGGGCTATAACGCGGTCCACGGCTACTACATTCAGATCAGCCGCGGGCAGAGTCACCTGGCGCCGATTCACTACGTGCGCCGCCAGACGCTGAAAAACGCTGAGCGCTACATTATTCCCGAGCTGAAAGAGTACGAGGACAAAGTCCTCACCTCGAAAGGAAAAGCGCTGGCGCTGGAAAAGCAGCTGTATGACGAGCTGTTCGACATGCTGATGCCGCACCTGGCCGATCTGCAGCTAAGCGCCGCCGCGTTGGCCGAACTGGACGTGCTGGTCAACCTTGCTGAACGCGCTGAAACGCTGAACTATACCTGCCCGACCTTTACCGACAAGCCCGGCATTCGCATTACCGAAGGGCGTCATCCGGTGGTGGAGCGCGTACTGAACGAACCGTTCATCGCTAACCCGCTCAGCCTGTCGCCGCAGAGACGCATGCTGATCATTACCGGACCGAACATGGGCGGTAAGAGTACCTATATGCGTCAGACGGCGCTGATTGCGCTGCTCGCGTATATCGGCAGCTACGTCCCGGCGCAAAACGTGGAGATTGGCCCAATCGACCGCATCTTTACCCGCGTCGGGGCTGCGGACGATCTGGCGAGCGGTCGTTCAACCTTCATGGTCGAGATGACCGAAACGGCTAACATTCTGCATAACGCCACCGAGCACAGCCTGGTGCTGATGGACGAAGTCGGGCGCGGAACGTCAACCTATGATGGTTTGTCCCTGGCGTGGGCCTGCGCGGAAAGCCTCGCGAATAAAATCAAGGCTATGACGCTGTTTGCGACCCATTACTTCGAACTGACGCAGTTGCCGGAGAAAATGGAAGGAGTGGCGAACGTGCATCTTGATGCACTGGAGCACGGCGACACCATCGCCTTTATGCACACGGTGCAGGATGGCGCGGCAAGCAAGAGCTATGGGCTGGCCGTAGCGGCGCTGGCAGGTGTACCGAAAGAGGTGATCAAGCGCGCGCGTCAGAAACTGCGCGAGCTGGAAAGCCTGTCGCCGAACGCGGCGGCGACGCAGATAGATGGTACGCAGATGTCGCTGCTGGTGCCTGCGGAAGAGACGTCGCCAGCAGTGGAAGCGCTGGAGAATCTCGACCCGGATTCACTGACGCCGCGTCAGGCGCTGGAGTGGATTTATCGGCTGAAAAGTCTGGTTTAGTTCTCTGCGGTCTGTTTTGTCGGGTGGCGGCTTCGCCTTACCCGACCTACAAAACCCGTAGGCCCGGTAAGGCGAAGCCGCCACCGGGCTTTTTTTTACAACAGCGGTGGGATCGTCGGCACCTGCGGTGCCTCATCAATATCCTTCTGCGTCATGCGAAACGCTTCAGGGTAGTGCTCGCGGCTGGTACGGCGCAGCGGTTCGGTATCGCGCCAGGTATACAAACAATGCTGGCACTGGTAAACGGTCCAGACCCCTTTCACCGGTGACGTCGCCATCACTTCAATATGCTCATCGGCACAACGTGGACAAATCATCTTTTCCTCCTTATTGGCGTGCTGCCAGCATCGCGGTCAATTTTTCAGCCCAGGCTTTGGTTTCAGGCAGATCCTGTACCGGCTGGCTGTAGTGGCCACGGGTGTCCGGCGCTACAGGCGTGGTGGCATCGATAATCAGCTTGTCGGTAATGCCCGCCGGACTGGAGCCAGGGTCAAGCTCGAGGACCGACATGTTCGGCAGCTGTACCAGATCCCCTGCCGGGTTCACTTTCGACGACAGCGCCCACATCACCTGCGGGAGGTTGAACGGATCGACATCTTCATCCACCATGATTACCATCTTCACGTAGCCCAGACCGTGCGGCGTGGTCATGGCACGTAAACCGACCGCGCGGGCAAAACCGCCGTAGCGTTTTTTGGTGGAGATAATCGCCAGCAGTCCGTGGGTGTACATCGCGTTCACCGCCTGCACTTCCGGGAATTCCGCTTTTAGCTGCTGGTAAAGCGGTACGCAGGTTGCCGGGCCCATCAGATAATCAATTTCGGTCCACGGCATGCCGAGGTAGAGCGACTCAAAAATCGGTTTGGTGCGGTAAGAGACTTTGTCGATACGTACCACCGTCATGTTACGTCCACCGGAATAGTGCCCGGTAAACTCGCCGAACGGCCCTTCGATTTCACGCTTGCGGCCTTCGATGACCCCTTCGAGGATCACTTCAGAACCCCAAGGCACATCGAAGCCGGTCAGCGGCGCGGTGGCAATCGGGTACGGGCTTTCACGCAGCGCACCGGCCATTTCATACTCGGACTGATCGTATTTCAGCGGCGTGGCGCCCATCAGGGTGATGATCGGGTCGTTACCGAGGGTAATCGCAATCGGCAGGTCTTCACCACGCTCTTCCGCTTTATGCAGATGCAGAGCGATATCGTGCATCGGAACAGGCTGGAGGCCGAGCTTGCGCTTGCCCTTCACTTCCATGCGGTAGATGCCGACGTTCTGCTTGCCGAAGTGGTCCGGGTCGAGCGGATCGCGCGAGACGACGCACGCTTTATCGAGATAAAAACCGCCGTCACCGTCGTTCAGGCGAAATAGCGGCAGAATGTCGAACAGGTTGATCTCTTCACCGTCCACCGTATTCTGCGCCCAGGCCGGGTTGGCGCGGCGCTCTGGCGTAACGGGGAATTTATCCCAGCGGCGAATAAACTCGTCGATCTGTTTTTTTACCGGGGTGTTCGCAGGCAACCCCATCGAAATGGCGTGGTTCTGCCAGGAGCCGATGGTGTTCATCACCACGCGGGCATCGGTAAAGCCGCGAATGTTGTCGAACCACAGCGCGGGCGCGCCGTCGCCAATGCGGCCCGTGGCGTTAGCGGCCGCCGCCAGATCGGGCTCGGCGTTTACCTCTTCCTCAATTTTCAGCAGTTGCCCTTGCTCATCGAGCGCCTGCAGGAAGCTTCTCAAATCATCAAATGCCATCTTTAGTCTCCTGTGAAAAATGTTTCGCCTCGCGCAACCCGTTCCAGCGGCGCGCCTTTTTATGCTCCAGACCGAACTGGTCGAGCACGCGGGTCACGATATGCTGGGTGATGTCATCAGCGGTTTGCGGGTGGTTGTAATAGGCAGGCATGGGCGGCACCATCGCCACGCCCATGCGGGAAAGTGCAAGCATGTTCTCCAGATGAATAGTGCTGAGCGGCGTTTCACGGGGGACCAGCACCAGCTTTCGCCCCTCTTTCAGCACCACATCCGCCGCACGCCCCACCAGCCCCTCGGCGTAGCCCGCGCGGATGCCCGCCAGCGTTTTCATGCTGCAGGGAATGACGATCATGCCGTCGGTGCGAAACGAGCCGGAGGAGATGGTGGCGGCCTGGTCAGCCGGGCTGTGGACGACGTCAGCCAGTGCGGCAACGTCCTGCGCGGCGTAAGGCGTTTCCAGTTCAATGGTGGTTTTTGCCCACTTCGACATCACCAGATGGGTTTCCACCTCCGGCATGTCTCGCAGCGCCTGCAATAAAGCCACACCCAGCGGCGCGCCCGTTGCTCCCGTCATTCCTACTATCAATCTCATTCAGTACCTCAATCATTTTGTTCGTATACGAACATATTGAGTAACCTACTCCTGGAACCTGTTCATGACAAGATCGTTCGCATACGATCACACTAAATGCTAAAAACTCCCGCGTTATAATCCAGGGCGTTAGCGGCTATCATAGAGAGTGATTTTTTTCGTCGGAGTGTTCATGGAACTAAGACAAGAAGCGTTCCACCTGTTGCGCCAGCTTTTTCAACAACATACTGCGCAATGGCAGCATGCTTTGCCGGAGCTGACCAAGCCGCAATATGCGGTTCTGCGCTCAATTGCCGAACATCCGGGTATCGAACAGGTGGCATTGACCGAAGTGGCCGTCAGCACGAAAGCGACGCTGGCAGAGATGCTCAGCCGCATGGAGGCGCGTGGGCTGGTAAAACGCGAGCACGATCCCGCAGATAAGCGCCGCCGGTTTGTCTTCCTGACGCCAGAAGGTGAAGCCCTGCTTGCAGGCTGTAAACCGGTCGGCAATGACGTGGATGAGGCGTTTTTAGGACGCCTGAGCAAGACCGAACGCGAGCAATTTTCTGCGCTGATCAAAAAGATGATGCACGACTAATTCACCCTCGCACGCATAAAATCGATAAACTTTCGGACTTTCGCGGGCACGTGTTGGGCATCGGGATAAACCGCATAGATGCCCTGCTGTGCAAAGGTGTAGCCGGGTAATACCGACGCCAGTTGCCCGGTATCCAGCGCATTTCGCACCAGCCATTCAGGCAGTAACGCCACGCCGCTTCCGGCACGTGCGAAAGCCATCAGCGCCTGAGCACTGTCAGCATACAGACGCGGGGCTTTCGTGATTTCAAACGAGACAAGCTCTCCGCTGCTCGCTTTCACCTGCCAGCGCAGTGGAGAGGGCAAGCGCTCGTGAATGATCCAGTCGGCTTTCGCCAGCTGTTCAAGGGTTTCTACCGGATGGTTAGCCAGCCAGTCCGGCGCTGCCACCGGCAATATGGCGAAAGAGGTAATCATCGCGGCGTGGTAGCGTGAATCGGCGAGCGTTCCCAGCCGGATGGCGACGTCAAAGCGCTCAGAGATAAGGTCGGCATGCAAAGAGGACGAAACGTGGCGCACGCGAAGTTCCGGGTGCTGCTGACTAAATTCCGCCAGCAAAGGCACCACAACCTGCGAGCCGTACTCAGGCGTGGTGGTTATCCGCAATTCTCCGGCGAGTCCCGCATGACTCGCGCGGACATCGTCCTGCAGCTGTTCTGCCTCCTTCAGAAGCGCGACGCTTCGCTGATGAAAAAGCGCGCCCGCCTCGGTTAACGTCAGACGGCGGGTTGACCGCAGCAGCAGTGTAACGCCCAGCTCGTCTTCAAGCTGGCGAATGTTGAAACTCACCACGGCTTTTGTCAGGCCCATTGCCTCTGCCGCGGCGGTGAAGCTGCCCGCCTCCGCGACTGCGATAAACATTGCCGTACGCTGTAGAGTAAACATCGTTAACCTTTATCACTGTCAAAAATATTTTGACAGTATATCGCTGTTTGTCGCGTTTATCCGTAGCTTGCGGGCCGATACGATACGCCACCTCACCGGAGGATCCACCATGACGTATCGCAGCAAAGTCGCCGTTGTCTATCTGCTCGGCTTTTTCCTTGATTTGATAAATATGTTTATTGCCAGCGTCGCCTTTCCGGCCATGGCGCGCGCGTTCAACACTACACCCTCAGCACTTGCCTGGGTCAGTAACGGGTACATTGCCGGTCTGACGCTAGCGATCCCTTTCGGCAGCGCGCTGACGCGCCGCATCGGGCCAAAGCGCGTCATCCTCCTCTCTCTGGCTCTCTTTAGTGCGACCTCCGCTGCTGCGGGACTGTCTTCCTCGCTGGAAAGCCTGATTGCCTGGCGTGCACTGCAAGGGATTGGCGGTGGCTTGCTGATCCCGGTGGGACAGGCGCTGACCTGGCAACAGTTTAAGCCTCACGAACGCGCCAGACTCTCCTCGGCGGTGATGCTGGTCGCGTTGCTTGCCCCTGCCTGCTCCCCTGCTATCGGGGGACTGCTGGTGCAGACGCTAAGCTGGCGCTGGATCTTTTTTGCGACGTTGCCCGTCGCCATCGTCACCTTTGTTTTAGCCTGCGTATGGCTTAACGCTGAAATGCCGCCGAAGAAAACAGCCAGGCTGTTAAACCTCTCCTTGCTGACCGATCCACTTTTGCGTTTTTCCATGCTTGTCTACGTGTGCGTGCCCGGCATCTTTATCGGGGTAAACGTAACGGGCATATATTATCTTCAGAGCAAAGCCAGCATGACGCCCGCTGCAACGGGCATGCTTATGCTGCCATGGTCCGCGGCATCGTTTATGGCCATTATGGTAACAGGACGCTATTTTAACCGCGTCGGCCCCCGGCCTCTGGTGGTTATCGGGTGCCTTTTGCAGGCGACAGGCATTCTGCTTTTACTGAACGTCAGTTCGGCATCGCCAGCGCTGTTATCTGTCGCGGCCTTTGTGTTGATGGGGGCCGGAGGCAGTCTTTGCAGCAGCACGGCGCAGAGCAGCGCGTTTCTGACGACAGCCCAGGACGATATGCCTGACGCCAGCGCCCTGTGGAATCTTAATCGTCAGCTAAGCTTTTTTGCGGGAACCCTGCTACTGGCGCAGGCGCTGAGCATTGCGCAGGTTTATCTTGCGCCGCTCGTCGCCTGGCACGGGATGTTTATTTTTGCCGCAGGCATCACTTTAGTGCCTGTATTGTACGTTTCTCGTCTTAACACGATGCAGGTGCTCAGCCAGCTGCGACAGGAGAATTCATGACGCTTTTTGAACACGACATTATCGACCTCCACATTGCGCTTGAAAACTGGTTAGGCAAAGGTGAAGGTGAGGCTGAAACCTTGCTCACCCGCTTTCGACCGGATTTTCTGATGATACCACCGGGCGGCGCACATCTTGACTATCACGCCCTTGCCCATTTCCTTGATACCCAGCGTGGAAGCCGACCCGGCCTGAAAATCGTCATTGATGAACTCGCCACGATAGAAGCCTGGGATAACGGCGCAGTACTTCACTATCGCGAGACACAAACCCGCCCCGATATGCCGCTAAACGTGCGCTGGTCGACGGCGGTGCTGAATCAGGAAGGCGACAGAATTACGTGGCGCCTGCTGCACGAAACGGCGCAGCCGTAGCACAAAAGAAAAAGGCCCGTCTCACGACGGGCCTTTTTTTGACGAAAGGTTGCTTATTCGCGGAACAGCGCTTCGATATTCAGACCTTGCCCCTGCAGGATTTCACGCAGGCGGCGCAGACCTTCAACCTGAATCTGACGAACACGTTCGCGGGTCAGGCCAATTTCACGGCCGACGTCTTCCAGTGTCGCAGCTTCATACCCCAGTAAACCGAAACGACGTGCCAGCACTTCACGCTGTTTAGCGTTCAGTTCGAACAGCCATTTGACGATGCTCTGTTTCATGTCATCGTCCTGCGTGGTGTCTTCCGGGCCGTTGTCTTTTTCGTCGGCCAGGATGTCCAGCAGCGCTTTTTCGGAGTCGCCACCCAGCGGGGTGTCAACCGAGGTAATGCGCTCGTTGAGACGCAGCATACGGCTTACGTCATCAACCGGTTTATCAAGCTGTTCGGCAATCTCTTCCGCGCTCGGTTCGTGGTCCAGTTTATGGGACAACTCACGCGCGGTACGCAGATAGACGTTCAGCTCTTTGACGATGTGAATCGGCAGTCTAATCGTACGGGTTTGGTTCATAATTGCCCGTTCGATGGTCTGACGAATCCACCAGGTCGCGTAGGTTGAGAAGCGGAACCCGCGTTCCGGGTCAAATTTCTCAACTGCGCGGATGAGACCTAAGTTGCCCTCTTCAATCAGGTCCAGCAGAGCCAGACCACGATTGCCGTAACGGCGAGCAATTTTCACGACCAGTCGCAGGTTACTTTCAATCATGCGACGGCGCGAGGCAACATCACCACGCAAAGCACGACGTGCGAAATAGACTTCTTCTTCGGCCGTTAACAGTGGGGAGTAACCAATCTCCCCAAGGTAAAGCTGAGTCGCGTCCAGTACACGCTGTGTGGCGCCCTGCGATAACAGCTCTTCTTCAGCCAAATCGTTATCACTGGGTTCCTCTTCTACTAAGGCTTTTTCGTCAAAAGCCTCTGCTCCGTTCTCATCAAATTCCGCATCTTCATTTAAATCATGAACTTTCAGCGTATTCTGACTCATAAGGTGGCTCCTACCCGTGATCCCTGAACGAGACACCCTGGCTGGCATGCCCCGTCAAATTATCGCTGCGGCAGATACTGCAGCGGGTTTACGGATTTCCCCTTGTAACGAATTTCAAAATGCAAGCGTGTAGAACTGGTTCCGGTGCTACCCATGGTAGCGATTTTTTGCCCCGCCTTAACTTCTTGTTGTTCCCGGACCAGCATTGTGTCGTTATGGGCGTAGGCACTCAGGTAATCATCGTTATGTTTGATGATAATAAGATTACCGTAACCGCGCAGAGCGTTACCGGCATAGACAACGCGTCCGTCTGAGGTCGCGATGATAGCCTGTCCCTTACTCCCTGCGATATCGATCCCTTTATTTCCTCCCTCGGAGGAAGAGAAGTTTTCGATAACCTTGCCGTCAGTCGGCCAGCGCCATGCAGAGATAGGCGAACTGGTGGAGGTACTGCTGGCAGTCGGTTCAGTAGAGCTAACCACAGGTGCCGTAACCGGTGCTGTGACAGCAGTCGCAGTCCCTTTATTATTCGGCAACATTTTGTTAGCACTCTGATCACCTGAATCCTCAGAATACGTAATTACAGGTTGTGAAGCAACCACCGTGGTGGATTTTTGTGCAGGCATAACGCTGTTATTTTGCGCGGTCACATCCGCCGCAGAAACTGTGTTCCCCGGCGTGAGTGGCGTACCCGTCGCGTTGCCTACCTGGAGCGTTTGGCCGACTTCCAGTCCATACGGGGCCTGCACGTTATTACGCTGTGCCAGATCGCGGAAATCGTTCCCGGTGATCCAGGCAATATAGAACAGCGTGTCGCCGCGCTTCACGGTGTAGGTGCTGCCGCCGGTATAGCTCCCTTTCGGAATGTTCCCATACTTGCGGTTGTATACTATGCGGCCATTTTCCGTCTGAACAGGTTGTTCAACTGGCTGAATCTGTGTTGGCTGCGTGGTTGGACGCTGAACCGGCTGGATCTGCGGAGTTTGCTGCGCCGTGGAGGTGCCCATTTTCGGCGGAGGAGTGATCAACATTCCGCTGGACGTGTTACCCGAGCCGCTGTTCCCGCCGACGGAGCTTACAGGCGCAGGTGCGTTATTCGAACTTGTACAGCCTGCCAGCCAGAGCGAAACCAGTGATAATGCCGCAACACGGCTGATGGTGAATTTTGGGCTTCCCGCGCTCATTTATCCCCCAGGAATGTGTTAACTACCAGTGACTTAAAAATAACCGTGATGGCACGAACCTTTTGCGCCACACAATACGCTGAATTTGCCTTAATAACCCTGGATAAATCCGAGTCTCAGGCCAGCTCTCCCTTAACCAGAGGCACAAAGCGTACGGCTTCTACGGTATCGATAATAAACTCGCCGCCACGCCGACGAACACGCTTCAGAAGCTGGTGTTCATCACCCACGGGCAAGACGAGAATGCCGCCTTCATCCAGCTGCGACAAGAGTGCTGCCGGGATCTCCAGCGGTGCGGCCGTGACGATAATGGCATCAAACGGGGCGCGAGCCTGCCAACCCTGCCATCCATCACCGTGACGTGTTGAAACATTATGTAAATCAAGTTGTTTCAGGCGACGACGCGCCTGCCACTGTAAACCTTTGATGCGTTCGACGGAACAAACATGGCGAACAAGATGCGCGAGGATCGCGGTTTGATACCCCGACCCGGTGCCAATCTCCAGCACGCGGGACTCCGGGGTTAACTCCAGCAGTTCCGTCATGCGCGCCACCATGTAGGGCTGAGAAATGGTCTGGCCTTGCCCAATAGGCAGCGCCACGTTTTCCCACGCTTTGTGCTCAAACGCCTCGTCTACAAACTTCTCGCGCGGAACCTGGGCAAGCGCATCCAGCACATGCTCGTTGGTGATCCCCTGAGCGCGAAGTTGTTCCAGAAGAGTTTGTACACGTTTGCTTACCATTGCACGTTCACCCCGACCCGATCTAACCAGTCCGACACCACATCATGCGCGCTATACGCGGTTAAATCTACGTGCAGTGGCGTAACGGAAACATACCCTTCATCTACAGCAGCGAAGTCCGTATCTGGACCGGCATCGCATTTTTCGCCCGGAGGCCCAATCCAGTAGAGGGTATTGCCGCGCGGATCCTGCTGCGGAATAACCTGGTCAGCAGGATGACGGCTGAAACAGCGCGTCACGCGGATCCCCTTGATCTCATTGAGCGGGAGGTCGGGTACGTTGATATTCAGGATACGGCCCGTACGCAGGGGTTCACGCCCCAGCGCGCGAAGAATCGAACAGGTGATTGACGCCGCCGTGTCGTAATGCGTATGGCCGTTAAGCGAAACCGCCAGCGCCGGGAAGCCCAGATGACGGCCTTCCATCGCTGCCGCCACGGTACCGGAGTAGATCACGTCATCGCCGAGATTGGGTCCGGCATTGATACCTGACACCACAATGTCCGGGCGCGGGCGCATCAGCGCATTCACGCCGAGGAACACGCAGTCGGTCGGCGTGCCCATCTGTACGGCGATATCGCCATTTTCAAAGGTAAAGGTGCGAAGCGACGACTCCAGCGTCAGTGAGTTAGACGCTCCACTGCGGTTACGATCGGGAGCCACAACCTGCACATCCGCAAATTCGCGAAGGTGTTTCGCCAGGGTCTGTATACCTGGCGCGTGGATCCCGTCATCGTTACTCAGCAATATTCGCATAATCACCCGAGGTGTTGATAAGTTCCCTGACAACACTGGTGGCAAAGCTACCTGCAGGTAGCCAGAAGCGTAACTCAACGGTCACGTCATCCCACCAGTTCCAGCTTAACTGCTGCGGGTAGAGCAACATCGCGCGGCGTGCTGCTTCGACTTTTTCCCGCACCAGCAGTGATTGTAATTCTGGCGCGTCCGCGACGGCTGACTGCTCGGCAGCGAGCGCGTCGCCCTGCGTGCCCCAGTCGCCCGTACCGGGCAGCGCGGCCGTAATCATCAGCGCTTTAGCGTCCACACGAGACTGGACATCGGCCATTTCATCGGCCGTTGCCACAAACCAGCTTCCGCGTCCCGCTAATTGTAGCGCATCGCCGACAACAACTTGATTAGCGTCCGATTTTTTCAGACGTTCGCTCACAATCTGATTAAACAACGCACTGCGGGCCGCAGACAACCAAAAACTGCGTTTATTCCTGTCGCGTACCGGTGCATCGCTTTGCGCCCAGCGCAGTGCGCCCTGCAGGTTGCTGCCACCGATACCAAAACGCTGTGCGCCAAAGTAGTTCGGTACGCCGCGTTCGTTTATCGCCTGAAGGCGTTTTTCAACGTCTTCGCGGTCAGTCACTTCACGCAGCACCAGCGTAAAGGCGTTGCCCTTCAACGCGCCCAAGCGCAGTTTGCGCTTGTGACGGGCGTACTCCAGCACCTTACAGCCTTCAAGCTCAAACTGGCTTAAATCCGGCATCGTATTGCCCGGCACGCGCGCGCAGATCCACTGTTCAGTGACCGCATGTTTATCTTTCTGTCCGGCAAAGCTCACTTCGCGGGCATGAATTTTCAGGAATTTTGCCAGCGCGTCGGCCACAAACCGTGTGTTGCAGCCGTTTTTCAGAATGCGCACCAGAATGTGCTCGCCTTCGCCATCCGGCTCAAAGCCCAGATCTTCCACCACGAGGAAATCTTCCGGGCTGGCTTTCAGCACCCCGTTCCCCTGCGGTTTACCGTGCAGGTATGTCAGGTTGTCAAAGTCTGTCATTTGCTCGCCTTCACCAGAAGCGCCACGGCTTCACAGGCAATACCTTCACCACGGCCCGTGAAGCCCAGCTTCTCGGTGGTGGTCGCTTTGACGTTGACGTCGTCCATATGGCAGCCCAGATCTTCCGCGATAAACACACGCATCTGCGGAATGTGAGGCAGCATTTTAGGTGCCTGAGCGATGATGGTCACATCGACGTTACCCAGAGTGTAGCCTTTCGCCTGAATGCGGCGCCACGCTTCGCGCAGCAGTTCGCGGCTGTCTGCCCCTTTAAATGCCGGGTCGGTGTCCGGGAACAGCTTGCCGATATCCCCCAGCGCGGCAGCGCCCAGCAGCGCGTCGGTTAGCGCATGCAGCGCCACGTCGCCATCAGAATGCGCCAGCAGTCCTTTTTCGTAAGGAATACGCACGCCGCCAATGATAATTGGGCCTTCTCCGCCAAAGGCGTGTACATCAAAACCGTGTCCAATTCGCATTATGCCTTCTCCTGATGGGTCGAACGGGTAAGATAAAATTCCGCGAGCTGCAAATCTTCCGGGCGCGTCACTTTTATATTATCAGCGCGCCCTTCAACAAGCTCAGGGTGAAAACCGCAATACTCCAGCGCCGAGGCTTCGTCCGTAATGGTCGCACCGTCTTTAAGCGCGCGCGTCAGGCAGTCGTGGAGCAGTTCGCGGGGGAAAAATTGTGGCGTCAGCGCATGCCATAAATCAACGCGCTCAACGGTATGGGCGATAGCCTGTTTGCCCGGCTCGGCGCGTTTCATGGTGTCACGCACGGGGGCAGCCAGAATCCCGCCGACCTTGCTTGTTTCGCTCAGGGCCAGCAGACGCGCAAGATCGTCCTGATGCAGACACGGACGCGCCGCGTCATGTACCAGTACCCACGAGGCGTTTCCGGCAGCCTGAATGCCCGCCAGCACGGAATCGGCGCGCTCGGCGCCACCGTCAACGACGGTAATCTGTGGGTGGTTTGCCAGCGGGAGCTGCGCGAAGCGCGCATCGCCTGGGCTGATGGCGATGACCACGTGCGTCACCCTCGGGTGCGCCAGCAGCGCCGCCACGGCGTGCTCAAGGATCGTTTTATCGCCAATTGAAAGGTACTGCTTGGGACATTCTGTCTGCATGCGCCGGCCAAAACCTGCGGCCGGCACCACGGCACAGACGTCCGAAAAAGTTGCTGCCATGTCGTAATCCTGGGCCTGATTATCGATTGTTTTGTGCTGAGCCCTGATTGCGTTTAGACGCATCCGGAACCAGACGATAAAAAGTTTCGCCCGGCTTAGTCATACTGAGTTCATTGCGTGCGCGTTCCTCAATCGCCTCTTGCCCGCCATTGAGGTCATCAATTTCAGCAAAGAGTTGATCGTTTCGCGCCTTGAGTTTGGCGTTTGTTGCCTGCTGAGCCGCGACGTCATCGCTTACCCGGCTATAGTCGTGCAGTCCGTTCTTACCGAACCACAACGAATATTGCAGCCAGACCAGCAAAGCCAGCAACAGCAGCGTTAGTTTACCCATCCTGCCCCCTGAAAAAACGGCATCATCATCCCATAACTTTCCGTTCGACTCTACTCCGGGGTTTTAATTATGTCGCAAGTTAGCCCATCAGCCATAAAAACAGCAGGCCAAACATCACCACAACGGTCACAATCGTGATAACCGTACTATACAGGAGTCGGCCATTGAAGAGGGAGTGCAGCGCAATACCCACCACGACCGCCACGGGCATCAGCGCCAGGAAGAAAGGCCAGGTATAGAGGAAGAAGAACAGCGTGTTACCGCCATAAATGAGAAACGGGATGCCCAGCGCCAGTAACCACGAGATAAAGCCGACAATGGCCCCGGGGAAGGACCAGGTTGTCTCGTCGTCGGTCGTTAACGGCTCCGACCCGGTGGTGATAATGTAGTTTTCACTGTTGCGCATAGCTGATCCTGTGACCATGACTCATCGTTCGGGAAGACAGCTCCCGAACGATACCGTCTCAGGATCTGATAATATCGTCCCGTCTGAGCAGGTCTAATAATTGGCTTACTAAATTTGTTACCAATTGTTGACCTTCCAGGTGAATCTCTGGCGATTCAGGCGCTTCGTAGACTGCGTCAATGCCGGTGAAGTTACGCAGTTCTCCGGCACGGGCTTTTTTGTACAGCCCTTTCGGGTCGCGCGCTTCGCAAATCTCCAGCGGCGTATCGACAAATACCTCGATAAAGCGATCCTGACCCACGCGTTCGCGCACCATCTGGCGCTCGGCGCGGTGCGGTGAGATAAATGCGGTCAGCACCACCAGCCCGGCATCCGCCATCAGGCTGGCGACTTCGCCCACCCGGCGGATGTTCTCTTTGCGGTCATCGTCGCTAAACCCCAAATCGCTGCACAGGCCGTGGCGCACGTTGTCGCCGTCCAGCAGGTACGTGCTTACGCCCTGCTGATGCAACGCCTCTTCCAGCGCGCCCGCCACCGTCGATTTACCCGAGCCGGACAGCCCGGTAAACCACAGTACAACGCCACGGTGCCTGTGGAGCTGTTCGCGCTGGGCGACGGTGACCGGATGAGGATGCCAGACGACGTTCTCATCATGGGCGGCCATTACTTGCCTCCCAGCAGATCGCGTGCGCCCCAGTGCGGGAAGTGCTTGCGCACCAGCGCGTTCAGTTCCAGCTCGAAGGCGCTGAATTCAGACGCCACGGCAGCCTGTTCTTTAGGCTCGCGCACCATACCGGCCCCGACGGTCACGTTGGTCAGCCTGTCGATAAAGATCAGCCCGCCCGTAACCGGATTCTGCTGATACGGGTCCAGCACCAGCGGTTCGTCAAAGGTCAGATCGACCAGACCAATGCCGTTCAGCGGCAGCTCGGTGACGTCACGATGGGTCAGGTTGTTGATATCCACCTGGAACTGAATACCGTCCACGCGGGCGCGGGTTTTCTTACCGGCAATTTTAATGTCATAGCTTTGGCCTGCGGTCAGCGGCTGTTCGGCCATCCACACCACATCCACGGACGCGCCCTGCACTGCCGCCAGCGTTTCGTGGGCATCCACCAGCAGATCGCCCCGGCTGATATCAATTTCGTCTTTCAGCACCAGCGTTACCGCTTCACCGGCGCCCGCTTCCTGCAGGTCACCGTCGAAGGTGACGATGCGGGCGATGGTGGATTCCACGCCGGATGGCAGCACCTTAACGCGCTGGCCGACCTTCACGAAGCCTGACGCGAGGGTGCCGGAGAAGCCGCGGAAATCGAGGTTCGGACGGTTCACGTACTGCACCGGGAAGCGCATCGGCTGGGTGTCGACCACGCGCTGAATTTCAACGGTTTCCAGCACTTCCAGCAGCGTCGGGCCGCTGTACCACGGCATGTTCGCGCTCTGGGAGGCGACGTTATCCCCTTCCAGCGCCGAGAGCGGTACAAAGCGAATATCCAGGTTGCCCGGCAGCTGTTCGGCAAAGGTCAGGTAGCTCTGGCGGATCTCCTCGAACTTCTCTTCGCTGAAGTTCACCAGATCCATCTTGTTGACCGCCACCACAAGGTGTTTGATCCCCAGCAGCGTCGAGATAAAGCTGTGACGACGGGTCTGATCCAGCACGCCTTTACGCGCGTCCATCAGCAGGATCGCCAGGTCGCAGGTGGAGGCGCCGGTCGCCATGTTACGGGTGTACTGCTCGTGCCCCGGGGTGTCGGCAATAATAAATTTGCGCTTCTCGGTGGAGAAGTAGCGGTAGGCCACGTCAATGGTGATGCCCTGCTCGCGCTCCGCCTGCAGGCCGTCCACCAGCAGGGCCAGGTCGAGTTTTTCACCCTGGGTGCCGTGACGCTTGCTGTCGTTATGCAGGGAAGAGAGCTGATCTTCGTAAATCTGGCGCGTATCGTGCAGCAGGCGGCCAATCAGGGTACTTTTCCCGTCATCCACGCTGCCGCAGGTCAGAAAACGCAGCAGGCTTTTATGTTGTTGCGCGTGCAGATACGCTTCCACGCCGCCTTCGTTGGCAATTTGTTGAGCAATAGTGGTATTCATGGCGGCTCCTTAGAAATAACCCTGACGTTTCTTCAGCTCCATGGAGCCTGCCTGGTCGCGGTCAATCACGCGCCCCTGTCGCTCGCTGGTGGTGGACACCAGCATCTCTTCGATGATCTCCGGCAGCGTCTGCGCGCTGGATTCCACCGCGCCGGTCAGCGGCCAGCAGCCGAGGGTACGGAAACGCACCATCTGTTGTTTGATTACCTCACCCGGCTGCAGGTCGATGCGATCGTCGTCGATCATCATCAGCATGCCGTCGCGCTCCAGCACCGGGCGCTCGGCGGCCAGATACAGCGGAACGATTTCGATGTTTTCCAGGTAGATGTACTGCCAGATATCCAGCTCGGTCCAGTTGGAGAGCGGGAAGACGCGAATGCTTTCGCCTTTGTTGATCTGACCGTTATAGTTGTGCCACAGCTCCGGGCGCTGGTTTTTTGGGTCCCAGCGGTGGAAGCGGTCGCGGAAAGAGTAGATACGCTCTTTGGCGCGGGATTTCTCTTCGTCGCGGCGCGCGCCGCCGAAGGCCGCGTCAAAACCGTATTTATTCAGCGCCTGCTTCAGCCCTTCGGTTTTCATGATGTCGGTATGTTTGGCGCTCCCGTGCACGAACGGGTTAATGCCCATCGCCACCCCTTCCGGGTTTTTATGCACCAGCAGCTCGCAGCCGTAGGCTTTCGCGGTACGGTCGCGGAACTCGTACATTTCGCGGAATTTCCAGCCGGTATCCACGTGCAGCAGCGGGAACGGCAGCGTGCCCGGATAAAACGCTTTACGCGCCAGATGCAGCATGACGCTGGAATCTTTACCGATGGAGTACATCATCACCGGGTTAGAAAACTCGGCGGCCACTTCGCGGATAATATGGATACTCTCCGCTTCAAGCTGCCGCAGGTGTGTAAGACGTTTTTGGTCCATAACCGTTCCTTAAGCCAAATTTACGACAGAAGAACCAAAGCCTTCTGTATCGGTTGTGTTCTGAAACCAGGCGAGCGTGCTGTGCAACTGCACCACTTCCCCCACCACGATCAGGGCGGGCATCGGGGCGTCTTTCGCCAGGGTTGCAAGATGTTCCAGGGTGCCCGTCGCAACGTGCTGATCGACGCGCGTGCCGCGAGAGATCACGGCAACGGGCGTCGTCGCCTCGCGACCGTGCTGAATAAGTTGTTCGCTGATGTCTGCCGCTTTCATCGTGCCCATGTAGATCGCCAGCGTCTGGCGGCTCTGGGCGAGATGCGACCAGTCAAACGGCGTGCTGTCGGCCTTGTAGTGTCCGGTCACAAAGGTCACGCTCTGGGCGTAATCGCGATGGGTTAGCGGGATACCGGCGTAGGCCGTCACCGCAGAGGCCGCCGTGATGCCGGGCACCACCTGGAACGGTACGCCCGCTTCGGCTGCCGCCTGCAGCTCTTCGCCGCCGCGACCGAAAATAAACGGATCGCCCCCTTTCAGGCGCACCACGGTTTTACCCGCTTTGGCGGCGTCAACCAGCATCTGGTTAGTGTCGTGCTGCGGCACCGAATGCTCGCCAGCCCGTTTGCCGACGCAGATTTGCTCCGCGTCGCGACGGATCAGCTCGCGCACGCCGTCGGTGACCAGATGGTCGTAGAACACCACGTCCGCGTCCTGCAGCACCTGCAGGCCACGCAGCGTCAGCAGACCGGCATCACCAGGCCCAGCCCCCACAAGAATGATCTCCCCGCTCGTGCTGCCGGGGTTATCCAGTTCGTCCTCGAGGATTTTCTGCGCCGCCGTCTCATTACCGGTATGCATCAGGCTGGCAAAGCGGCCGCGAAACACGCGCTCCCAGAAGCGACGGCGTTCCGTCACGCTGGTCAGGCGGTTTTTCAGGTGGTCACGCCAGAAGCTGGCTTTTTCCGCCATGCGCCCGAGGCTGGTCGGCAGCAGCGCTTCGATTTTTTCCCGCAACACGCGCGCCAGCACCGGCGCGGTGCCGCCGGAGGAGATCGCCACCAGCAGCGGCGAGCGGTCAACAATCGACGGGAAGATAAACGAGCACAAAGGCTGGTCGTCCACCACGTTCACCAGGCGGTAACGGGCTTGCGCCGCGTCAGAAATTCGACGGTTGAGTTCACGATTTTCGGTGGCCGCGATCACCAGCACCACACTGTCGATTTGCGACTCCTCGAAATCCGCCTCTTCGACTACCCGTACCTGCGCGCCTGCCCGTTGCAGGAACGCGATTTTGCGATCGGCAATGTCACCCGTACCAACAACCAGCACCGGTCTCTCTTTAATTGCGGCAAATAAGGGCAGATAGTCCACAGGCAACAACTCACTAACAACAGGAATAGTGGGACTATAGGGGGCGACTTAGACCGAATGAAATTACGAATTGGAATGAGTAGTTACTCAATGGAATAACGCCCTGGAAAAGCAAATATCAAAAAGTGCTTAACACGCGAAATTTCGGGCATTTAAGAGCAATTCAAATTGTGTATGCACGATCACAGTTTCATACTAAGCGGGTTAAAAATTTGCTCTGTTTTTAAGGACTCACTATGTTTTCCGCAACGCGCCACCGTATTGCTGCCCTGGCGCTCGGCGTTTGCTTCATCCTTCCGGTTCAGGCAAAAAACCAACCTTATGGTGAAATCGCCAATATGCAGGCGCGGCATATTGCCACGGTCTTCCCTGGACGCATGACCGGCACACCGGCCGAGATGCTCTCCGCAGACTATATTCGTCAGCAGTTTGCCGATATGGGCTACCAGAGCGATATCCGCTCGTTTCACAGCCGCTATATCTATACCTCACGTAATAAAACAAAAAACTGGCACAACGTGACGGGCAGTACGGTCATTGCCGCACACGAAGGGAAAGCGGCTGAGCAGATCATTATCATGGCGCATCTCGATACCTTCGCCCCGATGAGCGACGCCGACACCGACAATAACCTCGGCGGTTTGACGTTGCAGGGGTTGGATGACAACGCGGCGGGTCTGGGCGTCATGCTTGAACTGGCCGAGCGAATGAAAA